>NZ_FQWZ01000003.1:54352-599410 GCF_900129825.1 Hydrocarboniphaga daqingensis | reverse complement strand
GGTCGCGCCGGTCGCGCCGGTCGCACCCTTCAAGCCAGCAGCACCGGTCGCGCCGGTGGCGCCCCGCGTACCCGCCGCGCCAGTGGCGCCGGTGGCACCGGTCGCGCCCTTGGCGCCGGACGGCGCCACCAGCGCCAGGCTCGCCGAGTTCTTGGACAGGTCTTCGCCGGTGGTCAGCGAGCCGAAGCGATCCGGATCACCCAGTGACGACACATACAGCTGGTAGCTCACGCCCGGCGTCATCTGGAACCCGCTCGGCAACCGCGCTTCCAGATGGTCGTCGCTGACCTGCAGCACCGACAGTGTCGTGCCATTGAGCTGGATTAGCGGCTCGATCGTCGACGACGGCGGCGTGAATTCCACACCGTCGATGTACAGCGTGGTCGATACGATGCTGGCGCTGTGAATGTGAAGATCAGCCGCCGCCGGCGAGGCATACCACGCGGCTACCAGCATCGACGTCGAACACAGCTTGCGTTGAAAGGTCATCAGGAAATCTCGGGGGCTAGGCGCGGTCGCCGGGCCGCGCGTGGGCTCGCGGCATCCCCCATGCTAAGCAGCCGGGTCGGCGAAGAACGGAGGAAGTTCGAAGGAATCACCGATCGCCGGGGCTTCGCTTCAACCCGCTCTGCACCAACGCAGAGCCCTAGACCCGGCGGGACCGTGCCTCAGACCGATCGCAACGCGTCCTGTGCGAACTGCAGGTTCGCCTCGACGCGAGGCCGTTCGGACGGCGGCAGCTGCGGGTCGGCCAGCAGCCGCTCGCAAACACGACGGGTGTCGTCGTAGTCGCCGGTCCAGTAGCTGCAAACGGCATATTCGTCGGCGGCGCGCCACAGGTAATCGGCGCGGTCGACGAACAGGATGTCGTCGGTCATCGGGGTGTTCATCGCACGCTCGGCAAAGAGGCGGCCGAGCGCATATTGCTGCTGCAGGCGCAGATAGCGAGCCAGCGCGCTCAGCGCTTCGGCGCGCTGCGGACGGCATTCGTAGGCTTGCAGGTAACGATGGATCACATCGGCCGCATCGTGACCCAGCGCTTCGGCGAGCCGGGCAGCGGAGTACAACGAGTACCAGACTTCCTCGATCCAGCCCCCCATCGCAGCACGGCGCTCGTAGGCCTGCAGCGCCTTGTCGGCTTGATCGCTGTCGCGGTAGCTCTGTGCCAGATAGAACACGTAGCGGACGTTGTCCGGCTCGTCGCGCAATGCGGCTTCGAGTACGTCGGCGTCACGGGCGTACTTGGTCGCGGTGTCGATCTGGCTGCGACCGCCGTCGGTATAGACCTGCACGGTCGGGCCCGGCAGCAGCGGACGCTCGACCGTATGACCACAGTCCGGATATTCGTGCAGCACGCCAACATACCGCCACGGCAGCCGCGATTGCAGCAGGCACACGCGGCCGTAGTTGATGCCGCCGAAGTGCACGTCGAGCGCGTAGGCCTCGGCCTGCAGCGGCGGACGGCGGTAATCGGCCGGCAACTGCAGCACCTCGTCGGCGTCGATCACGAACAGGTAGTCGGCACGGCCGCGTGCCAGCTCCAGCGCCTCGGTCCGGTTGTGGCCGAAGTTCTTCCAGGGCCGCTCAAACAGCTCGCCGGGCAGGTCGCGCAGATGCTGCCGTACGAGTTGCTGGGTGCCGTCGGTGGACCCGGTGTCGACGATCAGCCAGTGATCGATGAACGGGCGCACAGAATCCAGGCAGCGCTGAATGATGTGCGCTTCGTTCTTGACGATCATGCACAGGCAAACGGTCGACATAAGACATTCCAATCCAGGTTGAGGCGGTGCTACGCCGGGCGCGATACGCGCACGTCAGCGCCATTACTGTCGACCAGTCCGAGCCGGAAGTACGGAGGAAACTCCGAGGATCGTCGATTCAGGTACGCAACCGCGGCAACGCGAGACCCGGTCGACGCCGTCAACGGCGCATCGCGCTGATCAACGCACTGGCTTCACGTTGATCGGGCAAGTCCAAGCCCTCGGTAAAGCGTGCCAGCACCGGCTCGACCAAGGCCAGCGCCTCGTCGGTACGGCCCTGACGCTGACGCAGCCGCGCCAAGCTGGTGGCCGCACGCAGCTCCAGCGACAACGATTGGCGCGCTCGCGCCAGCGCCAGCGCTTCTTCGATCGACGCCGCTGCCGCTGCGATCGCACGCGGCTGCAACTTGAGTTTGAGCTCGCCGATGGTGCGCAGCGTCTCCGGCTCCCACGGCCGCTGACCGCGCTCGCGGATCAAGGCCAGCGCCTGCTCGGCCGTCTGCAGCGCCCGAGCCGGCTCGCCGAGCGCAGACCAGGCGCGCGCCACGTTGACCAGCCCCATCGGCACCTGAATCACCACGTCGTGGCGACGCATTTCGTCGAGCACGTCCTGCAGCGTCTGCAGGCCGGTCTTTGGATCGCCGGTACGCACCTGCGCGATGCCCAGCAGCACGCTGGCCCAGCGCTGGCATTCGCGATGGCCATAGCGGCGCGCCTGCTCCAGCAGGTCGGTGGTCAGCGCCTTGAGCTGCACATAGTCGCCGATCAATTCCAGCACCACGCCGCGCGAGGCGCAGATCGTCATGCTGCGCAGGTACGGGCTGGCACTGCGCTCGGCGATCTCGCAGGTCAGGTTCGCTGCGGCCAGCGCCTGCTCGGGGAAGCCCATGTACCAGCGCGTCAGCGCGTAGACCCCGAGCGCGCTCGTCTGCGCATCGGCACTGATGCCAGGCTGAAGCCGGTCGGTGGCCAGCGCGAGTCGATACCCGTCGGCCGCGTAGCGATCGGCCTTATCGTGCTGGCCGAGGCAGTTGAGGCTGTGCGCCGCCCAGCCCAGCCCCGCACATTGCAGGCTGACGTTGCCGGTCCTGCAGCCCAGCTCGCGCACGCGCTCGCAAAAGGCGATGGCGCGCTCGAACTCCAGATTGAAATGCCGCGACGTCCATTGAACGGTCACCGCCATAATCTGGATCGGATCGTCACCGACCAAGTCGATCAAGGCATCGATGCGGTCGCTGAACTCGTCGGTCGCACCCGCTCGATAGCCGCGTTCCATCCACAAGCCGTAACGGCCGATCACGCGCAGGCTCAGCTCGACGCGATGGCGATGCAGGTCCGGCGCCAGCGGTTCGAGCAAGGCCAGTCCTCGCGCGACCTGCTCTCGCACCTCGTGCGGGGCAACGCGAGCGAGCGCGTTCTGCGCCGTCTGCACGCGCCATTCGGCCGCTTTGGCGGCGATGCCGCCGGCGTCGTAGTGATAAGCCAAGTCCGTCGCGATATCGGCGGCGCGGCCGCTGTATGCCCGCTCAAGCCGCTCGGCGAGCCGTCGATGCACGCGCGCGCACCGCGACTGGCCCAGCCGCTGGCGCAGCACTTGGCCGTACAACGCATGCCGAAACTGGAACCGCCCGCTGACGGTGCCGTCGGGCCAGATCGCCAAGCCGTTCTCGCTGATGAACCGCCGACGCAGCGCCAGCGATTCCAGCGTTTCTTCGACGGTTTCGATGGCGACGCCGCTGCCGGCAGCGATCGCGGCGGCAGCGAAATCCTGGCCGGCGATGGCCGCGACTTCGAGCAGCAGCTGCTCGTTGACGGTCAGTTGCGACAGCTGCAGCTCGATCAGTTCGCGCAGCCGCGGCGGCACCGCATTGTCCAGCAGCGCCGTGCCGGCCGGCGCCGCCATTTGGCTTTGTAGATAGTCGGTCAGCTGCACCAGAAACAGCGGATGGCCGCTGCTGCGACGCAGGATTTCTTCGGTCTGTTCGGCCGTGACGCCGGCGAGGCGACGCTCGATCAGGCGCCGGCCATCGTCAGGCAGCAAGGGCTCGACGAACAGCGTTTGCGCGCGGCCCCGAGCGGTCAGGCCCAGCTGCAAGGCGCGCGTTGGGTGCTGGTTCAGAATGGTTTCCACCGGCCGGCACGAGCAGATCACCAGCAGCCGTGCCGCTTGATCGCGCTGCGCCAGCAGGCCCAGCAGCGCGACCGTGGAAGCGTCGCTCCAATGCAGATCCTCGATGATCAGTACCAGCGGATACTCGGCCGCGTAAGCCTCAAGTGCCTCGGCCAGTTCGCGTCGGAGTTGCTCGGGCGGCACGCCAGCGGTGAGCCGCTGCAGATGCTCAAGCTCGTCAGGTGGCAGCACGCGAGGCAACTGCCGCAGCCACGACGGCGCGCTGCGCCGCAATTGTTCGATCCATTGATCGCCGTCGGCGTTGCGGGCACCGCTTTCCAGCGCATCGAACATCGGTCGATACGCCTCGCTCTCACCCATCTCCTCCAGGCAATGGCCGCGCAGGATGCGCGTTGCCGGGGCATCGTTGCGCAACGACAGCTGCAGCGCGTCCAGCAGCATGGTCTTGCCCATGCCGGCTTCGCCGCACAGAAACACGAATTGCCGCTGCCCTTGGCTGGCCAGCTCATGGTGGTCGCGCAAGAACTGCAATTCCGCATCGCGACCGATCAGGCTCGACGATGCCGTCGGCGGCGCGGCCGCGCTGGGAATCACCAGACGAAAGCCGACGCGGTGCGCCGTCAGGATGTAGCGCGGGTTGCGCGGGTCGTCCTCGATCGCTTGCCGCAGCGCTTTGACCTGGTAGCTGAGCACATCGTCGACGACCACCGCGCCCGGCCAGACCGCATCGAGCAGGGCCGTGCGCGTTACCAGCTCGCCCGGCTGGCTGGCCAGCTTCCACAGCACTGCCAGCGCTTTGGGCTGCAGCTTGATCTCGCGATCGTCGCGCAGCAGCGGCCCATGCCGGCTGAGCAGGCGAAAAGGACCGAAGCGGATCGGATGGACGTCGCTCACTAGCGAGCAGCGATTTCTGGCTGGAACGAGCAAAGTCTAAACCGCGTAACGCATCGGCCGAAGCGGCGCTGCCGGCTCAGGCCGCAGTGCTGCGTTGATCGCCCTGGGCTAGGAAGGCGCTTGCAGCCGCGTGTTGCGGCCTGACCGTCGGGCAAGCCCGAGCTGTCGCCACTGCCTAGCGGCGCACGTTGCAGGCCGATTACATTGCCACCATGGACGAATTGAACCGCTCTCTGATCCAGCTTCGCGACGCGATGACGCGCGCCAGCCTGGCGCTGTCCGATCTTGCGTTTGCGCTCGAAGCACATGAGGTCGTCAACAGCGACGACGTGGTCTTCGATGTCGATGCGGTCGGTCGCGAACGCGCAGTCCAGTTGGCTGCCGACCATCTCAATCGCCTCGGTCGCTGACCGACCCCGCATCACCTCGGCGGCGCGAGCCCGGCGCAACGCCGTACCAGCGTTTGTAGGCTTGCGAGAAGCTCGACAGATCAGCAAAGCCGAGTTGGTCGGCGATCTCGGTCAGGCTGCGCCGCGGGTCGCGCAGCAGATCATCGGCACGGCTGCGGCGCTGCTGCGCCAGCAAGTCGCGGAAGCACTGACCGTCGGCCTGCAAACGGCGCTTGAGCGTGCGCGGGCTCAGGTTCAAGGCCCGCGCCATGCCGTCGAGATCCGGCAGGCGCACACCAGGCGTGGCCAGATACCGGCGAACCAGGCTGGCAGTGCTGGCCGTTTCACGACGACGCTCCAGCAACTGCGTGCACAGCTGATGGCACATCGCAGCCGTGACCGGATTGGCGCCGGGCAACGGACGACTCAGCAAGCGTCGATCGAACGCAAGATGGTGATGGTCGGCGCCGTAGCCGATTTCGACACCGAACAGCCGGCGTGACCCGGGCGGCGCGGGCCCGCGCAGCGCCGCACGCGTCAGCGCAAAGTCATCGCCGAGCAGTTCGCGCATCAGCATCGCGGCCGCGGCCAGATCGCGCTCGACCATGAATCGCTGTAGTTCCGGGTCCAGATCGGGCTCGTCGAAACGCAGCAACGCCCAGTCGCCCTCTTCGTGATAACCGAGACGGGTGAACGCATAGGTCAGCGGCACAAAACGCAGCGCCAGCCGCAAGGCATCGGCCGCCGTGGCGCTGCTGATCAGGCCGTAGCCCCACAAGCCGTACGTCGAAAACCGGTAGCGCAAGCCGACATCGATACCGAAGCGCGGCGGCGAGCGCACCAAACGCAGCAAATTGGCCGCGACCCGGAGTTCCTGCCCGGCGGCGAGTTCGACATTCGGATCGTCGAGCTGAGCCGCTGCGACGCCGCTGCCGCGCAGCAGCCGCTCGGCCGGCACACCGTGCTCGAGACCGACTTCGACCAGCAGCCGAACGCTGGCGGGGCTGCGCCGGAAATCCCAGTAGCTCATCGATTGCTGCGCATATTCGGGCCGTCGAGTGGCCCCGATAATAAAGCAATCGACCTGATGCGCCATGGTCGGCAACGTGTTCAGGGCTCAGCATCAGCGCCCATAGGATCCAGAGTGTCGGCGCTCGGCCGTTGCCGGGCGGCGACGCCATAACGAGGAGATTGTTCCGATGAACCGCCAACCCTGCGACGGCCCCGCCCGCTCGCCCGCTCGCACCACCGCCGCTTACGAGGCCGCTCATGCGCCAGCCTGATGCCGCATCGACGGCCAGCGGCGCGCCGCTGAGCGCGCTCATCATCGGGGCCGGCTTTGCCGGGCTGGGCATGGCGGTGGCACTGCGCAAAGAGGGCATCGACGACTTCGTGATCGTTGAGAAAGCACACGACGTCGGTGGGGTCTGGCGCGACAATCGCTATCCCGGCGCCGCTTGCGACGTGCCCTCGCACTTGTATTCGTTTTCGTTCGAGCCCAACCCGGACTGGTCGCATGTGTTTGCCCGGCAACCGGAGATCGAGGCCTACCTGCGCCGTTGTGCCGATCGCTATGACCTGCGCCGCCACCTGCAGCTGCGCTGCGAAGTGACCGAGGCGCGCTTCGATGAAGCCCGCGAGCTGTGGCAGGTGACGCTCGCCGACGGCCGCGTGCTGCAGGCGCGGATGCTGATCAGCGGCGTGGGTCAGCTGAGCCGGCCGTCGATCCCGAAGCTGCCGGGCATGGAGCAGTTTCGCGGCCGCAGCTTCCATTCCGCGTACTGGGATGCCGACGAACCGCTGGCCGGAAAGAAAATCGCCGTTGTCGGCACCGGCGCCTCGGCGATCCAGTTCGTGCCGCCGTTGGCGCAGATCGCCGAGCGGCTGAGCGTGTTCCAACGCTCGCCCGCGTGGATCCTGCCGCGTCCCGACCGCGCCTACACCCGGCTGGAACGACGCTTGTTCCGGTCCGTGCCGGGCCTGATGCGCTTGCTGCGGCTGTGGATCTACCTGCGCTATGAATCGCGCGCGCTGGCGTTCACCCGGTTCAAGAGCCTGATGACGATCGCCGGCAAGATTCCGTTCTACCGGCTATTGCGGCGGCAAGTGTCCGATCCGGCGCTGCGCGCCAAGCTGACGCCGGATTACCCGATCGGCTGCAAGCGGCTGCTGCTGACCAACGAGTATCTGGCGACGATGGCGCGACCCAACGTCGATCTGGTGACCGACGGTATCCGCCGTGTCACCGAGACTGGCATTGAAACCCGCGACGGTCGCCATCACGAGGTCGATACGATCATCTACGGCACCGGCTTTGCAGCGACCGAGTTCCTGTCGCCGATGCGCATCGTCGGCCGCGGCGGCCGCGATCTGAACGAGGCCTGGCGTGGCGGCGCGATGGCCTATTTAGGTGTCGCGGTGCCCGGCTTCCCGAACTTCTTCATGCTGTACGGCCCCAACACCAATCTGGGCCATAACTCGATCGTCTACATGATCGAGAGCCAGATCCGGCATGTGATGCGCTGCCTGCGGACGATGCGCCGCCAAGGCGCGGCTTGCGTCGACGTCGATGCGCAGCGCTACGTGCGCTACAACGCGCAGATCCAGCAGCGGCTCAGCACCTCGGTCTGGAACGGCTGCACCAGCTGGTATGTCGACGCCAACGGCCACAACAGCACCAACTGGCCAGGCTTTACGCTGACCTATCGCTGGCTGACGCGATTCGGCGATCTGACCGCGTACCGCTTCTTCGACCGCGCGACCGCCGAAAGCCGCTAGTCGGGCACGTTGCGGGCGCCGACGATCGGCCAAAAAAAACGCCCCTCTTTCGAGGGGCGTTGATTACTACGGATAAGGCAAGAAGCTTACGGCGCGGTGCCGAGCAGGCTGCCGACGAACGTCAGAACGTCGTTGACGATGATGCCCAAGCCGCCGAGCAGGTCCTGCAGCGCCATCACCAGGCCGCTCTGCACGCCCTGATCCGGCGCGCCGATCAGCAGCACCTGCAGCGCGGTCGCCAGCTGACCGTCCTGAATCAGGCCGGTGACCAGATCACGCAGCGAGCCGTTGGAGGCCAGCAGGTCACCCAGCGTCGCGACGACTTCGTCGGTGACCTGCGTCGTCAGGAACGGGCTCAGCGCGCCGAGGGCACCGTCCGAGGTCAGCAGCAGATCGACCAGGCCGGTCTGGTTGCCGTCACCGGCAATCAAGCACAGCGTGCCCAGCGGCGCCTGGCAGCTGGCGTCCGTGCCGTCGAGCAACAGCGCCTGCACCAGGCCGGCAACGCCCTGCTCACCGAGCAGCGCCGTCAGGCCGACGCCCTGCTCGTTCGGCAGCAGCAACAGCTGCAGCGTTTCGGCAACCGCGCCCATACCGTCGCCGTTCGGGCCGAGCAGCAGCAGTTCGAGGCCTTCCTGCAACTGTCCGCCCTGGATCAGGCCCGTGACGATACCGGCCAGCGTGCTGTCGTTTTCCAGCGTCTGCGTCAGCGCATTGGTCAGCGCCGTGACGTCGATGGCGCCAGCGATCGGGCCCAGCGGGCCGTCCGAAGCCAGCAGCACGTCAACCAGACCGCCCGGGTGGTCGCTGCCACCGAGCACGCACAGCGTGGCGCCGACCGGCACCTGGCAGTTGGTGATGTCGGTCGGGCTGCCGTTGCTGCCGCCGCCGTTGTTGTTGCCGTTGCCAAAGCCATCGCCGAGCGCGTCGGCGTCGACGCCATTGGCCGTGCAACCGACCGCCGACATCACCAGCGCGCCGAGCGCCAGCCACTTCTTCAGATTTGCATTGATACGCATTTTGGTACTCAGTTTTGTCGTGACCCGGTCAAGGGGTCGAATGGTTCTGTGGGTTCCGCGCTTAGTTCTGGATGCGCAGTTCGACGCGGCGGTTACGCTCGCGGCCTTCATCGGTGTCGTTGGTCGTCACCGGCTCGGCCTCGCCATAGCCATGCACCGTCAGCGGGTTGGTCACGCCCTTCTCGACGAAGTAGTCACGAACCGCAGTTGCACGACCTTCGGACAGCTGCTGGTTGTAGGTATCGCTACCCTTGCTGTCGGTATGGCCGGCGACTTCAACCTGCATTTCCGGATAACGCTTCAGCGTGTCGACCGCCTGATCCAGAATCGTCTCGGCATCCGGACGCAGACGCGTCTTGTCGAACTCGAAGGTCACGCCGTACAGCGCGATGACCTTGCCCAGCGTGCAGCCGTTGCCGTCGACACGGGTGTTGGCGGGGGTGTCCGGGCACTGATCGCGCTCATCCACGACGCCGTCACCATCGGTATCCATCAAGCCGGTCGGTACTTCGACGACCTTGGCTTGCGGCTCGACGGCACTGGCAACGGCAGCAGCGCTCTCGCCGAACAGCGGAATCTCGATACCCACTGCAACGCGGATGTCCTCGTAGCCGTCTTCGAAGTTGTCGTAGACGTAACGGGCTTCGGCACGCAGGCGCAGGTCACCGTAGTTGGTGAACGGGCCGGTGACAAAGCCGAGGCCGGCATTGGCGATGAAGTCGAACTTGTCTTCGTTCGGCGACACGTCGTTGTAGGCACCGCCGGCGCCGATCAACACGAACGGCGTGAAGCCGGTGCGGTCGCCAAAGTTGTAGACCAGATCGGTGGTCACACCGTGGCGGTAGAAATCGGTCAGGCCGCCGACGTCGGTTTCGAAGGTTTCGGTAAAGGCCTGGACTTCGATGCCCCAACGGTTGGCGAACTGCCAGCCGTAATAGACCGCGCCGCCGGTGCCCATCTCGAGGTCGGAATCAATGGTCAGTTCGCGCAGGCGGTAATCGCGCTTGCTGTCGGCGAACGTGTAGGTGCCCATGCCGCCGAGGTAGTGCTGCGTGCCGCGCGGGGCGGCCGTCGCATCGGCGGACGAGACGTCGGCGGTTGCCTCAGCAGACGAGACGTCGGCAGGTGCCGACGACATGTCGCTGGACGACGCGTCGGAGACGACGTCGGCTGCGGCATCGGAGACGACCTCGGGTTCACCTTCGGTCTGAGCGAGAGCCGGCGTGGCGATACCGGCTGCGAGTAAAGCGGCCACCGACAGGGGGCGTGCCAAAAGCTTCATGCGAAATCCCTTTTTTCTGGAGTTGTGTGCCGACCGATCAGCGATCGGGCGAGCAAGATTCGTAAACCAAGGCGGAACCGGATGCGCTTGTAGGAAAATTACCTAATTGCACTGAGTACCTTCCCTGGTCCTTAGCGAATGCTGACACAGCCCTCAGTCGAAGGTCAAAGCCCGTAGCGCCAATGTTCCGCAAGAGCCGCTTGGCCACAGAAAACCCGGCATTTCGCCGGGCTTTCGTGCAACTTCATGCAACGAGCGGCACGAAGTCGAGCTTGTCGCGGACCGCGCAGTCCGGGCAGGGCCAGCTGTCGGGCAGCTCGGACCAGCGCGTTCCGGCGGCATAGCCCTCACGCGGGCAGCCTTCAGCCTCCTTGTAGATGTAGCCGCAGTTGTTGCACTGATACCCCAACACCAGCGCCTGCGGCTTGGCCGGCGTGTAGGTCACGGCCGTGCTCGCAGCAGCCTCGGCAGCCGCCGGGCGGGCCACCGTCGACGGCGCACCCTCAAAGCTGGTGCCCTGCCAGCGGGCCAGCAGCTGATCGCGCTTGGGCGCGTACACGTTGGCGCGGGTCAGGTCACCCCGGTGGTGCTTGACGACCAGCGGGTCCATCCAGCGGAACCACAGCGGCGGGAAGTAGGCCAGCAGCAGCATCGAGGCGTAGCCCGAGGGCAGCTGAGGGCTGTCGTCGAAGTGGCGCAGCGCCTGGAAGCGGCGGGTCGGATTGGCGTGGTGGTCGGAGTGACGCTGCAGCTGGTACAGCACCAGATTCGTCACGATGTGGTTGCTGTTCCACGAGTGCTTGGGCTGGCAGCGCTCGTAGCGATCGCCCTGAATCTTCAACCGCAGCAACCCGTAGTGCTCGATGTAGTTGATGACCTCGAGCAGGCCGGCGCCGTAGATCGCCTGAGCAACCAGAAACACCAGTGCCCACGGCCCCAGCCACGCGGTCAGGCCGGCGAACAGCAGCACGGTCAGCGACCAGGCCTGCAGGTTTTCGTTCTTCGTCGTCCAGACCCCGTCGCCGGTGCGGGCCAGACGGTCCTTTTCGATATGCCAGGCCGAACGCACGCTGCCGATCACGGTACGCGGCAGGAACACCCAGAAGCTCTCACCCATCTTGGAGCTGGCCGGATCTTCCGGCGTAGCGACGTTCTTGTGATGACCCTTGTTGTGCTCGACGAAGAAGTGCCCGTAGGCGACCGGCGCCAGCGTCAGCTTGGCCAGCCAGCGCTCGAGGCCGTTGGTCTTGTGACCCAGTTCGTGCGCGGTGTTGATGCCGATGCCATTGACGATGCCAACGCCGATGATCAGGCCGACCAGCTCCCAGGTGGCGAGATCGCCGTTGACGGCCAGCCAGGCGCCGAAGATCGTCGCAAAGTACTGACTCGGCAGGTAGGCGTAGACGATCGCGCGGTAGTAACGATCCTGGTCGAGCCCAGCGACAGCCGATTCCGGCGGGTTGGTGGTGTCGGTGCCGATGATCCAGTCCAGCAACGGGACGATCAGATAGATCACCAGCGCGGGCGCCCAGAACGCCCAGCCCGCGTCGGCGAAATGGCCACCGAGCATGAACAGAACCACGAGTAGCGGGATGACCGGGCTCAGCAGCCACAGCCAGCGCTTGCCGTCCTGCCAGGTTTCGCTGTTGCCGCCGAGCGGCAGCGTCGATGTGCTCATGAAGGGTCCTCGCTGATTTAGTTTTAGTTCCGGCGGGTTACCGGATGACGACATCATCGGCGCCTGCAAGGCACCGGACTTGTCATTTATTGACGTCGCCTTGTCATTTTGTGACAGTGCCGACTCTCTCTCGTCAGGGCGCACACGATGGCGACCGTCGAAGCGGAAGTCCCCGCCCGCTACTACCTGAAGATGGCCGAGGTGCTGACACGCCGCGGCGTCGACGTTGCCGCGTTGCTGACTGCGGCCCAGGTCGACCCGCGAGCACTGCAGCGACCCGATCCAACGCTGACGCTGGCCCAGGTCGAGGCCTTGATCACCCACGCCGAAGCCATGGTCGGCCGCGTCGACCTGAGTTTCGACCTCGGCAAGGCGCTGAAGCTGAGCACCCACACGATCGTGGGGTTCGCGCTGCTGAGCAGCCCCAACATCGATTACGCGCTGAAGCTGGCAGCGCGCTACTTCCGGCTGATCCTGCCGACGTTCCGGATGCGCGTGCAGTCGGCGCCGGGCCGAACCGAGATCGCGTTCGAGCCGATGCTGTCGATGTCGCAGACCTGCCTGCACTTCCATCTGGAAACGATCGCGTCGGCCGTCCACTGGGAAATGCGCGAGCTGATGTCCGGTCATCTGCCGCCGTACGTGCTGTCGCTGTCGTTCGCCCCGCCGCCGCATGTGGCGCGCTACCGCGAGCTGGCCGAAGCACAGTGCCGGTTTTCGGCTGAAGCCACGCCCGGCATCCGGCTGATCTTTACCGAGGATCTGTCGCGTTATCCGCTGGCGCTGGCCGACGAGCACGCCCTGCAGATCGCCGAGGCGCAATGCACCGCCCTGCTTCACAACGCCGTCAGCCGCGGCAAGCTGTCGGATTGGGTTGCGATGATGATGCGCGAGGCCAGCGGCGGCATGCCGTCGCTCGAAGAGCTGGCCCGAACGCTGAACCTGTCGGCCCGAACGCTCGACCGCTACCTGCAAAAGGAGGGTCGCCAGTTTCGCGAACTGGCAGCCGAGCAGCGCCAGCGTCGCGCCGAAGCGATGCTCGCCGACAACCAGCTGTCGATCACCCAGATCGCGCTCGAACTGGGCTACAGCGATGCGGCCAATTTCACTCGCGCTTTCCGCAAGATCAGCGGCGTGAGTCCCAGCCAGTGGCGTGCTCACATCAGCGCGCCGGCACACCACGCCCCCTGACGATGCCGAGAAAAAAAACCAGCGAACGCACCGATGCCCCGTACCGGATCAAGGCCGTTGCCGCCCTGACCGGCGTGTCGCGCGAAACGATCCGCTACTACATCAACGAAGGTCTGCTGCCACCGCCGGTCAAAAGCGCGCGCAACATGGGCTGGTACACCGACCGCCATGTCGAGCTGCTGCGGCTGATCCAGAAGCTGCAGGCCGAGCGGTTCCTGCCACTCAAGGCGATCAAGGCGGTGTTTGAAGGCGCCGACGAGGCCGACTTCAGCGTGCCGCAGCAACGCGCATTCGACGAGATGCGCCGGCACATTGCCACCGAACATCGCGACCTGCCGCTGGCCGGGTCATTTGACGCGCTGGCAGCACGGATGGGCTTATCGGCCTGGGAAACCGGCGAACTCAAGCGCTGCGGGATCGGCGCCAACGGCGAGGCCACGCTCAGCGACCTGGAGATTTCGCGGCAATGGATCGCGATCCGCGACGCCGGCTTCAACTTGGAACGCGGGTTCTCACCCGCTGATCTGATGTACTTCCAGGACGTGGTCGAGATTGCGTTCCGCACCGAACTGAGTTTGTTCCGCCGCCGCGTCGGCGAAATCGACGAACGCGACTCGGCCAAGGTGATCGACGTGGTGATTCCGGCGCTGAACCGGATCTTCGAAGTGCTGCATCAACGCCGGGTCGCCGCGTTTCTTGAGGCACGCGCCAGCGGCCAGACCATGGACGCCGCCGCCGCCAGCACCGAGCCGGTCAGGCGCCCCGAACCAGCAGCGCATGCCGACAGCGGCCGCGCATCGCGCAAATCACGAGTCCGCACCACCGCCCCGTCCTGAGCCGGGACGCGGTGCGTGACACTCCTTCGGCGGTACGCCGACGGGTGTTGCCGACCACGGCGTCCAAAGTGCATAGTCGAACTGCGTACTTGTACCGGTTTTTCCCCTACTTTCGATTGGATCGGGTCGCCCCGAGCTGACCCAAGCGCAGGATGCCGCCGGTACGGCTGACGCCCGAGTCAAGTCGCGCGCCTGTCCCCACAGGCCTGCCAGCCCGCGTCGGTGATGCCGACGCAGGGCGATAAAAACGATGAATCACATGAGGAGTGAATGATGAAACCCAAGTCGATCCGGGCCGCGTCCGCCCTGCTGGCCGGCATCACGCTGGCGTTTGCACCGATGGCGGCGATGGCCGCCGTGTCCGAGGCCGAGGCCGCCAAGCTGGGCAAGGAACTGACGCCGGTCGGCGCCGAGCGCGCCGGCAACAAGGACGGAACGATCCCGGCCTGGGCTCCCGAAGCCAAGCGTGGCGCGCCCAAGGGCGAATACCCGAACAACGCCAAGATCGACGGTGAAAAGCCGCTCTACTCGATCACGGCGGCCAACATGGCGCAGTACGCCGACAAGCTGACCGAGGGCCACAAGGAACTGCTGAAGCGCTACCCGGCCAGCTACAAGCTCAACGTCTATCCGTCGCACCGCTTCGCCAACTTTCCGCAGAAGGTGCTCGACGAAACCGTCAAGAACGCCACGCGCGCCAAGCTCGACGGCGTCGACAACGCCAGCGGCGCGCTGATCGGCTTTCCGTTCCCGATCCCCAAGACCGGCGCCGAGCCGGTGTGGAATCACCGCGTCAAGTTCCGCGGCTCGGACATCCGCCGCTTCAACAACCAGATGATCGTGCAGCCCGACGGCCGCTTCGCGCTGACCAAGATCGTCGAAGACGTGACCTTCAGCTACGCCAACATCGAGTCGCCCAACGCCCCGGAACTCAAGCCCGGTGCTGACTTCCTGCGCTATCTGTCCGAAACGCTGAGCCCGCCGCGCATCGCCGGCACGACGATCCTCGTGCACGAAAAGGCCGGCTTCGGTCCCGAAGGCCGTGCGGCCTGGCTCTACGCGCCCGCGCTCAAGCGCATCCGCCGCGCACCGGCCGTCTGCTGCGACAACCCCTACGAAGGCACCGACGGTCACCAGTTCTACGACCAGGTCGACATGTACAACGGCGTGCTCGAACGCTTCACCTGGAAGCTGCTCGGCAAGCGCGAGATCTACATTCCGTACAACTCGAACAAGATCGCCGGCCCGAGCGTCAAGTACGCCGACATGGCGCGTCCGAACCACATGAACGTGGATCTGCCGCGCTACGAACTGCACCGCGTCTGGGTCGTCGAAGCCGAGAACAAGCCCGAGCTGCGCCACACGTTCAAGCAGCGCCGCCTGTACATCGATGAAGACACCTGGAACGTCGTGGCGATCGACAACTACGACCAGCAGGGCAAGCTGATGCAGTTCCAGGAAGGCCATCTGGTCACCTACTACAACATCCTCAGCCACACCACGCAGCCGGAAGTGATCTATCACTTGAACTCGGGCCGCTACTTCATCACGGCGATGACCAACGAAGACCAGCCGTACGACACCACGGTGTCGTACCCAGGCACGTTCTTCGACGCCAACAACGTGCAGAGCCGCGCTTCGAAGTAAGCCACGGCACGAAAGCGGCAATGGGGTGACGGGCCTGCGGGATCGCGATTCCGCAGGCCCGGTTTCAATTAAAAAATCGATGCTGAGGAGAGACAGCATGTACAAAGGGAAACTGACGGGCATCGCCCGTGGGGCCGCGATGCTCGCGGCCAGCGTCGGCGCCGGGCAGGCGCAGGCGATCGAAACCAAGTTCGACGTTTTTGGGCAGAACGTCGACGCGGTGTTCAACAACACGGTGACCTTCGGCGCCTCGTGGCGCGTCGAGAACCGGGCCGACGATCTGGTCGGCAAATCCAATTTGAATCCGAGCGTCTGCTCGGGCGTTTTCCAGTCGTGCCAGGGCCTGCATCGCAACCAGATTTATCCATCGGAGCGTCTGCGAAACGCGCCAGGCATGGCGTCGACCAATTTCGACGACGGCAACCTGAACTATGATCGCGGCGATATCACGCAAGCGCCGCTGAAGATCAGCCAGGACTTTCGCTTTCTGTTCGGTAATTACGGCATCTTCCTGCGCGGCATCGGCATCTACGATCCGGCCAACATCTACGATTTCGAAACCAACAACCCGAACCTGATCACCGCCGAAAACGCCGATCGCGTCGGCATCACCGGTGATCGCGGCATCTCCAACCGCTACTTCAATCGCGTCTACGGTCCCGGCGAGTCGGTCAGCGGCCGCCGCAGCGAAGAAGAGCGCCAGCAGATCGGCCTGCGCTACGACATCCTCGACGCCAACTTCTTCGGCAGCGTGCCGTACATGGATGGGGAGCGTGAGCTGGTGTTCCGCGTCGGTCGTCAGACCGTCAACTGGGGCCAGAGCACGGTCGCCGTGATCAACAGCGTCAACCAGGCACAGCCGGTCAATGCCAACGCGCTGTATCGCCTGGGCTTTGGCCTGCTCGAAGAACTGTACGTGCCGGTCGGCATGGTGCGCATGAGCACCGAGGTCTACAGCGGCATCACCGCCGAAGCGTATTACCAGTTCGAGTGGCGTCCGATCGAAATCCCGACGCCGGGCAGCTACATGTCGTTCGTCGACATCGGCACCGGCAATCTGCGCGACAACGTCGCCGTGCACTTCGGCGGATCGGCTGACGACCCCGACATGGTCGGCAACCCGCTCGACAATCCGCTGACGCTGATCACGCCGACCTCGCTGAGCGTCGAGCGCATCCAGGACAACAACGCGCGCCATCAAGGCCAGTTCGGCGTCGGCTTCAAGTACTACGCCGAGAACATCAACGACGGCACCGAGTTTGGTGTCTACGCGATGAACTATCACTCGAAGCTGCCCTACGTCAGCTTCTACGCCACCGACGCCAGCTGCGCGCGCGCCGAAGGCAATGCGATGGGCATCAACGCGCGCAACACCTCGGAGTTCTTCGCCGCTTGCGCCAACCTGCCGGTGACCGCGGCGTCGGCGTCGAGCCAGGTGCTGCTCGATGCAACATCGCTGGCGATCCAGCGCCCGGGCATCCTGTCGGAGCTGGGTCTGGTCGGCAACAATCCGCTGGGCTTGGCCAATGCGCTGCTGCCGCGTCCTGGCATGGCCGACGGCGACGCCGTGCCGTTCGACACCGCCAAGCTGCAGATTGAATATCCCGAGAATCTGCAGCTGTACGGTGTCGACTTCACGACGACGTTCGGCGAGTACTCGTTCCAGGGCGAAATCTCGTATCGCCCGAACGTGCCGCTGCAGGTCGCACTGGTCGACTTGGCGTTCGCCTCGTTCGGCCCGACGCTGACGCGCTGCCACGACGCCAGCGTCGGTTGCGCCGGTGCCTCGTCGACGATCGGCTTCAACGAAGCCGGTGACTATGTCGTCTATGACGACAACAACTTCGTCGATGCCAACGGCAACAATCCGTTTGCGGACACGGTGAATCTGGTCGTCGGTGCAGCGCCCGGCTCGGCGCGTTCGTTCCCCAACTTCATCTCGCCGTATCGCGGCATCGCCGTCGGTGAAAACGCACCGAACAGCTACATCCGCGGCTGGATTCCGGGCAAGGTGGCGCAGTACAACCTCGGAGCCACGCGCGTGCTCGGTGCCTCGGAGAACTGGATCGGCGCCGACCAGGTGATCCTGATCTATGAACTGGCCGCCACGCACGTGCTGAACATGCCCGACTTCGACGAGCTGCAGATCGAAGGCCCGTTCACGGCGACGACCCATGCCAGCGCGGGTGCCGATGGCAGTGGTGCCGACGGCTCCCGCCTCGCCTGCTCGACCAACCCGAGCTGCTCGGTCGGCCCCGACGGTCTGCGCTTCAACCCGTTCCAGGCGCGCCGCGATTCGTTCGCCGATGCGTTCTCATGGGGTTATCGCATCGTCGGCCGCATCGGCTATGAGTCGGTGTTGCCGGGCATCAGCATCCAGCCGCTGTTCATCTGGCAGCAGGACATCCAGGGCAACTCACCGGGCCCGGCCGGCAACTTCGTCGAAGGCCGCAAGCAGCTGAACCTGCTGCTGGAAACCCGCTACGACAAGTCGTTCGCGTTCACGATCGCCTACAACGCCTTCCTCGGCGGTGGTCAGGACAACCTGTACCGCGATCGCGACAACCTGGGCTTCTTCGTCAAGTACCAGTTCTAAAGCTGGGTTGACGTTGTAGCGGCCGTTGCATCGCTCGCTGCGCCGGGCGATGCAACGGCTTTTTTGTGCGCGTCGCTAGCGCACAAGCGCGCCGAGCTGCAGCGCGCGCTGATAGTCCTCGGGACGATCGATGTCCCACAACGGCGGCAGTTCGCGCCAGTCATCGGGCGACCGCCAGCCCTGCGACGACAGCGCATCGCGTGTCTGCTGCATCACGCGCTCGCTACCCCAGTCGATCGACGTCGTGAAAGCCGCCGGGTGCGGCTCGCGAGCGCCGACCAGCACGTAGCCGCCGTCGTCAGCCGGAATGAACACCATGCGCGCCGACGCCAGCGCCGCCGCGGCTGCCTGGATGTGCGCGGCCTGCATCGCCACGCAGTCGGTGCCGATCACGATGGCGACGTCGGCCTGCTGCCGCATCGACAGCAGCGCATCGCGCATCCGCACGCCAAGGTCGTCACCGCGCTGCGGTGACAGCTGCGCGCCATGATCGCGATCGCACTGCGCCCACAGCGGATGCGCTGCATCACCCCCGACGAACAACTGCAGCAACGTCGGAGACACCGACCGCGCCAGCGCCACCGTGCGCAGAATCAGCTGCTGCTGCAGCGCGGCCGCGCCATCGGCGCCGAGCAAGGGGATCAAGCGCGTCTTGGCGTAACCCGGTACCGGCGCTTTGGCCATCACGCCGATGGCGACGCGAGGCGGCCTCATCGTGCGCGGCTGTCGTTCAGGGCCCAGTCGTAGTCGAGATACTCGATGCGAACGTCGCCGCGACGCAGCGCGACACGATCGGACTCGGTGTCGGACAGCAGATCGGCGCGCTGGGCGAACCACGCTGCGACCGATCCTCCATTGCGGGCGAAGTCGTCGGCAAACCACTGGTAGATCGCTTGTACCTGCAGCGTTCGCGTCGCCGCGTCGTAGCGATGACGTCGGCGATCGCCGAGATAGCGGCGCTGCTGGTCGTCGAGCTGGGCATCGAGCTGCGCTGCAACGTAAGGCTCGGGCCGCAACGCGGGGCAGCCGACCGAGGCGCAGTTGATCGCGAAATGGATGCGCTCGTCGCGATAGCGGGGCCGCAGCTGTTCATGCTCGATCCAGTCCAGCGTGCGCTGCTGGCCCAGCAGCACGAAGAACGGCTGCTTCCACGGCGAGCGCAGCACGCTGCCCAGGTCGCGGATCGATTGCAGCTTCGGGTAACGGCTCAGGATCAACTGCAGCGTGAAGCCGTTGTAGGCGTTGATCAGAAACGCCATCTGCTGGGCGCGCGTCCAGCCGTCGAACTCGGCCTGGCCGACCGACGACCATTCCGCCAGCACTGCATCGAGTGCTGCGCGCTGCTGCTGCAGCTGCGTGTAGTCGACGCTGCTGGCATGGCCGTCGGCGCTCCACTGCACGCTCTGCGTCAGCAGCCGCCCGTAGCCGGCGTAGGCGGCGTCCAGGGCCAGCGCCGGAACGCTGACCGCCAGCAACACGATGGCCAAGACGCAGCGCCGCGTGGGTCCGACGAGCCGGTGCACGATGTCGATGTTCAATCGCCTCTCCGCCATTGATGAAAGCGCGCCACCCAACGCAACAGGCGCTCGGGTTGATGCGCCTGCTTCCAGCGGCCCGCAACGTACTTGTTGGCCTCGGCGCGCGTTGGATAGATGTGAATCGTCGCAAGGATCTGATTCAAGCCGATGCCGTGGCGCATCGCCAGCACGTATTCGGCAATCAGGTCAGCGGCGGCTGCACCGACGATGGTCACACCGAGAATGCGGTCCTTGCCCGGCACCGTCAGCACTTTGACGAAGCCGTCGGTGCGTCCGTCGACGATCGCGCGATCCAGATCGTCGAGCGGATAGCGCGTCACTTCAAACGCAACGCCGCGCTCGCCTGCCTCGATCTCGTTGAGTCCGACACGCGCGACTTCGGGGTCGCAGAACGTCGCCCACGGAATCACCGAGTAGTCGACCCGAAACGGTCCGCCGCGTGCGGTCAGCAGCGGAGCGAACAGACTGTTGACGGCCGCATACCAGGCCATGTGCGCTGCGGTATGCGTGAACTGATAGGGCCCGGCGACATCGCCGCAGGCATAGATGTTCGGCATCGACGTCTGCAGAAACTCGTTGACCTCGACGGTACGCCCGCAGCGGATGCCGAGGCGATCCAAGCCGAAGCCCTCTAGCCGCGCGACACGGCCGACGGCGACGATGATCTGGTCGAACTCGACGACGATGCGTTCGCCTGCACGCTCGGCGATCAGCCGGTGCCCGCCATCGTGGCCGGGCTCGATCGCGACGGCACGCGTGCCGGTCAGCACGCGCAGCCCTTCGGCGGCGAAGCGCGCTTCGATCAAGCTCGACACCTCGACGTCTTCACGTATCAGCAGACGCATCTGCATCTCGACCTGGGTGACGTCGGCCCCGAGACGGGCAAAAGCCTGTGCCAGCTCGCAGCCGATCGGCCCGCCGCCGAGCACCAGCAGCCGCCGTGGACATTCGCGCAGCGACCACACGGTGTCCGAGGTCAGATAGGGAATCTGGTCTAGCCCCGGAATCGGCGGCACCTGCGGGCGAGCGCCCGTGGCGATCACGATGTTGCGCGCGGTCAGCCGGCGGCCCGCGACCTCGACCGTCCACGGATCGATCAACTGCGCCTCGCCTTGCAGGCATTCCACGCCCAGGCTTTCGTAACGTTCGACCGAGTCATGCGGTGCCACGGCCTGCACGACGCGCTGGACGCGCTGCATCACCGCAGCAAAGTCGATGCGGCCCTGCGTATCGACGATGCCGTAGTCACCGGCACTGCGCAGTTCATGCGCCAAGTGCGCGGTGCGGATCAGCGCCTTCGACGGAACGCAGCCGGTGTTCAGACAGTCGCCGCCCATGCGGTGTTTTTCGATCAGCGTGACGCGGGCTTTGACCGCAGCGGCGATGTAGGCACTGACCAGTCCGGCGCTGCCGGCACCGATCACGATCAGGTTGCGGTCGTAGCGACGCGGCCGCTTGAAGCCGGCATACACACGGCGGCGGCGCAGCGAGGCCAGCAGCGTGTTGGTCAGCCATGGAAACACGCCGAGCAACACGAAAGCCGCGATCAGCGACGGCGACAGGATGCCCGACAAGGAGCGCAGCTCCGCCAGCTGCGTGCCGGCATTCACGTACACCAGCGTGCCGGCGAACATGCCGATCTGGCTGACCCAGAAGAAGCGACGCGCCGGCATCGACGACAAACCCAGCAGCAGGTTGATCAGAAAGAACGGGAACAGCGGCACCAAGCGCAGCGTGAACAAGTAGAACGCACCATCGCGCTCGATGCCGGCGTTGATCGCCTTGAGCCGGTCACCGTAGCGCGCCTGAATCGCATCGCGCAGCAGATAACGCGCCGTCAGAAACGCAGCCGTGGCACCGATCGTCGATGCGAACGATACCAGCAGCGTGCCCCAGACCAGACCGAAGATCGCGCCACCGGCCAGCGTCAGCACGACCGCACCCGGCAGCGACAAGGCCGTTGCGAGCACATAGACGAGGAAGTACACCAGCGCCGTCGTCAGCGGTTGCGCATCGCGGATCGCCAGCAAGGCGCTGCGCTGCTGCTGCAGAGCCTCCAGCGACATCCAGCGACCCAGGTCGAACGCGACGAAGGCCGCGATGGCGGCAATCACGGCGGCGAGCAACAGCAGGCGACGCATGGTCATCGTGAACTCGGGTTGCGCAGTGGTTGCAGCAGCAGGTCGATCAGTGAGGGATCGGACTCATGGTCGAAGCCATCGACGCCGATCCGCAGCCGCCCTGCACCGTCCAAGGACTCGGCGCGATAGCTGCCGAACAGCCGGTCCCACACTGACAGATGGAAACCGAAGTTGTGCTGTGCATCGTCGTCACGGCGCGAGTGATGGATGCGATGCATCGACGGCGTCACCAGCAGCCAGCGCAAGCGGCGATCCAGCCAAGGCGGGAGCGTGATCGCGGCATGCGTCAGCAAGGCGCCGGCCGACAGCAGCAGTTCGAAGATCACGACGGCCGCCGGCGACGCGCCGATCGCAGCGACCAGGGCCAGCTTGATCAGCATCGACAATACGATTTCCGCGGGATGAAAGCGCAGCGCCGTGCTGACGTCGAGCACCGGATCGCTGTGGTGGACGCGGTGCAGCCGCCATAGCAGCGGGATGCGATGCAACAGGCGATGCTGCGCGTAGATCGCCGCGTCCAGTATCAGCACGGCCAGCGTGATTTCCAGCCATAGCGGCCCATCGATCAGCGACAGCAGACCGACCGGCTGCTGCTGCAAACGCAGCGCCAAACCGACCGCCAGCACCGGCAGCAAGCCGCGCAGACATAGCGTGCCGATTAGCACCAGTCCCAGGTTGCGCCACTGTCGCAACGCCGGCAGCGTGCGGCGCGCCTCGACACTCCACAATAACAACAGCAATCCGGCGAACACCGCCAGGCGCAGCGGTGCTTCGTGCACGACGATGGCGTCGAGCAGGCTCACGGCGAAGACCGGTCACGCGCGAAGCGGCGCGCCTGGCGCCAGGTTGCGCTCAGATGCCAGGCAGTGGTGCGGAACCAGCCATGTTCGGCGTATTTGCGCGCGCTGGTGTACAGCGGCGCCGCCAGTCGCCGCAACGGCAGGCCGTCGTGCCGAGCACGCCACACCAGAGCGTGATCTTCGCCCGCTCGCAGCTGCGCATCGAAGCCGCCGAGCCGTTGAAAGTCGTCGCGACGGATCATCAAACCCTGATCGCCGAACGGCAGCTTGAGCCAGCGGCTGCGCAGATTGGCGGCCATGGCGTTGACGACCATCAAGCGCGGGCCATCGGCCAGGAACCGCAGGTCGAAGTACGCCAGCGCCGATTCGCCGCGGTCGACGAAGCGCGCCGCGGCCTGCAATGCAGCCAATGGGATCACGGTGTCGGCGTGGACGAACCACAGCACCGCGTATCGTGCTTGCGCCGCGCCCCGATTCTGCAGGCGTGCGCGGCCACCGGTCGCGTCGTGCAGCAGATGCATCGCCGGACCCAGCTGATCATCGCGTGGCGCGATCGCCGTCGGCGCCAGCACGATCAGCACTTCGGCCGACGCGGGTAGTCCGTGATGCAGCCGGTGCAACAGCGCCGGTGACACCGCGTCGCCAGGACCGACCGGCACGATCACCGACAAGCCGGCGAGCGGGGCGGATGGCGCTTTCGGCAATGGCGTGGCGCGAGCGGTCATGACGCTGATAGTACGTCGACCCGGGGCATGACCGGATGCACAGGGCGCCGCAAATGATGCCCGGGCGTCCGCCGATGCGGCGATGCGGCGATGGCCGCTAGGCGATGATCCAGCGATAGAAGCCGAGCATGCTGGTCCCGGTAAAAAACACCTGCATCGTGATCAAGCCGTACGAGCGGCGCATCAGCGCATAGAACAGCAGCAGCAAGTTGCTGACCAGCCAGATCGCCCAGGCCCACTTCGACCAGGGCTGATTGACCGACATGATCAGCGATCCGCTCATTCCCAGAATCGCGCCCGACCACTCGAGCGCAATCGCGCGATTCTGCTGCCAGTGCAGCGATTTGGATTCCAAGACGTGCACCGATCCGATCGTCGACAACGGGCGCGCATGCTACGCGATGCGCTGGGCGATGGCACCGGGCTGCACTAGCATCCGTCGATGACGATCGAATCCCCCAACCCGGTACGCCGGCGACTGCTGATGCAACTGGGCGCCGCCGTCGCGCTCGGGCGTCCCAATACGGCCTCGGCCGCCGCGCTGTCCGACGTCGACGCCACCGCCGCGCTGCAGCAGCTTCAGCAGCGATCCGGAGGCCACATCGGCGTGCAGGTCATCGATGGCACCACGGGGCGCCGCTTCGGTCTGAATACGGAACAGCGCTTTGCAATGTGCTCGACGTTCAAGTTGCCGCTGGCGGCGTTGGTGCTGCGCGAAGCCGAAACCGCCGGCCTGCGACTGGACACCGTGCTGCGTTACACGCGTGACGATCTGGTGCCGCACACGCCGGTCACCGGCGCGCATCTGGCCGATGGCGGCATGCGCATCGTCGACTTGGCGGAAGCAGCGCAAGTGACCAGCGACAATCTCGCGGCCAACCTGCTGATTGCGGCATTGGGCGGGCCGGCAGCGGTCACGGCGCGGTTCCGCGCAATCGGTGACGAGGTGATGCGTCTGGACCGGATCGAGCCGGAGCTGAATCGCGTGCCGCCAGGGGATCTGCGCGACACGACGACGCCGGATGCGATGGCCCGCACCGTGCTGCGACTGTTCTCAACGCCATCGCCGGTGCTCGGTGCCGTATCGCAGCAGTGGCTGCGGCAGTGGATGCAAGCAACGCAGACCGGTGCGGCGCGGCTGCGTGCCGGCCTGCCGTCACACTGGGCGGTCGGCGATAAAACCGGCACCGCGCTTCCACCGGGCTTGGCCCATCAGCATCACGATGTCGCCGTGATCTGGCGCGCTGCCGCCGCACCGGTGGTCATCGCCGCGTATTACGAGGCCCCGGTCGCAGACGGCCCGCTACGCGCAGCCGATGACGCCGTATTGGCCGAGGTCGGGCGTATCGTCGCTGCTTGGTTGTAGCGGCGGCCATGCACCGCGCGGTTAGTCGCGCGGTGCATGGCGATGAAACAAGCGATCCAGCGCGAGGTACACCACCGGCGTCGTGAACAGCGTCAGCAGCTGGCTCATCAGCAGCCCGCCGACGACCGCATAGCCCAGCGGCTGACGCAGCTCCGATCCGGTGCCCAAGCCCAGTGCCAAGGGAACGGCGCCGAGCAGCGCGGCCAGCGTCGTCATCATGATCGGCCGGAAACGCACCAGGCAGGCCTGGTGGATCGCCTGCTGCGGACTCAAGCCCTGTTGACGCTGCGCGTCGAGCGCGAAGTCGACGATCAGGATGCCGTTCTTTTTGACGATGCCGATCAACAGCACGATGCCGATCATCGCCATGATCGAAAAGTCGAAGCCGAATGCCCACAGCATCAAGATCGCGCCAATGCCAGCCGACGGCAGCGTCGACAGGATCGTCAGCGGATGCACGAAGCTCTCGTACAGCACGCCAAGGATGATGTAGACCGCCAGCAGCGCCGTCAGAATCAGCAGCGGCTGCGAGGCCAGCGACGCCTGAAACGCCTGCGCATTGCCGCGAAACGTGCCGCTGATCGTCGCCGGAAATCCCATGTCGAGCTGCGCCTGCGTGATCTGGCGGACGACATCACCGAGCGCCACACCCGGCACCAGATTGAACGACAGGCTCACCGACGGGAACATGCCGTCGTGCGTGATCGCCAGTGCGCCCGATGTCAGCGGATCGCGCTGCGCGATCAGCGACAACGGCACCATCTGCCCGGTCAGCGGCGACCGCAGACGAATCTGCTCCAGGCTCAACTCCCGGCCGCGCGCGGCTTCATCGAATTCCAGAATCACGCGGTATTGGTTGGTTTCGGTTTGGTACTCGTTGATCTGCCGCTGGCCGTAGGCGTCGTACAAGGCTTGGTCGATGTCGGCGGCGCTCAAGCCGAAACGCGACGCCGCGGTGCGGTCGATACGCAGCTTCAGGATCGACGCGCCGCGCTGCTGGTCGTTGGATACATCGCGCAAGCCAGGAATCTGCCGCAGCCGGTCGGTCAGCCGGTTGGCCCATTCGGACAGCTCGGCGCTGTCTGGCCCCTTCAGCACATAGACGTACTGAGCGCGACCGCCACCGGCGCCAAGATTGATGTCCTGCGCGGTGCGCAAGAACAACTGGATGCCGGGCACTTCGGCGACCTGCGGCCGGATGCGCTCGATGAAGTCTTCCGCCGATACATCGCGATCGCGACGATCCTTCAGCACGATGAAGAAGCGGCCACTGGCCAGCGTCTGGCTGCCGAAGCCACCGCCGACCGACTGGTTGAAGCCGGAGACGGCCGGGTCGCGCAGCACGATCTGCGCGATCTGCCGATGCTTGGCGACCATGTCGTCGTAGCTGATGTCTTCGGACGCTTGCGTGGTGCCGACGATGAACGCGGTGTCCTGCAGCGGGAAGAAGCCTTTCGGCACCCAGACGTAGCTGGCGGCCGCTGCGGCGACGGTGATCCCGAACAGCAGCAGCATCGTGCGCTGGTGGGACAGCGCCCACTGCAACGCGCGGTCGTAGCAGGCCAGCAGGCGGTCGGAAAAGCCGGGCTTAGCGTCGGCGTGTGACGGTAGCGCCCGCATGAAGCGCGATGCCAGCATCGGCGCCACCGTCAGCGAGGCCACGACCGATACCAGGATCGCCGCCGTCATCGTCAGCGAAAACTCGCGGAACAAGCGGCCGACGATGCCGCCCATGAACAGCAAGGGAATGAATGCGGCGATCAATGAAAAGCTGATCGACACGACGGTGAAGCCGATTTCGGCTGCGCCGTTGCGCGCCGCCTGCAGCATGCTCTCGCCCGACTCCAGATGCCGGTGGATGTTCTCGACGACGACGATCGCATCGTCAACGACGAAGCCGACCGCCACCACCAGCGCCACCAGCGTCAGGTTGTTCAGGCTAAAGCCCATCAGGTACATCGCCGCTGCGGTGGCCACCAAGGCGACGACCAGCACGGCCGCGACGATCACGGTCGCCGACAGCTGGCGCAGGAACAAGCCCATGACCAGCACGACCAGGCCGATCGTCACGGCCAGCGTCAGCTCGACCTCGTGCAGCGACGAGCGGATCGTCCGCGTGCGGTCGTTCAACACGTCCAGTTCGACACCGGCCGGCAGCAAGCCGCGCAGCTCGGGCAGCTTGGCCAGCACGCGGTCGGCCGCGGCGACGATGTTCGAGCCGGGCTGTCGGCGGATGATCAGCGCAATGCCGGGCTCACCGTTCTGCTGTGCTTGCGTGTAGTCGTTCTCGGCACCGACGCTGACGCGCGCCACATCGCCCAGCCGCACCGGCACGCCGTTGCGATACGTCAGCACCAGTGCATCGTAGTCGGCCGGCTCGAACAGCTGGTCGTTGGCGGTGATCGTCGACACGCGGTCGCCGCCGAACAGCGCGCCCTTGGCCTGATTGACGCTGGCGCTCTGCACCGCGCTGCGGATGTCGCCCATCGTCAAGCCCAGCGAGGCCAGCTTCTGCGGCGAGGCTTGGATGCGCAGCGCCGGCTTGCGCTGACCGCTGATGTCGATCTGCGCGATGCCGTCGAGCTGAGACAACTGACGCGCGACCAGCGTCTCGCCCAAGTCCGACAACTCGCGGATCGTCAGCAGCGGCGACTGCATCCGCAGCACCAGGATCGGGCTGTCGTTCGGGTTGACCTTGCGCCAGGTCGGCAGGTTGGGCAACTCCTGCGGCAAACGCCCGGCGACGGCGTTGATGGCGGCCTGGACTTCTTGTGCGGCCGTATCGATGTCCTTGCTCAGCACGAACTGCAGCGTGATACCGACGCTGCCGAGCGCGCTGTTGCTGGTCATTTCGGTGATGCCCGGCACCGAGCTGAGCTGCGACTCCAACGGTGTCGCCACGGCCGAGGCCATCGTCTCGGGGCTGGCACCCGGCAAGCTGGCACTGACCTGGATCGTCGGCAGATCCGCCTCGGGCAGCGGCGCCACCGGCAGCAGCGGAAACGCGAGCAAGCCCAGCAGCAGCGCGCCGCAGGTCAGCAGCGTCGTCGCCACCGGATGCTCGATGCACCATGACGACAAGCCGGCGCGCATCAGGCCGGCTTGCGCGCGACTCGGCGCCGTGCTCACTGCGGCGTACCCGCGTCGGCCGGCGATGTCAGCTCCTTGACCGGCGTACCCGCGCGCAGCCGCGAATAGCCATCGACCACGATGCGATCTCCGGCTTCCAAGCCCTGATCGATCACGGCGAGGTCATCGTCCTGCCATGCAACGCGCACCGGCACGACGTCGGCCACCGCATCGCGCACGCGGAACACATAGGCACCGTTGAGCCCCTGCCGCACGCTGCGCGCCGGCACCGTCAGTGCGGCGCGCCGCGTGCCGACCAGCAACTGCGCACTGACCAGCTGACCCGGCCACAGACGTCCATCGGCATTGGCGAACTCGGCACGCAATTGGATCGTGCCGGTCGCAGCGTCGATCTGGTTGTCGATCGTCGTCAACCGCCCGGTGGCCAGCGTCGCGCCGCCATCACGCTCGCTGACGGTGACCGGCGGCTCGGCGCCGTCGCGACGCTGCATGCCGATGTCGCCGAGGCGGTCCTGCGGCAGCGTAAACAGCACCGAGATCGGATTGACTTGCGTCACTGTCACCAAGCCATCAGCGTCGCTGGTGCGCACCAGATTACCTTCGTCGACACGGCGCAGGCCGACACGTCCGGCAACCGGCGAGACGATGCGCGTATACGACAGCCGCACTTGCGCCGTCGCCACTGCCGCCTCGGCGGCCTGCACCGCTGCGCGGCGCTGCTCGACCAGCGCCGCCTGCAATTCCACGGTCTGCCGCGGAATCGACATCTCGCCGGCCAGGCTGGTGAAGCGCTGCAGGTCGAGCTCGGCAGCGCGCAGCTGCGACTCGGCCGAGGCCTGCTGCGCTTGTGCCTGCAGCAGCGCGGCGCGGTACTCGCGATCGTCGATCCGCGCCAGCAGCTGGCCCTTGCTGACGAGCTGACCTTCGTCAAAGTGAACTTCGGCGAGCACACCTTCCACTTGCGGCCGCAGCGTAACGCTCTGCAGCGACTGCACGCTGCCGATGCCGCGCGCGTACTGCGGCACGTCGCGCTGCTGCACGGTCTGCAGCATCACCGGTACCGCTGCGGGCGTCGTCGTCGGTGCCGCTGCGCGACGGTCGCGCGTCAGCATCCACGTCGTCAGCGCAACGCCCGTCAGCACCAGCACGCACACCACGATCCAGCGCTGCGCCGCTGTTGTCTGCCTGGAAGAACTCATCGGTCGTCGAACCTGCTCGTTGCCGTGTCGGGAATGCAGCAGACGCTGCTGGCTTGCCAGCAATGCCGTCTGCGGCTTGAAAATAAATCGAAGGCCTGTGCTTGAATCGCCGGAGACCCAACCCAGTATCTCATTGCGTGGCGGTGCCCTCCCTTCACCGCTCGCTACCGCCGTCATCGGCGGGTCCGGCCTCCCCCTGCCGGATGGTGGCCCTGCGAGACCTGCCCCCCAGGGTCTCGCGGGGCTCACTTTTGCGGCCACACTCCCGCAGCGCTCGCGCTTGAGGCAAGCTCCCACGCTGTTTCCATCTGAGTGTCATCGCCTTGGCCGAACCACCGCGCGAACGCCCCGCAGCACAAACCGAGCCCGATCCCGGCCGCGCGCGCGACATCGCGCAGTGGCGCAAGCAGCTGCTGCGCGTGCAGCGCATCTCGTGGCGCGACCTGGCGGCCACGCTCGGGCCCGTGATCCTGATCAGTACGCTGGCCATCGCCGCAACGATGCACTTCATCCGGCCGGCGCCGCCGCGCACGTTGACGATGGCCGGCGGGCCCGAGAGCAGCAACTTCTTCCGCACCGCCGAGCGCTACCGCGAGATCCTGGCCCGCAACGGCATCGAACTGCGCGTGGTCCCCACCAACGGCTCGGTCGATAACCTCGAACGCCTGATCGACAACGGCAGCGGCATCGACTTGGCGCTGGTGCAAGCCGGCGTCAAGGTCGAGGGCGACACCAGCCGGCTGATCTCGCTCGGCAACATGTTCCGTCAGCCGATCATGGTGTTCTATCGCAGTGCGCGCCCGCTGGCGCGGCTGTCGGACTTCGCCGGCAAGCGGATCAACATCGGCAGCCCCGGTACTGGGACGCGCCAGCTGGCGCTGGCGCTGCTGCGCGCCAACGGCATCGAGCCCGGCGGTGACACACCGTTGCTGGACCTCGGCGGCGATGCGGCACGGCGTGCGCTGCTCGACCGGCAAGTCGATGTGATCTTCATGTCCGGCGACTCGGTCGGCGTCAGCACGCTGCGCGAGCTGCTGCACACCGACGAGGTACGGCTGTTCGACTTCGTCCAGGGCGACGCCTACCAGCGGCGTTTCCGTTACCTGGACAAGCTGCTGCTGCCGGCCGGCACGTTCGACCTGGGCGAAAACCTGCCGGCACAAGCGCTGACCTTGCTGGCGCCGTCGGTAGAGCTGCTCGCGCATCGCGACCTGCACCCGGCGCTGTCGGACCTGCTGGTCGAAGCAGCGCACGAAGTGCACGGCCCCGGCAGCCTGCTGCAGAACCCGGGCGAGTATCCCAACCCGAAGCAGAACGAGTATCCGATCGGCAACGAGGCCGCGCGCTACTACAAGTCGGGCAAGGGCATCGCCTACCGCTATCTACCGTTCTGGCTGGCCAGCCTGGTCAGCCGCGCCGCGGTGATTCTGGTGCCGATACTGGTGGTGCTGGTACCGGGCCTGCGCTACGCGCCCAACCTGTACGGGTGGCGCATCAACAGCCGGATTTACAAACACTACGGCGAGCTGATGACGCTGGAGCGCGCCGCGCTGCAGCCGATGACGCCCGAACAACGCAGCGCGCTGCTGGCCCGTCTCAACGACATCGAGAAGACCATCATCAACGTCAAGATTCCCGGCGCCTTTGCCGACCAGCTGTACGTGCTGCGGCGGCATATCCGCTTCGTGCGTGACAACCTGGCCAGCAACCCCGCCGATGGCGCCACCGGCGTGCCGGGCGCGGCTGTCGACGACTGACGCCCCCGCTGCCTTCCCTTTCGCAATTTTTGTGATGAGACCCACCATGAAGCCCGCCGTATCCGAAACCCTGCTCGCGCAACCACTGACGCTGCCCTGTGGCGCCGTGATTCCCAACCGCCTGGCCAAGTCGGCGATGAGCGAAGCGCTGGGGACGCTGGACAACCAGCCAACCTCGCGACTGGACCGCTTGTACGCGCGCTGGGCTGATGGCGGCATCGGCCTGTGCATCAGCGGCAACGTGATGGTCGATCGCCGCGCGCTCGGCGAGCCCGGCAATGTCGCGATCGAAAGCGAAGCCCAGCTGCCGGCGCTGCGCGCCTGGGCAGCAGCCGGCACGCGCGGCGGCACGCAGCTGTGGATGCAGATCAACCATCCAGGCAAGCAGGCGCCCAAGGGCTTGAACGCCGAAACGGTATCGCCGTCGGCGATTCCGTTCCGAGCCGACATGGCGAGCTTCTTCGATACGCCGCGCGAGCTGACGCACGCCGAGATCGAAGACATCGTGCGCCGCTTCGGCAATACCGCGCGCATCGCCAAGCTGGCCGGCTTCACCGGCGTGCAAATCCACGGCGCGCACGGTTATCTGGTCAGCCAGTTCCTGTCACCGCACCACAACCGGCGAGAAGATCAGTGGGGCGGCAGCCCCGAAGCACGGCGTCGTTTCCTGATGGCGGTCTATACCGAGATGCGCCGCCAGGTCGGTGATGCGTTTCCGATCGGCATCAAGCTCAATTCCGCGGATTTCCAGCGCGGCGGCTTCACCGAAGAAGAATCGCTGGCCACGATCCAGATGCTGGCCGATGCCGGCATCGATCTGGTCGAAATCTCCGGTGGCACTTATGAAGCGCCGGCGATGACCGGCATGGACGTCAAGGACAGCACGCGCCAGCGCGAGGCCTACTTCCTCGAGTTTGCCGAGAAGGTTCGCGCCCGCATCAAGGTGCCGCTGATGCTGACCGGCGGCTTCCGCAGCCTCGGTGGCATGCGCTCGGCGCTGGCCAGCGGCGCGATCGACCTGGTTGGCTTGGGCCGACTGCTGGCGGTCGAGCCCGAGTTGCCGCAGCGCCTGCTCGCCGGTCAGGAGCCGACCCAGGTGATACGACCGATCAGCACCGGCATCGGCGTCGTCGACCGGATGGCGCTGATGGAAGTGGCTTGGTACACGCGCCAGCTGCGTCGCATCGGCGAGGGCGGCGAGCCGCGACCCAATGAATCCGGGCTGACCGCGTTCCTGCTGGGCATCGTCGAAAGCGGCTGGAAAACCTTCCGTACCCGTCGCTTGCGCGCCTGATTCCACAACACGAAACAGCGCCGCGGCGCGGCGCGGGCCGCTACAAAGCAAACGGATTGCTTTACGATCGAAGCGGTTGCCATGAGGGCGACTGCCAACGGAGCCGCGCGCGGCATGAACGGGGATCCCAGCACCATTGACGGTGCCACGACGCGGCGCGCACTCAGCGTGCGCGCCCGTCTGCTGTTGTTATGCGCCAGCCTGATCCTGAGCTTCGCCAGCGGCAGCCTATATCTGACCTATCTGTTCGAGCGTAATCACAGCGACCAGCTCGCCGTGCGCGAGCAGTACCGCCGCTTTGAAACGATCCTCGACGTCGAGCAAGCCGTGTCGCTATGGCGTCACCGCGGCGGTCAGTTGAACTCGGCAATGATGCTCAAGGACCAACCCGACGAGCAGCTGCGGCGCCAGGCCGACTACGAGCAGGCTCGTATCGAACTCGAGCGCCGCCTGGTGCGCATCGGCAGCTTTGATCCGGACAGCTTGGCGACGATCGATTCGGCATTGCGCGAAGTCCCTGCCTATTCGCAGATCGTGATGCAGGCGATGGCGCAGGGTCATGCCGACACACCGGATGCGACACGGGCACTGGCGGCGTTGCAGCAGCGACTGAACCGTATCGAAGAGACGCTGGAAGCGGCACGACGCCGCGAGTTCGAGCAGTCGCAGCAAATCCAGCAACAGGCCAGCGATCGCGCCGAACTGGCGCGGCATATCGGTCTGGCGATCACGCTGCTGCTGTTGTGCTCGGGCGTACTGCTGATCGTGACCGTGATGCGCTCGATCCTGCGGCCGTTACGCGACGTCACCAATGCGATGCGCCAGATCAATCGGGGCTTGGACCCCGGCGTGCTGCCGCCGGTCGGCGGCGACGAATTCGGCGATATGTCGCAAGCGATGCGGTTGTTCCACGACCGCAGCGAGCGGCTCGGCCGACTGGCGTACCACGATGCGCTGACCGGACTGGGCAATCGAGCCAAGCTCGAGGAAAGCCTGGAGGCGCTGCTCGACCAGGCATCGGCGCGTCAGCTCGACGTGGTGCTGATGTATCTGGATCTCGACAATTTCCGCTCGGTCAACCAGCGTGTCGGGCACCGACTCGGCGACCGCTATCTGGTCGAAGCGGTCAACCGCGTGCAGCAACTGATGCCGACCGGAACGCAGCTGTTCCGCTACAGCGGCGACAAGTTCGTTGCGCTTCTGCCGATCGGCGATGGCGGCTTGCAGCTGGAAGCGCGCATCAAGAGCGTGGCCAGCGTGGTGCTGCGCGGCGTGTTCGAGCCGTACTTGATCCAGAACGAGGTGCTGAACATGTCGACCTCGATCGGCATCGCGATCTATCCGGACGACGGCGCCACCACCGAGCAGCTGATCAGCAGCGCCGAAGCCGCCGTTTTCGCAGCCAAAAAGAGCGGGCGCAACAACGCTCGCTTTGCCGGTGGCAAGCTCGCCGGGCAGCTGCGGGCGCAAAAGGCGCTGGGCAATGAGATCCGGCGCGGGCTCGAACATGGCGAGTTCGAGGTGTACTACCAGCCGATCATCGACTTCGCGCAGCGCCGCGTGGTCGCCGCCGAAGCGCTGATGCGCTGGCACCATCCCGACCGCGGGCTGCTGGTGGCGCAGCAGTTCATCAGCATCGCCGAAGAAGAAGGCCTGATCATGCCGCTGGCGCAGCTGTGCCTGGCGCAGTCACACCAGCAGGCGGATATCTGGAGCAAGGCCGGCCATCGCTGGCGCATCGCCGTCAACGTCTCGGCCAAGCAGCTGCAGGACGGTGACATCCTGCAGCAGCTGCGCCTGCTGTGTGCGGGCATCGAGCCGATCGACAATCGCGTCGACCTGGAACTGACCGAGAGCGTGCTGTTCGATACCTCGGATGAAGCCCGCGAGCTGCTCAATTCGATCCGCCGTCTGGGCTACCGCATCGGCATGGACGATTTCGGTACCGGCTACTCGTCGTTCAACTACCTGCAGTGGCTGCCGATCGACAAGATCAAGATCGACCGTCAGTTCGTCAGCACGATGAACGTATCGCGGCAGGCGCGCGGCATCATTTCGGCCACGATCGCGCTGGCGCAGAACCTCGAGCTGGACGTCGTCGCCGAAGGCGTCGAAACCCCGCAGCAGGCGCGCCAACTCGCCAATCTGGGATGCCCCCAGCAGCAGGGCTTCCACTATTCGCCGGCACTGGACGCCGAAAGCTTCGAGCAATGGGCGATCGGCTACGCAGGCCGCATTCGCGAAGTCGACAACAGCGCCTGACGCAATCCACTGACGACGGTGCCGGCCGTCGACGAGCGCGGCTAGTCGATCGACGTGACGGCGTCGACGGGCTCCTGCAGTTGCCGGCGTGCGGCGAGCGCCACCATCGGCTCGGGATCATCGCAAGCACGCTGCCACAAGGCCCTCACCTCTGATGCCGGCGCCAAGCGGGCAAAGCTGGTGCAGGCAGCCAAACGCGTGCGCCGGCACGGATGCGTCAGCGCCAGGTCGTGCAGCAGTTGCAGCGTGTCCGGGTTGCCGATATCGCCTGCCATCCGCAGCACCGAGATCCGACGCGAGCCGTCCAGCTCCAGCGGGTAGTCGATCAGCTGACGTCGCTCCAGATCAAAGAAGAACTGGTCGCGCAGCCGCACTTCGGGCGTCGCGATCATCCAGTTCAACGTCACGCTCAGTGCCTCGGGCGGATGCTGGGTGTGCACATCGCGGCTGGCTTCGTACAGCATCACCATGCCCATCCCGAAGTGCTGCTCACCGACATAGCGCAAGTCGACCGTTTCGCCGATGTAGCCGCTGACACGATCGTGATCGTAGTCGTACAACGCGGTGCGATAACCGGGGCCGTGATAGCCGACGGTCATGAAGCTGTAGTTGTGGTCGTGCGCCAAGTGGTAAGCAAACGCGTTGCGGCTCATCCGACCGCTGTCGATCTCGTGCTGCGACGGCCAGATGTTGGCGCGCAGATAAAAATCACGGCCCTCGCCCAGATACAGCACTTGCGCCGATGCGACCGTGTCGCGGCGAAACAGATGTTCGACCTGGCGGTTGAGCCGGTCGACGACCAAGCGTCGATCGTTGGCCAGACCCCGCAGCAGCGGCGCGGCAGCGGCAACGCTATCGAGGTCGCGCAAGTCGACTTGGGTCTCGACCTGCTCGACGAATTCGGCGATCGACACGACCCGATCGCAGCCGACATCCAGAACGCGCGCCATCAGCTGGCAGCATCGAGTGTGCGCTGCGCGGCGCGACGCAGATGCGGATGCTCGTCCTGTACGGCCTGACGCAGCGCGGCCCTGGCCGCGTCGGCGTCGAGCCGACCCAAGCCTTGGATCGCCGCCCATCGCACCGCGTGATGGCGATGGCGCAGCAAGCCCTGCAAAGGCCCAAGTGATTGCGCATCACCCAACTGCCCGAGCAGATAAGCAGCGATACGTAACTGAGTGGCGCTCAGTTCGCTGTCGTTGGCCTGTACCGCGTAGCCGGTATCGCGGTCGAAAAGCCACTCGAGGCTGTGAAACGCAGCTGTGGTCAGCTTGAGTACCGGCACCGGTCGGTCCACATGAAAGTCATAGACGTCGCGGTCGCCGTGCAGCGGCAGAATCTGCAGCGGCTGCACGTTGCGGCGACCGATGCGCTCGATGCGCAAGCCCGGATCGAATACCGCGTTGTCGTAAGCGCCGGGTAAGGCGTAGCGGGTGCAGCGCAGCGGATCACGACCGAGCGGCACGTAGTAGCCCAGGTACGGCATCGTGTGCAGGTAGCGGCGCTCGCGCTCGAACCACCAGATCGACAAGGCGAAGCCCCGGCCGCGATGCAGCATCAGCTGGTTGGGTCGCCAGTCGCCCATGTAGGACGGGTCGCGGCACAGCTGCTGCAGCTCGCGGTTGACCAGCGCCGCCGCATGCTGGCGCTGCACAAATGCGGCCAGCAGCGGTTCCAGCGTCCAGAAAGACGCCAGATGCTCGCGATCAAAATCCCGGTCGATGCGCTCGATCAGGTCGTCCAAAGACGGCATCGCCAGCGCCGCTGACCGGCTCAGTGGGTTTCGGGCAAGCGGTAATGCACCAGATAGAACGCCGCCTGATTCTCCTCGGCGTGCGACGGCTCGGTGGCGCCGACGCTGGCCACGTCGTATTCGAGCGCCGCGATCTCCAGCGGTGCGCGACGCACAGCGGCAATGGGTTCGGCGACCGGCGCACGGTCGAGAACGTGATGACGCAAAACAGTGGTTTCCATGGCGATCACCTGGGTCTGTTGCGAGGCCGGCAGCGCCGAGCAGCGCCGTCAGTCCAGCTTACGAGCCCAAGGCAAACGAACAACGTCCCCTGATGCGAATCGCTTCGACAGCACTCCTACAAACCGGTCGCGGCGGCACCGGGCGACAGGTCGAGCTCGACCCGGCGACAGTCGGGCTCCTGGTCATGCGGCTTTTCGGTAAAGCCGAGGTGCGCGGCCAAGGCCAGCATCGGCCGGTTGTGGCGCAGCACATCGCCGACGATCTGCTGCAACTGCTGCGCGCGACCGTGGGCAATCAGCTCGTTCATCAGCTGCCGCCCCAGGCCACTACCGGCGTGGTCGTGGTGCACCAGCAACGCAAACTCGCCGCGTTCGCCATAAGCATCGATGACCAGATGCGCCACCGCGCATAGCGTCTCTGGCTCATCGTCGGGCTGCGCGATCAGCACCAACTCGCGGTCGTAGTCGATCTGCGTCATACGCGCTGCCATCTCGTGCGAGAAGTAGCGGATTGCGGCAAAAAAGCGCAGGCGGACGTCGTCGGGACGCAGCCGTTCCAGCAAGGTCACCAGCGCCGGCTCGTCTTCGGGGCGGATCGGTCGCAATCGATAGCGTCGGCCGTCGCGGGTCGTCACGACCTTCTGCAGCACGTCCGGATACGGCGCCAGGATCAGGCGCCGACGCTCGAGCGGCGGCGTCGGGTCCACCTCGACCGAAGCATCTCCGATCCGGTGCAGCTGCGCGCGCTCGTCCAGCGCCAGCGTCAGGCGCAGTTGCGCCACCGCAGGCTGATCCAGCGCGATCTGCGACAGTGACAGCAAGGCGGCGGCCAGCGGCGCTTGCGCACGCTCCGACAGCGGCAGATTGATCGCCTCGATCATCCGCTGGGCCAACAGACCGTCGAGTGGCGCAAAGCCGATGCCGGTGTCCGAGCGCAGCAGGCCACTGACGGCGGTGATGCTCAGATACGTGCCCATCTCGCGATGGCGCTCGATGCTCAGCTCGAAGCCCCGCGCCGCCATCGCGCCGGCCGGCGTGCGCAGCGGCAGGCGGTAGCGCGCCAGCAGTTCGTCGGCGGCCGGCGTCGGCAGCTGATGATCACCACGCCCTGCGGCAGCTTGCAGCATCTGCTGCATAGCCAGCCGGTCGACCGGCTCGCGATCCACCGGTGGTGGCGTCTGCATCAGCAACTCGCGGGTGCGGCCGTGCAACCAGCGATAGCGCAGGGCACGCGCGGCCTGCCCGGCCGTGACGAACGTGGCCAAGCCTGCGTCGGTGGACCGACGCCGTGCTTCCAGCGCGGTCTTCAGGCCCAGCCACACCGTGACCAAGCGGGGGCCGAGTTGCGCGGCCAACAGCGCGTCGACGTACAGCTGATGCGCCGAATCCAGCTGCGGGCTGTGCACCATCAGCACGTAGTCGACGCCGTCATCGGCCATCAGACGCCGGCACAGATCGGCCAGGGCCTGTGGCTCGACCGGCCCGGCGTCGATCGCGCCTTCCAGCGCACGCGCGCGCGGTGCCAGCGCGCCGATCGCGTCGACCGTGGCCGGTGCGCAGTGCGCCAGTGCCAATCCGTGGCGCAACACCGCATCGACACCGAGCGCACACAGCCCGGCACCATTGCCGACGGTGATCACGCGTACTTGCGGCCGCGCTGGTATCCGCGCCAGCGCCGTCAGTGCGTCAAACAAGCCGTCGAGCGTCGAACACTCGACCAAGCCGGCGCGAGCGAAGGCGGCGGTGCGTACCGGGTCGGTACCGGTGAGCGCTTCGCGACCCCCGACGCGACTCTGCAGCACGACGACCGGCTTCAAGCGCGCGCAGGCTCGCGCGGCCGACATGAACTTGCGTCCGGCGCGTACGGCACCGAGTTGCAGGATGACGGCGCGCGTCGCAGGGTCGAGGGCGGCAACGTCGAGAAAGTCGGCGATGTCGGCGTCGGACTCAGCACCGGTGGTCACGGCCCATGAAAAGCCGATGCCCCGACCTGCCGCCCAATCGATCGCAGCGGCGGCGATCGACCCCCATTGCGCAATCAAGGCCAGCGATCCCGCCGCCACATCCGGCGGAAATTCGCCGGCGCTGAGGCCGCCGCCGAGAAAGAAGCCAGCCGAGCGCGGTCCGACGAAGCGCAGCCGATGCGGACGCGCCGCTTGCAGCACCGCGTCGGGAATCGACTCGGCGCTGGTCCAGATCACGCCGCGACAGTGCGATGCGCCGAGCGCGTCGACGACATCGACGCTGATCAACGCGGCATCGAACACCACGGCCAACCGCGGCACATCGTCGCGACGATGCAGATGCGCGTGCAGCGACCACCAGGAATCGGCGATCACCACCGAATCGGCACTGGCTTGCAAGCGCCGCAGCAAGCCGCGCTCCAGCGCCGAGCTTGGCTCGCCGACGGCCAGCACCGCGCGGCTGTGCAGCAGCGCTTCGAGGTTCTGCGCGCTCATGCGCCAACGAAGGGCCGCACGAAAGCCTCGACGCAGCGCGACAGCGCATGCGGGTCATAGCCGCCTTCGAGCATCGCCAGAACACGGCCGCTGCAACGCTGCGCAGCGAAATCGCGCAACTGCTGCCCGGTCCAGTAATAGTCGTCGTCGGTTAGACGCAGGCCGGCAAGCGGGTCGCGCAGATGGGCATCGAAGCCGGCGGACACCAGCAGCATCTCAGGCGCAAACTCGTCGAGTGCCGGCAACCAGTGCTGCGTCACCGCGTCGCGGTATTCATCGCTGCCGGCACCTTCGCTGAGCGGTGCGTCGATCAAGCCCGGCGCATCGCCGTCGCCGGCCCAGTACGGGTACAGCGGGTGCTGATACGTCGAACACATCAGCACGCGCGGCTCGTTGCGGAAGATGTCGGCCGTGCCGTTGCCGTAGTGCACGTCGAAGTCGAGGATCGCCACGCGCGACAGCCCACGCGACAGCGCCTCGGCGGCGGCTACTGCGATGTTGTTGAAGAAGCAGAATCCCATCGCCCGATTGCGCTCGGCGTGATGCCCTGGCGGACGCACGTTGCAGAACACAAAGCCAGCGCGCCGCGACATCAGCAGATCTACCGCCAACACGCCGGCACCGGCGGCATGAAGCGCCGCGTCGGCGGTATGCGGATTCATCGACGTGTCCGGGTCGATATGCACCAGCCCTTCGGTCGGACGAGTGCGCAGTACCGATTCGACATGTTCGGCACCATGCACGCGCAGCAGCGCGTCGGCGGTCGCCGCCGGCGCATCGAGCCGATGCAGAAACAGATCAAGCCCGCTCGCCATCACGCGGTCTTCGACGGCGGCAAGCCGTTCCGGGCATTCCGGGTGCCCGGGCTCCATCCGGTGCAGGCGACAACTGCTGTGCGAAATCCAGTAACTGGGCAATGCGCTCATCACGATCTCCACGGATAGCGAACGACACCCGCATTGAAGCACGCAGCCGCCGGCTTGGGCATGACCGCGGTCAGCAAGCGGACGGCAGCCTTCGCGTGTCAACGGACTGCGCGCCCATGCTGCGTTCAGCGGCTGCATGCCTCAATGCGACGACGCCCATCGCATCAACGCCAACCGGAGATTCGCCATGAGGCACGACCTCGATCGCAAGCAGCGCAAGACAACGGCGCAGGAGCGCCCACCGGTACCCAGCATCGATACCCAGGACCCGGTCGATGAAGCCTCCTACGACTCGTTTCCCGCCAGTGATCCGCCGTCACGGACCGGCACGCGCGCGCAGCCCGGTGCCGACAAGCTGCACAGCGGCAATGAACGTGACCGCACGGACCGACCGGCGCGCAAGCCCGACTGACAACACCGGCTACTGGTTCTTGCGCACGCCCCGCAGGTTCATCGCGGCCAAGCCGAACTGCAACAGCACCAGTGCCCAGGCCTGCATCTGTAGGCCCCAGACCGTCCACAAGGCATTGCTCAGCAGGTAGATCCAGAACCCGGCACTGCGCCGCCCCGACCGCTGCGAGGCCACCAGCCAGGCAGCGGTCAGCGTGGCCAGCATCGCCGGCCATTGCAGCAACGCCAGAACCGACTCACTCACCTCCGCGCCTCGAAGCACTGCAAGCTGAAACGGCCGTGTGGATCGACCCAAAGCTCGCGGCGGAACCAGCCGGCATCCAGCGCCAGCACGGCGAAGTCTGCCGGCGTGTATTTGTATGAGTTTTCAGTGTGGATCGTCTCGCCGCGGGTCCAGCTAAAGCTGTGCGTACCGATCCGAACCTGCTGAGCGCGGCGGCTGACCAGGTGCATCTCGACGCGGCGCTCGGCCTGGTTGAACCAAGCACGATGCGCGAACGCGTCCAGATCAAAGTCCGCCTGTAGTTCCCGATTCAGCCGCGCCAGCAGATTCAAGTTGAACGCTGCCGTGACGCCGGCTGCATCGTCATACGCCGGCTCCAGCACCTCACGCGGCTTGAGCAGGTCGACGCCGAGCACCAGTAGACCGCGCGGTCCGGCCAGCCGGCGCCAATCGGCCATCAACGAACGCGCCTCATGCGGCGCGAAGTTGCCGATCGTCGACCCCGGCATGAACACGATGCGCCGCGTCCACGGCCGCCAATCGAGCTTGGGCAACTGAAATGCGCGAGTGAAGTCGGCGCATAGTGGTTGCACCTGCAGATCCGGCATCGCGGCGCGAACGCGCGCCACGCTTCCGGCCAGCGCCGTCGACGAGATCTCGACCGGTACATAGGCCAATGGCTGATCGAGCGCCTGAAGCAGCAACAAGGATTTTTCTGCGCTGCCGGCACCGGGCTCGATCAACACGCAAGCCGGGCCGCCGTACTGAGCCAGCGCGTTGGCGTGCGCCTTCAACAGCCAGCGCTCGGCCGCCGGGATGTAGTACTCCGGCTGCTCGCAGATGCGTTCAAACAAGCGCGATCCGATCTCGTCGTAGAACAGCTTCGGCGGTAGCCACTTCTGCGCCGCCGACAGCCCGTCGACGACGACGCCGAGCAACTCCGCATCCATCACCGCGCCGGTATCGGCGCGAGGCTTGCGATGATCCAACGCCATGTCAGAGCCCCTGTGCCAATCGGATACCACTGACCTGCCAGCGCGCATCGGCAGCGAAGAAGTTCCGGTAGCTGCAACGCAGATGCGTACTCGACGACAGGCACGAGCCACCGCGCAGCACCCACTGGTCACTCATGAACTTGCCGTTGTACTCGCCAAGCGCGCCAGGGTCTGCTCGGTAGCCGGCGTACCCGACATAGGGGCTTGCGGTCCATGTCCAGACCGATCCGTACATCGATGCGGCTGGATGATCCATGCAGGGATGCAACTCCGACGGAGCCGTGTCGATGAACTGGCCTTCGACCGGTAATGCAGCTGCCGCATGCTCCCACTCGGCTTCCGTCGGTAGCCTGGCGCCAGCCCACCGCGCATACGCATCCGCTTCGTAGTAGCTGATATGAGATACCGGACGCGCGGGATCGAGCGGCTGCAGGCCGTATAGCGTGAACTCGCACGTAAGGTCAGTGCTCCAGTACAGCGGCCGCTTCCAGCGAGACGCCTCGACGGTGGCCCAGCCCGCTGCCAGCCACCACTGCGGATCGCGATAGCCGCCATCGTCGATAAACGCACGATACTCGGCATTACTGACCCAGCGCGATGCCAATGCAAAAGGCGCCAGCCACTGCCGATGGCGCGGCGACTCATTGTCGAATGCAAAGCCGCGACCGTCGTGACCGACTTCGACCAAGCCGCCGACAAACGGACGCCACTGCAGCAACGGTAGCGACGTTGACCGCAGCGATGCCGCTGCATAGGCAGGCAGCAAGGGATTGAGCGAGAACAGATGCTTGATGTCGGTCAGCATCAGCTCCTGATGTTGTTGCTCATGATGCAAGCCGAGCTCGATGACCGCTAGAGAGGCATCGGGCAGCGCATGATCACCCAGCAGTGCATCGATCAGTGCTTGATCGACATGACGTCGGTACGCGATAACCTCGTGCAGTCCAGGGCGCGTCAACAGGCCGCGTTGTGATCGCGGAAGGATCGGCTGCGCAATACAGCGGGCATGACGCTGATAGTACGAATTGAACAAGGCGTCGAAGCGCACATCGAATGGCTTGTATTGCGGCAAATAAGCCTGCAACACGAACGTCTCGAAGAACCAGCTGCTGTGGGCCAGGTGCCACTTGGCCGGGCTGGTGTCGCACATGCTCTGCGCACTCGCGTCTTCGCTCGACAGAGACTCGACGGCATGACGGCTCTGTGCCCGGATACGAACCAGCGCATCCGCCAGCATATGCCTCAACGTGCATGACGGTGTTTCGACGATCGCGTCTTCTGCCTGCTGTCGCATTCCGCTCTCCCGTTGGTAGGTGGATGATCTGCGTGTTGTGTTGCAGCAGTGAGCAAGCGCCATGCCTCGCGATACTCGACGCCGCTCAATCGGATTTGACGGCAATCCGTTCGGCTGGCGTTCGATTGGCACGTCGTAGGCTGCCGGTGTTGAACGGTGTGCATCTGCTTCAATCAGCGCGGGTACGGAACCTGCGGATGCGCCCACCCCGATCGCCCGCCCACAGGAGATACCTCATGAAGAACATGTCCTCGACCGCCGACATCAGCCATGCACGCGATAACCTCAACCGCGACTTCCAGTCGCTGGTCGATCACGCCGAACAACTGCTGCAGGCAACGACCTCGCTGAAGAACGAAGGCGTCGACCTTGCGCGACACAAGCTCAATGAGAGCCTGGAGCAGGTCAAAGCGCAGATCGGACCGATGCGTGATGCAGCAGTGGAGCGCAGCCGCCTGGCGATGGATGCGAGTGTGCGCTATGCCCGCGAAAAGCCGTGGCAAGCCGCTGCGATCGTCTGCTTGGCCGCTTTGACGATCGGGTTTATCAGCCATCTCGGCAGCAGCCGCAGCTAGGCGAGTCATACGATGACTCCCCAAGCTCAGGGCGGTCTGCACGGACTGGCGACCGCCTTGCTGCGATACGGGCGCGCGCGGATCGAGTTGCTGCAGCACGAACTCGGGCAGGAGCAGTCACGGTTGCTCGGCATGCTGGCGCGCGCCAGTGCGTTCATCGTCGGCCTGATGCTGTGTCTACAGCTGGCTAGCGTTGTCGTCCTGATCGCGTTCTGGCAGACGCCGTGGCGTTTGCATGCCGCCGTCGCATTGCTGCTGCTGTTTACCGTGGCCACGATGCTGGCCTGGGGCGCGATGCGTCGACCGCGACAGCCGACGCGCGCGGCGTTCAGTGCATCGATCGACGCTTTCGACAAAGACCGAACGATGTTCGAAAGCAAGCCCGATGCTGCGCCATCGACGCTCGGACCCGTGCTGACCCGCCCCCGCGACGCCGTTGCCACGATACAGCGAAATCGACCGGTATCGCCCACCGATGTGCACCAACCCACCGGAGCAAGCTGATGACGATACCTCCCACCCCTGTATCTCGATCGGGTGATGTTGATCCGAATACGCCGCGCAACGGCGCCGCCGGCGGGCCGAGCATCCGTGTTCAGTCCGACGACGCGGTGCTAATTGCGCAACTCGACCAAAGCCGACAGCAGCTGGTTCTAGCTGCGGATGTGCTGCGGTCTCCGCTGCGTTCCATTGCGCGTGTCGAGCATGCCGCACGCAGCGTACTGCCGATGCTGCCCTATGCCTTTGCCGCGCTCGCGGTCGTGGGCCTGGCACGCTCGGTTTTCGGCAGAGGCAAGCTGCGTCCGATGCTGATGATCGCCACCGGCTTGGACATCTGGCGTTTGTGGCGCAGCTATCAAGTCACGGCCGCAATGCCGACGACAGCGACGTCGACACCGCGAATCGATACTCCTGCTCCAACCTTCAGAGGGAATCCGACATGACATTCTGGACCACCACCAAGACCGCAATGGCTTTGATCTCGATCGGCATTCTGACGACACCGATGCTGCGCCGGCTCGGCTACCTACCCGATGCCGATCGCAACGACCCGCTCGCATCGGCACCTGACGACACCGAGCGCCACGATGCCGGTACCAAGATCGCGCCTCCCGATCTGTCGTTGCCGCCGAGCGAAAACGAGTTTCCGCCGCGCCATTGATGCACAACGGCGGTAATCGCCGATTACCGCCGTGGCTCGCGAATCCGTCACGATTTCTGCCGACGCAGGTCGGCTGGCAGGACGCGCATCATCGTGCGGTACTTGGCGATGGTGCGACGCGCCACCTTGACGCCTCGCTGTCCGAGTACCGCCGCGAGGCTGACGTCCGACAGCGGCGCGTTGGCGTCCTCACGGTCGATCAAGGATTGCATCAGTGCACGCACCGATGCGGCTGAGCGGATACCGCCGTCGTGCTGGACCAACGGCCGTTGGAAGAAGTGCTTGAAATGCACGATGCCACGCGGCGTCTGCATGTATTTGTTGGCCGTGGCCCGCGAAACGGTCGACTCATGCAAGCCGAGGCTTTCACTGATGTCCTTCAGCGTCAGCGGCATCAGCGCCACATCGCCATCGATGAAGAACATCGGCTGACGGTCGACGATCGCATCGGCGACGCGCCGGATCGTCACGAACCGCTGTTCGATGTTGCGCAACAGCCAGCGTGCTTCCTGCAGTTGCCTAGCCAACTGCGGGACGCCGTCTCCGCCACGACGGGCCCTTTGATAGAGCTCGCTCATGCGCCGATCGAGCGCCGCATGCGCTTGCAACGCCGGGTTGCAACGGACTTGAGGATGGCCTTGCTCGATCTGCACGATTACATCAGGCGTCACGATCTGCGCCGATGGGATTGAGTAACGCTCACCCGGCTTCGGATCCAGACGGCGGATCAAATCGTAGGCCGCCAGAAGGTCAACTCGACTGCGATCGAAGCGCTGCCGCAGTTGAACGAAATCACGGCGTAGCAGCAGATCCAGCCCGTCGCATAGCAGGCGTCGAGCGAGCTCGCGCCGTGGCAGCGGTGCATCCGAAGCATCGATCTGCAGGCACAAACAGTCCACCAGATCGCGTGCACCGACACCGGCCGGCTCGAAGCCTCGCAATGCGTGGTGGGCCGTGTCGAGCTCGGCCCGGCTCAGCGCTGGCTTCAATCCAAGCTCGTCCGATAGCGAAGCTGCCAGCAGCGCCGTGTCGTCACGCAAGTAGCCGTCGTCATCGATACTGTCGATCAGCATCTCCAATGCGAGATGGATGCGCACCGGTAGCGCCGACGCCAACGCTTGGTCTCGCAAGTGCTCGCGCAATCCGGCGGCCCGGCTCAGTCTCTGCACGGCATCGTCGCCGTCGTCAGCACGATCGTCCTGATGCAATGACCTGTTATCCCCAGGCAGGGTCGTCATCGGCCGGTCGTCATGATCCCAATCGCGGCTCGCGCCGTCATACGTGGTGAGCATCGGCGTGAGCACGTCGATATCGGCCGGCATCGCCGCTGATGTCGGCTCGTCACTAGGCTCGGCGAGGTCGTCATCGAGCCGGGTATCACGCAAGAATGGATTGCTGACCAAGGCTTGCTGAACTTCCTGTTCGAAGCGTTCGGACGACATCTGCAACAGACGGATCGCCTGCTGCAGTCGAGCCGAAAGCGCGAACTGCTGCCGGGCGCCGCAATAGAGCGTCACTGCTTGAGTCACCACCATCTCCTGCCTGGTATTCGCCGCCGCCGGATCGGCTGGCTGGCGGTCGCATCCTTGCGACGGCGTGACGATGAGGGGCTACGGCTGAAGCCGTGCTGACGGTCTAATCGACGTTCTGGTCATACGCTTTGCGTTTGCGATACAGGGTGCTGCTATCGATCTTCAGCAGTTTGGCCGCTGCTTCGAGGCTCGACGTATTAGCAACGACGGCTTCGATGTGGGCGCGCTCCAGTTCTTCGAGGCTGATGGGGTCACCCGCGCGCAGGCCTTGACCCGAGCTCGGCGCAATGCGCCCGAACGGCAGGTGCTCGGGGCCGATCGTGATTCCGTCGCAAATGATCACCGCCCGCTCCACCGCATTGCGCAACTCGCGTAGATTGCCGGGCCACGCGTGCAGGCTCAACAACGACGCGGCTTCCTTGCTGAAACGCCGCGCAGGCCGATCGTAGCGAGCAGCGAGCTGCAGCAGGATCTTCTCGGCGATCGGCAGCACGTCTTCGCGACGCTCACGCAGCGCCGGCAACTCCAGCGTGACGACATTCAACCGATAGTAGAGATCTTCGCGGAAGCGGCCTTCGGCCACCATCTTCTTCAGGTCTTGATTGGTCGCCGCAATGACCCGCACGTTGGCCGTGCGGGTGTGCGGATCACCGACACGCTCGTATTCACGGTCCTGCAGGAAACGCAGCAGCTTGGGCTGCAAGGCCATCGGCAGATCGCCGATCTCGTCGAGGAACAAGGTGCCGCCTTCGGCCAACTGTACGCGGCCCTGGCGGTTGTCGGTCGCACCGGTGAACGCGCCGCGTACGTGGCCGAACAGTTCGCTGGCCAGCAGCTCGGCCGACAGTGAGGGGCAGCTGACGGTCGCGAACGCCGCTTCGCGCCTCGGACTCATGTCGTGGATCGCACGCGCCAACATCGTCTTACCGGTGCCGCTCTCGCCGAGCACCAGCAAGGTAGCGTCGGTATCGGCGACGCGGCGGCTCATATCCAGCGTCGCCGACAGCGCAGGGTTCGACGTGCGCAGATCGGCATGCCCATCGCGCCGGTCGGTTTCCAAGGCCTGCACGCGCTGTTCGAGGCGTCGCGCTTCCACTTGCTGCGCGACCGCATGCGACAGCTGGCTGGGGTCGCATGGCTTGACCAGGTAATCGGACGCACCCACTCGAATCGCCTGCAGCGCGGTGCCGACATCGTCGGTAGCAGTGGCCATGATGACGCGCATCCATGGCGCCCACTCGCGCAGCTGCGGCAGCAGCTTGAGCCCGGAATCCTCGCCCAGGTCGAGGTCGAGCACGCAGCAATCGAAAACAGCGCGTCCAAGCGCCGCCTCGGCTTCCGCCGCCGTGCGAGCGGTGCTGACGCGGTGGCCATCACCTTCGAGACAGCGCCGAAAGAGCCTCAAGATGCCGCCGTCGTCATCGACCAACAGGATGTTCGCGCCCCCAACCTCGACACTCATGAGTTCAGCGACTCCATTTGCTGTTGGTGGTGTTTATCGGTGCGTTTCATTATGGCACCCGTACGCAGCGCATCGGCGCTGCGATGGCATCGGTCGCGATGCCACAGCTTAGACAGCAGCCGAGCACCGGTGACACACCGCCAGCCTCGACCTGCAAAACGAAAGGCGCAGCTGCCGTGATCGTGCACGATGCAGGCCCATGGCAGCGTCGCGATTTGTAACAAGTGGCGCAACACAAGCACTTAGCCGCGTTTCAGACCATGGCACGATGCATGTACGCAGCTTTGATCGATGAACCCCCTGGTGGCGTACTTGACCCCTACGCTGCCAACCCCGCTCAGGGGCGGCCTCGATTGCCGCCCCTTCTTTTTGCGCAAATTCAGCGGCTGATGGGTAGCGGACAGCGTGGTCGGCATCACCGACGGTACCGACCATCGTCGCTATCGGCACGCGGCATCGCGGCGCCGATACGCCGCATCAGCAACTCAACCCGCGATCGAATCCGAACGGATCGCCGACAGCAGTTCGGCATTGCCTTCACCCAAGCGCGGGGCTTCGGCCAACACGGGAACCTCGGCGTGGCCGAACGTCACGGCACACGCAGGTGCCGGCTTGCCGGCAACGGTATCGACCATCCGGCGTGCAAGGATCTGCGGGTGGCGCATCGCCTCTTCCGGAGACAGCACGGCGCAAGCGCAGCAATCGGCCTCGGCCAACAAGGCCTGCCAATGATCGCGGCTCTGCGTCTTGAACAACTCGACCAAGGCGGCAACGGCGCGCGGCGAGGTGCCATCGCCGATCAGATCAGGGCGCTGCACGGCCTTGCAGAAGGCGGCCCAAAACTTGGGCTCCAGCGCGCCGAGTGCGATATAGCCACCGTCGCTGCACTCGTAGACCGAGTAGCGCGCTAGACCACCGCTGAGCATGTCCGCGCCACGCGGACGTGACTTGCCGATGCCGCGTATCGCGGTCATCGCCATCAGGTTCAACGCGAAGCTGCCGTCAAGCAAGGAACTGTCGACGAAGGCACCGACGCCACTGCTGCGCGCGCCGATGACCGCCGCGAGGATCGCCGACGCACAATGCAGCGCACCGCCGGCCAGATCGGCGATCGGCACGTTCGACATCGCCGGCGCTTGCCCAGCGGCACCGATCTGATCGAGCACGCCCGAGATCGCCAGCGCATTGATGTCGTGACTGGCGTCGTCACGCATCGGACCGGTTTGGCCGTAGCCGGTCAGCGCCGCATAGACCAGCTTCGGATTGCGCGCACGCAGCGCGTCATAGCCGCAGCCGAGACGATCCATGACGCCGGGTCGGAACGATTCCAGCACGACGTCGGCGGTATCACATAGACGCATGAATGCGTCGACGTCTTCGGGCTTCTTCAGATCCAGCGTCACCGAGCGCTTGCCGCGATTGACCAGCTGAAACAGCTGCGGCTCCAGCGATCGTGCGTAGTCGCCACCTTGCGGCTCCTCGACCTTGATCACTTCGGCGCCGTACTGGGCCAGCAATAGCGAGCAGTAAGGGCCTGGCAACAAGCGCGACAAATCAACGACGCGGACGCCCGCCAGCAAACGATTCAGGGTGGTCATCGATCAAGCTCCAGCAATGGACGTTGCGTTGGCAGCCGCAGCAGTGCGCTCGCGCAGCTTGGCGTAGTCGCGGCCGATATACAGGTACATGGCCGGCAGCACGTACAGCGTGAACAACGTGCCGATGCCCATGCCGGCGGCGATCACCAGGCCCATCGAGAATCGCGACGCCGCACCGGGGCCCGAGGCCATCAGCAGCGGCACCATCGCAATCACCAGCGCCGCGGTCGTCATCAGCACCGGCCGCAGACGGATCGAGGTGGCTTCGACGATCGCCTCGGCCTTGCTCATGCCCTGCTCCTGCAGCTTGTTGGCGAACTCGACGATCAGGATGCCGTGCTTGGAGATCACGCCGATCAGCGTGATCAGGCCGACCTGGGTGTAGATGTTCAGCGTCATACCCGGTAACTGCGTCATCTGCATGCCGTTGGTCACGGCAAAGATATTGATGAACAGCAGCGCCCCGCAGATCGACATCGGCACCGTGACCAGCATGATCAGCGGATCGCGGAACGACTCGAACTGCGCGGCCAGCACCAGATAGATCACGATCAGCGCGAACGCGAACGTCACCAGCAAGGCCGAGCCTTCGGCCTTGAACTGCCGCGACGGCCCGGCGTAATCAACCTGAGCACCGGCCGGCAGCAGCGTACGCGCTGCATCCTCGAACACCTTGAGCGCCTCACCTTGCGTGATGCCCGGGCGCGGCACGGCGATGATCGTGTTGGCATTGAGCTGCTGAAAGTGATCGATCGAGCGTGCGACCGTGCGGTCGCTGATCGTCACCAGCGTCGAGATCGGCACCAGCGATCCGTCACGCGCCCGCGTGTAGTAGCCGCTGAGCTGTGCCGGATCGAGACGCGCCTCCCGCTGGACCTGCTGGATCACGCGGTACGAGCGACTCTGGTAGTTGAACCGGTTGACTTCGCCGCCCGCCAGCAGCGCGGACAGATCGGCCGACAACTGCGACATGTCGACACCGAGCAGCGCGGCTTTGTCACGGTCGATATCGACCACCGACTCAGGACGGTCGAGCCGCAGACGCGGTGCGACGAAGAAAAACTTCTTCGAAACCCAGCCGGCTGCGACCAGCTGGTCGCCGACTTGTGCCAGCGTTTCCGGCGAAGCCGTCGATTTGATGACGAACTCCAGCGGATAGCCTTGGCCGGGCGTCGGCAGTGATGGCGGGTTGATCACCGCGCCGCGCACGGCGGCAATCTGGTTGACCTTGCCGGTCACGTCGTTGACGACCTCCTTGGCACTCTGGTCACGTTGGCTCCACGGCTTGAGCACCATGCCGAAAAAGCCCTGGTTGGTGCTGCCGGTGCCGGCGATCGTGAATGCGAACAGGTTCTCCACGGCTGGATTCGACAGCGCTGCTTTCTGCGTATCGACGAAGTACTGGTTCAAGTACTCCTGCGACGAGTAGCCGTCGGTCTCGGCCAAGCCGAACACGAAGCCAAGGTCTTCTTCCGGTGCCAGTTCGGCCGGCGTCGATACGAACAAGAATCCGCAGGACACGAACACGATCGCACCGAATACGGCGATGACCAAGCGCGTGCGCAGTGCGCCATGCAGACGCGCGCGAAACGCTAGGCGCCAGCGATCGAAGCGCTGATCGATGAACACCTGCAGTCGGTTGACCTTGCCGTCGGGCCCATGCGAGGGCTTGAGCAGCTTGGCGCACATCATCGGCGTCAGTGTCAGCGCGACGATGCCCGAAATCAGCACCGCACCGGCCAGCGTGAACGCGAACTCGGTAAACAGCTTGCCGGTGATGCCGGACAAGAAGCCGATCGGGGCATACACCGCCATCAGCGTGATCGTCATCGCGATCACCGGTCCGACCAGCTCACGCGCGCCTTTGATGCTGGCATCGAACGGCGACAGACCTTCTTCGATATGTCGATGCACGTTCTCCATGACGATGATCGCGTCGTCGACGACCATGCCGATCGCCAGCACCATCGCCAGCAGCGTCAGCAAGTTGATCGTGAAGCCCAACACCAGCATCAGGAACAGCGCACCGACCAGCGACAACGGCACCGTGACCGCCGGGATCAACGAATTGCGCATCGAGCCGAGGAACAAGAAGATCACCAGCACGACGATGATGACGGCCTCAATCAGCGTCTTCTGCACTTCGCTGATCGACTCGCGGATGTACTCCGAGCTGTCGTAGCCGATTTCGCCCTGCAGGCCGGTCGGCAGGTTCTGAAGGATGCCGGGCCAGATCTTTTTGACCTCGTTGACGACGTCGAGGACGTTGGCCTCGGGCCGGACCTTGATGCCGATGAAGATCGCGGGACGCGTGTTCCACATCGACGAGCCATCGTAGGTCTCGGCGCCGAGCACGACATTGGCAACGTCACCCAAGCGCACGACCGAACGGTCGTCCGACTGCACGACCAAGTCGCGGAACTCGTCAGCGGTGCGCAGATCGGTTTTGGCCGACAAGCCGATGCGGACATGGTTGCCCTTGGTCTCGCCGACGGCCGACAGCACGTTCTGCGAGCGCAGGCGCGCAAACACTTCGCTGGCGGTCAGGTTGTGCGCTGCCAGGCGGTCGGGCTTGAGCCAGATGCGCATCGCGTAGGCGCGCGCGCCGAGCAGCTCGGCGGTTTCCAGGCCGGGAATTGCGGCGAGCTGGGGTTGCACGACGCGCTGCAGGTAGTCGGTGATTTGACTGTCGTCGAGCACCTCGGAGAAGAACGAGATGTACATCGCCGCCGTACCACCGGCCTCGGCGATCGCAATAATCGGATCTTCAGAGCCCTCGGGCAGCTGATTGCGCAGCTTGTTGACCTTGGCCGATATCTCGGTCATGGCCTCGTTCGGGTCCTTGTCCATGCGCAGATTGACCGTGATGACGCTGGCCCCCTGCACACTGGTCGAGGTCATGAAGTCGATACCGCCCGCCTGCGAGATCTCGCGCTCCATCGGCGTGGTGATGAAGCCTTCGATCAAGGTCGGATCGGCACCTGGATAGGCAACGCTGACCTGGATCTGTGCGTTCTGCAGATACGGGAATTCGCGAACATTCAGATTGAATGCAGCGCGCGCACCCAGCAGCAGGATGATCAGGCTGATCACGGTGGCCAGCACCGGGCGCTTGATGAAGATGTCGGTAAAGTTCATGGCTTGTTCCTGCGCCGGTCGACCCGGTCGTGCGGCTGTGACGGATGCTGCGGTGCGCCGCCGATCAGCCTTCCTTGGGCTTGGGCTGCAGCTCGTTCTTCAACGCGTTCTTGTTATCGATGATCACCGGCGCGTGGTTGCCGAGCTTCAGCAGCCCCGCCGTTGCGACTTCTTCATCCGGCTTGATTCCGTCGACCACGGCAACGAAGTCACCACGCGTATCGCCGAGCTTGACGAAGCGCTGCTCGACCTCGATATCGGTCGGCGTGCCTTCGGTGCCCGGGCAGGGCTTGGGCGCATCGGCCGGTGGCGGTGCCTTGGGCCCGACGACGAAGATCGAGGTGCCGTACGAGCTGAAGTTCAGTGCCGTGCGCGGCACCGCGATCACGTTCTGCTCGCCCGGCAAGGTCAGGCTGACGCGGCCGAACTGGCCGCCGCGCAGCTTGTATTCCGGATTGGCGACCCGCGCGCGGACCATGAAATTGCGCGTGCCTTGGTCGATGCGCGGCTCGATCGCCAGCACCTTGCCCTCGAAGCGTTGGCCGTCGAAACCGTCGACGCTGATCGACACCGTGTAACCGGTCTGTACGGCTGCGGTCTGCTGTTCCGGCAGGCTGAAGTCGATGTCGATCGGATCGAGCGCCTGCAGCGACACGATCGCCGTGCCGGGTTGCATGTACTGACCCACGTTCACGCGGCGGATACCGAGCACACCGGCAAACGGCGCACGAATGTCCTTCTTGGCCAGCATCGCTGCTTGCGCGGCGACGGCGGCTCGCGCGGCATTGGCCTCGCTGACGGCAGCGTCGTAGTCAGACTTGGCAATCGCGTCGAGCTTGTACAGCTTTTCGCGGCGGACGCGATTGAGTTCGGCCAATTCCGCCTGCGCCTGCAAGCGCGCCAGATCGGCGCGTTCGTTGGCGGTATCCATCGTCAACAGCGGGGCGCCCTTGGCGACACGCGCCCCGGACTCGAAGTGGATCGCCGTGACGATGCCACCGACTTCGACGGTGACATCGGTGCCGTTGACCGGCGTGAACGTGCCGATCGCCTCCAGGCTGCGATTCCAGCTCATGGCTTGGCTGCGAGCCGACGTGATCACCGCCGGTGGCGTCGGCATCGCATTGACGCACTCGTTCATCATCTTGTTGCCGAAGCTCTTGGCGCCGAACACGGCACCGAAGACGACGAAACAGGCAACCAGCATCAGCACCATTCTGAGTTTCATATCCGCTTTCCCGAAGGACGGCTAGTTAAGAGGTACATCCAGGACCGGGTCGCGACGCGCTCAGCGCGGCGCCGCATCCGGCTGCATCGTCAACATCGTGTCGATCTCGGCGAAGTCGCGTTCGCTGAGACGACCGACGATCTGCTTGAGCTGCAGCAGATTCAGCAACAAGTTGTAGCGCGTGGTCGCCAGATCGCGGCGCGCCTGCACCAGGCGACTCTGCGCGTCGAGCACATCGGTAATCGTGCGCGTACCCGCGTCGTAGCCGTTGCGAGTGGCTGCAAGCGCGGTGTCGGCCGACGATACCGATCGTTCGTAGGCGCGGTTTTGCAGATACGCCGTCTCGACAGCGCGAAACAGCTGGCGCGTTTCGCGTTCGATCTGCAGCTGGGTCCGCTCGAACTCGGCTTGCGCGGCGCGCTGCTGCGCATCGGCCTGCCTCAAGCCCGCCAGAATCGCGCCACCGCCGTAGATCGGCATGTTCAGCTCGACGCCGATACGGGCGTCGTCGTTGCGCGACCCGAACGAAAAACGGCTGTTGTCATCACGGCCAGCGGTCCCGACCAAGTCCAGCGTCGGGTACGCCTGTGCGCGCGTCGATTCGGCGCGAGTCCGGGCGATCTCGGCCTGGATGCGCGCGCTGGCGATGCGCGGACTCGATGCACGCGCGGCGGCAACCCATTCTTCGGCCGTCGCCGGCTGCAAGGCCGGGAAGCTGACGTCGTCCGGCAGCATCGGCAGGCCGGCCTGACCGTCGCCAGTGGTTTCCTCAAGCTCGTCGCGCGCGTTCTCGAGATTGCGCCGCGCGGTCACCCGCAATGCCTGCGACAAATCCTGGCGCGCGATGGCCTCCTTGAGGTCGGTTCCAGGCACCAGTTCGACTTCGTAGCGCTTGCGCGTGTCGTCCAGCGACTGCGTCACCGCCCGAGCCTCAGCCTCGGCCTGGTCGAGCGCGGCTTGGGCGATCAGCACGTTGAAGTAGCGCTGCGCGACGCGACTCTGCAGATCGAGCCGTGCGTTGCGAAGGTTTAGCTCGGCCTGACTGTCGAGTGCATCGGCACGGTCGCCCACCGCAAACCAGTCGAGCCGGAACAGCGGCTGACGCAGTTGCGCCGTCGCACTCCAGGTGCCGTATTCATCTTGAGCCTGGCCGAACACGCCAACGGACTTGGTCGTGGCGTAGGCGCCGCTGGCCTGCAGCCCGAGATTGGGACGCACGTTGGCGCGCTCGATGACGCCCGCTTCGCGATCCGCCGCGTACTGCGCGTCGGACACGGCCGCCGTCGGGTCGTGGGCGCGCGCCGCCTCATAGGCCTGGGTCAGCGTCATCGCCTGTGCGGGGGTCATCGCCGCTGCCATCGCCAGCGCCAACAGGCCGCGGGCGCGATGGCGTGAAAGCGTGGGCCGCCGAGCCTCAGGCCGGACTGCAATGTTCATCGAACACCTCGGTGAAGATTTTCTGAATCAGCGCATCGAGCGCCGCGTCGTCGAGCGGATCGACCTGCGGCTGCCAACCTTGCCCGTTGAGCAAGGCTTGAATGTGACGACACATCAACCGGTAGGGATCGGGCACCAGAAACGGGTGCATCACGCCTTCGGCATGAACCAGGTTGTGCATGCCGATGACCAGCGACCACAGGCCGATCACCGCTTGCTCGGGCGGCATGCCGCGCAGATCGAGCTGCCCGGCCGTGACCGCGTCGCGGACGATGTCGGCAGCGAATTCGGCGATCGGCGCCTGGGCGTCGAGCACCGCCTGACGGCGCTCGGCTGACGCGGCGTTCCAAACCACTTCGCAAAAAACGTACTGCGCCAACCGGAAGTGATCGGGGTGGCGGCGGACGAACAGCATGTCGGCCGCGGCCAGACCGAAGATGCGCTCGCGCGGCGTTGCCTTCCAGTCGGCCAGACGGCCGATCATCGACGCGTGCTCGACCGTGTCCTGGCGCGTCAACTCGACCAGCAGGTCTTCCTTGGAAGCGAAGTGCTGATACAGCGTGCCGACCGCGTACTCGCACTTTTCGGCGATGCGCGCCATCTGCAGGTTGAGCAAGCCCTCGCTGCGGATCAGCTCGCGCGCGGTCTCCAGGATCAACTGCTCCCGGTGACCCAACTCCCGCTGGCGGCGCTCCCGTGTTCCCACTGCGACGGCTTCCTGTTCTTTTTTTGAATTATGTTCACGTTGTAAGCACAGCACAAGCCATGATCGTTTATCGAACCCCCGGCCGGGCACGGACGCTGTGCCCCCGCAGACCGTCACGGCGACGGCGACAGCGGGGGGCACGACGACGCTAACGGCGGCGCAGGTCCTCGAGACGCTGCTGCAGTTCACGCTGGCTGCCGAGCGGCAGGCCAGGCCCGCACAGCATCAACTGGGTCTCGGCACCCCAGGGAGCCGGCGGCGGATCGGCCGGTGCGGTACTGCCCGGCAGCAGGCCCAGGATGACGACGGCCGCGTGCCGCTGGCGGACGATGTAAGCCAGTTCGCCCACCGGGACTGCTGGCCCGGCGTAGACCACATCCCAGCCGGCGCGGCTGGCCGTGACGGCGGCCATCAAGGCCGCTGCTTCGCGGTGGTCGCCCTCGGGGGTCGATATGACGGCCGTCGACGACCACGGCGCGGCGCCGCTGCTCGCCAGCAAGTCGCCGAGAAAGTCGCGAAGGTAGGCCCAGGCGAACCGCTCGTGGGCGACGCGCATTTCGCCGGCCGCGATCTGCGCACGGATCTCGGCCAGCAGCGCGGTCACGAAGTCGTCGAACAACTCCGGCACCGTCATCGTGCGTGTGGCCTGCAGCAAAGATTGCGCATAGCCGGCGCTGTCGAACGCACGCACCGCGTCGAGCGTGACTTCGATCAGCCGCGACCGGGGCAGCGGAATACGCGGCGACGCCTCGACGCCGGGCACCGCGTCGCGGCCCACCAGAGCGCGCAACTCCTCAATCGGCAGCCGGGCAATCTCCCCGATGCGATGGCCCAGTTCCACTGCTTGGCGCAGTACGACCAAGCGGTGAACTTCCCAGTCGGAATACAGCCGGCGAGCCTTGCTGGTACGGTCGGGGGTGATCGCCGAATAGCGGCGCTCCCAGGCCCGGATCACGTGGGCCGAAAGCCCCGACCGCCTTGCGGCAACATTGATCGGGCAGCGCGGTACATCGGTCGGCAGCTTGTCCATAAGCTTTTTGCTCTTGTCGTCGTCCATGAGACCTCGTGCGTAAACTTTGTCGGGAGTCTGACAAGGTCTAGCTGAATCTAGTTTGATCCTGCACGAGGGTTTTTGCTTAAGCCAGGTTTCAGGTTCACGGTCGATACAGGGGCAGCCGCTATCCTGCCCGGCGGTCGCACCCCCACCCCCACAGGACCATGCTGCTCATGGCAACGACTGCCGAATCGCGTCTGGCCCGCTTGCGCAATGCGCTCGACAGCGGCCGGCTGCTGCCGGTCAAACGCTCGCTGGCCGCGCTCAACCCCGCCGAGATCGCCGATCTGCTGGCGGCGCTGCCGTGGGCGGAGCGCAAGCTGGTCTGGGACATGGTCGACCCGGCCGACGACGGCGAGGTGCTGCTGCACTTGCCCGAAGGCGTGCGCGGCAACCTGATCCGCGACATGGACACGGCCGAGTTGGTTGCGGCCGCTGGCGAGCTGGACATCGACGACCTCGCCGACTTCGTCGAGCACCTGCCCGAAACCGTCGCCCAGCAGGTGATGCTGGCGCTCGACGCTGACGACCGCACGCGGCTGGAATCGGTGCTGGCGTTCTCGCCCGACAGCGCCGGCGGCTTGATGAACACCGACACGGTGACCGTGCGTCCCGACGTATCGCTGGGCGTGGTTCAGCGCTACTTGCGACGGCGCGGCGACCTGCCGTCGCACACCGACGCGCTGTTCGTCGTCGACCGTTACGGGGGCTATCTGGGCACGCTGAGCCTGGACAAGCTGCTGACGCGGCCCGAGGAACACTTGGTGGCGCAGGTAATGGACCGCTCGCGCGAGGCCTTGCCGGTGACGATGCAGGCGCGCGACGTGGCGCAGCGCTTCCACAGTTCCGACCTGGTGTCGGCGCCGGTGGTGACGCCCGAGGACGGCCGGCTGGTCGGGCGCATCACGATCGACGACGTGGTCGACGTGATCCGCGCCGACGCCCAGCACGACTGGATGTCGATGGCCGGCCTGACCGAGCAGGAAGACTTGTTCGCACCGGTCCGACCAGCCGCCCGGCGCCGCGCCGTGTGGTTGGGCATCAATCTGGTGACCGCCTTTGCCGCCTCGTTCGTTGTCGGGCAGTTCGAAGCCACGATCACCCAGATCGTGGCACTGGCGGTGCTGATGCCAGTGGTGGCCAGCATGGGCGGCATCGCTGGCAGCCAGACGCTGACGCTGATGATCCGCGGCTATGCGCTGAACCAGATCGGCGGCGGCAACACGCTATGGCTGCTGCGCAAGGAGTTGCTGGTGGCGCTGATGAACGGCCTGCTGTGGGCCGTCGTCGTCGCCGTGATCGCCTACCTATGGTTCGACCGGCTGTCGCTGGCGCTGGTCGTCGGCTTGGCGATGCTGACCAATCAGGCGATCGCAGCCTTGGTCGGCGTGTTCGTGCCGGTGACGCTGAAGAAGCTGGGCATCGATCCGGCGCTGGCGGGCAGCGTGGTGCTGACCACGTTCACCGACGTCTGCGGATTCTTCTGCCTGCTCGGGCTGGGCACGCTGATCCTGCTGTAGCGCGCCACGCTACCCGCGCTATTCGCCAGCGATCTGCATCGCTTCGACCAGCATCGACCCACAACGGATGTTGGCGCGCGTATCGACGTCGGCACCGAGGGCGACGATGCGCTGGTAGATGTCCAGCAGATTGCCGGCGATGGTGGCGTTCTCGACCGGATACGCGATCTGGCCATTTTCGACCCAGAAACCCGCCGCGCCGCGCGAATAATCACCGGTGACGCCGTTGACGCCCTGCCCCATCAACTCGGTGACGACCAAGCCCTCGCCCATGTCGCGAATCAACTCGTCGAAGCCCTGCGTGCCGTGGCTCGCCACCAGGTTGTAGACGCCACCCGCATTGCCGGTGGTGGCCAGCCCAAGCTTGCGCGCCGAATAGCTGCCGAGCAGCCAGCCGCGCAGCACGCCCGCTTCGACCAGCACGCGCTGCGACGTGGCCACGCCCTCCTGGTCGAAGGCGCTGCTCGATGACCCGCCGGGAATGAACGGCTGCTGCTCCAGCGTGACGATCGGCGAAAACACCGGCTTGTCGAGATGGTCGAGCAGAAAGCTGGCGCGGCGGTATAGCGCGGCGCCGGAAATAGCGCCGATTAAGTGGCCGAATACGCCTCGCGCCATTTGCGGCACGAACAGCACCGGCGCGGTACGCGTCGACAGCCGCCGCGCGCCGAGCCGAGCCACAGTGCGCTCGCCGGCGCGGCGGCCGATCGCCGCGGCATCGTCGAGCAGCGCTGCGTTGCGATTGCCGTCGTACCAGTAGTCGCGCTGCATGTTGCCGTTGGATTCGGCGGCAATCACCGCGCACGACAGCGAATGCTGCGTACCACTGCGGCGGCCGACGAAGCCATGGCTATTGGCGTAGATCGACACGCCGCGCTGCGTCGACAGCCCGGCACCCTCGCTCTGTGTGATCCGCGCATCGGTCGCCAGCGCTGCCGCCTCGCAAGCCCGTGCCAGCTCGATCGCCTGATCGGCCGTCACGTCCCAGGGATGATCGAGTTGCAGATCAGGAAAGCGCGTCGCCAATCGGGCGGCATCGGCCAAGCCGGAAAACGGGTCTTCCTCGGTCAGTCGCGCGATCGCGCACGCGGCTTCGACGGCCTGGCGGATGCCGCCGTCCGACAAATCGCCGGTCGACGCGCTGCCTTTGCGATGGCCGAAGTAAACCGTCATCGACAGGCCTCGATCGCGCTGGAACTCCAGGCTCTCGACCTCGCCCTTGCGCACGCTGACCGACAGCCCGCGTGAATGCGACAGGCTGGCCTCGGCCTGCGTCGCGCCGGCGGCCCGCGCCGCATCGAGCACGCGCTGCACCAGCGGCTCCAGATCGGCGGTCAGCGGAAGGCCATCGGCGGAGGTCAATGCAGGCGACATGGCGGCTCGTTTCGAGGGGTAGCGGAAGCCTCGCAGCTTACCACCAGCCCCATCGTCCACCGACGGGTTCGGCATCCGGCTATGCTCGCGCCCCACGATGACACCGCAAGCCAAGGATGGCCCGTACGGCGAAACCCTCGCCACGACAACTCCAACGGAAGAACACGATATGACGACCCGCACTCAACTCCTCGGCGCTGTCGCCCTTGCGACGCTGACGCTGATCACCGCGACCTCGGCACATGCTGAAACCGACCGCCAACGCCAGCGCAACGCCCAGCAGAACGCACGAGCCGAGCAACGCGAAGAACGGCGCGAGCTGAACACTGCGATCCGCAAAGAACGCCAGGACCATCGTCAGGAGTCGCGCAGCGATCGTCAGGACAACATCAAGGACTCGCGTAACGATCGTCGGGAGAACCTGCGCGACTCGCGCGATGATCGCCAGGAAAACGCCCGCGATGCCCGCGACGATCGCCAGGACGCGCGTCGTGATCGCCAGGATCTGCGCCAGGATCAGAAGGACCAGCGCGAACGCAATCGGGATCGCAAGCAGGACCAGCGCGAAGCCAACCGCGCCCGGTAGGTCCGCACCACGCCGATCAGTGGCGCGTGCGCTCGAAGCGCTGCTGCCACTGCCGGTGCCGCTGACGCGCCCGGCGCATCAGCGGCAATAACGCACCGGCGCGCAGCAGCGCCCGGTGCAGTCCGTCGAACGGCGGCTTCAACGGCCGTGCGAAGTCGACGAACAGCACCACGCGCCAGTCGTCGGTGCCATTCCAGGCTTCGTGATTGAAGCTGTCGTCGAAAATCAGGCTCGCACCGTCCTGCCAGTGACAGATGCGATCGGCGACGCGGATGCCCGCCAGCCAATGCGGTTGCGGCACGCGCACGCCAAGGTGGTAGCGCAGGATGCCGTTATACGCACCGCGATGCGCCGGCACGATCTTGCCGGGCGCGAGCATGCTGAAAAACGCATTGACGACGCCCGGTATCCGTTGCAGCGCCGCCATCGTCTGTGGGCAGCGCGCTGCATTGGCTCGCGTGTCGATGCCAGCACCGACCAGCCAGAACGTTTTCCATTGGTCGTCCTGGGTGATCGTCCGGACTTCGTCGAGAATCTCGTGGAAGCTCGGCAGCTGCATCCGCTCCAGCAGGATCGAATCGAGTTCGGCGCGGATGGCCGGCCAATACGCCTCGACCGCGGCCACCCAGGGAAAGTCCTCGACGGCATAGACCGGCTGATCGTGCAAACGGGAAACGCGGGCAATCGCCGATTCAAGAGCGGTTTGCGCTGCGATCGCAGCGCGCTTGATCACGCCCGGTTGAGGACCCAGCCGATGCGCGCGGCCGGTTTCGAATCCCGGCTTGGGCGCATACGGCAGCAACGACGAACCGTCCAGCGGCGGTGGTGAGTTCAAGGCCCGGCATCCTTGTCGGCAAACAGCGGCGCGACCTTGAAGCGACGCCGGTGAATCGCCGATGAATCGGTCGCCGTCAGCGCGCCAAAGCGTCCAGCAAACGGCCGTGGATGCCGCCGAAGTCGCCGTTGCTCATCACCAGAATGCGGTCACCGGGCCGTGACTGCGCGACCAAGGCCTCGATCAACCGATCCAGATCCTGATGCACGGCCAGCGGTGGCCGCAGTGCCGACAGCGCTTGCGCGGCGTCCCACTTCAGATCGGAGCGCGCATAGACGAACACGGCGTCGGCTGCGTCGAGACTGTGCGCCAACTCATCAGCGTGGTGACCCAGACGCATTGTGTTGGATCGCGGCTCAAGCACCGCGACGACACGGCCGGCATCGCCGCGCTGACGCAAGGCGTCGATTGTCACGCGGATCGCGGTCGGGTGATGGGCGAAGTCATCGTAGACGCGCACGCCACGGACATCGCCGCGCAACTCCAGCCGTCGACGTACTGACTCAAAGCGCGGCAAGGCGGCGATGCAGGCGTCAATGCTGACTCCGACCGCGTGCGCCGCTGCGAACGCGGCCAGCGTATTCGAGCGGTTGTGCGCACCCGACAGCGGGGTGCTGACAATGCCCTGCGGCAGTCCGGCGACGCGCAACTCGAAGCGCTCGACATCCTGCGCGGCCGGCAGCGGCATTGCCTGCCAGCCGTCGGCGCTATCGAAGTGGGTCACGCCGGTCCAGCAGCCCATCGCCAAGGTGCGCGCCAGATTGGCGTCGGCACCGTTGACGATCAGCCGCCCTTGGCCCGGGACGGTCCGCACCAAGTGATGGAACTGACGCTCGATCGCGGCGAGGTCCGGAAAGATGTCCGCGTGATCGAACTCGAGGTTGTTCAGAATCGCGGTACGCGGGCGGTAGTGAACAAACTTGCTTCGCTTGTCGAAAAACGCAGTGTCGTATTCGTCGGCTTCGATGACGAAGCACTCGCCGCGGCCGAGCCGCGCCGACACGCCGAAGTTCAGCGGCACACCGCCCACCAGAAAGCCCGGTTGCAGCCCGGCCGCTTCGAGCAGCCAAGCGAGCAGCGACGTTGTCGAGGTCTTGCCATGAGTGCCGGCAACGGCGATCACATGCCGCCCGCGCAGCACGTTGTCAGCCAGCCACTGCGGGCCGGATACATAGGGCAGTCCGGCATCGAGCACGTATTCCATCGCCGGATTGCCGCGCGTCACGACGTTGCCGACCACGACGATGTCGGGCGCCGGCTGCAAATGCTCAGCCCGGTAGCCCGGCATCAGCTTGATACCCAGCGCTTCCAACTGCGTCGACATCGGCGGCCAGGCGTTGGCGTCGGACCCGGTGACGCGATGTCCTGCCTCGCGCGCGATCGCGGCAATGCCGGCCATGAACGTGCCGCAGATACCCAGGATATGCAGATGCATGAGGGCTCCGTTCAACCAGCCGGCGGCTGCGGCGCCAGACCCAGCAGCGCGCTGATCAACGAGGTTGCGAAGCCGACGAACATCAGCAGGCTCATCGAGATCAGCATCGTGATCAGGATCGCCGCCGAGAGCTTCAGGTTGGCCGCTTGCCGGTAGATGTTGACGGTGACCGCAAAATTCCAGATCAACAAGGCGTCGAACATCAGCACCGGACCGGCCGGCAGGTTCAGCGTCGCCGGACTGGCTTGGGCCAGCTGCGGGTTCTGGGCCATTTTCAGAATGTCCGGCAGCAGCTGCTGCATCGGCACGATGAAGGCCAGCGCCATCACCGCGCTGGTCAGCAGCAGCGCATGAAAGCTCTGCGTATAGCGATTCTCGACGTTGCGCACGCGCAGCAAACCACGCGTGGCGGCCGACAAACCGAGCACCGCCATCAACGACGACACGACCGCCATGCCGGGCGGCAAGGTCAGCGACGCAACCCAGTAGTTGACCATCAAGGCCAGCGGGATCAGCACGCGCGACAAGGCAGGCGCATACGGCAGATCCTGCGGGCCGGCGCGAAACAACAAGACACGCAGGGTGACGGACGCCACGGTGGTCAGCATGCGAACGAGCGCTCGGCAGCGAATGGGGGAAGAGCCGCTATTCTAAGCGCTGCACCGCGTTGCCCGCTGCGCGCGCCCGCCTTCCCACTGCAGGACCCCACGATGACGACCCGGCACGCTGCATGTTGATCGACACCCCCGAAGCCCTGCACGACGCCGTCGGCAGCCTGGCCGGCCGCGACTGGCTGACGGTAGACACCGAGTTCGTCCGCGAAGAAACCTACTGGCCCCAGCTGTGCTTGATACAAGTCGGCGACGGTCAACGCGAGATTGCCGTCGATGCAACGCGCATCAGCGATCTGTCGCCGTTGCTCGACCTGCTGCAGCAGCCGACCACCGTCAGCGTGTTCCATGCGGCGAGTCAGGACCTCGAGATCTTCGTCCGGCTGCGCGGCGTGACGCCGACGCCGCTGTTCGACACGCAGATTGCGGCGAGCCTGCTGGGCATTGGTGATCAGCTCGGCTATGCCGGCCTGATTGAGAAGCGGCTCGGCATCAAGGTCGACAAGAGCCTGTCGCGTACCAACTGGGCGCGCCGCCCGCTGAGCAGCGCCGAACTGGCCTACGCCGAAGACGACGTGCGCCACCTGGCCGTGATCTATCCGCAGCTGCGCGACGAACTGGCGCACTGCGGGCGATTGCACTGGCTGCAAGAAGATTGCGAGCGGCTATCACAGCCTGCGCGTTACCAAGTCGATCCCGAATCCGCCTGGGAAAGGCTCAAGGGCCTGGCGCGATTGCCTGCCGCAGCCCAACACGTCGCAGCCGCACTGGCCGCATGGCGCGAACGGGTCGCCGAAGCGCGCGACCGCCCGCGCAAATGGATTCTCGCCGACGATGCGCTGTACCGGATCGCGGAACGCCAACCGGTTGACGCCGACCAGCTCGCAGCGCTGCAAGTGCTGCCGCCGAAGACGCTGGATCGACATGGTCGCGAGCTGCTGACCGTGGTGGCGCAGGCGCGCGATGGAGGCGCACCGGCGCTGGCACTGGAACACATCCCGAGTGACGCGCAGAAGGCGCGCACGCAACAGCTGTTGAATCGGGTCCGGGAGGTCGCCAACCAGCTCGGCATTCCGGCGTCGTTGCTCGGGCCGCGAGCCGATGTCGAATCGGTGGCGCTGCATGCAGAGCAGGCCGATGTGCCGCTATTGCAAGGCTGGCGACGCGAAGTCGTTGGCGAGGCCTTGCTGAAGCTCTGAAACACGGGCGGGGTGCCCGTTAAACACCGCAGCGACGACGGCCGCTGCGGTGTTGGCCGACATCAGCCGAGAACGGCGACGATGCTGGCGAAGATCGCCTCGACGCTGCCGACGCCTTCCAGCGTCACCAGCTTGCCCTGGCTCTGGTAGTAGTCCAGCAGCGGACGCGTTTCGGCGTTGTAGATGTCGATGCGCTTGCGGATGACGTCTTCCTTGTCGTCTTCGCGGCCTTCCTTGACGGCGCGGTCGAGCAGGCGCTTGACGATTTCCTCGTCCGACACGTGCAGGTGTACGGCCTTGTCGATGCCCGGCTGGCCGAGCCGCGTCAGCATTTGGTCGAGCACCTCGGCCTGCGCAACGTTGCGCGGGAAGCCGTCGAGAATGCAGCCCTTCTGCGCATCGGCTTCACCGAGGCGCTCTTCGACGATGCCGATCACGATTTCATTGGCCACCAAGCCGCCGGCATCCATCGTCGCCTTGGCCTTCTTGCCGAGCTCCGTGCCCGCCTTGACCGCCGCGCGCAGCGCATCGCCGGTCGAAATCTTCGGGATACCGTAGTGCGCAACCAGCTTTTCGCCTTGTGTGCCCTTGCCTGAGCCGGGCGCACCCAGCAAAACGATTCTCATCCGTTAGTCCTACTCGTTATGTCGTGATTGCACGCGCCAGCGAGGGGCAGCAGGGCGGCGGCGCGTCGAAACGGTAACGGCTAGGAGCCGGACCCGTCAACGCTACTAACGTATGGTGCTGCCCCGACCGCCGCTTTCTCCCGTAAACTTGCGACCGCTTTGCGCGGGACACGCTCGCTGCAAGGCTGATATGGCCGCCGCAGCGGCGCACCCTCATTCACATCCCTGACCAAAGGCAAAGACTCATGGGTATCGAAGCACTGGGCCCCGGCGACAAAGCCCCCAAAGAATTCTACGTTGTCATCGAAATCCCGGCCTACGGCCCGCCCGTCAAGTACGAGGTCGACAAGGACACCGGTCTGCTGATGGTCGATCGCTTCATGAACGTCGCGATGTCGTACCCGGCCAACTACGGCTACGTCCCCAAGACGCTGGCCGGTGACGGCGACCCCGTCGACGTGCTGGTTCTGACGCCGCACCCGGTCGTCGCTGGCTCGATCATCAAGTGCCGCGCGCTGTGCGTGCTCGACACCGAAGACGAGAAGGGCACCGATGCCAAGCTGCTCGCCGTTCCGGTCGACAAGGTCAGCAACAACGCCTACGACAACCTGCAGGACCTGGCCGATGTGCCGGAGCGCCTGAAGAACGAAATCCACCACTTCTACAGCTCCTACAAGGCGCTGGAGAAGGGCAAGTGGGTCAAGATTTCGGGCTGGCGCGACGCGGCTGCAGCGCGCGGCGAGATCGAAGCCGGTATCGCCGCCTACAAGGGCTGATTCGGCCCGCGGACACCATAGCGGGTCCGCAAAGAGTATCGATGCCCCCGCTTGCGGGGGCATTTTTTTGCGCGCGAGGGCGTAGGGCTAGTGCGAGCTTGCCAGCAGCATCGGACTACCGGCGACCGATTGAGTCTTGTGGGTCTTGCCTTGGGTCAGGTGGCTCTTGCCCACCGGGCTTTTATTCAGCAGCGCACCGTGGATGTAGGTGCCGCTTCCGTGGCCCGTCGCAGCGATCAATTCAAACCAACCGTTGCCGGCGGAGATGACGCGGACGGGCTCGTTGCAAGGCAGCTGCCCCACCACATCGGCTTCGAGCGAAGGCTGCGCCCGTACACGCGAGTTGCAGGCCGTCCGCAATTTGGCCGTCACCGGCGCCGGCTCGCTGAAATCACCCGCCAACTCGGCGTAGTGCAGGAAGCCGTCCATGGGCTCTCCACGCGCGTCGGTGATGGCGTACCAGATCGGCGTCACCGAGCGGACGTGAATGCGGCTGCCGGCCGGCAGCACCTTGAGCAAGCGCGCTTCGGACGCCGCGTCGCTACGCACATGAGCGTCGACGGCCAGCTTCACGCTGCGGATCTGCGTATTGTTGTCGTCGGCGCGACGACGCGCTTCGAACAGCAGGTTCGTTTCGACGATGCGGATCAGCCGGTCGGCTTCGTCTTCGGCCTTGCTGCACTGCACCACGTTTCGCGAAGACTTGAGCAGCTGGCTTTGCGGCTGCCACGGATTCTGGATCGGCTCGTTGTAACGAACCGCGACCGATGCGACGCAGCGGCCATCACCGAGTGCGCGGACGTCACGCGCCACAACTTTGATCGGACCCGCCGCGCCGGCGATCTCTGCCGCCGTCAGACACAGCCAAAATGAGCCCCACACGAATGTGCGAACCATGTTCCGTTTCTCCCCCGCCGGATCGCTGGTCGCCCGACTGTAGTGAAGATGAACGGCTTGCCAAACACACCCGGTGGGCGGCGACTCAACGGCAATATGAACTAGTCGTCACAAACCGCTGAATGCGTTGCGCTTTGCGCGCGAGTCATTCGGTCAACGGCAGCGACGGTCTGCTGCAGCGCAACATGGAATTTGCGCATTTTTGCGCGAGCACAAAAAAAACCCCGGCATGGCCGGGGTTTTCAATACCGAATTTTTTATTCGAGACGCGTCAGATCAGATCGGGCGGATCTGCGAGGCCTGCATGCCCTTCGGACCACGCTTGGAAACGTATTCCACGCGCTGGCCTTCCTTGAGCGTCTTGAAACCCGTGCCCTGGATTTCCTTGAAGTGAGCGAACAGATCTTCGCCGCCGTTGGCCGGCGTGATGAAGCCGAAGCCCTTGGCGTCGTTGAACCACTTGACGGTGCCGGTTTCCACATTGCTCATGCGACTTTCCTTTAAAACCAAACAAACTCTCGTTGATAAAAACCACTCGATGAACCACACAGCGTTCAAGGAGCCTGCAACGAGCTTTTGCCGATGGAAACGTGCCGCCAATCCCTGCGGAAAAAGCCTTATGCGGACTGAAAAACTTGACCGACTGCGCGCAGGACTCTACATAAAAACCGAAAACGTGTCGAACCAGTTGGCCCGCCCGCTGCATCACCCCCTACCCGCCTGCAAAACCGGCTCGAACGCCGTGGAGCGTACCCCGTGAAATGGATGATTTATGGCGCCAATGGCTACACCGGCGAACTGATCGCTCGTGAGGCTCGACGTCGCGGTCTGTCTCCGGTGCTGGCAGGACGCAATGCAGCGCGGATCGCGGCGCTGGCCGCAGAGTTGGAACTAGAAGCCCGCAGCTTCGCACTCGACGATTCCACGGCGCTGCTGCGGGGACTCGATGGCATTGGGCTGGTGCTGCATTGCGCAGGACCGTTCTCGGCGACGAGCCGGCCGATGATCGAAGCCTGCATTGCTCAGCACTGCCACTACCTCGACATCACCGGCGAAATATCGGTGTTCGAGTACGCTCAGGCGCAGCACGAGTCAGCACGACTGGCCGGCAGCGTCGTGTGTCCGGGCGTCGGCTTCGATGTGATTCCGACCGACTGCATCGCAGCGGCGCTCAAGGAAGCACTACCCGATGCGACGCACCTGGCACTGGGCTTCGACTCGCGCTCGGGTTTTTCACCTGGCACGGCCAAGACCTCGGTCGAAGGGATGGCGCAGGGCGGCAAGCTGCGCCGCGACGGTCGCATCGTGTCCGTGCCGTTGGCCTACTCGGTGCGCCGCATCGACTTCGGCGACGGCGAAAAGCTGGCGATGACGATCCCCTGGGGCGATGTCTCGACGGCTTGGTACACCACCGGAATTCCGAACATCGAGGTGTACCTGCCAGGATCGCCGTCGATGATCGCCAATGCGCGACGCGCCAACTATCTGCGCTGGTTGCTGCGCTCGACCCGAGTACAGAACTTCATCAAGCGGCGCATCGAAGCCAAGGTGAAAGGGCCGGACGAAAGCGTGCGGGCGCGCCAGCCGACGTTCGTCTGGGGTGAAGCGCGCAATGCAGCAGGCGTCGTGCGCACGGCGCGGATCAAGACCGCCAACGGCTACAGCCTGACCGTGACCGGCTCGCTGGCCGTCGTCGAGCATCTGCTGCGCGAGCAACCGGCGGGCGGCGCCTACACGCCGGCGCGACTGCTCGGCCCGCAACTGGTTACCCGGCTGCCGGAGTCAAGCGCGATGCGGATCGAATGAAGCTCAGTCGCGGGCGCGAGCGTCGGCCTTCTTCTGGATGAACTCGATCTTGTAGCCGTCGGGGTCTTCGACGAACGCGATCACGGTGCTGCCGTGCTTCATCGGCCCGGCTTCACGCACCACGCGTCCACCGCGTTGACGTGCCGCATCGCAGGCAGCGTAGGCGTCGTCGACCTCGATCGCGATGTGACCGAAGGCATTGCCCAGCTCATAACGCTCGACACCGTAGTTGTAGGTCAGCTCGATGACGCTGGCGCGGCTCTCGTCGTCATAGCCGACGAAAGCCAGCGTGAACTGGCCGTCCGGATAATCATGCTGGCGTAGCAAACGCATACCGAGCACGCTGGTGTAGAAGTCGATTGAGCGTTGCAGATGACCAACGCGAAGCATGGTGTGAAGAATACGCATGGAAGATTCCCGATGATCCGCAAACGAAACGTCGTCGATGGTAGCGCATGCCGCGTGTTACACCGCGCGCTGCCATCGTCAGCAAATCTGCGATGAAACAACGACCGATCACGCCCGCGACTCGTATCGGCGGCTCAAAGCCGCGCCATGGTCTGGCGCGCGTGCTGTCGAAACTCGGCGTCTGCTCGCGCAGCCAAGCTCAGGCCTGGATTGCCGCCGGGCGCGTCAGCGTCAACGGCCGGATCACGCTCGATGCCGAACGACCGACCGATGCGGAGCGCGATCGCATTGCGGTCGATGGCGAGCCGGCGCAGGCGGTCGCGCGCGTCTATATCGCGATGAACAAGCCGCGCGGCATCGTCGTCAGTGCCGATGACGAGCGCGAGCGCGACACCGTCTACGCGCTGCTGCGCGACGCCGGCCTGCCGTGGGTCGGCCCGGTCGGACGGCTCGACAAGGCCAGCGAAGGCTTGCTGCTGCTGAGCAACGATACAGTCTGGGCAGCCGGGATCACCGACCCATCGTCATCACTGGAAAAAACCTATCACGTGCAGATCAACGGCTTGCCGGACGCGTCGGCACTACGAGCGATGCACACCGGCATCGACGCCGATGGCGAACACCTGGCGGCGTTACGGGCCCAAGTGCTGCGAGTGGGCGGTCGCAACGCGTGGCTGGAAGTCGTGCTCGACGAAGGCCGCAACCGCCAGATCCGGCGCTTGATGGCAGCCCTCGGCTACGACGTGCTGCGCTTGGTGCGCGTCGCGATCGGGCCGCTGGTGCTCGGAGACTTGGGCAAGGGACAGTGGCGCCATCTGACACGCGACGAATTCGACGCCTTGTGCAAGACGCCGCCCGCGGCGCCTCAGCCGAGCACGGCACCCCGATCGCGCCACCCCCGCTGACACGCGGCAACTTTCACGGCTTCGGCGCCGACCGCCGCAGCTCGATCGCGAAATTGCCGCCTCATTGAGCAAACTCGCGAGCCGTTGGCGTAGTTGGCCTCGTCAGAGCGCGCCTCGACTGATAAGTCTCTGAAAACCTTGACTTGATCAGTTGGAACGAGGCTTGCCGTCACAAGGGCGCACCTACGACAAGGAAGCCGATCATGCGTCTGACCCTGCTGCTGGCATCCGCTGGCACGCTGCTGCTGTATTCCGCGCAAAGCCTAGCGGTGAGCGACAAGCCAATGCAGCTGTGCGGATTCACGCTGCGATACGACATCGACATCGGTGCCGATGGTGCGGCATCCCTGCGAACGCAGACCGCCGCGGCGTCGACCGTGCTGCTAGCGCGCGAAGGCCTGTCGATCGACGACAGGTGGGTCGAGTTGAACCGCCACGAGTACCAGGCCGTAGACCAGTATCGACGAGGCCTCGGACTGCTGGCGCGCAGGGCTCGCGACCTCGCACTGCAGGCCTCGCGCGACGCGATCGATCGCGCGCTGGGCATGATCGGTGCGCATCGAGGCGCAACAGTCGATGCCGCCCGGCTGGAGCGGCATCTGGCACCGGTATGGCAGCTGTTGAACCAGCAGCTGGACGGGCGCCATTTGCCGGCGCGGATGCTGGGCCCCGACTACGACGCAGCGCTTGGGCTTGCGATCGATCAGATCGCCATCGACGCTGCCACCAGCGCCGATGGTCCGACGCCAGGACAGTCCGCTATGGCGCTGCCGCCTGCGCCTGCGATGCGGCTGCTCGATGCGCGCGCGGCGCTGGGTGGTGACCGTCTCGACGCACACCAGCACGCGCTTTGCCAGCAACTACGGCAGCTCGACGCGATCGAGAGTCGCATCGGCCGCTTCGACGCATTCGTACGGCGCGCGGCGTCGATCTAGGCGCTGCGTATCAGCTGATCAGGCCCTCGCGACGCAGCGCGCGCTGCACCGCCGGGCGTCCGGCGATCCGTGCCGAGTACGCTTTCAACGCAGGCCACGGCGACAGATCGAACTTGACCATCGGCGCCCAGCCGAGCACGACGAACAGATACGCATCGGCCACGCTGTAGCCGTCGGCCAGCAGGTAGTCCTGCTTTTCCAGCGTGCGCGCGACGCGGTCGAGTCGGCGCGCCGCATTGGCCATCAACGGCTCGCGCGCATCGGCCGAGGCCGTGAACAAGCCGCCGATGTTCTTGTGAACTTCGCCGGCGATGTAACACAGCGATTCCAGCGCGCGGTAATGCGACAAGCTGCCGGCGGCTGGGGCCAGCTTCGCCTCCGGCTTGCGGTCCGCGACATACATCAACAGCGCGGCGACCTCGGTCATCAGACTGCCGTCGTCGAGCACCAGCGCCGGCACGTAGCCCTTGTCGTTGATCGCTAGAAAATCGGCACCGCTCTCGGTGCGCTTATGACGCAAATCGACCTTCTCCAACTCCAGCGCGATGCCGGCTTCTTCAGCAACGATATGAACTGCAAGCGAACAAGCGCCCGGCGTGTAGTACAGCTTCATCGTGGTGGCACTCCTGATGGCAATCCGGCATATCCGGTGGCAGCGAGCTTAAACGGCAATGCGCCAGCCGTGGAGGTCATCTGCAACGCCGTCCTGATCGTCGGCCAGCTGCCGCGCCAGCTGCGTAGACCGCTGCGTGTCGATCGACCGGACGCACGCCGCATCCCAGCCAATCTCGGCGATCGGTGCGACACCGGCTGCGGTTCCCGTGCCGAAACACTCGAGCAGTTCGCCGCGGCTTTGCCAGTGCAGCAAGTCGTCCAGCGCGATCGGTCGCTGTTCGACCGGAACCCCACGATCAGCCAAGCGACGCAGCACGCTGTCGCGCGTGATGCCGGCCAGGATGCAGGCGTCGAGCGGCGGCGTCAGCACGCGGTCGCGCAGCACGATGAAGAGGTTCATCGTGCCCGCCTCGGCCAGATAGCGGTGCTCCGCAGCGTCGAGCCACAGTGCATCGTCGTAGCCTCGCGCGCGTGCCCGCTGGGCACCGAGCATGCTGGCCGCATAGTTGGCCGCAGTCTTGGCCGTACCCAAGCCACCCGGTGCCGCACGAATCAGCTCGCGCTCCGCCCACAGTCGCCGCGCTGGCGCGACTGACGTGGCCGAGCACGGCGTCGCGACGATGCACAGGGCATGACGCGCCGACGCCTTCAGACCCAAGCCTTCTTCCAAGGCGTATAGCGTCGGGCGCAGGTACAGCGCGCCGCGTCGATACGGCGGCACGTGGTCGCGATGAACGTCGACCGCGCGACGCATCATCGACATCAGCAGCTCATCCGGCATCACCGGCAAGTGCAGCTGCCGCGCACTGTGGGCCAGCCGCTGGCAGTGCGCGTCCGGACGGAACAAGTGCAGCCCCGCGGCAGCATCGCGGTACGCCTTGAGCCCTTCAAACACCGACAGCCCGTACTGCAGGCCGCCGCTGGCGATATCGAGGCGCACCGCATGGCGCGGCAATACCTCGAGCGGCAACCAGCCCTGTTGAGCGTCGTGTTCGGCAACGACCACAAACGGCGCCAAGTATCGACCGAAGCTCAGCGCTTCGGGCTCGGGCAGGTGTGCCGGCCAACGTTCGGCCGGGCTCACAACGCCACCACGTCGATGTTGGAGCCACCCGGCGTGACCATCGGCATCACCAGCCGGTCGACTGCCACAGGCACTCGCACCAGCGCCGGCCCCGGTCGTGCGAAGGCTTCGCTCAAGATCGCCAGCGGATCGCGGGAGGCACCGACATCCAGCGCCGGAATACCGAAGGCGCGCGCCACGGCACCGAAGTAGGTGGGCCGATCAAAGCTCGATCCGATCGTGCGCCGTCGATGGAACAAGTTCTGCTGCTGGCGCACCATGCCGAGCGCGGCATTGTCGAGCAACACGATCTTGACGTTGCATTGATGCTCGGCGAGCGTCGCCAGCTCCTGGATATTCATCAGCAGACTGCCGTCGCCAGTGAAGCAAATCACCGGCTGATCTTCGGGCAAGGCCAGCGAGGCGCCGATGGCGGCGGGCAGACCAAAGCCCATCGTGCCCAGGCCGCCCGATGTCAGCCAGCGATCGGGACGCATCAGCGGGTAGCTCTGCGCGACCCACATTTGATGCTGCCCCACGTCGGTGGTGACGGCCGCATTTGGACCTGCGAGTCGAGCGACCGCGCGGATGATGCCTTGCGGCGTGTGCGGATCGTCGTTGCGCTGCACCGCTTGCGGGAACATGGCATGCAGTTCCGCCACCCGCGCGCGCCAGGTCTCGCGGCGCTGCGACGGCAGCACCTGCAGCAGCGCATCGAGCGCCAAACGTGCATCGGATTCGATCGCCAGCGATGGCCGGCGGATCTTGCCGAACTCGCGTCGGTCGGCGTCGATATGAATCACGCGAGCACCCGGCGCAAAGGTATCCGCTCGGCCGGTCGCACGATCGTCGAACCGCGCTCCGATGGCGATCAGCAGATCGGCTTCGTCGATCGCGCGGTTGGCGGCTTGCGTACCGTGCATGCCGAGCATGCCCAGGTTCAACGGATGCGCCTCGGGCAAGCTGCCGAGTGCCATCAGCGTCATCGTCGTCGGCAAGTCACCCGCTTCGGCCAGCGCTCGCACCAGCGATGCCGCACCGCTCTTGATCACGCCGCCGCCGATGTACAGCACCGGCCGCTGCGCACGGACGATCATCTCGGCGGCAACGCGAATCGACTCCGCATCGGGTGCGACGCGGACGCGCGGTTGCCGGGACGGCAGCTGATGCGGCATCACCGCGACGGTTTCGCGCTGCACATCCTTGGGCACATCGATCAGCACCGGTCCGGGCCGTCCGGTTTCGGCGATGCGGAACGCCTCCGGCAGCAGGTCGATCAACTCGGCGGCCGACCGCGCCATGAAGTTGGCCTTGGTGATCGTGTCGACGATGCGCCCGGTCTTCACCTCCTGGAACGCATCCGTACCGAGTAAGGCTTGAGGCACTTGCCCGGTGATGCAGACCATCGGCACCGAGTCGAGGTGCGCATCGGCGATGGCCGTGACCAGATTGGTGGCGCCAGGGCCCGACGTCGCAAGGCAGACGCCCGCACGACCGGTGATCCGTGCCTCACCTTGCGCAATGAAGCCCGCGCCCTGCTCGTGACGCGCGAGCACATGCCGCAGCCGCGTGGCACCGTCGAGTGCTTCGTAGAGCGGCAACAAGGCGCCGCCAGGAATGCCGGCAACACGCTCGACGCCGTGGCGTTCGAGGAGTTGCACGATGAGTTGGGCGCCGCTGAGTCGAATGGTCATTTGAAGGTCCTGCTGCGGTGGACCCGTCGAAACAAACCGCTGCGGAGACCAACAAAAAACCCCCGCCGGTTTGGCCGGCGGGGGTTTGGTTCAAGCGTACAAAGCCCCTACGGCACGTCGACGACGACGAGCACGACTACAACGGCGGCTTTGGCGATCAGCTTCATGAAGTGATGGGCTTGATGGTGATGGTGGTAATGGCAACGCGGCTCGGCATCCAACCATCTCCGAGTCCCGCGACGGGGGCGCGCAGCATAGCCAAACCGCAGCGGCGTCTACAAGTCGAGGCACGGCGGCTCTACACTCGACGCATCGACCCCCACTGAGATGCACATGAGCGCCAGCGACCCGCAACTGCCGCGCATCGACGCTCCACCGCTGCGACTTCTGGCCCTCGAATCACGCGCTCTGCTCGAGGCTGCCGACTTCGTACTGCGAGGTCCGCAACTGCAGGGACTACCCAAGGGTGACGGCCACCCGGTGATGGTCGTGCCAGGTTTCGGCGCCAGCGATACGGCAACGGCGGCAATGCGCTCGGCGCTCGAACAACTCGGCTATGCGGTTCACGGCTGGGACTGTGGCCGCAACCTGGGCATGCGCTCGCGCGTCAAGGTCGCGTTGTCGCAGCGCCTCGAGCAACTCCACGAACGCTACGACGAGCGGGTCAGCTTGATCGGCTGGAGTCTGGGCGGCGTGTTCGTCCGCGAAATGGCGCGCCATCAGAGCGCGCTGGTACGTCGCGTGATCACATTAGGGAGTCCGTTCAACGGGCATCCCGAAGCCAACAACATGGTCACGTTGTTCAAGCTCGCCAACCGCGGAAAGCCGGTCAAGACCGACCTCGACGGCTTCCTGAAACGGCGCGCGCCACCACCAGTGCCGTGCACGGCGATCTACACACGCAGCGACGGCATCGTCGCCTGGCCCTGCTCGGTCGAGCAGAAATCCGCTCTGACCGAGAGCGTGGAAGTACGCGGCTCGCACATGGGCTTGATGTTCAATCGCGAGGTGCTGCGCGTGATCGCCGAGCGTCTCGCGATGCCGCCGCGTGCGTGACAACGAAGTTCGATGGTTTCTGTATTGACTTTTTGTCGGCTACTACATCTTGTGTTTTGATATTGCTAATGACACGATAGGACGTGGCCAGTAACGGTTGCGGTTGTCGCAATCGGCTGGCCTCGATGTCTTTGCAAGGAGGATGTCATGGCTGTTTCGAAGAAGGCTGCGGCGAAGAAGGCCCCGGCCAAGAAGGCCGCGGCGAAGAAAGCTCCGGCGAAGAAAGCCCCAGCGAAAAAGACTGCGAAGAAAACTGCGAAGAAGGCCACCGCCAAGAAGACCACCAAGAAGACCGCCAAGGTCGTCAAGAAGGTCGCCAAGAAGGTTGCAAAGAAGGCAGCCAAGGCCGTAAAGGCCCCGAAGAAGGCTGCCAAGAAAGTCGCAAAGAAGGTCGCAAAGAAAGTCGCGAAGAAGAAAGCCTAAAAGTTTCCCGCTACATCTTGAGGCGCGTCGGGCTGACCGATGCGCCTTTTTTATTGCCCGTCGATCGGTCTCGCCATGCGATGGCCGCCGGCATTGCACCGGCGGCCAATCACGGTCATGCGTACTGCTGGGTGAACTGGCGGATGAATTCGCCGAGCTGGTCGGCTTGCAGATCGTTGATACCCGCGGCCGCGGCGCGACCGCCGCCGGTGGCGAACTTGCGGCAGAGTTCGTCCGCACCTTTCTTGCGCGTCAACGGCGCGCGCACGCTGACCAGATACGACCCGCTGCGCTTCTCGGTCAGCACCGCATGGGCGCGATCCGGATGCAGATTGGTCAAGTCGTTGCTGTAGACACCGCTGACGCGCCGCGCCCACGCCTCGTCGGGCAGCACGAACAAGGCCGCACGGTCCGTCGAGCCGGCCATCGGCGGCGTTGACGCCGCCTTGGCCATGTCGGTGTTGTAGCCGTCGGCCAGCTTGTCGAAATGCTCGCGGGCCTCGGCGATAAACGCCTGCGGCGTTGCATGAGCACTGACCAGCCGGAACAACTGATCCGGCGCGAAGTGCAGATCGTCGATGCGCTCGCCGTAGCCGTTGTAGTTCAGATACGTACCGAGGTCTTCAAGCTGACGCAGCGTGGCGTCGTCGACGTTGAGCTGGCGCGCCATCAACTCGGCACTGGCCTTGAGGTTGTCGCCAAACGCACCGACGACCGCCCATGCCAGGTAGCGGTTCTTCAAGTGGCCGTTGACCAGCAAGCTGGTGCAGACATCCGGCGCCTCGTTGATGATCGTCGTCAAGCGTGCGTCTTGCGGGATCTCACCCGCAAAGTGGTGATCGACATAGAACACCTCGGCGCCAGCCGCCAGCACGCGGCGCAGCGGTTCGCGATTCTTGTCGAGCGACACGTCGAGCACCGTGATCTGGTCACCGGCTTGCGCCTGCACCTGATCGAGCAAATCGATATCGCGCTTGACGCCGGTGACCAGCCGGTCACCGGCGCTGCGCGGCTGAGCCAGATGCAGCTGCGTCAGCGCACAGATCCCGTCCGCGTCGCCGTTGAAGACATCGATGCGGCTCATCGACTCAGGCCTTCTTGGAGTCGACGATCTGGTAGTACTCCATCAGCACCTTGGCCACTTCGGGGCGCGAGAATTCCGGCGGCGGCGCAATGCCGGCGCCCAGCATCTGGCGAACCTTGGTGCCCGACAGCGCGATGAAGTCGTCCGGAACATGGTCCGGCGCTTCGCGCATCATCACGACGCGGCCGAGCTTCTTGCTGAACGCCGTGTTGTCGGCGCGGAAGATTTCGATCTGCAAGGCACCGGCCGGCACCTGCGTATCAAAGATCGTCTGCGCATCGAACGGACCGTAGTAATCGCCAACGCCCGCGTGGTCGCGGCCGACGATCAGGTAATCGGTGCCCATGTTCTGGCGGAACACCGCGTGCAGTACCGCTTCACGCGGGCCGGCATACAGCATGTCGAAGCCGTAGCCGGTGATCATCACGGTGTTCGGCTCGAAGTAGTGGTCGACCATCGTGCGGATGCAGGCGTCGCGCACGTCGGCGGGAATGTCGCCGTCCTTGAGCTTGCCCAGCAGCATGTGGATCACGATGCCGTCGGCGTTGAGGCGCTCCTTGGCCATGCGGCACAGCTCTTCGTGCGCGCGGTGCATCGGATTGCGGGTCTGGAAGGCAACGACCTTGTTCCAGCCGCGCTGCGCGATCTCATTGCGGATCTCGACGGCCGTGCGGAAGGTTTCCGGAAACTCGCTCTGGAAGTAGCTGTAGTTCAGCACTTGGATCGGGCCCGACAGCACGGTGTCGCCGAGCGTCGTGAACGTGGCGACGCCAGGGTGCTTGGGGTCGACCGTGCCGAAAATCTTCTGCGCCATCGCCACCAGCTGCTCGCTGCTGACCGGCTCGACGCCCTGCACGTCCATCACGGCCAGCACCGGATGGCCTTCGACGTTCGGATCGCGCAACGCGAGCCGACCCGGCTTGATGCCGGCCTGGCGGGTCACGTTGAGGATCGGCACCGGCCAGAACAGACCGGCCGTCGTGTGCAGCGTGTCGGTGACCTGCAACGCATCGGCCAGCGTCATGTAGCCGGTCAGCGGATTGAAGTAGCCGGCGCCGAGCATCACCGCGTTGGCGGCGGCAGCGGAATTCAGCAGCAGGCTCGGCAGCGTTTCGGCTTCCTTGAGCAGCGCGGCGCGCGCGGCGGCATCGGCAACGTAGAGCGGGTTGAGCGTATCGGAACCGTGGGGCTTGATCATGGTGTTCTCGTTTTGTTTGGGTGGACAGCGCGCGGCGTCAAGCCGGCAGGATGCCGCGTGCCTTGAGCAGCGCGAGCAGCGCCTCGACTTCCTGTTCGAGGCTCATCTGGTGGCTCGGCAGCACCAGTTCGGGCGCCTCAGGCGCCTCGTAGGGATCGCTGATGCCGGTGAAGTTCTTGATCTCGCCGGCGCGTGCCTTCTTGTACAGGCCCTTCGGATCGCGCTTCTCGGCTTCTTCGAGCGGCACGTCGACATAGACCTCGATGAAGTCCATGCCGCCAGCGGCGTGCAGCGCACGCACCACGTCACGATCAGCGCGATAGGGGCTAACGAAGCTCGACAGCACGATCACGCCAGCGTCGACGAACAACTTGGCGATCTCGCCTATGCGGCGAATGTTCTCGGCGCGGTCCTCGGCCGAAAAACCCAGATTCTTGTTGATGCCCAGGCGCACGTTGTCGCCGTCGAGGCGATAGGCGAGACGACCCTGCTGCTGCAGGACCTTTTCCAGCGCGACCGCGACGGTGCTCTTGCCCGAGCCGCTGAGGCCGGTGAACCAGATCGTGGCGCCCTTCTGGCCCAGCAACTGGTTGCGCTGTTCACGGGTCACTTCACCGTCGTGCCAATGCACGTTGGTGGCTTTCTGTTCGGTCATGAGAATCTCGATCGGTGTGGCAGGGATAACGGCGAGCGCCGCGCGGCGATTGTAGGCCGTGTGGCAGCATGAATAAAATTCAATATCATCATGCCATCGTTTCTTTTTATGCATACCGGGCCGGGGCGATGAATCTCAACCATCTGGCGATCTTCCAAGCCGTGGCCGCGTCTGGCAGCGTCAGTGGCGGCGCGCAGCGCCTGCACCTGACCCAGTCGGCCGTATCGCGGCAATTGTCGGAGTTCGAACGGACGCTGGGCTTGCAACTGTTCGATCGGCTGCCGCGCGGCGTGCGCGCCACCGAGGCCGGCAAGCTGCTGCTGGTCTACGCCAACCGGCTGTTTGCGATCGAAGCCGAGGCCGAGGCGGCGCTCGGCGACCTCAAGCGTCTGGCGCGCGGGCGAATTGCGATCGGCGCCAGCCGCACGATCGGCGCCTATCTGCTGCCACCGCTGCTGGCGGCGTTCCGCCGGCTCCATCCGGACGTGGAACTGTCGCTGATGGTCGACGCGACCAAGGTGATCGAAAGCAAGCTGCTGGCCGGCGAGATCGACATCGGCTTTGCCGAGGGCACGGTCGGCAGCGACTTCCTCGACTACCGCGTGTTCGCGAAAGACGAGTTGGTCGTGATCGCAGCTGCCGATCATCCAGCGCGCGCGTCGGCGCCGCTGCTACCAGCGGCGCTGGTGCAGTACCCGTTGCTGATGCATGAAGTCGGATCGGGAACGCGCGAGATCACCGAGCAGGCACTGGCGGCGCGCAGCCTACAAGTGTGGCCGGCGATGACGCTGGCCAGCACCGAGGCGATCAAGCAAACCGTGGCGACCGGCATCGGCCTGGGCATTCTGTCGGCGCTGGCGATCCGCACCGAAGTTGATGCCGGCCTGTTGGCAGTGGTGCCGGTCAAGGGCTTGCGGATGCAGCGTCCGCTGTACCGCGTGCAACTCAAGACCGGCTGGATCAGCCCGCCGATGCGCGCGTTTCTGGATCTGCTCGAAATCCGATCTCGCGCCGCGTGAAGCGACTCAAGCCGCAGCGCTCAGCGACGGACTGAAGAACGCGTCGACGCGATCACGCTGCTCGTCGATGTCGTCGACGCGATTGATCGAGGCCCAGAACGCAGCGCGCTCGGCGGCGTCGAACTGTTGTTCGGCCTCGCAGTACCACTGGATATGCTTGCGCGCCATGCGCACGCCGCGCCGCTCGCCGTAGAACGCGTACAGCGCGTCCAGGTGCTCCAGCAACCAATGCCGCACCTCGTGTCGCGGCGGCGGCGCGAGCAGCTGCCCGGTCGCCAGGTAATGCGCGACCTCGCGGAAGATCCACGGACGGCCCAGCGCTGCGCGGCCGATCATCACCGCATCGGCGCCGGTATGCGCCAGCACGGCTTTGGCTTTCTGGGGGCTGTCGATATCGCCATTGGCGATCAACGGAATCCGGATCGCCTCACGGATCGCCGCCAGCGTGTCGTACTCGGCGGCACCTTCGTAGCGGTCCTCGCGCGTGCGCCCGTGGACCGTCAGCGCCGCGATGCCAGCGTCTTCGGCGATCCGCGCGATACGCACGCCATTGCGATGCGCGCGTGCCCAGCCGGTGCGGATCTTCAGCGTGACCGGCACGTCGACGGCACGCACCACCGCCTCGACGATCGCCGCCACGCGCGGCTCGTCGCGCATCAGCGCCGAGCCGGCGTCGACCTTGCAGACCTTCTTGGCCGGGCAGCCCATGTTGATGTCGATGATCTGGGCGCCGTGATCGACGTTGAAGCGCGCCGCGTCGGCCATCATCTGCGGGTCGTAGCCGGCGATCTGCACGCTGATCGGCTCGCTCTCGCCACCGTGGTCGCGCCGCAGCCGCGACTTGTCGGTGTGGAACAGCGTCGGATCGGACGTGGTCATCTCGGACACGACCAGGCCGGCGCCAAGCCGGCGGCACAAACTGCGGAACGGGCGGTCGGTCACGCCGGCCATCGGCGCCAAAATCACCGCTGGCGCAATCGGATAGGGTCCCAGGAGCATCAGGTATTGTCGCTGAAGGCACGGCTCGGGCGACAGCATGGCGCGGTGTTACAGTGAGCCATCACCCTGCATCAGAGTCCGCGATGAATGAGCCGTCGGTAACTGCGCCGGATTCGACACCCGTGGTCGTCATGGACGATTCGCGATCGGCGCGTTTCGCACTCGGCAAGTTTCTGGAGGCCATGGGCTGCCAGGTGAGCAGCGTCGCCGACTTGCCCGCGCTGATGGCCGCGCTCGATGCACAGCCGGCCGCGATGCTGATCGTCGAGCACGACCCGGCGGATGTCGGCTTCGAGCGACTGCGACAAATCAAATCTCACCCGAACGCCGCGAGCGTCCCTGTGGTGCTGAGTCTGTCCGACGCCCTGCCCGGCTTCGACGCGCAGGCGTTTGCACAGGGCGCGGCGGCGGTCATGGTCAAACCGCCGAGCCGCGACAGCATCGCAGCGCTGATCGACGGCCTGCTCGGCGGAGCACGGACTGCACCGGTCATCGTCTCACCACCCGCCGCCACCGCCCGCGCCGAACAACTGACCCAGCAAATGGCCGAACAAGCGGCCGACATCCGGGCGGGCATCGCCAGCCTGGTAACGCCGGCGCCTGCCAGCACGCTGCTCGACACAGCCAACAACAACGACACCACAGAATCCGCCCCGGCGCAGCCGCCGGCGGCGGCATACGAACGGCCAATCGCCGAGCAGCTGCGCGCGCTGGAATCGCGTTTGAACGCGCTGGAGCGGAGTGTGGAAAACGAGCTGATGGAACTGCGCGTTCAACTCGACCTGAGTCTGCAAGCACAGTCCGATCGGATCGACCAGAGTCGCGAAATGCTGCATGCGATGGTGATCGAGCAAGCGCAAGCCGTGGCCGAGCGGACCGTGATGAATGCGGCAAGCCGGATATCCGACCGGCTTGCCGAGTCGATACTGAAAACAATCAACCGCAATGCCACGTCCGGTCACGATCCTTCGACGACGTCATAGCGGCGCCGCTGCGCACTGATCAGACCGGCTGCGGGACGACCGCTCCGCGGTTGGCCTTGCCGGCACTGCCGCCGACGCGTCGCAGCATCACCACGCACCAGAGCCAAGCGCAGCACAGCCCGATCACGACCAGCGTCAATGCGGCCTGGCTCTGCTGGTAGGTGGTCCACTGCACGATCAACAGGATCGCGACATTGCCGACGATCTTGAAGACGCGATAGCCGACCATGTCGATCCAGGCTTTCACCTTGAAGATCGTCTGTGCATCGGCGCCGACATACAGCAGTTCTTTGGACGCGCGGTTCACCGAATACGACAGACCGCGGTCGCTGATCTTCATCACGGTCGCCGCGCGCAAGGAGTTGTGGAACAGGTAGAACGACGATGATAGCCCCAGCAGCAAGGGCTGCATCAGCAGGCCGGTGATCACGCCGCCGTAACGATGGATCAGCGGCGTCAGCAGTAGATTTACCGCGAGCGCAACGCCGCTCTGCAAGCTCAGGAACTGCGACAGGAACACCGTGCGGGCTTCGCCGTCGGTATAGGCGGCTTCGACGTGGTGCAGGAACTGATACTCGACGATCGGCTCGACGATCTGCGACACCAGCACCAGCAGCGCCATCAGCGCCACGTAGCGGCTGGAGCGGATGCTCTTGAGCACGACACCGAAGTCCAACGTCGGCTCGTCGAGCTTGACCGGTACATCGGGCACTTCGCGTTCGCGGTAGACACCGGCGCGCGCCAGCCGGCCGGTCATCGCCATCATCAGCAATACGAGCATGGCCGCGACGCTGATCAGGTCTTCGGTGGTCAACGAGGTGTAGCGAACCAGCGCACTCGACACTTGGCCACCGGCGACGCCCCCGATCAACCCGCCGCTGGCGATCAAGCCGTACCAGCGTTTGCCCTCGCGGCTGTCGTAGACGCTGTTGGTCAGGCTCCAGAACTGCTCGACCAATACGACGCTGAAGATATCGACCAGCACGTAGAACCCAATCGCCACTGCCGCATTGGCGTGGTGAAACAACATCCGGAATACGAGCAGCAGCGCGGCCGTCCCGACGCAGCTGCCGAGCACGACGCGCATGCGTCCATAGCGGGCCAGCAGTCGTTGGTAGCCCGGCACCAGCAGCAGTAGCAGCAAGCCGCTAGCGGTCCACACGTACGGCAGGTAATCGCTGTCGCTGTGCTGCAGAAACAGCGAGCGGCTGGCCGGCTTGACCAGGTAGTACGCCAGCAGAATCAGAAAGAAGTTGGCGAACAACAGCAGCGAGCGCAGCGCGGTGCTGCCGGTCCAGCGCAAGGCGCGTGTCGACGGCACACTCATGGCGCATCGCTCTTGCCGGCGCCCGCATCATCCGGATCATCGACCGGCACGCTCGGGAATGCGGTCGGCTGCGCAGGTGGCTGGGGCAGCGGATGCTGAGCTTCGACCAGCCGATGGATGCGCAGCGCCATCGACTGATGCGCAACGGCTGAATTGACGCCAAGTACGTTCGACGTCACCGCCACCAAGTACTGCAATCGCGGCCGTCCATTGGGGAGCAGGTCGGGCGATTCGATGATCGCCACCGACGCCAGTCGATTGGTCTTGTCGCCCTTGTACTTGCCGCAGGTCCCGGCCACTTTGCATTGATAGAACGAGCCCGACTTGAAATAGACCGCGCTGTCGTTGAGCACCGGATGCGAGGCATAGCGGATACGCCGCTGCGTCATGTACAGCAGCCGCTTGATCTCGCGGCTGCTGAAGGCATCGATCAAGGTGCCCGCTTCGAGCCGGTACAAATAGCGCAGTAGCTGTTCGCTGGTGGCGTAGCTGCTGGTGCCGTTGACTTTCTGCTTGCCGCCTTGGGTGAACAGACTGCCCTGCCGGAACTGCTCGGGATCAAAGCCGTTGCGGCGCGCGGCATCGTCCATCGTCTGCCGATACAACTCACCAAGTTGCTTGGGCGAAGATGAACTGAAGTAGGCGTCGTACTCGGCGCGTGGCGGCGGGTAAGCGGCACCGAAATGCTTCAGCGCGATCAACTCTTTCTGCACCATGCCAGCCGCCGAGTTCGAGCTGGCCGACAGCATCCAGTCGAGGTACTCCCACAGCGTGGCGGTGTCACCGACGCGGATCGTGCGGCTGGCCCGTTTGCGCGACGCCGGGTCCCAGAACGTGACCGTGTGATGGTCGTACTGGCTGTATCGATCGGCAGCGACCAACGTGGTCTTGAGCACGCGCTCGCGTGCGGCGATGTCGTCCGGATACACGTCGGCCAGCGTCTGCATCAGCGCCAGTGCGACAAGTACCTTGCCGACACTGCCGACATTGACGCGTTCATCGGCGCGGCTGCTGGCATAGCGCGGGTGCGTCTCGTCGCTCAGATCGAGCAAGGCAACGCTGTACGTGGCGTAGCCGCTACCCGCGAGCAGCTTGTCGAGCGCGGCTTGCATGCCGGCATCGGCCAAGGGCAAGGCCTTGCCATCGGTACCGCTCCATCGCGGCAACACGTGGTCCAGCGGCAGGTACTGGCCGGGCTGCAACTTGCGACCCGGCACGTCGCCGTCATGGACTTTGGCAACGTAGTCGAGTCGACGGATGCCCGTGTGATCGTAACCGTCGTAAGGATAGGCGCCGGCCGTTCCGGCGGCGACCAACGCGGCGCAAGCCAGCGAACACCGCCGCCACGTCCGGCCCACAATGAGCGCTTGCAGCCAAGCCCGAGTCTTCACACGCCTCCCTCGGGCCGTTCGCCCAGATCCAGCTTGCGCTCGGCATTCTGGCCGAGGCGTGCATCCATCTTGGCCAGGTAGTCCTGCCGCGCTGCCGAACGGTTCTGCAGAAACGGCCGGATCTGCTGCAGCATCAAGCGTCCACCAACGAAGCCGAATTCGACATCGGCCGGTGTCGCCTGGCCTTGATCGTCATGCAGCTCGGGATATTGCTTCGGCAAGTCACGGGCGAAGCGTGCCAGTTGCGCGATCTCATCGTCGCTCAACACCGCCTCGGGCGCTGCGGCACGTTGCATCACGGCGCCGCCAGCGACATTCATCTCGCGGCGCTTGCGGGCGGTGGCGCTCGACAACAGCCGAACGCGCTTGCCGTCGAGCCGCGCCTGCAGCGTTTCGGAGGCTTCGCCGTCAACGCCGCCGCCGACGCCGAGACTGGTGGCCACCGTCAACCAGTCGCGGTCGCCAGTATCGACATCGGCAGTGATCATCACGCCGCTTTTTTCATTCGGGACCGTTTGGTGCAGTAGCACCGACACGTAGACATGTTCGGGTTGGTCCATCAGATCCTGGCGCCAGCCGTAAGCGCGCTCGGTGAATGGCGATGCCCACACCTTGCGCAAGGCCGCGACGATGCCATCGAAACCGACGACATTGGGAATCGTCAGATTGAGGCCTGCGCCGGTAAACCCGGGCAGATCCTCGATGTTGGTGTCGCTGCGCACGAATACGCCGTAGGTACCTTCGATACCGAAGCGCTGCAGCAAGGCGCCGCGCAAACGGTCGAGCAGCACCGGCGGCAGCGGCTGATCGGCAATCCACTGACGCGTGAACGCCAAGAAGCGATTGACGCGATCGCTGTGATGCTCGGGATCGAGCCTCCGCATCACGGCGATCTGCGCATACTGCTGCTTCATCCAGTCAAACATCGCCGGTCCACCCGGCTTCACCGGCTCGTTCAACAACTCGCGGTAGATGCCGAAGCTGACGGCGAGGCCCGGCGACACATGGCCGGGATAACGATGCGTCAACTCACCAACGTGCGCCGCCTTGGGCCCGCATATGCGACCGGAATCGCTGGCACGCAGGTGCTCGGTCGATACGAACTCAGCGCGCAGCAGATTGAGCTTTACCAAGTCGGGCACGATGACCACGCTCGGTCTCGACGCGCCCTGCCCGAGCACCGCATCCCACCGAGCGCCATCCTCGGCGATCTCGACGACACCACCGGCGCTGGCCGCGATCACGATGCGGCGTCCATCGTACGGCGCCAGCTTGGGAATCAGCTCGCGTGCGACGACCACGTTGGGAATCCCCAGATTGCGGGCCAGCAACTGCACATGCGATACCGGATTACCTTCGGCTTCGGTCAGGATGCCGGCCGCTGCCGGCAAATCCGACGTGGTTTCGGGCACCAGGAAAATCGCCGGCTCGTCACCGGTGCGCGCGTTCTTCAGCGATGTACGCAGCACGCCGCGTGCAATGCCGGGATTAAGCCGGCGCAACGCGCCACCAGTGGACTCGCCAAACAGTTGCTGACTGATGCCAGACACCTGATCGGCGTCGACGCGCAGCGACTGCAATACTGTGGAGTAGAACAGCAGCGGGCTGGCGCGCAGCCGATCGGGCACGTAGGCGTCGACCAGCGGTTCGATCGGACGCAAGCGATCCAGTGCGCTGGCGTAGTGGTAGTTCAAGCGGTTGCCGCACCAGGCCGACGCCCGCTCCAGATATTCGAGCGCTTGGCGGTACGCGCCGAGCTCGATCTTGCCGTCGAGTGACGCCAATGCTTCGTCGATCGCGACGTGCTCGCGCGAAGTCAGCAGGCCCATTCCATACAGCGCGCGGGCCGTCGGCCGCAGCCACGCCAGCCGCTGCTCGCGCGTCAGCGTCGGCATGCCGGACAAAGCCGCTGAAGCGGCGACCATGAACACCTGTTCCGCATCGAGGCTCGCATCGAGCGCCGCCGTGCGTCCTGCAGGTGTCGTCGCGGCATAGCCCTGGTCGCGCAGCCAGGCTAGGACCTCGGCCGCCGAATCCAGCCGCGCTAGTGCGCCGGCCTGCGGTGCTTCCGCTGCTTGCTGGGCAGCGATCCGTGTCTGCAACACGGCCTGTGCCGCTGGATCACGCAGGTACCGCTTCAACTGCATCAGTGCGCGTGACAGCGGTGCGGGCTGGTAGGCCTGATCGATCGCGGCCACCAGTTCGGCATAGGCCGGCTGCAGGTCTCGGCGAGCGCTGCTGCTGCTGGCATAGGCGCGCACGCGCGCCGCGTCGGCAGCCTCGGGAGCGTTGTGGATACGCGAGCGCAGCGGGTGGAAGTTCGGGTCCTTTTCGTCGAGCACCACGGCCATGCTGCGTACCTTGCCCAAGCTCGGCGTGTCAGCACCATGAGGGAGCGCGCGTGCGGCTTCGCGCAGTTCGAGGAAGTCGCGCGACGGCTCGGCGGCCGTCAGCGCCGCCAACAAGCTGCGCGCCGCCTCCTTCTCGTTGTGGTCCTGGATCGCGCCGCGATAGAACTGCGCCTTGCGATAGATCCAGCCGTCATCGTGCGAGATCAGAAAGCGCTCGACCACCAGGATCGAGAGCAACTCCGGGTCAGCGCCCGCGCCAGTGATCTGCTCGGGCGCGACCGTGACCAGCAGATTGGCGACCGGAAAGCCGGCAGCGCGCAAGGCTTTGGTCTGTGCATTCCATTCACCGTGCTGATAGCCGCCACCGAAGGGTTCGCAGATATAGGCCTTCGGCTCCAGCACTTGCCCATCGGCGCAGAAGTAACGAATGCGATCGAATGGGCCGCGCGGCGCCTGCTTCATCGCCGCGATCCACGCGCGGCCGGTTGCCGTGTTGAAGGCCGGGTCGATCTGCTGTGCGGCCGGTGTCTGCGGTGGTGGAATCCGGGGCGGTACCTTGGTCGTCGTCGCCGGCGTGGCCGCTCCACTGACGGTCGTCAACGTCACGGCGACCGCGGTCAAAGCCCAGCCCATCCCTGCGCGCCACGCTGCTCGCCGCATGTACCACTCCTGAGGTGTTGTCGCGGTATCGGTGCCGCGATGCTAGCTCGTCTTGGCGTTGCACCGGCATTCTCAGCGTCGGCCCGGCGACTTCGGACTCGACGAACGCGCGCGCATGCGGTCGTAAAAGGCGAGTCATGCAGCAAGCCAACGCGGCCACTGTCGTTGTCGCGCTGTTAATCACCCCTGAACCGCACGATGGCGCTGCTGATGGGTCGCGAAACCGTATCAGCCCGTGCTGCGGCGTCGCTGCCACCATGCCGACGCACGGGCCCACAGCGGTCGCACACGAAGTTCGGCGGCATCCAGGCCACGTGCCGCCATCGCCGATTCACGCGCCAGCATCACCAGGCCGAACGCGACCACCAACATGCCGGGTCCCGGCGCCGGCATCATCACCAAGCCGATCAGCGTGATCGCCGTCGCCAGCACGGCACGCACCCCTCGCGCGAACGGCGTGCGCCGTGCGCGGCGTCCCTGGCGGTGCTGAGCCTGGAAGCGAGTGCCGGGGCGGTGAGCGGCGAACTGTCGCCAGTGATGTCGGAGCTTGTCGAGCATGCCGCCCAATACTACCGAGTTGCCGCGGGCGCCTGCGTATCGTCGCTGTGACGTGACACAGACTGTGTCATTCCTGGTGTCGATGCCGATGCCGGCAGCAGCATCCAGCGTGACAACGCCGGCGCCCGCGACGATCAGGGAAACGGCGCGGCCACTCAGTGTTCAATCAAATCAATCGCTTGTCTTTTGGCGCCAACACGGCGCGGAACGCCGGCCGCAATGGCACGTCCGATGCTCTACGGCGCCCGATCGCGGGCGGAGCCGAGGCCCATGCCGAACTGGCGTGACCGTTTGCCGCAGCTGTCATAAACAGACCAAGAGAGAGGAGTTGAGACCATGAAATACGCGCATCCGGGTACGCCCGGCGCCATCGTCACGTTCAAGGCCAAGTACGGCAATTACATCAACGGCGAATTCGTCGCGCCCGTCGATGGGCAGTACTTCACCAATCCGTCGCCGGTCACCGGCAAGCCGATCGCCGAGTTCCCGCGCTCGAATGCGGCCGACATCGAAAAGGCGCTGGACGCCGCTCACGCCGCCGCCGAAGCCTGGGGCGATACCTCGGTCACGCAGCGATCCAACATCCTGTTGAAGATTGCCGATCGCATCGAGCAGAACCTCGAACTGCTGGCGATCACCGAAACCTGGGACAACGGCAAAGCCGTGCGCGAAACGCTGAATGCCGACGTGCCGCTGGCCGCTGATCACTTCCGCTACTTCGCCGGCTGCATCCGCGCCCAGGAAGGCACGCTCGGCGAGATCGACGCCAAGACCACCGCGTATCACATCCACGAACCGCTGGGCGTTGTCGGCCAGATCATCCCGTGGAACTTCCCGCTGCTGATGGCCGCCTGGAAGCTGGCACCGGCGCTGGCCGCCGGCAATGCCATCGTGCTCAAGCCCGCCGAGCAGACGCCGCTGTCGATCTCGGTGCTAATGGAGTTGATCGGTGATCTGCTGCCGCCGGGCGTGCTCAACGTCGTCCACGGCTTCGGCAAGGAAGCCGGCGAAGCGCTGGCGAGCAACACGCGCATCGCCAAGGTTGCCTTCACCGGCTCCACGCCGGTGGGTTCGCACATCATGAGCCTGGCCGCGAAGAACATCATCCCGAGCACGGTCGAACTCGGCGGCAAGAGCCCCAACATCTTCTTCGAAGACGTGATGCAGGCGGAGCCGGAGTTCATCCAGAAGTGCGCCGAAGGCCTGGTACTGGCGTTTTTCAACCAGGGCGAGGTCTGCACCTGCCCGTCGCGTGCGCTGATCCAGGAATCGATCTACGAGCCGTTGATGGCCGAGGTGATGAAGAAGATCAAGTCGATCAAGCGCGGCGACCCGCTCGACACCGACGTGATGGTCGGCGCGCAGGCGTCGGCACAGCAGTTCGACAAGATCCTGTCGTACTTCACGATCGCCAAGCAGGAAGGCGCTGAAGTGCTGACCGGTGGCGGCGTCGAAAAGCTCGAAGGCAGCCTCGGCACCGGCTATTACATCCAGCCGACCTTGCTCAAGGGACACAACAAGATGCGCGTATTCCAGGAGGAAATCTTCGGGCCGGTGGTCAGCATCACCACGTTCAAGACCGAAGAAGAAGCCATCGCGATCGCCAACGACAGCGAGTTCGGCCTCGGCGCCGGGCTATGGACGCGCGACATCAACCGCGCCTATCGCGTCGGCCGCAAGATCAAGGCCGGGCGCGTGTGGACCAACTGCTACCACCTGTATCCGGCGCACGCCGCCTTCGGTGGCTACAAGAAGTCGGGCGTCGGCCGTGAAACCCACAAGATGATGCTCAACCACTATCAGCAGACAAAGAACCTGCTGATCAGCTACGACATCAATCCGCTGGGCTTCTTCTAAGCCTCAAGCTGCAAAACAAACGCGGGTGGCGGTCTGCCGAAAACGGCAGCACCGCCACCCGCGTTTTCTTTTGGCGTGCCGATGACGGCGACGCGGCTGGGATCAGTTGTCGTGGCCGATCTGCACGACGCGCAACAGGTTGGTTGTGCCCGCTTCGCCGAACGGCAGGCCGGCGGTGATGACCACGGTTTGCCCCTTGCGCGCAAAACCTTCCTCGGCTGCCGCCCAGCAGGCGAAGTTGGTCATCTCGGTCACGCTGCCGACATCGGCCGACACGACGGCGTGAACGCCCCAGGCCAAGGTCAGCCGATGCGCGGTGCCGGCCTCCGGCGTCATGCCGATGATCGGCGCCTGCGGCCGCTCGCGCGCGACGCGCAGCGCCGATGAACCGGAGTTGGTGTAAGCGACGATCGCCGCCACTTTCAGCAAGCCCGCGACGCGGTGCACCGCAAAGCCGATCGCACCGGCGATATCCGCTTGCGGCGGCGTCTGCGAGGCTTCCATCACCTCGCTGTAGTACGGATCGGACTCGGTCTGCGTGATGATCCGGTCCATCATGCGGACGGCCTCGACCGGATACTGCCCTGCGGCCGATTCGGCCGACAGCATCACAGCGTCGGCACCGTCGTAGATCGCCGTGGCGACGTCGGAGGCTTCCGCGCGGGTCGGGACCGGCGCGCTGATCATCGACTCGAGCATCTGCGTGGCGACGATCACCGGACGGCCGGCGCGGCGGCAACTGCGAACGATGCGCTTCTGGATAGACGGCACTTGCTCGGCCGGCAATTCCACGCCCAGGTCTCCGCGCGCCACCATGATCGCGTCCGAGGCGTCGACGATCTCGTCGAGATGACTGATCGCCGCCGGCTTTTCGAGCTTGGCGACGATGCCGGCGCGGCCGCGCACGATCGCCTTGACCTCGTGGATGTCCTCGGGCCGCTGCACGAACGACAGCGCGACCCAGTCCACGCCCAGTTCGAGGCCGAAGTCGAGATCGCGTCGGTCCTTCTCGGTCAGTGCGGAGATCGGCAGCGTGACACCGGGCACGTTCACACCCTTGCGCTCCGACAGCTTGCCGCCGTTGACGACGCGGGTGTCGGCGTGGCTCGGCGTGAAGCGCTCGACCCGCAACCGGATGCGGCCGTCGTCGAGCAACAGGTCGGTGCCTTCGGTCAGCGCGGCAAAGATTTCCGGATGGGGCAGCGCCACACGATTCATATCGCCAGGAACGTCACGGTCGAGGTCGAGCCGGAACGGCTGGCCGGCTTCAAGCATCACCGGGCCATTGGCGAACGTGCCGATGCGCAGCTTCGGACCCTGCAGGTCCATCAGGATGCCGATCGGACGGCCGAGGTCCTGCTCGATCTGACGAATCGTCTCGTAGCGCGCGCGGTGATCGGCATGCGCACCATGGCTGAAATTGAGACGAAACACGTCGGCGCCGGCGCGGAACAGGTCTTCGATGACCTCGCGCGTGGCGCTGGCGGGCCCGAGTGTGGCGACGATCTTGGCGTTGCGGTTGCGGCGCATGCAGCTTCCTTCGATGAGGGGTAAAAGGCCCGGCGCGAAATGCGTCAGGGCGACCAATACAACTGGACCGGATCGCCGGTGCGCTGAAGCAGCACGGCACCGATCGGCAACGGGGGCACCTCGGCGACGGCATGTTCGACGACGTCGCGCTTGCCGGCACCGCCGATCGCGACGAACAGCGCGCGCGCGGCCATCAGCGCCGGAAACGTCAGTGTGATCCGCGCATGCGGCGCGGTCTGCGGGTGGGTTGCGGCCAGCAGCTGCGACGACTGCATCGCGGCCGGGGTTTCGGCCGCGCACGGGAACAGCGACGCGGTGTGGCCGTCGTCGCCGACGCCGAGCACCAGCACATCGAACGGCAGCGGCATCTGCGCGACGCGTTGCTCGGCTTGCGCCAGACCTTGTTCGGGCGTGGGCTCGTCGGTTTTCAGCGGAATCAGCTGGGCCGATGCCGCTTGGTGCCGCAACAAATGCTCGCGCAGCAAACGCTCGTTGCTGTCGGCGTGGCCGGGCTCGACCCAACGGTCGTCAACCAGACCGACCTGCACGCGTGCCCATTCCAGCGGCAGCTGCGACAAACACTGCAGGAACGGGATCGGGCTGCGTCCGCCAGACAACATCAGCGAGGCTTGCGGGCGCTCGGCCAGGGCGCGGCGCAGACCATCGGCGACCGCGTCGGCCAGCGCCTGCGCGGCAGCCGCCGCATCGGCATAGGCATGCACCTCGACGCTGGCGGGGAGGTGCAGCGGCGGGCGTATCCCAAGGTTCATCTGCGGGCTCATCGGTAGGCTGGGCGGCAGTTTGCCATCGCTGACCGGCGAAGACCTTGCAGGCAGCTGCGATACAGTGGGCACCCGTTTTCGACTGCTGCCTTCCCGATGATCCGACTCGCCTTGCATGGCGGCGCTGGCGACCCTGCGCCGGGCGTTACCGCCGACCAACCCGAACACCGCGCCGCGCTGCAGCGCATCGCCGAGGAAGGACGGGCGATGCTCAGCGCCGGCCGGTCGGCCGTCGATGTCGTCGAGCGCGTCGTCGAGTTGCTTGAGTTGTGTCCCCTGTTCAATGCCGGCGTCGGCGCCGTGCTCAATGCAGACGGCCACGCCGAACTCGATGCGGCGATCATGGACGGCTGCAGCCGCGCGGCCGGCGCGGTGACCGGCGTCATGCGCACGCGCTCGCCGGTGCGGCTGGCGCGTGCCGTGATGGAGCGCAGCCCGCATCTGATGTTTGCTGGCGCCGGTGCTGATGCGGTCGGCCGCGAGCTCGGGCTGCCGGTGGTCGATCCCGGCTACTTCGTGATCGACGAACGCGTGCAGCAACTCGAACAGGCCCGCAAGGCCGGCGTGATCGTGCTCGACCACGATTCGGCATTCGGCACCGTCGGCGCCGTCGCGCGCGATGCCCAAGGCCATCTCGCCGCGTCGACCAGCACCGGCGGGCTGACCAACAAGCGACCGGGCCGCGTCGGCGACACGCCGATCATCGGCGCGGGCACCTACGCCGACGACCGCAGCGTCGCGGTGTCCTGCACGGGCACCGGCGAATGCTTCATGCGCGCCGCTGCCGGCTACCAGATCCACGCCCGCCTGACCTGGGCCGGCGAAGACTTGAAAACGGCAACCCAGGCCGCATTGGCCGATGTAAAGGGGCAAAACGGACGGGGCGGCCTGATCGCCATCGACCGCGACGGCCACATCGAGCTGCCATTCAACTCGCACTTGATGTATCGCGCCTGGGTCGGCAGCGACGGACTCGTGCGGGTCGGGATCGGGCCGGAGGCCTAGGTGACCGGCGACACCGACGATTGATGCCTTTAATCGTCGGGTTTTGTTATTTCAAACACCCTTTTGGGGAACTACAGCGTAGTCTTGGCACTCTATCCGTGCGACTGCCAGCCAATCGGTCGGCAGCCGTAGAACGGGCCGCGAGGCTCAAGGGAACCTTCATGACGACCACGACCACCACTGCCCTGACCCTGCGCCAACAGGCAGCGCTGTCGCCGCTGTCCGGTAGCGTCGAGGCCTATATTCAGTCGGTGAGCCGCATCCCGCTGCTCGACCCGGCCGAAGAAACCCGTCTGGCGCGCAAGCTGCACGACGAGCAGGACCTGGCGGCCGCCCAGCAACTGGTGCTGTCCAACCTGCGCTTCGTCGTCCACATCGCCCGCGGCTACATGGGCTACGGCCTGCAGCTGGCCGACCTGATCCAGGAAGGCAACGTCGGCCTGATGAAGGCCGTCAAGCGCTTCGACCCGGACGTCGGCGTGCGCTTGATCTCGTTCGCGGTGCACTGGATCAAGGCCGAAATCCACGAATTCGTGCTGAAGAACTGGCGCATCGTGAAGATCGCCACGACCAAGGCACAGCGCAAGCTGTTCTTCAATCTGCGTTCGTCGAAGACCCGGCTGGGCTGGATGTCGCAGGCCGAAGTCGAGACGATCGCGCGCGACCTGAAGGTCAAGCCCGAAGAAGTGCTGCAGATGGAATCGCGCCTCGGCGGCCACGACATGTCGTTCAGCGCGACGCCCGAAGATGCCGGCGACGAAGGCAGCTACGTGCCCGAGGACTACCTGGCGGTCGAAGACAGCAGCTACGCCGAGATCGAAGACGCCGGCTGGCACGAGCAGCGCGAAACGACGATGCGGACGGCGCTGGCAGCGCTCGACGACCGCGCGCGGACGATTCTGGCGCGTCGCTGGCTGGCCGAAGACGGCGAGAAGGCCGGTTTGCAGGAGCTGGCCGACCAGTACGGCGTGTCGGCTGAGCGCATCCGCCAGATCGAAGCCGCGGCGATGAAAAAGCTGCGCAAGGCGATCGAGGCCATTCCGGCGTAAGGCTCGCACCCTCGCCCCGCGTCTGCTTGCCAACACCCCCGCGACGCCCGTCGCGGGGGTGTTTCATTTAAGGCCCCGCCGAACGCGGCCACCCGAGCCGCTTCCCCCGGTCTAGAGCCGGTTGTAGCGCTGCGCCAGTTCGCGCAACTCGGCACGGCGCGCCGGACGCAGCTGCGTCCAGTCGAAGCGCCAGCGCCAGTTATCGGGGCTCATCGTGCCGGGTGTGTTCATGCGGTGACCGGCGCCAAGTTCGAGCACGTCCTGCATCGGAATCACGGCGATCCGCGCGACCGAGGCGTAGACCGCCTCGATCATCGCGGCCGGCACTTCGCCACGAACGTAGCGCTGCACCAAGGCGCGCTCGTCAGCGTCGAGCGCTTCGTACCATTCACGGGTGACCGCGTTGTCGTGCGTGCCGGTATAAGCGACGAAGTCCAGCGCGTAGTTGTGCGGCAGATGCAGGTTGTCGGGGCTGCCGTCGAAGCCGAACTGCAGCACGCGCATGCCGGGCAATCCGAACTGACGGCGCAAAGCATCGACTTCCGGCGTGATCTCACCGAGGTCTTCGGCGACCAGCGGCAGGTCGGCCAACTCACGGCGTGCGGCGGCCAGCAACTCGGCACCCGGTGAGGGCGACCAGCGGCCCTCGATTGCAGTTTCGGCTCCGGCCGGGATTTCCCAGCAGGCTTCAAGGCCGCGGAAGTGGTCGATCCTGAGGATGTCGAACAGCTCGCGCTGCCGAGCCAGCCGCCGTAACCACCACGCGTAACCCTCGGCGCGATGGGCATCCCAGCAATACAAGGGATTGCCCCAGACTTGGCCGGTTTTGGAGAAGTAGTCGGGCGGCACACCGGCGACGACCGTTGGGTCACCCGCAGCGTCGAGCTGCCACAGCGCCGGCTGCGCCCAGACGTCGGCGCTCTGGTGCGCGACGAAGATCGGCAGGTCGCCGAACAGCGCCACGCCGTGGCGGCGCGCGTACGACCGCAGATCGTCCCACTGGGTCTGGAACACGAACTGCTCGAAACGCACTTGGCGCAGCGTTGCCGCTTGCTGCGCCAGCGCTTGGTCGTAGCCGGCGCCGCGGCGATCGCGATGCGCCGGCGGCCACTGGGTCCACGGCGCGCCGTCGTTCAGCGCGCTCAGCGCGACGAACGCCGCGTAGTCGTCGAGCCAAGCGGCGCTGCGCTGGCAGAACGCGTTGAAGCGCGCCATCCAAGCGGGATCGGCCTCCTCGAAGAAGCCGTCTCCGGCCTGTCGCAGACAGGCACGGCGATACGACGTCGCCTCGTCGGCCGTCACCTGCGGCTCGAGCGCGCGCAGCCAGCCGCGATCGAGCAGCCAGTCCAGGCTGATCAGCAGCGGATTGCCGGCGTTGGCAGACGGGCTGAAATACGGCGATCCGTCCGCATGCGTTGCGGTCAGCGGCAGCACCTGCCAGATCGAGAAGCCGCTGGCGGCTGCGAATTCGATAAAGCGGTACGCGTCGTGGCTGAAGTCGCCGTTGCCAAACGAGCCCGGCAGCGACGTGATGTGGGCGAGCACACCGGCGCGGCGACGCATCAGCCAATCGGCATCGGCGCTCATTCGCTGGCTGCCCGCATCGTACCGCCAGCGGCCGGATCGCCATGGCCATGACTGAGCACCGCGGCCAGCACCGGCGGCGGCGCGACGCCGAGCATCTCGAACAAGCGGCGCAGATGCAGCCGATAGAGCGATTCGAAGTCGCTGACGGCGCGGCCGGGGTTGTAGTCGCCCAGCCACCAGAACCAATCGGAGCCCTCGCAGACAGCCAGTTGTCGGTCGATCGCCGCGCGCTGGCGCTCGCTGAAATCGCCGCTGCCGATCACGCTGTCGTAGGCCTGCTTGGCCATCACCAGCAGGTCCCACCCGCGGTTCTTGTCGACCGAGCCGATCCAGGTCGAGAACGTGCCGTAGACCCAACTGCCGGCCGTCAGCCTCGGCAACGGTGCGTGGGGGACGCCTTCGGCCAGCGCATCGCGTACCGTCGTCAGCCGCAAACGCGGGTGGTGCGCCAGCCGTCGGTACAGCGTCGACAGCATCCAGTACGCATTCATCGGATAAAACTCCCAGGCGTTCTCGCCATCCAGATAAATCAGCACCACTCCGTCGGTGCCTTGCTGGTCGGCGCGCTGCTCCAGCCGCCGGACCAGATCGTCAACCGCGTCGTCGGCGTGCCAGGTCTGGTACTGAAAGCCGACCGCGTCGGACAACTCGTCGTCACGGAACCAGCAGGCCAGCGAGCGCCGGCCGAACTGGATCGGCCGACTCGCGGGTGCCTGCACGCCAGCATCGCGAGCGCTGTGCGCCAGTACATTGCCGCCCGAGGCGGTCCATGCAAAACCGAAGTCCGGCAGCAGATCGAGCGTGGCCTCGCTGATCGAGCCTTCGGAACACCAGCAACCGACGGGCCTGAAACCGAAGCAGCGCTCGAAGACGGCCAGGCCGCGCTCGAAATGCCAGCGGGCCCGCGCCTCGCCGCCCGGATAACCGGCCGCGTCCGGCAACGGTGCATCGGGCATCGCCTCCTTGGCCGACCGAAGATCCAGCAGCAGCGGCACGATCGGATGGCCGTAGGGCGTCACCGTCAGCTCAACCCGGCCAGTCTCGGCCAGCGCCCGATAACGCGGAATGATGCTGGCCGTGATCTCGCCGATCAGCGCGAGCAACTGGCGCCGCTGATCCAGGCTGAATGCACGGCCCTGGGCTTCGAGCGCCTGCACAAAGCCGTCATGGCGCCGGATCGTCTCGCCCATCCACGCGATGTGCAGCCAGGTCAGCAGATCGGCGATGTAGGCGTCGGACAGGTATTCGGCAAACGCCGGTTCGTCGCGCGTGCGCGCCGCAATTTCGGCGAGCGCCTGATAAGCCGGGTAGCGCGCGATCAGCCGCTGCGGGTGGCTGCGTAGCCCCGCGTCGATCAGCGCCAGCCGCGCCGCGGCATCTGTGGGATAACGCTCGGCGACCAGCGCTTCGAGAACCGGCTCGCATAGCGGAGCGCCGCTGGCCAGATGCGCGGCGATCGTCGCCGCGCGATCTTCGATCTGCTCGAGCAGCAGCGGCGCGAAGTTGACCACGGCGCGAGCATCCGGCTCATGCTCCAGGTGCGCCGCCATGTCGGCGTAGTCCTTGATCGCATGCAGGTAAGTCCATGGCAGCGACGACACGCCGTCGGCCGGGTCGCGATATTCGGGCTGGTGCATATGCCAGCCGACGACGACACGCAAACGCTGATCGCTCATGGGATGTCCGCTCGGTCGCAGAAAGACGAGAGCCGAGCTTACCCGTGAACGCGGCGAGTCCCTACATCAGCAGTCGGTACACGTAGTGGTCGACCAGCAGCGCCGAGAAGATGCCCATCAGGTAGACAATCGAATAACCGAAGGTCTTCATTGGCAGGCCGGGCCGCGGCGCGAACTTCATCAGCACGGCGTAGCGCAGGAACACGAAGTTCAGCACCAGCGAAGCCAGCAAGTAGACCGGGCCGCTCATGCCGATCAGATACGGCAGCGTCGTCACCAGCACCAGCAGGATCGTGTACAGCAGCACTTGGGTGCGGGTGAACTCGATGCCGTGCGTCACGGGCAGCATCGGGATGCCGGCCTTGGCGTATTCGTCGCGACGCTCGATCGCCAGCGCCCAGAAATGCGGCGGCGTCCAGATGAAAATGATCAGGAACAGGATCAGCGCATGGGCGTGCACCTCGCCCGTCGCCGCCGCCCAGCCGAGTACCGGCGGCGCGGCACCGGCAGCGCCGCCAATGACGATGTTCTGCGGGGTCGCACGCTTCAGAAACAGCGTGTAGATACCGGCATAACCGACCAACGCGAACTGGGTCAGCAGTGCGGTCAGCGGGTTGACCAGGAACCACAGCATCACAAAGCCAGCCAAGCCGATCACCGTGGCAAAAGCGATCGACTCGGTCATGCCGAGGCGGCCCGTCACCAATGGACGGCCACAGGTGCGCGCCATGTTGGCGTCGATGCCGCGGTCAATGATCTGGTTGATCGCCGCCGCGGACGCCGCCTGCAGCGTGATACCCAAGGTGCCCCAGGCCAACGCCGCGATCGGCGGCAGCAGCGGCACGGCCAGGAACATGCCGATGATCGCCGTGAACACGATCAGCATCACCACGCGCGGCTTGCACAGCTCGTAGTACTCGTTCAGCAGCGAGCCGTTGTCGACCGTCTGGGTCATGGCGTGTTGTTCCGTCCGGCTTCAGATCGTAGGCGCAGAGCGCAGCCGCTGATTCAGTGCGACCAAGCAGGCCAGGAACAAGGCGGCGCCCCCGTTATGCGCCGTCGCCACCAGCAGCGGCAGCTGGTACCAAACCGTTGCAATACCGATGACCACCTGCAAAGCCAGCACCGCGAGCACCGCGTAGCCGAAGCGACGCCACAAGCCGGGCTGACGCAGCAGCGCCACGGCCAACAGCAGCATCGTCACCGTCACCACGGCGGCGCCGATCCGGTGCGTCCAGTGGATCGTCACGCGCGCCCGGTTGTCGAGAATGCCGTACTCGTAATTGATGCCCAGGCCATGCCATAGCTTGTAGGCGGTGGCGTAATCGGTTTCGGGCACCATCACACCATGACAGGTCGGCAGATCCGGGCAGGCCAGGGCTGCGTAATTGGTGCTGGTCCAGCCGCCGAGGAAGATCTGTATCGCCAGGATCACCAGCGCGAACGTCGCAAGCCGCAGCAGCGGACGCGGCGCGTCGACGGCCGCCGGCGCGCGCGTGCTCAACCACAGCCACAGCAGCAGCGAGAACGTCGTCAGGCCGCCGAGCAGATGGCCCGTCACCACCAGCGGTTTGAGCAGCAGCGTGACGGTCCACATGCCGAGCGCGCCTTGGAACATCACCAACCCGACCAACACCCATGGAAGGACGCGCAAGGTTCGCGTCGGGCTTTTCAGCCGCGTGCTGAGAAACGCCAACACGACGATCAACAGACCCAGCGTCGATGCCAGGTAGCGGTGGATCATTTCCTTCCAGGCTTTCGGCGCCTCGACCGGGCGCTCGGGATAGGCTTGTTCGGCCGTAAGCACTTCATGCGCGGCGTCGGGTATGCCGACATGGCCGTAGCAGCCGGGCCAGTCCGGGCAGCCGAGGCCGGCGTCGGACAGGCGCACGTAGGCGCCGAACACGATCACGGTGAAGCACAGGGCCAAAGTGGCCAGATTCAGACGACGAAACCAGAGCATGGGATGGGCACTACCAACGGCGTGAGAGGAGCGCGGCCGCGCTGCTGCGGGCCGCATTTTAGCCGGGCAACGGCGGCACTGCCGGCCGCGCCCGGAACCGGTCGGGACGCTAGCCCGACTGCGATAGCTTCAGCAGTTTTTTCAGATCTTTCTGCAGGCCTTTGAAGTCCGACTGCGTGCCGCGGTCGGGATACAGCATCAAGTAGTTTCCGAGCGGGTCGATCAAGTACAGCGCGTTGGCGTCGCGGCTACCGAAGAACGCTGCATCCAGCCCTGGCGCGTCGGCGCGGAGCAGCAAATCGCCGTGGTCAGCGGCCAGGCGCTGCTGCAGCGCCGGCAGCGCTGCCGCATCGGTGACCAGCAGTACGCGCTGCACGCGTTCGCGGTCGGCGTTGAGCGCGGTGCGCAACTGACGGGTCAGCAACACGCGCTCGCCGCAGGCAGCGTCGCAGTCTGCGCCGCCCAGTTGGAGCACGGTCCATTTGCGGTTCAGTTCGCTGGTGACGGCCTTGCTGCCGTCGGGCAGCGTCCAGCTTTGCTCGGGCACCGGTTTGATCGGCGAAACCAGCTCGCCGTAGTTGGTCGTGCCTGACGGACGCAGGTCAGGGAAGTAGAAATACAGCATCCAGGCGGCGACAAACGGCGTGAAGAACAGCACGGCCAGCAGCAAGAACTGGATACGGCCGGGAACGCGCGAGCGGGTTGCGGGTGTGGCGGCATTCATCGGGGCGAACGTCTCAGGTTGAGCTTCACGAACAGAAACAGCAGCGTTGCGGCAAATGCATACCACTGCGCTGCGTAGGCGTAGTGCCGCTGCGGCGGCACCGAGGCATTGACACGCCAGTCACGAACAAATCCATCGTCCTGATCGGGATCGAGTAGCAGCAGGCCGTCGAGCGGCGGCGCGCCCAAGTCGCCATAAAGACAACGCAGATCGCTTGCCGTCGGGTATTGGACCACGCGCGGCCAACTCGTGCCTGCGCAGGCATCCGCCGCGAAACGCATGCCCGGCTGCGGCAATGGCCGCCACAGGCCACGTACTTCGCGAGTGACATCGTTTACGTCGATCGCCGGCAAGCGGTTGCGATCACCGTCCTGTGCAACCCAGCCGCGATCGACGATCAGCAGCGCACCGTCGGTCAAACGCATCGGCGTCCAAACGCGGTAGCCGGGGCGACCCTCGTTGCCCTGATTGTCGAGTAACAACTGGCGCTGGCTTTGATACACACCGCGAGCGCTCACATGTGGCGCCCGTTGCTCTTCGCCAGCGGACGTCGCGGCCGTCAGCGGCACCGGTGCTTCGCCCATCGATTGGTCCATCACCGCTTGCAGACGGGTTTTGTACCAGCCGCGCTGCATCTGCCAACTACCCAGCGCGAGCAGCAGCGCCAGCGCTGGAATCACCGCAGCAATGGACCACAACGGCGGACGAAATTGCCAGCTCATCGTGCGTTGCAAACGGTCGCACAGCGAGTCGCAGCCGGACTAACATGAGTGCCCTTTCTCGCCGTGATCAGCATGCTCGTCAATCTGCTCATCGTCGTCTTCCTGTTGGCCATACTCGGCTCGCTGTTCGCGGGCGGATACTTCGTCGTGCGCGACCCTAGCAGCAAACGTCGCGCGTTCTGGGCGCTGTCGTGGCGCGTCGGACTGCAACTGGCGCTGCTGCTGTTCCTGATCCTCGCGTTCACGATGGGCTGGATCAAACCGCACGCACTCGGCGGCTAGTGCGAGCGCGGCCGGCGCTGCCCATACGCGCCGGCCGCACTGTCCATCCTTACATCGGCCGCGAGCAGCGCCAGACAAGAAAAAGGCCCGTCAGACGGGCCTTTTTCTTGATTCGTATCGAGGCCTCAAGCCACGTAGACGAAGATGAACAGGCCGATCCATACCACGTCAACGAAGTGCCAGTACCAAGCGACGCCTTCGAAGCCGAAGTGCGAATCCGGTTTGAAGTGGCCCAGCATCAGACGCACGGCAATGATGGCCAACATCAGCGTACCCAGCGTCACGTGAAAGCCGTGGAAGCCGGTCAGCATGAAGAAGGTCGAGCCATAAACGCCGGAGTGCATCGTGAGATTCAGCTCGTGGAACGCATGGACGTATTCGGTCACCTGGAAGTACAGGAACAGGCAGCCCAGAGCGACCGTCACCCACATCCACGCAATGCAAACCTTGCGGTGGTTTTCCTTCAACGCGTGGTGCGCCGCTTCGAGCGTGAAGCCCGAGGTCAGTAGCAGTACGGTGTTGATGAAGGGCAGGCCCCAGGCGCCCACGGTCTCAAACTTGCCGCCGAGCTGGGCGGGACCGTTGGTCGGCCAGGTGTTTTCAAATCCCGGCCACAGGTTGGTGTGCGTGGACAGCTTGGCGCCTTCACCCGACAGCCACGGAATTGACATTTCGCGGGCGTACCACAGCGCGCCGAAGAACGCGGCAAAGAACATGACCTCGGAGAAAATGAACCAGGCCATGCCCATGCGGTAGGTCATACCGACCTGGGTGTTGTACAGGCCGCCTTCGCTCTCCAGGCAGACGCCACGGACCCAGCGGAAGATGATGTAGATCGCCAGCGCGGCGCCGCCGTAGGCCGGAACCGGGCCGAGGCTGTGCTCTTCCAGATAACCCCAGCCGGCGATGATGCAGATCACCAGCGCGAAGGTCAGCACAAACGGCCAGGCCGAGGGCTCAGGAACAAAGTACTTGCCACCGGCCGGAGCGTGGGCGTGATCGGTATGAACTGCGGCTGGCGTCGCCATGTAACTCCTCGAAGTCGCGCTCGTTGCTAACTAACTGTTCGGTGACGCCGCTGCGGATTGGGCCGCGGACTGGGTCACGTCAAAAAAAGTATACGACAGGGTAACGGTATCCACTTCATCGGGAATGTCGCGGTCCAACACGAAACGGACCGGCATCATCTTTTCTTCACCCGCCTTGAATGGCTGGTTGTTGAAACAAAAGCATTCAGACTTGCGCAGGTAGCGGGCGGCCTCGACCGGTGCCACGTTCGGGATCGCCTGCGCCACCAAGTCCGCACTCTCCGTGTTGCGGGCGTGGAACACCACGGTAGCGAACTCCCCCGGATGGACCATTACCGACGACTGCATCGGCTTGAACTCCCAGTTGCGCCCGCCGTTAACCGTGGTCAGAAACTGCACCTTGATCGAGCGGCTGGTGTCGACCGCCGGCACGCCGGATTCGACAACCGCCTCGGTTGAGGTCTTGCCGTTGAAGCCGGCGATTTCGCACAGCGCGCTGTACAGCGGCACCATCGCATAGCCAAAGCCGAACATGCCGAGCACAACCGCTACCAGCGTCAAGGCATTGCGCTTGGCGGAGGTAACGGCGCGCTGGCGGCTGTCCGGCATGGCGACTCAGCGATGCATCTGCGCGTAAACGAAGCCGGCGAGGATCACCACGACCAGCACGACGTGGACGATCGCCAGCGTGACGTTGCGCTTGGCGCGCTTGCGATCGTCTTCGGTCATGGCCGTCACTTAGTGAGCCTTGGCGGTGTCGTGCAGGTTCGAGGTTTCGTCGTCACCGACGTACGGCGGCACTTCGAACGTGTGATACGGGGCCGGCGACGGCACCGTCCACTCCAGACCGTGAGCGCCTTCCCAGACGCGGTCGGTCGCCGGCACACCGCTCTTCGACATGCAGCGCAGCATGTTGAAGATGAAGATGAACTGCGACACGAAGAAGCCGAACGCACCGATCGTGCTGATCTCGTTGAAGTCAGTGAACTGCACCGCGTAATCGGGCACGCGGCGCTGCATACCGGCCAGACCGAGGAAGTGCTGCGGGAAGAACGTGATGTTGATGAACACGGCCGACAGCCAGAAGTGGGTCTTGCCCCAGAACTCGCTGTACATGCGGCCGGTCCACTTCGGGATCCAGTAGTACACGCCGGCCAGGATCGAGAACACCGCGCCCGGCACCAATACGTAATGGAAGTGAGCGACGACGAAGTAGGTGTCGTGGTACTGGAAGTCCACCGGCGCCATCGCCAGCATCAAGCCCGAGAAGCCCCCGATCGTGAACAGGAACACGAAGGCCACGGCGAACAGCATCGGCGTTTCGAACGTCATCGAGCCGCGCCACATCGTCGCGACCCAGTTGAACACCTTCACGCCGGTCGGCACCGCGATCAGCATCGTGCTGAACATGAAGAACAGCTCGCCAGCCAGCGGCATGCCGACCGTGAACATGTGGTGCGCCCACACGATAAAGCTCAAGAACGCGATCGAAGCGGTGGCGTAGACCATCGAGTCGTAGCCGAACAGCGTCTTGCGGGCAAACGTCGGGATGATCGTCGAGACCACGCCGAAGGCCGGCAGGATCAGGATGTACACCTCGGGGTGACCGAAGAACCAGAACACGTGCTGGAACAGCACCGGGTCACCACCGCCGGACGCGGTGAAGAAGCTCGTGCCGAAGTAACGGTCGGTGAGCAGCATCGTCACCGCGCCAGCGAGCACCGGCATCGTCGCGATCAGCAGGTAGGCCGTGATCAGCCAGGTCCAGCAGAACAGCGGCATTTTCAGCAACGTCATGCCGGGGGCGCGCATGTTCAGGATCGTCACGGCGACGTTGATGGCGCCCGTGATCGAGCTGATGCCCATCAAGTGGACGGCGAAGATCAGGAAGGGGAAGCCCTCGCCCATCTGCAACACCAGCGGCGGATACATCGTCCAGCCGCCAGCCGGGCCGCCGGACGGCATGAACAGCGTCGACAGCAGCAGCGCGAACGCGAAGGGCAGAATCCAGAAGCCCCAGTTGTTGATGCGCGGCAGCGCCAGATCCGAGCAGCCGATCTGCATCGGCACCATCCAGTTGGCCAGGCCGGTGAACGCCGGCATGACACCGCCGAAGATCATCACCAGCGCGTGCAGCGTCGTCATCGAGTTGAAGAACTCGGGATGCACGAACTGCAGGCCCGGATGGAACAGTTCCGCACGAATCACCAGCGACATCAGGCCGCCGATGAAGAACATCGTGAATGCAAACACCAGATACAGCGTGCCGAGGTCTTTGTGATTCGTCGTTTTGATCCAGCGCATGATCCCCTTCTCGGGACCGTGATGCGCATGATCGTCATGCAGATGCGTGGTGTGATCGGTGTGAGCCATGGTGTAACTCCGTAAATCTCGAAACGACTGATGTTCGTGGTGCGTAGCGTTCGGACGTTGGGGCTGCTTGCTTATTTGCGAGCGGCAGCGACGTCGGCAGCCTGAACGATCTCACCCTTGTTGCCCCAGGAGCTGGCAACGTAGGTCAGCACGCCGGCGATGTCGTCATCGCTGAGCTGGCTGAACGGCGGCATCATGTTCTTGCCTTTCAGCACTTGGGCAATCGCACCGGCCTTCGGTCCGGTCGCGACCTTGCTACCGACCAGAGCCGGGAACGTCGGCGGCATGCCGGCACCGGTCACCTGGTGGCAGGCAGCGCAATTGCCCTTGTAGACCTTCTCACCATGAGCAACGAGGTCTTCCTTGGATTTGCCGGCAGCAGCTGCCGGAGCGGCAGCGGCCGGAGCCGGCGTGACGGCCGCAACTTCGACCGGAGCCTCTGCAGCAGGGGCTGCGTCAGTCATCGTCGCTGCAGCGGGCATCACGCTGGTGGTCGCAGCAGCGGCGACCTGCTCGCCACCGCCCTTCTTCTCGGCCAACCAGGCCTTGAACTCGTCTTCCGGCAGCGCCTTGACGACGATCGGCATAAAGCCGTGGTCACGGCCGCACAGTTCGGCGCAGACGCCGCGGAACGTGCCCGGCTCGTCGATCTTGGTCCAGACTTCGTTGATGTAGCCCGGGATCGCATCCTTCTTGACGGCGATCTGCGAAACCCACCACGCGTGGATGACGTCGTTGGACGTGATCAGGAAGCGAATCTTCTTGCCCACCGGCAGCACCAGGGGGTTGTCGACGTCGACCAGATAGTTGTCGACCGTGTTGACGTCGACGCCCGACTGCAGTTGACGGGCCTTGTTGGACGTCTTGGCCAGCGTCGAGAAGTAGGAGACGTCTTCACCGACGTACTCGTACTGCCATTTCCACTGGTAGCCGGTGACCTTGATGCTGAGGTCGGCGTTGCGCGTGTCGTCCATCTTGACCAGCGTGGCCGCGGCCGGGATCGCCATTGCGACGAGAATGAAGAACGGAATGGCGGTCCAGATGATTTCGACCGTGGTCGACTCATGGAATTTGGCCGCCACGGCGCCCTTGGATTTGCGGTGCGCGAACACTGAGTAGAACATCGCGCCGAACACGACGACGCCGATGACCACACAGATCCAGAACACCATCATGTGCAGACCATGCACTTCGTGGCTGATCTCGGTCACGCCTTCGGGCAGGTTCCATTTGGCGCCGGTATAAGCGAGCGCCGAACCGCTGGCGAGTAGAGAGCTCATCAGAGCGGCGAACCGCGCCAACCCCAGCATCTTCTGCATGCGTCTAATCTCCAAAAGGCTTGCCGACGGGCTCGACGTCCCGATCGGTGGCGAGTGGCCGGCCCCACGCCGGCTTCACTGACAACACTTGCTTGAGTCGCGCGGCGAGTGCCACGCGCTCTTCATCTGTCACACAGCGGGCGATGCGTACCCGTTGTCCCGAACAGCACACCATCAACCGGTTGGGATCGTTGCGGCGATAGCCGGCTTCGATCACCACCCGCGCCCACAAGCGCGGGAACTCGACACTGGACTTGGCGCCGCCCCGGCCTTCTGGCCCGGCCAACCCAAACTCGATCCGCACACGGTCATCGTCGATGCTGACCACTTCGCGGTAGCGGTTACGCTTCAAGCTGACCCAGACCGCCGCCGTCACCGCCATCAGCTCCGCGCCGGCGAACGGCAATACGGGCCAGAAACCGATGTAGACGCAGACCAGAGCCACCGTCAGTGCCAGCGCGCTCAGCGAGCCGAGAAACCATACCGCGCCCCGGAAATCGAGGGACGCATTGGGCCCAATAACGATGCGCGTGGTCTGCATGGCGTGACGTGTGACCTGGGGATACAGACAACACATTCGAGCCCGGCGATTGTAGTGGATGCGGCCATCGGCAGCCAAGCATTGTCGGCATCCGGGATGGGCCGCGGACGCTTATCGATCGGCACCTTCCACGGCCTGCGGCCACCGGGCCAGCAGCGCGTCGATCAGGGCGCCGCCGACGTCGTCAGCCCGCGCGCCCGCCGGGACGCGAACCAGCGGCGGCGAACCGATTAGGCGGACCAGCGTGGCCACATTGGCCTCTAGCGCGTCTTGCGCGGGAGGCAGTTCGTTGGCGACCCAGCCGAGCAGCGGCACGCCGCGCTGGCGGATCGAATCGACCGTCAGCAGCGCATGATTGATGCAGCCCAGCCGCATGCCGACGACCAGCAGCACTGGCCAGCGGTGCGCGCTGACCCAGTCGGCAAAGCTCAGGCGATCGGTCAGCGGCACCTGCCAGCCTCCAGCGCCTTCGACCAACAGCAGCCGGTGGCGGGCCTGCAAGGCGGCGGCGCCGCGATCGAGGACGGTGGGGTCGATCGGCCGCCCCGCCTGCTCGGCTGCGATATGCGGTGCCAGCGGCGGCTCATAGGCACAGGGATTGATCGCCTCGTAGGGCTCGTCGACACCGGATGCCGCCAACAGCGCCAATGCGTCCTCGTTGCACAGAGCGCCGTCGGCATCGCGGTCGCAACCACTGGCAACCGGCTTGTAGCCGCAGGCGTCGATACCGCGCGCGCGGGCCGCGGCGAGCAACAGACTGCTGACGTAGGTCTTGCCGACACCGGTATCGGTGCCGGTCACGAATAACGTGGCCATCAGCTCAACGACTCCTTACGGATTGACTTGGTCGAGGACGGTCAAACTCTGAGCCAGGGCGTCGAGCAGACCGTCGATCTGCGCCGCGTCGTGGGCGGCCGACAGCGTGATGCGTAGCCGAGCCGTGCCCCTCGGCACGGTTGGCGGGCGGATCGCCGCAACCCAGTAGCCGCGCTCCATCAGTTCGCGGGACAGACGCAGCGCGCGCGCATCCTCATGGACGATCACCGGCTGGATCGGCGTTGCCACGGCACGCTCGCTGATCGGCAGCCCGCGGTCGCGCGCCCCGCGCACGAAGCGGTCGATATTGGCGAGCAGCCGGCCGCGCAACTCGGGTTCGCTGCGGATAATGCGCAGGGCTTCGCGGGCAGCGGCTGCGATCGCCGGCGGCGGCGCCGTCGAAAAAACCCAGGTGCGGGCCCGCTGCACCAGATACTCGATCAGCGTCTCGGACCCGGCGACCAAGCCGCCCGCGCAGCCCAGCGACTTGCCCATCGTGGCCATCAGCACGTCGGGCTCGATGCCGAAATGCTCGGCGCTGCCACGGCCGGTGGCGCCGAGCACACCCAGACCGTGCGCGTCGTCGATCATCAGCGCGGCACCGGTCTGATGCGTCAGCTGGCGCAAGGCCGGCAGGTCGGCGACGTCGCCGTCCATGCTGAAAACCCCGTCGGCCACCAGCATTGCAAAACGGCCATCGAGCGCGGCTCGCTGCAGCGCAGCGCGGTAGCCATCGACATCCGCGTGGGCGACGCGCTGGTAGTCGGCGCCACTGGCGCGGGCGCCGTCGATCAACGAGGCATGGTTCAACTCGTCGGCAATGACCACGTCGCCGCGACCGAGCAAGGCCTTCAACACGCCGACGTTGGCGGCCCAGCCGCTCGAAAACAACAGCACGCGCGGCCGGCCTAGAAACGCGGCAAGTTCTTCTTCGAGCGCGCGGTGTTCGGTGTTGTAGCCGCTGATCAGCGCCGACCCGCTGCTGCCGGTTCCACTGCGGTCGAGCGCGCGCATCGCCGCAGCCGCCAGCCGGGGATCGGACGCCAGGCCCAGGTAATCGTTGCTGCAGAAGTTGATGCAGTCGCGGCCGTCGACGCGCATCTGCACGCCGTGAGCGCCGTCGACGCTGCGACGCACCCGATAGAGGGAGCGCTCGCGCAGGTCATCCAGCACCGGCGCCAGCCGGGAGTCGAGAACGCTCATCGCCAAACTCGGGGGATGGCGCCGGGAACGGCCGACCGCCTCAGGCCGCCGCCGCCTCGGCCGCTGCCGGCGCGTGGTGGTCGCAAGCGACCGGGCAGGCGTGGGCGTCGCCGATAGCGACCTCGGTCGTGACCTTGCCCTCGATCGACATGCCGAGCCGCGCGATCAACGCGCGGTCACGGACGTTCTGAGGGTTTTCGGTGGTCAGCAGCTTGTCGCCGTAGAAAATCGAGTTGGCGCCGGCCATGAAGCACAGCGCCTGAAGTTCGTCGCTCATCTCGGTGCGCCCGGCCGACAGCCGCACGGCAGCGCGCGGCATCGTGATCCGCGCCACCGCGATCGTGCGCACGAAGTCGAGCGGATCGAGCTTGTCGCCGCCGTTGAGCGGCGTGCCTTCGACCTGCACCAGATTGTTGATCGGCACGCTGTCCGGATGCGCCGGCAGCGTCGCCAGCTGGCGGATCAACTCGCTGCGGTCGTGCTGCTGCTCGCCCATGCCGACGATGCCGCCGCTGCAGACCTTCACGCCGGCGGCCCGCACGTGCTCCAGCGTCTGCAGCCGGTCTTCGTAGGTGCGCGTGGTGATGATTTTTTCGTAGTACTCGGGCGAGGTGTCGAGGTTGTGGTTGTAGTAGTCCAGACCGGCATCGGCCAGGCGCTTGGCCTGATGGTCCTTCAACATGCCCAGCGTCACGCAGGTTTCCAGACCCAGCGATTTGACCTCGCGGACCATGGCCTCGACCTTGTCCAGATCGCGATCCTTGGGACTGCGCCAGGCGGCGCCCATGCAAAAGCGCGTCGCGCCGCCGGCCTTGGCTTCGCGAGCGGCCTCGACCACGGCGCGCACCTCCATCAGCGGCTCCTTGGCCAGGCCGGTTTCGAAGCGCACCGACTGCGGGCAGTACGCACAGTCTTCGGGGCAGGCGCCGGTCTTGATCGACAGCAGCGTCGACAGCTGCACGGTGTTCGGCTGGTGGTAGCGGCGATGCATCTGCTGGGCCCGGAACATCAGATCCATGAACGGCAGGTCAAACAGGGCCTGCACCTCAGCGCGGGTCCAGTCGTGGCGGATATCGTCGGCGGCGGCAGCTTGCGTCATGGCCTGTTTCGGTCGGGTCGCGGGAAGCCGTCAGTGTCCTTAGCCGCCACCGGAGATGTCAACCTGCGAATGATCGATCCAGTTGACAACTGCCGGCAGCTGCTCGCGCTGATCGCCCCGCCCCGCTGCCTGTTCTGCGGCCTGCGACCACATGCGGCCGCCGTGAACACCGTGGAGGGCTGCTGCCCGGGCTGCCGGCGCGATCTGCCCTGGAACCTGGAAGCCTGCCCCGGTTGCGCGCTGCCCTCAGCAGGCGCCCAGCGATGCCGGCGCTGTCGCGAGCGCCCCGCCCGCTTCGACCGCGCGTGGACCGCCTTCGATCTGGCCGAGCCGGTGCACGCCAGCCTGCTCGGGCTCAAGTACCGGGCCCGGTTCGCCGACGGCCGCGTGTTGGCACAGCTGATGGCGCAAGCGCTGCGCGACGACGGCCGGGCCTTGCCGGACTGCCTGTTGCCCGTGCCGCTGCACTGGAGCCGGCTGATGCGCCGGGGCTATAACCAGGCTCAGCGGATCACCCGCGTGCTGTCGGCGGAACTCGGCGTGCCGATGGACGAGTCCTTGCTACGGCGCCGGCGGCGCGGCCGAGACCAGATCGGTCAGAGCGCCGCCGCGCGACGCGCCAATCTTCGCGGCGTGTTCGAGGCTCGCGGCAGCCTGCAGGGACGGCGGATTGCGCTGGTCGACGATGTGATGACCACCGGCGCGACGTTCGACGAGCTGGCGCGGGTCTGCCGCCGCGCCGGAGCGGTGGACATCGAAGTCTGGGCGGTGGCGCGGACCCGGCTCGCCTGAGCCGGGACCTCAGCGCAGATGGCGGTCGAGGAACGTCAGCGCCGCATCGACCGCAGGGCCGTCGGTCAGAAACGCCAGGATATGACCGCGTCCGCGCAGCACGAACAGTTCGTTGGGCACGTCGGCCGCAGCGAGCAGCTTCTGATAGTCCTCGGCATGGTCAATCGGCACCAGCGCATCGGCGCCGCCGTGGTACAGAAACACCGGCGGATCACCCGCGTTGACGTAGCTGACCGGCGACGCGGCGCGATATTCGGCCGGCTTCTGGCTGCGGTTGCCGCCGATGAACTGCGGCACCAGCTTGCCGGCTGGCCATTTGCTCAGATCGGTCGGCGTTCCGCCGGCAACGACCGCCTTGATCGCGGCTCCAGGCTGGCCCAAGGGCCCGGCTTCGCCGATGCCGCCAAGCAGCGCCGCCAAATGGGCACCGGCCGAATAGCCGAATGCACCGATGCGGGTCGGATCGATCCGGTAGGTCGCGGCCTGCGCGCGCATCCACAACACGGCCTGCTGCACGTCCTGCAGCTGCGCCGGAAAGATCGCGCCCGGCGCCAGTCGATAGGTCGTGTTCACCGCGACATAGCCACGGCGCGCGATGCGCTCGGCCAAGCCTTTGACCTGAGCCCGGTCACCGCTTTCCCAGCCACCGCCGTGAATCACCAGTACGGCCGGGAACGGGCCCTCGCCTTCGGGAACATAGACATCGGCCAGCAGCGCCGCGGGCCAGCCCGGCGGCGTGAACACCTGGTCGCGGCGAATCTGGTAGCTGCTGTCGATCCGCAGCGGAGCCGGGCCGTCGGGGCGTCCTTGGTGGATCGTGCAACCCGTGGCGCCGAAGGCGGCGGTCAGCAACAGGCTTAGCAAACGGTACAAGGCAAGCTCCAGCGTCGGGAATGCACCCTTGTACGGCCGGCCCGCCGGGGCGGACGCAGCGGCCCCACTAGCGCAGCGCCAGCAGCAGGCCGACGAACACCAGCGCGCCAAAGCGGTTGTTGCTCAAAAATGCCTGGAAACAGACCGCCGGAATCCGGTCGCGTGTAATCCAGGCTTGATGCAGCACGGTGACCAGTGCAGCGGCAAGGCCCGCCGCGTAAGGCCAAGCCAAGTCGCGCAACAGACCGACGGTCAGCAGCAATCCCAGAGCAAGCAATTGCAGCGCGATCACCGCTGCGCGGTCGTAGCGTCCGAAGAAAATGGCGCTGGATTTGACGCCAATCTTCAGATCGTCATCGCGATCGGCCATCGCGTAATACGTGTCGTATGCCACCACCCAACAGAAGTTCGCCGCCATCAACAGCCCGGCTTCAAGCAGCGGCACCCGTTGCTGCACGGCTTGGTACGCCATCGGAATGCCCCAGGAAAACGCCAGGCCCAGCACCGCTTGCGGCACGCTGATGTAGCGCTTCATGAACGGGTAGATCGTGGCGATCGCCACCGCCGGCACCGACCAGTACAGCACCGGCACGTTATGTAGCGACGCGGTCAGGCCGAAGGCGATCAGCGCCAGCACCACGGCGAGGCGTATCGCCTGCTGCGGCGCCACCAAGCCTGCGGCGATCGGCCGGCTCGCGGTGCGCGCCACGTGCGGATCGAAATCACGATCGGCCAGATCGTTGACGACGCAGCCCGCCGCGCGCATCAGCACCGTGCCGAGCACAAACACCAGCAGCACCGGCAACGGCGGCAGTCCGCCAGCTGCCAGCCACAAGGCCCACAGCGTCGGCCACAGCAACAGGTAGATGCCGATCGGGCGGTCGAAACGCATCAGGCGCCAATACAGCGCGAGCTGTTCGGCCACCGACGGAGCAGGAGACGGGTTCATCGGCATCGTGTGTGATCGGCCCTTGGGCGGAGACGGGCGCTAGACCTGCCCGTACTTTTCGACATCGCCGACCCAGCGCGCAATCAAGCGCTGGGCATCAAGCGGGTAACGCTCCAGCCAGTCGTCGGCCAGTTGTTGCAACGGCGGAATCAGCGCCTGGTCACGAACCGGGTCGGCGATGCGCAAGCCGATCACGCCGGTTTGGCGACGGCCGAGAATTTCGCCGGGACCGCGCAGCTCCAAGTCGGCTTGGGCAATCCGGAATCCATCCGTCGTCGAGCGCATCGTCTCGAGGCGGCTCTTGGCGGTATTCGACAGCGGCAGCTGATACAGCAGCACGCACTGGCTGGCCGTGGCACCGCGCCCGACGCGGCCGCGCAACTGGTGCAACTGCGCCAAGCCGAGCCGCTCGGCATTTTCGATGACCATGATGCTGGCATTGGGCACGTCGACACCGACTTCGATCACCGTGGTCGCCACCAGCAGCTGCGTGTCGCCGTTCTTGAAGTCGCGCATCTGCGCGTCTTTTTCATCGGACTTGAGACGGCCGTGGACCAGGCCGACGCGGATGTCGCTGAGCTCGGCCTTGAGCCGCTCGGCCGTCGCTTCGGCCGCTTGCGCGTCGAGCTCCTCGGATTCTTCGATCAGCGTGCACACCCAATACACCTGGCGGCCGGCGCGGCAGGCGTCGGCGATCCGCGTCAGCACCTCGTCGCGCTTGACGTTGTTGACGACCACGGTCGTCACCGGCGTGCGGCCGGGCGGCAATTCGTCGATCACCGACACGTCCAGATCGGCGTACACCGTCTGCGCCAGCGTGCGCGGGATCGGCGTCGCCGACATGATCAGCTGATGCGGCGAGCTGCCCTGCGGCCCCTTGTCGCGCAAGGACAAGCGCTGCTGCACACCGAAGCGGTGTTGCTCGTCGACCACGACCAGCGCGAGCCGGTCAAAGGCCACGCTTTGCTGAAACACCGCGTGCGTGCCGACGACGATCGGCGCTGCGCCGCTCGACACGCGTGCCAGACGCTGCTCGCGCTCGCTCTTCTTCATCTTGCCGGCCAGATATTCGACGTCGATGCCCAGCGGCGTGAACCAGCGCGACAAATTGGCGTAGTGCTGCTCGGCCAGCAGTTCGGTTGGCGCCATCAGTGCGCTCTGGTAGCCGGCACGCGCCGCGGCCAGCATCGCGGCTGCCGCGACCACCGTCTTGCCGCTGCCGACATCGCCCTGAACCAACCGCAGCATCGGCCGGCGCGCTTCGAGGTCGCGGGCGACGTCGCCGATGACGCGTCGCTGTGCGCCGGTGAAGCGGAACGGCAGCACCGCTTCGAGCGCATCGGCGCTGGCCGGCAGATCGCCCAGCGACGGCGCCGGCCGCGTCCGCACCTGGCGCCGCAGCAGCCGCATGCACAGCTGGTGCGCCAACAGCTCTTCGCGGATCAGCCGCTGCTGCGCCGGGTGCGTGCCTTCGATCAACAGCGTCGCATCGGCGGCACCGGCCGGCGCGTGCAAGCTGCGCAGCGCCGGCAGCGAATCCGGCGCCGGAAGGCCAGGCAGCTGGGCGGCGAGATGCACGTCGGTCGTCGCCAGCCGCAGCGCGGCTTCGATCAGTCGCCGCAATCGAGGCTGGGTGATGCCGGCCGTCAGCGGATAAACCGGCGTCAGCGCGTCGGACGTCTGGAACGCATGCTCGTCGTCGGCAACGCGGTATTCGGGATGGACCATTTCCGGCCCGCTGCTGCCGAAGCGCACGCTGCCGTAGGCCTGCACCCAGCGCCCGGCCGCAAACGCCGCGCGCTGGCCTTCGTTGAAATGAAAGAAGCGCAGCAACAAGCCGCGACCTTCGTCGGACAGCACGACGCGCAGTTGCCGGCGGCCGGCATAGCGCACATCGGTGATTTCGACCCGCGCACGCACCAGCGCGTCCTGGCCGTCGACCAGGCTGGCGATCGGCGTCAGCCGGCTGCGGTCCTGATAACGCTGCGGCAGGTGAAACAGCAGATCGCCGATGGTTTCCAGGCCGAGGTTGCGCAGCGAACCGGCGATCTGCGGTCCGGCCGCGGGCCAGTCGGCCAGCCGCGTCCGTAGGTCGATGCGCGGCGGCTGCGCGGCGACCGGCTTGGCACGGGCCTTGGCGGCGCGGGTGCCCAGATCAAAACCCGATGCGACGGCCCCGGATCAGCCGAGGACCATCACCGCTTCGGCCTCGACTTGCGCGCCCTTGGGCAGCGCCGCGACGCCGACCGCAGCCCGGGCCGGGTACGGCGGGCTGAAGTAGCCAGCCATGATCTCGTTGACCTTCGGGAAATGCGTCAGATCGGTCAGGTAGACGTTGAGCTTGGCGATGTCCGCCAGCGAGCCGCCTGCGGCCTTGCAGACGGCCGACAGGTTCTTGAACACCTGATGGATCTCGTCATCGATGGTGGCGTTGACCAGCGTCATCGTCTTCGGGTCCAGCGGGATCTGGCCCGACAGATAGACCGTGTTGCCGCAGGCCACGGCCTGCGAATAAGTGCCGATCGCGGCAGGCGCGTCGTCGGTGTGGATGATGCGGCGGCTCATGGGCGTTCGGGGTGTTGGGCAGACGCGCCAAGCTTGTGCCGCAGCCGCAGATTCAGCAACTCGACGGCCACTGAAAAGCCCATCGCGACGTAGACATACCCCTTGGACACGTGGTGATGCAGGCCTTCGACCACCAGCACCAAGCCCACCAAAATCAAAAACGCCAGCGCCAGCATCTTGACCGTCGGGTGACGATCGACGAACGCCGCGAGCGGGCCGGCGAAAAACATCATCGTGATGATCGCGATCGTGATCGCGGCGACCATGACCGGCAGGTTGTTGGTCATCCCGACCGCAGTGATCACCGAATCCAGCGAAAACACGATGTCGAGAATCATGATCTGGACGATCGCCGCCACGAACGATGGCGGCGCGCGGCGCGATTCGGGGCTGCCGGCAGCATGAGCGTCGCCGAGCATCTCGCCGATTTCCTTGCCGGCCTTGTACAGCAGGAACAAGCCGCCGAAGAACAGCACCATGTCACGGCCCGACACCTCGAAGCTGCCGATCGACAACATCGGCCGCACCAGACTGGCCAGCCACGACAGCGAAAACAGCAGTGCCACTCGGGTCAGCAGTGCGCCGGCCAAGCCGAGCGTGCGGGCACGGGCCTGCTGTTCCGCCGGTAATTTGCTGGCGATGATCGACAGAAAGATCACGTTGTCGATGCCGAGCACGATCTCGAGCGCGGTCAGGGTCAGCAGCGCGGCCCAGATTTCGGGACTGGCCAAGGCATTGAGCATGGGGGAATCGGTCGGGCGTCTACGGGGCGGCAGATGATAAACCCTGGCATCGGCCTGTAACGAAAAGTTCTCGCAACGATCATCAGGCCGGCAAGCAGCATTGCCACACTGCCGCCTCGAACCGATCGGTCAGGAGCGCTGACATGCGGATTGCCTACGGCGTAATGGGTTATGGGCGCGGCCATGCGATGCGCAGCCTCAGCGTGCTGCCGCAGCTGATGCAGGAACACGAAGTCACCGTGTTTACCGCCGGTGACGCCTACGACGTGCTGGCCCCGCTGTTCCCGACGGTGCGGATTCCGATGATCGGCTACCGCTATAACGAGCGCGGCCAGCATTCGCTGCCGCGCACGGTGGGCGAAAACGCCGGCCCGCTGGCTGATTTGCTGCTGGGCGGTCCCGGCATCGAACAAGTGCAGCGCGAGTTCCGCGACCGCGGCATCCAACTGGTGATCTCCGACAGCGAGGCCTGGTGCCATCGCGCGGCCGAGAAGCTCAAGCTGCCGCGCATCAGCTTCGATCACGTCGGCATCATTGCCTGGTGCAAGCCACACTTCCCTGCCGACCTGTGGCTGACCGGCATGCGCGATGCGATCGGCTATCGGGCATTGATGGGCCAACCCGACCGGACGCTGATTTCGAGCTTCTATCCAGCTGAGCCGCGTCATCCCGGCACCCGGATCGTCGGCCCGATGCTGCGCGACGAGGTGCTGCGCGCCAGCGCTGCGGGGCGCCCGGCCAGCAAGGACTACCTGCTGGCCTACTTCAACAAGGGCGAGCACCAGTACCGGCCGCAGGTCGAGCGCGCGCTACAGCTGCTCGATCACCCGGTCGTGGTCTACGGCACGCCGCGCCGCGGCCGGCAAGGCAATATCGAATACCGCGCGCCGAGCAACGAGTGGTTCATCAACGATCTGGCTCAGTGCCGCGCCGTGATCTCGACGGCCGGCAATCAACTGATCGGCGAAGCGATCCACTTCGGCAAGCCAATCCTGGCATTGCCGGAACAAGCCTTCGAGCAGCGCTTGAACGCCTGCATGATCGAACGCATGGGCGTGGGCATGCGCGGCGATATCGCGACGTTGACGCCGAGCGACATCGATCGCTTCCTCGGCAACGAGGCTTGGTATCGGTCGCACATGCACGAGCATGCGCGCGACGGGCGCAAGGACGCGATCGAAACGCTGCATCGCTATATCGGTGAGCTGGTCCGTCAGCCGCGGCGCAGCAAGGCCAAGCCGCGCACAGGCCGCCGAGTGAGCCGCGCTCAAGCCTGAATGCCCCGCGACTCGGAGCCCGCGGTTCGGGTCGTACCCGGCGGACCGGTCAGGCCGACACCAGCCAGCGGTCAAGCAATGAATGCAGCAGCTGGTTGGCGCGGGCAAAACCGGCTTCATCGTCGCGCATGCGCTCGACCGACTGCACGAACGGACCTGGCGACGGGTGGCTGTCCGGATGCTGCAACCAGACGCGCACGCTGTCCGACGTGACTTCGGGATGGAACTGCACGGCCAATACACGGCCCTGATCGAGCACGAAAGCCTGCTGCGCGCAGGCTTGGCTGAAGGCCAAGCGCTGCGCACCGGGCGGCAGCTCGAAGGTATCGCCATGCCAATGGAACATCGGCACGCGGGCCGGCCAGTCGGCCATCGGCGCAAACGCACACCCGGCATCGGTCAGTTCGATATCCCACCAGCCGACTTCGGGCTGCGCATTGCGACCGACCCATGCGCCGCACTGCTCGGCGATCAGCTGTGCGCCCAGGCAGATGCCGAACACACGCTTGCCAGCATCGGCCAGAACATCGGCGATGAAGCGCTTTTCGTCGCGCAGCCACGGGTACTGCGCTTCCTGATCGACGTTCATCGAACCGCCCATGATCAGCAACGCATCGAAGTCGTCACGGGGCGGCAGCGGATCACCGCGAAACATCGCGGTGTGCGTCACCCGATGGCCGCGCTGCGCGAGCCAGGGCGCGATACAGCCGAGCCCGTCCTCGGCTGCGTGCTGCAGCCAGTGAACGCGCATCAGCGGGATTCGAACTTCAGCGCCGCAGAGTTGATGCAGTAGCGCAGCCGCGTCGGTGCCGGGCCGTCAGGAAACACGTGGCCCAAGTGTGCATCGCAGCGTCCGCAGGTGACTTCGATGCGGCGCATGCCGTAGCTGGTGTCGTCATGCGTGGCGATCGGCGCACCTTCGGCGGGGCGGAAAAAGCTCGGCCAGCCGGTGCCCGACTCGAATTTGGCGCGGGAATCGAACAGCCGCGTATCGCAGCAGACACAGCGGAAGAAGCCGTCGCGATGGTCGTCCCACAACTCGCCGGTAAACGCGCATTCGGTGCCGCCGCGGCGCGTCACTTGATACTGCTCGGGCGTGAGCTGGGCGCGCCATTCGGCGTCGGTCTTGACGATCTTTTCGACAATCGGAGAGCTCATCGGGTCCTCGCAAAGGGGTACTGGCTGCGCGGCGGCATTGCCGTCACGCTAGCGGGGTTGAACCACAAGCCCGACTTAGATCGAGCCATTACCTGCATTTTCAACGCCAGGACCAAGGAGCGCCATGTTGGCCACGTTGCAACCGATTCATTTTTTGTGCGCATCCGTCGTCAGCGGGCTGCTGGCGATCGGCTGCGAAGTGATCGCCGAACGCAGGGGCCGGCGGCCCGTACTGTTCTTGCTGCTCAAGCCGCTGACCAGCGCGATGATCGCCGGCTCCCTTCTGGTCGCAGCCCAGGCGCCGACGACCCTGCTGCTGGCGGCCTTCGTGTTCGCGATCGTCGGCGACATCGCGCTGATGTTCGATGGCGACAAAGCCTTTCTCGCCGGCCTAAGCAGTTTCTTCGTCGCGCATCTTGCGTTCGTCGCCGAATTTGCAGGCACGATCACGAACCCATCACGGCCGCCCGTCTGGACTCTCGCCTTCGTCGCCTATGCGGTGCTGTTTTTCCGATGGTTGTTACCCCGCACCGGCCCCTTGAAGCTGCCGACGCTGGCCTACGGCATCGTGCTGACGTTGATGGTGCTCGCCGCCGCGACCGCATATCGCACCCTGCCCGGTCCGGCCAGCGCGCTGGCGCTTGCCGGGGCTCTGGTGTTCGGTCTGTCGGACTCGGTGCTCGCCGTACGCCAGTTCGTCGGTCCCTATCGCGGCGCGCAGCCGCTGATCCTGGGCAGCTACTGGCTGGCGATCGGCCTGATCGCGATATCGCGCTGGGGCTGAGCGGCTCGAGCCGGTAAATCGACCCGCCGGCCCGCAATGCGCAACAATCGGCCGATGGGGCCCCGCACCGTCGGCGGCCCTGCCCTCATGGAGAACAGATAGATGAGACAAACCCTGATTGCGGCAGCGTGCTGCGCGCTGACCTTGGCCGCCTGCGGCAAAAAGCCCGCAGCGGTGCCCGCCGCGCCCGTCGAGGACGTGGCCGCACCGGTCGTGCTCAGCTCGGGCATCGACAAGGCCAACTTCGACACCAGCGTGCGTCCGCAGGACGACCTGTACCGCGCCGTTGATGGCAACTGGCTGAAGAACATCGAGATTCCCGCCGACCGCTCAAACTACGGCTCGTTCACCAAACTGTCGGACGACGCCGAACTGCAGCTGCGCGCGATCATTGAAGAACTGGCCGCCAAGCCGGACAAGGCGCCCGGCAGCATCGAGCAGAAAGTCGGTGACTACTACGCCAGCTTTATGGACGAAGCCGCGATCGAGGCGGCCGGACTCAAGCCGGTGGAGCCCGAGCTGGCACGCATCGATGCGCTGAAGGACAAGGCCGGCATTGCCGTGCTGATGGCGGAGTTGGCCCGCACCGGCGTGTCGGTGCCGCTGTACCCGTACGTGCACCAGGACGCCAAGGACTCGACCCAGTACGCCGGCGACCTGTATCAGGCGGGCCTGGGTTTGCCCGATCGTGACTACTACCTGATCCAGGACGAGAAATTCACCGGCATCCGCAAGGCCTACGTGGCGCACATCCAGAAGCTGTTCGAGCTGGCCGGGATTGCCGACGCCGGCAAGTCGGCGGACGCCGTGCTGGCGCTGGAAACGGCGATCGCCAAGGGCCATTGGGACAAGGTCGAGAACCGCGATCCGGTCAAGACCTACAACCCGTACGAACCGGCCAAGCTCGCCACGCTGACCAGCGAACTCGACTGGTCGGCGTACTTGCCGGCGGTGGGCTACGGCTCGCTCAAGCAGGTGCTGGTGTCACAGCCCACTTACGTCACCGCACTGGGGCAGGTGATCAAGACGACGCCGGTCGAGGCCTGGCGCGCGTACTTCAAGTGGCAGGTGCTGCACACGCGCGCGCCGCTGCTGGGCAAGGCCTTCGTCGATGAGGACTTTGCGTTCAACTCGCAGACGCTCAACGGCGTCAAGGAAAACCGGCCGCGCTGGAAGCGGGGCGTGGACGGCATCGAAACCGCGATGGGCGAAGCTGTCGGCCAGGTCTACGTCGAGCGCCACTTCCCGGCCGCCAGCAAGGCGCGGATGGAAGCGCTGGTCAAAAACCTGCTGAAGGCCTATGAAGGCGCGATCGGTGAACTGGTCTGGATGAGCGACGAGACCAAGAAAGCCGCACGCGTGAAGCTGTCCAAGTTCACCTACAAGATCGGCTATCCGAACCAGTGGCGGGACTACGGCAAGCTGCAAATCACAGCCGGTGACGTCGTCGGCAACAGCGTCCGCGCCGCCGCGTTCGAGTACGACCGCAATATCGCCAAGCTGGGCAAGCCGATCGATCGCAACGAGTGGGGCATGACGCCGCAGACGGTCAATGCCTACTACAACCCGGAAATGAACGAGATCGTGTTCCCGGCCGCGATCCTGCAGCCGCCGTTCTTCGACCCGAACGCGGACGACGCGGTCAACTACGGCGGCATCGGTGCCGTGATCGGCCACGAGATCAGCCATGGCTTCGATGACCAGGGTGCGCAGTACGACGGTGACGGCAACCTGAAGAACTGGTGGTCGGACGAGGACAACAAGAAGTTCCAGGCGCTAGGGGCCGCGCTCGCCGCGCAATACGACACCTACGAGCCAATCAAGGGCTACTTCGTCAACGGCAAGTTCACGCTCGGTGAGAACATCGCCGACCTCGGTGGCCTGACGATCGCCTACCGCGCCTATCAGCTGTCACTCGACGGAAAGGAAGGCCCGGCGATGGACGGCATCACGGCCGATCAGCGCTTCTTCATGGGCTGGGCGCAGGTCTGGCGGCGCAAGTACCGCGACGAAAACCTGCTGACGCGACTCAAGACCGACCCGCACTCGCCCAGCGAATACCGCTGCAACGGCGTGGTCGTGAACATGCCGGCGTTCGCCGATGCGTTCATGGTCAAAGAGGGCGACAAGCTCTACAAGGCGCCCGAGCAACGCATCAAGATCTGGTAAGCACCGGCTGACGCCGGACCAAGCCCCGCCTTCGTGCGGGGCTTTTTTTGGCCGGAAGGCCCGTGACCGGGCCGCTAATCCAGCACCGGCGCCAGCACTCCCCGCTGCCAGCGATGGCGCGCCAGATCGACCCGCCCGCTCCCCGTCAGCGTCACGCCCTCCGCCATTAGCCGGCGCAGCTGCGTGGTACGGCTGGCACTGCCGTCCTGCAACGCAATACGGCCCCCTGCCGCGATCACTCGGTGCCAGGGCAAGGCGTCGACACCGTCGACCGCGCCGAGATAGCGCCCGACCATACGCGCGCGACCCGGCAGCCCGGCCGCTGCCGCGACGTCGCCGTAGGTTGCAACACAACCGAGCGGGATGCGGCGGACCACCGCCGCAATCCGATCCTGGGCAGCGTCGGCGTCAAACGGGGATGGTCGGCGACTTGACATGGGTGGCGTCCAGATGGCCTGGGCGATCGGTCGAAACGTGAGATTGATCGTAAGTGATGGCCCGACTCCGCACTCCATTCCGGGTTTTGACCTCGCGGCAGCCGGGTGTCATGGCATCTGCAGTCCAGCACATCAGCCACGCGACGCGAAGCGCCGCCGCTTCCTACGCAGCACCGCCTGGAGGCCGCCCCCGACAGACGCCTCAACCCAGGGCGATGACGCACCGTTCAGGTGCGTAACGGGTGGGCAATATCCGGTCCACTCGCCCGGCTACTGCCTCGATCGCTGCCGCCCGTCGTCCGCAGCGCGTCGCGACGCTTCCACGGGAGGACACTCAAATCACGCGAAACGGTTCGCACCCCTAACTCCCCCTGCTGTTCCCTTCAGCAGAACTTCGGCGGCACTCGAAAGAGCTTGCCGCTTTTTTTTGCCTGCGATTTGCCCCGATCAGTTCGGTGACAGCACTCGGCACTGACCGGCCGACAACTTGAACCGCTCGCGACCCAACTCTTCGTTGCCGCGCCGAACCTGCAGGTTCAGCACGCCATTGAGCGCCGCCGTATCAACCACGTAGCGCACACCGAGCTCTGCAAACAAGGCCTGCGGCTCTTCCGCCAGATCGGGGAACTGCAGCGTACCGTTGGCGCCGGCCTGCAAGCGCAATTCAAGCCGCGCCGGCGTCTCGAGGCCCGGCACAGGACGGATCTGCAAGGTGTACCGCGGGCGGCGGATCACATAGTCGACCGGTACTTGCCGACGAAGCAGACAGCTATCCAGTTCGCCGTAGCGAATCTGAACGGCCTCCTCGTCGCCGACCTCGAGCGCCACGGTCGTGCGCTGATAAAAACGCGGCGTGCAAGCGACGTTGGCCATGCCGATCAGAGCGGCCAATAACAAGGTACCAGCGGGAAATCTGGACATGAGTAGCGCTCGATCGATCTTCAAATCATCAACTGCCCGCGCGCCACGATCACCGCGTAACCACCGACGCGGATGGCGGTAATACGGCCATCCAGCTTATCGGCCTCGATGTCGAGGGTGCTGGGGCGCCCCATCTCGACGCCCTGGATAATGCGCCAGCGGAATGTACCGGAACGCTCTGCAAGCCGGTCCGCCAAGTGCCCGCATAAAGCCGCCGCTGCCGAACCGGTCGCCGGGTCTTCGGCCACGCCCAAGTCGAACGACAGCATACGCGCACGCAGCAGCGCCGTACCGTCGGCGGCCGCAGGCAGCGGGTGATACAAATAGAACGACTGTGGTGCGCCTGCATCCTCACCGGATGCGTCCGGCGTCCGGCCAAGATGCGCCCTTGCGAGGGCGTCCAGCGACGTGAGTTCGACCAGGTTGTAAGGCACGCCGCAGTCGGCACTGCGAAGGACGTCGCCACCCGCGTTTATGTCGTCAACCGTCAGTCCCAGCAGCGCGGCGACCCGCGACGCTGAGCCGATGGCGGGAGCGAATCGAGGCAGCACCGCGGTCGTCAGTTGTGCGTACGGCAGTCCGTTCGACTCAACGAACACCCGCACTGGCACGATGCCCACGGCTTCCTCAATGCGCGTCGCGCGGCCACGCGCCGATCGCAACCGCCCGGTTTGCTCAAGCCAGCAAGCGGCTCCGATCGTAGGGTGTCCGGCAAAGGGCAACTCCTGGGTCGGCGTAAAGATTCGCAGCCGGACATCACCGCCGCGCTCGGGAGCCAGCACGAACACGGTCTCGCTCAAGTTGAATTCGCGTGCAATCGCCTGCATTCGCGGCGAATCCAGCGCGTCAGCCCCCTCGACCACGGCCAGCGGATTGCCGCACAAGGCGCGATCAGTGAATACATCAAGTACTGCGTAGTTCATGAGCCACCTACGTGAGTTGTCGCACAAGGTGAGGTTCAGCACTGCGGTTATGCTCCCGTGCCGGCCCCTTCGAGTTCGCAAAAAGATGCAATACCGGTACGATTGTCACCGTCGAGTCACCTACAGGCCTGAAACTTGCTGTGCAGAAACCGCAGCAACAACGCAGGCAGGCCGCATATAGATCCTTTAGCGGTAACATTTGTCTGGTGCATTTTCTTACGCTATATGTAAGCATCAGGTTGGGGAATCGATCAGAGGCACAGCGCCGGCTTGGCGGCTGGTCAATCTATTGGCAGCCTTCTACATCTGCCACTTTTGAATTTTTACGCCGAGAGGCTTTGGGAGACCGTTATGTCGCAGTTCCGTATTCGTAGTCTGATTCTTGCCGGTGCCGCTGCTATGGTGCTGGCCGCTTGCAACGGTGGCCGCGGTAGCGCCGCTCCGGAAACCCCGTTCACTTCCAAGGCTGCCAAGGGCGCCATCTTTGGTGCGGCTTGCACGGTCACCTCTTTCAACGGTCAGGTCAGCTACGGCACGGCAAGCTCAAATGCCGAAGGCCTGATCAGCTTCACGCTGGTCGGCGAACTGCCTGAAGACGAGGCGCTGCTGGTCACTTGCGCTCCGGCGGCCGGCGCGACGTACTTCAATGAAGCCACCGGCACCACGCTACCACTGCCGGCTCCGATTTCGGCCGTCATCTCGTCGCTGGCCGTTGCCGCCGGCAATGGCTCGATCGCGGTGACGCCGCTGACTAACCTCGCCGCCCTGCAGCTGCGTGCTGCTTCCAACGCGGCAGGTGGTGCGATTCCGAACGCAGCTGCCGCCAGCAACGCCAACACCGTTCTGGCCCAAGCCTTTGGCCTGAGCAGCATCACGGCGCTGCCGCCGACGGTCAACGCGACGTCTACCGGTATTTCCGATCCGTACTCGCTGCTGCTTGCAGCGATTGCCCAGGCGGCCGCCACCAGTGGTGTCGATCCGTTTGCGTTCGTCTCGTCGTTGGTCGGCGCTTCACCGTCTACGATCGACGGCATCCAGGCGCAGCTTGTGACGGCACTTGACCGTATTGCCCAGACCTACACGGTTCCGGCCGCTACGCTGGCCTCGGTTAAGACCGCTGTGCAGAACGCACCGACGACGATCGTGGTTCCGGTTACCTCGGGCAGCTAAGTTTTCGAAGCGGTAGCGCACTCGGAACGAGTCGAGTACGCGACACAAACAGGTGGCCAGCTTTGCTGGCCACCTTTTTTTTGGGTGGGGCATTATGAAATTGCGTTATTGGGCGGCGCTGGCCGCCGCCTGTTTTGGTACTGCAGCACGAGCAGACGACAACATTGCGTTTGGTTACTCGGGTCTGCTGACGGTTCCCACGGCCAATGTGATGGAGTCCGGCTGGGCTGAACTGCAGTACAACGAGCACACCTACAACGATTACAAAGTCGACGACGCCACTAACTTCAATGCCGTGTTCGGCTTGGCGCCTCGGGTGGAACTCGGCGCCGCGCTGGCGTACGAGTCAGGTGGCACAGGACCGTTTGGTTTCCGCAAAAACGACCTGCTCGCCAGCTTCAAGGTGAAGCTGCTGGATGACGTTCAGTGGCAGGGCTTCAAATGGTCGACAGCAGCCGGCTGGTCCGACTTCGGTGGCGATTCTGCCGCAGCGAACTTTACGAGTGCACGCTATCTGACCAACACCGTCAGCCGCGGCCCGTTCGCGGTAACCGCCGGAATCGGCAACGGGCCCGATCGCCTTGACGGCGCTTTTGGCGGCATCGCGTGGACGCCGATACCCGCCGCAACCATCATGGCGGACTACGACGGCGACTTCGCGTCCATCGGCGTCAAGCTGAGCCTGAATGTTGCCGACTACGCGCGGCTTTACGCATTGGGCCTGCATGCAACCGACAAGGAAGACGCCGACGGCTATGGATTCGGCGGGCGCTTCAATCTCCGATTCGACCGTCAGAGCGATTGGTTCAAGCCGAGTTCGTCGCGGGGACTGCGCGCCATTCATGTCGCCGACGGTCTCGGGACCAAGATCGTGACGGCCGAGAACGCCGCGTATCTGCAGCGTCAGCAGGACAGCGCCGCGGGCGCTTGCAGCTTGGCTGGCGAGGGCGCCAAGCGAATTGTTTATCAGCAGTACCGCTATGGTATTCCGCTGATTTCGGCAGACGTCGACTGCATTACCGGCAACCACACCAACGCCCGATGGATCACGCAGGTTTCGGAACCGGCACCAATGCTCAAACAGCCGATCCAGAATGCATTTGGTGTCGAAGCGCGGTTCGGCATCGAAGAGCGTAGCTTTGTCGGAACTGAATTCGGGCGGCTTCAGTATTCGGTGGCACTGCAGTCGTCGCTGCGACTCCAAGGCCCCTTTGGCTTGGGCGCTTACATCACCCGCAACACGCGCGCCGCAGAAGACGACTCGTTCAACCAGACCGGTCCATTCAACTTCTACAGGGTTCGCGACGGCGTCCGCGAAGTTGCCGCGCAGTGGGCCACGCATCCGATTGACGGCCTGGTCGCAGTGGGCAGCATCGGTCGGACCTATGTCAACGCACTCGAATACGAGTTCAGCCACCTAGACGCTGCGTACTTTTGGGGAGCCGGAAGCAACAGAACCCGCATCGCAATAGCCTCCTACGCGATTGCTGACGATCTGCCCTTTGCTACCCGTGAAACAAGAGTGATCAGCCATCGATACTGGTATGCGCCGTGGAGCACCTCGGTCGAGGTCGGCGGTGGTGACTATTTCTATGGTGATCGCGGCGGCTATGCCAACGTCACCCGGTACTTTGGCGACGTCACGTTGTCGATTGTCGTGCGCAGCGACGAGGACAATCGCCGTGATGCGGGTATCGCCATCGGTTTCCCGCTAACACCGCGTATGGGCTTCCAGCGTGGCCCGCTGTCTGTCGTCGGTGCGCCGCGCTACACCCACACGCGCCGGACCACGTTCGACAATCCAGGCGGAGCCAACGTGATCCGACCAACGTTGATGGTCGAACCACGGCCGGTTTACAACCTGCTAACCGACTGGATGGATTCCGACCGGATGTATCCGGCTTATCAGAACGAGTCGCGGGAGTAGCGAGGGAGAGCGATCACTGCGCTGCGGGCATCGCCTCAGCGCAGTGGTCCCGAGCGGCAGAGCGGGTGGATGAAACCAGCCGCGGGCCGCTCTGGCTCAGTGAACCTTGCGCGACTTGCCGGCGAGGCGCTCGGCGTCTTTGTTGGCTTTGGCGTTGCCCATGTCGGGGCGCAGCTTCTGTTTGCCGTTCTGGGTGCCGGCTTTTTTGGCGGCCAGCGCCTCTTTCAGCAGCGCCGCGGCGGACTTTTTCGGGTTGGGATCAGCGTCACTCATACCGCAATGGTACGGGTTTAGCCCCACCACGGATAGAACGGCGGCATCTCGGATGCCTTGCCCGCGTATGCCGGCTCACGCTTTTCCAGAAACGAACGCACGCCTTCTTTACCGTCGCCAATGCTGGTGTAGAACATTGCCAGTGTATCGACACGGTGGGCTTCCACCGGATGCGGCTGAGCGCTGTTGCGCCACATCATCTGCCGTGCAAGCGCGACGCCGACCGGCGATCGGTGCCGCGTGAACTTGCGGGCCAGGTCGCGCGCGGTGTCGAGCAGCGCTTCCGGCGCATGGACCGACCGCAAAAGCCCGCCGCGCAGCGCTTCGGCCGGGTCGAGGATGTCGGCGGAATAAACCCATTCCAATGCCTGCTGCATGCCGACCAGACGCGGCAGAAACCAGCTCGAACAGGCTTCGGGCACGATGCCGATCTTGCCGAACACGAAGCCGATGCGCGCCTTTTCGGACGCGATGCGGACGTCCATCGCCAGCGTCATCGTCGCGCCGATACCGACCGCTGCGCCATTGATGGCGGCGATGACCGGCTTCTTGCAGTCGTAGATGGCGAGCGTGACGCGACCGCCGGTGTCGCGGACGCCGTCGCGGATCGCCGGATCATCGATCCGCGTGTGCAGATCGCCCAAAGTCGGCGCCTGGGTTTCGTCCAGACCGAAGACGTTGCCGGGCACGCTCAGGTCCATACCGGCGCAGAACGCACGGCCGGCGCCAGTGACGATCACCGCGCGCACCGCGTCATCCTCGCTGGCGCGATGGAAGGCGTCGACCAGCTCGTTGGCCATCTCGACGGTGAAGGCATTCATCTGGTCCGGCCGGTTCAGGGTCAGAACCAAGATTCCGTCGGCATCGACGTCCCAGGCCAGTGTGTTGTAGCTCGTCATGTCTTGCTCCTCATCAACGGCTCCAGATCGGCGGCGAGCGATGTGCTGCGCGCAGCGTCCATGTCATCGCCATCTGCAGCGGCAGCATCAGCGCAATCCACGGCAGGTTGTGCTGTTGCATGCCGGGGACCGATTTGATCGCGACCGCCGCCACGGCGATCAGCAGGGCCAGCTGCGCGACCCGCACCGCCCAAGCGGCCGGATACCAGCCGCCACGGACGGCGCCGGCCCACACCGGTATCAGCGCCAGCAGCAAGGGATTGAACAACAGCAGATTCTGGTTCGCCCACATGCCCCAGTGCTCGGTCAGCGCCCAAGCGGCAAGCATGACCAGCCCGGTCACACCGGCGACCGCACTGATCGCCATGGTCAACATCGCGTACGTCCAGCGCATGAGGCCGAAACGGCGTAGTGCCCGAGTCAACAACAGGAGCACCGCCAATCCAGCACCCAGCAGCGACAGCGGCAGCAGCCCAGTCAGCCCAGCGGGCTCGGCCTCCTCGGACGCTTGAGGACGATAGATCCAGCCCTCGGACTCAACAAGAGCGCGCTCTGCGCCGCTGGCATCGGTGAGCCGCACGTCGCGCACCGCCTGCATCAGCGTCAGCGGTAAGAAGCTGTGCTGCCATAGGTTGATCGGCCGGTCGGCGCTCGGGCCGAGCCCCAGGTCCATGCCAACCGCCAGCGGCTTGTCAGGCGACATCAGCCGAACGACTTCCTCGCGATACGTCACCGGCGTGGGCAGAGGCTCGATCTGCGCTTTCAGCGCGCCATGCAACACCTGGTCGAGCGCGTCGCGGACGCGCGTCGAGCAGTTGTCGGCGAAGTAGTCGTAGCGATACTCGACGTTCTCCGGCTTCAGGTTTGCCGCCAGGAACGCCGCCAAGTCACGGCGCTGTTCGTCATCCAGCGCCAGGCGCTGCTCGAAGATCCAGCGCCCTTCAGCAGCGTACATCCGCAGCGTCCGGTCGAAGGAATCGACGTCGAGCCGGTAGCGCATCTGCCCGCGCGCAAAGTTTAGAAAGAAGCTCTTTTGTTGGAAGTCGAACGTGCCGTAGTTGAACACCGCCGCGCGACCATCAGCGGCGCGCAGCAGCAGTGCATTGTGACCAAAGCGCTGCCAGTAAATGTCCCCCGGTCCGAATGTCAGCAGGCTGACTTGTGGCGGCACATCCAACGTCAGCTGCGCGTGGGCCGGCGCCAGCAGCAGCGCGGCGCCGAGCACCATCAGCCAACGTAAGGCACGCGACGCCAGGCGGCTCATTCGGATGACAGCGTGACTTGCAGTTGCTGTACGCGACGGCTGTCGGCGCGCTGCACGTTGAAGTTGAAGCGATCGATGCGGACGCTCTCGCCGCGCTTGGGCATGTGGCCGAAGCGATGCATCACCAAGCCGCCAACAGTGTCGAAGTCTTCGGTCGGCAGCGTGGTGCCGAAATACTGGTTGAACTCTTCAACCGTCGCCAAACCATTGACCAAGTAGCGGCGGTCATCCTGCTTCAAAATCGGCGCCGCCTCGGCATCGTCGTACTCATCGTCGATCTCGCCAACGATTTGCTCCAGCACGTCTTCGATCGTCACCAAGCCCGCCACGCCGCCGTATTCGTCGACGACGATCGCCATGTGGCTGCGACCGCGCTTGAAGTCCTTCAGCAAGATATTGACGCGCTTGGATTCGGGCACGAACGACGCCGGGCGCAGGTCGCGCATCAAGTCGAACGCGCTGGCATCGAAGCCCGGAATGCTCGGTGAAAACCGCAGCAGATCCTTGGCCAGCAGAATGCCGAGCACCTCGTCACGGCTATCACCAATCACTGGGAATCGCGAATGGCCCGACTCGACGACGACCGGCAGCAACTGGTCCAGCGTCCAGTCGCGCTCGACAACCACCATCTGCGAGCGCGGCACCATGATGTCGCGCACTTGCAGCTCGTCGGTGCCCAGCACGCCGAGGAACATCGCCAGCGCATCGGCGTCCATGATCTCGGACTCCCGCGCCTCCTTCAGGAAGTCCAGCAGATCTTCGCGGCTGCGCGGTCCGCCGGCGAGGCGGTGCGCGGCACGGCGCCACCAACGGCTGAAATGGGTGTCGGTACTGTCGCCTTCTTCGCTCATTTTTCGATTGGTCTGCGGCGGCGCGCCTTAGGCGGCGTCACCGTGGTCGACCTCATAAGGATCGGGGAAACCGAGGCCGGCCAGGATCGAGCGCTCATGGCGCTCCATAACCTCGGCCTCGGCATCGGTTTGGTGATCGTACCCTAAGAGATGCAGGCAGCCATGGACGACCATGTGCGCCCAATGCGCCCTCAGGGGCTTGCCCTGCTCTCGAGCTTCGGCCTCGACAACGGCCGCGCAGATCACGATGTCGCCCCACATCGGCACGCCGAAGGTCTCACCGTCATAGGGGAACGACAAAACGTTGGTCGGCTTGTTCTTGTGCCGGTAACGAAAGTTGAGGTCCTGACTTTCAACGGCGTCGACGATGCGGATCGCCAATTCGCCGGTCTTGTCGCCAAGCGCCGCCGTGGCCCACGTACGCAGCGTCGTTGCCGACGGAATACCCGCAGGCGGCACGCAGCGCTGTATCAGGATGTCATTCATGCAGTGGGTGGATGCGGGTAGAACCAGGCTAGGGGCACGGCCGCAGCCGACGGCCCCAAGCGGTCAGCCTTCGCTTGCAGGCTGGGCCGCATCGAAGGTTTCGTAGGCGGCGACAATGGCCTGCACCAGCGGGTGGCGCACGACGTCTTCCTTGCGAAAGTGCGTAAAGCTGATCTTGGGTACGCCGTCGAGCACGCGCATCGCGTGCTTGAGCCCACTCTTGTCAGCGCGCGGCAAGTCGATCTGCGTCACGTCGCCAGTAACGACCGCGCAGGACCCGAAGCCAATGCGCGTCAGGAACATCTTCATCTGCTCGACCGTGGTGTTCTGCGCCTCGTCGAGAATGATGAAGCTCTCGTTGAGCGTGCGGCCTCGCATGAACGCCAGCGGCGCGACTTCGATCACCGACCGCTCGATCAGCTTGGCGACACGGTCGAAGCCCAGCATCTCGTACAGCGCGTCGTATAGCGGCCGCAGGTACGGGTCGACCTTCTGCGTCATGTCGCCAGGGAGGAAGCCGAGCTTCTCGCCCGCCTCCACCGCCGGCCGGGTCAGGATGATGCGCCGCACCCGATCTCGCTCCAGCGCATGCACGGCGCTGGCCACGGCCAGATAGGTCTTGCCGGTGCCGGCCGGCCCGATGCCGAAGCTCAGGTCATGCGAGGCGATCGCTTGCAGATACTGTTTCTGATGCAGGCCGCGACCGCGAACGACGCCGCGCTTGGTGCGGACCGCGACCTCGTCCTGAGCCAGCGGCGAATCGTCGCGGTCGACACCGCCACGGTGATCGGCGCCCTCTTCGAGCAGCGCCAGATGGACCTGCTCGGTCGTCACCAAGCCGTCTTCGGTCTGACGGAACAAGTTGTGCAGCACCGCCTCGGCGCGCTCGGTTTCGTCGCGACGCCCCACCAGCCGGAAGTGGTTGCCGCGATTGCGTACTTCGATACCCAGCCGTAATTCGATCTGGCGCAGATGCGCGTCGAACGGCCCGCTCAAATTGGCGATGCGGTTGCCCTCGTCGGGCTCCAAAACCAGATCGATCACATGCTGCGCTGGCGCGGCCATCAGACCCGCACCCCGCGCAGCGAGTTGGTCGTCATTTCCGTGATCGACACGTCGACGAATTGCCCGGCCAAGCCCGGCGGTGCGTCGAAATTGACGCTGCGGTTGGACGAGGTCTTGCCGGTCATCTGGCCACCACCACGACGCGACGGGCGTTCGACCAGCACCGACTGCACCGTACCGACCAGGCGCTGCTTGAACGCATCATCGTGGACGCGGATGCGCGCCTGCAGCTGCTGCAGACGTTGCTGCTTGAGTTCTGGTGGCACCAAGTCGCGGAGATTCGCGGCCGGCGTTCCAGGGCGCGCGCTGTAGACGAACGAATACGCCGAGTCGAACTCGCATTCGTCGATCAGATCGAGTGTCCGCGCAAAATCGTCCTCGCTTTCGGACGGGAAGCCGACGATGAAGTCGGTCGACAGCGACAAGCCGGGCCGCGCCGCCTTGACGCGGCGGATCTTGTCGACGAACTGAGCCCGCGTATAGCCGCGCTTCATCATGCCCAGAATGCGGTCGCTGCCCGACTGCACTGGCAAATGCAGATAGCTGGCGAGCTTGGGCTCGTCACCGAACGCGTCGATCAGCGCGTCGGTGAACTCGGCCGGATGTGAGGTGGTGTAGCGGATACGCTCGATGCCCGGTATCCGAGCGACGTAGCCGATCAGCAGCGCCAGGTCGCAGAACTCGCCGCTGTTATTGCCCATCGGGCCTCGATAGGCATTGACGTTCTGGCCCAGCAGCGTGACTTCGCGAACGCCCTGCTCGGCCAGCTGCGCGATCTCGACCAGCACCCCGTCAAGCGGGCGACTGACTTCCGGGCCGCGCGTGTACGGCACGATGCAGAACGTGCAGTACTTTGAGCAGCCCTCCATGATCGACACAAACGCAGTCGGCCCTTCGGCGCGCGGTTCCGGCAAACGGTCGAACTTCTCGATCTCGGGGAAGCTGATATCGACTGCCGGCCGCGCGGTGCGCCGGTTCTGATCCAGCAACTCGGGCAGGCGGTGCAAGGTTTGCGGGCCGAACACGAGATCGACGTGCGGTGCGCGCGCCGAAATCTGCTCGCCCTCTTGGCTGGCGACACAACCGCCGACGCCAATCACCCGCCCCGGCCGTGCCTGCTTCCACTCGCGCCAGCGGCCCAGCTCCGAAAACACTTTCTCCTGCGCCTTTTCGCGCACCGAGCAGGTGTTGATCAGCAGCACATCGGCCTCTTCAGGCACCAACGTGCGCTCAAAGCCGTGGGATTTCCCCAGAACGTCGGCCATCTTGGACGAGTCGTACTCGTTCATCTGGCAGCCGTAGGTCAGCAGGTACAGCTTGGGGTTCATCGAAGGCAACAATAGGGCGCGGGGACGTGAGTATAGCGAGCCTCCCAGCCCAAACCGGAGTACGGACGGCTATCGGGTCGACTTGTAACGCGACAGGTAGCGCCAGAAAGTCCGAGAAGACCACAGACGGAGGATGCTCTGGCAATGCCAGATGAAGTGGCGCAACTCGATCAGCGTGCGCCGGCGCGCATTGTGGACGACGCCCTCTAGCGGCAGCGACCACACCTCACCGCCCGCGATCCAGTAGCGCAGACAGAGTTCGGTGTCTTCGCAATACAGGTGAAACGATTCATCAAAACCCTGGTGGCGCTCGAAGTAGTCCCGGGACGTGGCCATAAACAACCCCGCTATCCAGTCGACTCGGGCACTGGCAGCCACCTGTCCGTAGTCGGCTTTTCGCTTCCGGAGTCCGTAACGCCGCCAGAGAGCGGCAGGCGTCAGCAGTCGCCGCATGTTGTCCTGAGCGTTGCCATCGCTGTCCAAGACGTGGGGGGCGGCTAAGGAGTGAGGCCTGGACTGAAGGAACTCGGTCAGCGACGGGAACGGGTTCTGGTTCAGCCGCAGATCGGGGTCCAGAACGGCGACGAATCGGCCTCGTGCGTTCGACAAGGCAACGTTGTGATTGCGCGCGAAACCTTGGGGCCGCTCGTTGCGCACGATTTCGATCGCACCGGGCCACAGCGTTGGATCGACCGCCACCGGTTCGGGGCAATTGATAGTGATGATCAACTCGAACTTGGACGGGTCTAGTATCGAGCGCAGATCACCGAGCAAGCGATTTACGCTCGCGCCGTGACCATGGCTGATGACCGACAGCGTCCAATCGACGCTGCGCAGCCTTAACTGCTCCAAGAACACACTGTTATTCTTATTGAATGCCCGCGAAGACTCGCCAGTAGCAGCCTCAATAACGGGCCGAGCCTGGCGAGAATCAACAAAACCCTTCGAGCCGCCGTACTGGCCTTGCATCTGACAGCACCGCGGCAGGTTGGTCCCGACCATGCCACACCTTAGCTTGGTGTCCGTGCGGCGGCAACCTGCGCGCTTAGCTAAATGCCTGTATAGCAGGCACATTGGTTGCTTTGATCTACAAACTTTGACACTGTATTCAAGGATCGGGCGCCGCAATCGCGCCAGCGTGTTTTGCCGAAAGGGTCGGTCCCCAGGCGTGTGGACACCACAGTGCGCTAACAGCAAGACACATCGCCGAACGACGACGGGCAGCCGAGCTTGAAACTGAACTGGAACCGCAAATCAGGCGCCTTGGCGGCGCTGATGCCTAGCGCGGGCGTCGCCCCGTGCTGTATCGATGCGGCGGTTTCCTTGGCGGACGGCTTGTGGATCGTCGGTTGGGTCCTTGCCGCCGACATCAAGTCGACCACGGTGACGGCGGGCACGACTCGCGGTGATGCCGACCTGATCGTCCGCTATTGGCGACAGGACGTCGCGGACCACTTTGGGATCGAACGCGGTAATCGACCGTTGCTCGGTTTTGTTGTCCGTGTGCCGGTCCACGGGCTACCGCCAAAGAGCGCGATCGAACTTCAGTTTCAAACATCTGAATCGCCGGCGACTGCAAAGGCGGAATTGGCGGACCCGGCCCAAACCGACTTTGCAAACGGGCTTCGAGCGCAATGGCCTTTGATCGGACCGGCGCTGATCCGGGCACACGATCCGGTTGGCCTGATGCCACTGCTGAGACTGATGGCGACGCCGATCGGCGACCGCTTCGGTAAGTTTCAGTTCTTCGTCGAGCCCGCGATCAGCACTGGCAACGAGGGATTGCTGGTCAACGGCTGGGCGGTCGACCCCGACCGCGAACTGCGCCACTTGTATCTAAGCTGCAGCCGCACCGGGCGGGTGTTGGGCGACCTGGCCACCCATTGGGCTCGAACGCCGCGGGCCGATGTCAGCGAGCGCCATGTCGGAACCCTGACGGTCGGCCAAGACCCGGGCTTCATTGCGTGGCTGCCCTGCAGCGGCACCTCGGATACCGGTGTGACGGATCATCTCTATGCCCTGGCTGTACTGAAAGATGGACGCATCGCCAGGCAGGACATCAAACCGTCGCCAGCGTTGGGGCCGATGGCCTCCGTGCAGCATGTGCTGCGTCTGTTCACCGAAAGCCAGCCCAGGCTTGGTGACATCCTAGAAAGCCATGTGGGCCCGGCGATTGACGCCATCTGGCGCCACCGCACGCGGTCAGAACCCCGTCTAGCCCGTCAGGATTTTGGTTCGGCGCCAGCGGCACCCGATATCAGTGTCATCGTACCGTTGTACGGCCGCTACGATTTCATGCGCCATCAGTTGGCCGTTTTTGCCGATGATCCGGCAATGGAGCGAGTCGAACTGATCTATGTGATCGACGACCCCAACATCACCACTCCGGCACTGCAGTTGGCAGAAGAACTTTCCGGTCTTTTCCGGCTGCCGTTTTCGGTGATCAGCTACAACGAGAACCTTGGATTTGCTGGCGCCAACAATGTCGCAGCGCGAATCGCGCGCGGCAGAGTGCTGATCCTGCTCAATTCGGATGTGATGCCGGTGAAACCCGGCTGGGCTCCTGCGCTGGCGGAACAACTGGCGAGCCTACCGGAGGCCGGCATTGTCGGCACGACACTGCTCTATGAAGATGGGTCGCTGCAGCACGCCGGACTTCAGCTGCGACGCTTGGCCCGTTGGGCAGGCCTGCCCGTCAACATCCACCCTGGCAAAGGACTCAGCTACGTCAGTACGGGCCAGTCCCGGCAGGTATCGGGGGTCACCGCCGCTTGCATGACGATCCATCGCAAGCTTTACCAGGAACTCGGCGGCCTTGATGAAGGATTCATCCTGGGCGATTTCGAAGACAGCGATATGTGCTTCCGGGCCAGCGCCAAGGGCCACAAGATCTACTGCGCGGACGTGCCGATGTATCACTTGGAACGCCAGTCACAATCGTTAGCCGGAGACAGCTGGAAGCACAAAGTGACGCTATACAACTGTTGGCGACACTCCAAACGGCTTCCCGCCAACGCCGTGACATCAAAATGAAGCGCAAAGTGCTGGTGGTTGCGCACGGCCACCCCGATTTTTCCAAGGGCGGGGCCGAAATCGCGGCCTACACGCTGTTTCAAGAACTGAATCGTCGCGACGACTGCGAAGCATGGCTTCTGGCTGCCAACGGAATTGCCGGCCTGCAGCACACCGGCACGCCGTTCTCGGCACGACCGCGCGAGCGCGAGATGCTATTTGCCGGCGGCACCGATTACTTTCTCTTCTCGGCCAACAATCTGTCGCATCTGACGCAGGACTTCGCCGAGCTGTTGCGGCATATCCAACCAGACGTCGTCCACTTTCACCACTACGCCGTGGTCGGCATCGAAATGCTGCGTGTGGTGCGCAACACCCTGCCCAACGCGGTGATCGTGCTGACGCTGCACGAGTTCCTTGCGATCTGCAATCGCAACGGCCAGATGCTCAAGAGCAACGGCAGCCTGTGCCGCAACGCCGAGGCAGACCCGGCTGAATGCCATGCCTGCATGCCCGGTCGATCACCGCAGGATTACTTCCTGCGGCGGCAATACATTCGATCGTTCTTTGCACTCGTTGATCAGTTCGTAGCGCCGAGCCAGTTCCTGAAGGAGCGCTACGTCACCTGGGGCTTGCCCAGCGACCGGATCAGCGTGATCGAGAACGGTCAGCCATCACAGCCAATGCCCCACGCATCCGGCACCAGAGCGTCGACGGCAACGGCCCACAGGTTCGCATTCTTCGGCCAGATCACGCCGTACAAGGGACTCGAGGTTCTGCTGCAGGCGTTTAGCCAACTGCCCAAGGCAGACCAGAAACTCGCCCGCCTCGACATCTTCGGCGGTGGCCAGGAGATGTTCGAAAAAGAGTTTCAAAGCCGTATCGAGCAACACCTGGAATCGGCGCACCGCAACGTCCAATACCGTGGCCGCTACGCGCCCGAAGATTTTGGCCGTCTGGTCGCAACCGTCGACTGGGTGATCGTGCCGTCCATCTGGTGGGAAAACTCGCCGCTGGTCATCCAAGAGGCTCGACTGCACAGCAAGCCGGTGATCTGCGGTGACATCGGCGGCATGGCGGAAAAGGTTCGTCACGGACACGATGGCCTTCACTTCCAGACAGGCAGCGCGGCGGCGCTTGCCGAGACGTTGCAGCGCTGCCTGCATGAGCCCGATCTCTGGGGCCGCCTGCAAAGCGGCATTCAGGCGCCGCCGTCGATCGAAATGACGGCCGACGACCTCAATCGGTTGTATGCGCGCCGGCATCAGCGCGCATAACCTAGCCGCACGCGACCAATCGTCACGTTACGAGAACGATAAGAATGAGTGGAAACAAGGGCGTCATGGGTCAGTTTTTGAAGTCGCTGCTTCCAAAGTCGGATGATCTTGCGGCGGTGCCGTCGGTCGCGCATGTCGCCGCGGTTGAATCCGACAGCCGGATGCCGGCCGAGGTTGAGCCCAGTTCCATTGAGCCCCTTGCGTCCGGCTCCGACGCGGGCATCGGCCAAGAATTGCCGGTTGCCGTGGGTCCAGTCGCCGCGCCGTCGCAGTTGCAGTGCTACGCCGATTCGCTGGTCGCCATCCGCAAGCCGGCTGGCCTGCTGATCAGCGGCTGGATCGCCGACGGCAGCGGCGACGCCACGGACGCTGCGCTGAAATCCGAAGGGCGCTTGGTTGCCAGCAGTGCGTGGGTTTTCCGGTATCCAAGGCCCGATGTCGCTACGTATCTGGACGCCGCGAACGACGCCCCGAACGCCTACGGTTTTGCCTGCTTCCTGCCCGCGACCGACGTCCCCGACGATGCCGATGCCGCGCTGCATCTGCGGTGCGGGGAAGCGGAGTTTTCGATCCAGGTTGCCATCGGTAGCGGCAATCGCGACGCCTACGCAATTGGCGCGCTGCAAGGCGTGTGGTACGCCGCTAGCGAACAGCTATTGACCCACTTTGGAAGCCTGCCCGCCGAGATCATGACGGCCGTCGTGGGCCCGATGCCGACCAGCCTCAGACTGCACGTCGACAACTGCATTCCGGCCGGCGATCACTCCGTCGTCATCAATGGCTGGTGCGCGGCACTGAACAAGGCGCCGCTCGAAGTTTATTTCGTCGACGAGCTCACGCTGGAGGCGACCCGCGTCGACCAGACCTGGGAGCGCACCTTGCGCGCCGACGTGGCCGAAGCGCTCAAGGACCAGGGGCCGATCAACCGGCACTGCGGGTTTGTTTGCGTGGCGCCTGTCGGCAGCGCCGAAAGCCTGGGCAACCTGGCGCTGTACTTCGTGTCGGGCAGCAGCATCGGCCGATGGCCACTGCTGCCGCCAGCGCCGCTCAAGCCGCGCCCCAACACCGAACTGCTGCTGGGCATGTTCGGCAAAACACAGATGCACATGGACAGCATGATGCGCCAGCTCGGCCCGGCTATTGAGACAGCATTGCCGCTCAGGCCGATTGCGCGCGATGTGCAAGGCGACCTTCGTTGGTTCGGCACCGCGCCGAAGAACCCCAAGGCAACGATCATCATCCCGGTGTGGCGCAAAGCCGATCTGCTGCGATACCAGCTGGCGGCACTGTCCACCATAAGTGCCGAAAAGCGTCCGGAAATCATCATCGCCATCGATGACCCCGCACTGGAAGAGAGCATCGTCGGCAGCGGCGATGACTGGCTGGCCCGTTTCGGGATGCCGTTCGCCATCTACAGCTGCGGCTACAACCTTGGCTTCGTGGAACAGCTCAAGAGCGCGGCGAGCGTGGCGCGTGGCGACGTGCTGGTACTGATGCATTCCGACGTGCTGCCCGACCAGGCCGATTGGCTTGAGCAGCTGCTGGCCGTGTTTGATCGGCAGCCACGCTGCGGCGTCGTCGGGCCCAAGCTGCTCTATGAAGATGGCTCGATCCACAGCGAGGGACTGCTCCGTGTGCGGGTCGCGCCGTGGCCGCAGATGGTCGACCTAGAGCGCGTCAACAACGGGCATCCGAATGCAGCGCGCCCAACGGCCCTGCGCCGCGTGGACGCGGTGCCATCCGCCTGCTTGCTGGTCAAGCGTCGCCTGTTCGAGGTGCTCGGCGGATTCGACAACCGTTATCTGTTGGAAGACGAGTTCGCCGTGGCCGATTTTTGTGCGCGTGCCGAGCAGATTGGTTACGTCACGCTACTGCAGCCGTCGGTGGCGATGCGCCACCTCGAAGGCCATAGCTGGGATGCCTATGTGGCCGAGGAGCCGTTCTTGGCCGACATCAATTGGAGACACAAGGTGCATTTGTACAACTGCTGGCGTCACGCTCAACGCTTGGCCCAAGCCGGCGGGCGCGCGGCATGAGCAAGCGCGTATTGGTGGTGAGCCACGCGCACCCGGACTTTTCCAAGGGCGGCGCCGAAGTGGCGGCTTACAACTTATTCAAGGCCGTGCCCGACATCAAGGGCTGGGACGCGCACTTCCTGGCGCGCCACGGCATCCCGGCACTGCAGCGCGGCAATGCGATCTCGATATCGCATAACGGCGGCAACGAAACACTGTTCGCGAACGAAACCGATCACTTCTACTTCAACCTCACGCAGCCGGAACGCACGATGCCGTGGTTCCGCAGCTTCCTCAAAGGCGTGAAGCCTGACGTGGTGCATTTCCACCACTACTGGCAGGTCGGCCTGGAGCTGCTGGGCGAGGTGAAACGCCATTCGCCGAAGACAGCAGTGGTGGTCACGCTGCATGAGTTTCTCGCCGTGTGCTCGCAGCATGGGCAGATGCTGAAGACCAACGGCCAGCTGTGCCGCAAGTCGAGCGATGCCGAATGCCACGCCTGCTTGCCTGGACGACCACCGCGCGATTACTTCTTACGCAAGCGCTATCTGCAGACGTTCTTCCATTACGTGGATCACTTCGTGTCGCCAAGTGAATTCCTGCGTGAGCGCTACATCGAGTGGGGCATCCCGGCTGAAAAGATATCGGTGATTGAAAATGGCTTGCCGATGCACGGCGCGGTGACCGACGTCGCGACACCGGCTGCAACGGCTTCCGAAGAAGAGTCCCGCGTAATGCGGTTTGGCTATTTCGGCCAAGTCAACCCGTTCAAGGGCATTGATCTGCTGCTGTCGGCCGCCGCGCTGCTGCCGAAAGCGATCCAGAAAAAGGTCAGTATCGAAGTACACGGGGGCGGCCTCGAGCACCAGCCCGAGGAATTCCGCTACAAGGTCGAAAAGCTGCTCGCTGACGCACCCAAGTGCGTGCGCTACTACGGGCCGTACTCGCAAGACGATTTGCCCAGCATCATGGGCAATGTCGATTGGGTCGTGATGCCGTCGATCTGGTGGGAAAACTCACCCGTGGTGATCCAGGAATCGTACAAGTTCAAGCGCCCGCTGATCGTCGGCGACATCGGCGGCATGGCCGAGAAAGTGAAGCACGAAGAAACCGGCCTGCACTTCCGCGCGCGCAACGCATTTGACCTGGCGCGTGTGATCCAGCGTGCCGTCACCGAGCCAGGCTTGTGGGACCGGCTGCACGCCGGCATCAAGCCGCCGCTATCCAGCACCGACTGCGCCGACATCCACACGACGCTGTACAACCAGATTCTCGACCGCCTGCAATCGCAGGCCGCAGCCTGAGCCCGAACCATGTCGCTGACCCCGCTGTTTGAAGGCCGTATTGACGACTACATCGCTGAAAACAGCGATGTGGCCAATGCCCTGTGGTACTTCATCCACATTCCCAAGACCGCTGGCAGCTCGTTCCGTCAGGAGTTGGCCACGCGGCTCAAGCCCGAGGCGAACATTGTGGTGGACCGTACCGCGTCGGACCTACCGCATCGCGAGCGGCTGCTCGCCGCCGTGAAGGGCTTCCTCGCCGACCCGCAGTACAAAAACGCCCGGTTTGCATCCGGGCATGTGCCGCATGTGGTAGCGCGCCCGATCTTCACGCAGCGCAAGCCGCTGCGCCTGGTCACGATGCTGCGCGACCCGGTCGAGCGCGTGATATCGGACTTCCGCTACCAGCGCACTGAAGCCCACACCGGCCGCGAAGAGTCGCTGCGCCGCTTCCCGACGTTTGAATCGTACGTGCGCGAAGTGGGCACGCAGAACAAGATGTACAAATTTCTGCGCGAGTCTCCGCAGCAGGACGTAGCCGGGACGATTGCCTGGCTGGAGCAGAACTTTGCGTTCGTCGGCGTCACCGAAGACTACAACTGGTCGTTGTCGCTTCTGTTCCGCCTGCTTGCGATCAAGGAAAAGCCGTCGGTCTATACCCGCAAGACGGTCGATAACGCCGACAACCAGATTGAGGACCTCGAAAAGATACGGCCTCTGATCATGGAGAGCAACAAGCTCGACATGCAGATCTACCGCCACTTTCGGCAGAGACTCAATGGCGCCAAGCGCGCCATGCGCGGCGCAAGCCCCGCACCCAAAGTTGCCGGCTGAGCCGACGACACCAACACCGCGCCAATACGGCGGAGTATCAATACGTGAGCATGCGCAAACTGTTCGATGGCGACATCGAAGGCTACTTCAACGACAACGCCGACTTCGACAAGGCGTTCTGGTTCTTTGTCCACATTCCCAAAACGGCCGGATCGAGCTTCCGCAGCGAGCTGGCAGCGGCGCTGCGCCCGAACGCGAACATCACGCTGAACTACGCGCTCGACGGTGAAAGCTTCGAGAGTTGGCGCAAAAACGCCGTCAAGCGCTTCCTGGCCGAACACGAAACCAAGCAGCACCGCTTCGCGTCAGGGCACATCATGAACGGCCTGCTCGGCGACCTGCGCGCCGTAGAACCCAACACGCGCATGGTGACGATGCTGCGCCACCCGGCCGACCGCCTGATCTCGGACTTCCGCTACGCGCGCACGCCGATGCACCCGCCGTATCAGGAGTTCATCAAGCGCTACCCGACCATTCAGGACTACATCGCCGCGCCTGAGTCAGCCGACAAGATGGCCGTGTTCCTCGAGTCCACGCCCAACCAGCCGGCAAAGGATCTGATCGCCGAGCTCGAGCAAACCTTCAGCTTTGTCGGCCTGACCGAAATGTACCCGCTAACGCGGCGCACGCTGTTCAGCCTGCTGAACATCAACGCCGGCCCGGTCGAACACAAGCGCAAGACCGAAGATACCGCCGACAACCGCGTCGAAGTCACCGCAGAGCTGCGTGAGCAGATCATCAAAGCGAACCCCCGCGACATGGCGTTGTACCGTCACTTCCGCGCCGGTTGGGTCGCTCAGCGCGAGAAGCTAGTTGAGCACTTGAAGCAGCGCGCCATCGTGACCGCTAAGGCCGAAACCAAGGCCCGCAAGCACGAAGCACTGGCCGCTTACAACGCCGCCAAAGACAGCGGCAACAAGGCCTAACGCTGCAACCGCGGGAGCGGGACGGGTAGTCGCGGCTGCTGGGGCCGACACCGCACTACCCCACCCGCGCAACCGGCGCATTGCCGGCGGCCGGACCCTCAGCGGCCGCCCTGACCCGACGCCCAGGGCAGCTCCTCAACGCGGCGCAACTCGCCTCGCTACGGCCGCTGATCGTCCCGCGGCAAGAACGGCGGCAGGTCCGCTTCAATCGCCTGCCGCAGCGATTCCAACCGATCTGAAAAGTGACGGTAAATCTTTACGTCCAACGCGTTAGCCGCTTCGATCTCCTCACGCAGCACCGCCGTACCGTCCACTTGATTATCTGTGTTGTCTTCCGTTTTGCGCGCATAGATGGTCGGCGCCTCCATGCGCCCGAGCAGCGCAAACAACGCTCGGCACGAGAATTCGTACGCTTCTTGCGTACCGACAAACGTGAACTCACGTTCGACTTCGTCGATCACCTCGTCAACCGGCTGACCTGGATATCGGCTGAGGTAGTGATGCATTTTGTTTTGTTCCGGCTTGCAAGCGAGGTAGCTAGCAAGGTCGGGAAATGCTTCAATAAATTGCCTGAACGGAGGATGCGCCGGCGTCCGCTGATAGCGATAGTCGGAGATAAGTCGTGCCACCGGGTCGCGCAGCATCGTAATCAGTTTTACATCGGGGCGAGCGTGCCGTAGGCGCTCAACGTGGGATCGATACAGATGACCAGAAGCAAATCGAGGCCAGGCACCATTGGCCGGATCAAGGAACTTGAGCATGGCTCGATCAAGAAGTGAGTCATGCGTCACAGTGGGATCATCGTAGGTGATGAAAATATTGACGTCGGGTTGAAGCCGACTCGCCAGCTCTCCACGGAAGGAAGAGCCAGCTGTTTTAGGGATATGAAGGAAGAACCATATGTCGCCCTCTCGGTCGGCTGTCGCTGAAAGTAAGTCGAGCAGCACAGGAGTCGCCACAGCACCCTCTGTCATCGTAACGCGCCCATGTTCACAGTGGTCCATAATAGTAGGCAATTTGGTCGCCTTATGTGCGCCTGTGAAAGATCTTTTGGGCACAGCAATAGATTGAATTGACCGAGCCACGTCAGCACGACTGGTACTAGGCTCGCGCCCAGCTAACCTTGCTGAGCATCTTCTAACCGACTGACAGGTGTTCGATTTACGTAGCTCAGTAGCAGTTGGATGCAACCCAATAAAACCGTCAGTTACACATCGGGCGCAATTGATTCATGGACCGTGAGCGGAAGTATTTTCTGCTTATCCGATGAGTATAGAAGATACCTAACGCCGCCTTCCGCCCCCTATAAATGGCGACTATTGGGCTGGCTTGAAACAGCCACCCGCACTGACATCGCTACTTATAAATCTAGACCTCCACAAAGCAGCACTACCATCAACAAAAAGAGCTACGCACCGTGTATTTCAAAAGTAAGAAGACTGAATGCCCAACGTCTATAGCTCCAATCGGAAAAGGGGAACGCTACCGGGGCGCAATCGATCGACTTGATAATAGAGTCGTCAGCGGCTGGTGTATCGACGCATACAACCCATCGAACGAGGTACCTCTCGAGATTTACTGCAATGGAGTACTGATTTGTGGCTTAGCTCCGAAGTATCAACGCGAATCGCTTAAAAATCGACTTGGCACACACGGAATTCACGAGTTTCGATTCGAATGGAAAAAGCTCGATCGGAAGCTAAAAGACCGATTAATAGCTGAACTAGCCGTACTGACCCCAGACACCGAATCGCTCATATCCATTGAGGTTCTTATAAAAGGAACTACAAATGTGCTGTCAGCGCATAAAGCCTATGAAAAAGGAGCGCAACCTCTCCGGGCTATTGATATCGTGACTTCATTAAAGCGGCCCGGTGCCGCCGACCCATTATCGCCCAGCGCTACCGAACATCATATAGAAGCGATATCGTTGCCCAACTTAAAAACGAAACTAATTGCATTCTACTTGCCCCAGTACCATCCAATTCCTGAAAACGATTTGTGGTGGGGAAAAGGATTTACCGAATGGACCAATGTAGCCAAAGCCCAACCTCTATTCAGCAATCACCATCAGCCTCGACAGCCTGCCGACCTTGGCTACTATGACCTCCGACTAGAAGAAGCGCGAGTCCAGCAGGCGGAACTCGCAAAGCAGTACGGCGTCTATGGCTTTTGTTATTACTATTACTGGTTCGCTGGCCGACGACTACTTGAGCGGCCACTAGATGATCTTCTGAAAAGCGGAAAGCCAGACTTTCCTTTCTGTCTTTGTTGGGCAAACGAGACTTGGAGCCGGCGCTGGGACGGGTCTGAAAAAGATGTGCTGATGCAACAGGTACACAGTCCAGCATTGGACTTCGAGTTCGCTCGGAGCGTGATTCCGTACATGCGAGACCGGCGCTATATTCGAGTAAACGATAAGCCAATCTTAGTTATCTATCGAGCCAACATCATCCCCGACCTCGCGAACACTGTAAGCAGGTGGCGTGAGCTATTCCGTGAACAAGGAATAGGCGAAATCCATCTTATATCCGCTTTAACATTTGGATTCGAGAGCGGCATCCCGTTTGGATTCGACGCTGATGTTGAGTTTCCGCCCCATGCATTGGGTGTAAAAATACGAAACAAAGAGTATGGTGCACCAGAAAGCTTCAGCGGTAAGCTTTTTAAATATGGCGACGTCGTCGAAACACAAGTTGCGCAACCATCCAACGGGCGCTTACGTTACTTCACGCCAATGCTAGGCTGGGACAACACGCCAAGAAAGGGCTTGAAAGCTCACGTGTTCCATGACTTTTCGCTTGAGGAATACGAAACATGGCTCGCTGCCAGCGTACTGAAGACCGAGGAGCTCTACGACGAAGCGAATCAACTCGTCTTCATTAACGCATGGAATGAGTGGGCTGAAGGTACATACCTAGAGCCAGACAGCCGTCACGGTCACGAATACCTACGCAGTACGCTTAAAGCACTATCGGGTCTAGAGCATCTAAACGCAAAGCAGATCTCTTACGTATTGAGTAACAGTCCTGTCGAAAACGCTAACCAAGGCCGTAAAAGGCTCACCAAAGCAGTGAGCGTAATCTCTAATGGTCATATACCGCCGTTCAGTTTAAAGGGGCTGTTGTCCGATAGCAAGTGGACGGTAACAGATGTAAGTTACAACGGGTGCGCTAAATCACTAATGTGGATCGAATCCATCCACCCAGGCCTACAATTGAAACGAAGGTCGCTGTCACTGTCTGGCTGGGTCATTTCTGAATGCGGGACATTTAATACTGTTGAAGTCAGCACCTCCACAAAACTTCTCTACGAAGCCACTATCGATGGCCTTCGCGATGATGTTTACAGCTACCACGAGCGCTATTCAAACAATAGGAAACACAATTCGTTTTCGATAGATGTTCCGCTGGACTCATTATTTGTTCGTGGCGAGCACGAAGTAACACTAAAACTTAGCGCGTTCTCTGCGAGTGACGAGCTTTCCCGCTGCGCCGTTATTAGCCTCCGAACCGACAGTATCTCTGTTGTCGAGAATAACAGCGACCCAAGGAGTGCGTTAGACGCAATCCCGGGCTCCTCCGACGCAAAGGCGCTATACCTAAAATCGTGTCCGGTGCTTTATGTGCTTCATGATCCCTACCCAGCCGGAGCTCAGTTGTTCTTGTTGAGATATTTAGAGCATCTAGCGGCGACGGGTCGCGCCCATCCAGCCGATATACTTATTTGCATCGAACAGAAGGACGTTCTGCGTTACGGAACAAAGGCAATTCAAGTAATCGATCGCCTGCGAAGCGTCGGGAATGTGCACTTTGCCGATGACGTTGCGGGTGCGATCGACAAGTTCCGTAGTAGCTCCTTGGTTTACATAAACTCCGCTGCGTCATTGCGTGTTCCTGCCATTCAACGTCTTATTACGCTCAATTGCGTTCTCCATGTGCACGAAATGGCACATACCATAAACAAGTTATTAAGCGCTGACCAGCTTATGATGCTCGTCAATGGAACATTTCCACTTATCGCGTGCTCTAACTCCGTTCGTGACTCTCTTGCAAATGATCTGGGGATTGCCAGAGATCGACTCCGGGTGGTCCACTCGTTTGGACCGGTGGGTAAGTGCAACATAGACGCTGGCCAACGACTCGCAGCCCGAGCGCAAGTCGGAATCGACTCCAAAGATTTTGTTGTATTGCTTGTAGGATCAGTAAACTGGCGTAAAGGGCAGTATCTGGTTTCGCAGATCGCACATCACCTGCGGGCCTTTTATAATATAGATGCACGCTTTGTTTGGGTCGGCGAGAAGGGCGCAGAATTCAGTTTCGATGAGGTGAACTATGAATTTTCGATCGCGAATCTTGGTAAGATCGAGTTTATCGGTTATCGAACAGACACCGAATTGTATTATTCGGCGGCAGATATTTTCTTGCTTCCTTCTGTAGAAGACCCGTTCCCGCTTGTCATGATCGAAGCCGCATCGTTTGGACTACCAGTGTTTGGCTTCAGGCAATCGGGTGGCGTTGCGGAGTTTGCTGCAGCGGGGGGAGGGTTTGTAAGTGATTTTCCTGACTGCCACGGCCTGGCGGGACATATCGCCACTTTTTTCAATATGGAGTCAGGGAACAAACAAGCAGTAATGCAGAACGCATTAAATGCAGCGAATCAGTTCTCAACCGCTAATCTTGCAGATGAACTGTTGGGCCTGACGGAAAGCCTTCGCGACAATAACTTCTTTTAGTTTATGCCAAATGTAGCCGTTATCGTACCGAACTACAATCACGCAGCTTATCTCGATGCCCGCCTTCGCTCTGTGTTCAATCAAAACTACGTTGATCGATCCGTGTTGCTGCTCGACGATTTCTCAACCGACAATAGCCGGGATATTCTTTCGGCTTATTCGCATCGTTATCGAGCCAAAACTATTTTCAACGAGGTAAATTCAGGAAATGTTTTTAAACAGTGGCAAAAGGGCATCGACGCTACGGATAGCAAATATGTATGGCTCGCAGAATCTGACGATGCTGCGTCTCCGTGGCTTCTTACTGAGCTTGTATCGCTATTGGAGTGCAATCCATCAGCCGGGCTTGCATACTGTCAGTCGTGGCTAATGTCAACTGACGGACTGATACTGTCGGATGCGACCGGTTGGACTGCCGATCTTTCAGCAACCCGTTGGCGAGAGTACTTCGTCAATAGCGGCCTAGATGAAATTCGTTCTTATCTTGTACACAAAAATACTATACCTAACGCAAGCGGTGTTCTTATACGGCGAAGCTGCATACCAGATAGGTTTTCAGATGCGTTATCTCAATACCGGCTGTGCGGTGATTGGTTACAGTGGATTAATGTTCTTGAAAAATCGGACATCGCTTTCTCACCGCTACGACTCAACTTTTGGCGGCAGGCGAGTTCGAATGCACGCCTGAAAATCCACGGACTGCTTGAGTGGGAAGAGGGGCTTAAGATACTTAATCACGTTGTAGAAACTTGCAGTATCCACGAGTCAGATGCGCGCAAGCTCGAAAATGCGCTTGCTCGAAAATGTATCGGCTGGATCAAGGAATCTGTCATTTCGTTAACGTACTAGTCATTGATTGTTTTCTGCTATCAATATCATACCAAGGCGTACTGATCGGAGGTTCCTTACCTGACAGTACATTGGCTCAGGCAATCTTGATCTTTTCACTGCCACCTATTTCAGGCAGATCAGATCATCGGGCGGTGCTTTTCTGTTGGACACACGACGCGTCACGTTCGATCAACCTTTCATCGGAATCACTGACCATGGCCTTGAATGGTAGAGACAGCAAATGGTTACTCGACTATCCTTGTACGGCGACTGCCGATGAAACTGCCATGATGCTTCCGATTGCGTCCCGTACCAGTCAGCATTGGGCCGATGACTTATACTCTCGTTTGTACGGTGGCACCGTGCGCGCAATTCGATAAATTGTCGTATCTATAATTTTAGCTTAGTCTCCACATTCGTTGCGAGAAACTTGTGAGCAATCCCTACAGCAGTCTTTTTTTAAGGTCACAAACCGCACTAGTTCTTCCCAATACAAATCAGGATGCTTTTGACAGAACATTCGTAATTTATATCACTGGCCGCTGTGGAAGTACCCTGCTCACTAGGTTGCTAACAAAGCTCCCCGGTATAGGGTGTGTCGACGAGTTTTTTAATGAAGATTTCGTTAAGCCTTATCTCAGTAGAAATCCAAGCATTAGTACAATTCAAGAATACTTTTCTCACATTAGGCTGACAGAGACTGGCGATGCCGGTTTTGGCTTTCAAATTGACCCGGGCAGGCTTTCTGCACTATTCAACACTGGGCTGCTCGACGAGGAAACCACGCTATCATCCAGCAGGCCAAGCGTTTGGATGACGCGTAACGATATCTGTGCGCAGGCGCTTTCTTATGTTATCGCAAAAAAAGCACACCTATGGCACGATTTTTCGGCGGAATCCGATCGAACGTCGCGCGATATGCCACAGCTAAATGACATAGATCTTTGGAGTGAGATATTTTCGATACTTTATTCTGAAAGGTGGATGCAAGATAGATTTAGGCGTCATGCTGTTCAGCCACTGTCTATAACCTATGAGGATCTGATTACGGACCGCGCCGCAACGCTACAAAAAATACTGGTGCTTCTGGGCCAGGGCGATAAACTTAGCGAGTCGTTTCTTGAAGATATCAGCGATGCGGGCATCTCCAAACTTCGCTACGACGGCAAGTTCCTACTTCTGCAACGATTTCGCGAAGAGTACGAAATTGGCATCCGTAGAGTTGAATATTTACGAAATGAGCGTGCAAGCTTTGATCGAATTATATTGGAAGCCTCGACCACAAACATTCCCGTTAGCTCGCTTTCTATCGTAAAATTTTGATGTAGAGAGCGTTGTAGTATGACTTGTCAACAATCATGAACGTGACCGCGAATGAAGAAGAAGACGAAACAAGCATTGAATATAAAAACGCGACATCCATCTTTTTTCTCTGAAGATTTCTTTAAGATCGACGATCTTCGAGTTTTCCCATGCTCGAATTATTCCTTCAAGCCGAGTGTCATTAGAGTTGGCGTCGCGTCAGTTAAAACATTCGAGCCCGTTGTTCTCATCAGTTTAGACAACTTGGAAGAAGGGTTTTACGATACAGTCCAGAGACGTCTTGTTGCATCTTTCTCTGCTCCGATACTATTCAGACATGGTGAAGTCACGAGCGTAGCCGTGGTGGATTTCAACGGCGTTATTCGCCAAGAGAACTGCCTTGCAGCTGTAGTCGGATCACCTTTATTGGCACAGATGAATCCCAATATTGAGTGGGCTCACCACTCCCGGCTTGTGATTAAGGTCGATTGCTTTGTCACCGCGGAGGCACCCGTAGCACTTTTGTTAATTGCCTTCAGCAAGGGCTCACCATTCCCAATTAGTGTTATCAAGTCACCATTGGATGACATTGAACGCTCAAGTTAAGTGTTAGCGTAAGCGTGCCCTGCTGGCGGGGAATCCCCCCACTTTTAGCTGGCGTGAGAAGTTGAGCGGTAATCCCCCATTTGTAGCTAGCGTGAGATGTGGAGCTATATGGCGTTTGCAAGTTTCTGTAACGACCACTGAAACCTGCGCAGATCAGGCCGCTAAGGCGAATGCCTCAGCGGGTGTTTTCATCTTCAGCGCCTGATGCGGGCGCCGATGGTTGTAAAACGCGATCCAGTTACTGATCACTCGGCTGGCATGCTGCAGGGTTTCGAAGAGATGCCGGTGCACGCATTGCTCCTTCAGCGATCGGATCACACGCTCCACCATGTCGTTCTGCTGCGGGCAGTGCGGCGTGATGAATTCCTGCTGCAGACCGTAGCTGCGAACCAGTGCCGTGTACTTCCGACTCGTGAAAACCAAACCGTTGTCGGATCGAAGCAGAAACGGCACTGAAACACGCCCCAGTGTGCCGAAACGGGCGATCAGGGCAAGCTCCAGGGCAGCGCTCGCCGTGGTTGCACGCCCGGTTCGTGACAAGTGCCAGCCCAGCAACTCGCGCGTGTGGCAATCGATGACCAGCGCCAGGCTCGCCCAGCCGTCCCGGCCTGCCCAGACGCGGCACAAGTCGGTTGCCCAGCGCTGATTCGGCGCCTGTGCCTTCGACGGCAGGGCTTCGATCCGCGGTCGGCGCCCGATCGGTCGCTTCTTCACTTACCAGCCTTTGATCTGAAACAGCCGCTGCACCGTGTTCTTGTTGAAGCCCAACAGCGCAGCCACGGTGCGGTAGCCGAAGGACGGCTCCTACTCGATCAAGGCTTTGACCGGCTCGGCGAAGCGGGTCTGCACTTTCGGCGCTGCCTTTTGCGGTCGGTAATAGATCGTCCGCCGTGCAAACCCGAATCAGCGGCACAGGTGACTGATCGATACCTCTAAGCCGTAGGCTTTAAGTGCCTGGCGGATCGCTTCGATCACTTCTCGTCCTCGCCCAGCAGGGACTGCATTTTTTTCGCGAGCGCAACGCCAGCATCGCCTCGCCGTACGCTTCTTGCAGATCCTTGAGCTTGCGCTCGCACTGCTTGCGAGCGTCTTCGGGTTTTGCCCTCAGCGCGTTTTCCATCCCGGCCTTGGCTTGGTCAACCCAGTCTTCCAGCGCCGATGGAGGCAGATCGAACTGCCGAGACGCCTCCGCCACTGTCTTCTTACCCTGGATGATCTCCAGCACCAGCGCACTCTTGCGCTTGGCCGTCCATCGTTTGATCTCGTCTTCCATCGCAACGCTCATGGCTCACTACTTTCAAAGTATCGCCTGAGCAGAATTTCAGTGGGTCATTACATGACCTGCAGGATGAGCCGGTCCGACAACGTCTGGGATAGCTCAGCGATGGAGAGCTTGCTCTCGTCGCTAAAGACCGAGCGCACGGCGCGGAAGGTTTACCGAACCAGAAGGGATGCCAAGGCCGCTGTCTTTGACTACATCGAGCGATTCTACAATCCGACGCGGCGGCACTCGACGCTGGGCAATCTCAGCCCGATTAAGCACGAGCAACAAACGCAATTAGCTTGAAGGTGTGTATACGAAACCGGCAGCAGCTTGTGAGTTACTAACCTAGCAGAACATGGGGTGGGTGTGAGAACGCTAATGGCATTTGCTGGACACCGCAATATGGCGACTGCACCACATATTGAATTGCACCCAGCAATACTTAGCGGCCGCTAAGTTGATTTACATTCTTTCGTGTAAAAACGACTTCCAAATACTCGGCATCTATTCCTAAACTATCATCACGAGTTATATAGGTTACGGTAGGTTATCCGCATCATTTGTTTAGTAAAAACTCAAAGTCATCCCCATAGTTCCAAGTGACAAGTCACCTGCCGTCACCAAAAGAATTTCTGTGATATCGCTCTTCTTTAAGTAAGTGGTTTTGCCATTTTATAATGTAGCTCTGACGCTGAATTTTCTTAGTGACTTGTGCTGCGGTGCGTTGACGACGTGCGCGCCACCTTTTCAACACAGTGTTATCTTATTTGCTGCTACTTCTGGATTGACAATATGCTCACCCACATCTTGCGTAATACAAATATCAAACGTCTCGTCGCTGAAAGTCAGCATTTCCACGTTTTCACATCTTGTATTGTTGCGATATTCACCAAGCTTGACGTCATTAAAAACCCGACTAAAAGAATAGTTTTCACCAGCATAGCGCGCGAAAAGGCTATTAGAAGGAGACGACTCGTGTATTTTTTACTGTCCCAGCTTGGAAAACAAATAATCTAAAATATGCTGTAAATGCCTTTGTCGAGGTATAGAATAACAACATGAGCACTTATAGCGATCCCTTAGCCAAGTTTCACTGCTGGAAAACTCAACGTTACTTAGGCAGCAGTGACAGTATCCTGAGTTTTTCTTAATGATTGCTTTATCATTCATTTTTTCTCAAATCTTTGAACCACCCCAGTTTTTCCGTAGACTCGTTGGGTTGAGTCACGCCGCGATGGCAAGGCTCGGGATTTGCGAATAGTAACGTGCTTTTACCTAGGCTGGTGTGGTTTAGCCGAGCGGTCCCATTAATCGCCGCTTGTTGTGCCAGTCGACCCACCGCAGCGTGGCCCATTCGACTTCTTCGAGACTGCGCCAGGGCCTGCGAAGGTGGATCACTTTGGGCTGCTGTCGATTTCGTAAACACCACCGCAAGCTAATCATGTCTGCTGTTCGCACTTAATCGGGCTTGGACAGCCCAGGGTCGAGTGCCGCTGCGTCGGCCTGTAGCAGCCGCGATGTAGTCAAAGACACCGACCTTAGCACCGCTTCTGGATCGCTAAATCTTGCGCGCCGTGCGCTCGGTCTTTAGCGACGAGAGGAAGTTCTCCATAGCTAAGTTATCTCAGACGTTGCCGGACCAGCTCATGCTGCAGCTCACGCCGGGAGACCGAATCTTAAGCGTCAACGAATCCGAAAGTCCCAGGGCAGCTACAATCTCCTCGAACAACTTACAAGAATATTCCATCTCCCAACTCAGCAAGTAAGCGGACGGATCACCCTACACATTATCCTTCGAGTATCTCCTCGAGTATTGATCCAGCGCTACTGGGTTTCTAGTCCAAGTCCGATTACTCTTTATTACTCGCGCTGGGCAACCTACAGCTATGGCCATTGCAGGCACTGATCCGGTTACGATGGCGCCAGCACCTATAATTGAGCCGTCGCCAACATTCGCAGAAGCCGTTAAAATGCTTCGCCGACCCAACCAAACATGATCTCCAAGAATTATAGTTCTATATATATTATTCACTATTGAACCAGTTTCAGTGTCGACTATTCCATGTTGATCTGCAGACTGTATCAGTATCTCGTCTGAAAACATGCAATCCTCACCACAGATGAATGCTAAATTATCGCAAACTATTCTTACACCGTTTGATGTTGTCGCCCTACCTATGCTTACTTTACTGCTTCGCCAAAGACGGAGCTCGTACGAGCCGGATGACATCGGATTAAACACTATGTCGGCTCCATCCGCGCCGACGAAGATATTTAAGTAACCGGATACAGCAGCGATACAAACTGACAAGTTTGAGATTACCGCCTGGCCACCTTGCTTGGTTATAGCAACCGACAATTCGCTTCGATTAATTGCACTCAATGCCTCCTCACTAAAACTTAAACCACAACTTTCATCAAAAGCCCCACTCACACGAACCTTGTCAGGTGGATTCAAAGCAGAACAAGAAAACATCGCCAACGCAGCTCCCAATCGATTTTATGTATAACTTGAGTTGTGCAGTATCCATCGAAATATAACATATCATTATCAGGCGATACTGGTTATAAAAGATTTGCATTATATTTTGGCGGATCACAAACTGATCTCGCAATGCGCTCGGCACCCAGAACTGCAAGGCGAAAAGCAAAATCACAGCTTCCCCTACAGGCACCAATAAATCCTGCAATGACTTCACATCAAGAAGCAAGCAGTATAAAAGCCACCTCCGTTCATTAATGGTTGATTGTCATTTATATAAACCAAGCGAAGAACTTAATCAATCTGCAAAGGAACGGAAAAATATTCGATCTCAACATACAGTTTCCTAGCTTCACCCCATCGAGCAATTATCCAATTTGCTTAATGCACCATTGAAGCTAGATTGGTCCGCAGTCCTGTCGATAGATACGAGAATCCGCGATCACAGGTCTGCATAGCGCCTGATCCACCGAACCACTTCATTCTCGTTGCTGATCTTATCGATCTTATACCGACTCAAATGAGGCAAGCCAACGACGGCAATATCGTCACCGTTGGCGCGATTCCACTTGAACGCCTTACATTGCCAATTACCGTGGCCAGCTGGCTGGTACGTTTCCGGCGTGCGATGGCCGCTGATGCTTCGGAGATATGCATAAGGAGATACGCCCGAATTTCCATACGCAATAATGAGCTTTGGTTTCACCATCTCGATAATTTTTTCATGGACTGGCCAACATATATCGGCGTAGCTTGGATACCCGCACCCACTGGCATCAACACTCCGCACGAATATCAGATTTGATGCGCAAACTTCTTTCGGATCGCAACCGAGGCCAGCAAGCAGGTAAATGATCCGCTTCTGCAACGGACTCGCAGCCTTATTACGATTAGCGCATCTGTACTGCCAACGCTCCTCCACATACGAGTTCTTTTCGCGTGTAGCCAGTTCGTCGATGGCATTAGCGATCGTCGAAGTCGGGTGATCATTTGGGTTTCCACCGGGATTGAGGCCAAGCAGGTAAATCGGCCCGAGCTTTAATGTTTTGTGGCTACTGTACAGAATTGCACCATTGATAGACATCAATGAAGCCAGCTGCACTTTAGCAAATCTCATAAGATCTGCAACGCCCATTTATCCCCATTTTTTAAGTTAATTATCTCGGCCGATGATCGCTTTTTGCGGGACCTGATAACAAGGCAACAAATCAATAGCTCATTCGCCTGCAAAGGTTGTCACAGCATGTTCGCAACCAAAGCGAGTTGAAATAGATTTTCCTGCTTCATGCGTGACGCCGATACCTGATGAATAGCAACCGAGCTACCAATATTGAGATGCAGCTGATCGGCGGCGTCCGTTTTCACATTGAACCGAACATCATTATAGGCGACAGGACTACGCAGCTCGTCCAGACCATGTAATCGAAGATAGCGTGCGCGATTCAGGGCCACCAGCGCGTAAGTATTTCCAAATACAGCTCGAATCGTCTGGCTCAGATACGGATCATGCGCTTCATCCACAATCTTATGTGCACATAAAAAAGGCGAATTCCTTTCGACATGGCCGTAGCAATTTCGGGCCGGATCATCGTTGATCAGCGTGCAGCCAACGGTGCCAATATCGGGAATTAGCGCCCAGGCCGCCATGTCTTCCAGCGCGTTGCGGCTGATCAGCTCCAGGTCGTTGTTGGCCAGTACGACCACGTCGCCAGTGGATTGCCGGACCGCGAGGTTGTTTTGCCTGCTGTGGTTGAATGGCTCGTCAAAATCGATCCACTGCGTTGTCCAGGCGGCGTCCAGTGTCGTCAGTTGCGCCTTCACACTGTCGACGGCTGCGGTTGCGGACCGGTTGTTAACCAAAATTAGCTCCACCTTTCCGGCGGTAACAGCCGTCTGTTCGGCCAGGGACTTCAAAAACGTTTTGGTTAGCTCGGGTTTGTCGCGAAAGCACACGATGACCGAAATCCGTTGGGCGTCAGCCCGGGGACGAGCCAGAAATGGGCTCTGGGAGCCGGGCGGCGGCGGACCCAGCGTCATTTCGGGCGCGCCGTTTTCTAGCAGCCTTCGGTAGAACATCAACGGTCTGGGTGGTGCGTTCCGATAGCGAGCCAGCGCCGGAGCTGAGCACTGCGCCATGCAGCCGGCGAAGACTTCCCACCGTTTCTCGATCCGCGTGCTGAGCCAGATCAGAATTGGGTGCAGGTCGCCCTCCACTAGCGCCTTGATTGCGGCATTAGGGCATTCGGCCAGACTGTTGCTGCGAACGGCGTACACCAGTGACTGGTCCCGCACGTGCCATGCGGTGTAGCGGTCAAAGCGCCGAAGCCGGATCAAGGTCTCGTCTTCGCTAAGGCCGTCCGGAGCCTGCGGCAGCGACAAGCCGGGAGCGGCGGATGTCTCGTTGACGTACACCGGCCAACTTATCGCGTCAGTGTCGGCGCCAGCGGATGCCACGAGGTAAGCCGCTGATGGATGCAGGTCCACTCCCGGTGCAGCCAAGATCAACCAGTCACTGGCGGCCAGCACTTGGCGCGCGGCCCCAACGGTCAGGCCCGCAACGCTGCGCTGGTCGCAGTTGACGTGCGATTGCAGAGCCCAGCCCCTACACGCGGCCGTCGAAGCGGCAGCATCAACGTCAATCAGTTGCACACGCACCGAGCCGAGCAATGTTTCGCACAACTCGCGCTCAGCGCGCAGCCGCGTTGCCATCCGCTGGCGCCACGACGCCGCTTTCTTGGGAGCCGCTGTGCGCATAGCGGCATCGACGTGCAGTAGCCGCCAGTTGTCCAGCACGGCCTCGTCGGTCAGATACACGGATGACTCCTTTTGATGTTTTGGTCGCGACTCAGGCGGCATCACGCTCAGGTGCGCCATGCGCCAACAACTGGCGCCACAGCGCTTGGTTCACATCCAACATCCGCCTCGCGTCAATACGCTCAAGGTTGGCTTGAGCGAGCTCCAGCATCCGGGCTGGGTCGGCGACTAACGTACTTAAGGAGTCGAACCACGCATCGGCCCTGTTGGGCACCATCAGGCCGCTGATGCCGTGCTGGACGCAGGTGTCATACGGCTCGACAGCCGATAGCACGGGCGCAGCGCCGAGCGACGCGCAGTCCAGAACTTTGACGATCGAGCGGCTGTCGTTGTACGGGCCGGGCAGCAGCGGCACCACGGCCGCGTGAGCCGGGTGGGCTTGAGCATGCTCGATGTAGTCCGGCCAGTTGAGTTGCTTGTGCAGGCGCACCCGCGGGTGGTCCGCCACGAAGCCGGCACCCCGGTCGGACACGATCACATCTAGATGCAGGTCATCGACAGCTTGAACCAGGCGCATTAACACCGGGGCAATGAAGGCGGCGTCATCGGCGTGTGACGCGGTGGCGTGATACGCCAGCCGTACGGACCCGGCCAGCGTGTGATGCGCAAAGCTGGCCGGCCGCCGCAGTAAACACGGCTCGATTAACTGGGTTTTGGGCGACCGGTAACGGCGCATCAAGCCCGGCGACGTCACCAGCAAGTGGTCGCAGGCACTCAGCATCAGCGCGAAGTCAAAACGCGCGGACTCGACCATCCGCTGCCGGTAACTGGGTGGCAGGCCCACCGCATCGGCGGCCGCCGGAAGGTCGTCGTCGATCAAATACACGAGCCGGGGGCGCTGTGGCAGCGCTAGCAGTGCCGCAAGCCACTCGGCAGGCAGGTAGCGGACCACAACGATCGCGTCGCTGGCGCGCGGCGCATGTTGCAGCCAGCGCTGCAAGGCACCGGTCTGGGACACATCGAACCGGCGGACCTTGATGCCGCTACCGTCGGAAGCCAGCGCTTCGAGCGGTGCGGTGACGTAGAGCGCTTCCGTCGGCGTGCGCTTGTGTGTCAACACGAAGATGCGCCGACTAGCGGGCAGCGTCCTGCGCGGCGGGACGGCCAGCACGACGGGGCTCGGCGGGTAGCAAAGCTGGCGGGCGCTGTCGTCCACCACGACCGGGCTTTTGACGTGATGCCCCATCTTTGCCGATGGCGGCGGGCCACCGGCGAGCGGCGCGATGTGGGCGGCGGCATCCAGCCGCACCCATAGCGGCGCTGATGGCGAGTAAGCCTGTCCGCGTAGTTGCCATGTCGCGTTCTGCAGGACGAGTTCGGCCCGCTCCAATCGATGACGCTGCCCGTCGAGCAGATCAACCTGCAGCGTGCTGCTGGTGCCCAACGCAACGCCGGCCGCGCGGAAGATGCCGTGAGGATCGTTCAGCAGACGCTGTTCCAGCACGGAGCGTCCAGCCGCATCGATCACGTCCAGCCATAGGTCGACGGGCTGATCTCGCAGGTGCAGGGTTGCAGGTAGCACTGCCATTGGGCCTGCCAAAGGACGGCCGTTGATGATCAACGCCCCACCCGCCCTCAGTTCAGCGTCGGCGCGTTGGCGCCACGGGGTCGATGGATTCCACTGCCCTAAGGCTGCCAGTTGCGGCTCCGCTGCCGACTTGCGCGGGGTGTCGGCAGCCGCGGGCAGGCGCCGATCGATGCGAGCGACGAACAGGTTGGCCGGGGTCGCCGCGTCCGCGCACACCAGCCACAGATAGGCAACCGGCGCCGCACCCGCAAGCGTTAATGCAAAGTGGCCGTCACCTTCGACCCTGGCTCTTGCCAGCACCTTGCCGTTAACCCACAACTCGGCGGCGCTGACGGTCGTTGCAACGCACCGGACGCAGCCGCTTAACGTTGATCCAACCGCTGCCGAAGGCGCTCCCTGCACCGGCTCGACCGACCACTCGACCACCACGGTGGATTGCGAACCGAGGGCAGACGGCAGCAGCGAGCGATCAGCAGGGCGCGACTCTGCGGCGCCCGACGGCGCCGTGGCGCGCGCCGCCCTCAATGGCGCCAACACGCGACGCTCGATCGCTGCCGACAAGCTCTGCCGATCGCGCACGTTGACCAACACGTGGCGGCGCATCCAGTACAGGAAGCGCTTGATCGTGTCGTCATCAACCGGCGCTCGTAATGGGCTGGACAGCTCGACTAGCTGCTCGTAGCGGTGGATCTCGTGACACACATGGCGGTAGTCCGCGCGGCCAAACAGGTACACCGGCTTGAGATGCAGCAGCGCCTCCGAGCCCACGCCGGAGTTGACGGTGAACACGGCCAGCGCCGGCTCGATCAGTTGATGGATCGACGCATCGCTGATCAGGATCTCGCCGCGCGCCGCGAGCTCGCGCATGCGATGCACCACGCGAGCCGACTTGCAGCGCGGATGACGTTTGACCACAACGCGGATATCGGTGCCACGAAAGCGCTCAACGGCCCAGTCGAGCATCGTCAGCATCGGCACATGCGCTAGGGTCTGCACGTGGTCGACGCTGGTCTGCAAGGCGACAAACACGTAGCGATCGGGCAACGACAGTGGCGCGCCCAGATCGCGCTGGGCGTACTTGGATACGTTGCCCGCGAGCACCGTCGCGCGCTCGCCGGCAAAGAAGCGCTCGACATCGTCACCATCCAGCGTCTGCAGCTGTTCACGCACATCGTGGCGGAACGTCAGCTCCGACCATCCCGAATAGCCCTTGCCGTCAAAGTAGGCCAGGTGGGGCAGATCCGCCTCCTTGATGCTGACCAAGCGAGGCTTGTCGCTGATGGCGTGGTAGGCCACCGTCAGGTGATCGCCCTGATCGGTCACGACAAACTCATTGGTACCGATCTGCGGCACCAGCTGAATCGAGAAGCCCTCCGCCTGCACCCGCCGCAGCACCTCGAAGAATGGCGGACGGACGTCGGCGCCTTCTCGGTCCAACCGGGGGTCGGTGGTCATCCACCGCCCGGGCATGTGCATCAGCAGATCAACAGGCGTGTCCACCTGCCCCAAGCTGGCAACGCGACCGTCAGCAAAGTCGCGCAAGCGCCGTCGGGCGCCATCAATCAGCGGCATCAGACTCGCCAACTCGTTGGCGACAATGGCCAGATGAGCGCGCTCGGCTTCGATTGAGGCCGTGTTGTCCACGCGTGAGGCGACACGCTCGATGATCGCGGCCGCGGCCGCCACGTCAAAACAGCGGAGCCGGAACTTGTACAGCGCAAACCAATCGTCGACCTCGTCGTCGGTGCCCATCACGGCATCGGCATGAGCAAGCGCCCAGCGCAAGGCGTCTTCGGTTTTACTCGGGGAGCCGGCCATGCATGCGGCCATCGCCACGTCATAGGCCAGCGTTGGCGGCGCCGCATTCGGCGGCCGAATGTGGTCGAGGCCGAAGTCCACCGCCAGCGCGTAGCGACGCTGACTACGGAGACTGCGGTACATCTGTCGCGGAACATCAAGGTCGTGGTACGCAGGCGCCGGTATCGAGCGCGCAATATCGGCGGCCTGTTCGTACTGGCCAACCGCAACGAGCCAGCGCGCTCGCAGCAGGCTACGGCCGTGCTGATCAATCGGCGCCCGCTCGACGAAGCGCTCGGCCTCTTCCAGATTGGCGCGGCCGATCAGGTCTCGCTGGATGGCCGACGCGATGACAGGCTGCTGCCAGCCGGTCTGGGCCAACGCCGCAGCAGCGCGCGCAGCGGCTATGGGCTGGCCTTCGAGCATCGCGCGTCGACAGAAGCGCTTCAATGGCGGCAATTGTCGCGGCAGCCGCGTCATGCGCTGCCACGCCTCATCCGTCAAACGCTCGGCGATAGCGGCCAGCGTCGGCATATCGACGGCGTCCCAGTCGACGACCGTTGGCAGCGGTGTTTCGGATGCCGGGGCGACAGCACGCGACGTGGTCGCGGGGGGCGCCGGCATGACTGCTTCTGGATCGATCACGCCCAGCAGCATCACGACGCGCTGTTCCAGCGCCGGACGCTCTGTGTCGTCGTTGGGCACACAGGCCAGCAGACGCTGGCAGACGGCGTGATCGGCGGGCTGCGCGCGCAATGCAGCGCGCAATGCCGCTTTGACCAGCGGAGAGGCGTCGTCGGTCGCCGGCACGGCCGACCCCCGACCGAGTGCCGCCTTCGCAACGCTCAATAGTTGATGCAGCCGCGCGGCGGCAGGCCGCAAAAGAAGCAGGCGCTCAGCGCGTTCGATGGTTTCTTCAAACGCCGCCCGCTGCAGAGCAGAACGCGCCAGCGCCGTTTGTTCAGCAAAGTCATCCACTCAAGCAGTCTCGATCATGCAGTGCGGTCGGCGCCAAGGTGGTGCGGCCGTCGATTCAGCCGGTGCGAGGCGCCATGCCATGCTGACGTTAACTCGCCGGCGCCCCCGGTTGCGCTGCGCAAGCGTACCGCGCCGGCCATTGCGCGCGTCACGTCGCGGTGTTCGGCGCCGCGCAATGCCGACACGGCACTCGCTCGGTGCAGTGTTGTAGAAACAGACTTGCGGCGGCATCTCGGCAACAGCCGCCGGCAATGCTTCATCTGTCGAGACCCCTTTGAAGGCGGCCGCTGCGCCATTGACCGCTAGCGACGTGACGCGAAGCGAACCGCCTGCCCGCGCAACTCCGCGTCCTCCCAGCTCGCCTCGGCTTTGACGGTCCACAACATCATGTAGCGCTCGGCCCCATCGGCGCCCGCAATCACGTTCAGACGGGGATACTTGTTGGTGTAGCCCTTGGGGGCCGGCCCGATCAGCACTTCGGGGTCCGTCCAGGCAAGCAGGTCGCGGGAATAGCGCACGGCGATGTCACGCTCAGGCCGTCGCAGTGCGGTCATCACGTAGAGGTCCTGCCGAGGCAGCCACGTCACGTTGGGCGTCGTTTCGCCGCGATTCTCAAACCGGTCGACGATTGGCGTGTAGCGCCCGCCCACGCCCGCTGACCCGGCTGTCTTACCCACGGCCTTGGAGCCGGATCCGAGCAAGCCGGGCTGGGTGAACGCGCCCTTGTAATACTTGAACCACGGCGCCGGACTGCCGGTTCCGGCCGCGCTGCAAACCTGGCTCACGGCGGCGCGGGCGACGGCGGTGCATGCGCGCTTGTCGCAGTCTTGGCCTTTGGCTTCGTACGCGGGATCGTCGGTGCGGTCGGTGTAGTACAGGTACAGGTACTCGCCACTGCGATCCGGCACGACATTCGGATTGCCGCTGATCGGCGGGCCCTGCAAGGTCTTGTAGCGGCCGTTTTTGTCCTTGCGCCATGTGTTGTCGACCGCCATGCCGATGATCTGGCCGTCTTTGGCGAAGCGGCCGGCACGGGCATTCCACGTCGCCATTCCGATACCAGTCCAGCCATTCTTGGGCCCGCGGATGTACCGACCTGTGGGGTCGGTGTGGTTTTCACCATGGTAGAAGTACAGCGTCTTGCCGTTTGCCCCCGGGCAGGTGAACACATCCCCGCCGCCAGCGTAGTCATAGTCAAAACCAGGACTGCGGCGGTCTGCCTGCAGCACCACGGTGGCGCGTGGCGCGGCGAGGTCGATCTTCAGATCGGGCCCGACCCGCACGACCATGGTGCCGCGCCCCTGCTCCAAGTGCGATCCGGAAAAGATCAGCTGTAGCCGCCCCGGCTCGGACCGCCAAACATCGACGATGCTATCGGGCCCGTTGCGAATGCCAGCAGCGCGGCGCTGCGCGTTGGTCATCAGCGGCGCGGATACGCCGTCGATGACCAGCCGGTCACCAATCATCGGTGCCGGACCCGACCCCGCCGGCGATGACGGCGAAAGCAATGCCAGGGTCGCGATACCGAGGACGCGCCATGCGTTAACTGGGAAGTTCACCGTGATCCTTATTTGACGTTTGAGCGCGGCGACGAAGCCGTGCCGATACCGACACCTGCAGAACTACCGTCTGCAGTGGGTAGCACACGCGCCATGACAGCCCTCCAAACGCGGCGCAGCACCCGCGTTGCCGGAGGATCGTCGTCGCACGATCCTTGATAAGCTTAGAAGATTCTGCTTTCTGGGGCCCTTGATGCGGTGCGTCGTTCATATCGGGTGTGAAAAGACCGGCACAACACTCCTTCAGCGCTGGCTTTATCAGAATCAGGCCGCCCTCTCGGAGCATGGCATCGCGCTCAGCGACTGCTTGGACAAGCCCGAAAACCGAAAGCTTTGTGCCTACTTTCAAACGGCTCCGGATGATTATTTTCTGGACCGTCAGCTATCGAATCCAACCCGGCGCAGCCAGTATTTCACCAACCTGCTCCAAGACTTTTCCGCTGAGGTTGCAACCAAATCGGTCAATCACGACTGCTTTGTCATTACGTCGGAGCATTTTCACAGCCGACTCCGCACGCTTGGCGAAATCGAAAAGTTTGGCGCCTACCTGAAGAGCATTTTCAGCCGCGTGGAAATCGTGGGCTATTTCCGTGAACAGTCTGCGGTCCGCGATAGCTTGTACAGTACCGAATTGCGATCAGGCTACTGGGGAGCCATCGAAGGTTTTCAGCGCGATCTCACGCCGTCGGACCCTTACTATAACTATTACACCTTGGCCGTCCGGTGGGCCAAGGTATTTGGCCGCAACGCGATTAAGGCAGTCCTATACAACCGGTCTGAATTTTCCGGCGGCGATCTCCGGCGGGATTTCCTTGAGCGCGTTTCACCCGGGCTCTCGTTCGATACTTTCGACCCTTCGGTCAAATCGGCCAACGAGAAGTTCACGCAGACACAGGTGATCCTCGCCAGAGCCGTCAATAGCGTCCATCGTCGCTACCTCGCCGATGGCACAATTAACGATCAGCGCTGGAAGATGATCTATGAGATCGACGCGTTAAGGGACGACAGCAAACTGGCTCGTCGCATCATCGACCCGCTGCCGATCTATGAGCGGTTTTCTGCTTCCAACATCAAGTTCGCAAACGAGTTTCTAGGACGTTCCAGTCACCCGTTCGCAAAGCCGGCACCGCTGCAATCGACGCAACGGCCCAACGCGATGACCTGGGGCATGGAGGACGAACTCGTGCGGGCTTACGCTCGACTGCTGTTACCGCTCGTCGACAAGTCACGGTTGCGTCCGACGGAAAGCCTGTGCAGTACAAAAGTATCGGCTTGATCGCTGCTTGGCGGCAATCCAACCTCCGCTGACGGCCCAGCATTCGCAATAAAGGCCAGGGCTCTAGTCGAATCCTGTTGGCGTCAGCACCTATATAAGAATCATTGCGGCACTGGAATATTAATGATTATTTGTAACTCAAAAAAATTCATATTTATCCATATTCACAAAACGGGCGGCTCCAGCTTCGAGTTGGGCATGGAGCCTTATATGGCATGGAATGATCTCATTCTCGGCAGCACTGAGCATGGGGAGCGAGTCAATAAATACTACAATTCCCGTTTTAAGCTGGGGAAGCACTATTCGATTCGTGACGTCGAAACGGCCTGCGGCATAGAGCTCGTTGATTCGTATGTGACCTGCACAATGGTGAGGCACCCTGTCAATCGAGCTGTATCGCTCTTCAATTTTGTCGGCTCGATCATTCAGGAATGGGCCAATAAAAACTCGCTATCACTGGCAGACGTGCGCAAAGGCTTCCGGAGGCACGCCAAGCGGTTTCCTGTTCTTGAATGGCCTGCTTCGCGGGCCTTTATTGAATCAAGCGACTTTTCAGATTTTATCCGGTCGCCGCATCTGGAAAAGGAAATTGCCTTCCGTCCACAGCTCGGTCGCATCCAACGGGCCGATGGATCGCTAGTTCAACACGTCTGGAAGCTCGAAGAGGTTCGTACTTGGGAACCCAAGGTGGCGGACTTGCTGGGCCTTGGTAGCGCCTTCGCGCTGCCCCGCGCCAATGAAAGCAAGGCGACGTTGATCAAGAGCAGCGATATCCCCGCCAAAGATCATCAGTTCATCGAAGATTTGCATCAAGTGGATCTGAAAGCGTTTTCCTACTGACCGCTCGGAGCGGCCCGGCAACTGCTGTTACAGGAGCGCGACGTTAATGATGACGCCCCGAGGGGCGTCATCGTGCAATTCGCCTTCCCGCCGATACCAACCTGAATGCAAAATGAGGGATGATATGACCGAACACGGCGTTTAGCCCGATGATGGCTCATCGGTGACAACGACCTCACGCGGGTTTACGTGACTTGGTTGTTGGTCCTCACTGGGCTGGCCGCGCCGACCGAATCAATCTCAGATGCCAGGAATGTCATTGGTGGAAACGCGCAAGGCGACGGCAATTCCGACAGCCAAAACCAAGCCCTCTACGTCATCCCGAGTACGTAAAAGAGAGCAATCATCGCCCTCCGGCGAACTGATTTACATCCACATCGGCAAGTGCGGCGGCACGTCCCTTTGGGACGCAATCCAGCGAAGCGCGCCCGTTGCCAAGCGATATCCGTCGATCCGCAAAGTGCACGTCGCGACCCCTCCGATCAGTCACGACGCAGACTATCTGATCGTAGTGCGAAATCCGATCGACCGCGTTGTTTCAGCCTTCAATTGGCGGCTGAAACTGGTCGTAGCGGATGGCGAGCAGAAGGATCGGTTCCCCGGTGAATACTCGGTATTGACGAAGTACCGCAGCCTTAATGCTCTGGCGGAAGCGCTGTACAAAAACGGAGTACTGGTGCCCTCGGTTGCCGAGGATTTTTTAAAGATTCACCATTTGCGAGAGAGCATCTCGTTCTACTTGAGTGACCTGCTAACAGCGATTCGTAGAAAGCAAGTATTCGCCGTTATGGCCACAGAACTTTTGGATGCAGACGTCGAGCGCGTATTGGGCGTCAAGCAAGTCAAGCGCATCCATGACAACAGGGCCGGGTCCAATGCGGAGAAATCCGCCCTCAGTGGTACGGCTCGGCGCAATCTCCGGCACTTTCTTGCACCGGACTACGACGCATTGAATCGCTTGACCCGCCTGTTTCCCGTCGCGCCAGAGACACTGAAGCTCTTGATGCAATAGCGTGCCCACACTCGCACAAACCGCTGACGACAAGAGACATTCGCAAGATGGCGGCCGGCGCCAGGGCACCGACACAAGTGAACAATGCCGAGCTCGTGAGCAGCGAAGTGCCAGGGCCACGCTCGTGGCGACGAAGCGGATAGGAAATCTATCCGCCGCAGCATGTAATGACGCTCGAGCGATACGTTACGAGCATCTCCGAAGCACGTATCACCCGTATTGCCCTGCTCTGTTCAGTGCAGCGCTGGGCGTGGGACCTTCGCACCCATTCGAACGACCCCATGCCATGCCTGACTCCGATCGTATTCACCACAACGAACTTCGAATTTTTTCGCTTCGAGCGAAAGCCTTTGGATCCAACTGGCGTCGACCATGAAAGTTTCTCTGATTATCCCTACCCGCAATCGCGCCCAGCAGCTCATGCGCTGCCTCGATTCGGTCAAGGCCGCATACGATCCATCGGTCGAACTGGAGCTGGTGGTGGCAGACAACGGATCGACCGACGATACCAAGGCCGTCGTCGACCGCTTTGCGGGCGAAGCCGGATTCGAGGTGCGCTACGTCTATGCCGAAAAGCCAGGCGGCAGCCACGCTCGTAACCGAGGCGTTGAGGCAAGTTCGGCGGAGATGCTGATTTTTACCGACGACGACTGCCTACTGCGGGGCGACTACTTCTCCGAGTTTGCGCGCACGGTCGATCTGGATCAGTTTCAGTACGGCATGGGCCAGCTGCTGCGACACAACAAGGCTGACGATATTCGCGTCGCGCACAAAGCGATATCAAACCTGCGATTGATTCCGGCCCACACTCGTGTGCTGGCGACAGGCTTGATTCACAGCGCCAACATGTTCTGCCACCGCCGCGTGTTGGACCGCTGCGGCCTGTTTGACGAGAACATGGGCGCGGGAACCCCTTTCCCCTGCGAAGACATCGAGCTGGCGAGTCGTGCATCACGGGCGGGTTTTGTTGGCGCACTGCTGCCCAGCATCGTCGTGTTTCATGACCACGGTCGCCGGACCGGCAGTCTGGAGGCTCGCAAGACCATCGAATCTTACGACTTGGGGCGCGGCGCTTATTACGCCAAGCTGCTGACCGAAGATATGCACGAGATCTGGGCGCACTGGGCGGTATCGTTTTCGCGCAGCAACGACTTGGGCGCCCTTTCTCGGGAGTTGCTGGCAGCGAGCCAATATCTGGCGCTTGCCGCCGAGCAGCGAGCACCTCAGAAGCCTGCCAAGCCCGGCGTCGGCAAGAAGCGAACGGGCCGCCCCCACCCCGGCTGACCGCCATATATCGGAGACGATAGCGCCGCCCGCTTCACACGAGGTACCTCAGCCCTGCTATACGAGGGATATGCGCGATCGACGCGAACACTCGTCGTGACGGCGCCAACCCGAGGCGTTGCGGTTCGAGCGCTTGCCGCCAACATGACCGTAAGGTCATGCTTTGCAGTATTCCCGCCTCGATCTTGTGGAGATCCACCGGAATGATGACCAGCAGCCGGACGAGTGTGCAATGAAACTGTCGCTAATCATTTGCACACGCAACCGCGCCTCGAGCCTCACCCCTTGCCTGCAGTCGATCGCCAAGGCACATCGACGGCTCAACGTTGATCTGGTCGATGTTGAACTGATCGCCGTCGACAATGCCTCGTCCGATGCCACACAGGCCGTCATCGAAGCATTCGCGCAGCGCCAGTCGTTTCCCGTTCGATATGTGCAGGCGCCGGTGCCAGGCTTGAGCCGTGCCCGCAACATTGGCGTCAAGGCCAGCAGCGGAGAGTGGCTCGCGTTCACCGACGACGACTGCATTGTCCGCCCCCATTACTTTTTGCGGCTGCAAGCGCGGCTCGATGTTCGCCGATTCCAGTATGGAATGGCGTCCATCGTGCGCTACAACGAGCTAGATGATCCGCGCATTGCCCAGTGCCAGATTGAGAAGGAAAGCCTGATCGCGAAAGGGACGCGGATACTGCCCGCCGGCACGATTCAAGGCGCCAACATGTTCATGCACCGGTCGGTCTTCGATCAATGCGGGCTGTTCGACGAGGCCTTGGGAGCCGGCACGCCATTCCCCTGTGAGGACATCGACTTGGCCTGCCGGGCGTCGCGCAGTGGGTTTACCGGCGCGCTGCTGCCCGACCCCATCGTCTACCACGACCATGGACGCCGCACCGGAAGCGCCGAAGCGCAGCAAACGCTGGAATCCTACGACGCCGGCCGTGGCGCTTACTACGCCAAATTGCTTATCAACGGCACGCCCGAAATCTGGGACCTGTGGCGCCGCTCGTTTGAGTACTTCAAGGACAAGAAGCAGTTCTCACGCGAGCTGATCGCCGCCGGTGAGTATCTTGCCCAGGCCAGCCTTTCACCGGGCCCCAATCGGGCGAACTAGTCCCGGACTTGAGGCCGCACCGCACATGCCGCACCCGCCGGAAACGCTTTACTCAAGCAATGCGCTCGATGTCGTCGCCTACAAGCAAGAGGCTTCCGCCGATGCGAAACCTCTGATTGTCATCAGCTTCCAGCCGCGCGGATCGCTAGCCGCCAAGGAGCCATGGGGTGCGACGTTTCTGCTCGAGGCCGGTTACGCCGTGGTGGGAATACAGCCCAAGCAGAACCACTGGTATCAGCCGCTGTTGCGAGCCGAGGTCCGATCCGCGATCCGCAGTGCAATCGACGCCTACTTTCCCGAAGATTACTCGAGGCTCACGTATGGCTCATCGATGGGAGCCTATGCGGCGTTGCGGTTTGCCGCCGATCTGGGCGCGACCAAAGCGTTTGCGCTAAGTCCACCAGCCCGGACCAAGGTGTGGGCACGGTGGCAGAACGACGTCGAAACCGAAATCGATCCCGTCAGCGCCGACTCGGTACTACCGGATTCGCATGTGCTGATCGCATATGACCCGATGCTAACCCGGCCTCGGCTCGGCCCACCCGACGCGATCGACGCACGCAACTTTCGATCAGCACTGATCAGTCGCAGCACCGTCGACATGCTGGAATGCCCCAACTTTGGTCACCCGGTGACCAAGGGGCTGTCCGACCGTCGCCAGCTGAAAAGCATCTTCCTGGCGTTTGCCGACGAGTCCCGCGTTCTGCGGCCCGACCTGAACGAGGAGACCGATCTAGGTCACAAGGAACTCAGGACCCGCGTCCGGAATCTACTGCTTGCCAATCAAGCGCCCAAAGCCGTCGACTTGGTGCTTAAAAACCAGGCGCTGACACTGCGCCACAAGAAAGTCGGAAGAATCGCGCTCTTGGCGCTACGAAAAGTCGGTCACTCAGGGCCGCTGATGCAGGAGTTGACCCAAAAGTTCGGCGCCAGCACGGGCACGATTGAGATTTCGACCGCGACACCAGCGCCGGCGAAGCCCAGGCCAAAGAAACTACAGGCCGGCGAGGCAAAAACACGCGACAAGTCGCCCGGCAGCGAAGCAAGCAAGCCACCACGCCTGCAAGCCAAGGACAAAGCGCAATTGCGATTGGCCCGGCAGGCTGAGCGCAAGGCAGCACGTCGAGCAGCCCGAAAGGATGACAAGCGCGGCCGCAAGCCGGCGTAATTCGATAGCACTTGCCAACAGAGGCTATCGGTTCACCCCCCGTTGCTGCCCTCGATAAGGTCAGCCTGCTTTGAGCGCTGCACCAGCCTTATTCGGCTTCAACGGCGTCGGCTTGGCGCCTCCCGCCTTACGCGCCGCCACTTTGTCAGTGCGCTTAGGCTTGGCGGCCGATAGCTTCATCGCGAACGAAAGTGCGGCGATCCATTGCTTGGGTGCCAGCAGAGAGCTCGGCATAGCCTGGCGCGGCACGTAAACCTTTTCGGGAAACAGCGCCGCGTCAGATGGAAAGAAGGCCGCGGCGACACGCTGGTTCGAGGCGGCAAACTGCTGGTCACATAGCGCCAGTTGCGCCTCGGTCAGCAAGCTGCTGCTGTCGCGAGCGCGTGTATCCAGAAAGTGCGTGACGAGCGGGTCGAACTGCTTGCGCAGTTCATCGTCGGGTACAGCACCATGAAGCTGCCAAAGTTGCCGTAGTACCTCAGCTTGGACGATCGAGATCGAGCGGTTGATGTCCGGCACCGCAGTCCAACGCGGATCTTTTCTGAGATCACCGGACTGCCCGACCGCCTGCAGAAAATCAGCCACGACATCTTGGTCGGGCAACAGCGCCCGGTCATAGCGGCGCACGACAATGTCGGCAAAGCCAGCGCGCTTCCAGCGATCGATCAAGACCTCATAGTCGAACCGCGAACGTCCGCCAGCGCCAACGGCGAACCGCTCAAACCAAGCGTCGAACGGCATCCGGGTTGCACAGCGCTTGATCTGCTGCAGGTAGGCCGACTGGATCGCATCTGGCTGCCGTCGCAAGTAAACAACGACGGTTGCCGGCTGGCGGCCCAAATGTCGACGCAAGGCTTTGACGCCATCGGCAGAAGCGGACTCGAAGGCTTCGGACGAAATGACCTTGACCGCCGCTTTTGACTTGGCGATTTGCGCAATCGCCGAGTCAGCCGGCAGCGGCGCCTGCATTGATGCCCCACGCAGGCCTTGGGCCAACCGGTGAACACCGCCGCCGTTGCCGTCAGCAATAAATTCACAGCCCTGCGCCAGAAGCAGCGCGCGGTTACGGATAAATGCCTGCTGGATGGCAGAGCTGCCGGTCTTGTGGCAGCCAATATGGACGTACAGCAATGAGTCTCTCCGTCAGGACGATTTCGAAAACTGGCGCGCCGACGAGTAGACGCGCCGCCAATGAGCGTCGATGGCGTCGCGCCCGCCGCCGGCGGCCAGGATCGATTGAATGGCCAGCGCAATCAGCTTGCGCGGCCCAGGTTTATCTATGCTGCCGACGCGCTGAAGCGCTACATCCGATTGCAACGGGGCGGCTACGCGCCAAGCCGCGATGACATCCGTGATGGCGCACGCCGGCGTCTCGCTCGAAGCAGTGGCAGCACCACCCATGACGCGCGGCCACGCCAGACCGATGCACAGGCACGCACCGATCACGGCGTTCGCTTGTAGCGCGAGGCGGTCCGCGATGCCAGAACAGCGGACCGCTGACATCCAAGCCGCAGCGGCCGCCGGAATCCGGCGTTGATCATCCAGCGGTGCCAGCCTTTGCAGTGCGTCTCGGGCCAGTGGGGTGGTTTGGTCGAGCGCGGCGATCGTCGATTCGATGACCAGTTGCGCTAGCGCAGCGTGTGGCACCAAGCGAATGTTCCAATCGAATGACTCGGCGGGCAGGCGCGTCCAGTCAGGCTCAGAAAACAAGGCCTCGTCGCCAAGCCCTAGCCACTGCCGCGCAATGGCCTGATGCGGCGCTGCTGCTGCGGCCTGATAACGGCGAACCTCGGGTGCCGACAATAAGGATGCGCGACCGTGGTCGATGGCCAGCGACTTCGACGCGCGCAACAACAGACCGCCGACATGCTTATTGACTTGCTTGTCGGCCCTGCGCAATTCGCGTGGCGGCTTGTCTCCCGGGGCCACGATCTCGGATGCGCAGCGAAGAATTCGCAGCTGATCGATACCGGGCATTTCGTTCTGGACGGAAATCGAACGATGCGCCATCAGAGCCGGGTTATCTGCGGCACCAATGGCGTCAATGAAATCGGCGATCAGATCGCCACCGACCAGTCGGGCACGATCAAGAACCCGAAGCTTGATGCTCGGCTTTCCAAACACTTTGGACCACGTGCCCAGCATCGACGGCAAGCTGCTGCGCCCCGCCAAACCGGGCAGCGCATCATCGGCGACGTCGTCCCAGTCACGTCCCCAACGGGTACGGTTCAATCGCTTTAAGTGCTCACCTAACATCGACGCCGAACGATCCCAAGGAGCGCGTGCATAAATGACGACGGTAACGTCACGATCACCGAACCAGCCACGGATGGCCTTGACCGTCCCCTCGTCAAGCGCGTCGAGATGCTCGGTGCTGATGATGCCGTTGACGGCGCGATCGGTCTCGCGCAAATAGGCAACCAAGCTGGGAGGAACCAAACCCTTGCGGGCTGCCACAATGGCTTGCCGGCCCAGAACGTGGTGATTCTCCTCGGTACCGGGATAGCAATAGCCAGCCGAGAGCAGCAGCGCACGATGGGCGGCGAGCCAAGCTTGCAGCGTTGATGTGCCCGTCTTGTGCGGGCCGATATGCAGATAAATCATCGGGAGCAGTCAATGAGGGTCCGCACCGGAATCAGAGCGGTCGGCCCCACTGATCGTTGGCGAGTCAAAAGTGCACACCAACATCGCCGGGCTCGGGAGTGCGGTCAGTACCGAACACCGGCTGTCCCTTGCGCTGGACTCGCGACGGGGCCAAGTCGTTGGCGATGCGAGACCCGTTGGCGCCCAGCATGACGCGACCTTGGCATAAGCTGGCATCAGTGAATGCACCGAGCCCGTCCTGCAACTGCCGGTCGTTGAAAGCGATCATGCAGACCGGCGCTGGATTCGTCGCGTACTGGTAAAAGCCGTTGGAGTACGCATGAACCGCCTCGGGACCACGCTTGTGCAGGATCAGCAGCAGCGACCCCGAAAACAGCGCGCATTGATGAGCGCCACCGCCCTGCACCGAAATGAAGTGGTGGCAGGCTGCATACAACTCGTTCTTGTACTGATTGATGGCAACGCCACCACCGTACTCGCGATGGTGCTGTTCGAAGTCGATCACTTCCGGATGGCGTTGCATCACCGATGTTTCATCAAAGTCGATCAACGAGTTATGGTCTGGGCTGTAGCCGTCTACGCTACCGCTGCGACCATGTCGGAGATAAACGATCTGGTAGTACCCTTTCAGCCGCGAGAACATCTGCTCCAATTGATCAATGGAGAAGAAGTTGACTGGCGTATCGGAGTTCCATTCGCGGTTGAACTTGTTGTGAACCACGAGCAAAGGTTTATCGAACGAAAAACGCGTCGACTGAAATTGCTTGCGATAATTCGGAAAGGCCTCATAGGCGTTCCGGGTTGCGATCAGTTCGTTCGGATTGGGAATGAATCCCCATATCGAAGGATCAGTGCGCTTTTGGTAGCCAACGAATCGACGCGGCTCGTCTTTTTCGATCAACTGATCATCGCTCAGAAAAAAATAAAGCGGGCGCATACCGCGATAGGTCGACACTTTGCGGTCACCTAGTTGGCCGGCGCGATATAGCCAATAGACGAAGGGCAGAAACGTAACCAGCTCCGCCCCAAATTCGCCGACGTAGTCAATCACGTCCGGCAAATCGCGCGCACCGAAATAGGCAGCCGTTTTGTTGTCGTGACTCATGCGCGCATCCCCAACCCGCGATTTATTGAACAAGGTGAACTGGCAACTCCGCCATGCCGTACTTCGCTGGCCGCTTGGGCTTGAACCGGTGCGGCGACAGACGCTTCATTCGGTTGATGTGCTTTGATCCGGGAATGAACCGTCCGCTGAACACGAAGCCACTACCGATAGCCTGCACACCTGCCATTAACTCAGCGCGGTTGGTTGCTACCAGCAACAACGGCGCTGGATTGGCGGTTCGCGTGAAGAATCCCTTGGAATACGAATGATGAATCTCAGGGCCGTCCTTGTGATAGATCAGCAGTCCCGACCCAGAATACATTGCGCATTGGTAGGCGCCGCCGCCCTGTACCGATATGAACCGATAGCTTTTGGCATAAAGCGCCGCCTTGAAGGCGTTGACCGAGAAGCGATCTTTGAAGCGTTCGTGGAGCGCGTTGAACGATAATACTTCGGGATGACGCGTCAGCAGATCGGCATCGCCGAAATCCATCAACTGATTGTGGTCCAGGCTGTATCCCTGCGAAACGCCGCCCATGCCGTGGCGGATGTACACCACCTGATATCCGCCCTTCAGTAGATTGAACATCTCCTCGAGGTCCTCGAGCGAGAAAAAGTTGCGTGGCGGTTCGTTGTTCCACTCAAGATTGTATTTGTTGTGAATGACAACCAGCGGCTTATCAAACGTCAGCTCCCCGGTTGAAAAAGCAGACCGATAATCAGGGAAGTATTCCATCGGGCTGCGCACCGACGTGTGTTCGTTGGCATTGGGCAGCACCAGCCACTGATCCGGCGATTTGCGCTGAGCAAACGGGACCCAATGCCGAGTGTCGTCCCGCTCGATAACCTGGTCGTCGCCTAGAAAGTAATAGAGAGGGCGCATGCCCTTGTAGGTCGACACCTTGCGTCCTTTGAACAGGCCGATGCAATGGCACCAGTAAACGAACGGGATGAAGGTGACCAGTTCCGCGCCGAATTCGCCTTCGTACTTGAGAGTCTCGGGCATTGCCGCGAGGCGGGCGAGTTGGGTTTGGTCGATCTGAAGGTGCATGGGTTCTATCGTTATTATTGGAGGCGGCCGATGTTGTCTGACCGGTCTATGAATCGTACTGCGAAACTCAATCCACCCAGAGGTGGCCGAGGCCTCGAGTGGCAAGATGCGCCCGGGCGACCTCGGGATTGACCAACTTGAGAGCCGTTTGACGCTTGTTTTGCTTGCCGATCCGCGGCGCCATATTGTCAGTCGGCTGAACCTGCAAGTAATGACACAGCGGTTCGTACCGATTCGCCTCTACGTCGGAATATCCAATCTCGAAAAACGGTTGCTGCGTCTGCTGCAGAAAAGCGCGGGTTTCGCTGCCTTGACGCTCGAGCCGCTCGACGAACAGATCAAACTGTGCCGGCACAAATCGGATCCGCGACACGCTTTTGACGGCGACATTGGTCGTGTCCCACATCTCCGAGCCCGCGGCGATTTTGTGAGATATGAACTGATCCAACACATTCTCGCGTTGGAGGATGACCTTGGCCCAGGAACGATCGTTGAGCAGGTACTCCCGCGCTTTGCGGTTGTGCGTGAAGAAAATCTTGAAGCCGTAAACGCGAGCCGACGGCTTGTGTTTCGACGCATTTAGAATTAGGTCGTCGAGAAACGCCTTAGGGTCACGATTGCGTTGCTGGATGGTCTTCTGCGTCAGACCGGCTGTGCAGTAAATCTGCTCCGGGTGAAACAGCTCGTAATCACAGTGGATCTCGCTGCTGGCGGCCAGAGATGAAACCAGGGCATTGGATCCGGTTCGCGCCGCCGTAAAGATGACGAACCGACGCTCAATCGCCATAGGTACCCCAGACGACCTGATCCGGAGCAGCACGGCGCTCGTCGATACGGTCCATCAACGCCGACGACAAATCAGGGTGCACTTTTCGGATAAACAGCTGCGACACCCAGTCCACTTTGTCGAGCGAGTCGACATCCAGATACTTTTTCCTGGCGATGCTGGCCGGTGACCAGTCAACGTAGTGGAACGCCTTCATACCCTTCTTGATTGGAAATGAGGAGTTGGCGATTAAGGTATGGACCATGGATTCGTCGGCGTGCAGCGAAAACCTGAAGTAGTCGACAAATGCAGGGTGCTGATCGCAATAATCGAGCACATAGCGAACGGCATCCGCGGTCAGACCCCACCATGTCGCACCACCGTGAAACGGCATACCCAAGTCGGGCTTGGGCGGGAGCTTTTCGAGGAACTCGCCGATGTATTGCTGTAGTTCCAGCAGCACGTTTCGGTCGGTGCGCTCACGCGCCATGTTCACCCACCGCTTGTTGAGGTACGGGTGGTCGGAGATGTTGTAGCGACTGGCACGCTCAGCGCGCGGCGTACCCGGCTTGAAAAACTTGGCCTTGATCAGCTGATCGTCGGTGTCGCAGGTCGCTAGCAACTGCGTATTGGACGCCAGGGGATAGCACGAGCCGCTGATCAGGTACATACGCTTCGAATCAGGCCAACAGGCCAGCGCCGTGCGCATTAATCGCATGATGGCTTCGGTCTGACTGAACCCACCCCAGTTGACCGATACCCGGTCATCGACGAACTGAACGTTCGGCATCCCGGCAAGCTCGATCATGAATGGAGCGAGGCTCGCCTTCTGGTCGATATGAATGCAGAACGCCACATCGTCGCAATTGAGCGCAGAAACCAGACGTCGCAATTGTTTCGGCTGATCGTGCGCGAGCAGGAGATAGATAAGTTTCATTTGGATGCGCTATCAAGGCGCCTCTGTTGGGGCGCGCGCTTGGTCGAGCCGCTCGAGCAGCTCAGCCGAACCTGCAGGATCGACCTTTCTTACGAACAACGCCGTCGGCGGGATGCGATCGAGATCGCTGATGTCGAGCGTTCGGCAGTGTCGCTTGGGGTGCTCCTCCCAGACATAGTAGTGGCCACAGCCGATACTCGCCTCGGCCCAATGCGAATTGCCGAGAATGGTATGGACCAGATGCTCGTCAGCGTGGGCGGAGTAACGGAACTCCGTTAGCAGTTCGGGGTGCTCTCGGCAGTGTCGCATCACGTACTCCAGTGCCGGGCGAGTCAATGACCACCACGTAGGCCCGTAGTAAAGCGGCACCGGGAACGGTGGCCGTGGCGGCAGTGATGACACGAAGTCCTTGATATAACGAATGTAACTGCGCTCGCGCGGACTCCGGTCGGTGCTGCCGCGCCGGTTGGTCAACGGATGGTCCGACAGGTGATAGTGCCGAACCCGCTCGTAGCGGGGCAGTTCGGGCGGCGTCAGCTTCAGGTCGATCATCAGGGCAGGAGATGACGCCAGCGCCTGCAGCCGCGCGTTGCTGGCGACCGGATAGCAGGCGCCACTTAGCAACGTAAAGCGATGAGCGTCGGTACATTGCTCAAGCCCTGCTGCGCAAAGATTGAGCATGGCCTGCGTCTGGCTATATCCGCCCCAGTTGACCGCGACACTCGCCGACGGCGGCAGCACGTGCACACCCGAAAGCCCACGCAATGCCACTACAAACGAAGCCCTGTCGGCCTTGGCATCGACATGAACGATGAAGCTAACACCCGGGCCCTGCAGCGCCGAAACCAGCCGACGGACCTGTGCAGGCTGGTCGTGAACCAGCAATAGATAACCAGTACTCATATCGCGGCGGTCGGGCGAGGTGCAGCAACCTGGTCGGCAACCGAGATCAACTCTAGGCCGCCAGCTTGTCCAAGCTGCTGAAGATCGGCCTCGTACAATCGGCGAAACGCGGCTTTGTCGTCATCCGACCAGGGACTGAAGCCCAACCGCGTTGCCGATTTGGGCAACAGCGCATCTAGCTCGGCAAACACCGACGCCGCTGCCGCAGGTCCGAGCGTTTGACTCAACAGTTCGGCGACTCGCATGGCGTCAGCCGACGATGAGGCACGAACGGCCTCTTCGATGTATACAAGCCGGGCGGCCCCCTCGCCGATCAGATGGCGTATTACCGACCGGTCGTCAGCGACGAACTGTTCAAACGCCCAAACCCTGACACGGGCGCCGGGAAACACGGTTCGGACATCGGCCAGAACTTGAGGCCAACGTCGACGCGACAGATCGACTCGGGCCGCCGTTGCATCCCATGACAAAAACTCTTTGGCATGTCGGTTTGCTTCGACATAAGCAGAGGCCAAAAAGTGGTCATAGGCCCGGACGGCAAACCAGATCTCGCGCGGCTCCTGGCCCAGCAACTCACGTAGGCGCCGTAGCCGAGTCAGCACGCGCGGATACAACTTCCCGGAGCGCATGATCTCGGCGCAGTCGCCAATAAGGTTTTCGTCGGAAAGCAGAACTCTGCGGCCGTCGGATGCGAGGCCGACGCCATAGCCGCGCAGCGCCTCGACCATCTGCGACCGCTCCGGCTGCGAATCGGCGCGATCCAGACGCGTGGTGACGTCAGCTCGAAGGCGGAACATGGGCACGTAGCCAAAACCGAGATCTGATTCGAGCAGCTGCCGATTTTTGAAAAACAGCCGCTGGAGGTAGGTCGTGGCGGTCTTATGCGCCCCGAGGTGAAGCACCACGGAATGGTCAGCCATCACCGAACCTCGGCCCCGGATACCAGACTCGGGGTCACGGGTTGACGAGTGGCCCAAGTGAAATCTCTGCAACTCAAAAATGCCTCCCATCGGTGGCGCGGTTTGCTTTGACGACACGCTGCTGTGCCAGTGGCGAGGCGCACGCACCGCGGTTCGCTGGACACCACAGACCTCCGAACATCTCGCCCGGCATCGTCAAGTGCTTGACCAAATTGTAACTTTATTGATTTGTTTGAGCAGAGCCAACTGGACGCTCGACCGGTATCGGCTGGGCGGCGCATGAAATGAACGCCGTTGACGCAACGAAAGCGGCGCAGGCAATATATTGCCCGTTATCGGCCCCAGCGGCATCGACTTTGCTGCACATCCCACATCACGTAGAGCTAACGCCCATGCATATCCGGCAGCGGAACAAGGTCATCCAACTGATTCGCACTGTGTACGACAACGAGTCGAAGAAGGGACGCGCCGTGCTCGTCGGGCACATGGCAGTCAAGAATCCGGAATTGTCGGCCGACCTCAAGAGTCAGTTGACGGACGACGAGAAGAAGCAGGTCGTCGCATGGCTGGCATCGCGGAACGCCCAAACCAACCTCGCGCGGGAGTACGCCGCGCGCACTCTGACCGAACAGCTTGCACAGGCTCGCGCATGGTTTAAAACGCAAGGTACCAGCGCCGACGCAAAAGCCTTAGCGCAGGACGTTGCGAGCTCGGCGAACAAGTTGATTCGCCAGTTGCGTTCTCAGAACCTTCTGACCATTAAGGAAAAAACGGACAGCAAGCCGGCTGAACAGGCCGGCGTACCGGCAAAAGCGCCCGCGGCGACGGAGTCCGCCAGCGCAGCCGCCGCCAGCGCCGAAGGTACATCTACCTTCCGAGCGCCGAAGAAATCAAAGTCGAAAAAGTCTCGCTGACCACCCGGCAGCACACCTCGGCAGCCGGCGCTTGTGATGCTGCTTGCGGCGGCGGCAATGCCAATGGTGCGCTCGTAATCAGCCTCGGTGTATAGACTTTTATGCGCGTAATTGGACACCTGGATCGTGTCAGCCCCCGCGAAATCCGCGGCTGGGCGATGGACGCCGAGGGCGACGGCGCGCCGCTCAGTCTCGACGTCAAGATCAACGGTGTGCCCTACAAGACGATTCTGGCGGATCGTCTACGGGCCGACGTTAAAGCGAAGGGACTCCATCCGACAGGGCTGTGTGGCTTCTTTTTAGCCATCCCCGAGGGCGAGCAACTCCAGGCTTCTGATCTTGTGTCGGTTCGGCCCGTTGGGGCAGAGCGCGATCTTTCGGGTAGCCCGGCCTTGTGCAAAGGCGCGGAGCATCAGACACCGGCTCCACCGCCGCAGTCGCCCACTCCTTCGCCTCCCGCTGCAACGGCAGCGGCCACCGAGACAGGCCAGCCCAAGATCAGCTCCGCTGTACTGACTTTGCCGGAGTTGCCGCCGCTGCCGCCTCCACCGCAACGCAACAGCTTGCGGATTTTCGCGGACTCATTCACGGCGTTGTTCCTGCGGCAAATGAAGCTGCGTTATGGCAGCCAGCGCTTCGGGTACTTTCTGGCGATCGCCGAGCCCCTGTTTTATATGGCCTTGCTGCGTGGCTCACGCATGCTGGCCGGCCGAGGGGGCGGCAAGTTCGGAGGAGAGGAAGGCGGCGTAGATGGGTTTTATTATCACTCCATCGGCGTGATCTCGTTCTTTATCTTCATCCGCGTATTCAATAGCTGCATGGGATCGATTTCGGCAGCAAAGGGCATCTTTAGCTATCGTCAGGTTCGTCCTATCGATGCAGTTTTGGTTGCCGCAGTCATTGAGTTGATGATGATGCTGGCACTCAAGTTTGTCATCGTATTCGTATTACTGTGGATTGGACGTCCTGTCGAGGCGGATAATCTGCTCGGATTCTTCGCCGCCATCGGTCTACTCTTTTCTCTGGCGCTCGGACTTGGTTTGTGGGCTGACGTCTACATCACCAAGAACCAAGAAATCCGCCGATTTGTCGACATGATGAACAGGCCATTGCTTTTTCTGTCGGGTGCCTTTTTTACAATGGAACAGATTCCGGATCTGATCGCGCCCTACATCATCTGGAATCCGATTCTGCACGGTGTCGATCTTGCTCGCGGAGAAATGCTGTCCGCATATGATTCACCGGGGAGTTGGGTTTACATCGGATTGTGGACACTGTTTTCGCTGTGGATCGGCTTTGTCGCCTACCGCAAACACCTTTCTCATTTGACCAACTAATGATCAAAGTCGAGGGCGTATACAAGTCGTACAAACTGCCGAACGGCAAGCGGCATCACGTCTACCGTGATCTATGGCTGACGCTGCCGGGCAAGACCAACATCGGAATCGTGGGTCGAAATGGTGCCGGCAAGAGCACGCTGGTCCGCTTGCTTTCAAAAATGGATCAGCCTGACCAGGGTCGCATCACCTGCGAAGGCTTGATATCGCCGCCGATCGGCTTGCAATCCGGCTTTTTACCGCAGTTGTCGGGGCGCGACTCAGCTCGGTTTATCTGCCGCATCCGCGGCGATGACTACAAGACGCAGGCAGCGCGAGTCGAGTACATCCGCGCACTGGCTGATATCGGCCCCTTCTTCGACCAGCCCACGCAATCCTATTCAACCGGCATGCGTGCGCGCTTGGCCTTTGCGATCAGCATGGCCTACGACTACGAGTATTACCTGATCGACGAGCTCACCGGTGTCGGTGATGAGTCTTTCAGACTCCGATCTGATGCTATTTTTCAAAGCAAACGCGGTCGGTCTAGCATTATCCTGATCAGCCACAGTCTTGAAACGCTTCGCCAGTGGTGTGATGTCGGGCTGTATGTTCACAACGGTACTGTGAAGTACTTCAATGACATCAATCAGGCAATTACTGAATACAAGAAGGAAACCGCGTGAAGGGCCTTATTGAAGCACCAATGCGACTGCTGAAAAGCATCGTTGATTATATTCGCGGACACCGGGCATATTCGACACTCGTCCTGTTGCCCTGCTTTTTGTTCGCGATTTATTACGGGTTCATCAGCACCGATCGGTACGTGAGTGAGGCTTCGGTACTGGTTCAGAATGGATCGGCCTCGACGGCTCCGTCGATCGCACTCAATGTGCTAGGACTCGGTGGTGGCAATGCCCTGCAGGACGCCCTGCTGATCCAACGCTTTATCGAGTCGCCGGCGATGTTGGATTACCTCGAAAGTGAGGTTCAATTACGCGCGCATTATTCAAGCGATGCATCCGACTGGTTTTCCAGGATGTCGCCGACGGCATCGAAGGAAGACTTCCTTGCCTTCTATCTCGACCGCGTTACGACGGAAATCAATGAAGAGTCGATGACCATCGAGTTGGCGGTGCAAGGGAGTTCTCGTGAGTACGCCCAGAAAGTCGCGTCCGCAATCGTCAAACGCTCGGAACAGTTTGTAAACGAAGTGAGCCAAGCCTTGGCCCGCGAGCAAATCGACTTCGCTCAGCGCGAATTGGAATCGGTCTACGAGCGGCTTAAGAAGGCATCCGCGGATGTCATTGACATTCAAGACAAACGGAACATGTTCAGTGCGGAGGTCGAGAACGAAACGCTGACCCGCATTATCGGTTCGCTTCAAGGCGACCTGGCGCGCGAGCGAACCACGCTGAAGGCACTGACCACCTACCTGAGCGAGTCAGCGGCCGAGGTTGTTGCCACCAAGACCAAAATCGCAGCCCTGGAACGGCAGATTGCCCAGGAGCGCGACAAGCAGGTCGGTGGACTCGAGGACAAGAAGATCAATCAACAGATGCTGGACTTTCAGGAAGTCAAACTGAATCAGCAGATCGCCGCCGATATCTACCAGACGGGTGTGCGTACACTGGAAACAGCACGCATTGATGCGACCCGCAAGGTCAAGTTCCTGGTGCTGATCTCTCCGCCGACGATGCCGGACAAGTCGACGGAGCCGGAATCGCTGTACAACGTGGCGACGATTTTCATTGTGTTGAATCTGCTCTATGCGATCGGCGGCCTGATCATTGCCACGATTCGCGACCATCAGGAATAAGAAGCATGCGTACCCGCCATTTGGTTTTCATCGCGAGCCTTGCGGCCATGTTGGGCAACCCGGCATGGGCTCAGACTGCCCCTGCACGCCTTGCGCCTGCCTCAAGTAGCAGTGCAGCGCCAGCGCCGGCCGGTGTCGCTCCTCGGGCCGGCACCGTCAATCTGCCAACGCCGTCTGACTTCGATGACTTCGCAACGACGACGGGGGTGACGACCGCCTCTCAGATCGTCGAGACCACGCTCAGTACGAATCCGGTCTTTGGCCAGGTCTTGTTCCAAGGCAATTTTGCGCGGGAGTCGTTCAAAGGCTTCAATCCCAACTACATCATCAGCGTCGGCGATACGATTGCGCTGCGGATGTGGGGTGCCGTCGAAAACCAACTGGAATTGACGGTCGACGCCCAAGGCAATGTATTTGTGCCCAAAGTAGGCCCGGTTCAAGTTGCCAACGTCCCCAACGAACGGCTCAACGAGACGGTGGAAAACCGCATTCGCTCGGTATTCAAGGCGGACGTCGGCGTTTACGCGACGCTGGCAGCCGCCGTACCGGTCAAGGTATTCGTGTCGGGCTTCGTGCAACGCCCTGGCCTCTACCCAGGCTTTGCATCGGATTCGATCCTGACTTTTCTCGATCGCGCCGGCGGCATCAATCCAAAGACGGGCAGTTACCTGGACGTCCGCCTGCTGCGCGGCGGTCAGGTCGTCAGCCAAGTCGATCTGTATCGGTTCATGACCGAAGGCTTCCTGCCGGCCCCCCAGCTCAAGGATGGCGACAGCGTGTTCGTCGGGCCGTCTGGGCCGAGCGTGAAGATATCGGGCCTCGTCACCAACACGGCTCAGTTCGAGTTCAAACCCGGGACCGTGATCCGCGACTTGCTATCGATTGCCGGCATCAGCGGGCGCGCCACTCACGTACGCCTTGCTCGCAACGTCGGCCCCAAGCGCGACGCGTTCTACGTCCCGGTCAACGATCCATTTCTCGATACCGAGGCCAAGACCGGCGACGAGATCGAAGTGACGGCCGACCGGCTGGTAAAGCAAATTGCCGTCGCGGTAGAAGGTGAACATGAGAGCGCTGGTTTTTACGTTTTGCCCTACGAGGCCACGCTGGCCGACCTGCTGAAGCAGATCCAGTATTCCGCCCAGTCCAACAGCGCCGGCCTACAACTGTTTAGAAAGACGGTTGCCGAGCGTCAGAAGCAGGTTCTCGATGAGACACTGCAGAAGCTGGAGCAATCCGTGCTCAACGCCAGATCCTGGACGCCGGAGGAAGCAGAACTCCGGTCCAAGGAGGCGGCGCTCGTGCTGCAGTTCGTCGAGCGCGCGAAGTTGATCCAGCCCAAGGGCCAAGTTGTGTTGTATGCGGGCGTCGACCCCAGCACGATTGCGCTCGAAGACGGCGACGTGCTGCGCATTCCACGCGTCAGCAACGTGGTGCAGGTCCACGGCGAGGTGTATTTGCCCAACTCGTTCATCTGGCGCAAGCGGCAGGATGCGGGTGATTACGTTGAGCAAGCCGGCGGTGTGCTCCAGAGGTCGTCGAGCGATAGAATCCTCGTGATCAGTCCATCAGGTGAGATCACGCAGGGCTCCGGCACTCTGGTCAATCCGGGAGACGAAGTACTGGTGCTGCCGACCGTTGACAGCAAGAAGTTCCAGTTCTCGAAGGACATCATCCAAGTCATCTACCAAATCGCGATTGCGGCCGGTGTCGTAGCTAGGCTGTAATATCGACCGCCAATCTACAATCAAATAAGAAGGGATCAATTGATGGAAACTCAGTCCAGCACGATGGACATCGCCTGCAAGATCGTGGTCGCGGCGCTTGAGTCGAAGACGCTGTCTTTGCAGCCCGACCCCCGCGTGCGGCAGAACACGCTGGATCATGATGCAGCCCAGATCGCCCGCGCGTTCACGCTGATCCACGACGCCGTTTTCAACGAACACCGGCGTATCTCCGGACAGAAGTGACCCGACTTCGCAGTGGCCTGAGTTGCCAACCAACGGGCGACGGCTGTACAGGCTGGTAGGGGATGCCGCTATCGGGGATCGCGCCCTCCTTACGCTCCGTACTTCGGCATAGCCTCGCCCGCCTCGATCACGGGGCGCTTGGTTTTATTGTCCGGTGGTGGGTTGGGCTGATTATTCTGTTGTTCAAGCCGTTTGCCCGATCGGGCGCCTTGCCCCTGCGCCCGTTACGCGGTCTGGAAGAACATCCCGAGTACGAAGAAGGGCTGCCACTGGAACCAGTCGGGTCGGCCTGGGTCGCCATCGATGCCGATCCATGTTTTGCCGTCGCGCTGCCATGGTGGCGCCTCCCACGGGGCTGGTGTCGCGTTCGGGTGTCGGTCGATGCGCTACGAGGCAGCGGCTGCGTGAAGCTGTATCGAGACAGCCGCGGGGGGTTCAGCGAGCGCACTCAGGTGTTGTTGGGTATCGCAGGACACCGCGGCGAAATCGAATGCGTCTGCTTCATGCCGCTGGGCTTGCGCCGGCTGCGTTTAGATCCGACCGAGCACGCTGGCCCGTTTAGCTTGGGCTGCCTTTCGATTACCTCTCTAGGCCTCGCGGACCAATTCATCCTGACGCTACGTGGCATCTACCGCCGCACACGTCACCGTCTTTCACCTCTTTACTGGCAGCTTCGTGGTGTGGCCAATCGCCCCCTGCTGCAGCCCTATCAGCGCATCGTTGACTACCGCGATTGGGTGAATTCTGTCGAGCCCACCGAAGACGATTGCGATCGGATGGCGATGAAGGCGGCCAAAGAGGAAGGTCCTACATTCTCGATCGTAATGCCGGTCTATAACCCAGAGCTTGCGCAGCTGATCGAGGCCATCGCGTCGGTGATGGCACAGACCTATCCCCACTGGGAACTGTGTATCTGCGATGACGCATCAACCGAACCCGATGTCTGGACCCAGATTTCCGAGCTGGCGGAGCGGGAGCCCCGGCTCAAAGTTCAGCGCCATGTCGTCAACGGTGGTATTGCGCGTGCTTCATCCGCCGCGCTGACATCGGCGACCGGGGACTACATCGCGTTCCTCGACCAAGACGACACCCTTGCGCGCTGGGCACTGGACCGTATGGCCCGTGCGCTTCGACAGTTTCCTGAAGCCGCGTTGCTCTACTCCGACGAGGATAAGATCGACGAGAACGGTCAGCGCTGCGAGCCGCATTTCAAGCCGGCGTGGAATCCGGACTTACTGCACTCAATCAACTACTTCGGTCATATGCTGGTGGTGCGACGCGACGTGGTCGAAGCGGTCGGCGGCTTCAGAGCCGGATTCGATGGCAGTCAAGACTACGACCTCGTACTGCGCTGCGTTGATGCCATAAGACCGGATCAGATTGTTCATGTACCCGGTGTGCTCTATCACTGGCGAAAGTCACACGGCTCGACCGCCCAAGTCCTCGGAGCCAAAGCCGGCGCACATCCGAGCGGGATCGCTGCGCTGAGTGAGCACATGGCGCCGATCGGTGCCCACGTTTCTGACGGGCCGTTTCCGACCAGTTATCGGGTTCGGTACCCAATGCCGTCGCCCGCCCCCCTCGTGTCCATCATGATTCCGACGCGCGACGGGGGTGATGCGCTTGAGCGCTGCATCGACAGCATCCTGAGGCGCACGCTGTACCCGGCTTACGAGATTCTGATCATCGATAACCAGTGCGCGGACCCCCGCACGCTGTCGTTGTTGTCGCGCTATCAGCTGGATCGTCGTGTTCGCGTGATTAGCTACGACGCTCCGTTCAATTTTTCCGCGGTCAACAATCTCGGAGCAAAGGAAGCGATAGGCGACGTCCTATTGATGCTCAATGATGACGTCGAAGTTCTGACAGGTGACTGGCTCAACGAGATGGTTCCGCGGCTTTACCAGCCCGGTGTCGGCGCTGTCGGTGCCAAGCTGATGTACCCCGATGGACGCATTCAACATGCAGGCGTCATCCTTGGGGTCGGCGGCGTCGCCGGCCACAGCCACAAGTACTATCCGCGCCACCATTTGGGTTACTTCGGCCGGCTGGTCCTGCCACAGACCGTCTCCGCCGTAACGGGCGCCTGTTTGCTAGTGAAGAAGGCCGACTATCTAGCGTTGGGGGGCCTGGACGAAGTCAATCTGGCGGTGGCGTTCAATGACGTGGACTTTTGCTTGCGGTTGGCAGAACGCAAGCTACGGACCGTGTGGACCCCTTACGCCGAACTCCTGCATTTTGAGTCTCTGTCCAGAGGGCAGGAGGACACTCCCGAAAAGCGGCTGCGCTTCGCCGCCGAAGTTCAGTACATGAAAACCCGTTGGCGTGATCTGCTGCTGCATGACCGGAGCTACAACCCGTGCCTGACGCTGGAGCACGAAGACTTGTCACTGTCTTTGGAAGCGCCCCATTACCTGCAACTCGACGCACGCTGATCCCAACTTGACCGCCCAAACCACCCAAGCTCCACCCGAGCTCGACCTCTCCAAGCTCGATAACACGGGCTTTCTTCGCATCAACTGGCCCGGCCCGCCGCCCGCCGAACGGACGCTGATCGTGCTCGGCGTGGCGCGCAGCGGCACGACGATGGTATCGGGCGCTCTCCATCACCTCGGCATCGATATGGGCATGGGCGGTAAGCCCAATACCGTCTACGAGGACGTCGCGCTGAGCGAGGCGGTAGAAGGCAAGGACACGAACCGCCTCAAATCTCTAATCGCACAGAAGAACGCTGAAAGGAAGGTTTGGGGCTGGAAGCGCCCATCGGCCTATGAGCACATCGAGCGCGTCAAGCGTCAGTTCCGCAATCCCGAGTTTCTCGTGATTTTCCGGGACGTCTTCGCCATCGCGAACCGCAACCGAATCTCGGTGCGCAGCGATCTTCTGGCCAACATGGCTCACACGGTAGAGCAGTACCGTCAATTGATGGCCATCATCTCCAAGAGCAACGAGCGAATGGCGTTGATCTCCTATGAGAAGGCGATGCTGAATCCGGGACGCTTCGTGGGGCAGTTGGCCGCCTATGCGGGTGTTTCCGACCAGAAACACATTCGAGCCGCACGCCGCTTCGTCCGCGAAACACCGGCCGATTATCTGATGACGTCGCGCACCTGGGGAGGATACGGCTTCCTAGACCGCGCAGAAGCCAGCTTCGTATCAGGATGGGCCATGATGCGAGGCACCACGGAACCCGTGTCGATCGACGTCTGGATCAATGACCAACACGCGGGAACGGTGCTCGCAAACCAGTTTCGCAAAGACTTGGCACAGAAAGCTCACCCCACCGGCGAATGCGGCTTTCGGCTGGTGTTGCCCGACGACCGTCGACTCAAGGAAGGTGACGTGGTCCGCGTGCGCATCAAGGGCGAGGTTAAGGACGTCAACAACAGCCCCCGAACCTACGTCGGCAAGGCCTAGGCTAGCGCCCACGGCGCACGCACGACGTAGCGCTGGCAACGATATCCCTGTCTGAGAAAGGCCATGTCTGAGTTGCCGCAACCACCATCGTTTCTGTTGCTTTGCTCGACCGGGCGCGCCGGCAGCACGCTGACGATGCGGATTCTGTCGCAGCACCAGGATGTCATGGTGCGTGATCGCTTCCCATACGAAACACGATTTCGCCAATACGCCGAAGCAGGCGCACTCAACGGCAGCGTCAGCGTCAGCCAGGCGCCCGAACCGCATGGTCCGGTGGCCTACGCCCCGTGCCAGGGTGAAGACCAAGAGGCAATTGAATGGATTCGGGAACAGGGTGCCCGGCACGCACCTTCAGCCGGCGCCGCCCTGGCTTTTTACAAGCACCTCGCCGACGCACAGGACAAGACCACGCCGAGATGGATCGCCGAGAAGGCCATCGGGATCAAACTCAGCACGCACCTGCTGGAAACCGACCCGCAGTGCCGCGCTCTGTTTCTGTTCCGCGACCCGCGCGACGTTTACTTTTCCATGAAGGCTTTCAACCGCAAGGCGCCGTACTCCTCCGGCTTTGGCGAGACGAACGGCAACGAGGCCATGTTTCGCAGCATCGTGTATTCGTGGCGCCGGTTCACGCAATTGCGCCAAGCATTTCCTGGGCGCATCTACCGGTGCAACTACGAATCGATCACGGCAGGGCGTGCGGCCTACTTTCAGCGCTTGTTCGAATGGCTCGGCGTCCGTAACGACTTACCGTATCTGCGGCAGATGCTCAGACAGGCTCTCGAGCGCGATCCACTGACCGAGCATCACAGCACCACCGAATCCGCAGAGCAGTCGATCGGGCGATGGCAGACCGAGGCGGACGACCAAGACCGCGCGCTGTTTCTGTCGTTCGCGTCGGATATCGCGGCGATGGGCTACGACGTTTAGCCACTAAACTGTCACGGATGACGCCGATCAGCTCCGCCTTGGATTACGTGCGCGCCACCGGCGGGCCAATCACGACGTATGCGACGTCGCAGTCCTATCGACGCCGCCCTGCAAGGCTCTGGAACCAAGCGATTGCACCCCAGTTCGCGGCGCGCTACGGCCAACTCGACGCGGTGCTGGGCTGGCAAGGCTTAGTGAGGTTCAGCGAGGCCACCGTCGTCGGCGACGGGTATCTGTTCACGTCCGACGGCACACTGATCAGCGATTCGATCCCTGGTGGGCCTCACGCGCCGTGGCCCACCAACCAACGCGCTGCACACGAGCAATTCGATCGATTGCGGGCGAGCACACAAGCCATCACCAGCGAGCGCCCTGCCCTGTTACTGCGTCAAGTCGGCGCTGGCAACTACGGACACTGGTTGATGGATGCGCTGCCCCGATTCATCGCGGCACAGCGTGCATTACCCGAGCTTGACGCGGTGTGGGTCCATCCTCGCAATCTGGATCTTGCGCAGCGAACGCTCCAAATGATCGCGCCTGGGGTCGCCGTCAGGCCCCTCGCCGATAGCGTACGGTTTGCTCAGTTGTGGTGGCCGGCGCTTTGCAGCGATCCACCGGCCGTTCACAGTCCGGCCAGCGTTCCTGATCTGCGGCGTGCCTTCGCTGGTTGGGCTCGCAGGTCTGCATCGCCCCGGCGCCTGTTTGTCGGACGCGATGATGTCGGCAATCGACGGCTGACCAATGACGACGCGGTGTGGACGGCGCTGGAGAAGCGAGGATTCACCCGAGTCAACTGTGGTTCGATGTCGATCAGCGATCAGATCGATACCTTTGTCGGTGCCGATATCGTCGTGGGAATTTTGGGAGCTTCGCTGACCAATGCCCTATTCAGTCACAGTCTGAAGCGATTCATCGTGCTGTGCCCGTCCACGATGCCTGCGCTGTTCTACTGGGATCTGGCGCACCACTTATCAGTCGACATCGATCTGATCTTTGGCCGCGCGATCGACGCACATAATCCGACCGGCAGTGACTTCGAGTTGCCCATTTCCGTGCTGGAGCAGGTCCTGGACTCAACATGCTGAATCGCAGTCGCAGCGAAAGATCGTTCGGTATCGTGGTCGTGTGTTACGGACCGCCAGCCGATCTCGCCGATCGCCTCTCCCGCCTGCTGGATCAAACGCCCCACTTGGTACTGGTCGACAACGGACCTGCGGAGGAACAGGCGCAACGTGGCGCCGAGTACGCATTCTTTGCCTGCGACCGCTTCACTTGGATTCGGAATCCGCGCAATGAGGGCATTGCCAAAGCACTGAATCAGGGTGTCAGACATCTGCAATCGCTCGGACTGCATTGGGCACTGACGCTCGACCACGACAGCATGCCGATCGGCAGCATGATCGACACACTGCTTGACCAAGCCGATCAAGCGGTACACACCGACGTCGCCGCCTTTGTTCCGCGGGTGCGGTACCAGTTAGCTGACGTCGAATGCCGATGGCCGGTTACATCGGGCCGCTGTCGGCTGCGATTCAAACTGACATACGCAAACCGAATGACAGGGCCGACCGCTGTTGATCTGGCCATCAGCTCCGGCATGTTGCTGAGCGTAAAGAGCTGGGCCGAGATCGGCGGATTCCGGGAAGGCCTTTTTATGGACTTGGTCGATACCGAGTACTGCTTGCGCGCTCGCCATCATGATCAACGGATTATCGCCGTTCCCCGCGCGGAGCTACAGCATGCGATCGGGAACATGGAGCGGCGATCGATGCTCGGCCTACTGAAGGCGTACCCCACGCACCATGCAGCGATCCGCCACTACTACCTCGCAAGAAACCGAGTGTTTCTGTGGAAGGCACACGGCCGACGCTTTCCGAGTTGGGCCGCTTACGAGTTGATCTCAGGCGCGAAGCTGCTCGCCAAGTCACTCGCGTACGAACCAGATCGCTGGACCAAGCTCAAGGTGACGGTCCGCGGCACCTACGATGGCTTGATGACTCGAGTACCTCCGCTACAGGGTGGCGGTGCTGCGGCAACGCGTCGCGACTAGCGATGCATCGGAGTCCTAGTCGGCAATCTCGCGGAGATAACGGCCATAACGGGTTTTGCCGAGTGATGCGGCGCGCGCCAACAGGTCTTCGCGGCCGATATTGCCCATGTTGTAGGCAATCTCTTCGGGGCAACAAATCAGCTGGCCCTGACGCTCCTGGAACACCTGTATGAAGTTGGACGCATCGAGCAGGGCTTCCGGCGTTCCGGTGTCGAGCCACGCAAAGCCGCGACCCATCCGTTCGACATAAAGCTGTTGCCGCTCCAAGTAGACAGCGTTCACATCGGTAATTTCCAGCTCGCCTCTGGCCGAGGGCTTGAGCTTTTGCGCGATCTCAGTGACTTCCGCGTCGTAGAAATACAAACCGGTGACCGCGAAATCGGATTTCGGATGCTTGGGCTTTTCTTCGAGACTTACCGCACGGCCAGTGGAATCAAACTCGACGACGCCGTAACGCTCCGGATCTCTCACTTTGTACGCATAGACCGTGGCGCCCGTGGTACGCATCGCGCCTTCTAGCAACAACTCCTGAAGGCCGTGACCAAAGAACAGGTTGTCGCCGAGCACCAATGCACAGGGCTGCCCCTGCAGGAAGTCGCGGCCGATGACGAAGGCCTGAGCGATGCCGTTCGGACGTCGCTGAATCGCGTACTCGATTTTCAGCCCAAACTGACTGCCATCGCCGAGCAGGGACTGGAAGTGGACTCGGTCGCGCGGCGTGCTGATCAGCAATACCTCGCGAATGCCCGCGAGCATCATTACGCTCAGCGGGTAGTAGATCATCGGCTTGTCGTAGACCGGCAGCAGCTGCTTGCTGGTGGCGATGGTCATCGGATGCAAGCGGGTACCGGAACCACCCGCGAGGATGATTCCCTTGCGCGGCGGCACTGTTGAGGCGATCGGCTTCAAGTCTTCTCCAATTCGATTTGGCAGTAAAACGCGGGATTAGGGATCAGAGTTCAATCGGCCGCTCGGACGCTAGAACGCATGCGACGGCCAACACCGCAGTGCTGCGTAGCAGCGATCAAGCCTCAGACGGCGCTTCGATGCTGGCTTTCTTGCTACGAAGCAACGGAAGCGAGACCGAGCGAAAGCGAACCAGGGAGCGGTAGAGGACGACATAGCTGAGGGCAAACAGGCCGCAGCACAGCATCAGGCTTTGAGATTCATCCCAGAACAACAGCGCAGGAATTGCACAGGCGATCGCCAGAAGCCAGATATGCGCCGAGGTCGTCGAACTACGCAGTACCTGACGCCGTACCAGATCGGTCGTCACGTCGACACGCGGGACAACCCGGAAGTACACCAAGTTGTGCAGGTGTAACCGGTCCGCCGTTCCGGGGGAGATTTTTTGAATGACGACCCGGCGATAGGCAGAGTAAACCGTCTCCCACACCGGATACATGACCAGCAGCATCGGGAACCAAGGGGATACATCGGGATTTCGTGACACGAGCATGATCGACAGCACGGCTATCAACATGCCGGTGAAGTAAGCCCCGCCATCACCCATGAAGAGGCGGCCAAACGGGAAGTTCCAAACGAAAAAACCGAACATCGAGGCAGCGCCCACGGTAGCAGCGCACATGACGAACGTATCGTCGACCTGAAATGCAACGGCCGCCAAACTGCTCAACACGATCATGGCGATAAAGCTGCTCAAACCGTTGCAGCCGTCAATGATGTTGAAAGCGTGCGACACACCAGCCACAGCAACCAGCATGAATCCGAAGCCGACCGCCGGATGCAGCAGCAGCAGATAATCAAGCGCATCGATACCCAGGCTGAGCAACGAGACATCAAGCAACCAGTACGCGAGCGCGGCAGAGATCATGGTCACCAGCAATCGGATCATGGTGCTGACCGATTGGGTAAAGTCCTCAAGGAGCCCAATCAGCAGCGCAGGCATCAAAGAGAGCGAGAGAACAAAAAATACGTCGGTCTGATAGTTGCCCAACCAAGACAACACCGCCCCACCAGAAAAAAATCCAGCCGATACGGCGATGCCGCCCAGCCGAGGAACACAGTGATCGTGGCTCTTATATTGAGCTTGGTTGCAATCGACGCCGATCCCAAACGCACGAGCGCCCAAGATGGTGACGTAGCCGACGATTATCCCCAGCACGGTCGCTGCGGTAGCCCCAATGAGCAGCTCCACTCCCACCCCCAAATCCCTCAATCGTCGACGACGGCCGGTTCGCGGCCGACCCCAGGCATCAGTCGTCACACCTTCGATGATAGCAGAGCGCCCTACTCACACCTATGACGACGCCGTCACTCTTTCGCCTCACGACCTAGCAACTTTCTCGCCATGGCGCGTCCGACCCTGCACCGGCTAGCAAGCCACCGGCACCCACCATGGCCTGTTGCTGGGGTTGCGATATCGATCCAATCGTCAAGCCGTGCACCACCGAAGAAACAAAATACATCGAATCGAGTGTGGCGCAGGACCGAGCCAATAATCGACACAATTCGTTAACCAATTTGATATCCCACTGGCGGTCGTTGAGCACACCGGAATAAAATCAGGCGGGAATTGACAATAGACATTGATTCCCGTAATAAAACCAACGCATTCTCCCAAAAAACTGGATTAATAATGCCTTCCTATAACGATCTTTTGAAGCAAATTGAGTCACTGACCCAGCAGGCTGAGGAACTGCGCAAGCAGGAAATCGCAGCGGTTATCGCCGAAATCAAACAAAAGATGCATCAGTACGGGCTGAGCATGTCCGACATAACCGACGGTCGTGGCGCAATCCGTTCGGTTAAGAAAAGCATGTCCAAAGGCGCGAAGGTCGCCGCAAAATATCGCAATCCGGCATCGGGTGAGACTTGGTCGGGCCGCGGCCGCACGCCCAAGTGGCTGGCAGAAGCTGAATCAGCCGGCAAAAGCCGGGACTCCTTTGCCGTGTAACGGTGCCGCAGCAGGTTTGCTGATGTAGCCTAAGTCTCGTTAGAGGCGCGGAGAGCCATGACGGTGTCGGCTTGTTCGACTTAGACTGTCCACGTCCACCTCGAATTATCCCTCATGACTCTTATCGTGACCGGCGCCGCCGGCTTTATCGGATCCTGCGTCGTACGGCAGTTGGTCGCCGAAACCGACGAGTTGGTGGTCAGCGTCGATGCGCTGACCTATGCAGGCAACCCGCTGTCCTTGGGCGATGCGCAAGCATCGCCCAAGCACCGCTTCGAGCACGCCGACATTCGAGACCAGCCTCGGATGCAGGCCATTTTCGAGCAATATCAACCGCGTGCGATCCTTCATCTGGCCGCCGAAAGCCACGTGGACCGGTCCATTCATGGACCTGCAGAGTTCGTCAGCACGAACGTCGTCGGGACGCTGACGCTGCTGCAGGTTGCGCTCGATTACTGGCGCGGTCTGCCGGAACCCCGCCGTAGCCAATTCCGGTTTCAGCACATCAGCACCGACGAAGTGTTCGGCTCGCTGTCTGCGACCGACCCTGCGTTCGAGGAAACCACGGCCTACCAGCCCAACTCGCCGTATTCGGCCAGCAAGGCAGGATCGGATCATCTGGTCAGGGCTTGGCACCATACGTATGGTTTGCCGACGCTGATGACCAACTGCAGCAACAACTACGGGCCTTACCACTTCCCGGAAAAACTGATCCCGCTGATGATTCTGAATGCCTTGGATGGCAAGCCGCTCCCGGTTTACGGAGACGGCCAGAACGTGCGCGACTGGCTCTACGTGGAAGACCATGCCCGCGCGCTGCGGCTGGTACTGGAAAAGGGCCGCCCTGGCGAGACCTATAACGTCGGAGGCGCAGCCGAGCGCAAAAACATCGAAGTCGTCGATACGCTCTGCAACATTCTGGATGAATTGCACCCGCAGTCCGGTCCTCATCACCGCCTGATTACCTACGTAACCGATCGACCGGGACATGATCGGCGCTACGCGATCAATTTCACCAAACTGGAATCCGAACTCGGCTGGCGGCCCCAGGAAAACTTCGAAACGGGACTGCGTAAAACGGTCCAGTGGTATCTGGATAATCCGGAGTGGGTCCAGTCGGTCCGCAGCGGCGAGTATCGAAACTGGCTCGAGATGAATTATGCGGGGCGAACACAAGCGGCCTGAAGCCCGCCCCACTTCGTCGTGCTCCGCCAACCACCCTGATACCCCATTCGATGAACGTCCTTCCAACCGCCATTCCTGATGTCGTGATCTTTGAGCCGAAGGTTTTCGGCGACGCCCGCGGATTCTTTTTTGAAAGCTTCAACGCAAAGGTGTTCTCGGAGGCGACGCGTACGAGCGCCGAGTTCGTCCAGGACAACCATTCTCGATCCACACGAGGTGTACTCCGCGGGCTCCACTATCAGATCGTGCAGCCCCAGGGAAAACTGGTGCGCGTGGTCAGTGGCGAGGTGCTCGACGTGGCTGTCGATCTCCGGCGCAGCAGCAGCACGTTTGGCCGCTCGGTCGCGGTTCGTCTGTCGGGCGACAACAAACGCCAGCTTTGGGTCCCGCCCGGCTTTGGCCACGGCTTCGTGGTGCTGAGCGAATCGGCCGATTTTCTGTACAAGACAACCGACTTCTATGCGCCGGCGCATGAGCGCTGCATCGCCTGGAACGATCCCGACCTGGCAATCGATTGGCAGTTGCCCGCCGATCTTTCACCGTCGCTGTCTGCCAAAGACGCGGCGGGCGTTCGGTTTAAGGATGCCGAGGTTTACGCCTGATGCGCCATAACAAGCCGACCATTCTGATCACCGGGAAAGACGGGCAGGTCGGCTGGGAATTGCGCCGGACGGTTGCGGCACTGGGCAACGTGGTGGCGCTCGACCGTCACCAAATCGATCTGTCCCGGCCCGAGATGGCGGCTGATGTCGTGCGCCGTCTGAAACCCAGCGTGATCATCAATGCGGCCGCACATACAGCGGTCGACAAGGCCGAATCTGAGGAAGCGCTCGCCTATCAGATCAATGCGGCGTCACCGGCCGCCATGGCCGAGGAAGCCCGGAAACTCGGCGCGCTGTTCGTGCACTACTCCACCGACTATGTGTTCAACGGGCGTGCGTCCGAGCCTTACACCGAAGGCGCCGCAGTCGCACCCGTTTCGGCTTATGGACGATCCAAGGAGGCTGGAGAAGCGCTCGTGCGCCAAACTGGTGCGCGCCACCTGATTCTGCGTACTGCTTGGGTCTACGGAACGCGCGGCAAGAACTTCATGCTGACGATGCTGCGCCTTGCCAAAGAACGCGACCGCCTTCGAGTCGTGGGCGACCAGGTTGGCAGCCCGACCTGGAGTCGACTCATTGCCGAGACCACCGCTGCTTTGGTCGTCAAAACGCTCGACGAGCCGGTCGCCGACACCCTGAACCTGACCTCGGGCGGTCAGACCAGCTGGCATGGCTTCGCCTCGGCCATCATCGAATCGGGCGCTCGGCATGGCCTGTGTCCCCTGATCCCCGTTGATCCAATCGCATCGTCGGAATACCCGACGCCGGCGCACCGGCCGGCATACTCGGTGCTTTGTCCCGACAAGCTCCGCAATCAGTACCGGCTGGAAATGCCGCACTGGACCGATACACTGGAGCTGGCACTGGCCGATCTAGCCCAACGCTGATCCGCTTCGAGACTGCCCGGCAGGGGGCCGGCAGTCGTTTCAACATCACTACGATAATAACGAACCAATGAACGATCTTTGGCTGAACGCCGGTGCTGGCTTGGGCGTGGGCATCCTGGTGGGGCTGACCGGCGTCGGAGGCGGCTCGCTGATGACGCCGATCATGGTGCTGCTGTTCGGCGTCGCGCCTGCAACCGCCGTCGGCACTGACCTTTGGTTCGCCGCCATCACCAAGATCGTGGGCGGCTGGGTGCACGGCAAAAAGGGGACGATTGACTGGGAGGTGCTGCGTCGTATGTTCTACGGCAGCCTGCCAGCCGCGATACTGACCTTACTGTGGCTGCACTACTCGGGTGCCGGCACCAGCCACAGCAAACTGATGATGCAGACCTTGGGCTTCGTGCTGATCCTGACCTCGGTTGCAGCGGTCTTCCGCACCAAGTTCCATGCGCTCGGCGAACGCATCCGCAGTCGCAAGCCGATCGAGTTCAAAACGGCTCAGCCCGTGATGACCGTGGTGGCCGGCGCGGTGCTCGGCTTTCTGGTCACGTTCACGTCGATCGGCGCCGGCGCTTTGGGCGCGGTGATGTTGCTGTACCTGTATCCGCGCCGGCTGACTGCCAGCAGCTTGGTGGGTACGGACATCGTGCATGCGATCCCGCTGACGATTCTCGCGGGCACAGGACACCTGTTGATGGGCAACGTCAACGTGAATCTGCTGGGAGCCCTGCTGATCGGCTCAGTGCCCGGCATCATCATCGGGTCTCTTGCCAGCGCAAAGGTGCCAGAGAAGCTGCTGCGCTCGGGCATCTCGCTGATCTTGGTCGCCGTCGGGCTGAAGATGATCCTGAGTTAGCCGCCGTCCACAGCGCCGGCGCGGCCGCCTCAGCGGCCGGCTTTGTACTCCGGAATCTGGAACGTCTTGCGCATGATCGTTTCGAGCTGCGCGTCCGACAGCAGGCGCTTCATGATGCCCATCGGTTTGACGTCATTGCCGACGTAATGCATCGGCTTCCACTTCTTCAGGTCGAGAATCTTCAGCGTCTGTTCGACGGCCTGTTCCGGTGAGCTGCCTTTGGCTTCCAGGAAGTCAGGCAAAACCTGCAGCACGGTCTTGCCGAGCACGGGTTCGTAGATCTTGCGGATCGCCTCGGGCTGCTGATTCCAAGTGACCTTGGAATTGGCGTGTGAATTGGCCGACATCGCGGTCAGCACGCCGCCGGGGATGATCGATGTGACCTGAATGCCGAACGGCGCCAGCTCGTGACGCAGCGTCATTGTCAGGCCGTGGATGGCGTGCTTGGTCATGTTGTACGCACCCGCCGACACCGGGTTCGACAAGATCGCGCCCGAGCTGTAGTTGGCGATGCGCGAGCCTGGCGCGTTCTGCCGCAGCATCGGCAGGAAGGCCTGCACGACACGTACCTGGCCGAACAAGTTGATCTGGAACAGCCGTTCCATCGCCTTCAAGTCCGCCGCCTCGACGACACCGACGGCGACGTTGGCGACGCCGGCGATATTCATCAGCAAATCCAGGCCGCGACCGCCAAGCGCCTTGCGCACGACTTCGGCGCTGGCGTTGACCGACTCGGTGCTGGTGACGTCCTGCTCGACGACGGTGATGTTGGGCCCGTTGACCAGATCGGTCGGCGCGCCCGGCAGCACGCCGGCAAACACATGCCAGCCGCGTGCGGCGAGTTGCTTGGTCAGGAGGTTGGACTGGCCGACGTTGGCGCCGGTAAGGAAGGCGGTCTTGTTCATGACGCCATCGTCGAGCACTGCCTGCGCGCCGGCTTCGTCCGAAGCAAGTAGCGCCCGCCCGCCACCGCTGCGTTAACCCGGCTTGGGCGCCGTAACCAGCATGGACTGCGCGACGGTCTTGACCTGGGCCGCGCTGCTGCCAAAGTCGACCGGCTCGGGAATCACGATGCCGCGCTGCACCGCCGGGCGGGCGCGGATGCGCTCGACCCAAGCCTGCAAGGCCGACAGATCGTCGATCGACACGCCCGCCCAGTCGTGCAGCGATACCCAGGTCCAGTTGGCGATATCGGCGATCGAGTAGTCGCCACATAGAAACTCGCGGCCCTGCAACTGCGTATCGAGCACGCGATACAAGCGCTTGGTTTCGGCTTGATAGCGGTCGATCGCGTACGGAATCTTCTCCGGCGCGTAGCGAAAAAACACGTTGGCTTGGCCCTGCATCGGCCCGATGCCGCCCATCTGGAACATCAGCCACTGGATCACTTGCGACCGGCCTTTGACGTCGGCCGGCAGCAGGCGGCCGTATTTTTCGGCCAGATAGATCAGGATCGCGCCCGACTCGAACACCGCAAAGTCGCCCGCGTCACGGTCGACAATCGCCGGAATGCGGCCGTTGGGATTGATCTTCAGATAATCAGGCTGCTTCTGGTCGCCGCGACTCAGCGACACGGCATGCACCTGATACGGCACAGCCAGCTCTTCGAGCAGGATCGAGGCCTTCCAGCCGTTCGGGGTTGCGGCGGTGTAGAGGTCAATCATCGGCTGTTCTCGTCAGAATCCAGCAGTGGCACCCGCTGGCATTGCACCCGATCGCCAACACGGATGACGCCACCCGCGATCACTCGGGCTGTGACGCCGCCATGCCCGCGCATCGCGTTGTAGGCGCCCTCGCCCAGCGTGGCTTCCATCTTCGAGCAGGGATCGCAGGGGCCGGTGATCTGCACGCGGACCGCCTCGCCGATACACAACTCCAGCGGCTGGTCCTTGAACAGTGACCGCGCGGCGACCAGGTTCAGGCCCGACACCACCAGGTTGCGCCGCAACAGCGCCGGATCGACGGCGGGCACCCCGATCAGCGCCGCGATCACCGGCAGATGCTCGGCCTGGATCAACGTCAGCTGCCGGTTGCTGCCGCCAGCGCGCGACGATGCCCGCGCGGCGATCCGGTCACCCTGCAGCCCGCGGCCGGCTATCGCCAGCACCTCGTCGACGGCCGAAATCGGCACGTCGCGCGCCGGTCGTAGCAGGATGGCGTCGATGCGTCCATCGCGCGGAAAGCAGCGCGTCAGTTCTCGTAGTTCAGACATTGCCAGAGCATAGAGGAAGGCGCGCACGATTCCTGCGCCGACCCGTTATTGAGGCGTCGCGTAAACTGCCTACCGTTCCTTCCCCTCATCTTGGCTTTGAACATGATCACCACGGCATCCGGCTTGACCTACGAAGACACCATTGTCGGCACCGGCGCCGAAGCGGTCGCCGGGCAGCGCGTCAAAGTGCACTACACCGGCTGGCTTTATCAGGATGGCGCGGCGGGCGCCAAGTTCGATTCGAGCAAGGATCGCGGGCAGCCTTTCGTGTTCGGCTTGGGCGCCGGGCAAGTGATTCGCGGCTGGGACGAAGGCGTGCAAGGCATGAAGGTCGGCGGCACGCGCCGCCTGGTGATTCCGTCGGATCTCGGCTACGGCCCGCGCGGCGCTGGCGGCGTGATTCCGCCCAACGCCACGCTGCTGTTCGAAGTCGAACTGCTCGGCGTCTGATCGCAAGCCGGTTCGACCGATACCCGGCGCCGCGGTGCGGCGCCTCCATGCGGATGCTTCGACGATGAATGTTCTGGTGTTTCTTGGTGCGCTGATCGGCGCGCTGTCCGGAGGATGGCGCGGCATGCTGATCGGCGGTGCCATTGGCTATCTGCTGGCCCGCGTGCTGCCGCCGCTACTGTTCAAGGCGGCGGCCGGCAAGCTGCAGCAGGTTCAGACCCAGTTTCTCGATTCGACATTCGCCGTGATGGGCGCGATGTGCAAGGCCGACGGCCAGGTGACGCACAACGAGATCGACGTCGCCGAGCGGCTGTTCGCTCAGCTGCGCTTGTCGCCCGCGATGCGTGAATCGGCCATCGCGGCGTTCAACCGCGGCAAGAGCGATGGCTTCGACCTGGACGCCGAAGTCACCCGATTCGCCGCCGCATCGCGCGGCCAGCGGATGCTGCATCAGATGTTCATTCAGGTGCAGTTGTCAGCCCTGGCAGCCGACGGCCAAGTACACCCGGCCGAGCACGCGTTGCTGGTCCGTATCGCGCGCGGGCTGGGCCTGAGCGAACAAGAGCTGCTCAGCCTGGAAGCGATGCTGCGTGGCGGCGGTGATGCGGGCAGCAGCAGTAGCGGCCGAGCCCATCAAGCCAGCGCGCTGGAAGACGCCTACCGCGTGCTCGGCGTGTCGCCGTCGGCCAGCGACAGCGAGGTCAAACGTGCCTATCGCGTGCTGATGAGCCAGAACCACCCGGACAAGCTCGCGTCCAAGGGGCTGCCGGACAGCATGCGTGAAATGGCCGAGCAGAAGACCCGCCAGATCACCACGGCCTACGATCGCATCGAGCGCTCGCGCCGTGCGTCGGCGGCCACAGCCGCCGGATGAACGCGGCTCCGGGCAAAGCGGCGCGGCCCAACCAGATCAACCCCGACAAGCTCTACCTGAGCAAGTGGACGGCGGTGGTACCGCAAAACCGCGAGAAGCATTTTCTGGTGACCAAGCTGCTGCTCGACGAAGAGGAGAACGTCATCGGCTGCGTGCTGGAAGCGGTGCTGACGAATCGCGAACAGCGCCTCGACTGGCGTGTGCTGAAGGACCGCGCCTGCTGGCAACCCGGCTGGCGCTGAACCGCGCAGCGCCGCCGTGGAAGATGGTCAGCGTAGTTGCAGGCTGTCGCCGACGACGCGCACCTTGGCGCCGATCGCGATGCCTTGCAGGTCGGTGAGCTTGACGCTGCGATAACTGCCGTCATCCATCGTCACGCCGACGCTGTACAGGTTGCTGGCGCGCACGCCGCGCTCGATCTGGTGACCGGCCATGCCGCCGGCAATGGCGCCGACGCCGGTGGCCACGTCCTTGCCCCTGCCGCCGCCGAACTGGTGGCCGATCACACCGCCGAGCACGGCACCCGCAACCGCACCCAGGCCCGAACCCTCGCCTTTCTCGCGGACTTCGTCGATTGCGCTGACGGTGCCGCAGTCGGCGCAGCGCATCGGCTGCGGCGGAGGTGGTGGCGCGTACTGCGGCACTGCGGCTTGCTGCTGCTGCGCCAACTGTGCGGCGCGCGCTTCGGCAGCGGCCTTGTCGCGCGCGGCTTGGGCGCGCTTGGCGGCGGCAGCCTTCTGTTGCTGCTCGGCACGTGCCGCAGCAGCGGCAGCTGCCGCCTGTTCGGCCTTCAACTGCTCGGCCTGTTGCTGCGCCAAGCGCGCTTGTTCCTGCGCCGCCAGCGTTTCGGCTTGAGCCTTGGCCAGCGCCTCGGCATTGGCCTTGGCCAGCGCCGCTTGCTCCGCTGCCAGCGCTTCGGCGGCGGCCTGCTCGGTTTGGCGATCGGCAGCGGGCTGGCAGCCGGCAACGAGCGCGCCGAGCAGCAGGCTGGTCAGCCACAAGCGAATCGGTCGTGATGTCATCGGCAGGCTCCGGCCGCAGGCTTCCAACAAAGAGAGTTCAAGCAGGCGAATGCGACTTGCGCGGGGTCCATCACCGCACTCGATCGCTCACCACATCAGGTCATCGGGAACGACGAAGTCCTTGTACGGATCGTTCTCGTCGACCTGGGCCGGCTCGTCGTTGCGGGGCGGGATCACGGCGTGCGGATCTCGCTCCTTGATGCGCTCGGCGACCGCGGCCGGCACCAGCTCGTAACGGCCGTCGCAACGGACGATCGCGATCGTGCCGGCGATCAACTGATCGCGCTGCTGCGGCGTCACCGGCAGCCGGCGGATGCGCTTGCCGTCCTTGCCGTCGACGAAGTTGTACAGCAGGTCGCTCTCGACTTTCGGCAGCCGGTTCTGGTCGACCAGCTGCTTGACCTGGGCGCGGCGTGCCTTATGCTCGGCCTTTTCTCGCTGAATGCGGTTGAGTTCGGCGTCGCGCGCAGCCTTGGCCTCGGCGGCTTTCTGCGCCGCCAGCTTTTGCGGGTCGACCGCAGCGGCGGCCGGATTGCGGGCTTGATCGCGCCGCTGATGATGCTGCTGCTTATTAGCGGCTTTGGCCTGCTTTTCGTTGATCAGGCCGGCCTGCAACAGCTGGTCGCGTAGGGACAGACTCATGGTGTGCTCGCATGCAATGACGGGTCCCAGTGGCGCCGTGGCACCGCCGGACGTGCATCGTCGGCGCAGCCGGGGGTCGGTCGCAAGCGCAGAGGCTCACACACCGGCCGCCAATACCCGGTGAAGTCCTCAGGCGCCGACCTCGCGGAGGGCGTACAAGCCCTGATGCGCCGCGGCATTGCATCGCCGTGTGTGGCCGCCGTCCACCGCGCGCGCAGAACGGATGCACAAGGGACGCATCACTGGATCGGCACCCCCGATCGCTCAATCAAAGGGATTTTGCGCATGCAACACCACAAGCTTCTGGTCAGCCTCGGCTTGGCCCTCAGTCTGCTGGCCGTCAACAACGGCGCCCAGGCCGCCCCGGATCTCAATGCCGCGCCGGTCAAGCGCGCTTTGGCGCTGATCGCGGCCCAACCCAAACGAATCAACGGCAGCGGCGCCGACACCTACGCCGCGCGCGATTGGATCGTCGACCGCAGCGGCGCCGAACATGTGCGCTTCGACCGCCGGTACCGCGGCCTGCCGGTGCTCGGCGGCGATTTCGTCGTGCATCAGGACGCCTCCGGCCGGCTCGCCAGCGTGTCGCAGACGCTGACGCGGCCGCTGAATGTCGATCTGAAGGCCGCGTTCACCGAAGCCGATGCGATCCGGGTTGCCGAAGCGGCATTCACCGGCACGCGCGAAGGCCGCGCGATCGTGTCCAAGCTGATCGACGCACGGAGCACGCCGGCCGTACTGGCCTACGACGTGCGCTTGGCGGGCGTTACCGAAGACGGCACGCCAACGCGGCGTCACTGGCTGGTCAACGCCGGCACGCTGGCGCTGATCGACGGCTGGGACGAAGTCCAGACCGCTGCCGCCACCGCGACCGGCAACAGCCTGCTGTCCGGCGTGATCGCCCTGACCACCGACAGCCAAAGCAGCGGCGGCTACGTGCTGCGTGATCCGAGCCGGGGCGGCCAAGCCACGGTCGACCTGCGCAACACGCGCTTGGCGGTGCTGGCCAAGGCCTACACCGACAGCGACAACGTCTGGGGCGACTTCACCAACAGCGACCGGGCGACGGTCGGCGTCGACGCGGCCTACGGCGCCGCGCTGACCTGGGATTACTTCCTCGCGCAGTTCGGCCGGCGCGGCATTGCTGACGATGGCGTGGGTGCTACATCGCGGGTGCATTACGGCCGAAACTACGTCAACGCGTTCTGGGACAACGGCTGCTTCTGCATGACCTATGGCGATGGCGACGGCGGCAGCTATCTGCCGCTGGTGGCAGTGGATATCGCAGGCCACGAAATGACCCATGGCGTGACGTCGCGCACCGCCAATCTGACCTACTCCGGCGAGTCAGGCGGCCTCAACGAGGCGATGTCCGACATCTTCGGCACGCTGGTCGAGTACGCGGCCAACAACAGCATCAGCACGCCCAACTATCTGATCGGCGAACGCATCTATACCGCCAACAACGGCAGCCCGACGCCGACGCAAGCGCTGCGCTACATGTTCAAGCCCAGCCTCGACAACAAGTCGCCGGATTGCTACGTCGGCAACATCGGCAACCTCGACGTGCACTACTCGTCCGGCGTGGCCAATCACTTCTTCTACCTGCTGACGCAGGGTGCGGTATCGCCCCCTGGCTTCACGCTGGCGCCGTCGGCACTGGTCTGCAACGGCAACACCGCAATCCGTCCGATCTCGCGCGACCAAGCCGCCCAGATTCTGTACCGGGCGCTGACGGTCTACATGACCTCGTCGACCGGCTATGCCGGCGCGCGCAGCACCACGCTACAAGCAGCAGCCGACCTGTACGGCACCCAGTCAGCGGCCTACACGGCGGTCGCCGCGGCTTGGGCGGCGGTCGGCGTCAACTAACGGGCCCCACGGCACCGCAAGTCGCCACGGCAATCAAAGCGACGTTTAGGCCGCATCGCCCCCAAACCGGCGATGCGGCCCTTTTTGTGCGTGCGACAAGCTCATGAAACTGCTACTCGAGGCCGGCCCGCTGCTGGGCTTTCTGCTGGTCTATGCCGCGGCCGGGATCTATGCGGCGACGGCCGCGATGGTGCTGCTGTCGACGCTGGCCGTGTTGATCGGGCGCTGGCGCAGCGGGCATTACAGCCGGCTGTCGCTGTTCACGTTACTGGTATCGGCGCTGCTCGGCGGGCTGACGCTGACGCTGCGTGACCCGCGCTTCATCCAGTACAAGCCGACGATCGTGCTCGGCGCGTTTGCGCTGGCACTGGGCGCCACGCAATGGACCGGCCGGCGCGTTGCGCTGCAGACGATGTTCGGCGCCGTGCTGACGCTACCCGAGCCGTTGTGGCGCCGCTTGAATCTGGCGTGGGCGCTGTACTTTGCGGCCCACGCGGTGATCAACATCGCCGTCGCGCACTACTGCAGCCTCGAAACCTGGGTCTACTTCAAGGTGTTCGGCTTCGGCGCACTGACCGCGCTGTTCGCGGTGCTGCACTTGCCACTGATCTGGGGTCCGCTACGCGCGGCGGTCCAAGCCCGCCGCGCGGCGACTGCGGTGCGCTAGACCACGACCCGATAACACGGCACATAGGCCTTGCCGGGCAGCTTCATCCGGTTCTGGCGGACGAAGGCTTGCAGCAAGGCGTCAAGCGGCTTGAGCACCGCCTCGTCACCGTGGATGTCGAACGGCCCGTGATCCTGCACGGCCTGGATCGTGTCGGCTTTGACGTTGCCGGCGACGACGCCCGAAAACGCGCGGCGCAGGTTGGCGGCCAGCTTGTGCTTGTCCTGGTCCAGATGCAGATCGAGCTGTCGCATCGCCTCGTGCGTCGGTCGGAACGGCCGCTGCAGATCGTGCGGTACTTTCAGCGCCCAGTTGAAGTAGTAGGCGTCCTTGCTTTGCTTGCGAAACGCGCTGACGGTCTGCATGTCGTGGGCGATGCGCTGCGCCACCGCGGCCGGGTCGTCGAGGATGATCGTGTAGCGGCGACGCGCCGCCTCGCCGAGCGTGGTGCCGATGAAGGCGTCGATTTGCTCGAAGTACGCCGCTGCGCTGGCCGGGCCGGTGAAGATCAGCGGGAACGGCACATCAGCGTTGTCCGGATGCAGCAGGATGCCGAGCAGGTACAGGATTTCTTCGGCGGTGCCGACGCCGCCCGGGAACACGACGACCACATGGCCGACGCGCACGAACGCTTCTAGCCGCTTTTCGATGTCGGGGCAGACGACCAACTCGTTGACGATCGGGTTGGGTGATTCGGCCGCGATGATGCCCGGCTCGCTGATGCCGATGTAGCGGCCGGTCTTGATGCGCTGCTTGGCGTGGGCGATCGTGGCGCCCTTCATCGGCCCCTTCATCGCACCTGGCCCGCAGCCGGTGCAGATGTTGAAGCCGCGCAAGCCGATCTGATAGCCGACCTGCTTGCTGTAGTCGTATTCCTCGCGCGATATCGAATGACCGCCCCAGCAAACGACCAGGTTCGGCTCGATCCGCGGCAGCAGCAGGCCGGCATTGCGCAGGATATGAAACACCGCGTCGGTCAGACCTTCGGTCGTTTCGAGATCGAAGCTCGGGTTCTCCATCAGGTCGTTGCTGACGAACAGAATGTCGCGCAGCACAGCGAACAAGTGCTCGCGAATGCCGCGGATCATCTCGCCGTCAACGAAGGCGATCGCCGGGGCACCGGTCAGCTGCAGCTGGATGCCGCGCTGTTCCTGCACGATCTTGATGTCGAAGTCCGGATAGCGCTCCAGCAACTCTTTGCCGTCGTCGAGAAAGCTGCCGCTGTTGAGCACGGCCAGCGCGCTGTTGCGGAATACCGGGTACAAGCCACCGGCGCTGTGGTCGAGCAGCTTGTGGATCTCGGCTTTGGACAACACGCGCAGCCGGCCTTCGGGCGAGACTCGCGCATCAACGACGTCGTGCTTCATGAGCAGGGCGCTCTCCTGGATAGTTGGGTTTTGTTGCGACCGCGGCCTGCGTGATACGCGCAAGTCGCGGCCAGGGCAAGCCGGCAAGGCCGCGCGCCGTCAGGCGGCGGCCGCCAGCCGATCGCGTACCTGCGCGGCGATCTCGAACGAGTGCAGGCGCTCAGCATGGTCATGGATCATCGCGGTCAGCATCAGCTCGTCGGGCTGGTACTGCTCGAGGAACGCGCGGATGCCGCGTTCCACGGTCGCGGGCGACCCGACCACCGAGCAACGCAGCGCTTGGGCGACACCGGCTTCCTCCAGCGGCGACCAACGGCCGTCCATCGTCGTCACCGGCGCCGGCAGCAGGCCCGGCCGGCCTTGGCGCAAACGCAGAAACTGCAGCTGAAGCGAGCTGAACAGCTGCTGCGCGCGCTCGTCGGTGTCGGCGGCGTAGACGTTCAGCAGCAGCATCAGATGCGGCCTTGGCTGCGCGGCGGACGGCTCGAAGTAGCGGCGGTAGATCGACACGGCCGCGTCGATCTGGTCGGGCGCGAAGTGCGAGGCAAACGCATAGGGCAAGCCCAGCTGCGCCGCCAGTTGGGCGCCGAAGGTGCTGGAGCCGAGAATCCAGACCGGCACATCGAGCCCGTGGCCGGGCACGGCGCGCACCGACTGCTGCGCGGTGGCCTGGCCCAAGTAACGACGCAACTCGATCACGTCCTGCGGAAACTGCTGGCCGGCCGTGGCCAGGTCACGGCGCATCGCCCGCGCAGTGACGCCGTCGGTGCCGGGCGCGCGGCCCAGGCCCAGATCGATGCGGCCGGGATACAGCGATTCGAGCGTGCCGAACTGCTCGGCGATCACCAGCGGCGAATGATTCGGCAGCATCACCCCGCCGGCACCGACGCGGATCGTCGTCGTTCCGGCCGCAACATGGCCGATCACCACGGCCGTGGCCGCGCTCGCGATGCCCGGCATGTTGTGATGCTCGGCGAGCCAGTAGCGCTGGTAGCCCCAACGCTCGGCGTGGCGCGCCAGGTCCACCGTGTCGCGGAACGTGTCGGCGGCGCTGCCGCCTTCGACCACCGGGCACAGGTCCAGAACCGAATACGGAGTGCTCGTCATGTGCGTCCTTGCCGAATCAAGCGTCTCGACAACATGGGGACGCCGCCGCTCGATCAAACCTTGCGCGCCGACAACAGAAAAATGCCGCCCAGCACCAGCCCGGTGCCCGCGAGCTGCAAGGCAGTGATCGGTTCGGCCAGCAGCCACCAGCCGAGAAACAAGGTCGACACCGGGCCGACCATGCCGGCCTGCGCGGTCAAGCCGGCGCCGATCCGGCGCACGGCGAACATCGTCACGAACACTGGCAACACGGTGCACAACGAGGCATTGATCAGCGACAGCTGCCAGACCGCCGCGCTCTGCTCGAACAAGCCGGGCAGCGGCCGCAGCAGCGCGTACTGCAGCAGCGCAGCGACCGACGAGCTGCTCATCGCCAGTGCGACCAGCCGCAGCGTGCCGACTCGCTCCAGCAGCTCGCCGGACAGCAGCAGATAGACCGCATAGGCCAGCGCGGCCGCCAGCACCAGCGCACTGCCCAGCGCCACATCGCGGCCGCCGACACCCAGGTCGTGCCAGAACACCAGCACGATGCCGGCGTAGGCGCACAGCAGCGAGGCCAGTTGCCGGCGAGCGACGCGCCGCTGATAGAACAGCACGCCCAGCAGCAGCACGAAGCTCGGCGTCAGGAACAGGATCAGCCGCTCCAGCCCGGCGCTGATGTACTGCAGGCCCATGAAGTCGAGCATGCTCGACCCGTAGTAGCCGACCAGCCCCAGCGCGACGATCCGCAGCCGATCGCGGGCACCGAGCCGTGGCGGGCGGCGCCAGGTCCAGATCGCAACGCCAACGAACACCGGCATCGACAGCAGCATCCGCAGGCCGATCAGCGTGACGGCATCGATCCCATGCTGATACAACAGCTTGGCAACGATGGCCTTGCCCGAAAAGAACACGGCGCCCAGCACCGCCAGGCCGAGCCCGGACAGCAGGCTGACGTCGGGCGAACGGATTTTGACCTCGGACACGGCCGATACCGGCAAAAAAGTTGGCGCAGTTTAGCCGCAGACCGATTGTCGCCCCCGACCGAGCACCCTATAATCCGCGGCCGCGCCGGGATAGCTCAGTCGGTAGAGCGACTGATTCGTAATCAGTAGGTCGGAGGTTCGATTCCTCTTTCCGGCACCAAACAAGCGGTTCAAGACGTCTGCGGAAATATTACAAGCCCACGGAAACGTGGGCTTTTTCGTTTCCGCAGCGCGCCTTCGCAGCGCCGTGCGTGCCGGCACCGGCCCTCAACGCGGCGGTAGCAGCGAAGGCCCGCGGATCAACGCCAGAGACGACAACGGCGGGTCGCTGACCGGGATCGCCGTCCGCAGTTCAAGCTGCTGGCGCCCGGCGCCGGACGCGCCCCACTGCAGTTGCACGCTCAATTCGATCAGATCAGGCCGGCTGCGATCGGTGCAGACGCCCGGCGACGGGCCAGCGCCAAGCTCGCACCACGACAGCGGGGCCGTCTGCCAGTGTCGATCAAACACGAACCCTGACAAGGCGACGCTACCCGCCGGCACCAGCAAGCTGCCGTCGGCCGCCTCGGCACCGCCGCGGTCGGTGCCGATCTCATCGAATCCGTAGACGCCATTCGGCCCGGCCGGCAGTTGTGTGTACTGGCGCAGGTCGTCGAGTTTTTCGCGCGCCAGCAGCATCGCGATGCTGCGCGCACGAGCGTCCACGCCACTGACGACGATCACGCCCTGCAGATGCAGCAGCGCGCAGAGGCCGACTTCGATGACCACCAGCGCGATCAGCACGTCGATCAGTGCCACGCCGCGCTGGTGTATCGGCCATGACATCAGTAGTCCCGCCAGCTGCCCGGAATCGGCAGCACCCAATACGACGCCGTCGCGCCCGTTCTCAGCGCATCGATCGCGGCGGCATCGGCTTGCAGCTGATAGTCACCGGCAACGACCCTCAACGGGCCGTCGGAAAGCAGCGCGCCTTCCAACCGCAAGCGTCCGTCGAGCCGTAGCGCACCGGGCGGGTCCGACGGTGGCGACAGCATCAAGACGATGCCGCGCAGCGTCGCCACGTGGCTGATCAGCCGGCCGTCGGCGACCACCAGCAATAAGGGCCCGAGCAAAGCACCCGCCGGCAGTTCGCAATCGCCGTCGATCCAGTAGGCCGCGTGCGATTGCGAGTCGAGCTGCAGGCAACTGTCGAGCCGCTGCATCGCGTCGCGCAGCGACGCACGATAAGCCGCGCCGACACCGAACAGGCGCTCGACGACGTCACCCGGCGCCACAACGCCGTCGGGCGCCCCCAGCCCGCCATCGACATCGACGATGTCGACGGCGTCGATGCCGGCCGTACTCAGCGGCGCACCGCAGACGCCGGCTTGCATGATGCAGCTGTGAGTCGCGTCGGCCAGCTGGGCGTCGCCCGATGACCAGACCGATATCGACTGCGATGACGCCAGCCGCAGCTGTCCCTGTCCGCCGAGCCGTGCCGAAGGCGCCGTCAACAACGCCTCGGGCGCGCGATACAGCAATGGTGTCACGCGAACGTCTTGGCGGATCAGCGCGGCGGCGCCGGTGTCACCGCCACGGCCGTCGCCGACGATCTGCAGCAGGCCGTACTGCGGGGCTGCGTTGAGATCATCGGTCGCCAACGCAAGGTAATGCACTCGCGATTCGATGCCGTCGGCCTGCAAGCGTAAGGAGGCGACATCGCGTAACGCGGTCCAGTGCGCGCCGTAACGATTGACGACGCCATCGCCGCAGGGCACGGCGATGTCGCCGGCATCGCAGCGCTGCCAGCCGATGTCGTCACTAAGGGTCAGCGTCGTGACGTTGCGGCGTGCATAGGCCAGACCGCGTGCCAAGGCGGTCTCGGCAGCGGCTTGTACCTGCTGTGCATGAACCTCGGCAGCCACGCTGCGCAAATCGCCGATACCGATTTGTGCCGCGCTCAGCGCAATCAGCGTCAGCATGACCAACAGCATCAATGCCGTGGCCAGCGCGATCGCACCCGTTTGGCCTTCAGTCGTGGACATCGTTGCGCATCGCAACGGTCGACTGCAGCCGCAGCTCCATTGTGCTGTCGCGTCGCGATCGCACCTGCAGACGCCATGACAAAGACGGGCGCTGCAACGACAGCGTCGCGCCGCCGATCATGCCGGAGCGCAGCGACAAGGCCAGTGAGCGCACATCGAGCACGCGCTCGTCGCTGATGTTTTCCCAACTGCCGGCGCTGCAACTGGCGCTGTTGTTGACGGCGCGGATCACCCGATCGGCGCTGTGATAGCGATAGCCGAAACGCTCGTTGCTGTCGTTGCGCTGGCCGTTGCTGTCTTCGTCGTAGCTGAGCAGCAAACAACTACCGTCCACCTGCATGCCATCGAACGGATCGAGCACAGTCCAACTGCCAGCGGCGATCAAGCGTGACGGCAGCGGTGGCGACGAGGCCGGCAGACTGATCTGCAGCGACTGCGGATCGAGCCGCCGATCGATCTGCATCGTGTAGGGCCGCGTCGATCCGCCGACATCGCGCAGCAGCGCGGTCAAGCTGCGACCTTCAAGGACGCTGGCCGACAGGGGCTCAGCGAACGCAGCCGTATCAGTGGCGCCGTCGATCGCGGCCGCCACGGCCACGATGGAGCCCGAGTCGGCGCTAAGTTGCAGTTGATGGCGCATCGACACGCTCGCCACGTCCGCTGCCAAGCCCCAGCTGCCGGCACGAGCCGCATCGCGTTGTAGCGCATCGGCGATCTGGCGGATGTCCTGATTCATCCGCGTGCGCTGGACGGCGCTGCCGTGCATGGTCAGCGTCGTGGTCAGCAAGGCGATCCCGGCCGTGATCACGAGCAGGCCCAGCGCCAGGCCGATGATCGCTTCGGTAACGCTGAAGCCATGCTGCGAGGTCAACACGCGGCGGCACCGACCACGGCTTGAGCACCGGACGGCGAGCACAGCCGTACACGCCCCTGGCGACTCGCCAACACACGCAGCACTTCGGTCGGTGTGCGAGTCGTGCTGAAGCTGGCGCTGCCGGCGATCAGATCGGCACGGACCGGCGACAACCGCAGCAGGCCCGAGAACGGCAGTGCGTCGAGGCGCACCCGACCCTGGTAATCCGCGCTGACGATGCGGCGCGGCAACGGCATGTCGTCATCGGCACGCCGTTGCACCGCACACAAACGCGCATCGCTTGGGTCGGACACGCGGCAGTCGCAGTCGGCCGTCACGCTCAAACCCCAACACCAGTACTGGCCGTCGCTGCTGCGCTGAAAACTGACGTAGATGAACTGGCGTCGCTCGCGTGCCAGCGCGCGCGCTTCGGTTAAATCGCTACGGAGTTGTTCGGCGACCGACCGGAGCGCGGCGCGGTACAGCATCGACTGGAACGACGGCAGCGCGGCCGTGAGCAGCAAGGCCGCGATCGCCAGCGCGATCGCGATCTCGGTCAGCAGATAGCCGCGCCAACAGGGGACTACACGATGGTGGGCGTGGAGGGCGAACATCGGGGCTCGGCGTCCGGGACGGCCCAATCTAGGCCCGCCATCACGGACGAAATGCGCGCCGGTTCACCTGCTGCCCCACTCAGGGCCGCCGAACTGCGAAACGGCGCGCGAAATCGATCGCGCAACCGCTTGCGACGCCCCGCCTACAAGCGTCCGGGCTCCAGCGCATACGGACGCGCGTCGATGGCCGGCGTCACGCCGCACAGCAAGTCGGCCAGCAGCACGGCCGATGCCGGCGCCATAACGAGGCCATTGCGGAAATGCCCGGTGTTGACCCACAAGCCCGGCAGCGCGGGGTGCTCGCCGATCAGCGGAACGCCGTCCGCGGAGCCGGGCCGCAGCCCGGTCCAGTGCGCTTCGACCGCATCGGCAAGGCCTTCGTCACCGAGCAGGCCGGTAGCGAAGGCCAGCAGCTCGTCGCGCGCCTCGGCTGTGGTGTGCTTGTCGAACGAGCCCGGCTCCACCGTGCTGCCAACCAGAATGCAGCCGTCGCGGCGCGGGATCAGATAACGGCCGCGGTCAAGCACGATGCGCTTGAGCCGGCTCGGCGCGGCGCGTATCGCCAGCATCTGGCCGCGCACCGGCTGAACCGGGACCGGAGCCAGCGCGCCGCTCCATGCGCCGGCCGTCAACAACACCGCATCGGCGCGGCATTCGCCCGCTGCCGTGACAACGCCGACGATGCGGCCGTGGTGTTCGCACCAGCCGGTCACGGCCGTGTGCTCATGTAGTTGGACACCATCGAGACGCAGCTGCGCCGCCAGCGCGCGGCCCAAGCGGGGCGTGCGGATTTGCCCGATCCACGGCAGCAACAGCCCAGGATGCAAGGGCCCGCGCGTTCGCAGGATCGCGTCCATCTCCATCGCCGTAAGGCCGGCGTCGGCGCACCAACGCGCACCGACCGTCAGCGCATCGGGGTCGAGCACCAGGGCACCGGACGGCGTCAACTCCGGATCGATACCGGTCGACTGCGCCAGCGCCGGGGCCAGTGCCGCATACAGCGGCAAGCTCGCTTGGGCCAAGGTCCAGACCGCTTGCGGATAGTGCCAGGGCAGGATTGGGCTCAAGATACCGCCGCCGGCCCAGGACGATTCCTGCGCCGCCTGACCGCGATCGAATACAGAAACACGCCAGCCGCGACGACGCATCTCGAGCGCGCTGAGCATGCCGACGACGCCGGCGCCGACGACGATCAAGTGCCGCGGAGATGAGGATTCAGACGACGATGACAAGACCCGTTTCCTTGGGAGGGCAAGCCGGCCGGCGATTCTCCGGGCTTTCCCTCCAGCCTGCAAAGCCGCACCGCCCGTCCGCGCTGAAACGAGGCTCGCGCCAGCGTTGGTATAACGGGCGTATGACCGACACCTTTGCGTCCCTCGACAACCAGGCTGGATTCACGCTGCTGGAACTGCTGGTGGTGCTGGCCATTGCGGCGATCCTGATGGCGACGGCGATGCCGCATTTCCGCCTGATGATGTTGTCGTCGGCGCGCGCACAAGGCAGCACGCAGCTGGTCGCCGCATTCAACCAGGCGCGCAGCGAGGCGATCGAAAAGAACAGCAACGTCGTCGTATGCCGCCGCAACTACTTCGCCAGCAGCAGCTACCCGACCTGCGGCATCAGCAGTGGGACCTGGGCACAGGGCTGGATCGTCTATCGCGACAGCGACGGCGTCGTCGACGCCAGCGAGCCTGACGCCGCTGGCGACATCTTGGCGGTCTACGAGCCGATCGGCCGCGTCACGGCATCGGGCGACAATGCATTCAACGTGCTGCCGAGCAGCAATCCGGCCTTTCTGGCGTTCGGCAGCAACGGTCGCCCGAGCCAGGCCCTGAGCTTCACGCTGTGCGACAGCAACCGGCAACTCGACAAGGCGCGCCGCGTCGACGTCGCGCTTAGCGGTTATGTCAGCTTGCAAGCGCTGGACGTGGCGACCACGACCAGCGTCTGCGGCTGATGGAGCGCCACATGCATCGCGCTCCGGCCATGGGCTTCACGCTGGTGGAGGTATTGATCACGATCGTCGTCACCGCGATCGGCTTGCTGACGGTTGCCGGCCTGCAGGCCGCTTCAAAGAAAGTGAACTTCGAAGCCGCGCAGCGCACCGTGGCCACGGCATTGGCGCAAGACATGATTGAGCGCATTCGCGCCAACCCCAGCGCCAAGACGTCCTACCTGACCAGTGATGCCACCGCCGTCAGCCTGAGCACCGACTGCGGTGCCAGCGGCGCAACCTGCAGCAAGGCCGACTTGGCCGCGTACGACTTGTACCAGTGGGGACGCAAGCTCAGCGGCAGCGCCGAAACCGACGCGTCCGGCAACCTGACCGGGGGCCTGCTCAACCCGACCGGCTGCATCACCGTCGCATCTGGCGTTTATCGAGTGGCCGTCGCGTGGCGCGGTCTGAGCGCGCTTGGCGCCATTCCCAGTTCCACTCCAAGCAATTCGCCATTGCGCAGCACCTGTGGACAGGGCCTGGGTCGCTATGACGACCCACAGACCAACGGCAGCGACGAGCGCATGCGGCGACTGATCGTCGTGGAGTTCATATGAGGCGCTCCTTCACCGACCACCAGCGAGGACTGACGCTGGTCGAACTGATGATCAGCCTGACGCTTGGCCTGATTCTGGTCACCGCGGTCGCGACCCTGTTCATCTACAGCAATCGCAACAACCGTCAAAGCGAATTGCTGAACGGCATGCAGGACCAAGCACGCTTTGCGCTGTCGCAACTGTCGCGCGACATCACGATGGCGGGCTACTGGGGTGGCATGTCGTCAGCGGGCCTGATCCGCCCGAACTTGAACAATACGATCGTCACCGACGATGACAGCACGGCCAGCACCGCGTTTGGCACCAGCAGCGACTGCGGTATCAATGCCACGACTCGCTGGGCTTTCGAGCTGACGGCAAAAGCGTCGTCGACACAGACCACCAACGGCGTCACGACGACGACGGTCACCACGTGGCCGAGTCGCCTTGAATTCCGTAATCAGGACGCCAGCAGCACGGTCGCCTCGCAGTGGCGCTGCATCGGCAATCACCGCAGCGGCACCGACGTGGTCGCCATGCGTCGCGTCGCAGCACAGGTGACGGCCACGCGCAGCGCCAGCGCCACATCGGAAACGCTCCGTCCGTACCACTACTACCTGAAGACCAATGGCCTGGTCGGCACGATGATCCGCTGGGGTTCGTCGCCAACGACGCCGCCGTCCGACACGCTGACGGAGGAGCCGCTGAGCGCGCCCTACGGCTTCTACCGTTACGTTCCCCGCATCTATTACGTGCGCAACTACGCGCGCACTGCCGGCGATGGCATACCGACGCTGTGCCGCAAGGAGCTGTGCTCCAGCGGCTACAGCGCCGGCAGCGACAGCGAGAACGGCAGTTGCAGTGCCGGCGGCGGCAATGCATCGGCAAGCGGTTTCTACAGCGAATGCCTGGCCGAAGGCGTCGAGGATATGCAGATCGTCTGGGGCATCCGCAGCAGCGAGGACAGCTTCCGCTACACCAGCACGCCCAGCGCGCAGGAACTCGCCGAGAACGTCACCACCGCACAGATATTCTTGCGGATGCGATCGGTACAAAGCGACCCACTGTATCGCGACCTGAAGAGCTACACCGCCGGCGACAGCGGCACCTATACGCCGAGCTCGATCACCGATCCCTCCGGCACCGCAGAGGCCGACAAGACGGTGCATTTCTACCGGCGCATCTACTCGACGACTGTTTATGTCCGCAATCCGTCCCGACTCTGAGCTTCGCGCAGTCATGCGACGCCAACACGGCGCCGCCTTGGCGACGTCGCTGCTTTTTCTGGTGATCATGACGCTGCTCGGCTTGGCCGCAATGCGCTCGGGCACGATTGGCCTGCGCTTGTCACAGAACGAAGGAAGCCGACTCGACGCCCAGCAGAACGCGCAAACGCTGCTCGAAGCGATCAGCAACCGCAGCGCGTCGTTCACCGTGCTGCCCGGTTCCGACTACATCCAGAGCTGCGTGATCGGCAGCAGCCTGAGTGCGTCGAAGCTGTCGACGCAGCAAGGTTTCTCCTGCCCCAGCGCCAATGCCGACACGGCGCTGCTGCCGGCCACGCATTACAGCAGCTACCTGTACGGATCAGTCCGCCGCGAGGCCATCAATGGCGGTGATTTCGCTCCCGTCACGGCGATGCGGGAAGGCGACAGCGGCGATCGCTATGACTACGCGTTGTTCACCGTCACCGCCGGCTATGACCGCGTCGCCACCACCGACGATGAGATGGCGCAAGGCGGTGCCGAGATCGCGCAAGGGGTTTACGTCAAGGTGGCGCGCGTGCGCGGCTTGACGCAGCAGTAGGAGCAACACGATGGCGATTCGTAAACTCAGGCACCGGTTGCTCGCGCTGTTCATCGGCATGTTCTGCTGCATTCCGGCTGCGCTGCCCGACGACACCGAGATCTACACCAACCCAGCGGTCAACTCGGTACAAGCGCCCTACACGGTGCTGGTGATCGACCTGAATCTGCTCGGCATCTGCAACAGCGTATTGACGCAGACCAGTAACCCGAATAATCCCGACTCGCCGCAGCTGTGTCTGAACGTGACCAGCTCGATCATCCTGAGTGACTTGCTCGGCGGCGTGACCTCCAATCCAGTCGACTACCTGTACAACCTGCTGTTCGGTGCCTACGGCTGCACATCGGGATCGACCCCCGCGCAGTGCAGCGCCAAGGCCCAAGGCTTGTGCAATCTGTATGGCGTACTCGGACTGATCCCGCCCGCGATCCCAATCCCCGGCATCTCGTTTCTGCTGTCGCTGGTACTCAACGGGGTCACGACGCTCAGCTGTACAACACTGAGCTTTCTGCTCAGCGTGCCGCTGGTCGGCACAATTCTGAACAGCATCATGGCCAGCTTCGTCGGTGACCTGATCCAGGGCTTGATTACACCGCTGCTGAGCACGGTGGTCGGGCAGCTGCCATCCGTGCTGCTCGGTGTTCTGCAATCGACGATCAGCGGTGTGCTGAACCTGGGCCAGCAGAGCCTGGTCACCACGCTGGAGTCGATCCTGAACAATCTGATCGGCAGCAACGTCGCCATCATGGTGTCGCACGCCGACCGCGCGACGCTGCTCGGTGCGCCAGCCAGCAGTTGCGCATTCGGCGACTTGGCCGCGATACCCGGTACTCGGCGCAGTACTTCGGGCTGCAGCAACGGCGCTTATATGATCGCCGGCTTCACCCAGTTGGTCGACGTCGGCTCGGTCAACTCGATGGTGTCGCTGGTCAGCAATCTGCTGACCAATGCGCTGAGTCCCACCAACCTGCTCAATGCAACGACGGCGATCGCCGGCACCGCATTGACCACGCCAGCGAGTCTGCTGCCGCCGTACCAAGGCAAGGAAGTCTATGCCGAACTGGCGCAATTCCTGGCCGGCAAGGAAGTGTTCAATGCACCGCTGGCACGCTGGGACGGCCTGACCGGCCTGATCACGCGGGACACGTCGATCGAGCTGTCCAACGGCAACTATCGGAAGCCGGCACTCGAATGCTCGACCGCCAACATTCTCAATCTGATGTTGACCAACAACATCCGCGACAGTGAGTCCGATGCGCGGCTGCGCAGCATCTGGCCGGCGCTGCCCAGCGGCGCGATCACGCTGGCCGATGTCGTACGACAAGCCGCCGATGTCGGCGTCACCGACATCAACGGGCGCCAAGTGAATATGCGCTCGTACTTCCTGATTCAGAACCTGCTGACCAGCACCACGACACTGGGCAATGCCGGCGCCACGTTGCTGACGTATGCCAACTCGCTAGGCTTGCTGAATCTCGGCAAGTCCACCGCCTCGCTGCTCAAGCCGGTGATCGACATCGACGCCTCGCTGCTGACGCCGAGTCTGACGGTGGATCTGACCACGCCCAGCGCCGTCCGACCCGAATCGTTCTTCGGCTTGTTCAAACCCGACACGCTGCAAAAGCCGCGCTGGAACGGCAACCTCAAGCGGCTGCGCGTCGCCGCCGACAGCAGTGGCAACTACCAGTACTACGATGCCAACAGCACGCTGGCGATCGACACCGACGGGCGCATCAAACCCACGGCGCTGAGCTTCTGGACAACCAGCAGCCAGCTCGGCACGTCCACGCGCGACGGCCGCAGCGTGACGCTCGGTGGCGCCGGACAGAACATCCCGGGCTACCAGTTCGGCGGCGGTGGCAATCCCGGCCGCGTCAATAGCGACGGCAAGCGAACGTTGTACTACGACAAGATCGCCAGCGGCAGCTTTGCGTTGGCGGGGCTGGACGCCGACACCCAAACGGTGCGCGACGAACTGGCGACCGATCTCGGCGTAACCGGCACCACAACAGCCGACGACAAGCGGCGGCGCGAACTGCTGCTGTACGCACGCGGCTTCGACGTCGGCAGCGCAGCAGCACCGCTCGGTAGCGGCGACACCGTCACCGGCGTCACGGCTCGTAGCTGGATGCACGGTGCCGTGCTGCATTCGCGGCCGGTGGCGATCAACTACGGCGCTCGCGGCACGGCCACGACGACGAGTCCCGACATCCGCGTCGTCTACGGCGCCAACGACGGCCTGCTGCGAATGGTGCGCAACAGCGACGGCGTTGAAACCTGGGGCTTCATGCCACGCGTACTGATGTCACAGCAGAACACGCTGCGCGAAAACACCGCAGGCAGCGCACTGCCCTACGGCGTCGATGGCGCGCCAGCCGTGTTGCTGCAGGATCGCAACAGCAGCGGCGGTCCTGCCGACGGCAAGATCGAATCGAGCAACAGCAACGACCGGGCCTGGATGTACTTCGGTCTGCGTCGGAGTGGCCGTTACTACTACGGCATGAATCTGACCAACCCGGACGCACCGTCGCTGCTGTGGCGCATCGGACCCGACGGCTTGTATCGCAGCACCGGCTTGATCAGCGGTACCTCGGGATTTTTCAGCGAGTTGGGGATGACGTTCAGCAACCCGCAGATCGGGCGGATGCGGGTCACCGACAGCGGCACGACGACCACGCGCTCCGTCGTCGTGTTCGCCGGCGGCTACAACGGCGGCGTCAGCGGCAGCAGCAAGGTCGGCAAGGACTTGAACCGTGGCAGCGACAACCGCGTGGGCACCGACGATACGGTCGGCAACGCGATCTACATCGTCGATGCGCAGACCGGCGACCTGATCTGGAAAGCGCGGCAGGGTACGTTCAGCAGCAGCACGCCGTACAACAGCAGTACGCGCGCGTTCCAGCATCCGCTGTTGCTCGACAGCATCCCGTCGGACGTCAACATTATCGATACCGACGGCGACGGCTTGATCGACCGGCTCTACGTCGGCGACACCGGTGGCCGTTTGTGGCGCGCCGACTTCCCCGCCGCCGATCGCAGCGCTTGGGTGCTGACGCCGCTGGCGAGTCTGGGCCGCCACCGCAACAGCAATGTCGCCAACGACCGGCGCTTCTTCCAAGCGCCGGACTTTGCGCCGCTGCGCAGTAACACCGGCAATTACGACGTGATCACGATCGGCTCCGGTGACCGCGAAGATCCGTTGAACACGGCCACGCAAAACTTCCTGTACTCGTACCGGGATTTCCGCGTCGTCAGCAACCGGACGGCCAGCGAGGTCATCACCAGTGACAGCACGCTGAAGGGCCAGACCGACTTCGTCGATCTGACGACGACCTGCGCCTCGGGCAGCACCAGCTGCGGCTCGACACTGGACCTGGGCACCGGCTGGCGCATCCAGCTGACCGGCAGCGGCGAAAAGACGTTCTCGCAGCCGTTGAGCGCATCGGGCACGACGTTCTTCAGCACGTACACGCCACCCAGCACCAGCACGGTCACTTGCACGCCGAGCGAGGGCACGAACCGGATCTATGGCGTGTCGCTGACCAATTCGCGGCCTACCGTCGCCAGCTTCATCAACGACGGCGACGGCACGCAGCGTAGTCAGGCGACGGCGACGCCGGGCCTGCCCGGCGAGTTCAACGCGCTGACGGCCGATGCACTGGCCGTCAACACCAGCACGCAGAAGATCGAGTCGACGCCGCGATATACGATCTACTGGCGCGAACGTCGCAGTGATGAGGAGACCGCACCATGACCAGCGCAGCCAGACAACCGAACCGCCAGCGCGGATTCACGCTGGTCGAGTTGATCGTGGCCGTGAGCATCGTCGGCCTGCTGACGGCGATCGCGCTGCCGACGTACCGCACGTACACGATGCGCGCGAACCGCGCGGTGGCCAAAGCCGCGCTGGTCGATCTGGCAGCACGCCAGGAAACCTATTTCGTCGACCGAAAGGCCTACGCCAGTAGCCTCAGCGACATCAACGCCAACGGCTTTCTGTCGCGCGACAGCACGATGACGTCCGCTCAAGGCAACACGACGATCTATTCGCTGAGCATGGCCGCTCACAATACGTCGACCTGTCCGGCAACGGGCTCGGTCGGCAGCACCAGCTATACGCTGATCGCCACTCCGGTGGGCAACCAGGCGTCCGACAGCTGCAGCTCGCTGTGCATGACGTCGACCGGCATACGACTGACGTCGGCGAGCACGCCGGCCGATTGCTGGTCGCGCTGACCGGTTCGCGCCAGATGTGGCGCCGATCGCATCGGCGCCACATCTGGCCGCTGTGACTCAGTCCGCGGTGTCGCTGGATGAGTCGATGCTGGCGTTGCGGACCGACGTGGCTCGACGCAGAGCCGGCGGCAGCGAAAACACGATGTGCTCGGCGCGGCCCGGCAGCTCGCGTGCCGTCGACAGCTGACCGCCGAGCTGCTTGAGCCGCATCACCACCTGCTCGACCAGAATCTCGGGCGCGCTGGCGCCCGCGGTGACACCGACGCGCGGTTTGGCGTCGAGCCATTGCGGCTGGATGTCCTCGGGCCCGTCGATCAAGTAAGCCGGGGTGCCGCGACTCTCGGCCAGCTCGCGCAGACGGTTGGAGTTGGAGCTGTTGCGGGAGCCCACCACCAGCAAAACGTCACACTGAGACGACAGCTCTTTGACCGAGTCCTGGCGGTTCTGCGTGGCGTAGCAGATGTCGTCTTTGCGCGGCCCGCTAATCATCGGAAAACGCTGGCGCAGCGCATCGATCACGCGGGCGGTGTCGTCCATCGACAGCGTGGTCTGCGTGACATACGCGATATGGTCCGGCCGTGGCACCGACAGCTTCTGCACGTCGTCGGGGGTTTCGACCAGATAGATGTGGCCGCCGTAGCTTTCGTCAAACTGCCCCATCGTGCCCTCGACTTCGGGGTGGCCGGCGTGCCCGATCAGCACCACTTCGCGGCCTTCGCGAGAGTAGCTCTTGACCTCGATGTGCACCTTGGTCACCAGCGGGCAGGTCGCGTCGAACACGGTCAGCTTGCGCCGCGCTGCATCGTCGCGCACCGACTGCGGCACGCCATGCGCCGAGAAGATGCAGACCGCGCCTTCGGGGACCTGGTCGACTTCGTCGACGAACACGGCACCCTTCTCGCGCAGGCCATCGACGACGAAGCGGTTGTGCACGACTTCGTGGCGCACGTAGATCGGCGCGCCGAGCAGTTCGAGTGCGCGCTCGACGATTTCGATCGCGCGATCAACACCCGCGCAGAACCCGCGCGGATTGGCCAGCAGGATGTCCATATCGATCAGGCTCCGGCTTTGGGCGCAGAGGAGCTGCGCAGGCTTTCGATCAGCGAGTCGAGCACCATCAGCGCGGCGCCGATGCTGATCGCCGCATCGGCGACGTTGAACGCCGCAAAGTGCCAGGTGCCCCAGTAGAAGTCGACGAAGTCGACGACGTGGCCGCGCGTAACGCGGTCGATCACATTGCCGAGCGCGCCACCCATGATCAAGGCCAGCGCGATGGCCACCCGCGTCTGACCCTGCGGATTGCGCCGCATCCACATCAGGATGCCGATGCTGACGGCCACGCCGATCAGCACGAACACGATCGGCGACGAGTCGCTGAACATCGAAAACGCTGCTCCGGTATTTCGCAAGCTGGTCAGGTTCAAGTGCGGCATCAGTGGCACCGTTTCGAACAGGGCCATGTGCTTGACCACCAGCTGCTTGGTGACCTGATCAACCAGCATCACCACGGCGGTGAGCCATAGCCAATGCACGTTGCGGAACGAACTCATCGACACGGACAACTCCTGGTACCGGGCCGGCTTGGCAGCCGGCGTTAGATCACGCGGCGGATTTCACCGGCGCCATCGATGTTGGTGTGGCAGCGACCGCACAGACCGGGGTGTGCCGCGTCGGTTCCGACGTCGGCCACTTGGTGCCAGCAGCGCTCACACTTCGGATACGGCGAGGCTTCCGCATAGACCCACAGGTTTTCGCCACTGGACAGCGTGTGCTCGCGCGCTTCGGCCGGCTTGGCCGCCAGTGGCGACAAACGTGCGCCCGAGGTGATGAACCAGAAGCGCAGCTCATCGCCCGGCGTGCCGAGCGCGGCCGCCAGATTCGGCTCGGCGTACAACGTGACGACGGCGTTCAAGCCCGAGCCAATCGTGCCGACCGCGCGCAATTCTTCGAGCGTCTTCTTCACCGCTTCGCGGCTCGACACCAGCAACGCCCAGTCAACGCCATCGGCGGCCAGATCAATCGACGGCAACGCGTACCAGCGCTGCGCGAACACGCTGGCGCTGCGATCGCCCGGCAGCAGCTGCCAGATCTCGTCGGCGGTGAACGACAGCACCGGCGCGATCCAGCGCACCATCGCCTCGGCGATATGCAGCAGCGCGGTCTGCGCGCTGCGCCGCGCCAGGCTCTTGGGCGCGCTGGTGTAAAGCCGGTCCTTCAGCACGTCCAGATACAGGCCGCCGAGGTCGGTTACGCAGTAGTTGTGCAGCTTCTGGTAGACCAGATGGAACTGCGCATCGGCGTAGGCCTGGCGGATCTCGTCTTGCAACTGCGCGGCTTGGGCGACGGCCCAGCGGTCGATCAGCAGCATCTGCGCCGGCGGCACCGCATCATGAGCCGGATCGAAGCCGTCGAGGTTGCCGAGCAGATAGCGCGCCGTGTTGCGGATGCGGCGATACGCATCGGCCATGCGCTTGAGCAGGTTGTCGCTGATCGCGATCTCGCCGCTGTAGTCGCTGGCGCTGACCCACAGACGCAGCACGTCGGCGCCCAGCGTCTTGGTCACCTGCTGCGGCGCCACGACGTTGCCGAGCGACTTGCTCATCTTGCGGCCCTGCTCGTCGACCGTGAAGCCGTGCGTCAGCACCGCCTTGTACGGCGTACGACCGCGCATTGCCACGCAGGTGAGCAGCGAGGAATGGAACCAGCCGCGATGCTGGTCCGAGCCTTCCAGATACATGTCGGCGATCGGCGCCAGGCCTTGCGCGTCGAGCGCCGCCGGGTTGGTCGAGACGAACGTGCACTGGTGGGCGCTGCCCGAGTCGAACCAGACATCGAGCGTGTCCGGGCACCGGTCGTAATCGGCCGCTTCGGCTTGCGGCAGCCAATCAGACACCGACGAACCGAACCAGGCTTCGAGCCCGCGTGCTTCGACGGCATCGGCCACCGCACGCAGCAAGTCACCGGTACGCGGATGCGGCGCCTGCGTGGCCTTGTGAACGAACAGCGCCAAGGGCACGCCCCAGGTGCGCTGGCGCGAGATACACCAGTCGGGACGCTCGGCGATCATGCCGCGGATGCGTTCGCGACCCCAGCCGGGGATCCAGCGCGTGGCATCGATCGCCTCCAGCGCCGCGTCGCGCAGGCCGGCTTGGTCCATCGACACGAACCACTGCGGCGTCGCGCGGAAAATCAGCGGCGACTTGTGGCGCCAGCAATGCGGGTAGCTGTGCGTGATCGTCGCTTGATGCACCAGCGCGCCGGCATCGCGCAGCGCGGCCAGGATCGGCTCTTCGGCCTTGCGCACGTGTTGGCCACCGACGGCCGGCTCGTCGTCCTGAAACTTGCCGGACGACATCAGCGGGCTGGCCACCGGCAGCCCATAGGCCTTGCCGACCAGATAGTCGTCGACACCATGCGCCGGTGCGGTATGCACCAGGCCCGTACCGGCCTCGGTGGTCACGTGCTCGCCGAGAATCACCGGCACGCTGATGGGTTTGAGCGGATGGCGAGCGGTCACGCCCGCGTCGCGCAGCGCTTGGCCTTTGGCCGTGGCCACGACGGCCGCGCTCTGCTGGTAACGCTGCGCCACGCTGTCGACCAGGTCGGCGGCCAGCACCAGCAGGCCGGCGTACTCGAAACGCACCAGTGCGTAATCCAGGTCGGCGTTCAGCGCGATGGCCTGATTCGCCGGCAGCGTCCACGGCGTGGTCGTCCAGATCACCAGACGCACCGGCTCGTCGATCGCCACGCCGAACACGGTGGCCAGCGCTGCGTTGTCGTCGGCAACAAAGCCGACGTCGATCGCCGACGACTGCTTGTCCTGATATTCGACTTCGGCTTCGGCCAGCGACGACCCGCAGTCCAGACACCAGTGCACCGGCTTGAAGCCGCGCACCAGATGGCCGTTGTCGGCGATGCGCGCCAGCACGCGCAGCTGCTCGGCCTCGTAGGCCGGCTGCATCGTCAGATACGGCTTGTGCCAGTCGGCGAGGATGCCCAAGCGCTGGAAGTCGACGCGCTGACGCTCGACTTGTTCGAGCGCGTACTTGCGGCATTCGGCTCGAAAGGCAGCGGCGTCGAGCTTTTCGCCAACCTTGCCGAACTTCTTTTCCACCTGCAGTTCGATCGGCAGGCCATGGCAGTCCCAGCCCGGCACGAACGCCGCGTGGTGGCCGTCGAGGCGCGCACTCTTGACGACGATGTCCTTGAGCACCTTGTTGACGGCGTGGCCGATGTGAATATCGCCGTTGGCATACGGCGGGCCGTCGACGAAGTGATACAGCGTGCCGCCAGCGGTCGCCGCCATCACCTGCGCGTACAAGTCGCCTGCCTGCCAGCGCGCCAGCCATTCGGGCTCGCGCTTGGCCAGATTGGCCTGCATCGGAAACGCCGTTTGCGGCAGATTGACCGTGCTCTTGTAGTCGTTGCCGAGATCGCTGGCAGCGTCACGGGCGGTTTCGGGCTTGGCGTCGTTCACGTCGTTGCACTTGGGTTTTGTTGCGGGTTGCGCGCGAGGATGCCTCGCGCGTCGTCGGCGTCCTGCTGCATCCGCGCGGACAACTCGTCCAGCGAGGCGAACTTCAGCTCCGGACGCAGCCAGGCCACGAACTCGACTTCGAGCTGGCGCCCGTAGATGTCGCCGGGCTGGCCGAACAGATGGGTTTCGAGCAAGCAGCGGGTGATGCCGATCGTCGGGCGTATGCCGAGGCTGGCGACGCCATCCCAGGCCGGGCCGCCGTCGATGCGCGCACGCACCGCGTAGACGCCCTGGCGCACGGCCAGCGGACGGACCAGATCAATGTTGGCGGTCGGCATGCCGAGCTGGCGGCCGAGCTGCAAGCCGCGACGCACGCGCCCCAGCACCGTGTAGGGCCGGCCGAGCAAGTCGCCGACGCGGGGCAGATCGGGCACGGCCAGTGCTTCGCGCAGCGCCGTCGAGCTGCAGCGCAAGTCGCCGACGCAGACCTTGTCGACGATGCTCAGCTCGAATCCATGCGCTGCGGCTGCCGCCCGCAAATGCGCTTCGTCGCCGCTGCGCTGGCGGCCGTAGCGAAAGTCGTGGCCGACAACGACGGCGGCAACGCCGAGTTGGCGCACCAGCAGGTCGTCGACGAAGGTCTCGGCCGACATCGTCGACAGCGCCTGGGAGAAACGCGCGATGACGACACGCTGCAGACCGCTATGCGCCAGCGAATCGAGCTTGCTGCGCAGCGTCTGCACGCGCGGCGGCGCGTCGGCGCGGCGGAAGTATTCACGCGGCGTGGGCTCGAACGTCATCGCCGCCGCGGGCAAGCCGAGCCGGCCGGCGATCTGCAGCGTGCGCTGCACCAGAGCCTGGTGACCGCGGTGCATGCCGTCGAAGTTACCGATCGTCAGCACGCAGCCGCGATGCTGCGCGCGCAGGTTCTGCAGACCGCGGATCAGCTCCATGCGTGGCACTTTTGGCATTGGCGAAGGGGGAAGCCCCAATTATACGCGCTGCGCTCAACGCGCCCGGCGCATCAGCAAATGCCGCGGACGCAGGCCCATCGCCAGCAGCGCCGCCGAGTATGCAAGGCCGCAGGCCGCGATCACCACGCCCAGGCGACCGGCGCGGTGTAGCGCATCCATCGCGATCCAGTCGTTCAGATCACCGGCGCCGGCCAGTGCGACCACCGCCATCAGCCCGTTGGCGATCAGCAATTGCAGCGCAAAGCCCGCCCAGCCCGGACCCGGCCGGTAGATGCCGTCGCGGCGCAGCCGGCGATACAGCAGCACGGTATTGACCCAGGCCGTCAGCGACGTCGACAACGCCAGCGCGACATGCGCGCCGGGCATGCCGAGCCCGCGCACGGCGGCAAAGCTGAGCAAGCTCATCGTCATGCCGGCAATCAGTCCGATCGTCGCGTAGCGCACCGGCAAGCGCGTTTCCTGGCGTGCATAGAACCCCGGCACCAGCACCTTGACCAGTGCAAAGCCCATGAAGCCGGCGCCATAGGCCCAGACCACCCAGGTCGTCATCTGGATGTCGTGAGCGCCGAAACGGCCGTGGCCGAAGATCGTCGCCGTCAGCGGCCCGCCGAGCGTGATCAGGCCGACCGCTGACGGCAGTCCCAGCAGCAACATCGTCCGCAAGCCCCAATCCAGCGTGTCCGAAAACTGCTCGGGCGCCTGCTCGGTATGCCGGGACGACAGCGCCGGCAGGATCACGGTGCCCACCGCGATCGCGAAGATGCCGGTCGGGAATTCCATCAGCCGGCTGCCGAAGTTCAGCCAGCTGACGGCGCCGTCTTCGACCAGCGTCGCCAGGCTGGTGTTGAGCAGCAGGCTGACTTGCGCCACCGACGAGCCGATCACCACCGGCAGCATCAAGCGCAGGATGCGTCGGACGCGGGGGTCTCGCGGCGCAAATCGCGGCGCCGGCAACAGACGCAGCCTCATCAGCCAAGGCAGCTGCGATAACAACTGCAGCACGCCGGCGGCGAACACCGCATACGCCAGCACCATCACCGAATCGGCGGATATCCACGCCGAGGCGATGATGCACAGGTTCAGGATCACCGGCGCCGCGGCTGGCACCGCGAATTGCCCGTAACTGTTCAAGATGCTGCCGGCCATCGACGTCAGCGAGATGAACATCAGGTACGGAAAGGTCCAGCGCAGCAGGTCGGCGCCCAGCGCCGCCTGGGCCGGGTCGTCACGAAAGCCGGGGGCGAACGCCCAGACCATCAGCGGCGCGGCCAGGCAGCCGATCAGCGTGACCACACTCAGCGCGACGCCCAAGGTACCAGCGACCACGGCCGTCAGGTCGCGCACGTCGGCGTGCGGTTGCTGCGTGCGGGTCTCGGTAAACACCGGGACAAAGGCCTGAGAGAACGCGCCCTCGGCGAAAATTCGGCGGCCGAGATTGGGCAGCATCAGCGCGATGAAGAACGCGTCGAGCATCGGCCCTGCCCCGAAGGCGCGAGCCAGCGTGATCTCGCGGACCAGCCCGAGCACCCGCGATGCCAGCGTCAGGCCACTGACGATGCTGGTGGATTTGAGCAACGATCGGGACATTCGGGCAGCCGGCAGACCTGCCAGCGATGGATTGACAGATTGACAACTCGGGGGTCGATCACAATACTAGCGCCCCTTCGTTTTGTCGCCTCATTTTTTGCAGTTCTAGGAGTCCGTCTTGGCCAACACCGCTAGTGCCCGCAAGCGCGCACGCCAGTCCGAAGTTCACCGCGCCCGCAATGCCAGCCAGCGCTCGATGATCCGCACCTACGTCAAGAAGGTGGTCAAGGCCGTCGAATCCAAGGACAAGGCTGCCGCCGAAGCCGCCTACAAGGAAATGGTCCCAGTTCTGGACCGTTACTCCGACCGCGGCATGATCCACAAGAACAAGGCCGCTCGTCACAAGAGCCGCCTCGCCGCTCACATCAAGGCGATGGCCTGATCTGATCCGGTTGTAACGCTGCACCAAAACGCGGGCCGAAAGGCCCGCGTTTTTGTTTGAGCGCGATTTGTCGGGAACCTGGCGCCGGCAGGCCAGTCACGACGCTGCTGCTAGCCGGTCAGCACCAGATTGTCCCGGTGAATCAGCTCGGGCTCAGCCGGATGGCCCAAGCGCTGGGCCAACTCGTCACCGCGAGCGCCGAGGATGCGCTGGGCATCGCCGCTGCCGTAATTCGACAAGCCGCGCGCGATCTCCCGACCGTCGGGTGCGATGCACGCGACCAAGTCGCCGCGCTCGAAGTTACCGCTTGCCTGCCGCACGCCAACCGGCAGCAAGCTCTTGCCCTGGGCCTTCAGCACCTGCGCCGCGCCCTCGTCCAGATGGAACTGACCGCGCACCTGCAGCTGCCCCGCGATCCAGCGCTTGCGCGCCGCCATGACGCCTTGCGCCGGCTTGAGCAGGCTGCCGATGCTCTGACCGCGCCCGATCTGCAGCAGCGCGTCCGGCGCGCGGCCATGCGCAATCACGGTCGCCGCGCCGGAGCGCGCGGCAATATGGGCCGCCGACAGCTTGGTGCGCATACCGCCGCGGCCGAGCACACCCTTGCTGTCGCCGGCCATCGCCACCAGTTGCGGCTCGGCCAGCGAGGCTTCGGAGACCAGCTTGGCGTCGGGGTTGCTGCGCGGATCGGCGTCGAACAAGCCATCCTGGTCGGTCAGGATCACCAGCAGATCCGCCTCGATCAGATTGGCCGTCATCGCGCCGAGCGTGTCGTTGTCGCCCAAGCGGATTTCATCGGTCGCCACCGTGTCGTTCTCGTTGACGACCGGCACCACGCCCAGCTCCAGCAGCGTGTTCAAGGTGCCACGCGCATTCAGATACCGGCCGCGGTCGGCGACATCTTCGTGCGTCAGCAGAATCTGCGCGGCGCGCGTGCCGTGCGCCTCGAAACCCAGTTCCCAAGCGCGCACCAGGCCCATCTGCCCGACGGCGGCAGCGGCTTGCAGCTCATGGATATCGGTCGGCCGCTTCTTCAAGCCGAGTCGCGCCATGCCTTCGGCAACGGCGCCCGAGGACACCAGCACGATCTGCCGGCCTTCGGCGCGAAGCGCTGCAATCTGCGAGCACCAGTCGGCGATGGCCTCGCGATCCAGCCCCTGGCCCTTGGCCGTCACCAGCGAGCTGCCAATCTTGATCACCCAGCGACGGGCGCGGGTCAGCTTGTCACGTTCCATGAAAGCGTCGTGTCGGTTGTTCGGTTTCGGCGGGCTCAGTCGGCTTGGGGCTCGCCGGCATCGGAAACAGGCGGCTGCGGATCGTCGAGTCCAGCGGCGGCCGGCGGGTCGAGCTGATCTTCGCTACGCGGCGCCTGCGCGTCGACCCAGGCCATGGCCTCACGGCACAGCACGTCGCAGCCTTGGCGTGTCACCGCCGAGATCGCAAACCAGCGCCCCGACCAGTTCAGCGCCGCTAGGGTGCGATCGATCAGCGGCTGGCGCTGCTCGTCCGGCAGCAGGTCGATCTTGTTGAATACCAGCCACTGCTCGCGATCGGCGAGCTGACCGCTGAACGCGATCAGCTCGTTGCAGATCACGCGCACGTTCTCGGCGATGTCGCTTTCGTCCGGCGGCAGCACGTCGACCATGTGCAGCAGCAGTCGCGTACGTTGCAGATGCTTCAAGAAGCGGATGCCGAGCCCGGCGCCGTCAGCTGCACCTTCGATCAGACCCGGTACGTCGACCATGACGAATGACTTGCTCTGGCCCACGGCGACGACGCCCGGCTGCGGGTACAGCGTCGTAAACGGGTAATCGGCGATCTTGGGCCGTGCCGCCGACACCGATGACAGCAGCGTCGACTTGCCGGCGTTGGGCATGCCGAGCAGACCCACGTCCGCCATCAGCGACAGTTCGAGGCGCAGCTCACGGCGTTCGCCCGGCGTGCCCGGCGTAGAGCGCCGCGGCGCGCGGTTGGTGCTGGATTTGAACCGTCGATTGCCGAGGCCGTGGAAGCCGCCTTGCGCGATCTTGATACGGCTGCCGATGTGCGTCAGTTCGCCGATCAGCTCTTCGGTTTCGATGTCGTAGATCAGCGTGCCCAGCGGCATCGGAATTTCGAGATCATCGCCGCCGTGGCCGGTCATCTCGGAGGTCTGGCCGTTCTCGCCGCGCTGTGCACGAAACACGCGGTTGAAGCGGAAATCGGCCAGCGAATTCAGGTTGGGGTCTGCGACGGCGAACACGCTGCCGCCATCGCCGCCGTCGCCGCCATCGGGGCCGCCGAACGGAATCGCACGTTCGCGACGGAAGCTGACGCAGCCAGCCCCGCCGTCTCCGGCGATGACTTCGATCTGGGATTCGTCGACGAATTTCATAACAGCGGCACCTTCAGTCCTTCATGCACAAAAAAGCCCCGTCTGGACGGGGCTCTTTCGGGTACCACTCGAGGTCAGGCCGCGACGACGTCGACGTAGGTACGGCTCTTCGGACCGCGGGTCGCAAACACGACCTTGCCGTCGGTCTTGGCAAAGATCGTGTGATCCTTGCCGATGCCGACGCCGGTGCCCGGGTGATACTGGGTGCCGCGCTGGCGGATGATGATGTTGCCGGCGATCACGGCCTGGCCGCCAAACAGCTTGACGCCGAGGCGCTTGCTCTGTGAATCGCGACCGTTACGAGTACTGCCGCCTGCCTTCTTATGTGCCATGAGTCTGCTCCAACCTTAGCCTGAGATACCGGTGATCTTCACTTCCGTGAAGTTCTGCCGATGGCCCTGTTCCTTGTGATAGTGCTTGCGGCGGCGGTGCTTGATGATGCGGATCTTGTCGCCACGGCCGTGACGCAGCACTTCCGCGGTGACCACGCCACCGTTGACCAGCGGTGCGCCGACCTTGACGGTCTCGCCTTCGCCAACCAGCAGAACCTGGTCAAAGGAAACGGTCGCGCCGACTTCGGCCACCAGGGATTCAATCTTCAGCTGTTCGCCAGCGGCAACGCGATACTGCTTGCCTCCGGTCTTGATGACGGCGTACATCGGCTGCTCCAAAAGACGGGTCCGAACGATGGCGAGCGCAGGGGCCGGCCATTAGGGAGGCGGGATTCTAGAGATCGAGGCCCGCCTCGTCAATGTATGAAAGCGTTTGAATGCCGGAGCCGGGCGGAGAAACGATCCGCGCCGGCTCCAGGCGTCACATCACATCAAAAACCGCGGCTCAGCGTCGTGCTGCCTGAAACCGCATTGACGCCGGTACCACGCGTTGCGCTGATCGTCGTCGACGTCAGTGCCGAACCACCGGCCGTGGCCAAGCCAGCCTGATCGATCGTGGCGGCATTGGTGTTCGACGACGCCCAGCTGACCTGCCGAGTCAAGTCCAGCGTGCTGCTGTCGCTGAACGTACCGACCGCCTTGAACTGCAGCGTGTCGCCGGCGCCGAAGCTGGCGTTCTTCGGCGTCACGTCGACCGAGCGCAGCGTGGCATTGGTGACCGTCACGCCGGTCACGCTTTCGACCGAGCCCAGCGTCGCGCGGACCGTGGTGTTGCCCACGGCAACCGGCGACAGCAGGCCCTTGGTGCCGCTGGCGTTGGAGATGTTGGCGACCGCATCGTTGAACACGGTCCAGCTCACCTCGGCGGTCACGTCCTTGCTGCTGCCATCGGCGTACTCACCGACCGCGCGGTACTGCAAGGTGTAACCCAGCGCGACGCTGGCATTGAGCGGCGACAGGTTGATCCGCTGCAGCGCGGCGCTGCTGACGGTCAGCACGGTCGATCCGGACACCGCGGTATTGCCGGTGCCGCTGGTGGCGCTGATCGTGGTCTGGCCCGCCGACTTGGACGTAGCCAAGCCCTTGGTACCCGACGCATTGCTGACATCGGCAACGCTGGTGCTGCTCGACGCCCAAGTGACCGACGCCGTGAGGTCGGCGGTGCTGTTGTCCGAGTAACGCGCGGTGGCGGTGAACTGCTGCGTCGTGCCGCTCGGAATCGTCGGCGTTGCCGGCGTCACGGTGATCGACGACAGCGTCTTGGCGGTGACCGTCAGCGTCGCAGCCGGGCTGGTCACGCCAGCAGACTGCGCCGTGATGCGAGCCGTACCGACCGCCGAGGTCGACGCCAGGCCGTTGCTGCCGGTGGCATTGCTGATGGTGGCCACCGCCGACGCATCAGACGCCCATGTGACCGACTTGGTGATATCGGCCGTCGTGCTGTCGGAATAAGTGCCGATGGCGGTGTACTGAACGCTGACGCCTTGGGCGACCGAGCGCGTGGCCGGCGTGACGGCGATCGAATTGAGCACTGCGGACGTCACCGTCAGCGGCGCAGAGCCGGTCACCGATCCCAGAACGGCCGACACGGTCGCGCTGCCTTCCTTGACGCCGCTGACCTGACCGGCAACGGTCGAGCTGAACACGCCGCCGTCATTGGTGACCGTCGCGATCGTGGTGTCGGACGAGGACCACGTTGCATCGGCCGTGATGTCGGCCGTGGTGTTGTCGGAGTAGGTGCCGGTGGCCGTCATCTGCAGCGTGCGCCCCTTGGCGACGCTGGCCGGGTTCGGCGTCACGGTGAGCTTGGTCAGCGTCGCGGCCGAGACCGTGACCCGCGTGGCGCCATCGACGCCCTTGAGCGCAGCCGTGATCGTCGCATTGCCGGTGGACTGCGAGGTGACCTTGCCCTGCGTACCCTTGGTGTTGCTGACCGTGGCGACACCGGTGGCGCTGGAACTCCACGATGCTTGCGTGCTGAGGTCCTGCGTCGAGTTGTCCGAGAACGTGCCGATCGCCGTCAACTGCGTCGTCGTGCCCAGCGGAATCGTCGGATTGGTCGGCGTGACGCTGATCGAACTGAGCGTGGCGGCGGTGACCGTCAATGGCGTCGAGCCGCTGATGGACCCGCTGGTCGCCACGATATTGGTCGTGCCGGCGCTGACGCCGTTGACCAGACCCTGGCTGTCGGCCGCGTTGCTGACCGTTGCAAACGCGGTGGCGGTGCTGGACCACGTAACGCTGGTGGTCAGATCGCGCGTGCTGTTGTCGCTAAACACGCCGGTGGCCGTGTATTGGCGGGTGAAGCCCGACGCCAGGCGCGCACTGGCCGGCGTGACCTGGATGCTGCTGAGCACAGCGTCGGTGACGGTCAGCGTCGCACTACCCGACTGGCCCTCGAAGCTCGCCGTCACCAGGGTGCTGCCGCTGGCCTTGGCTGCGACCAAGCCGCGCGTGCTGGCCGAGTTGCTGACGTCGGCGATGGCGGCATCCGCGACCGCCCACGTCGCGCTCTTGGTCAGGTCCTGGCGGCTGTTGTCGGTGTAAAAGCCGGTTGCCGTAAACGACTGCGTATTGCCCTTGGGCAGATTGAGCGTCGCTGGCGTGATCTCGATGCGGGTCAGAGCCTCGGTGGTCACCGTCAGCGTGGCGCTGTTGCTGACGATCTGCGTTGCAGGGTCGATCGCGCTGATCGTCGTCACACCGACCGTATTGGTCGTGGCTTTGCCATTGCTGCCGGAGGCATTGCTGATGTCGGCGACAGCCGACGACGACGAGGACCAAGTCACGGTGGATGTCAGGTCGACCGTGCTGCCGTCGGTGTAGACGCCGGTTGCCACGTAAGCCTGGACCAGTCCCTTGGCGACCGAACTGGCCGACGGCGTGATCTGGATGCTCTGCAGCACGGCCGGCGTCACCGTCAGGCCGGTTTTGGCCGCGAATCCGCGGTAGTCAGCGCCGATTTCAGCCGCGCCCTCAGCGACGGCGATCGCCTTCCCTTTAGATGCCGCTTCGTTGCTGACGCTGGCGACTGCGGTGGCGGAACTGCTCCAGTTCGCGTCGGCCGTCACGTCCTGCGTGGTGCTGTCGGAGAACGAGGCCATGGCCGTGTACTGCTGGGTCGTGCCCTTGGGCTTGCTCAGATCGGCCGGCGTCACCGCCAGACCGGTGACGGCGGCGGCGCTGACGGTCAGGTCAGCCTGCCCGGTCACGCCTTCGTAAGCGGCCAGCAGCCTGGCAGTGCCGACTCCGACACCGATTGCGAGACCCTTGTCGGGGCGCGCATCGGACACCGTCGCCACCGCCGCATTCTGGGATGACCAGGTGGCATCGGCGGTCACGTCGAACACGCGATTGTCAGTGAACGTGGCCAAGGCCGAGAACGCCCGGGTGGTGCCCTTGGCGATGGTCGCCGTCGTTGGGCTGATGGCCAGCGAGCGGATCACGGCATTGGTCACCGTCAGCGTCGTGGTGCCCACCTTGCCTTCGAAGCTGGCACTGATCGCCGTGGTGCCGGGTGTCAGCGTCTGCGCCAAGCCCTTGTCGGCAGCGGCGTCCGATATCGTGGCCACGCTGGTGGAGCCCGACGTCCAGGTCGCGGTCGCCGTGACGTCCTGACGACTGTCATCACTATACAAGGCAGTGGCAACGAACGGGACCGTGGTGCCGGCCGGGGTGGAACTCGCCGCCGGCGTTACTTCGATGGCTTCGAGCCGGGTGCTGCCGCCCCCTCCACCGCAGGCCGTCATCAGGGCCAACATCGTGGCCGCCAGCACAGCCCGGGACCGGGCGCGATCAATGAATTCGAACATGGACGATCCGCTGCGCCGGCACACGCGCGCTAGATAAGAAGTGGAAGTTGGCTGCCCCCCCTGGGCAACGCGTTCGATTATAGAGACTTGTCGACACAGGTCTTGGGGGCCAGCAAATGTAGAGCTAGGAAATTGGGCGAGCAGCGGCATTAATTGAGCTGGTTGTGTGACGCACCGCAAGAAACTTGCCGCCAAAGCTTCGTTTGACCCTGCCCGCTCATCCCCCTAGCATCCACGCCCTATTCTTGGCGCGTCTCAATGGACCTCAAAACTCTGCTATCGCCCATCGCCGACGACATGCTCGGCATGGACCGGATCATTCGCAGTCGTCTGTCGTCCGAAGTGGCCCTGATCAACGAGATCGGCGGTTATATCGTCTCCGCCGGCGGCAAGCGCTTGCGTCCGGCGCTGGTGTTGCTGGCAGCCCGTGCGCTCGGCGCACAAGGCGAGGAGCCGAGACTGCTGGCGGCGGTCATGGAGTTCATCCATACGGCAACGCTGCTGCATGACGATGTGGTCGACCATTCCGACCTGCGTCGCGGCCGTCGCACCGCCAATGCGCAGTGGGGCAACGAGGCCGCCGTGTTGTCGGGCGACTTCCTGTATTCGCGCAGCTTCCAGATGATGGTCGACAGCGGCCGCATGGCGATCATGCGCTTGATGGCCGACACCACCAATGCGATCGCCGAAGGCGAGGTACTGCAGCTGCTTAACGCCGGCGATCCCGATGTCGATGAAGCCCGCTACTTGCGGGTCATCGAATTGAAGACCGCCGTGCTGTTCAGCGCCGCGATGCAAGCCGGCGCCATCGCCGCCGACGCCAGCCCGGCGCAGCAGCAGGCGCTTGGCCGCTACGGCCACGACCTGGGCATGGCCTTCCAGCTGATCGACGACGTGCTCGACTACACAGCCGACCCCGAAGTCAGCGGCAAGGCGGTCGGCAACGATCTGGCCGAAGGCAAGCCGACGCTTCCTTTGATCTACACGATGCGGTCCGGCAACGCCGAACAAGCGGCGCTGGTGCGCAGCGCGCTCAGTGGCTCCGGCGTGCCGGAACTCGATCCGGTGCTCAAAGCCGTTGAAGCCACCGGCGCGATCCCGTACACTCGCGCGCTCGCCGAGGCCTACTCGGGTTCGGCGACCTCAGCGTTGGGCGATCTTCCCGATTCGCCGTTCAAGAAAACGCTGATCGATCTGGCTGCTTTTGCCCTGATACGGGCCAACTGACAACCGATCATTCGGGGCGTAGCTCAGCTTGGTAGAGCGCTTGCTTCGGGAGCAAGAGGTCGCAGGTTCGAATCCTGTCGCCCCGACCAACTCGCAAGAGTCGTGTCTCCCCGAATTCGTATCCTGCACAAAGGCCCAGCGTTCTTCTAAAGAACACTGGGCTTTTTTGTGCCCGCAGCGTGCCGGCATCAAGGCCAGACCCTCCGCGTACGCCAGCTAGCCGTGTAGCCGCCAGGATTCGGGCGCTGCCGCTTGCCGGCGCAGCACGCGCTCCTTGATGCCGCGCACCAGGCCGACAACGCCCACCATCAGCATCGATCCGATGACGCAGCAGGCCATCGTCAGCCCACCGGCACGATGTGGACGCTGCGCACGTCTGCGCCTAGCGCGACGCGCAAGCTAGCGCCTCCATCGGCCCCGGCAACGAATGCGACGGGGTCAGTGTCGGCGATCCGGTACCCGGTGCCGGGTTTGAGCCGGGCCAGCCGGATCGTGTACTCGCCGTCGCCGATGCCGCTCGCCAAGTGCAGCTTCAGGTCGTCACCATCGGACACCGCGCCGGCGACCAGCACGTCCGGATAATCGGCATGCGCCAGCACCGGGCCGGTTCTGCACGCGTCCGGCATGCCGACATTGACGAGGTCATACAGCGTGTTCGCGCGCAGCACGCGCGCCGCATGGATCACCGCATGCGCGCTGGTGGACGCCTTGGGGTAGTGCCGAACGCCGCCGATCGTCTGACTCGGAAACTCGCGGTCGATCCGAGCCAGCAGCCCGTCGGCCACTTCGTCGTCGCCCATTTCGCGGGCCGCAACGGCGATCAGGCCGTAGCTGGTGACCAAGCTGGGCCGGTAGTTGCCGAAGTCGATCTTGTCCCAGCCGTTGAGCTTGAGCCGCACGTCGCCGTCGACGATGCGGACCAGATCGTGGCGGATGATCGCCCAGCTGCGCGCTGCGATATCCGGAAAAACCGGGTGGATGAACATCGCCGTGATCGCATCGGCCATCGTCGCGGTCAATGCCGGCAAGGTCACGCCGGTGTGTGCGTCACGAATCGCGGTGATGCGTCCGACCAGCGTGATGAACTCCTGTTCCAGTCCGGTGCGATAGCGATCCTTGACGGCGTCCCACATCGTCGTGCCGTAGAGGCGATCGTGGCAGCGCAGCGCCAGCGCGCCGAAGTTGTTGCAGATCGGGTAGATCCAGCGCGGCTCGCAAGGGAACAGGCAGAAGTCGGAGTTCTGCATGTTGTTGAAGATCAGCTGGCAGATGTCCGGAAAGCTGGTTTCGTACACGGTGCCGTTGGGATGCTCCAGCCGGATGCCGCCTGGCCGGCTGAAGCGATCGTCGCCGTAGTTGAGCTGGTGCAGGCCGAGCATGGCCGCATACCAGCCGTAATACATGATGTTGTCCTTGATGAAAGGATTGGGGTCGGTCTTGAAGTTGCCCCAGATGTTTTCGAGCCGCCAGTAGCTCCAGCAGCGGTGATCTATCATCTTCAGCGCGAGGTTTTCCTGCGCCTGCAGCTGATAACCGTGAAACGACGGCGTGCGCGCGTAGGCGTGCATCGACAGCATGTAAGAGATGTTGCAGATCTGGTAACGCTTGGCGGCTTCGCGGAATTCGTCGATGCGGTCAAAGCCATTGAACTCGCCGACCGGCTGCAGCGCGCGGTCGAGCAGGAAGCGCCATTGCTGCAGATCCCGGACATCGACCGGTCTGACCCTGGCCACGCCGGTGACGGCATCGACGTCGCGCGTAACCGGCGTGCGGGCGTCGGCAAGAAACGCATTGATCCGCACCGCCTCGGCCCGCATCGCCGGCAGTCGCCGCCGAAAGCGCCACGTGACGATCAGCGATACGACCGCAATTGCCAGCGGCAGCCACAAGCGGGCGTCCTGCCCCTGCGTGGCCAGGCGGCCGCTGCCGCAAATATCGGCAAGGCTGCTGTAAGGCACGCCGGTCCAGTGATCCATCGTCGCGGCGACCACCGCGCTGCCGAGCCAGACCAGCAACGGAGCGGCGATGTTGCCGGTGGCGATCCATAGAAACAGCGCGATCACGAACAACAGCAGCGTGCCGGCGAACAGCGCGACATGTAGAGCGGTCGACGTCAGCGGGCTGGCCGCGTGCAGCAAAAAGCCGCCGCCCGGTATCGTCAGGCCCAGCCCGAACGCCGCCCAGGCCGGCTGCGCCAGCCATGCCAGCGCGGTGCCCAGCAGCAGCAAGGCAGCGTAGATCAGCGCCGTGCGCCGCCAGCGTGCCGCCGTGGCCGGGCCCGCCAGTGTTTTGCCGACATCGAGCAGCGCCACCGGCTCCGGAATCAGCCGATACGGTAAGTGGCTGGCGCTCATCGGACGCGCTCCGGCGCGTTGACCGGCTCAGCAACCAGGCCCTGGCGGGCACCGTGGCGGAAGTAATCGGCAAAGTGCCGTTCGGCGGGGTCGGGCAACAGCCGCTTGGCGTGAAAGAACAGGTTCACCAGCAAGCCGGTGAACGCGCGGACCAGGCCGTTGGGCTGCGGCAGTTGCAGGCGCTTGCGCAGATCCGCGTCGATCAGGCTGTAGAACACGCTGCGTCCCAGCGCCTGCAACGGCCGTGGCAGCCAGTAGCTGGCCCATTCATGGGCCAGCGCCTGCGTGATCGCCGTACATTCGGCCGACGGCCGCATCTCGCGTCGCTCGAAGTCGATCATCCACGCCAGCAGCGCCTCGGCAGTATCGGGAATGCCCTGGATCTGCATCAGCCCGCCGATCTTCTTCCAGAACAGGAACTGCGCCTGGCTCTCTTTGGCCGCGATGCCGTAGCGGCCCAGATACCGCTGAGAAAACCGCTGCGGCAAGCAACACAGCGTCGACAGCGTGTACAAGGACATCGCGTTGTCGATTGGAAAGTTGGAATGCACGCGCACCAGGTGCTGCGCAATCGCCTGCGTCTGGGGGCCTTCGCCGTGGCGATATAACTCGCCGAAGAACGTCAGCGAGTCGAAGTTGCGCCGGCGCGTGTCGCGGATAATCGGGCCGCGCCCGTCTCGATACAGGATCTTCGCCATCGCCGGCATGCCGACGTTGTGGACGAAGGCCACCGAAAACAGCGCATGCAGAAAAATCGGCGTGCCGTAGCGCGTCGAAAACGACAGATGGGCGATCCGGTGGTAGTCCACCTCCGCGTTCAAACCGGCAATCTCCTGCCGCGCCCAGGTCCAGCTTCGTATCGTCATCGGTCCCGCACTCCGGCTTGGCGACCCGTGTGTCGCCGATGCCCGGACGTTATTCTTCCGCCCGCCGACACATCCACCCAAACTGTCCAATTCCCTTGAGCCGCGACGATAAATCAGTGGACAGCCGCCTCGGTATCCACGCCTTGCTGGTCAAGGCCATGGAAAAGCTGCTGGCCGGCGGCGAGAGCTTCCGGTCGATCAGCGTCGAGGCGCTGGCACGCGAAGCCGGTATCTCACGTTCCAGCTTCTACCTGCACTTCAAGAACAAGAATGAGTTGGTTGCCTACTCGCTGGATCAGGTCAGCCACGCGATCACGCTGGCGGCTGGCGAGTGGTTCGAGCGCCCGGAAACGGTGAGCCGCGACGGGCTCGATATCGCCGTGCGCGGGATCATCGAAGCCTACGACCAGCATCGCACCATCATGCAGGCGGCGATCGAAACCGCGGCGTCCGATCCGGCCATCGGCACCGCCTACCGTGAGACGCTGCGGCGGTTGATGCAGATGAACCGCGACATGCTGCGACGCGCGGCCAGCGGTCACACGATGCACAGCCAGGTGACGCAGGAAGTCAGCGACGTGCTGCTGCTGATGATGGAGCGCTGCAGCTACCAACTCCGCCTGATCGACGACCCGGCACAGCGCGAGCGCATCATCCAGGCGCTGAGCCATGTGGTGTGGAACAGCTTGTTCGTCCCGGACGGCCACGGACGCAGACCTTAAGCGGCGCGGAGGCCGGCGGCCGTCCCGTTGGCGGAATCAACCGGCCGGCAGCAGGCCGCCGCAACATTCTGTTACTCATTATCTGTGAACTAGTTCGCAGATCTGGACTCAGAGATGGTGAACGTGGCCCCGCCCCCCCCGGGCCGCGTTCCTCGCCGCACTCCCAGGCGAGTCTGGCTCCCCCAGCCAGAGCCCCGGCCTCGCACGTTCCCCCGACGTGCGGGGCTTTTTTATTGACAGCGCCGCCGATGCCAGACGGCACGCAGCCGCAGGTCAGCGGATCGCAACGCCCCAGGGGCGCTTGCCGACGGCGATCGTGTCGACCACTTGATTCAACGCGGTGTCGATCACCGACACCGAATCGCTGCGCCCGTTGGCGACATACAGCCGACTGCCATCGGCGTTGAATGCCATGTTCCAAGGCCGCTGACCCACGGCGATCGTCGCGACGACGAGGTGGGTGGCCGGGTCGATCACCGTCACGCTGCCGGCGCCGCCATTGCTGACGTAGACCCGCCGGCCGCCGGGCGCGACGGCGATGCCCGCTGCTCGTAGTGCCGTCGGGATCGACTGGCGGACCTTGCGTGCCGCGATATCGATCACATCGACCGCATTACTGCCCTCGTTGGCGACGTAGGCGGTCTTGCCGTCGGGTAGAAAACCGATGCCGCGCGCGGCGCCGTTGACGGCGATCCGGGCGATCGAACGCTGCGACGCGATGTCGATCAGATCGAGGTCGTGGCTTTCTTCGTTGCTGGCCAGCAACAGCTTGCCGTCGGGGCTGTAGACGCAATGCTCGGGATTGCGTCCCTGCATGTCGACACGGAAGCGCTCGGCGAGGGTCGCCGCATCGAAGAACAAGGCCTGGTTCGATTCCTCGGCGCAGACAACCAGTGTCTTGCCGTCCGGCGACAGGCTGGCGGCCTCCGGCGACCGACCTGCCGGGATCGTTTTGAGGACGGCGCCGGTCAGGGCATCGACAACCAACACCACGCTGGCATCGGCATCGACGACAAACAGCCGGCTGCCGGTCGCGTCGACCGTGATGCTCTGGATCTTCTTGCCCAGCGGTGCCGCGGTCAGCACACGCGCGGTCGCAGGGCGCTGCGACAGATCGACGACGCTGATCGTTCCGTCGCCCTCATTCGGCACGTAGGCGCGCGCCGGCGATGCGGCCTGCGCCAACGGCGACAGTGCAGCGGCAAGCAAGGAAATCGTCAGCAAGCTACGGATCATCGGGCACTCTCCATGACGGCATCAGCATCCACGCATCGTACGCAGGCGTCACCGACGATAGCGGTCCGCAAAGCGGCGGCGCAGCGCGCAGCAAACGATGCGCCCATTTGCAAAACGCTGCATCGGGAAAAACTCCCGACTCGCATCGCGGCGCTGCTCAAGCGCTCAGCATGCCGCTAGTCTTGCGCCACGCCGCGTCAGACGGCAACGAGCGTGAACGAGGAGAGAGCCCTTGCGACACCTATTGCGAAACAGCGCCGTCCTGTTGGCGGCAGCGATCGGGGGCAGCGCGATCGCTGCGGACCCGGCAGTGGACGCCGACCGTCAGCCGAAGACCGATCCGGCATCGATCGAACTGCCGACGATCTATGTGATCGGCCTGACGCCGACTGCCGGCGCCGAAGGCGACTTGCGGCGGTATCCAGGCAATGCGCAGGTTTTTGGCAGCGACGACATGCGCGATCAGCAGAGCCGCAACCTGAGTCGTTACCTGGCAGACAATGCCAATGGCTTGCACCTGGCCGACGCCGCGAACAACCCGTTCCAGGCCGACGTGTTCTATCGCGGCTACAGCGTATCGCCGCTGCTCGGTCTGCCGCAGGGGCTGGCGGTTTATCAGGACGGCGTGCGCATCAATGAAATCTTCGGCGATACCGTCAACTGGGACTTGGTCCCCGACGATGCGATCGACCGCATTGAGCTGATTCCCGGCGCCAACCCGGTGTTTGGTCAAAACACACTCGGCGGCGCGATATCGGTACGGACCAAGACCGGCTGGGACCAGCCCGGCTGGCAGGCCGAAGCCGGTGCCGGCTCCTTTGGCCGGATCAGCAGCTCGCTCGGCTACGGCGTGGCCGGCGAAGACACCGCGCTGTACGCGCTGCTGCAGACCGAAGACGAAACCGGCTGGCGCGATTACTCACAGAGCCGGCTACGTCAGTTATTTACGCGCGCGTCGATAGGCCGTGGCGACTCCGGCGCCGACCTCAGCATCACCGCCGCCGACAACAGCCTGCGCGGCAATGGCGCGGTCCCGATCGAGCTTCTCGATGCCGAAGGGCGCGATGCGGTGTTCACGCATCCGGACATCACCGAGCCGCAGATGTTGTTCGTCAACCTGCAGTGGCGGCATCGCATCAGCGAGGCATCGACACTGTCGGGCGGTGTTTACTGGCGCCGCAACGACTCGCGCAGCTTCAACGGCGACGGCACCGAATTTGCCGCCTGCGCCGATCCCGCCAACGTCGATGCCAACGGCGCCCCGCTGCTGTGTGAATTCGAGGACGACGGCGATGAAGAAGAGGTCGTCGTCGACCAGAACTCGACGCCGGTCACCGCCAGCGAGGCCAACGACAGCGCCACCGAGAACAGCAGCCGGACTCGGCAAACCGGTCGCGGGCTGAGCCTGCAATGGGCTCACGAGCAGCCGCTGCTGGGCCGACCCAATCGCCGCTACGTCGGCATGAGTATCGACGATGGCTTCACCCGCTTCAGATCGCAGACCGAATTGGCCCAGCTGAGTGACGATCGCGGCACGACCGGCAGCGGCATCGTCGTCGGTGAATCCTTGGTGGGCCTGCATGCCGCCAATCGCAATCTGGGCGTGTTCGTATCGGATATCTGGCAGGCAACCGAGCGACTCAGCATCACCGCGGCCGGCCGCTATCAGCGCGCCGAAGTGCAGCTTCGCGATCAGGGGCCCGACGACGACCTCGATGGCGACCATCACTTCACCCGCTTCAATCCGCTGATCGGCGCAACCTTCGATCTGCGGCCGACGCTGACGCTGTTCGGCTCGGTGTCGGAAGCGTCGCGTGCGCCGACACCGGTGGAGCTGACCTGCGCCAATCCGGAGGCACCGTGCAAGCTGCCCAATGGCTTCGTCGATGATCCGCCGCTCGATCAAGTGATCACGCGCAACATCGAGATCGGGTTACGCGGCGGAAAGCGGGCTCTGCGCTGGAACGGCGCGCTGTATCGCGGCATCAGCCGCGACGACATCCTGTTCATCACCGACGGTCGCCTGACCAATCAGGGTTATTTCAGCAACGTCGGCGATACGCTGAGGCAGGGCGCGGAGATCAACCTCGACTGGGCGATCAGCACCTCACTACGGCTATCGGTGGGCTATAGCTGGGTCGATGCGCGGTTCCGCGAGGACTTTCTGGTCAACACGCCGAACCATCCACTGGGAAACAACGAGCAGACGCGGCAAGTGCGGTCGGGAGACCGCATCCCGCTGGTACCGCAGCATCTGGCGCGCGCCAACCTCGGCTGGACGACGGACGCGCTCTATCTGGGTCTCGGCGTGACCGCGCGCAGCAGCTCGCACTATCGCGGAGACGAGGCCAACGTCGACGACCGTCGCATCGGCGGGTTCATGTTGGTCAACGCGCTCGGCAGTTACCGCGTCAGTCGGGCGGTGACCCTGTTTGCGCGCGTCGACAATCTGCTCGACACCGACTACGCCACGTTCGGCTTGTACGGCGAAGCCGACGAAGTGCTCGGGGATCAATACGAGGACTCGAATCGCTTCATCGGCCCGGGAGCGCCGCGCGCGTTCCATGCCGGTGTCCGGATTGCGCTACCCGCAACATGACCGATTTCACCGCAGCGATACCGTCGCTGCGGTGTGTCATCGACGTGACAAGCTGTACCAGCGGCGCGGGTGCGTGACAGCTGCGCCGGCTGTTTTCAGCTGATTCCGATCTGATTTCGCCCTGGAAACGCGCTGGCCTGGTCCTTGCGGACCGCGGCGGCAGAGTCCCGGGAGAGACCATGAGCCAGCCAGGCCACCGCTGCACTGCAGCGCCAATCCGCGTCTTGCTGATCGACGACCACGCCGTCGTTCGCGAAGGCTACCGACATCTGCTGTCGAGCCGTGCGGCGATCGACGTCATCGGCGAAGCCAGCTCCGGTGCAGCCGGATACCGACGGTTCTTGAAAGGCGGTGTCGATGTGGTCGTCATCGACCTGTCGCTGCCGGGCGTCGGCGGACTCGAAGTGCTGCGTCGCATGCGACACCGCGACGCTGGACTGCGGGCGCTGGTGGTCAGCATGCACGAAGAGCCGGTGATCGTGGAACGCGCGCTGGCGGCCGGAGCGGCAGGCTACTTGAGCAAGCGCTCCAACCCGAGCGCCTTGGTCGACGCGGTGCATCGCGTGGCCTGCGGCGAGACGGTGATCGACACCGCGTTGGCCACCGCGTCACGATCGGCGCCGGCGACACCCGAGCGCTTGCGTCAGCTGTCGACACGCGAGTTCGAGATTTTTCGCCAGCTCGCCGAGGGCCGCAGCGTGTCGCAGATCGCCCGCGAATTGTCTTTAAGCGGCAAGACGGTGGCGAACTACAACACGGCGATTCGCGGCAAGCTTGGCGCCGGCAACGCAGCCGATCTGGCTCGGATCGCCATCGCATCCGGTGTCGTCCATCTGAGTGCCGCATGAATATCAGTCGGCTTTCGCTGCGCTGGCAGCTGTCGGTGACGATGATGCTGGTACTGAGCCTGACCTTGGTCGTGGCCTTGAGCCTGGTGTTACGCAATGCGCGCAAGGCCGTCGATGACGAGGTTCGCGCCAGCTTCGAAGCGGCCAGCAGCAGTCTGGATGCCACGATACTGCTGCTGGCGCTGCGCCCGCACTCGTCGTCGCGCGAAACCTGGCGGAGCTGGGCCGACGCGCAGCAGCGACAACGTCATCTGTGCGTATACCTCGGCGAGCCGGTGGCAGGCGCTGGCTGCGAGCGCCCGGACACGAAACCGCTGACGGCGCCCGCCTGGTTTGCCGGCGACATCATCAGTGCATCGAGGCGGCACAGCCGCTCGCTGCCGGTCGACAACGGTCGGTACCAACTGGTGCTGAGCGCCGACCCGGTTTCCGAGCTCAACGAAGCCTGGAGCGAAACCCGCGTTGTGATGCAGCTGATCGTGCTGATGGCCTTCATCGCCAATCTGCTGATCGTCCTGCTGGTGCGTCGCGCGCTACGTCCGCTGCAGGCTGCGCGACAGATGCTTGAGCAGATGCAGCACGGCGATATCAATGGACGTCTCCCGCGGTCCGGCGCGGCCGATCTGCGGCAGCTGTTCGACGGCATCCTTCAGCTGCAGCGGCGCTTGTCCGATGGCATTGCCGAGAATCGACGGCTGCTGCTGCGGAACCTCGACGCACAGGAAGACGAGCGTCGCCTGATCGCAACCGAACTGCACGACGAAATGGGGCAGCATGTGGCGGCGATCGAGATGGCAACGATCCTGCTGCAGCAAGCTCAGCACGCGGATGGCGACGCTGCACTGCAACGGATTCGCGACTCCGTCGCCGAGATTCATCAGCTGAGTCGTCGGATGTCGCGCCGTCTGCGTCCCGCTGCACTCGATACGCTGGGTCTCGCCGGTGGACTGCAGACGCTGATTGGGCAATGGCGCAGCATGCCGACGCCGATCACCATCGTCGATGATATCGACCGCGACTGCGATCAGGTCGAGCCCTATGTGGCCACGCACGTCTACCGTATCGTGCAGGAAGCGCTGTCGAACGCACTGCGTCACTCCCGAGCCGAGCGAATCACGATCCAGGTCCGCATCGTCGCGGGTGCCCAGCTGCATTTGGGCATCGCGGACGACGGTCATGGCTTCGATCCGTCGGTACAGCGACCCGGGCTCGGCTTGCTCGGCATTCATGAACGCATCAAGGCGCTCGGCGGCACGCTGGATCTGCGCAGCAGCGCCTACGCTGGCTGCGCCCTGCAGGTATCGCTACCCTTGGCGGCGCCCCGGTTTCGGCGTCATTCGATGGAGAAGCGTCCATGGCGGCCCCACGCGGCTCGACCTCAACCCGCGTTGGCCTGATCCAGTGCGTCGCCCTGATCGCCGGCGTCGCGCTGGTCGTCTTCGCGCAACCGGGACGAGCGGAATCATCGCCGCCATCGCCATTGGCCCAGATGTGCCGGACCTGTCATGCCGAAGCGCAAGCCGAGTTCGCCTTCGGTGCCTCACTCGACAGCCTCGATGCGAACACCATCTTCGATCGTCTGCGCGTCTATCGAAGCCGCAGCGATGACGGCAGCGTGATGCCGCGATTCGCACGCGGTATGAGCGATCAGACGATGCAGCAGTTGGCCGCCGAACTCGGGCGATCGGCCCCGTGAACATCACGCTGAGCCGTCGACAGTTGCTGGCGGCCGCATTGCTGCTGCCCGCAAGCACTGCATCGGCGCGAAAGCGAGGTCCGCGGATCATCGTCGTCGGCGCTGGATTCGGCGGCGCCAGCTGCGCTCGACAGCTGCGTCTTTACCTGCCCAACGCCGACATCCTGCTGATCGACCGACAAGCGCGGTTCCTGACCGGGCCATTCAGCAACGGCGTGATCGCCGGCCTCGATGAGGTCGCGATGATCACGCGGCACACTCGCGATGTCGCAACGGCGCACCGCGTCCGCGTGCTGATCGACGAGGTCGTCACGATCGATCCGGTCAAACGCGAAGTGCGGACCGCACAGCACGGCGTACATCGTGCCGATCGCATCGTCGTCGCACCGGGCGTGTCGATGCGCTGGGATCGCATCGAAGGACTCCATCCGGGCAACAGTGATGCGATGCCCCATGGCTGGCTCGGCGGCACGCAAGTCACGGGGCTGCGCGACCGATTCGCTGCACTGGCCGACGGGGCTCGCATCGTGATCGCGGCGCCGCCCAATCCGTATCGCTGTCCGCCCGGTCCCTATGAGCGCGCCAGCCTGATGGCGGCCGCACTACAACGTCGAGGCCATCGCAACAGCCGCATCCTGATCGCCGATGCCAAGGACGACTTCACCAAGCGGGCGCTGTTTCAGCTGGAGTGGGACCGCCGCTATCCCGGCGTGATCGAATGGATTCCGCGAGCGCTCAATGGCGAAGTGGTTCGGGTCGACACACAGCGGCATCACCTATGGCTGCGGGATGCCACGATGCCGATCCAGGCCGATCTGGCGTCAGTGATACCGGCCCAAACCGCGGCGCAGCTGGCGATTGATGCTGATCTGACCGACGAGACACAGTGGTGCCCGGTGCATCCGCAGCGCTTCGAGTCGACGCGACATGCTGGCATCCATGTGATCGGCGACGCCGCAATCGCCGCCCCGATGCCCAAATCCGGTTTTGCTGCCAACAGCCAGGCCAAGCTGTGCGCGGCCGCGATCGCAGCCGATCTACTCGGTAAGCCGATGCCGAAGGCAATGCTGCTGAACACCTGCTATAGCCTGCTCGACACCGACGCGGCGATCTCGGTCAGCGGCTACTACGCGGTGGTGGCAGATCGCCTGTCGGTGCTGTCGGAGGGCATCAGCGCGCTCGGTGGCGACGCAACGCAACGCCGCAGCGAAGCCGAGCAGGCACGCGCCTGGTACCGAACGATCACACGCGACAGCTTCGGTTGACGCGGTGCGCGCAAGCCGCGAGCACGGCTATCGTCGCGGCAGTGTCGTCAGTTCAATCGCCGGATACAGATGCGATACCGACCGGCGATATTCCTCGTCGTGTACGGCCAACTTCTGAAACCGCTCGGGCAACGGCTGGTTCATCACTTCGACCATATCGCGGCCCTGCTCGGCTGCAGTGTGCAAGCTCGTCGATAGCCACTGCAGGTAGTCACGTGTCTGCTCGATCGCGCTGGCATCGCGGACCACGGCGCCATGCCCTGGAACCAGCACCTTGAAGTCGATCTGACGGATCTGATCCAGTGCATTGAGCCATTGCAGCAGATCGGCATTGGGCGTCGTCGGCGCGCGATCGTGAAACACCAGGTCACCGGCAAACAGTGTGCGACTCGCTTCGTCATACACCATCAGATCGCCAGCCGTATGCCCGGCAGTGCCGATCAAGCGCAGTTTGCGTCCGCCGATCTCGACCACGCCCGGCGTCGCCGTCGAGGTCGGCGACTGCGACTGGGTGCCGGCCATCCAGCCGCCGACCAATCGATATAGGTTGTCGGCCAGCGCGTTGCCCTGGGTCTGGATCGCGCTGATCGTGGCCGGCAATGCAGCAATCGACGCATCGGCGTATGCCGCGTCACCGAGATAGTGGTCGGGATGTTGATGCGTGACGTAAACCTGCCGCACCGGTACGCGCGTGATCGCCGCAATCGCCTTGCGTTGCTGCTCGCCGTACTGCAACGACGGACCGGTATCAATGACGATGACGGCGTCAGTGCCGACGATGAATCCGGTGTTGACGATGTTGCCGCCGTTGTCGCGCGTGAAGTGCTCGTTGCGGCCGCTGAATACATAGACGCCGTCGGCAACCGCTTGGGCGCCAAGCCGGTAGTCGTTGGCAGCGTGGGCGACCGCCATCGACGATGCCGCGACCAGCACGGCGGCGCTGATACGAAAGCGGCGTTTCACGGCGTCACCGTCGCGGCAAAGCGATTGCCCTGGATATCGTGCGCGTCGATCCGTACCGGTCCGCTGTGTTGCAGGTCGACGCTGATCACCGGATTCTCGGACACCGGCTCGTACGTCTGCAGGCTGGCCAGCAAGCGGCCATCGCTGGCACGCATGTCGATCCGGTCGATGTGAAACACCGGGATGCCGGCAGCCAGGCCGGTGTCCATCGGATGGATCATCCGCAGCCGCAAGCGCTCGAGTCCTGGTTGCTGCGGCCACAGCCGTGCCGATATCTCGCCGAGACGGTCCTGCCAGAAGCCCTGGCCGGTACCGACGCTGGGCGCCGTGCACCCACCACCGCTGGCGCGCAGCCAGGCGCCCCCTACATGCCAGACGCCATCTCGGGTTCGCATCGCGGCACGCACCGGCGTCGACTGCTCGACCTTGAAGCGAAAGCCGATGTCCGGCGCGGCGGACGTGGGCTGATAGCGCAGAATCTTCGGCAGCGGATTCAAGTCGGCGAACACCAGCACGTCGACGACATCGGTCAGGCCCGGCGCGCTGACGTGTACCGGCACCTGCATCTGATCTTCGGCAGCCGACGGCATCTGCACTTGCACACGCGCGTCGAACACCATCGGGTCCTTGCCCAGAAAGCGCTGGCGCATGTACTGCCAGCTCGGCGAATTCAATGGATCGACCGGCGTGTCGACCGCCGTCGCTGCATGCGCCGGCAGGCTGCCAGCGCACCACAGCGCGCAGACCAGCAGCGCAGCCCTGGCGCGTGACATCAGTGCGATGCCGCCGCCGTCGATGCCATCTCGGGCGCAACGTAGTCGACGCCGTACGCAGCGTAGATCGACTTCAACTCGCCACTGGTCTGCAGCTCCTGCAGCGCTATCTGGATCGCTGCTTTGAGCTTCGGATTGCCGGCCTTGATCGCGATGCCGACATCCCAAGCAGTGCGGAACAAGCCTTGAAACTCGGTCGTCCGCGTCTCGATCGACAGCCCGCCGATCATCTTCATCAAACCCTGCAGCTCGCCGCGCGGCGCCATCACCGAGTCGATCTCGTCGTCAGCCAGGGCTTGGACCGCCGCCTGCGTCGTCGGCAAGCGCACGGCCGACGTGCGCAGACGGCCGCCGTAGGCACCGCTCATGTAGTAGTCGCTGATCGAGCCCAGTTCGACGCCGACCTTGGTTCCGACCAGCGCCATCGGCGTCGTCAGATTTTTGTAGCGGCCGGGCCGATACGCGATGCTCACGGCTTCGCGAAAGTACGGCGAAAATAGGTCGGCCTTGTCCTGGCGCGCGACGTACTGCGGGTCCATGCCGACATGGAGCATCACGTCGGCAACACCGCCGCCGAGATAGTGCCCCTTCCAGATGTTGTTACGCAGATCGTCGTCGGCATCGTCGCCCGGCATGATTGGACGCACTTTCAGCGGCAGGCCGATCTTGCGTGCCAGCGCGGCTGCGAGATCGACATCGGCACCAACATACTTGCCCTGCTGCGGATACGAATACGGAGGAAAGTCGCGATACACCGCGACCTCCAGCACACCGCGCTCGCGTGCCTGGTCGAGTTGGTCGAGGACGGCTTCGTCCGCATCGTCGTCCGCTGCCAAAACGCTGGTCGGCAGCCATAGCGCCAATAGCATCAGCGATACACGCGCCAGCACTCGGTTCATGAGCTACTCCTGATGAACGCTGTCGAGATAGGTGCGGATCGCCCAGATCGCTTCTTCAGAGAAGATGTCGCCGAAGGCAGGCATGTAGGTCACGCCGTTGCGGATCGCGCCGTTGCGAACGCGCATCTGGAAGTACTCGTCGCCATCGTCACCGGTGGGCAGCATTCTCAGATCGGGTGCGATACCGCCAGATACGGCGCCCAAGCCATGGCAGCGCGCGCAGTTCTGGCCGTAGGCAGCCGAGCCGACATCGATCGCCTTCTTGTTGCCGCGATACGGGTTCACCGTCAGCGGGCCATTCTTGATCGCCGGCAGCGCGGCCGTATCGACCGTTTGCGGTGTGACGTTGCCATGCGCCAACGCCAGCGGCGACACGGTGAGAGTCGCGACAGCCGACAGGGACAGGGCGGCCAGAATAGAACGATAAGTTTTCATGACAGGGACAACCGGTTATGGAGTCGTTAGGCGGCCGGCGACCGTGCAGCGCGCCGACCGTTTTCAGAAATTCGTCCGCTGCGGCATGGCGCCGCAACGGTCCGTCGAATCAAGGCTGCGGTGCGATGCACCGCAGCCTTGCAGCGGCTACTTCAGCGCAACGCTGTTGGCCTTGCTCGTGTGGAGCTTAAACACCCACAGCATGCCGCCCTGTGTGATGTCCTTGACCTTCTTGGCCACTTCACCACCCCACAGCGGTACCGCACCGCCCCAGCCGGAGGCGACGGCCACGTACTGCTCGCCGTCCTGCTCCCAGGTCACCGGCTGACCGACGACGCCGGAGCCCGTCTGGAACTTCCACAGCTCGGCGCCCGTCTTGGCATCGAAGGCCTTCAGATAGCCTTCCGGCGTGCCAGTGAACACCAGATTGCCGGCCGTGCTCATCACGCCACCCCACAGCGGTGCTCCGTTCTTGGCTTCCCAGACAATCTTGCCGGTGGCCGGGTCCATCGCACGCAGCACGCCGATGTGGTCTTCGTACAGCGGCTTGATCGTGAAGCCGGCGCCGAGGAAGGCCGCACCCTTCTTGTAGGTGATCGGTTCGTTCCAGATATCCATGCCCCATTCGTTTGACGGCACATAGAACAGGCCGGTGTTCTGGCTGTACGCCATCGGCATCCAGTTCTTGCCACCGAGGAACGACGGTGCGGCGAACACCGAGCTGCCCTTGTCTTCCTTGCCCGGATCGCCAGGGCGATTCGCGGTTTCGATCGGACGGCCGGTCTTCATGTCCACGCCGCTGGCCCAGGTTTGCTGCGACACGAACGGCGAAGCGCCGAGCAGCTTGCCATTGGTACGATCGAGCACATAGAAGAAGCCGTTACGATCCGCCTTGGCGCCGGCCTTGATCGTCTTGCCATCCTTCTTCATGTCGAACGGGATGAACTCGTTGACGCCGTCGAAATCCCAGGAATCATGCGGCGTGCTCTGGTAGCTCCACACGATCTTGCCGGTGTCGGCCTTGATCGCCAGCGTCGACGACGAATACAGGTTGTCACCCGGACGCGTGTGCGCATTCCACGGCGACGGGTTGCCGGTGCCGCAGTAGATCAGGTCGACGTCGGCGCCGTAGGTGCAGCCAAGCCAAGTCGCCGCGCCACCCGACTTGTACTGGTCGCCTTCCCAGCTTGCGTTGGTCTTGCCAGTGATGCCGTTGTCCTTGCCATTGAGCGTGCCCATGTGGCCTTCGACGGTCGGACGCGACCACACCAGCTTGCCGGTCTTGGCGTCACGCGCATCGACGCGGCCCACAACACCGAACTCACCGCCGGACACACCCGTGACGATCAGGTTCTTGACGATCAGCGGAGCGGCCGTGTTGGAGTAGCCAGCCTTGTAATCATCCAGCTTTTCGTTCCAGACGACCTTGCCGGTTTCCTGGTTCAGCGCCACCAGATGCGCATCGAGCGTGCTGAAGATCACCAGATCATCAAACAGCGCGGCACCGCGGTTGACCACGTCGCAGCACGGCATGATGCCGTCGGGCAGACGATGCTCGTAGGCCCACAGCTTCTTGCCGGACTTGACGTCGAGCGCCCACAGACGCGAGTACGAGCCGGTGATGAACATCTTGCCGTTGTAGATCAGCGGCTGGGTTTCCTGGCCGCGCTGTTTCTCGTCACCGAACGAGAACGTCCAGGCCGGCACCAGATCAACGACGGTCTGCGTGTTGATCTTGCTCAGCGAGCTGTAACGCTGACCGCTCTGACCCATGCCCACCGTCAGGACATCGGACGGTGTGGTGGCGTCAGTCGAGATCATGTCCGGCGTGACGCCGGCTTGCGCCGACATCGACATCGCGGCGAGCACGATTGCGCTCAGCGCCCCGACTACGGTGTTGCGGCTGCGGCGCTGGGCGCCGCGGTAACGTGGAATGGTTTCCATCTGTTCTCTGCCTCCAGAATGTTTTGATGGTGTTGAGCCCCTGCGGCTGCACCGGCGCGCCGTTAAGCACGATCGATGCCACGACGCTGTTGCACGGCAGCGGACCACAATGACGCGCTCACACGGCGCAATCGTCGACGTTATAGGCCTTTTTCTCGTGCTGCATTGCAGCGAAATGCGCGTCGATTGCCGGGTCGGTGCCATTGGCATCCGATCGTGTCGCGCCGGGTGTGTCATCGGCGCGTCCCGCCAGCGGCGACTGTCACGTTTGCGTTACGCACCTGGCGTCAGCCAAAAAAAAAGCCGGACCTCTCGGTCCGGCCAGGGTCGCGGAGAGACGACTCAGAACGACAGGAAGGCACCGACGTTGACGTTGTTGCTGCTGTTCTTGGCGCCGTCGTGCGCTTCGGTCGAGACATCGCTGAATTCGGCCAGCAGCGTCAGGTTCTTGGTCAATGCGTGATAGACGCCCGCAGTCACCTTGCTGTTGGTCTCCAGAAGGTTCGGTGTTGCAGCGCGATCGGCGCTACCCGCGAAATCCAGATTGCTGACGCCATAGTTCAAGCCGAGCTTGGTCTTGCCCAACGTGTAGGTGCCCTGCAGCAGATAACCGTCGGAATCGCGCTTGTTACCCAGGCCGTCGTCACTGAGGATGAACAGGCCGGTCGTGCCGATACCGCTGCCGGTGTAATAGCTGGCCATCAGATCCGCAGCCCCGAGCTTGAGCTTGGCCGTGACATCGACGCCGGTACCGGTGTAGTTCTGACCGGTCGGCAGGTTCTGGGTCTGTGAAATGAAGGCCGAGGACAGGTACAGCGCGCCGGCCTTGTAGACCAGCTTGCCGTGAAAGCCGGGTGCGCTCTCGGCGGTCGCGGCTCCCTGAAGCAGCGGCTCGATCGGGTCGAAGATGCCCAGGGTCAGCGTCAGGCCTTCGATCAGGGCCGGGGTCGTGTAGTTCATCTGCGCCAGCGTGTCGGTGTACAGATAGCCGAAGCCGATCGAACCCAGCGTCGTGTTCGCTGGCGCACCGCCGGACATCGCACCACCGACACCGACGCCGGGCAGCGTCATGTCGTTGATGATCGCGTCGAATCCGAACAGGCCGAAGTTGCGGCCCAGCGAGAAGGTGCCGATCTGCTTGTTGCCGAAGGTCATGAACACTTGGCGCACATCCAGTCCGGTGGTGCCGAGGGCGACGTTGGTGCCGAGGCCACCGCCCTGCTGCAAGTTGGGACTGCCGCCGTCATTGGTGCTGACGCCGGGATAGAAGCCGAAGGTACCGGTGATGTCGTAGCCGTCCTGCGTGGTCGCCACGCCCAGTACCAGCGCGGCCGGCAGCAAACCATTGCTGACGGTCGACACGTTCTTTTTGCCGCCGACGTCGACGGCACAAGCGCTGCCGACCGTCACGATCGCCTGCGGCTTGTTCTCGCAGGTCGAGTGGATGTAGTGAACGTTGACGTTGCCATTGGCGGTGAACTTCCAGTCGCCCGCCTGCACCTCAAGGGCGGATGCAGCGGTGGAGGCCAACATCGATCCGATACCGAAGGCAATGGCGTGACGCTTGAACGAGTGCTTCATAGTGTTCCCCAAGAAGGAAGGTTGTTTGGCGCCAGAACCCGGACGGACCCTGGCCGCTGTGCCGAGGCGTCTCTCTTCAACGACGTGCGGTGCATCGCCTGTTTTTGCGATGTTCTGCAGGGCACGTCGCTCGCACACGCTGCGGCGGGGCGCGCTTGAGCAACGCTCATGCCACGCACTCCAGTGCACTGCATGTCGCTGTTTCTGTTTGTATTCCTCAATGCTGGCCAACCGCGCGCGTACGCCGGGCTGTCACGGCAGCGGTGAAGGACGCACTGCAGACGCGACGCTTTGCTGCAGTTACGCCACAGCCGTGACAGCGGGCTGCTTGCGCGCCGGCTCCGCGCGCCGCCATCACGGCAGGTCCTCCGGTGTCACGCCGATGACACAGCCCATGACAGTCATCGCGGCGGGGTCGCCATGCTGCATTGCAGTACGACCAAAGCCGCGTTGACGCCGCGTGATGCCGGGACTAGCGTTCGGCACGGTGTCGCTGTGCCGGTGCGTGATCGTCGGCGGCTACCGCGGATGTGGCGAGGAGAACAACGAGCCGATCACCGATACGGTGACGGCCAACACGAGGTGCAGCATGGGTGACACCGCATTGGTACAGCACGCGCGCGGCGTGCTCGGCTTGGTCAATGGACTGGGCGCGGCACCGCGAACGGCGATCGAAGAGCCGATCAAGAATTCCTGGCAGCGTTGCGTCAACGACTATCGTCTCGATCCGGCGCGTTCGCATCCGACCTGCGTCGTCGACACGCGCAACCTCAAAGAGCTGCAGGGCCAGCATGAAGAGCTGGTCGATATCGCGCGCGCCGAGATGGACACCTTGTATGACCAGATCAGCGGATCGGGCTACGCGCTGCTGCTGACCGACGTCAACGGCATCATCCTGTCAGAGAAGATCGATCCGACGCTGACGACGATGTTTCGCAGTGCGGGCCTGATCATTGGCGCGAACTGGAGCGAGCAGACCGAAGGGACCAACGGGATCGGCACCTGCATCGCCGAAGGTCGCTCGATCACGATCCATCGCGCCGATCACTTCCGCGCGCGCCACATCGGGCTGTCGTGTTCCGGTGCGCCGATCCGCGATCCAAACGGCTCGATGATCGCCGTGCTCGACGCTTCGGTGGTCGGATCGCACGACACGCGATCGAGCCAGATGCACACGATGGCGCTGGTCAATACTTCAGCGCGCCTGATCGAGAAGTGTCTGTTTCTGCGCCGCTGCCAGCCGTACCGGATTCTGCGTTTCCACAGCCGTCCGGAGTTCGTCAATCTGCTGCACGACGCAGCGCTGGCGCTGTCCGACGACGGCACGATCGTCGCTGCCGACGATATGGCGGTGGCGCTGTTGCAGGTGCCGGGCCGCACCGCGTTGATCGGCAGCCGCGTCAGCGACCTGTTCGATGTCGGCGAAGCGGAGCTGGCCCAGCTGGCCAGCACCCGCCAGGCCTTGTTCCCGGTGCGCGATGTGCGCATGGGCCGCCGCTACTTCATCAGCATGGTGCCGGCACAGCGCTCGGCACAGCTGATGGAAGTGCATCGCCCGCGTCAGCGCGGTTTTGTCGATCGCGTCCACGTAACGCCGCAGCCGCGGCCCGCCGTGATGTCGCTGACCGAGCTGGCGGGTGAAGATCCGGAGATGCTGCGCAACGTCCGCGCTGCCGGTCGCGTCGTCGATTCGCAGGTGCCGATGCTGATCCAGGGACCGACCGGCGCTGGCAAAGAAGCCTTTGCCAAGGCCGTTCACCTGGCCAGCGCACGCGCGTCCAAGCCGTTCGTGGCGGTCAATTGCGGCGCGATTCCCGAAACGCTGATCGAGTCGGAGCTGTTCGGGTATCGACCGGGTGCGTTCACCGGTGCGCGCAAAGAAGGCGCACGCGGCTACATCCTGCAGTCCAGCGGCGGCACGCTGTTCCTGGATGAGATCGGCGACATGCCGCTGAATCTGCAGACGCGACTGCTGCGCGTACTCGAAGAACAAGAAGTGCTGCCGCTGGGCAGCGACACGCCGATCAAGGTCGAACTGCGCGTGATCAGCGCCTCGCACCGCAACCTGCGCGACATGATCCGCGCCGGTACCTTCCGCGAAGACCTGTACTACCGCCTCAACGGCATGACACTGGAGCTGACGGCACTGCGCGAGCGCGGCGATCGCGAACGCGTGATCCGGCAGATGATCGCCACTGAATCGACACAAGCGGTGTCGATCGACGGTGACGCCTTTGCACGGCTGATGGCCTATCCGTGGCCGGGCAACATCCGCGAGCTGCGCAATGTGATCCGCACCGCGCTGGCGATCTGCGAAGGCAGCGTGGTCCGCATGGTCGATCTGCCATCCGAACTACGTCACTACCAGAGCGAGCCCGCCGCCAACGCGGCCATCGCATCGACGCCGCAGGCAGTCGCGACCGTCGACATGCACTCGACGCCGGCCACAACGCCCATGTCGGACAACCCGCTGCTCGACGCCGAACGCGCTGCGATCCTGCATGCGGTCGAGCAGTGCCGCTGGAACATGACGCTGACCGCGCGCCAGTTGGGAATGAGTCGCAACACGCTGTACCGCAAGCTGAAGCGCCACGACATCGCCGTCGGCGATTCGCGACGCGATTAGCTGTGTCGCCGATGACACAGTCTGTGTCATCGGCGACAACGTCGGCCGGCGACGCGGCCTCGATCAGCCGCGCAGCTGATCGAGGATTGCCGGGTTTTCCAGCGTGCTGGTGTCCTGCGTCAGGTGCTGGCCCGCGCCGATCGAGCGCAGCAGGCGCCGCATGATCTTGCCCGAGCGAGTCTTGGGCAGGCCGTCGACCAAACGGACTTCATCGGGACGGGCGATCGCGCCGAGTTGCTCGGCGACCCAGCCGCACAACTCGCGCTGCAGCCCGCTGGCGATCGCGTGTTCACGCTCGCCGCGCACGACCACGAACGCCAGAATCGCTTCGCCTTTGATGTCGTGAGGCCGCCCGACGACCGCCGCCTCGGCGACGCGGGGATGCGCTGCCAGCGCCGACTCGACCTCCATCGTACCCAGTCGATGGCCCGACACATTCAGCACGTCGTCAATGCGGCCCAGAATCCAGACATCGCCATCTTCATCGCGCTGAGCCCCATCACCGGCCACGTACACGGAGTTGCCGAAGCGGCCGAAGTAGGTTTCGGCATAGCGCGCATCGTTACCCCAGATCGTGCTGAGCATCGACGGCCACGGCTTGGTGACGACCAGCAGTCCGCCCCGCCCGATCTGCGTCACCGGTACGCCGTCCTCATCGACGATGTCGATGCAGATACCGGGCAAGGGCCGTGTGCACGAACCTGGTTTGATCGGCATTGCACCCGGCACGGGCGCGATCATCATCGCGCCGGTTTCGGTCTGCCACCAGGTATCGACGATCGGGCAGCGTCCACCGCCGATGACGCGGTGGTACCACAGCCAGGCTTCGGGATTGATCGGCTCGCCGACCGTACCGAGCAAGCGCAACGACGACAGATCATGCCGCGCCGGCAACTCGTCACCGAGCCGCATCAGCGCTCGGATCGCCGTCGGCGCGGTGTAGAAGATGCTGACCTTGTGCGCAGCAATCATCCGCCAGAAGCGCTCACCATCGGGATACGTCGGCACGCCCTCGAACATCACTTGTTCGATGCCGTTGGCCAGCGGCCCGTAGGCCACATAGGAATGCCCGGTGATCCAGCCGACATCGGCCGTACACCAGAACACGTCGCCCGGCTTGAGATCGAATACCCATTGCATCGTCACGGTTGCGCCGAGCAGGTAACCGCCAGTGGAATGCTGCACCCCCTTGGGCTTACCGGTACTGCCCGAGGTGTACAGCAGAAACAGCGGATGACCGGCGTCGACCCATTCGGGCTCGCAGTGCGTCGGCTGCGACGGCACCAGATCCTGCCAGCGCAGGTCGCGCTGCGGGTGCATCGGGCAGCCATCCATCCGTTGATACACCAGCACGCGCTCGACACTGGCGCAGCCGCCATTGCTCAAGGCCTTGTCGACTGCGCCCTTTAGGTCGACGCGCTTGCCGCCGCGCGGCGCTGCATCGGCGGTGATCACCAGGCGCGCGCCGGCATCTTCGATCCGGTCCTTCAGCGAATCGGCCGAGAAGCCGCCAAACACCGCCGAGTGGACCGCGCCGATCCGGGCACAGGCCTGCATCGCGATCACCGCCTGCGGCCCCATCGGCAGATACAGCACGACACGGTCACCCTTGCCGATGCCCAAGCTGCGCAGCGCATTGCCCAGCTGGCAGACCTGGCGGTGCAGCTCGGCGTAGGTGTAGCGGATCACCTGGGCGTCGTCGGTTTCGAACGTGATCGCGACCTGCTCGCCGCGCGTATCGAGGTGCCGATCCAGGCAGTTGTAGGACGCGTTGATCAGGCCGCCGGAGAACCATTGGTAGTGCGGCGCCCGGCTGTCATCGAGCGCGTGGTCGAACATCCGTTGCCACGTCAGGTGCGTGCGCGCCTGCGCCGCCCAGAAGCCGACATGATCCTCCGCCGCGTGACGATGCAGCGCCTGCAGGCGCTCGGCATCGACAGCGGCCGCTACGACGAACGCTTCCGACGGCGCGAAACGACGCGTCTCGTGCATCACCGACTGGATGTCGTGTTTACGGGCGTCCAGCTCGGCACAGAGCTGGTTGAAAATCGTCAGTACATGACCGACGCCGGGCATCGTGAACAGCTTGGACTGCGCGCCGTAGTAATCCAGCAGCGGAGCGGTATCGCGCTGATAGACCTGGATGCGGCGCATGATCGTGTCGTGGTCGTCGTCGCTGCGGCCCTCGGCCAAGCCGCGGTCGATCAGCCGGCGATGCAGCTCGGCCGCGTCGACGTCCAGGTGCAACACTTTGTCGATCGGCGGCAACCGCTGGGCCGCAAGCAGTTCGTCGAGAATCTGCGCCTGCGCCACGTTGCGGGGAAAGCCGTCGAGGATGAAGCCGCCGGCAAGTCGCGGGTCGGACAATGCATCACGGACGATGCCGATCACGATGCGGTCCTCGACCAGCAGGCCGGCATCCATCGCGGCCTTGGCCTCTAGGCCTAGCGGCGACTGCTGGCGCACTGCGTCGCGCAGTACATCGCCGGTCGACAACTTGGGGATGTCGTAATGCGCGGCCAGCTTTTCCCCTTGCGTTCCCTTGCCTGATCCCGGCGCGCCGAGCAGTACGATTCTCATGGGTCTTCCTTTGGCTTCGATGACGGTGACGAGTCTTGCCCCGGTGGGGCGGGCGGCCGGGGAGCAATTCGGATGCCATCACGATGCCGCGCTGTTTTAATGGGCGAATCGGCTGCCGACGGCGCTTGGTCTGCGGTGATGCACCACGCGCTGTATCGAATGCGCCACACCCTGTCCCGATCCGTGTCGACAGGAATGGCGCAACGGATCGGCGCGGGCAGCGTGATCAGCGGCCACAGCAGCTAAGATGCTCGACGCCACCGCATTGGAGGCTGCAACGGCGGGTGGCACGGTCGTTGCGCCCCGCGGCGCCGCTGCCAGGCCACGATCGCGTCAGACGATCGGCGGCAGCGACGAAGACCCCACATGACACCGCGACGGAGAGAGCATGCGTAAACCCTTATCGACGAGCACGGCGCGCCTCGGCGCCAGCCTGCTCGGCCTGGCCTGCTGCACAGCAGGCGCCGCCGACACGACCGAAGTCGCGGCCATCGGCAACACGGCGGTCATCAGCAGTCCCGCTGCCGTCGAAATGGAAACGGTGACCGTCACGGCCACGCGGCTGCCGGTCGCCAGTTTCGACGTGCCGGCGTCGATCAGCACCGTCAGCGGCGAAGACCTGTACGGCAATACGCTGGGCGTCAACCTGAGCGAGGCGCTGGTGGCCATACCGGGTCTGATCGCGCGCGACCGCCAGAATTACGCGCAGGACACACAGATCTCGATCCGCGGCTTTGGCTCGCGCGCAACCTTCGGCGTGCGCGGCTTGCGCTTGTATCTGGACGGCATACCGGCCACGCAACCGGACGGCCAGGGACAGGTGTCGCATTTCAATCTGGGGTCGGCCGAGCGCGTTGAAGTGCTGCGCGGGCCGTTCTCGTCGATGTACGGCAACTCGTCGGGCGGCGTCATCCAGATGTTCACCGCCGACGGTGCCGGTGATCCAATGGTCGGCGGCGCCTTCGTCGCCGGCAGCTTCGGCACGCAGCGCAGCAGCATCACCATGCGCTCCAGCGTCGATCCAGCCCGCACGATCGACTACATCGCCAACTACATGCGGTTCGACACCGACGGCTTCCGCGACCACAGTGCAGCCAAGCGCGAATCGTTCAACACCAAGCTGAACTGGCAGATCAGCGAGGCATCACGACTGAGCCTGGTGCTGAATACGTTCTCGTCGCCCGACACACAGGACCCGCTGGGCCTGACGCGCGCGCAGTTCAATGCCGACCCGAGCCAGGCCACGGTGCAGGCCACGCAATTCAATACGCGCAAGAGCGCCGAGCAAAATCAGGGCGGCCTGATCTACGACTTGCGCTTGAGCAGCACCCAGAGCGTGCGCGTGCTGGGCTACTACGGCGAGCGCACGGTCGAGCAGTATCTGGCGATCCCGGCGGCCACGCAGGGCAATCCCCGCCACGGCGGTGGCGTCGTCGACCTGAGCACGCAATACGGTGGCACCGACGCGCGGTGGACCTACGAGGGTTTGCTCGGAGGCCGGCAGCTGACGCTGGTCGCGGGTCTGAACTACGACGAGCTGTCGCAGCACCGCCTGGGTTACAACAACTTCGTCGGCAGCGAGCTCGGCGTCCGCGGCGCGCTGCGGCGCGACGAGCGCAACGTCGTCGGCAACCTCGACCAGTACCTGCAAGCCAGCGTCGCACTGACCGAGCGCTTCACGCTGATGGCCGGCGCGCGTCACAGCCGCGTCGATATCGAGTCACGCGACCGCTACATCGTCGGCGCTAACCGCGACGACAGCGGCAACACCGACTATTCGGCGACGACGCCGGTCGCTGGCCTGACGTATCGCGCCAATGACGCGCTGCGGCTGTACGCCTCCTACGGTCGCGGCTTCGAAACGCCGACGCTGGCCGAGGCGGCCTATCGTCCCGACGGCAACGCGGGCTTGAACCTCGACCTCGAGGCGGCGCGCAGCAACAACGCCGAGGTCGGCGCCAAGCTGCGCTTGCAGCCCGGCACGCTGGCCGAGCTGGCGGTGTTCCACACCGACACTCGCGACGAGCTGGCGGTGGCCACCAACAGTGGCGGCCGCTCGACGTTCCGCAACATCGATGAGACACGGCGGCAGGGTGCCGAAGCGTCGGTGACGACGCTGCTGGCCAAGGACCTGCGTCTGCAACTGGCTTACACCTGGCTTGATGCCACCGTGCGCCAGCCGTATGCCACCTGCGTCGGCACGCCGTGTACGGCGGCCAATGCAACGGTCGCCCGTGGTTCGCGCATTGCCGGTGCGCCCGAGCACAGCGGCTTCGCCGGGCTGAACTTTGGCGGCCGCAGCGGCTTGAATGCCGAACTGGATGCCCGCTACATCGACTCGGTGTTCGTCAACGACGTCAACAGCGAGTCGGCCCCGTCGTATACGCTGATCGGCGCCGGCCTGGGCTATATCGTCGAGCGCGCCCACTGGCGTCTTCGCGGCTTCCTGCGCGCGGACAACCTTTTCGACAAGGACTATGTCGGCTCGGTGATCGTCAACGATGGCAACGGCCGCTTCTACGAGCCCGGCCCCGGCCGCAGCGTGCTGGCCGGCGTCAATCTGGACTGGAACGGCTAAACGCAAGCCATGCAGCCGCGGGCCACTACCCGGCCTGGGTAGTGCGCCGGCGCGCCGACACGGGCAGTCTTCGCGCGGGTAACGGGCGAGGACCTCGATGGGCTTGCGGCAACGAATAGCGACTTGGGTGCTGGCCCATCGGCGGGCCGGTTTGGTGTTGTTCGTCGCGATCACCGCGTTCTTCGCCGCCGGCTTGCCGCGCGTCGACTTGCGCACCGTGTTCTCTGATCTGCTGCCCGGCGACGATCCGTTCGTCCAGACGTTCAAGGACCATCCCAGCTTCGGCAATCCGTTGACCGTGATGCTGATGCTCGAGCGCGTCGACGGCGACATCTACAACGCCGACACGCTGGCCAAAACCTGGAAGCTGACGCGCGATATCGACCTGGCACCCGGCGTCGATCACGACCAGATCCTGTCGATCACCACGGAAAAGGCACGCTACTCCGAAGCCACACCGCTGGGCATCGACATGCGCCCGCTGATGGGCGATGCACCGCCGCAGACCGACGCCGAACTGGCGCGGTTCCGCCGCCATGTCGACATGGCGCCCAATGTCCGCACGTTTCTGATCTCCAACGATGATCGCGCCACGCTGATCCTGGCCACGTTCATCGAGCAGCGCGTCGACTACGGCGAGGTGTTCGCCTATGTCGAGCGGCTGGCCGAGCAAGCCCGCGACGAACACCACCGCGTCTACGTGGCCGGGCAGCCGATGCTGATCGGCTGGGTGTACCGCTACGAGCGGCAGATGGTCGCGATCGCACTCGTTACGGTCGGCCTGCTGATCGGCGCACTGCTGCTGTACATGCGCAGCTGGGTCGGCGTACTGACGCCGATCATCACCAGCGCGACCGCGGCGATCTGGGCATTCGGCCTGGTCGGCTGGCTCGGCGTGTCGATCGAGCCCTTGCTGATGGTCGTGCCGCTGCTGCTGACCGCGCGCAGCTTTTCGCACAGCGTGCAATTCACCGAGCGCTTCTACGAGATCCTGGCCGATGTCGGCGACCGACGCCGCGCTGCCGAACTGACGATGACGGTGATGGCAGCGCCGTCGCTGCTGGGCATCGTCACCGACGTGCTCGGCATCGTCGTGGTGTGTGCCGCGCCCATACCGGCGATGGTCCGGCACGCGCTGTTCTGCGGCATGTGGGCGGTGTGGCTGATCCCGACCGGCGTCGTGCTGATCTCGCTGCTGCTGGCCAGCCTGCCGGCGCCGCAGCGGATGCGCACCACATCGAACAGCCCGGTCACGGTCGGGCTGCTGCGTCGCATCGCGCGGCTCAGCCAAGGCCGCGCCGCGCTACTGACCACGGTGGTGGTCGTGATCGCCAGTGGCGTCGTCGTCCAGCAAGCCGCGCAGATCAAGATCGGCAATCCGGTCGAAGGCTCCAACCTGTTCTGGCCGGACTCGGCGTTCAACCAGGCGGTGCGCGCGATCAATGCGCAGTTCCCCGGCGTCAATACGCTGGAGATCGTGCTGGAAGCCAAGGATCCAAAAGCGCCGTTCTGGACATCACAGCGCGTCGACACGGTGATGACGATGCAGCGACTGCAACGGCTGATGGAGAACAGCGCCGACCCGCCGCGCGCGACGCTGTCATTCGCCGACTATCTGACCGAAACCAACCGCCTGTTCAACGGCGGTGACCCGCGCTGGATGCCGCTGGATGCGCGCGAGCGGGCGATCAGTGCCGCGTCGATCGGCGCGATGATGGGGTCCAGCGCCAAGAACTTCGGTCATGTCGTCGACCCGACGCTGCAGCACGCCACGGTGTCGCTGTGGTATCGCGACAACCGACAGGACACCGTCGATGCGGCACTGGCCGCTGCGCAGCGCGCGGTGGCCGAAGTCGGCGCCGACCACGCCGAATTCCGCGTGCGTTTGGGCAGCGGCACGATCGCGTTGCAGGAAGCGGTCAACCGCGTGATCGAACGGTACGAATGGATCGTGATCGGCGTGCTCAACCTGCTGATTTTCGCGCTATGCAGCCTGGCCTATCGCTCGTTCGTCGCCGGGCTGTTGCTGTTGGTGCCGGTCAACCTGGCCAACGAAGCGCTGATCGCCGCGATGCACTGGCTCGGCGTCGGCCTCGATGTGAATTCGATGATCGTCGCAGCGATCGGCGTCGGTGTCGGCATCGACTACGGCATCTACCTGTTGTCGCGTATCGCCGAAGAAGTCCAGGCCCGCAGCGGGCGCTGGAACGAGGCGATCGAAGCCGCGCTGGTGACCACGGGCCGCGCGATCCTATTCACCGCCACCGTGATGACGATCGGCATCCTGCCCTGGTATCTGATGTCGGATCTGAAGTTCGTCGCCGACATGGGGCTGCTGCTGATCGCAATCATGGGCATCAATCTGGTACTGGCGCTGGTCGTGTTGCCGCTACTGGTGGCCTGGGTCAAGCCCTCGTTCGCGCTGCGCCAGAACCGCATCGTCGGCGAGCACTGGCTGCACTGATCAGCACCGGGCCAGACCGCAGTGGCTACAATTGACACCACCGGCGCGTCGATGCGCCCTCTCCTACTCGTCCCAAACGGAATTGCTCATGTCCAAGCCTGATGTCTTCGTCGTCTCGGCCGCTCGTACCGCGATTGGTAGCTTTGGTGGCAGCCTCAAGGATGTTGCCCTCGCCGATCTTGCGACCACCGCCGTCAAGGCCGCGATCCAGCGCTCCGGCGTGTCGGCCGACCAGGTCGGACACGTCGTCATGGGCAACGTGATCCCGACCGAGGCACGCGACGCCTACCTCGGCCGCGTCGCGGCGATCAACGCCGGCGTGCCGATCGAAACGCCCGCGTTCAACGTCAACCGTCTGTGCGGCTCGGGCCTGCAGGCGATCGTGTCGGCGACGCAGGCGTTGCTGCTCGGCGAAACCGGCGTGGCAATTGCCGCCGGCGCCGAGTCGATGAGCCGCGGGCCGTATCTGTCGACGCAGGCACGCTGGGGCGGCCGCATGGGCGACATCCAGATGATCGACTACATGCTCGGCATCCTTCACGACCCGTTCCAGAAGTTCCACATGGGCATCACTGCCGAAAACGTTGCCGAGCGCTACGGCATCACGCGCGAAATGCAGGACGCGGTGTCGGTGGAGAGCCAGCGCCGCGCCGCGCAAGCGATCGCCGAAGGTCGCTTCTCGTCGCAGATCGTGCCGGTGCAGATCGCCACGCGCAAAGGCGTCGAAGTCTTCGAAACCGATGAAAACGTCCGCGCCAGCGTCACGCTGGAGCAGCTGGCCAAGATGAAGCCGGTGTTCAAGAAGGACGGCCTGGTCACGGCCGGCAATGCCTCGGGCATCAACGACGGCGCCGGTGCCGTCGTGCTGGCCAGCGGCGACAAGGTCAAGGAGCTGGGCCTGATCCCGCTGGCGCGCATCGTCAGCTACGGCCATGCGGGCGTCGATCCGGCTTACATGGGCATCGGCCCGGTGCCGGCCACGCGCATCGCGCTGCAGCGCGCGGGCCTCGGCGTTAAGGATCTCGACGTGATCGAATCCAACGAAGCCTTTGCGGCGCAGGCCTGCGCGGTCAGCAAGGAGCTGGACATGGATCCGGCCAAGGTCAATCCGAACGGCTCGGGTATCTCGCTCGGTCATCCGGTCGGGGCGACCGGCGTGATCCTGGCGACCAAGCTGATCCACGAACTGCAGCGCACGCGCGGCCGCTACGGTCTGACGACGATGTGCATCGGCGGCGGTCAGGGCATCGCGATCGTCTACGAGCGCGTCTGATTCCGCCGCTGCGCCGACCCGGAGCATCGTGATGATCCGTTCGACGCTGTTCGTTCCTGCCGACAGCGAGCGCAAGCTCGCCAAGGCATCGGGCGCCGGTGCCGATGCACTGGTACTCGACCTCGAAGACGCCGTGCTGCCGGAACGCAAGCCGGCCGCCCGCGCCCAGATGCGCGACTACCTCGCGGCTCACGCCGCTGCGCGCGACGCGATCTGGGTCCGCGTCAACGATCTGCAATCGGGCGAGTTGCTGAAAGACCTGGCGATGGTCGTGCCGGCGCGTCCGGCCGGCATCCTGCTGCCGAAGATTCGCGGGCCGGAGGACGTGGCGATCGTCGGCCACTATCTCGATGCGCTGGAGAGCGAGCACGGCCTGACTCAGGGCCAGATTCGCATCACCGCGATCGTCACCGAAACGCCGGCTGCGGTGCTGAGGCTCAGCGAGCTGGTCAAGCAGGCTCATCCGCGCATACAAGCGATCACCTGGGGCGCCGAAGACCTCAGTGCGGCGCTGGGTGCCGGCGAACCGCGCTTGCCGGGTGGTGCCTGGCGCAGCATGTATGACTACGCGCGCTCGCAATGCCTGCTGGCCGCCCATGCGCTGGGCGTCGAAGCGCTCGACACCGTCTATGTCGACTTCAAGAACCTCGATGGCTTGCGCCGCTCGTGCCTGGAATCACGCTACGACGGCTTCACCGGACGCATGGCGATCCACCCGGACCAAGTCGCGATCATCAACGAGGCCTTCACACCGACGGCCGCGGAGCGCGAACTCGCACAGCGCATCGTCGATGCATTTGCCAGCGGCGCTGGCGCGGTTGCGATCGACGGCAAGATGTATGACGTGCCGCACCTGAAGTCAGCGCGGCGCATCCTGGCACGCTGACAGCGCGACTGCGGCCTCAGTCGCTGGCGACCGGACGCTTGAGCTGCAGCGCGCTGCGCCGGCAGTGGGCCACCAGTTCGTTCTTCTGGTTGTAGGCCCGATGGATGAACTCGACGACGCCCGCATTGGGCCGTGACTTGCTTTCGCGCAGTTGCAGCACCTCGGTTTCGACACGCACCGTGTCGCCGTGAAACAAGGGCTTGGGAAAGCGCACCTCGTCCCAGCCCAGGTTCGCCACCGCGGTGCCATGCGTGGTGTCATTGACCGAGATCCCGACGATCAAGCCCAGCGTGAACGCACTGTTGACGATGCGCGTGCCGAACTCGGTGTGTTCGCGGCAATACTCCTCGTCCAGATGCAGATACGCCGGGTTGTGGGTGATGGCGCTGAACCAGACGTTGTCGGCTTCGGTGATCGTGCGACGGATCGGATGTACGAAGCGCTGGCCAACCTTCATTTCGTCGAAATAGACACCGGGCATTGCGATCTCTCCAGGGATGCTCGTCGTACCGCCGCCGGGCCACGGCGCAGCCGGTCGTGATTCGTTGCTAGTATTGATAGACCCGATTCGGCAGCGCAAACGACGCGACGCTCAGACGCGACGCCAGCGCTGTAATGAGACGCTGCAAGGCGATGCAAGCCGGCATTCCGATCGACGACGCGCGTCGTCATTCACCGGAGGCGACGATGAAATCCAAGGTTTATCCCGATGCGCAGGCCGCGCTGCACGGCATGGTTCGCGACGGCATGACGATCATGGCCGGCGGCTTTGGGCTCTGCGGCGTGCCGGAGCACTTGATCACCGCGCTGCGCGATAGCGGCGTCAAGCAACTGACGGTGATCGGCAACAACGTCGGTGCCGACGATCACGGCATGTGGGCGGTGCTGGCCAACGGCCAGATCAGCAAGGTGCTGGCGTCGTACGTCGGCGAAAACAAGATTCTCGAACAGCTGTACATGAGCGGTGGCGTCGAGATCGAGTTCAACCCGCAGGGCACGCTGGCCGAGCGCATCCGCGCCGGCGGTGCCGGTATCGCGGCGTTCTACACGCGCACCGGCTATGGCACGGCGGTGGCCGAAGGCAAGGAAACCCGGCAGTTCAACGGCGACTGGTACGTGATGGAAACCGGCCTGGTCGCCGACGTGTCATTGGTGAAGGCCTGGAAAGGCGACACCGAAGGCAACCTCGTGTATCGCAAGACCGCGCGCAACTTCAATCCGATGATCGCGACGGCCGGCAAGCTGACGATCGCCGAAGTCGAGATCCTGGTCGAGCCCGGCGAACTGGACCCCGACCAGATCCACACGCCGGGCATCTATGTCGATCGCCTCTGTGTCGGCACACACTACGTCAAGCACATCGAGCGAAGGACGACACGACCGCGCGCGACGCCGGCACAGGAGAACTGACATGGCATGGTCCCGAGAACAGATGGCCGCGCGCGCCGCACGCGAGTTGCAGGACGGCTACTACGTCAACCTCGGCATCGGCATCCCGACGCTGGTCGCCAACCTGATCCCGGACGGCATCGCCGTCACTTTGCAGAGCGAGAACGGCATGCTCGGCATGGGGCCGTTCCCGTACGACGACGAAGTCGATGCCGACTTGATCAATGCCGGCAAGCAGACGATCACCGAACTCAAGCACACCAGCTATTTCTCCAGCGCCGACAGCTTCGCGATGATCCGCGGCGGCCACATCGATCTGTCGATACTCGGCGCGATGCAGGTGGCCGAAAACGGCGATCTCGCCAACTGGATGGTGCCCGGCAAGATGATCAAGGGCATGGGCGGCGCGATGGATCTGGTTGCCGGCGTGCGCCGCGTGGTGGTCGTCATGGAGCACACCGAAAAGAACGGAGCACCGAAATTCAAGCGTCAGTGTGCGTTGCCACTGACCGGCAAGGGCGTCGTCGATCTGCTGATCACCGATCTGGCGGTGTTCGCGATCGACCGCAAAGGCAGCGGCGCGACGCTGATCGAGCTGGCTGACGGCGTCACGCTGGACCAGGTGCGCCAGGCAACCGAAGCGCACTTCAAGGTCGCTTTGACGGCCGCGACCTGATTGGCTTCAGCCGCGTCGGCGCGCGCCGACGGCGGCCAGTGCATCGAGTTCGCGCTGATGCAGTTGCCGGTACTGCGTCGGCGACTGGCCGCGCCAGCGACGAAACGCGGTGATGAACGGCGCCGGCTCGGCATAGCCGAGACGCTCGGCGACTTCGGCCAGCTTCATCCGCCCGGTGGTCAGCAGTTCTTCGGCAATGGCCTGACGCACTTCGTCAATCAGTGCGCGGAACGAGGTGCCCTCGTCGATCAAGCGCCGCCGTAAGCTGCGACTCGACAAGTGCAGCCGCGCCGCGACGTCTTCCATCGACGGCATCGCCGCCGGCGTGCGCAGCAGCAGGTCGCGCACTTCGCCGGCGACACCGCCCCGGACGCGGCGCCGCGCCAGCAAATGACGGCACTGCGCCTCGCACAGGCGTGCAATCGCCGGATCGGCCATCGGCAGCGGCGCGTCGAGCGTGGCCGCGTCGAGCAGCAATTCGTTGCGTGCGGCACCAAAGCTCGGTCGCACGCCGCACAGCCGGTCGAAGCGGCTGGCATAGACCGGTCGCGGAAACGCAAAGTTGGCATAGCGCGCCGGAAACCCACCGGGGCGGATCTCCAGCGCGGCTTGCGCCCAGGCCGCGAAGTCGCGCTCGATCAGGAACTGGCGCAAGTCTTCGGGCAGGCCGCTGTCGTCGAGTACGATCAGCAGATCGCTGCCGCGCGCTTCGGTGCGGAAGCGGCCGAACGCATGGCTCAAATCGAGATAGCGCATCGCCAGATGCGTGGCGTCGCGAAACGTGCGACTGCTCAGCAGCGCGTAGCCGGTCAGGCCATAGGTGGACAAGTGATAGCGCAAGCCGGCTTCCAGGCCCAGCCCCGGCAGCGGGCCGAGCGCGTTGACGATGTTGCGGATCAGCTGCAGCTCTTGCGCCGCTTCGATCTCGGCCTGGGGATCGGCCAGCTGCGCCACGGTGATGCCGGTAGCGCGCAAGCAGCGCGCGCGGTCGGCGCCGCGCTCCACGGCGAGCGTGACCAGCAGCGCAGCGCTGACGGTGCTGCGGCGTACATCGGCATACGACATCGGGACTCCGCTGGCGGCATTGCACGGGTGATCGACGAGCGGACGGCTGTCCGAAAGTCTCACTTGGTTGTCCGAAAGTATCATCCAGAGCCGTCGCTGCAAACGCCACCATCGGCCCGTGCCGCGACGAGCGGCGCCTCTACTGCACAGGACTGACCATGACCGACGCCTATATCTACGACCACGTGCGCACGCCGCGCGGCAAGGGCCGCGCCGATGGCGCGCTACACGAGATCACGCCATTGCAGCTGGCCACGCAGGTGCTGCAGGCGCTGCGCGACCGCAGCGCCCTCGACACGCAGCTGATCGACGACGTGGTGATGGGCATCGTCTCGCCGATCGGCGAGCAGGGCGCGGTGCTGCCGCGCCTGGCGGCGCTGGCCGCCGGCTACGGCGATGCGATCCCCGGCGTGCAGGTCAACCGCTTCTGCGCCTCGGGCCTGGAAGCGTTCAACATCGCAGCCGCCAAAGTGATGGCGGGCCAGTCGATGGCCGTCGTCGGCGGCGGCATCGAATCGATGTCGCGCGTGCCGATCGGCTCCGACGGCGGCGCATGGCCGACCGACCCGGCGATCGCGCCGCGCGTGCACTTCGTGCCGCAGGGCATCGGCGCCGACCTGATCGCCACGCTCGACGGCCTGTCGCGTGAAGACGTCGACGCGTATGCCGTCGAGAGCCAGCGCCGCGCCGCACAGGCCTGGGCCGAAAAGCGCTTCGCGCGTTCGATCGTGCCGGTGCGCGACGTGATCGGCGATGTCGTGCTGGATCACGATGAACACATGCGCCCCGGCACCACGCTGGCCGATCTGGGCAAGCTCAAGCCGGCGTTCGAGCAGATGGGCCAGATGGGCGGCTTCGACTCGGTGGCGCAGCAGCGCTATCCGCAAGTCGAGTCGATCCGCCACGTACACACCGGCGGCAATTCCAGCGGCATCGTCGATGGCGCCTGCGCGATCCTGATCGGCAACGCCGACTACGGCCGCGCGACCGGGCTCAAGCCGCGTGCGCGCGTCCGTGCGTTCACGTCGATCGGCTCGGAGCCTTGCATCATGCTGACCGGCCCGGCGCTGGTGACGCAGAAGCTGCTGCGCCAGGCCGGCATGTCGCTGGCCGACATCGACCTGTTCGAAGTCAACGAAGCGTTCGCGTCCGTCGTGCTGCGCTTCATGTCGGCGATGGGCGTGTCCCACGACAAGGTCAACGTCAACGGCGGCGCGATTGCAATGGGCCATCCGCTGGGCGCCACCGGCGCGATCATCGTCGGCACCGCGCTCGACGAACTCGAACGCACCGGCAAGCGCACCGCGCTGTGCACCTTGTGCGTCGGTGCCGGCATGGGCACCGCCGCCATCATCGAACGCGTCTGACGCCAGACAGGAGCCCCAACATGAGCAAGACGCTAACGCTGTCCGTCGACGCCGACGGCATCGCCCTGATCACGATCGACCTGCCCGGCCGACCGATGAACGTGCTGGCACCCGAGTTCAACGCCGATTTCGCCGCTGCCGTGGAGCAGGTCGCCAGCGACGCCGCGATCAAAGGCGCCGTGGTCACCTCCGGCAAGAGCAGCGGCTTCATTGCCGGTGCCGACCTCAAAGACCTGGTCAACGCCTACGACGCCGGCATCACGCCGACGCAGGCCGCGCAAGCCTCGCAGCAGATCAGCAGCCTGTTCCGCCGCATGGAAACCTGCGGCAAGCCGTTTGCCGCTGCGATCAACGGTGTGGCGCTCGGCGGCGGCCTGGAGCTGGCGCTGGCCTGTCACTGGCGCGTGCTCAGCGACGAGCCGAGCACGCAGATCGGCCTGCCCGAAGTCAAAGTCGGCCTGCTGCCCGGTGGCGGCGGCACGCAGCGCCTGCCGCGCCTGATCGGCATTCCGTCGGCTTTGCCGCTGCTGCTGCAAGGCAAGTCGATGCGCCCGGCTGAAGCGCTGAAGCTCGGCGTGGTTCACGCCGTGGCACCGACGGCGGAGCTGGTGCAGCGTGCGCGCGAATGGCTGCTCAGCAAGGCCGACAACGCGGCCGTGCAGCCCTGGGACCGCAAGAACTTCCGCATTCCGGGCGGCGCGGGGCCGATGGCCTCGCATGCACCGCAGACCTTCGTCGCCGGCAACGCGCTGACCTCGTCGATGACGCAGAACAACTACCCGGCGCCGACCGCGATCATGTCCTGCGTGTTCGAAGGCACGCAGTTGCCGATCGACACTGGTCTGCGCATCGAAAGCAAATACTTCGGCAAGCTGCTGGCCGGTCCTGTGGCGCGCAACATGACGCGCACCTTGTTCGTCAACAAGACCGCTGCCGACAAGCTGTCGGCACGTCCGCGTGACGTACCGCGCGGCGCGGTCGCCAAAGTCGGCGTGCTCGGCGCCGGCTTGATGGGCGCCGGCATCGCGCATGTCAGCGCGCAGGCCGGCATCGAGGTGGTATTGCTCGACAACACCCGCGAGCAGGCCGACAACGGCAAGGCCGGCATCGCCAAGATGCAAGCCAAGACGCTGGCCAAGGGCCGCACCACGCAGGCCAAGATCGACGCGCTGCTGGCGCGAATCACGCCGACGGCCGACTACGCCGACCTGCAGGGCTGTGATCTGATCGTCGAAGCGGTGTTCGAACAGCGGCAGATCAAGGCCGACGTGACGCGCAAGGCCGAAGCGGTGATCCCGACCACGGCGGTGTTCGGCAGCAACACCTCGACGCTGCCGATCACCGGGCTGGCCCAAGCCAGCAGCCGGCCGCAGCAGTTCATCGGCCTGCACTTCTTCTCGCCGGTCGAGAAGATGCCGCTGGTCGAGATCATCGTCGGCGAGCAGACCTCGCAGGCGACGATCGCCAAGGCACTGGACTACATCGGCCAGCTGAAGAAGACGCCGATCGTCGTGCACGATTTCCCGGGCTTCTACACCAGCCGCGTGTTCGGCACGTTCGTCCAGGAAGGCCAGCGCATGCTGCTCGACGGCATCGCGCCGGCGCTGATCGAAAACGCAGCCAAGGCAGCCGGCTTCCCGGTCGGCCCGCTGGCCGTGTCGGACGAAGTGACGCTGACGCTGCAGCAGGCGATCGCACGCCAGCACGATGCCGATGGCGTCCCGGTGCAGTACCGCAGCCAGGTCGGCCGCGCGGTCGTCGACAAGATGGTCGACGAACTCAAGCGACCGGGCCGTCGTCAGGGCGCCGGCTTCTACGACTACCCGGCCGACGGCTCACCCAAGCGTCTGTGGCCGGGCCTGGCGCAAGCGTTCCCGCTGGCGCCGCAGCAGCCGGGCGTCGATGAGCTCAAGCAGCGATTCTTGACGATCATGGCGCTGGAGACCGCGCGTTGCGTTGAAGACGGAGTGATCGACAACGCCGCCGACGCTGACATCGGCTCGATCCTCGGCATCGGCTTTCCGCCCTGGACCGGCGGCACGCTGAGCTACATCGACACGCTCGGCGCCGAGCGCTTCGTCGCGCAGTGCCAGGCGCTGGCTGCGGTCCACGGGCCGCGCTTCACGCCGTCGCCTTGGCTGCTGGCACGCGCTGCCAGCGGCACGCGCTTCTACCCGCCGGTCAGCGCCGCCGCGTAAGCGCGGCAGCGGTCGCGCATGTCGGCTATCGTCGGGACCACCTCCCGACGCAACGCCGACATGCGCACCGTGACCTGCACCTATGACCAGCACGCCGAGGCGATGCTGGCGATCTTCAACGACGCGATCCTGAACTCGACCGCGTTGTACGAGTACCAGACGCGCACGATGGCGACGATGCGCAGCTGGTTCGATACCAAGCAGGCCGGCGGCTTTCCCGTGATCGGCGTCGAAGACGAGCGCAGCGGCGCGCTATGCGGCTTTGCCAGCTACGGCACATTCCGCGCGTGGGCCGCGTTCAAGTATTCGGTTGAGCATTCGGTGTACGTGCACCGCGAGCATCGCGGCCAAGGTCTGGCCTTGCAGCTGATGCAGCAGCTGATCGCCATGGCGACCGAGCGCGACGTACATGTGATGGTCGGTGGCGTCGATGTCGACAACACCGCCAGCATCGCGCTGCACCGCAAGCTCGGCTTCGTTCATGCGGGCACGATCACGCAAGCCGGATTCAAGTTCGGGCGCTGGCTGGATCTGGCGTTCTATCAACTGACGCTGCCGACGCCGCGCCAGCCGGTCGACGGCTGACGCCCGTGCGCTGCGCAGTGCCTACAGCGGCTCGCCGGTGACCGAGCGCAGGCTCGGACCCGGACCGGCCACCGCCCGGCGTTGATGCCGGGCGGGCGGCGTCGTGACCGGCCGCAGGCGCTGGCGCCGGACCGTGTCGCGATCGTCATCGACGACCGGCAGACCGAAGCCGTTGCGCCATTCGGGTCCGGCCGGACCTTGCTCGCCGGCACCGTCATCGAACAGCACCTGATCGAAGTTGTACAAGCGCATGGGAGTCGGCCACTCGGAGGAGACCGCAGAGTAGTCAGCCGCAGATGACCCGCTGATGACCGAAGTCAGTGCCGGCTAGCGAATCACCTGATAGCCACGGCCCGACAGGCACTGACGCACGGCACGGGCGCGGGCATCGTCGGCGTCTTCCCCGGGCGCCACGGGCGCATCGCGGCCGGCGTAGGTCTGGCATTCCTTCAGGTCGGTCTTGTAGCGGCCCGAGGCCAGGCCAGAACTCTCGACCATCGGCGTGCTGCGGAAGCAACCGCTGTTGACCAGCGACAGTCCCAATGCAGCGGCCAGCGCCAGGCTGCGGGCCAATAGGGTCGGTGCCGATGCCGGGCGCATCGTCGCGGGTTGCCGCATGGGCTGCTCCTTGGTGGGGGGACTCGATGGTAGCGCGCGCTGCCGCCGGCTCAACACTATGGACGAAGCGGCGGCACGGCGCGGGCGCCATCGTCGACGACATTGCCAAGCCTGGGGACTACACGATGTCTGCCGACCTGCTCGATGACCTGCTGCGCCGCGTCCGACGCCTCGAAGCGATCCACGAGATCGAGCAACTGAAGTACCGCTATCTGCGCGCCTGCGACGCCAAGGACGTGGACGGCTTTCGCGACTGCTTCGTGCGCCAGGGCGCCGACCTCGACTACGGCGTACTGGGCCAGTTCAGCGACCGCGAGCCACTGGTGCAGATCTTCAATCAAGTCGCGCGTCAGCGCGGCGGCGACGGGGCGTGGATCGTCCACGACGTTCACCACGGCCACCATCCGAGCATCGAGCTCGTCGACGACCACACGGCGACCGGACGCTGGACGCTGGGCTTCGTCACGCTGCACCAGACGCCGGGCTTCTACACGCAGGCGTCGATGGAGTACCACGACCGCTACGTGATCGAGGACGGCCGCTGGAAGATCCAGACCTCGCATGCCAAGCCGCTGACCAGCATCACCACGCCGCTGCCGGCCGGCTTGATGCTCGGCCCCGGCCCATCGGCCTGAGGCCTCGCGGCCGCCGCGCCGCTTAGCGCAGCACCAGCCCGGCGGCGTAGGCCGCCGTGCCGAGCAAGCCGGCCTGCGGATGCAGGATCACTTGCGTCGGAATGCGCTGGAGGATCGCACCGTGGCGGCCCTTGTCCTCGAAGCGGCGGCGAAAGCCGCCGGCCTCGATCCACGGCAGCAGCTTCTGCGTGACGCCACCCGGCAGCAGCACGCCGTCCCAGGCACCGAAGGCCATCGCCACATCGCCGGCAAACGCGCCGAGCAGTTCGGCGAACACTTGCAGCGTGCGCGCGGCCGGGCCTTGCGGATCGCGCTCAGCCGCAGCGCTGATCTGCGGCGGCGTCAGCGGGTCGGCCGGCAGTCCGTCCACGGCGCGGACGGCGTCGTACAGGTTGACCAGCCCGGTGCCGGAGATCAGCCGCTCGGCCGACACGCGGCCAAAGCGCGGCAGCAGCACGCGTAGCAGTTCTAGTTCGTAGGCCGTGCCCGGCGCAAAGCCGACATGCCCGCCTTCGGATTCGATGACGACGCTGCGGCCGCGCTCGACGATCACGCCGCCGACACCCAGGCCGGTGCCAGGGCCAACCACCGCGTAGCAGCGCCGCTCGCCGGCGCCGGCCGTCGGCGACGGCGCGCGCGCCACGTTGCCGATGGTCTGCAGATCGGCGTCGTGCAGCACCGGCAGCACGCTGGCCATCGCCGTGAAGTCGTTGATCACGTCGAGCGCATCAAGCCGCAATTGCGCGCCGAGTTCGCGGATCGAGAACGCCCACGGGTTGTTGGTGATCTTGACCGCATCGCCGGTCACGGCCGAGGCCACCGCGAACACCGCGCGGCTTGGTCTTGCCTCGACGCCCGGCAGCTGACCGAGATAATGCTCGACCGCGTCGCGCAAGCTGGCGAAATCGGCCGTGGCGACGGCCTGCTGATACCGCAGCGGCGGCTGCGCGGCGCCGGGCTCGGTCAGCGCAAAGCGGGCGTTGGTACCACCGATGTCGGCCACCAGCAGGGATGGGTTGCGCATTGCGGTCGTGCGGGAGAGGGCCTGAGAGGCGGCCACGCTAGGCGGCGCGGCGCGGCGCTGTCAACGCGGGCTACACTCGCGCACCTTCCGCGTCTCTCGCCGATGCACACGATGTCCCCTGCCGCCGATCTGCGCGTGCTGTCGATCATCCCGCCGATGACGCAGCTGAACACGCCCTACCCGTCCACCGCCTACCTGACCGGCTTCCTGCGCGGCAACGGCGTCGCCGCGGTGCAGGCGGACCTGGCGCTGGCGCTGGTGCTGGAATTGTTCAGCGTCGCTGGACTGGACCGGATCAAGGCCTGCATCGATGCACTGCCGGCCGCTGCGATCACGCCGCGTGTCGATGCGTTTCGCCAGCAGTTCCCGGCGTATCGCGCGACGATCGCGCCGACGATCGCGTTTCTGCAGAGCACCGATCCGACGATCGCGCACCGCATCGTCAGCCGCCGCTTCCTGCCGGAAGGACCGCGCTTTGCCTCGCTCGATGTCTACGTCGACGATGACGGCGGCGACCCGCTGGCCTGGGCCTTCGGCGCGCTCGGCCTGCACGATCGCGCACGGCATCTGGCGACGCTGTACCTGAACGACCTCGCCGACGTGCTGCGCGACGCGGTCGACCCGCGCTTCGAATTCGTCCGCTATGCCGAGTCGCTGGCGATGAGCCAGCCGAGCTTCGATCCGCTGGCCTGCGCACTGGACGCGCCGTACACGCTGGTCGACGAGATCCTGCATGGGCTGACATGCGATGCGATCACCACGCATCAGCCACGCGTCGTGCTGATTTCGGTGCCGTTTCCGGGCGCGGTCTACGCGGCGTTCCGGATCGCGCAGACGATCAAGCGGCAGCAGCCCGAGATCATCACCGTGCTCGGCGGTGGCTACGTCAACACCGAGCTGCGCGAGCTGGCCGAGCCGCGCGTGTTCGACTACTTCGACTATGTGACGCTCGATGCCGGCGAGCGGCCGCTGCTGAACCTGCTGGCGCATTGGCGCGGCGAGCGCGAGCGCAGCGCGCTAGTGCGCACCTTCGTCCGCGATCCTGACAGCGGCGCGGTGCAGTACCTGGATTCGCGCGAGCCGGACATCGCGTTCAACCACGTCGGCACGCCGACCTGGGACGGCCTGCCGCTGCGCCGTTACCTGTCGCTGCTGGACATGCTCAATCCGATGCACCGTCTGTGGTCGGACGGCCGCTGGAACAAGCTGACGGTCGCGCACGGCTGCTACTGGAAGCAATGCAGCTTCTGCGACGTCAGCCTCGATTACATCTCGCGCTACGACGCCGCATCGGCGACGACGCTGGTCGACCGCATCGAAGCCATCGTCGCCGAAACCGGCCAGACCGGCTTTCACTTCGTCGACGAAGCCGCGCCGCCGAAAGTGCTCAAGGCGCTCGCGCAGGAGCTGATCCGCCGCGGCGTGTCGATCAGCTGGTGGGGCAACATCCGCTTCGAAAAGAGCTTCAATCCGGAGCTGTGCCAGCTGCTGGCCGACAGCGGCTGCATCGCGATCTCGGGCGGGCTGGAAGTCGCGTCCGACCGGCTGCTGAAGCTGATGAAGAAAGGCGTCAGCGTCGAGCAAGTGGCGCGGGTGACGCGCGCGTTCACCGAGGCCGGCGTGCTGGTCCACGCGTATCTGATGTACGGCTTCCCGACGCAGACGGTGCAGGACACCGTGGATGCGCTCGAATACGTGCGCCAGCTGTTCGAGGAAGGCTGCCTGCAATCGGGCTACTTCCATCGCTTCACCTGCACCGTGCACTCGCCGGTCGGCCAGAACCCGGACGAATACGGCGTGCGTCTGGTACCGCCGCCGGCCGGCACGTTCGGCAAGAACGACATCGCGTTCATCGACCCGACCGGCGTCGACCACGACCGCCTCGGCGTTGCGCTGAACAAGGCGCTGTACAACTACATGCACGGCATCGCGCTGGATCAGGACGTCCGCGCCTGGTTCGACATCAAGGTGCCGCGGCCCAAGGTGGCACGCGACGTGATCGCGCGCGCGCTGGGCTAGCCGCGCGGCGGCGTCAGCGGCCGAAGCGCAGCAGCGCGAACGCCGCCGTCGTCTCGAAGTCGGTCTGCTGCTCCAGCGCCGCGCGACGCTCGGGCCGCGCCTTCCACACATACGGCGTCATCGCCAGCAACTGGCGCAGCGCGGTGTTGTCCAGCCGCAGCGACGCCTCGACCTGCTGCTGCGCCAGCAGCGTGAATCCCGCGGCGATGAAGCCGTCGACGAACTTGTCGGGCTCGTGCGCGCGCACCTCATCGAACAAGCCGGCGCGCAGGCTCCACAGATGCGTCGGCGCCGGCGTGACCACCAGCACCTGTCCACCAGGCCGCAGCGCGCGGTGCATTTCGGCCACGTGCAGCTGCGTGAACAGGCAGGTGATCAGGTCGAGCGTGCCGTCGGCCACCGGCAGCGCGGCGCCGCTGGCGACCAGCCAGGTAATGCCGGCGCTGCGATGACGGCGCGCGGCAAGCTGGATGCCGGGCTTGGCGATGTCCAAGCCGATCACGGCCGGCGCGCCGGGGGCCTGTGGGAAGGCTTGCGTGTACCAGCCTTCGCCGCAGCCCAGGTCCAACACCGAGCGCGCGCCGGCAGCGCCGATCTGCGCCAGCACCGCGTCGCGCAGCGGCGCGTAATGCCCTGCTTCCAGGAACGCGCGTCGCGCGGCCAGCGACTCGGCGCTGTCACCGGGGTCGGTGCTGTGCTTGTGCTGCACCGGCAGCAGGTTGACGTAGCCGTCGCGCGCGACGTCGAAGCAATGTCCGGCCGCGCAGCGCCAGACCTTGGGCTGGCAGTCGAGCATCTGGCGACACAGCGGGCAGATCAGCACGGGACGGGCATGGCATCGGGCAAGGGCGCGCAGCCTAGCGGGTCGCCGACCGGCACTCCAGCCGCTGCCGCAGCGGCAATTGACCGCACCCACGGGCGGGCGGATCATCCGCCGCCTCACGTATCGCGGCGCCGCCGACCGGCAACCGCCGCACCGAGGTCCACTGCCATGTCCGCCGCTGCCGCCGCACCGTCCGTCCCCACGCCCTCGATCGCCGAGTTGGCCGACGGACTCAAACGCGCCGGCCACGTGTTTCTGCAGGGCGCGGCGATGCAGCCGCTGCTGCAGGCCGAGCGAGCGCTGGACGACTGGCCCGCGTTTGTCGCCGCCTGGGACGGCATGCCGCTGGACACCTACATGGCCGACGGCGGCCGTTACCGGCGCCGGCTGTACGCGGTCTACCAGGCCGATGCCGGCGGTATCGAGCGCGCGGCCCATCAGCCGCATTTCCAGGGGCTGGAGTACAACCCGCTCAACGGCAACGTCGCACGCTGGTTCGAGCCGATCGCTGACGCCGTCGGCAGCGGCGCGACGATGCACGCCGTGCTCGGCTTCTGTCACCGGCTGTTCGGCTCGCTGGCGCCGGCCGTGAACCGCTGGCACGTCGAAGTGCATCAGTTCCGGATCGAAGCGGCGGCCGGCGAAGCCGGCAAGCCGACGCCCGAAGGCGTGCACCGCGACGGCGTCGACTACGTGCTGGTGCTGCTGGTGCGCCGCCACAACATCGCCAGCGGCACGACGACGATCCACACGCCGGCCGGCGACGATCTGGGCAGCTTCACGCTGACGCAGCCGTTCGACGCGACGCTGGTCGATGATCACCGCGTCTACCACGGCGTGACGCCGGTCGAGCCGATCGACCCGCAGCAGCCGGCGTTCCGCGACGTGCTGGTGGTGACGTTCCGCGCGGCCTGATCCGCGCGATACCGGGCGACGGCCTACGGCAAGCAGACGAGGCCAGCCCGGCAGCGAGGCATCAGGCTGGCAGCCGTCATCCCTGCCTGGCGCCATCTCATGACCCGTTCCGCCTTCAGCCCGCTGACGATTGGCCCGCTGACGCTGCGCAACCGCTTCATCAAGTCCGCGACCAACGAGGGCATGGCGCCGGGCGGCATCCCCAGCCGGGCACTGGTCGAACACCACCGCGCGATCGCAGCCGGTGGCGCGGCGATGACCACGGTTGCGTACTGCGCGGTCAGTGCTGACGGCCGCACGTTCGAAGACCAGATCCACCTGCATCGCGGCATCCTGCCGCACTTGCGCGCGTTGACCGATGCCGTCCACGCGCACGGCGCCGCGGCTTGCGCGCAGATCACGCACGGCGGCGCATTCACGTTCCTCAAGCAGTTGTCGACGCGCTATCCGCTGAGCGCGTCGGGCGGCTTCAACGCCGTCGGTGTCGTCAGCGGACGGCTGTTGCGCACGCAGATGGATGCAGCGCAAATGGAGCTGGTGACGCAGCAATTCGTCGACGGTGCGCAGCTGGCCGTCGAGGCCGGCTTCGACGCCGTCGAACTGCACATGGGCCACGGCTATCTGCTGAGCCAGTTCCTGTCGCCCGGCTACAACAAGCGCCGCGACGGCTACGGCGGCGATGCGGTCGCCCGCGCGCGCTTTCCGGCGCAGATTCTGCGCCGCGTGCTCGACGCGGTCGGCACCCGCGTCGCGGTGACCTGCAAGATCGGCGTCGATGAGGGCTTTCGCAAAGGCGGTACGGCCGAAGATGCTGCGGCGATTGCACGCGTGCTCGAGCGCGAGGGCGCGCATCTGCTGGTGCTCAGCGGCGGCATGAACGTCGAATCGCCGTGGGCGATCTTCGGCAGCCCGATGCCGCGCGAAGCGGTCGAAAACATGCAGAACACCGTGGTCAAGCTGTCGACGCGGCTGATGCGGCTGATCGAGCCCAAGGTGCAGTTCAAGCCGCTGTACTTGCGCGAGCACTCGCTGAAAGTCCGCAGTGCGGTGTCGATGCCGCTGGCATATCTGGGCGGTGCGCAGTCGATGGACGCGGTCGAACAGATCATGGCCGACGGCTTCGATGCGGTGACGATGGGACGTGCGCTGATCCACGACGCGCGCCTGGTGCAGCGCTTCGCCGACGGCAGCACACGCGTGTCGGGCTGCACCGCCTGCAATCGCTGCGTGGTGTCGATGTACACGCCGGCCGGCACGCACTGCGTGATCGGCCCGGCGCCCGATGCCTCGCTCAATGCGATGCCGGCCGTCTGACCTGCCCTACGTCGAATAGACGAAGCCCCTGCGGCGTCGCGGTTCTACCGTCCACGGACATGATGGCGGGGATGTCGATGGGCAGCGACGCAACTCAGGCAGTGATCTCGGGCCAGGCCTGGGACGAATTCTGCGACGCGCTCAAGCGCGCCGGCCAACAAGTGCTGCGTGCCGAAACGCCGGCCACCGAGCTCGATCGCGCCGAGGGCTGGCGCTATCTGACGCGGCTGCTGCGGATCGGCCTGGAAATGCATCTGGAATTCGCCGATCCGGATTTCCCCGGCTTTTTCGCGCCGTCGCACGAAACCGGCAAAATCGGCGCCGACAACCCCGACAATCTGTACATGATGGCGCGCATCAACGGCGCGCATGGCTATCGCATCCGCGGCACGCGCGGCAGCGTGTCGTATCTGTCGATCGGCACGCAGAAAGGCGGCTACGAGACCGACGGCAAGATGGAGCAGACCGGCTTCATCGACGTGGCCGATCTGCAACTCGACGGCGCCGACGGTCGCTTCGAGATCGTGCTCAGTGACGTGCGTCCTGCCGATGCGCGCAACTGGTTGCGGATCGAAGCCGCCAGCAACGCGGTGATCGTGCGCCAGACGTTCATGGACCGCTCGCAGGAGCGCCCCGCGCAACTGACGATCGAACGGCTGCACAAGGACGCCGCGCCCGCGCCGCTAAGCGCTGCGCGTCTGACGCAGGGCTTGGGCAACGCAACACGCTTCGTCGAAGGCACCGCGCAGCTGTTCGCGAACTGGGCGCAGAGCTATCTGCCGCATGTCAATCAACTGCCGCTGGCCGACCAAGCGCTGTGTCAGCGCGTCGGCGGCGACCCGAACATCCTGTACTACCACTCGGCCTGGCAGCTGGCGCCGGACGAGGCGCTGGTGATCCATGTGGCGCGCGTGCCCGACTGCCGCTTCTGGAATCTGCAGATCAACAACTGGTGGATGGAATCGCTCGACTATCGTCATCAGCGCATCCATCTGAACAAGCACAGTGCGCAGCTCGACGCCGATGGCGGCGTGACGATGGTGCTGTCGCATCGCGACCCCGGCCACGCGAACTGGCTGCACACCACCGGTCACGACATCGGCACGATGTGCCTGCGCTGGGTCGGTGCTGCCGAGCCCGTGCATCCGACCACGCGCGTCGTTCGACTCGGCGCCCAAGGAGAATGGCTCTGATGACGACCCCCACCGCGATCGGCGCCTTTGCCGTCGACGCCCTGCTGGCCGAAGCACGCAGCAGCACCGGCGGCCTGGACGATTTCGGCGATGCGCGCTTCATGCCGGCGCTGCATCGCTTGTGCGAGTCGCTGGAACGTGAGGCCAAGCTGTCGCCGACCGGCGTCTATCTGATGCGAACCAAGCTGATCAGTCAGCTGGTCAATCGGCTGCGGCTTGAAGACTATTTCAAACAGCATCCGGAGATCGCCAACGAGGTGATCGCCGCGCCGGTGGTGATCGTCGGCCTGCCGCGAACCGGGACAACCAAGCTGCACCGCCTGCTGTCGCGCGACCCACGCTTTCACTGGATGGCGTGGTGGGAGTCGATCTACCCGGTGCCGTTTGCCGGCGAGACACTGCAGCAGCCGTCGGCACGGATCGCACAAGCGCGCAGCGACGTGCAGGCGATGACCACGGCGATGCCGAAGCTGACCGCGATCCATCCGATGGACGCCGACGCGGCCGACGAAGAAGTGATGCTGATGGAGCACTCGTTCCTGTCGGCGTTCAATGCCTATGCCGACGTGCCGAGCTACATGCAGTGGATGGATGCGCAGGACCAGCGTCCGGCCTACGCCTTCCTGAAGCGGATGCTGCAGTTCCTGCAGTGGCAGAAGCGGCAGCGCGGCATCACGGCTGAACGCTGGGTACTGAAAGCACCGCACCACTTGCTGCGCATGGGGGTGCTACTCGACGAGTTCCCTGGTGCTCGGGTAATCCAGACGCATCGCGATCCCAAGTCGAGCATTCCATCGATCGCCAGCTTCATCCATGCGCTGTGGTGCATTTACAGCGACAACGCCAGCGCCGCCGCGGCCGGCCGCGAATGGAATGACCTGATGCGTCGCGCGCTGCTGCACACGATGCAGATACGCGATCAGCGCGGCGCCGAGGCGTTCTGCGACGTGCGCTTCATCGACACCGTGAAGCGGCCGATGGAGGTCGTGAGCCAGGTCTACGCGTTCCTGGGCCAGGATCTACCGCCGGCCATCGCCGAGACGATGCGCCATTGGCTGGTCGAAGACGAGAAGTCACACCAGGGCGGCCACGATTACACCGCTGCGCAGTTCGGCTTGTCCGACGCGCAGATCGAGCAGGACTTCGCCGCGTACATCGCGCGGCATCTGGGCTGAGCACCACGCCGGCCCGGCACGCATCACATAACGAAACCAACGAGGAGCGCTGCGCCATGCTGCTGAGAGACAAGGTCGTCGTCATTTCCGGCATCGGGCCGGGCCTGGGCGTCAAGCTCGCGATCGAAGCGGCGCGTGAAGGCGCGCGTGGCGTGGTCTGTGCGGCACGCACCGCCGACAAGCTCGACGATGCCGAGGCGCGGATCAAAGCGCTGGGTGTCGACACGCAGGTGCTGAAGATCGTCACCGACATCAGCGACCGCAGCCAGTGTGACCGCCTGGTCGAGACGACGCTGAAGACCTTCGGCCGCATCGATGCGCTGGTCAACAGCGCGTTCGTGCACGGCGACTTCGACCACGCATCGACCGCCAACCTCGACCGCTGGGCCGACGTGTTCAACGTCAACCTGCTCGGCACGCTGAAGCTGACGCAAGCGGTGCTGCCGGGCATGCAGCAGCGCAAGTCCGGCGCGGTGGTAATGATCAACACGATGGCCGCACGCAAAGTGCCGTCGGTGCCCGAAGCCGGCTACGCCGCGAGCAAGGGCGCATTGGCAACCTCGGTGAAGTTCCTCGCCAACGAAGTCGGCAAGGACAACATCCGCGTCAACTCGATCCACATGGGCTGGATGTGGGGCGCGCCGGTGGAAGGCTACATGGTGATGCAGGCACAGCAGACCGGCGTGCCGCTGGACGAACTCAAGGCGCAGGTGTCCAAGGACATCCCGCTGGGCCGCATCGTCACCGACGACGAATGCGCGCGGGCCGCGCTGTTCCTGGTATCGGACTACGCCAGTGCGATCACCGGCGCGGCACTCGACTGCAACGGCGGCATGTACATGCCCTGAGTGGGCGCGCCATGGAAAAGCTGATCTATCTGCTATGGCGACCGGTCGACATCGACGCGCAGAGTTGGGCGGAGGGCTTGCGGCACAGCGCGCCATCGCTGAAGCCGCTGCTGCGCTCGCTGAAGTTCAACCTGCAGGACGCCGATGTCGCCCCGGCATCGGCGCTGCGCCGTGTCTCGTCGGCATCGCCGCCCGATGCGATCGCGCAAGTCTGGGTCGATACCGCGATCGACTCGCGGCGCGCGCCGCTGGACGCGGCACTGCTGGCCCACAGCGCCCGCATCGCGGCCTATCTGGTCACCGAGTCGCAGCCGCTGGTGAATCAGCGCCACCCCGCGCAGCGCGGCGAACGGACGACGGGCTTTGCGCAGATGGCGCTGCTGAAGCGGCCGGCGCGACTCGACGTGGCGCAGTGGCTGTCGATCTGGCACGGGCATCACACGGCGGTGGCGATCGAGACGCAATCGACGTTCGAGTACATCCAGAACGTCGTGGCGCGCACGCTGACGCCTGACGCGCCGCACTACGACGCCTTCGTCGAAGAATGTTTCCCAGCGGCGGCAATGACCGATCCTCTGGTGTTTTTTGATGCGGCCGGTGACGGCGAGCGGTTCCAGCACAATCTCGACCGGATGATGGACAGCGTCCATCGCTTCATCGACATGGACCAACTCGACGTGCTGCCGACCAGTCAGTACTGCTGCTGAAGCGGCGCGGCGCCGAGCCCGGCGCCGCTGCTACGACCAGCCTTGCCGGATCAGGTCTGCCACAGCGCGCTGGCGCCGGCGTCGGTCGCCGACAGCAAGCGGTTCAGCAGCGACTTCAGCACTTCGCCTTCGCCGGGGCCCAGCCGCTCCAGCAACTGCGACTCGACCGCCTTGGCGGCCGAGATGATCCGCAACGCGCAAGCGCGGCCTTCCAGCGTCAGCTCGAAGGCCTTGCCGTCGCTGCCGTCCAGCGTCTGTGCCAGGCCGCGGCCGATCAGCGACTGCAGCGCCGAGCTGCTGTGGTCGTCGAGCACGCCCGCCATGCCGGCGTCGAGTTCGCTGGCCGACAGATCGTGCTTCAGCGTCAGCGTCGACAGCAGATAGAATTCTTCGTCGCTGAGCCCTTCGTGATCCAGATGCGAGCGGATCTTGCTGAAGAACTGGTGGTGACTGCGGCCGAGCAGATAGCCGAGAAAGTCTTCGTTGAAGCTGCCGGCCAGATAGGCACTGCGCGGCTTCAAGCTGTCGTCGCGGCGCGTCGCGTGCGCATAGCGGCCGCTGTGATAGACCAGCGGAGCCGACTCGGCGCGCTCGAACTTCAGCACTTGCCCGACCAAGATCACGTGATCGCCGCCTTCGTACTGGAACGCGGTGCGGCATTCGAAGCGCGCGGTACAGCCACGCAGCAGCGGAATGCCGTCCGGCCCGGTGTCGAGTTCCAGACCGGCGAACTTGTCGACGCCGCGCTTGGCGAAGCGCGACGACAGCGGCTCCTGATCGGCCGCCAGTACGTGCACGGCCCAATGGGTCGCCGCACGGAACGCCGGCAGACTGGCCGAGGTTTCGGCCAGGCTCCACAGCACCAGCGGCGGATTCAGCGATACCGAGTTGAAGCTGTTGGCGGTCAGGCCGACTTTATTACCGTCGGCATCCAGCGTGGTGATGATGGTGACGCCGGTAGCGAAGCTACCCAGCGCCCGACGGAACTCCGTCGCATCGAATGTTTCGGTCTGGCTCATTTCCATAGCATGCATGGAACGGGCGATTTGCGCAGCCGAAGTCGCGGGAGTGTCCATCGGGTCGGGCTCTGTGGGACTAGAAGTTGTATTTGGCCGAGAACGAAACGTTGTCGCGGTCCTGGATCGGCCGCAGCTTGGTGTCCGCCGAGCCGATGTAGGCGTTGTAGGCCATACCCAGCGTCAGCGCCTGCAGCCGCGTGAAGTTGACGCCGACGCTGGCGCGGTAGTCGCCAGGGCCGTTGAGCTGACCAAAGCCGCCGAGCAGCGAGCTCTGGCCGTTGATGACGCCGGACATGATGATCGGGAAGTTCACGTCCCAGGCCGGGAATACGTTCTTCTTGTCGATCAGCACGATCATCTGTGCCGCCGAGGCGTCACGCGTGTTGGTGAAGTCGCGGCGGCAGCTGTCGGGCGTCGCGGCGCAAGCCTGCTGATGCGAAAACACGTTGTTGTAGCCCACCTCGCCGACCAGCGTCAGCGTGTCCCAGAACCAGCGCGGACCGATCGTGTACAAGCCGGAGAACTGGATCTGGCCAACATTGCCGCGCACCGGCGTCGGGATCGGACCCTGGATGCCGCCGTCGGCGTCGACCAGCACCGGCGTGCCCTCGCGGTACGTCAGGTCCATACCGATGTTGGCACCGAACAACGAGGTCGACAGGCTCAGCGCCGTCATGTCGACGCCGTCGAAGTAGCGGATGTTGTAGGTCGTCGGCACCAGCAGGCCTAGATCGCCGGTCGAAATCAGCGGATTGCCATTGGGGCCGACCAGCAGCGGCGCGCTGCCGTAGTTCTGCACGGGCGCCGGGTTGGTGTCGTGATAGCGCAGGCGGAACGCACCGACGTTCGTCGTCGGCGTCAGCTGGTACTTGATACCGACGCTGTACTGGCCGTGTGCGCTCGGGCGGATATCGCCCTGACGAATCACGTTGATGAACCGCGGCTGGTTCGGCTGCGGAATCAGCGCCAACGGAATCGGCACATCGGGCAGCAAGCTGTCGAGGTTGTTGAACAGCGTGGTCAGCGCCGCTCCGGCCGGCAGCTCGGTGTTCAAGAAGCCGGCGGCGGTCTGCAGCAGCTGTATGGTGTCGGTCGAGAACAGGTTGGTGTTCTGGTAGTTGCCGAAGAACAGCGGATTGCGCAGGCCGTAGATGAATTCGGCACCGGGGCCGACAACGTCCGCCGGCGAGAAGAATTCGCCGACCGGATACAGTTCGGTGTGCTTGAACTGCAGCTTGTACTGGCCCACTAAGCTGACCCGGTCATTCAGCGACAGCTGCGCACTGATCTGGTTGACCGGCAGCAGGATGCTCTTGACGTCGGCGCCGGGGATCGCCGCCTTGGTCGCATCGGCCGGCGCCTGTGCAAACGAAATACCGCTGAAAAACAGGCTTTCGCCGTACGCAGCGATATGCCGGCCGACACGCACGTTCAGTGCTGCGCTTTCGCCCAGATACCAGCTGCCGTAGACATAGGCGTCGAGGAAACGCGCACGACGGCCGTCACGGTAGCGCGCGTCGTTGCTGAACTCGTTGACCTCGCCTTCGGTCTTGTTGATCGTGTCCGGCGAATTGTTGTCGTTGCGCTTGCGATAGGCACGGTCATAGAACACGTCGCCGCGCAGCACCAGACCGAAGTCATCACGGGCGAAGTTCAGCTCGCCGAGCAGCGTCATGCGGTTGTTGATCAGCGAGCCCTTGTTGAAGTTTTGGCTGCCGTCGTCGAAGTTGAACTGCGACACCTTCAGAAAATCGGCGACCGGGATTTCGGGAGGCGGCGGCGGATTGGTGATGCCGTTGGAAGGCGACTCGACGCGCATCGCCGTCGAATAGGTCGCCGACAGCTGCGAATCCATCTCGATGCCCCAGAAGCTGTAAGCGTTGGCTGCACCGCTGTAGCTCAGCGCCGTCCCCACGCACGCCAAACCCGCCTGCCAGCGCTGGCGCACACGACGCGCAGCCAGTTGCTCCCCATTCAACATTCCCATCGCACGGTCTCCGGTCGTCCGCTTGAGCGGACCTGTTGTGTCATCGCATCTCGCGGAGTGCCTGCCGTGCCGGCAAGACTCCGGGTGCTTATCCGGAATGCTAGACGTTGGCGCCGCCTGCTCCATCGGCTGCATGGATGAGGCGCGCATCGTCAACAAACGGGTTCGAGCGGTAAAAACGCCTCAATGGCCGGCACCGCGTCGTCGCCGGTGGCGATTGATCAGCCGGTGTTGCCGCCACTGCAGCGCTGATATCGACGACAGCAGCACGCGCCGGCATCGCCCGTTGTGACGAAGTCAGCCGACGCGTCGAAGTTGCGTCGAGTATCGACCGTCAGCGTGGCGGCGGCACCAGCAGCGGCGCGATCTCGTCGAGAATCCGTGGGTCGTCGATCGTGGCCGGCATCGTGTAGCTGCGGCCGTCGGCGATCGCGCGCATCGTGGCGCGCAGCACTTTGCCGCTGCGGGTCTTCGGCAGTCGCGGCACGATCACGGCCTGCTTAAACGCCGCAACGGCGCCGATGCTGGCGCGCACGCGCTCGACCAGTTCGCGCGTGATCTCGTCGGCCGGCCGCGTCACGCCGCTCTTGAGCACGACCAGCCCGACCGGCAACTGGCCCTTGAGCGCGTCGGCGACGCCGATCACCGCGCATTCGGCGACATCGGGATGCGCGGCCAGGATTTCCTCCATCGCGCCAGTCGACAGCCGGTGGCCGGCGACGTTGATGATGTCGTCGATCCGCGACATCACCCAGCAATAACCGTCCTCATCGATCACGCCCGCGTCGCCGGTCAGGTAATAGCCGGGATAGCGCGACAGGTAGTTGTCGCGATAGCCGGCTTCGTCGTTCCACAGCGTTGCCAGCGTGCCCGGCGGCAGCGGCAGCTTGATCACCAGATTGCCGATTTCGCCGGCCGGCAGCGCCGCACCGTCGGCATCGAGCACCTGCATATCGAAGCCGGGCACCGGCACTGTGGCCGAGCCCGGCTTGACGGTCATCGGCGTCAGGCCGATGCAGTTGGCGATCGCCGGCCAGCCGAGTTCGGTCTGCCACCAGTGATCGACCACCGGGACTTTCAGCATCTGCTGCGCCCACAGCACGGTGTCCGGATCGCAGCGCTCGCCGGCCAGATACAGCGTCTTCAAGCTGCTCAGGTCATAGCGGCCGATCAGCTCGCCACGCGGGTCTTCTTTCTTGATCGCGCGGAATGCGGTCGGCGCGGTGAAGAACGACTTGACGCGGTACTGCGAGATCACGCGCCAGAACGCGCCGGCATCGGGCGTGCCGACCGGCTTGCCTTCGTACAGGATCGTCGTGCAGCCGGCGAGCAGCGGCCCATAGACGATGTACGAATGGCCGACGACCCAGCCGCAATCCGATGCGGCCCAGAACACGTCGCCAGGGCCGACGTCGTAGACCGCCTTCATCGAGTACAGCAGCGCCACCGCGTGGCCACCGTGATCGCGGACCACGCCCTTGGGTTTGCCAGTGGTGCCGGACGTGTACAACACGTACAGCGGATCGGTCGCCGCGATCCGCGCACAGGGCGCCGGCTCGGCAGCGGCCTCGGCCAGCTGCCAGTCGTGATCGCGGCCCGGCTGCATCGACGCCAGGCACTGCTTGCGTTGCAGCAGCACCACGCGCGTGACCTTGTGCTCGGCCAGCGTCAGTGCTTCGTCGAGCAGCGGCTTGTATTCGACGATGCGGCCCGGCTCGATGCCGCAACTGGCGGTCAGCACCAGCACCGGCTTCGCCGCATCGATCCGCTTGGCCAGCTCCGGCGCGGCAAACCCACCGAAGACGACCGAATGGATCGCGCCGATCCGCGCGCAGGCGAGCATCGCGATCGCCACTTCCGGGACCATCGGCAGGTAGATGACCACGCGGTCGCCCTTGCCGACGCCCTGCGCGCGCAGCAGCCCAGCGACGCGCGCGACGCGCTCGGTCAGCTCGCGGTAGCTGTATTGCTGGCGCGTATCGGTGACCGGGCTGTCGTAGATCAGCGCCAACTGGTCGCCGCGACCGGCCTCGACATGGCGATCGAGCGCGTTGTAACAGGTGTTGAACTCGGCGCCGTCGAACCAGCGATAGATCGGCGCATTGCGGCGATCCAGCACCTGGTCCCAGCGTCGATCCCAGTGCAGTGCGTCGGCCTGCGCGGCCCAGAAAGCCTCGGGGTCGAGCTGCGCCTGCTGGTACTGAGCCTGATACAGCGTGTTCGATGTCGACATTGCGTTCGGGTCCATGGTCATCCCTGATATCGGTGGACCGCGCGCCATCCGGCGGCGGAGCGAGGAACGTCGGCGGCTAGCATGCCGCGCCCGGCGCCGTCGCGCGACCGGTCAAAAACTGACCGGCGATCATTCCCGTAGACTGGCCGTCGACAACGGAGCGCACATGGCCAAGCCCAATTACGGATTCGACAAGCGACAGCGGGAACTGAAGAAGAGCAAGCAGCAGGAAGAAAAGCGCCTGAAAAAGCTGGCCCGTGGCACGGGCGGCGCCGAAGGTGACACCGACACCCAGGGCCAAGCGCCCTCATCAACCGAGCCGACATCATGAGCAAGAGCCAGGACGCAAAGAAGGAAACCAAGAAGAAGCCGCTGAAGACGCCGGCCGAAAAGCGCGCCGAGAAGAACGAAAAGAAGAAGAACAAGTAAGCCGTCGGCGCCGGAGCGGGCCGCAAGGCCCGCCCGGCGCAGAACGCGCTACATGCGGAACACGCCGTAGCGCGGCTCGGCGATCGGTGCGTTCAGCGCGGCACTGATCGCCATGCCCAGCGCGTTGCGCGTATCGGGCGGCGCCAGAATGCCGTCGTCCCAGATTTCCGACGTGCTCCAGTACGCGCTCTGCTTGCGCTTGAACTCGCCGAGCACCGGGTCGCGGATCGCATCGATATCAGCCTGCGTCAACTGCTTGCCCTGCTTGGCGAGCTGGCGAATCTTGACGTCGGCCAGCGTGTTGGCCGCCTGCTCGGCACCCATGACGCTGATCTGAGACTGCGGCCACGAGAACAGGAAGCGTGAATCGAACGCACGCCCGCTCATGCCGTAGTTGCCGGCACCGAAGCTGCCGTGGCACATGACGGTGAACTTCGGCACTTCGGAATTGGACACGGCCATGATCATCTTGGCGCCGTCCTTGGTGATGCCACGGCGCTCGTACTCGCGGCCGACCATGAAGCCGGTGATGTTCTGCAGGAACACCAGCGGCGTCTTGTTCTGATTGCACAGCTCGATGAAGTGCGCGCCCTTGAGCGCGCTGTCGTTGAACAGCACGCCGTTGTTGGCCAAGATGCCGATCTTGTAGCCCCACAAGTGCGCATAGCCGGAGATCAGCGTCTTGCCGTAGTTGGGCTGGTACTCATGAAAGCGCGAGCCATCGACCAGGCGCGCGATCACCTCATGCATGTCGAAGCCCTGCTTGATGTCGCGCGGCAGCACGCCGTACAACTCCTCGGGGCTGTAGAACGGCGCCTCGGGCGGCTGCCATTCGACGCCGGCCTTCGGCTGGCGATGGAACTGCGCGACGATGTCGCGGGCAATCGCGATCGCCTCTTGCTCGCTGCTGGCCGGATAGTCGGCCGTGCCCGATACCGAGGTGTGCATGTCGCAACCACCGAGGTCATCGACGCTGACATCTTCACCGGTGGCCGCTTTCACCAACGGCGGGCCCGCCAGGAAGATCGCACCGGTGCCGCGCACGATCACGTTGTAGTCCGACAGGCCCGGTACGTAGGCGCCGCCGGCCGTGCAGTGACCGAGCACGACAGCGACTTGCTGGACGCCCATCTTCGACAGCATGCATTGATTGCGGAAGATCCGGCCCGCGTAGTACTTGTCGGCGAACAGATCGGCCTGCAGCGGCAGAAAGCCGCCAGCCGAATCGCACAGATGCACGACCGGCAGGCGGTTCTCGATCGCGATGTCGAGCGCGCGGATCGTCTTCTTGACCGTCAGCGGATACCAGGCGCCGCCCTTGACGCTGGCATCGCCGGCGTTGATGACGACTTCGCGGCCGGCGACGATGCCGATGCCGGTGACGCATGCCGCACCGGGCACTTCACCGTCGTAGGCCTCGTTGGCGGCCAGTGACGAGAGTTCCAGAAACGGCGTGCCCGGATCGAGCAGTTGCTGCAGGCGCTCGCGCACCAGCAGCTTGTTCTGCGCACGCAAGCGGTCCACGTCGCGCTGAGGGCGATCATGGCGCGCCTTGCGCTGCTTCTCCTTGAACGCGTCGGCCAGCGCGCGATTGTGCGCGGCGTTGGCCTGGAACTCGGCAGATGCCGTGTTGAGCTTGGATTCGATGCGTTTCATTGCGGCGGCACTCGGAAGGTTCGGTGTCGTAACGGTTCAGGGTTGCGCGTACGGCTGCAGCTCAGGCTCGGTGCGCGACAAGTGCAGCGTCGGCAGGCCGTTGCTCGGCTCTTTGAGCACGATGGTGACGATGCCGCGCAGCAGCTGCGGCAATGGCGGAATGACCAGATCGGGCAGCAGCGACAGCGGCCCGCACAGGCCGGTCTGACCGCCCGCTGCAGCGAGTACGCGCTCGACGCTGGCCGGCCCCGGATGATCGAAAGCGTCCAGCGCCAGCGTGAACGTCAGCGCGTCATTGAGCCCGATCGTCACGTGGTCGACGATGCGGCCGGGGCAGACGTCCTGCAGCAGAATGTTGCTGACGCGTGGATTGTCGAGACCGAAATCCAGTGCGGCAGTCGGCACCGGTTGCACCGGCTGCACCAGTTCGTCGAACAGCGTGTACAGCGCGGTATAGGAAACATCGCCCGGCGTCTGATCGCCGCGATTGCTCGCCTCGATGAAGCGCGAATCCGGGTTGAACTGGTGGAACGATTCGGGGATGCCGATCAGACCGAGACTGGCGATCGTGCTGAACACCGAGGTGTTGGCCGTACCCTGGTTCGGACCCGCCTGTGCGATGAAGTCGTCGACAGCCACCCGCGTTGATGGAAACCAGCGCAGCGCCCAGCGCACCACGGTGACGCCCTGGCTGTGTCCGACCACGGCGATGCGTCGCCCACTGCGCCGGAACGTCTCGCGGATCGCATGGACGACGTACTCGCCGCTGATCTGCGAATCACCAAAGCCGCGATCGGGATAGGTGACATAGCAGACATCGTAGCCGCGGTTCTGCAGCAGCGGCAGATAAGTCCACTCGTACTGCTCGAAGCCGCTGGTGAAGGTGCCGTGCACCAGCAGCACGGCCGGCTTGTCCGGATGCGTGAACGGCGTGCAGGTCAGCGACGCCGCCAGTGCATCGGGCGATGGCGACAGCGGCGGGTCGGCATCGACCAAGCGCTGGAACGTGTCCGCGTCCGGCGCTGCTGCATCGAGCACCTCGTCGCCACCGCCGCAGCCGGCGAGCGACAGCAGCATCAGCGAGCCGAGCAGCGCGTGGCGCATCGGTGCCAGCATCGTCCTCATCAGGCCTTGCCCGCGGCGGCGAGCTTGACCAGCAAGGCATCGCGGTCGAAGGTCTGGCCCTTTTCATAGCTCAGCGCTTCGATGACGCCGTCGCGCGGCGCGGCGATCGTCGTCTCCATCTTCATGCTCTCCATCACCAGCAGCGTCTGGCCCTTGGTGACGGCATCGCCAACGGTGACCTGTACAGCGACGATGCTGCCCGGCATCGGCGCGCGGATGCTGTCATCGGCGCTTCCACCGGCGCTGGCGGCAAGCCGGTCCAGCGGATGGCGGTAACGCAGCTGATAGGCCTCGCCGTCGAGATGAACGAACACGTCGTCGCCGCGCGTGGCGACGACCACTTCGACGCTATGGTCGCCGATCGACAGCAGCGCACGGCCGTTGTGCAGCTCCGCCAGCGTGACGGAAACGGTGTGGCCTTCGCGGTGCAAGCGATAGACGCCCGGTCCGCGCGACAGCGCAACGTTGTGCTCGGCGTCGCCGAGCTTGAAGGCATGATGCATGGTGCTCCCCTGCCGGCCGGGCTTCGCCCGGCTCGCGTTTAGTTGGTCCAGTCGCCGATCGCCGCGTGCAGCTCGGGTATCACGTCAGCGCCTTCCCGCAGCGGCTGCGTCGACATCGCCGCGACGGCCAGCAGCGCCTGCAAGCGGTCCTCACCCAATTCGGGGTCGGCTGCGATCTGCGGGTTGGCGTCGAGAAAGCCGGTGTGTACGTCACCGGCGATGAACGCCGGATGCGCGATCAAGCGGCGCAGGAACGCGGTGTTGGTCTTGCAGCCGAGCAGCACCGTGTCGCGCAGCGCGGCGTCAGCACGCGCGATCGCGTCGCTGCGGTCGCGACCGCGAATGATCAGCTTGGCGATCATCGGATCGAAGGCACTGGTGACTTCGCCACCCTGCACCACACCGCTGTCCCAGCGCACACCCTCGCCCTGCGGCGGATGCAGCACCAGCACCGGACCGGTGGTCGGCGTGTAGCCACGGCCCGGATCTTCGGCATAGATCCGGAACTCGATCGAGTGACCGCTGGAGCGGATGTCGTGCTGCTGCAGCCGCAGCGTTTCGCCAGCGGCGACGCGCAATTGCTCGTGAACCAGATCCAGTCCGGTGATCTCTTCGGTGACCGGATGCTCGACCTGCAGCCGCGTGTTCATCTCAAGGAAGTAGAACTCGCCGCCTTGGCCAAAGATGAACTCCACGGTGCCGGCATTGCGATAGCCAGCCGAGCGGGCGATGCCAGCGGCGGTTTCGCAGATGCGCTCGCGCAGCGGGGCATCGAGCGCCGGGGACGGCGTTTCTTCCACGATTTTCTGGAAGCGGCGCTGCACCGAGCATTCACGCTCGAACACATGGACGACGTTGCCGTAGGCATCGCCCAGCACCTGGACTTCGATGTGGCGCGGATTCTCGATGTAGCGTTCGACGTACAAGCGGCCGTCACCGAAGTAGCGCAGACCTTCGGAGCGCGCGCGCTCGATCTCGCCTTCCAGCAGCGACAGGTCGCGGACGATGCGCATGCCCTTGCCACCACCACCGGCCGATGGCTTGATCAGCAGCGGCGCACCGACCAAGCGCGCCCGCTCGACGAAGGTCGCGGGATCGTCGTCTTCGATCGCGCTCGGCGCCACCGGAAAGCCGCCCTTCTCGACGAAGTTGCGCGCACGCACCTTGTCGCCCATCAGTTCGATCTGCTCGGGACGCGGGCCGATGAACACCAGGCCCGCTGCCTCGACCGCGCGCGCGAAGCCGGTGTTCTCCGACAAGAAGCCGTAGCCTGGGTGGATCGCGCCCGCGCCGCTGGCCTTGGCGGCTGCCAAGATCTGCGCCGCGTCGAGGTAGGCCGCGACCGGCGTACTGCCGGTGATCTCGATCGCTTGATCGGCCATCGTCACCGCCAGCGCGCCGCGGTCGGCCGCGTGGTAGACGACGATGCCGCGCAAGCCGAGCTTCTTGACCGTGCGCAGCACGCGCACGGCGATTTCACCGCGATTGGCGACGAGCACCGAATCGAACGGCCATGATGAGGGGGCGCTGGAATGGCTCATGCAGACTTCCTGTGATGGTCGGTGCCGGCGACGAGGCGCGGCTCGATACGTTCCACTGCGACGGTCGGCGGCGTCGCCAGACCCTCACACAACAGCGACAGCAATTGATCGGCGATGGCGTCGATGTCGAGCGCGCCGCGGCCGCACAAGTAATTCCAGGCGTGATGTTCGATGCCGCCGTAAACGGTCGCACGCAGCAGCGTCGGCGGTACGTCGCGACGGAACTCGCCCGCAGCGGCACCTTGCTCGATGACGTCGACCAGCAACTGCGTGTAGCGACGGTTCAGACCGTGCAGCGAGGTGCCGCGATAATCGTGTTCGGACTGCACTTCGCGAAACATCAATCGGCACAGCTGTGGGTAGTCGCGCAACGCACGCAAGTGCCGCCAGATCAGCCGATGCAGACGGGCACGGGCGCCGTCGATCGACTCCAGCTCGCGTGCGCAGTCGCCAAACAACTCGTCGTGCCAGTTCTCCAGCGTGCGCAGCAGCAGATCGCGCTTGGTCGCGAAGTACTTGTAGACGGTGCCTTCGACGACGCCGATCCGTGCAGCGATCTCGGCGACACCGGCCGCCTCGTAGCCCTTCTCGCAGAACACCGCGCGGGCGGCGACCAGAATCTCGTCGACGCGTTGCTCGCGCGCCAAGCGCGGGGCTGCTGTGCGCAAGCTCATCGCGCTGGCATCCGGATCGGGAAGTCCATCAGCACCTGCGCCAGCATCTTGCCCTGCGGGTCATAACGCAGGCTGGCCGTGCCACCGCCGCCGAGCGCCTGCGTCAGCAGGAAGTTGAAACCGTTCAGGCCCGGCCAGTCATAGCGCAGCACTTCACCGTCGACGAAGTGCGCCAGATATGCGCGCACGGCGGCAGCGGTCAATTGCTCGCGCAACAACGGCAGATACTCGGGCTTGCGCGCCAACACGCCGATATTCGCGCTGTCGCCCTTGTCGCCGCTGCGGCCGTAGGCGATCTGGATCAGCGGCACCGTGGCCTCCGCTGGCGCGAGCGCTGCCGCGGCATCAGTGGCCGTCGCACGCTGCGGCGTCGATCCGGCGGGCGCGGCCTGGTAGCGCACCGCAGGCGCCTCGAACGGCCGGCCGTCGACTTCGATCGGCACCAGCGTCTTGTCGACCAGGCAGGAGAACAGGCGCACCAGCGGCGTAGCGCTCGGGCGTCCGCCCGAGAAGCCGGTGATGCTCTGCACCATCGAGGTCGCAGGCGGGATGAACTCGCGACCGAACACGTCCAGCGCCTTGGCGTTGTCGTGGTGGACGGCGATCTTCAGCAGCACTTCGCGCGTGCCGCGAGCGCGGCTGTTGGCGCCCCAGTTGGCTTCGGCGCCGAGCACTTCGACATCGGTGCGGCGGTAGTCGGCGAAGCCGGCTTCGGTCATCAAGCGCCGCGTGCGCTTCAGAATCGCGGCGGCCACGGCTTCGGCCTTGGCTACGGCGTCGACGCCGCCGATCAGCATCGTGCCGCTGCAGCGGAAGCCGTCCTGGTACGTGGTCGAGGTCTTGTACTGCGCGGTGGGTGCCGAGCCGCGCGCACCGCGCACGTCGACGCGGTCCGGTCCGATCTGCGTCAACTGCACGTTGGTGAAATCGCAGGTCACGTCGGGCAGCAGGTAGGCCGCCGGGTCGCCGATCTCGTAGACGATCTGTTCGGCGACGGTGTCGACGACGACGCGGCCGCCAGTGCCGGCCGGCTTGGTGACGACAAAGCCACCGTCGGCGCGGCATTCGGCAATCGGGAAGCCCATGCGGTCCCAGTCGTCGGCGACCTCGCGCCAGTCGGTGCTGACGCCGCCGGTGGCTTGCGCGCCGCATTCAACGACGTGCCCCGCGAGGCTACCCGCCGACAACAGGTCGTAATCGTCGGCCTTCCAGCCGAACTCATGAATCAGCGGACCCAGTGCCAGCGCTGAGTCGACGCAGCGTCCGGTCAGCACGATGTCGGCACCGGCATCGAGCGCGGCCGCAATCGGGAACGCACCCAGATACGCATTGGCGCTCCACGGCTGCGCCGGGAAGGCGTCACCGCTGAACATCTCGCGCACATCACGGCTGCGCAGCGCCTCGACCTGCGGCATCAAGTCATCGCCGGTGACGATGCTGACTTTCAGATCGATGTTCAGCGCTTGCAGCCGCGCTTCGATCGCCGCTTTGCAGGCTTGCGGATTGACGCCACCGGCATTAGTGACCAGCTTGATGCCCTGCGCCTTGAGCTGCGGCGCGAGCCGGGCGACGACGCCGGGCAGATCGGTGGCATAGCCCAGCGCCGCATCCTTGGCACGCGCGCGCGCCAGCAAGGACATCGTAATCTCGGCCAGATAGTCGAGGATCAGATAATCGATCGCGCCGGAATCGACCAGCTGCTTGGGGCCTTCGGCGCTATCGCCCCAAAAGCCAGCGCCACAGCCGATACGGACCAGACTCTTGCGCGTTTCGGGCTGGCTCATGTCAGCGACCCGTCCACACCGGTGAACGCTTCTGCTGGAACGAGGCCATGCCTTCGCGAGCGTCTTCGGTGCTGGCCATCACCGGGATCATCACTTGTGCGTATTCCAGCGCCTGGCGCAGATTCATGTCGCGCATCGAGTGGAAGGCCTGCTTGCCGATTCGCAGCGCGGTCGGACTCTTGTCGACGACGCGCGACAGCAGCCAGTCGAGCTTGCTGTCCAGTTCGCTGCGCGGCACCAGATAGTTGACGATGCCCCATTCCAGCAGCAGCGGCGCAGCGAACACCTCACCGGTGATGCACATCTCCTGCAGCTGGCGCGGCGGCAGCAAGCGCTGCATGTACGGCAGGATCATCATCGGCGTCATGCCGATCTTCGGTTCGGTGGTACCGAAGCGGATGTCGTCGGCCGCCACCGCCATGTCGCAGGCACACAGGATGCCGAAACCGCCCGCCATTGCCGCGCCATTGACGCGCGCGATGATCGGCAAGGTGCAGGCTTCCATGCAGTTGAACAGCTCGACGATATAGCTGCGCGGCTGCGAGTAGTCGACGGCAAACACCGCGCCCTGTGCATTCTTGGCCAGATCGGCGCCAGCGCAGAACGCCTTGTCGCCGGCACCGGTCAGCACGATCGCGCGAACATCGCCGCTGGCCATCGCCTGCTCGATGCCCCGGATCATCGTGCGAACCACCTGCTCGTTGAGCGAGTTGCGGCGCTCTTCGCGGTTGATCGTGATCCACAGGACATTGGCCGCAGCCCCATCACCGGCCCCAGCGACGGCGCGCCGTTCGAGCTTCACCAGATCTTGATCCGACATGCGTTTGCACACCCATTTCAGGAATGGACGGCAGTCTGTTGTCGCGCTGGTGAGTCTGCCTCACCCGTATGTGGGAGTCGGGTCCGGCGGCGTCGCTCGGGTACGCTGCACGCCTGGAGAACGCCCGATGCCGCAGCCCCCCAACGACCTCGATCCCGATGCCGACGCACCCAGGCCGGGTGCCACGGCGCCGGCTGCCGCTGGCCTGCTGATCGATGCGATGAACCTCGCCTACTGGTGTGGTGCGCCGCCGAGTTTGCGTGTGCCGCTGAGCTTGCTCGCGTACTGCGTCGGCGCTGGTATCGATGCCCGTCTGTACTTCGACGCCAGTGCGGTGCACCGGCTGCCGGTCGACGAGCGCGACCTGTATGGCCGGCTGTTGCATGAACACGCGGGCCGGGCCGGCGCAGTTCCGTCCGGCCGCAGTGCCGACGGCGTGATGCTGCGCGATGCACGCCGCAGCGGCGCCTGCATCATCAGCCGCGACCGCTACCGCGACCATCGGCGCCGCTATCGCAAGCTGATAGACGACCCGACACGCCTGCTGTCAGGCCATGTCGCAGCCGACCAGATTCACGTCGCCGCGCTGGATCTGCACGCGCCACTGGCTGAAACCGCCGCAGCGGCCTGGCAGCAACTGGCGCATGGCGCCACGCTCGCCGACACCGCCGGCTGATGGCAACGGCGCCGCCTCGATGTCAGGCAGGCGGCAGGAACGGATCGCGGAAGGTAAACGCAGCCGGCGTTGCGCCGTGCTGCTGCAAGTGCAACAGGCGCGCTTGCGCCTCGGCGACATCGGGCCGATGACCTTGCGGCACCCACCACAGCACCAGGAACGCCTGCGGCATCCGGTCGAACCATTCGCGGCGACGACGCATGATCGCCACATGGTCGGAGTCGTAGACGAACGCCTTCAGCGCTTCCAGATCGCGCCACACCGACAGGTTGACCAGCACGCTGTCGCCAAAAGGGCGCAGCGCCGTGGCGTCGCCGTCGTCGGTCTGCAGTCGCCAGACGTAGCCCGGCGAGCGTTCGGCCAACTGGTTGATACGGTCAAGGTTGGCGACGAAGTCGGCCAGCAGCGGCGATTCCAGCGGTGCCTTCATCGAGGCGATGTTCAGTTGTGCGAGTTCGTACATGCGAGTGCCGAAAGAGTCGGAACGATGGAGCCTGGGTTCGATCGGAGGGTGGGGATCGGTTCAGCGCGGCGATGGAGACGGAATCTGCGGGATTCCTGCAACGAACGAGGCCTTGCCGATGCGCCCGTTGGCGATCTGGTAGATGCACAGCATGTCGAGCGATCCGCGTCCATCGGGAAAGTTGCGCGTGATCCGCTCCAAGTCGACGACGACATCACCGAGCACTTGGCGCGACAGCAGCTCGGCATGCAGATCCGGTTCAGCGAAACGCAGCGTAAAGCGCTGCCGCAGCTGTGCATGACCCCGCGCCAGCAAGGCACCGTGCAGTTCGTAGTGCTCGGCCTCCTCCGCATAGGTGGCCAGCAAGGCGTCGACGTCCTTGGCGTTGTAGGCGTCGAGCTGGGCTTGGACGATCTGGGTCGGCGTCATCATCGGTGTCGAGGGCGGTAGCGGCGTGCCGCCATTATTGACGCAGGCGCTGCGGAGGCCCACGGCTCAGCCGCCGACGCGTGCACCGACCGCGCGCAAGCAGAAATCGGCGATGCCTTCGACGAGCTTGTCTTCGGTGACGCGCTTGGCAGTCGGTGCGACCGGCCGGACCAAGGCCTCGGTGAACGCGCCGACGATGCACGCCGCGCCGATGTCGACCGACTGTTTCGGGAATTCGCCGCTGGCGATGCCGTCTTTCAGCAGCTTCTTGAACACATCGCCGATCTGCGCACGCGCGATCAGGCGTGCGGCCTCGACTTCGGGGTCGGCTGGCTCGGCGATGAAGGCATACGCCAGATACGGGCCCTGCAGCGCGCGCCGCGCGAACGACTCGACCGCAGCGCGCAGCCGCTGGGTGGCACTGCCATCGCCACGGGCGATGTCACCCAGGATTGCGACCTCGTGCGCTACGGCGGCGCCGAGTACTTCGACGAACAGCTCGGCCTTGGACGGAAAGTAGCGATACAGCGCGCCGGTCGACAGCCCGGCGCTCTGCGCGACGGCGGTGACCGAGGCCTGACGGAAGCCGCCTTCGGCAACCAGCGCGCGGGCGGCTTTGAGGATGCGCTCGCGGTTGTCGGCGAGGCGCTCCTGCATCAGCGTGGATCGTTTGTAGGCCATGGAATGAATCCGCTTCCCTTTTGTGAATCTTATTTCATTTCTTTGTTGCCACGCCTATCATCCCGCCATGCGGCGACCCGAAGTCGCCGGCTCACTTTCGATGGCGCCGGCCATGACCGCGCCGAACCGACCCGAGGAGATGTCCGCATGTTCAGCAGCGCCTTCAACTTCGACCTGGGCCGCGACGTCGACGATCTGCGCGAGGCCGTGCGCCAGTTTGCCGAGCGCGAGATCGCGCCGCTGGCCGCGCAGACCGATCGCGACAACGCGTTCCCGATGCCGCTATGGCGCAAGCTCGGCGAACTGGGCGTGCTCGGCCTGACCGCGAGCGAAACCTACGGCGGCACGCCGATGGGCTATCTGGCCCATGTCGTGGCGATGGAAGAAATCTCGCGCGCGTCGGCATCGATTGGCCTGTCATACGGCGCGCACTCCAACCTGTGCGTCAACCAGCTCGACAAGAACGGCAGCCCGGAGCAAAAGCAGCGCTATCTGCCCAAGCTGATCAGCGGCGAGCACGTCGGCGCGCTGGCGATGAGCGAGCCGGGTGCCGGCTCCGACGTGGTCAGCATGAAGCTGCGCGCCGAGCGGCGCGGCGATCACTACCGGCTCAACGGCAACAAGATGTGGATCACCAACGGGCCCGACGCCGACACCTTGATCGTCTACGCCAAGACCGACCCGGAAGCCGGCCCGCGCGGCATCACCGCGTTCATCATTGAAAAAGGCTTCAAGGGCTTCAGCACGGCGCAGAAGCTCGACAAGCTCGGCATGCGCGGCTCCAACACCTGCGAGCTGGTGTTCCAGGACTGCGAGGTGCCCGCCGAGAACGTGCTCGGCAGCGTCGGGCGCGGCGTCAATGTGCTGATGTCCGGTCTCGACTACGAGCGCGTCGTACTGTCGGGCGGCCCGCTGGGCATAATGGCCGCCTGCATGGACATCGTTGCGCCATACACCCGCGAGCGCCGCCAGTTCGGCCAGGCGATCGGCGAGTTCCAGCTGATGCAGGGCAAGCTGGCCGACATGTACGTCGGCTTCAACGCCTGCCGCGCGTACGTGTACGCGGTGGCGCGCGCCTGTGATCGTGGTGAAACCACGCGCAAGGATGCCGCTGGCGCGATCCTGTACAGCGCCGAAAAAGCGACGTGGATGGCCGGCCAGGCGATCCAGGCGCTCGGCGGCAACGGCTACATCAACGATTACGCCACCGGCCGCTTGTGGCGCGACGCCAAGCTCTACGAGATCGGTGCCGGCACGTCGGAGATCCGCCGCATGCTGATCGGCCGCGAGCTGCACAACGAGCTCGGCTGATGGACGTCATCGCGTCCAAGCTGCGCACCAACAGCGACGAGTACCGGCTCAATCACGCGGCGCTGCAGGCGCAGGTCGACGAACTGCGCCAGCGCACGGCCGAAGCGGCACAAGGCGGCAGCGCGGCGGCGCGCGCCAAGCACACCGCGCGCGGCAAGCTGCTGGTGCGCGACCGCATCGACTTGCTGCTCGACCCCGGCACGCCGTTCATGGAGCTGTCGGCACTGGCTGCCAACGGCATGTACGGCGGTGATGTGCCCTGTGCCGGCGTCGTTGCTGGCATCGGCCGCATACACGGACGCGAGTGCGTGGTCGTCGGCAACGACGCCACCGTCAAAGGCGGCAGCTACTACCCGATGACGGTCAAGAAGCACCTGCGCGCCCAGGAGATCGCACGCGAAAACGGGCTGCCTTGCGTATATCTGGTGGACTCCGGCGGCGCGTTCCTGCCGATGCAGGACGAGGTGTTTCCCGACCGCGATCACTTCGGCCGCATCTTCTACAACCAGGCCAACCTGTCAGCGCAAGGCATCGCGCAGATCGCCTGCGTGATGGGCTCGTGCACGGCCGGCGGTGCTTATGTGCCGGCGATGTCGGACGAGACCGTGATCGTCCGTGATCAGGGCACGATCTTTCTGGGCGGGCCGCCGCTGGTCAAAGCGGCGACCGGCGAGATCGTCAGTGCCGAAGACCTTGGCGGCGGCGACGTGCATACGCGCTTGTCGGGCGTCGCCGATCACCTGGCCGACGACGATGCGCACGCGCTGGCGCGGGTGCGTCGCATCATCAGCCGGCTCGGTGCACCACAACGTCACCTGATCGCCAGCAGCGTTGAAGCGCCGCGCTACGACCCTGCCGAGTTGTACGGCGTGATCCCGGCCGATACGCGCAAGCCCTATGACGTGCGCGAGGTGATCGCCCGTATCGTCGACGGCTCGCGTTTCGACGAATTCAAGGCGCGCTTCGGCGCCACGCTGGTGACCGGCTTTGCCCAGGTCTACGGCTATCCGGTCGGCATCGTCGCCAACAACGGCGTGCTGTTTTCGGAGTCGGCGCAGAAGGCCGCGCACTTCATCGAGCTGTGTGCGCAGCGCAGCATTCCGCTGGTGTTTTTGCAGAACATCACCGGCTTCATGGTCGGCCGCAAATACGAAAACGAGGGCATTGCGCGCCACGGCGCCAAGATGGTCACCGCGGTGGCGACTGCGCAGGTTCCCAAGTTCACGGTGCTGATCGGCGGCTCCTACGGTGCCGGCAACTACGGCATGTGCGGGCGCGCCTACGGGCCGCGGTTCCTATGGGCTTGGCCCAACTCGAAGATATCGGTGATGGGTGGAGAACAAGCCGCCAGCGTGCTGGCGACCGTGCGGCGCGACGCGCTCGAAGCGCAAGGCAAGGCCTGGAGCGCCGAAGAAGAAGCCGCATTCAAGGCGCCGACGCGCGAGCAGTTCGAGCAGCAAGGCAGCCCGTATTACGCGACCGCGCGGCTCTGGGACGATGGCATCGTGGATCCGGCGCAGACCCGCCGGATGCTGGGCATGGGGCTGGCCGCCGCTGCCAATGCCCCGATCGAGGCAACACGCTTCGGCGTGTTCCGCATGTGAGGCTGCCGCGATGATTCCGTTCGACAAAGTTTTGATCGCCAACCGTGGCGAGATCGCCTGCCGCGTGATCGCCACCTGTCGCCGCCTTGGCATTGCGACGGTCGCGGTGTATTCCGAAGCCGATGCGCAGGCGCGCCACGTGCGCCTCGCCGATGAGGCTTATTGCGTCGGGCCGGCAGCCGCGCGTGACAGTTATCTGCGCATCGACCGTATTCTGGACGCGGCACAGCGCAGTGGCGCGCAGGCGATCCACCCCGGCTATGGATTCCTCAGCGAAAACGCCGCATTCGCGCAGGCCTGCGCCGATGCCGGCATCGTGTTCATCGGGCCGCCGGTGGACGCGATCCGGGCGATGGGCAGCAAGTCGGCCGCCAAGACGCGGATGCAAGCCGCCGGCGTGCCGCTGGTGCCGGGTTATCACGGCGACGACCAGCAGCCGTCGCGCTTGCAGGCCGAAGCCGATCACATCGGGTATCCGGTGCTGATCAAGGCCTCGGCCGGTGGTGGTGGCAAGGGCATGCGCGTGGTCCACGCCGCTGCCGACTTCATTGCCGCGCTGCAAAGCTGCCAGCGCGAAGCCGCATCGAGCTTCGGTGACGAGCGCGTGCTGATCGAGCGCTATCTGCAGCAGCCGCGACACATCGAAATCCAGGTGTTCGCCGACCAGCAGGGTCAGACGATCAGCCTGCACGAGCGTGATTGCTCGGCGCAGCGGCGGCACCAGAAAGTCGTCGAAGAAGCACCAGCGCCGGGCATTAGCGACGCGCAGCGCAGCGCGATGGGCCAAGCGGCTTGTGATGCGGCACGCGCGGTCGGCTATGTTGGCGCCGGCACCGTCGAGTTCATCGCCGACGGTCGCGACAGCAGCCGCTTCTACTTCATGGAGATGAACACGCGGCTGCAGGTCGAGCATCCGGTCACCGAGATGATCACCGGGCTGGACTTGGTGGAATGGCAACTGCGTATCGCAGCCGGCGAACCCTTGCCGCTGACGCAGGCACAAGTACCGCTGCGCGGCCATGCGATCGAAGTGCGGCTGTACGCCGAAGAGCCCGAAAAGGGCTTCCTGCCGTCGATCGGCAAGCTGTCATGGTTTAGAACCGGGGCGCCGTCGCCGCATCTGCGCCTCGACAGCGGCGTCGAAGCCGGCGACGAGGTGACGCCGCATTACGACCCGATGCTGGCCAAGCTAATCGTCTGGGATACGACGCGCGACGCGGCCGTACAACGGATGCTGGCCGCGCTGGCGCAGACCCAGATCGCCGGGGTCGGTCATAACGTGGCGTTTCTGTCGCGGCTGATCGGCCACCCGGCGTTCCGGCGTGGCGAGATCGACACTGGCTTGATCGAACGCGAATCCGAGATTCTGCTGGCGGCGCCGGCTCGCGTGCCATGGAACGCCGTCGCAGCGGCGGCACTTGCGCAACTGGACGACGAGCACGCGGCCACTACCGACACGCCCTGGGCCGCCGATGGCTGGCGACTCAACGGGGCGTTGCGCCGGTCGTTCACGTACCGCTGCGGCGAGCAGGTCGTGCCATGCGCGATCGACTATGTCGGGCCCGGTCGCTACCGGATCGATGACATCGACGCCACCGTTTCGCGCCAGCCGGATGGCCGTCTGAATCTGCGGCTCGGCGAGCGAGCCTGCGTTGCGACCGTCGTTGCGGAGGGTCTGCAGCGCGACGTGTTTATCGACGGCCTCCAGTATCGGCTGCGCTACGACGATCCCTTGGCGCACGACGCTGCCAGCGACGAAGCGGGCGGCAGTCTGTTGGCGCCGATGCCCGGCAAGATCATCAGCTTGCTGGTCGAGCCGGGCGCAACCGTCACGCAAGGCCAAGCCTTGCTGGTGATGGAAGCGATGAAGATGGAGATGACCGTCTGCGCACCGCGCGCCGGCGTGGTTGCCGCCTATCGCTGCGCCGTCGGTGAACAGGTGCGCGAGGGCGTCGAACTGGTGGACTTGCAGGCGTCGACGCCGGACTGAATCCCGCGCGGTCAGTCGTTGCCCAAGGCGCGCAGCATCACCATCGTGCCCAGCGCCGGTCCGGCGCTGCTGGCAATCGGCGCGCGGCTGACTTCGATGCGGCGGGAGGCCCCGTCGCGGTCGACCAGCGTTGCGATGGTCCGCTCGGGGCCTGGCTCAAGCGCTTCCTTCAATTGCAGCACCTGCGACAAGGGCCGACCTTCGGCGTCGTCGTTGAGCCAGCCGATGATCTGCTCGGCGGCTGCATTGACGAAGCGCACTCGTCCATCGGGATCGATGGCGATGATGCCGTCAGTGACGCTGCCCAGCGCCGATGCCAGCCAGTGGTGTGCCTCGCGCAGATGCGCTTCGGCCTGACCCTTGAATGACGCGAGCTGGATCGCGGCCTTCAGATCGCGACCCAGGAACGGCTTGGTCAGATAGCCGAACGGTCCGACCTGGGTAAGCCGGTCCACCGTCAGCGTGTCGCTGTATGCGGTCAGGAAGACCACCGGAATCGCCAAGTCGCGCTGAATGACTTGTGCCGCTTCGACGCCGTCACGCGGCCCTTTGATGACGACGTCCATCAACACCAGATCCGGCTGTTTTTCGCGCGCGAGGCGGATCGCGTCCTCGGCGTTGTCGGCAATGCCGAGCACCTTGTGTCCTAAATCCTGGATCTGCGCCGCGAGATCAAGCGCAACAATCGCCTCGTCCTCGACTATCAGCAATGCCGCCATAGGTGCGCTTCCGTCGCTGCGGTGGGTTGGAGAAGTCTACGGTCCAGATTATCAGTACGGCAGCGTACTGGGATCAAGAAACGACGCGCGATACCGGCAGCACCAGCGTGGCGCGGGTGCCGCTGCCAGACTGCAGATCGAAGCTGGCATCCAGCTGAGACGACAGTGAGCGCACCAGTTTCAAACCTAGGGATGTCGATGCCAGGTTGCCGATATCGTCCGGCAGTCCGATGCCGTCGTCGACGACATCGATCCTGACGCCACCGTCAGTTACACCGACCGTGATGTCGATGCGCCCGCTGCGTCCGTTGGCGAACGCATGCTTGGACGCATTGCTGAACAGCTCGTTGACGATCAAACCCAGTGGCACCGCGGTGTCCAGGCCGATCGGCATCGGCGGGCTGTTGCAGACGACCTCGATACCCCGCTGCACACTGCCGGAGGAGACCGCCAGACGCTGGACCAGGTCGGACAGGTACGCGCCCAGATCGATCGCCGCCAAGCTGCGCGACTGGTAGAGCTTTTCGTGCACCAGGGCCATTGCGCGGACGCGTCCGGCCGCATCGGCCAGCGCTGAACGTGCCGGACTGTCCGGCAAGGTCCGCAGCTGCAGATTGAACAGGCTGGTGACCACCTGCAGATTGTTCTTGACCCGGTGGTAGACCTCGCGCAGCAACGTCTCCTTTTCGGTCAGCGCGGCCCGCATCTCGACTTCGTGGCGCTTCTGCACCGAGATATCGGTGGCAATGCTCAAGTAGCCGGTGATGATGCCGACGTCGTCTCGCAGCGCCGATATCGACATCAGCACCGGCACGCCGCGACCGTCTTTGCGGATGAACGTCCAAGGACGCTGGTCCTGGCGTCCTCGACTGGCATAGGCGACGACCGCTTCGAAGTCACCCAGCACTTCAATGTCTTCTTCCTCCATCAATAAGCGAGAGCGCAGCAACAACTCGGTCTGATCGTGCAACGCGACCTGGCTCATCTGACCGACGCATTCGGCCTCGCGATACTGCAGCAGCCGCTGCGCGTTGCGGTTGATGCTGGTGATCAATCCGCTGGCGTCGGTGGTGATGATGCTCGTCGGCGCCGAACTGACGATGCTCGACTGCAGCGCCAGCGCATCGCGCAGCGCCATTTCAGCCTTGCGACGCTCCTCGGCGTTTTTCATCTGGACGATGAAATAGCGCGGCTCGCCCTGGTTGCTGCGCACCAGCGAAACCGCCAGCACGACCCACAGATAGCCACCGTTCTTGCGTACGACGCGACGATCGCTCTGGTAGCTGGGCGCTTCACCTGCCATCAGACGGTCCAGCATCTTCAAATCGAGTGCCAGCTCGTCGGGATGGGCGCCGTCCTGATAACGCATCTGTGACAACTCGTCGCGGCTATAGCCGGTGATGTCGCAGATCGCCTGATTGACCTCCAGCCAACGGCCCTCGATCGACATCAGCGCCATGCCGATCGGCGCATTGGCCATGATCGTCCGAAAGCGCTGCTCACTCTCCCGCAGCGCCTGTTCGGCGCTGCTGCGGCGCGAGATATCGGTTGCCATCATCACTTGCAGATGTTCACCGCCAACCTCGATCCAGTTGCTGAAAATCTCGATCGGAAACGTCTGGCCCGAGCGCATCGCATAGATCGGTCGTTCCGGAAGGTCACGCTCCGCCGCCACTTCGCGTTGAGCCAGGGATGGGTCGATGCTCGACCTCAGCGCGTGGCCCGGTATCAGGTTGTCGACCGGGCTGCCGATCAACGCCGGTCGCGGTATCGCGAAAATCGTGGCCGCGTGGTCATTGGCTCTGACGATGTGACCGCTGCGGTCGATCACCAGAATCGCTTGCGGTGCCTGATCGAACACACTGCTCAACATCACCTCACTGTCGATCAGCGCATCGGCCTGCACGCGACGGTGACGCTCGCCGTAGGCGACGCGCCGTCGAAGCATCGCAACCTCGACTCGCCACATCAGCACAATCACCAGCACGATCAGCAGCGCAGCCGCACCGAGCAGTATCAGCAGCCCGCCGATCGGGGGATTGAGCGTGATGTTCACATCGCTAGCGTAGGAAACCCGAACGCCAACCGCGATGACGTTCATCAGTTTCAGACAGACGGACGGAGCGCAACGATGGCCGGTCGCCGATCGCGCCCGCATCGGCACGGACGGTCGATTCCGGCGTCAGATAACGATCGATTTCCCGCCGGGTGCGCAATACGTTCGTCGCCGCTACAGGCCAACGTCCCTTGACCCGATTGTCAGGTGCGGCTGTACTGGCGATGCAACAACATCAGCCGGTCGCCAGCGCAAACACCGGTACCGCATCGCTGAATCCCTTCATCACCTCGGGAGCACGTGCGTCGACGGCATAGCGCGGGTCGTCGGCGACGGCCGTGCACGTGGTCTGGTCGATCAGCACCTCGCCGTCGGCGGCACGCTGGCACAGCCGCGCTGCGAGGTTCACCGCCGTGCCGACGGCGGCATACTCCAGCCGCCCCGCACCGCGCAAAGCGCCGATCGTCGTATCGCCGGTGGCCACGCCGATGCCGATGCCCAGATCGACTCCGGCTTCCTTCAGAAACTGACCGACGCGCTCGCGCAGCTCGGCTGCGAGCCGCACTGCATGCAGTGCGTGGCGGCGATCCGGCAGCGGCGCGCCGACCAGGATCAGCACGCCGTCACCGGCATGGTCTTTGACGGTGCCGCGATGTTGCAGGCTGACGGCGCCGACGACGCGGTAATAGCGCTCCAGCAGGCCGACGACGCCATCGGAATCGTGTTCTCGGGCATAGGCGGTAAAGCCGCGCAAGTCGCAGATGACGATGCTGATCTGGCGCCGCTCGCGGCGCATCGCTTGCTCCATGCCCTGCGTCGACAGCAGACGCGCGATCTCCGGCGACAGGAACTGCCGCATCGACGCGCCGCGCTGGCCCTGGATGATCAGGTATTGCACCGCGCCGGACAGGAAGATCAGCAAGCCGAACGAGATCAGCAGCGGCACCCAGTCGCGGCTGACCACCAAGCCGGTCAGCAGAAATGGCGCGGCGACCATCAGCGCGCGCAGCCGCACCGACTCGGCCGGGTCCTTGCGCGTGAAGCGCACAATCACCAGCGCAATCGTCGACAGCAGAATCGCCGTCGCCAACACCGGCACCAGCGCCCAAGCCAAACCGCGCATCCGCAGCCAGCCGGTACCCTCGCCCGCCGCCTGGTCGGGTGCGAGGACCACGTAGCCGATCACCAGCAAGCCGTACAGCAGCGCGATGCCCTGGGAGACGCGAAACAGCACGCCAACGGTCCGCTTGAGCGTGGCACTGGCGTCGGCGGCGACACGCCGTGCCCATTCGATGCCGGCCAGAATCGACAGCGTCTCCAGGCTGCGGCTGCCGATCTGGTAGATCCAGAAGCTGTTCGGGCCCATCGCGTGCTCGAGTGGCACCAGCGCCAGGCGCACCCCGATCACGATCAGGCACAGCGCCAGGGCGCGGCTCGACGGGCTGCGCCGGTCGGCCCAGACGAAGATCGCACCCAGGCCAACGGCCAGCAGCGCGGCAACCCAAAAGGCACTGCCCGTCATCGTCGTCGGATCGTCGCAAGAGTCGGTGGAGAACCGCGCGATGTTGAGCCCAGCGCTCCCGTGCGGCAAGCGCGGCGGTGCGAAGGATCAATGCATACTTTGGCGATGCCCACGATCGCCGATGTCGAAACCTGGTATGCCGCGCGCAATTGGCGCGTATTCGAGTTCCAGCGTCAGTGCTGGGCGGCCTATGCGGCCGGGCAGTCGGGCCTGATCCACGCCCCCACCGGCGCCGGCAAAACGCTGGCCGCGTGGATCGCCGCACTGTTGCAGTCCCGCGGTGCCGACGAGCCGCTGCGGGTACTGTGGATCACGCCGATGCGCGCACTGGCGGCCGATACCGCGGCCGGCTTGCAGCAGGCCAGTGATGCGCTCGGCGCGGGCTGGAGCGTCGAGCTGCGTACCGGCGACACCGGCAGCGCCGCCCGCGCCAGGCAGCGCCGGCAGATGCCGCAGGCGCTGGTGACGACGCCCGAATCGCTATCGCTGCTGCTGTCGTACGCCGACCTGATCCCACAGTTTACCGGCCTGCACGCGGTGATCATCGATGAATGGCATGAGCTGCTCGGCAGCAAGCGCGGCGTGCAGACGGAACTGTGCCTATCGCGCTTGCGGGCACTGGCGCCGTCATTGCGAACCTGGGGATTGTCGGCAACGCTCGGCAATCTCGAGCAAGCCGCGCGCGTGTTGGTCGGCGTCGATCGAACGGCCCAGATTGTGGCCGGTGTCTCGCCCAAGCACACCGTGATCGAAACGCTGCTGCCACCGGCGATACAGCGCTTTCCGTGGGCCGGACATCTGGGCCTGCCGCAACTACCGCAGGTGATCGAGGCGCTGAATGCGGCGTGCAGCTCGCTGGTGTTCACCAACACGCGCGCACAAGCCGAGCGCTGGTTCGACGCAATCGGCGCTGCGTTGCCAGACTGGCCGATCGGCTTGCATCACGGGTCGCTGGACGCCGGAATGCGCCGCGACGTCGAAGCCGGCATCAAGACCGGAGCGCTGCGCGCGGTGGTTGCGACATCGAGCCTCGATCTGGGCGTGGACTTCACGCCGGTGGATCAGGTGATCCAGATCGGCGGGCCCAAGGGCGTGGCGCGTCTGCTACAACGTGCCGGCCGCAGCGGCCATCAGCCGGGCCAAACCAGCCGCATCGTCTGTGTCCCGACGATGGCGCTGGAGCTGGCCGAGTTCGCTGCCGCGCGCCGCGCCGCTGGCGCCGGGCTGATCGAAGCCCGAACGCCGCTGCGGCACTGCCTGGATGTGCTGGCCCAGCATGTCGTGACGCTGGCGCTGACGTCGAGCCTGAGCGCCGATCAGCTACGCGCTGAGATCAACGGCACGCATGCCTATCACGGCCTCGGCGACGCCGAATGGGCCTGGGTGCTGGACTTCGTGATGCGCGGCGGCAGCGCACTGGCCGCCTATCCGCAATATCGCAAAGTGGTCGAGCGCGACGGCCTGTTGCACGTGGATGATGCGACGCTGGCACGACGACACCGAATGGCGGTCGGTACGATCGTGTCCGACTCGATGATGCGCGTCAGCTACCAGCGCGGCGCATCACTGGGCAGCGTCGAAGAAAGCTTCGTCGCACGACTCAAGCCGGGCGATGGGTTCTTCTTTGCCGGGCGTCGCGTTGCGCTGGTGCGCGTCCGCGACATGGTCGCCTACGTCAAACCGGCGACCGGCAGCAGCGTGATTCCGCGATGGATGGGCGGACGCATGCCGTTATCGTCGGAACTGGCCGGCGTGGTCCGCGAACTGCTGGCCGAGGGCGATCACACCGATGCGGCGTCGCCTGAACTTACCGCGCTGCAGCCGCTGCTGAGCGTGCAACGACGCTGGTCGGCATTGCCGGAACCGGGCCTGCTGCTGGTGGAGCGCATGCGTTCGCGTGAGGGCCATCATTGGTTCGTCTATCCGATGGCCGGGCGTCATGTACACGAAGGTCTATCGGCGCTGCTGGCCTATCGCCTGGCGCAACGCGCGCCGCTGACCTGCAGTTTTTCAGTCAACGACTACGGTTTCGAACTGTTGGCGCGGACCCTGCCCGACCTCGACGCCGACGGCCTGCGCGCGCTGCTGAGCACCGACCGCCTGGAGCACGACCTGCCGGCCAGCATCAACGCTTCCGAGATGGCCAAGCGTCGCTTCCGCGAGATCGCACGGATCGCCGGCCTGGTGTTTGACGGCTATCCGGGCAGCGGCGGCAAGACCGTCAAACAGATCCAGGCCTCGAGCGGCCTGATCTACGATGTGCTGGCGCGCTACGACCCGGACAATCGGCTGACAGCGCAAGCACTGCGTGAGGCACTGGAACAGCAACTCGACTACCAGCGCCTGCGCGACAGCCTGCAGCAGATGCAGTCGGAACAAATCAGGTTGATCGACGTCGACCGCTTGACACCACTTGGCTTTCCGCTATGGGCCGACCGACTCAATCAGCATCGCGTATCGAGCGAGGGCGTCAGCGAGCGCGTCGCGCGGATGCTCGAAGAACTCGAAGCCGCGGCCCAGTCCGAGCCGGCAGCGACATCGACGACGCGCCGCCGCCGCGTAAGCAGTCGTGCTTGATCCAACGCAGACGCTGGACGTGGCGCTGGCCGGCGAATCGGTACGGCTCGATGCACGACGCGCGCTGTACTGGCCGCGACGCCGCACGCTGATCGTCGCCGACGTGCACCTGGGCAAGGACAGCGTGTTCCGCCGTGCCGGCGTCGCCGTACCCAGCGGCAGCACGGGCGACGACCTGGCTCGTCTTGCGGCGCTGCTGCTGGACCACGGCGCCGAGCGGCTGCTGGTGCTCGGCGACTTGTTCCATGCACGCTTGGTCGCCGACGAGCCTTGGTTCGCCGACATGGACCGCTTTCGGAGACAACACGCATCACTGCGGATCGACGTGGTGCGCGGCAACCATGACCGCATCGACGGCGTGCCCGCCGCATGGCAACTGAACTGGCGCGAGGAACCAGCCGACGAACCACCGTTCGTGCTGATGCATGACGCAACCGCGCCGCGTTCGATCACGACGGGCTACGCGCTTGGCGGGCACCTACACCCGGTATTGAACCTGACGAGCACCCGCGACCGGCTGCGGCTGCCGGTTTTCTGGCTGCGGCAGGATCATGCGGTGCTGCCGTCGTTCGGCGGATTTACCGGCGGCCATCCGATCGAGGCTGTTGATGGCGATCGCGTGATCGGCATCGCCGGGGATCGCTTGATGGCCTTGCCGAATCGGCGACGTTGACGCCCAGTGGCGATCGACGCGCTACTCCGCGTCGGGCTGCTGCTGCGGCGCAGCGCGCTGGAACGCGTCGAGCTGCATCGCCGCGTCGCTCAAGCGGCAGATCGTCGGGTATGCGTCCATCGGCAGATCGAAACGTCTTGCATTGAACACCTGCGGCACTAGCACGACATCGGCCATCGTGATCTGATCGCCGACACAGTGGCGGCGACCGTCCGACATCGCCGACAGGCGCGGCTCGAGCGCGGCGAAGCCGAGCTGCATCCAGTGCTGCATCCACGCGGTCCGCTGCGTCTCGGCGGCACCAAACTGCGCCTTGAGCCGGTTCAGCACCCGCAGATTGTTCAGCGGATGGATATCACAGGCGATCTGCAGCGACAGCGAGCGGATCGCCGCGCGCTGCATTGCGTTGCCCGGCAACAGCGGCGGCTGCGGATAGGCCTCGTCGAGATACTCAATGATCGCCAGCGATTGGGTCAGCAGCGCACCATCGATCTTTAGCGCCGGGATCAATCCCTGCGGGTTGATCACTCGATAGGCGTCGGCGTGTTGCTGTCCGCCGTCGCGCAGCAGATGGACTGCATGCGGCTCGTAGTCCAAGCCCTTGAGCCGCAGCGCGATGCGCACTCGAAATGCGGCCGAGCTACGCCAGTAGTCGTACAGCAGCCGATCCGCTGCGTCGTTGGCGGCGCTCATGACGACGCGACTGGCGCGGCGACGCATTGGTCGATCGCGCCGAATACGCTGCAGCCGTCCTCGTCGACCATCTCGATGCGGACGCGATCGCCGATCTGCAGAAACGGCGTTTGCGGCTTACCGGTCTGCAAGGTCTCGACGGTGCGCAACTCGGCGATGCAGCTGTAGCCAACACCGCCCTGTGCGACCGGACGGCCCGGCCCGCCATCGGCGTCGCGATTGCTGACCGTGCCGCTGCCGACGATGCTGCCGGCGCTCAAGGGTCGCGTGCGTGCCGCGTGCGCGATCAATGTCGGGAAGTCGAACGTCATGTCGACGCCGGCATTTGGGCATCCGAATGCAAGGCCGTTGAGCGTGCTCAGCAGCGGACGATGCAGACGCGCGCCGTCCCATGCGGCGCCCAGTTCATCGGGCGTGACCGCCACCGGCGAGAATGCCGAGGAAGGCTTGGACTGGAAGAATCCAAAGCCCTTGGCCAGCTCACCCGGGATCAAGCCGCGCAGCGACACGTCGTTGACCAGCATCAGCAAACGAATGCTGCGCTGGGCCGTCGCACGGTCGGCACCGGCCGCGACATCCGTTGTGACAACGGCGATCTCAGCCTCGAAATCGGCGCCCCACTCGACATCGGCCAGCGGGATCGGCTCGCGGGGCGCCAGAAAGGCATCGCTGCCGCCCTGGTACATCAGCGGGTCGGTCCAGAAGCTCGCCGGCATGTCGGCGCCGCGCGCCTTGCGCACCAGTTCCACATGATTGACGTAGGCCGAGCCATCAATCCACTGATACGCACGCGGCAGCGGCGACAAGCAAGCGCACGGATCGAACGCGGCCAACGTCGCGCCGCCGGCATTGACCCGCTGATACTGCTGCTGCAGCAGCGGCTCGGCTTGATCCCATTGATCGAGCGCCTGCTGCAACGTGGTGACGGCGGCCGGCATGCACACGCTCAAGTCACGCGATACCACGACCAGGCGGCCGTCGCGCGTGCCGTCACGCAGCGTCGCGAGCTTCACGGCGCACCCGGCGCCGGCATGCGCCAGCTTTGGTGGTAGTCGGCGCGCTCGACCTGCATCGCCAGCTCGCCGATGTCGAGCGCATCGCGCGTGTCGATCATCACCGCATACTCGTCGGTGCCAGGCTTGGTCTGATGGAACATCCGGCTCAAGGCCTTCGGATGCGGGCCATGCGTGAAGCCACAGGGATGCAGCGTGACCATGCCGGGATGGATGCCATCGCGCGAGAAGAAGTCACCGGCGTGATAGAAGATCACTTCGTCGTAGTCGTCGTTGTTGTGGAAGAACGGCACCTTCAGCGCACCCGGATCGGTCTCGAACGGCCGCGGTACGAACGTGCAGACAACGAAGCGGTCGGCGACGAACGTGGTGTGTGCCGACGGCGGCAAGTGATAGCGGTGCGACATCAGCGGCCGCAAGTCGCGCACGTTGATCCGCACCGGGTGCAGCGTCCCGTGCCAGCCTTCGGCATCGAGCGGATTGAACGGATACAACACGGTCGACAACTGGTTGCGGCGCTTGATCCGCACCCGCCAGTCGCCGACGAGCGCGCGCTGCCGACAGAAAGCATCGTCGATCGCCGGTAAGTCGAACATCGCCGGGTCGAAGATCGCCTGCTCGCCGACCAGGCCCTTGCCGGGCAGCTGATAGCTGCTGCCAGTGGCTTCGATCAGCAGCAGCGTAATCGGCGCGGCGCACTCGATGCGCCACATCGTGCCGCGCGGCAGCACCACGTAGTCGCCGCTGACCACGCTCAGATGGCCGTAGTCACAGAACAGCTCGGCCTGCCCGTCGTGTACGAACAGCAACTCATCGCCATCGCCATTGCGCACCAGATGATCCATGCTCGCCGTGCAACGCCAGTAACGCATTTGCACCGCAGCGTTGAGCAGCACGCTGGCCGCGTCCCATGGCGATGCGCCTTGCACCGGCAACTGCGTCAGATCAAACGCACGCGGCCGCAGCGGGCCTTCCCAGGACGTCCAGCCGGTCGGCGGATGCGTGTGCATCATCTGCGTCGACGGGCCGAAGAAGCCGTTCTTGCCGAGCTCGCGCTCGTAGCATCCGTCGGGCAGATCGGCATGCGCCTGGCGTGATGTGCGGCCCTCGCTGGGCGGACGGTAGATCCACTTGCGGTCGCTCATTGCGGCGCTCCCTGAAGATCAGTGACCATGGGACCTGAATCGAGACTACTGACTACGACCGGCCATTGTCCTCGGCTGATCACCTGATCGTCGGCCTGCACCTGTGTGGCGGCAATCGGTGCCTGGGCACTGATGCGCAGCAGGCGCTCGCGCAGATCGCCGCGAGTCGATTCAAACAGCTGGTCAAAGCGATCGAGTACGAAGTAGGTCTGCTGAAACGTATCGATCCGGTAGGCCGTTTGCATCACACGCTCCAGATTGAACGCGATCCGGTGCGGCTGAGGCGATTCGATGCAGTAAGCCGTTTCGCTGCCCGACGACAAGATGCCGGCGCCGAATGCGCGCAGGCCCTGTGGCGTGCGGATCAAGCCGAACTCGACCATGTACCAGTACAGGCGCGACATCGGTTCAACCGCATCCAGGTCCACGGCGATGCGTCCCTGCGCGCCGTAGGCCTGCAGGTAATCGGCAAACACCGGGTTGCTCAGCAGCGGCACATGGCCGAAGAAGTCGTGAAAGATATCGGGCTCGACCAAGTAGTCGAACTCGTCTTCGCGGCGCAGCCAGACGCTGACCGGAAACTCACGCCGCGACAGATAGCCAAAGAACACATCGTTCGGAATCAGGCCCGGCACGGCGACCAGCTGCCAGCCGGTGGCACGATGCAGCAGCGTATTGACGCGATCAAAACGCGGAATCGCGTCGGCCATGTCCAAGGCGCGTACGCCGTCGATGAAGGCCGGCGCCGCATAACGCTCGATCAACTGCGCTTGGCGCGCATACAAGCGCCGCCACAATGCGTGATCGGCCGCTGTGTACCGGGCGTAGTCCTGCTCAACGCGATAGTCCGCGCCGCAGTGCTGATAGTCGCCACGCAGCTGGCAGCTGCCGGCGACTTCGAACGGGTTGCCGCGAGCGCCGTGTGCGTCCATGGCGTTACGCAGCCAGCGCGCCGCGACGAATCTGGTCGCGTTCCATGCTCTCGAACAGCGCCTTGAAGTTGCCTTCGCCAAACCCCTCGTCGCCCTTGCGCTGGATGATCTCGAAGAAGATCGGGCCGATCTGCGTCTCGGTGAAGATCTGCAGCAGCAAGCGGCCGGGGCCGGCTCCGTCGATCAGCAGCGCACGCTGACGCAACGCGGCGATGTCTTCGCCGTGCCCCGGCAGACGCTCGTCGACGGCTTCGTAGTAGGTGTCCGGTGGCGGCGCCAGAAACGGCACGCCATTGGCGCGCAGTCGATCGACGGTGGCGCAGATGTCGTCAGTCGCCAGTGCGATGTGCTGAATGCCCTCGCCGCGATAGGCCTGGAGGTATTCGGCGATCTGGCTGCGGTCGTCGGCGCTCTCGTTGATCGGGATACGCAGCTTGCCGCAGGGGCCGGTCATCGCCTTGGACGTCAGGCCCGTGTGCTGGCCCTCGATATCGAAGTGGCGGATTTCGCGGAAGTTGAACAGCCGCTGGTAGAAGTCGGCCCAGTGCTGCATGCGCCCACGCTCGACGTTGTGCGTCAGGTGATCGATCTGCGTCAGGCCGACACCGTGCGGGTGACGATCGACACCGGGCAGGTAGCGGAAGTCGACATCGTAGATCGACAGCTCGCCTTCACCCTGACCGTAACGATCGACCAAATACAGCGGCGCACCGCCGATGCCTTCGATCGCCGGTATCCGCAGTTCCATCGGCCCGACCGGGCCGTCGATCGCCGTGGCGCCGCGCTGCAAGGCCTGCTCGAACGCATGGCGTGCGTCGTTGACGCGGAACGCCATCGCGCACGCCGACGGTCCATGGTGGCGGGCAAAGCCGGCCGCGTGCGACGCCGGCTCGCCGTTCAAGATGAAGTTGATGCCGCCCTGGCGATACAGCGACACGCGCTTGGAGCGGTGCTCAGCGACGCGCGTGAAGCCGAGCGATGCAAACAGCGGCGCGAGGCTATCGGCATCGGGGGCGGTGAATTCGACGAACTCGAAGCCGTCGGTGCCCAGCGGGTTGGCGATCTGCTGCGTCATGGCGAAGCTCCTGTCTGTTGCAGACAATGTTAGGGAGCGCTTCGATCAATGTGCTATCTATATCAGCAGTGATACGCCTTGATTACGCAATATTCAAGATGCCGATGCCCGATACAAGCAATATTGTTGCGAGCACGCTGGACCGCCTCGATCACCGCATCCTGGCCGGGCTGGCACGCGACGCGCGGATCTCCAATCTGGCGTTGGCCGAGCAGGTCGGCCTGTCGCCGGCGGCCTGCCTGCGTCGCGTCAAGCAATTGGAGGAGCGCGGTGTGCTCGGCGGCTACACGACGATGGTGCAGCGCAAGGCGCTGGGCTTGAACGTGGAAGCTTTCGTCCAGATCAGCCTGGAACGGCAGACACCGGACAACGTCGACCGCCTGCACGACGCGATTCGCGGCCTGCCCGAAGTGCGCGCCTGCTACTTGATGACCGGCAGCGTCGACTACCTGCTGCATATCGTCACCAGCGACCTCGACGCCTATGCCGAGCTGATGTCGCGCAATCTGCTGGCGCTGCCCGGCATCAAGGATGTGCGGTCGAGCTTCGTGCTCAAGTGCGAGAAGCGCGAGCCGGGCATCTACGTCGTGTAGCGGCCGGTACGGCGGCCGGCAGGCTCAGGTTTCGTCGGGCTCGTCCGGCTGGTCGTCTTCGATCTCGCCCGAACGGATTCGCTCCAGACGCTCCTGGAACACTTTCAGCAGGCGCTCGCCGTAACCCTCGTCCATGATCTGCGCCTCGATCGCGTTGCGCAGCGCGTCGATGTCGAACTCGGGATGCTCCGGGTCGATGATCTCGGCAACATCGCCAACGGCCTTGGGCCAGTTCTCGTCGATCATCAGCATCGCCGGCGTATCACCGGCGTCGAGTGCGAACACGGTGAAGTCGAAGCGGTGCGAATAGCCGTCCCAGGTCACCCATTGCGGCTCGCCGGAGTCGAGGTAGGTCAACACCGCCTCGGCAATGACCGCGGCGAACTTCTGGATATGGCTGTGTTCGATCATCTGGGGTCCAATCAAGTCTTGAGGCGGTAGCCGGTGCGGAAGATCCACGCGATACCGACGATGCAGATCAGCATGAACAGCAGCGTCATGCCGAGGCTGACGCCGACGCTGACATCGGCGACGCCATAAAAGCTCCAGCGGAACCCGCTGATCAGATAGACCACCGGGTTGAACAACGCCAGCTTCTGCCAAAACGGCGGCAACATGCCGATCGAGTAGAAGCTGCCGCCGAGGAAGGTCAGCGGTGTGATGATCATCATCGGTACGACTTGCAGCTTTTCAAAGCCGTCAGCCCAGATGCCGATGATGAAGCCGAACAGGCTGAAGGTGACCGACGTCAGCAGCAGGAAGCCGAGCATCCAGACCGGATGCATCACGCTGTAATCGACGAACAAGCGCGCCGTGATCAGGATCAGCACACCGAGGATCAGCGACTTGGACGCTGCCGCGCCGACGTAGCCGCAAACCACCTCGAAGTACGACACCGGCGCCGATAGCACCTCGTAGATCGTGCCGCTGAAGCGCGGCATGTAGATGCCGAACGAGGCATTGGAGATGCTTTCGTTGAGCAGCGACAGCATGATCAAGCCGGGGATGATGAAGGCGGCGTAGCTGATGCCGTCGATGGCGCCGACGCGAGAGCCGATCGCAGCGCCGAATACGATGAAATACAGCGACGTCGACAACACCGGTGAGGCAATACTCTGCATCAGGGTGCGGAACGTGCGCGCCATTTCGAAGCGATAGATCGCGCGGATCGCGTAGAGATTGACCAGCGATGTCATCGGGGCTGCCTCACCAGACTGACGAAAATGTCCTCCAGCGAACTCTCGCTCGACGACAGGCTCTTGAAGTCGATGCCATGGTCACCGAGCCGGCGCAGTAGCGGCGCAATGCCGGTCTGCTCGCCTTGCGCATCGAATGTATAGACCAGCGTCTGGCCGTCGGCCGACAGCTCCAGCGGGTACTGCGCGAACTCTTCCGGAATCGCCGCCAGCGGCGACTGCAACTGCAGGCTCAGCTGCTTCTTGCCAAGCTGTGCCATCAAGCGCGCTTTCTCCTCGACCAGGATGATGCGGCCCTGGCTGATGACGCCGATCCGGTCGGCCATCTGCTCGGCTTCTTCGATGTAGTGCGTGGTCAGGATGATCGTCACGCCGCTGGCGCGCAGACGATGGACCATCTCCCACATGTCGCGTCGTAGTTCGACATCGACACCGGCCGTCGGCTCGTCGAGAAACAGAATCTGCGGTTCATGGGACAGCGCCTTGGCGATCATCACGCGGCGCTTCATGCCACCCGACAGGGCCATGATCCGTGAGTCACGCTTGTCCCATAGCGACAGCTCGCGCAGCAGCTTTTCGACCAGCGCCGGATTGGCCGGCTTGCCGAACAAACCACGGCTGAAATTGACCGTAGCCCAGACGGTCTCGAACGAGTCGGTCGACAACTCCTGCGGCACCAGGCCGATCTTGCTGCGCGCCGCACGATAGTCACGGACGATATCGTGACCGTCGGCGAGGACGACTCCGCTGCTGGGGTTGACGATGCCGCAGATGATGCTGATCAGCGTCGTTTTTCCAGCGCCGTTGGGGCCCAGTAGCGCGAAGATTTCGCCGCGACGAATGTCGAGGTCGATGCCCTTAAGCGCCTGGTGACCGGACGCATAGGCCTTGGTCAGCGCCTGGACGGAGATGATCGACTGCAAGCTGTTCTCCCGAAAGTGACACGGCGCATCGACCGGCGTGACAGATTATGCCTGATCGGAATGCCGGAGTTTTTACAAAAACCCGCTAAAAACCGCCTGATTTTCGCTCGGCGGGCTTGGCGCGCGCTCGCGCTTGCCCTACATTCCACGCTGCCGACGCCAAAACGCGGCTCAGATCGGCATATAAACCCACGCATCGAGGACGACATCACCCCATGAGCACGAAGAAAGCCGTGAAGAAGAAGGCTCCTGCCAAGGCCGCCAAGTCGGCTGCCAAGCCGGCCGCCGCCAAGCCGATCAAGGAAACGATGAGCAAGACCGGCCTGGTCGCGCATCTGGCCGAAGCCACCGGCCTCGCCGGCAAGGAAGTGCGCTCGGTGCTGGCCGCGCTGGAAACCGCCGTGCATTCGTCGATCAGCAAGAAGGGCGCGCGCTCGTTCACGCTGCCGGGCCTGCTGAAGATCACCGCCGTTTCGGTGCCGGCCAAGCCCAAGCGCAAGGGCATCAACCCGTTCACCAAGGAAGAGCAGGTGTTCGCCGCCAAGCCCGCCTCGGTGAAGGTCAAGGTGCGGCCGCTGAAGAAGCTCAAGGACGCTGCGCTCTAATCGCGCCGCAAAAGCCTTGACTGGATGCTGCCATCGCAGCATCCACGATGAGGGCATGGCCGGGTCTACGGACTTCGCCATGCCCTCTGTGTTTTCAGTGCTCGGCATCCGTGCCGCGCACGAAGCAACGGCAGCGCACCCTCGTATTGCCGCCTAGAAGTCCAGATCGAGCGCGCCGCACAGCCAGTCGTACAACGGCGCGATCTGCTCGTAGTGCCGCGTCAGGCGCTTGACCAGATCCGGCGCCATCACCTCGTCATCGCTCAGCGCGCGGCTGGCAATGAAGTCCTTGCGCTTCAGATCGTCGATCAGTTCATGCGCCGGGTCGTAGCCGCGCGGCGGCCGCGTCAGTGCCTCGCCGTCCAAATGCCAGGGATCGGGCAGGCCTGGCTTGCGAGTGGCGTCCTTCCAGCTGCGCGGATTGTTCAGCAGGTAGTCGCGGATCAGCTTCAGTGTGTCGGGCTGGGGATGCCAGATGCCACCGCCAACGAAGCTGGCGCCTGGCTGGATGTGCAAGTACAACACCGGGGCATCGAGCCGCCCCATCGACGCATTGCTGCCTTCCGAGCGTGCCACGGCGCGCGTTGCCGCATGAAAGAAGGTAATGCCGACGTGGCGCTTGTAAGGACTCTTGTCGCCCGAAAAGCGCACGTCGCGGTGAATGCGGAATAGCGAGCCGCCAACCCGCTTCGGCTCGGCCCGTAGCTGCGGCGAAATCGTCGCCAGCGGTTCGGCCATGTCGGCGATCAGCCGCAGGCTGGGCTCGCGCAGCGAGGCCTCGTACTGCGCCTTGTGTTCGGTGAACCACTCGCGGTTGTTGTTGCGCGACAGCTCGGTCAGAAATCGCAGCGATTGCGGCGTGAAGTACGGCGTGGACTTGGCGGAAGGCATGCGAGGAGTCGAGCGACGGCGCGTTGATGGCCGGGCGCGAGCATCGGCCACGCGACCGCGGCCGGCAATACCCCGCGACATCAGACCGCTGCGATCGCGATCGGCAAATGTGATCGGGCCGTGCCCGCAACGGCGTGCCCGCTTTCAACTCTGGCGGGCTTTCGGCCATAGCCGCGCAATCGTTTGTTTCCACTGGGATAAACGACGTCTGTCGAACGCATGGCCAAGGTCGGCAAAAAGTTTCTGACGATGCCACTGAACTATTCGAGCCGACCGGCCTCCAACACCGTGAATGTGGTTTCTCCCTTTCCACATTCCCCGCCTCTCTCCCTGGGCGGGTCCGGCTTCCCCCGAGCCGGAACCTGTGCCCCGTGAGTCCCACCCCTGGCTCACGGGGCATTTCTTTTTGGGTTCGCCGTCCGTGCCGGCTCTTGCATGGCGGCGCATCGCCGCGATATCCAGTTCGAGCACGAACGACGACAGGCGCCGCTGGAAGGAGAACGCCGATGAGACCGATGCCGATACGGTTGCCACGACCCCGTGTGCTGCTGTTCGACTGGCATGCAACGCTGGTCGATACGATGGACGCGATGTACTACGCCCTCGACGATGTGTTGCCACGCCTGGGGCCGCTCGGCCTGCTGAATCGCCTGGTACCGCCAGGCGAATCCAAGACGGCCGAAGATGAGCGCCTCGTGCAGTACGTGCGGCAGCACACCAGCCTGCACCCCAAGATCAAAACGGAGCGGCGCATCTCGCGTACCGATATCTTCGAACTGCTGTTCGGAGCCGACGAAGAAGCCAAGCAGATCGCGCATCGCGAGTTCGACGCGCTGTACGAGCGGCATTTCGGCGCCGTTCGCGTGCTCGAGCCCGACGCGCGCCAGCAGCTGCTTGGGTTGCGCGCTCGTGGCATCAAGCTCGGCGTGCTGTCCAACCGCGCCCGTCGCTTCATGGCCCACGAAATCTACACGGTGGATGCCACCGGCTGGCACGACCTGTTCGACGTGATGGTTTGCGGCGATGAGGTACCGCGGCGCAAGCCGTTCCCCGACCTGATTCTCAGCGCGTTGCAGCAACTCGGTGAACCGACCGACGCGCACTGTTGGTATGTTGGCGACAGCGTGTCGGATATCGTCGCCGGCGCAACAGCCGGCGTCACGCCGGTGTTCTACAACGGCGTGGGCTGGGATGATGCCTGGCTGCAGAAAATCTTCCCGAATACGCCGCGCCATCCGCACCAGCCCGAGGCCGTGATCGCCTCGCTGGCCGATCTGGCAGAGCGCGTGGACGCTGCCGGCGGCGCAAGCCGTACCGACCGCGTACCCCCGCTTACGGCATGACGCCGCCGGCCGGCCGGATCAGGCCGGCATACAAGCCCTCGATCGCAAACTCGGTCTGCTCGGGATCGATACGGATCGGCGCATAGCGATCCTGGTCGTCGTTCTCGGACAGCAGCACCACGTACTTGCCCTGCTTGGTATAGCGCTTCAGCGTCATCGTCAGATCGCCGGTGACCGGATCGACGATGCGCACGGCGACGATCTGTCGGCTGTGAGCTTCGTGGGTCTGATGGATGCCGACCAGATCGCCGTCGAAGATGTTGGCGTTTTGCATCGACCAGCCTTCGACGCGGCGCAGGAACTGCGCACGCGGCCGAAACAGCGTCGGCTCGACGGTCAGGAATTCCTCGACGTTTTCGTCGCTCATCACCGGCGTGCCGGCGGCGATGCGGCCGATGACCGGCAGCCGGTTCGCCGGCAGCGCCGCCAGCGTTTCGTGGACGATGCGCAAGCCGCGCGCGGTGCCCTCTTCGCTCTGCACATAGCCCTTGTCGATCAGCGCCAGCAGGTGATCGCGCGCGGCGATGCGGCTGAACTTGAAGCGGTCCGCGATCTCGCTTTGCGTCGGCGGACGACCGTTCTGCTCGATATGACGCTGCAGAAAAGCCAGCACCTTGGTCTGTTGCTCGGTCAGCGGCGGCAAGCTCATAGGGGGCTTACATTATGGGCGGGGTTACATTAATGTAAGTTCCATCAGGCGCCGTTGCAAACGCCTCCCTACCGCACGACCCGAAAGCCCCGACGATGAAATCCAAGCGCTCGAAGTTGTTGTCCGCTCCGTTTGCCCCGATCTGGCTGGTCGCTGCCGCCGTGATGGCCCAGCCCGGCAGTGCACAGGCTGCCGAAGTCGCAGCCGCGTTCTCGCCGGGCATCGCCGGCACCACGGCCGAAGCGCTGGTGATCGAGACGATCGACTCGGCGCGGCAGAGCATCCGGCTGGCGGCGTACTACCTGACGTCGCGGCCGATCGCGCAGGCCTTGGTCGACGCCCGTCGTCGCGGCGTTGACGTCAAGGCCGTGCTCGACAAGGACACGCTCAATCGCAGCGCCGGCAGCGCGCAGTATCTGGCCAATTCCGACATCGCGGTCCGCATCGACAGCGAGTACTCGACGATGCACAACAAGTTCATGGTGGTGGACTCGCAGACGGTGCAGACCGGCTCGTTCAACTACACCGAAGCCGCATCGCGGGCCAACGCCGAAAATGTGATCGTCGTGCGCAATCACGCGCCGTTCGCGCAGGAATACGAATCCGAATGGCAGCGCTTGTGGCGTGAATCCGAGCCGCTTCCTCGCCGCAACTAGCGCCGCTGGCCGCGTTCAGCCGCTGATCAGTCGCCGGTGAAGCGCGGCGGCCGCTTTTGCAGAAACGCATCGACCGCTTCGGCGTGATCGGCGCTTTCGTGGGCCAGCGCCTGAAACGCGGCCGATAACTCCAACACCTCGCGCAGTCCTTGCTGCTGTCCCTCGCGCAGCAGTCGCTTGGCCAAGCGCAGAGCCTTGGCCGGATTGGCGGTGACGGCCTCGGCCAGCGCGATGGCCGTCGGCAACAGCGCATCCGGTGCAACCACGCGCGACACGATGCCGCAGGCCAGTGCCTCGGTCGCGTCCAGCGTCTGCCCGGTCAGGATCATCTCGGAGGCTTTCGACAAGCCGACGATGCGCGGCAGGATCCATGCGCCGCCATCGCCCGGAATGATGCCGAGCTTGATGAAGCTCGATGCGAACGTCGCCGTGTCGGCCGCGACGCGGATGTCGCACAGGCAGGCGAGATCCAAGCCCAGGCCGATCGCATGCCCGTTGATGGCGGCGACCATCGGCAACTCGCAGTCCCACAGTGCGCGAATCACCGCCTGCACGCCGTCTTTGTAGTTGCGCCGCGTCGCCGCCACCGAATCGAGCGGCCCAATGCCGTTGCGATCTTTCATCGCCTTCAGATTGCCGCCCGCGCAAAACGAACGACCACGGCCGGTCAGCAGTAGACAGGACACGCCAGGCTCGTCCTGAGCACGCTGGACGGCGGCGATCAGGTCGGCGCAGTCCTGCCGGGTCGCGATCGCGTTGTGCGTATCAGGGCGATCGAGCGTCAACTGCGCAATCGCACCGTGACGCTGGTAGTGAACAAAACAGGGAGAGCTCATATCGGGTACGCAGGGCCGGCCATCACGCGATGCTGCCAGCGAGCGACCGGCAGCACCACCACCGGCGGAGCAATCAGCTCGGTTCCAGCGGCTTGAACCGGCCGTCGTTGAATTCCTGCTCAGGCCGAGCCCACAAGCTGCCGTTCTCAGCACGATAGATCGTCAGCACGTCGCCTTCGACGATCGGTCGACTCGATTGCACCTGGCCCAGCCCGAGCTGCGCATAGACGCTGCCGCGCTTCAGGTGTCGATGCGTCGGCGCGCCCAAGCCGGCGGCCCGCTCCAACTCGTCAATGCGCTGCATCAGCCTCGCGACTTCCTGCTGCAAGGCTTCGACCCGGGCGTCGTCGGCTGCGCTCATCGTCGTCACTGGTGTGAAATGGCGCCCCCATCGTAGCGGGCCCGACGCCGCTCGGCTAAGTCTTGCGCCGCGAACCGCTTGAGGGCGCGCCGCTCTTGCCGGCGATCAGCAGTTCGACCAGCGGATGCAAGCGCAGCCGCGTCGGCACCAGCAGATAGACCGGGTGATGCAGTTCCTCGGTGCGGCCCAGCGGCTTGAGCCCGTACTGACGGCAGGCATCGCGCTCGACCAGTGTCGGCACCGCGATCGCGCCCAGTCCGCGACCGGCGAACGCCTTCATCAAGGCGCTGTCGTCGAAGCGACCGACGATCTCGGGGCGCACCTCGTGGCGCGCGAACCATTGCTGCAACGACAGGTTGATCGACGAGTCCGACGACCATGACAGAAACGGCATGCCATCGAGCCGCTGAGGGAAGCGGCCGCGATGGCGATCCACCAGCTCGGGCGTGGCAACGAAACTCAAGCCCGGCCGCGCCAGCTCGTAGTCGCGCAGCGAGCGCGACAGCTCAGGCGGCAGCGGCTGGTCGGCCAGTACGGCGTCGAGTTGGTGATCGAGCGCGCGTCCGACCAGTTCGTTCAATCCGCCTTCGACACAGCTGAGCTCCAATGCCGGACTTTTGCGGAACACCGCCGGTTCCAGCAGCTTGAGCGCCATCATCTTCGGGATGCTGTCGGTCAGTCCGACGCGCAAGCGCTGGCGCCGTGGCTCACCGCGGCCGCTGAGCAGGTCGCCCAGCTCCTCGCCGAGCGAAAAAATCGCTTGCGCATACTCGAGCGCGGCCTCTCCATCGACGTTCAGCGCAAGACGTTTGCCCACCCGCGCAAACAGCGGACGCCCGAAAGCCTGCTCCAGTGCCAGCACCTGCGCGCTGACGGTCTGCGGCGCCACATGCAGACGCGCGGCCGCCGCCGTCACCGAGCCGGTACTGGCAACGACCATGAAATAGCGCAGGTGGCGAAAGTTGAGGCGGCGCAGTGCTTGTTCGCTCATATCCCGTTTTACCTGATTAAACCTGCTTTTATTTCTGCTTTATTGCGATAGCGAAGCGGCCGATCATCAAGCTCACAACGCGACGTGATCAGGAGATGACGATGAATCCGCACCAGATGATCCAGAACGACCTGCAAACCCGGAGCCTGCAGATCAGCTCCGAAGTCGAGACCATGCTGCGGCGTGAAACTCGTGCTCTGGAACATGACTATGGCGCGCTTGCAGCGCGACTCCAAGTCCGTCTGCTCAACGTGCCCGGCGCGCATCCCGATCAACCGAATCGGTGCTGCATGCTGACGATCCATCAACCCGGGATCGGCCCTCTGATCGCATCGGCGATCAGCCACGACTTGCGGATCGCCTTGCGGATCGCATTCGCCAATCTGCGCGACATGATGGCGAGGCGCAATGACGACGGCTCGGCGCCGGCGCGTATCGGGCTTGCAATCCACTGAAACCGTGCCGATTCGCTTTTCAGGAAACGCCTGATTCCAACTGCGCATTTATCTGCTTTGCCTTGCATCAGGACTCGGACACGATGAGCTGGCTCCACGACCAGACCCCTTCCACGATGTCGATTGACCTGCAGGCCCGCGGCTTGAGCGTCGACCCAAGCCTGACCGCACTGGCGCGGCGCGAGGCGGCAGCGTTCGAGGCCGACTACGGCCACCTGCTGCGCAACGCTCGCATTCGCTTGTTCGAGGTCGACAGCGCCTTGCACGGCGGCCTGAGCCTCTGCTGCCTGATCGCGATGCGCGGGCCGTCCGGCGCCGTCGTCATGCGCTCAGGGCTGGGCGCCGACGCATATCAAGCGCTGCGTGCGGCTTTCGTCCGCTTGCGCCGCGACGTCCGGCAGCACTGCCGCGCTGCGCGGCGACGCCACCCCTTCCCTCCAATCACGCTGCCCGCGTGACGGTATTGACGCTGCTGCACTGGCGTCCCTTTTATTCCTCCCACCCGCCGTTGCCGATGCCTCGCGACGGCGGTTTTTTTTGCTTGTCGCTGCGCTGCGGCGTCGATACCGTAAGCGGCCTGACGCTTCGAACGAGTCTCGCCGCATGCAAACCCGCAGTGTGTCGCTTTGTCATGGTGGCCAGCTCGGCTACTACCGCCACGCCTCCAGCAGCACCGGCACCGAGATGGGCTTCGCCGTGTTCGTGCCGCCTCAAGCGGCGCAGGCGCCGGTTCCGGCGCTGTACTTCCTCGCCGGCCTGACCTGCACCGAAGAAACCTTCGTCATCAAGGCCGGTGCGCAGCGCCTTGCAGCCGAACTGGGCCTGATGCTGGTGGCCTGCGACACCAGCCCGCGCGGATTGAATCTGCCCGGCGATGCGGAATCCTGGGATTTCGGCGTCGGCGCCGGCTTCTATCTCGACGCCACGCAAGCGCCCTGGGCGGCGCACTACCGGATGAGCCAGTACATCAACGTCGAACTGCCAGCGCTGATCGAATCGCAGTTTCCGGCGCGCGGTGACCGCCGAGGCTTGTTCGGTCATTCGATGGGCGGCCATGGCGCGCTGGTCAATGCCTTGCGCCATCCGCAGCGCTGGCAGTCGGTGTCGGCGTTCGCGCCGATCGCCAATCCGGTGGCCGTGCCGTGGGGCGAGAAAGCGTTCAGCCGCTACTTGGGCGAAGACCGCAGCGCATGGGTGCAGTGGGATGCTTGCGAGCTGATGCGGCAGCAGCCGTATCCGGGACCGATCCTGGTCGACCAAGGCTTGGCGGATCAGTTTCTCGCCAGCCAACTGCATCCCGATGCGCTGCAAGCGGCCGCGGATGCCTCAGGCCAAGCGCTGACGCTGCGCCAGCATGCGGGCTACGACCACAGCTACTGGTTCATTCAGAGCTTCATCGACGATCACTTGCGTCATCACGCATCGATTCTGCTGGCGCGCTGACCCGCCGATCGCGAGTCAGCCGCCGAACAGCCACTGATGCAGCAAGCGGCCCGGCATCAGCGCGAAGCCACCGGCGATCAGCAAACCACCGACATAGACGCCGATCATGCTGTCGCGGTGGCGGCGAATGTCGCCGCGTCGCGCGGCACGGTATGAACGCGGCACGCTGATGAACACCATCAGCGAGAACAAGTGAATAAATCCAAAGTGGCCGAGCCACCGCGGGCCCACTTGCGCCGGCATCAGCAGCGCGATCAGCGCCGTGGCCAGCATCAGCAGCAAGTAGACGTGGCCAACGACACGATGCACGGGTGTGCCCTTGGGACGCAGCAACTGCCAAGTTCCGATGACGAATGCCGGTAGCACGGTCGCCAGATGCAGATAGGCCAGCGTCAGATACGTCATTGGACCCCCGTCCCGTCAGGGGCCTCCGCCCCATTGCCGCAATTGCAGCACATTGCCTTCGGGGTCGTAAGCATTGCGAAGGACAAAGCCCGGCCCGGCGTACTCGGGACCGATCAAGCCGCCACCGAGCCGGTCCGCCGTCTTGCCGGCATCGGCCAGCGAATCCACCGAGAAGAACAGTTTGATCGCCTGCTCCTCGCGTATCGCTGGCGGCCGATCGATCGTAAAGGTGGCCGCAATCGCAGCGGGGATCGCATGCAGGATCAGCTGAGTATCGGCGGATTCCAGCACCTGATGCTGATCGTCGGCGGTCAGCACCTGCAAGCCGAGCACGGCCTGGTAGAACACCGACATCCGCTGCAGATCATGGGCGTAGATCAGCGCGCCAGCGCGCGCGGGACCGGGCATCGGTCAGCGCCCGCGGATGGCGGCCGCGCGGCGCGCGTCGAGCCATTCGAAGATCGCCATGCCGGCCAGCATCGCCAGCGTGAAGATCACCGCCTTGGTCTGCATCAAGCCGACGGCAACGATCGCCGGCCCTGGGCAGAAGCCCGCCAAGCCCCAACCCACGCCGAACATCAGGCTGCCCACCACCAGACGGCGATCGATCTGCGTCGCCGTCGGCAACTGCAACGGTGCGCCGGATAGCGTGCGACCACGCCGAATGATGAACGCGAATGCGACGCTGGCCACGCAGATGGCACCGCCCATGACCAGCGCCAGCGAAGGGTCCCAAGCGCCGGCGAGATCGAGAAAGCCGAGCACTTTGGCCGGGTTGGCCATGCCCGACACCAACAGCCCGACACCGAATATCAGGCCCGCGATGAATGAACTGATCAGAGCGCCCATTTCAAGCTCCGGACAGCGGCAGCAGATGGCGTACGACGTACACGGTCGCGAAGCCGGCCATCATGAACACCGGCACCGCGACCATCGAACGCGTCGACAGCCGCGACAGACCGCAGACGCCATGACCGCTGGTGCAACCCGAACCGTAGCGTGTGCCGATGCCGACGATCAGGCCGGCCGCGATCAGCAGCGGCGTGCCGGCATCGATCCGTATATCGGGCATGCCGACGCTAGCCCGATACAGCAGCGGCGCCGCGAGCAAGCCCGCCGCAAATGCGATGCGCCAGCCGATGCCACCAGCGGATGGTTTCAACAAGCCGCCAATGACGCCGCTGATGCCGGCGATGCGGCCGTTGAACAGCAGAAACACCGCAGCCGCCGAGCCGATCAGCAGCCCTCCCGACAGCGCAGCCCATGGCGTGAACGACACCCAGTCGATGGTCATCGTGTTTACTTCTCCCGTTGTAATTAGAAATCGATCCGACGACCCCGGCGCGCGGCAGCGCGCCAAGGGCGTCAAGTCGTCGGCAAGATGCCGCCGGCGCGAGCCAGCAGCAACATCATCACCAGGCCACCGACAATGGCAAACGCCTGCTGCAAACGCGGCCCCGGCAACCGTGAGGCGAGCCGCCGGCCCAGCAGCAAACCCAGCAAGGCCCCAATGGCAAACGGCAGCGCCAGCGCCCATGGCAGGCTGCCCACCACGGTCGCCGACACGACACCGCCCGCCGACACCAGCGCGATGACCCCCAAGGACGTGGCGACGACGCTGTGCTGCGCGATGTCGGTGTAGCGGCGCAGCGCCGGCACGATCACAAAGCCGCCGCCGACGCCAAGCAGTCCGCTGAGCACGCCCGCGAGCGCGCCGATGCCGGCCAACGCGCGTGCACACGGCAAGGTCCAGCGTAGACGCCCCTCGCCGGGATTGATCACGCACGGCAGCGGCGGCAGCTCGACACGCGCGACATCAGCGGCGCGAGGCGCTGCACTGCGCCAGGTGCGCAGCGAGGCATAACCCAGCACCAGAGCGAATGCGGCCAGCAGCGGGCGGTCTGGCAGCCGATGCGCCAGCGCCACGCCCAGCGGCGCCGTCAGCACACCAGCGACACCGATCATCGCGGCTGCGCGGTAGCGCAAAAGCCCGTCGCGATGGGCCAGGCCGGCGCCCAGCAGCGCCGACAGGCCGACCGCGAGCAATGCGGTCGGCGCGGCCTGCTGCAGCGGCAAGTGCAGCGCGAACACCAGCAGAGGAACCGCCAGAATGCCGCCGCCGGCGCCGGTCAGCGCCAAGATCAAGCCGATGATGGCGCCGAGCATCAGCGGCAGCGCGTCGGCAGACAGCAGCGCGGCGATCACAGCGCGTTCAACGGAATCTTCAGGTACCGCATGCCGTTGTCTTCGGCCGGCGGCAGTTCGCCCGCCCGCATGTTGATCTGCACCGACGGCAGGATCAGCGTCGGCATGTCGAGCGTCGCGTCGCGAGTCGTGCGCATCGTCACGAAGGCGTCTTCGCTGATGCCGTCGCGAACATGGATGTTGTGCGCGCGTTGCTCGGCCACGGTCGTCACATAACGCAGCTCGCGGCCACCGGGACGATAGTCATGACACAAGTACAACGGCGTCTCCGGCGGCAGACTCAGCACTCGATTGATCGACCGATACAGCGTTCGCGCATCACCACCGGGAAAGTCGCAGCGTGCGGTGCCGTAATCGGGCATGAACAAGGTATCGCCGACGAACGCGGCCTGCTCGCGCCCATCACCGATCACGTAGGTCAGGCAGGCCGGCGTGTGCCCGGGCGTGTGAATCACGCGGCCTTGCAGCGAGCCGATCGCGAACGTATCGCCGTCATCGAACAACCGGTTGAATTGACGACCGTCGCGGGCGAATTCCTCACCGGCATTGAACAGCGTGCCGAATACTTTCTGCACGGTCCGGATCTGAGCGCCGATCGCGATATGGCCACCGAGATGTTGGCGCAGGTACGAGGCGGCCGACAGATGGTCGGCGTGCACATGCGTCTCCAGGTGCCACGACACCGTGGCGCCCAGCGCCTTGACGCGCGCCATCAGTCGATCGGCCGACGTCGTCGACGTGCGGCCTGATTTGGGGTCGTAGTCGAGCACGCTGTCGATGACAGCGCACTGCATCGTCTGCGAGTCCACGACGATGTAGCTGACCGTGGAGGTCGCCTCGTCGAAATAGGCTTCAATCTGCATCTTCGGGTTCGAATTCATCGTGAGGTATCCAGCAGAAAAACCAGCGGTAATCAGCCGACCCACTCGGGCTTGGGCGTCGGCTTCTTCAGCCACCAATTGCAGTGCGTCGGCCTGCGGCCATCGAAGCGAGCCCTGAGGACGCCTCGACCGGCGAAATCGACGCGCTCGGGACGCCGCTCAGAGACAACGCAGACCGGTTCGGCCAGCCCGGCAAGTGGCATCGCGGTCTTGCATCACGAAGGGGGCATGCTTTGCAGTCAAACCGCATGCCAAGGCGATCAGATCGTCACATTCAGAACAAGCTAGCGTTTCTAAACAGGTTTTGACGGCATGGGCAACCGCGGTGATGACATCGGCGCCCGTCAGGGCGCGCCGATTCTGCCACGTGGCAGCACTATGGCGGCGCTGTGGCAGCTTCTTGGCAGCATCAGCCCGCGATATCTGCCGTCACGCGCGATGGCCGAGCCCGCTGACCAGTGGCACACGAACCGCAGCAATACCGCCGGTAATGCCGCAGCGCAGCACGAAATCTTGCGCCGCAGACCATACCAACGGGTGGGGCCGGCTCGGGCTGTGAACCGCTAGCGTGCAACTTCGATCGTTGCGGGGGAGATCCATGTTCCAGTGTGTGAGCGGTGCGGCAGTGCGTCGCGTCTTCAGCCTGTCGGCCGCGTTGCTGGTCAGCGCCTGCAGCACGGTCGCCACGACAACGGCACCATCGCCATCGCCGGCACCTGCGTCGCCGTTCACCGGCTTCTTCAAAAACTTCAGCACCTGCCGCAGCGAGTTCGACGCGATCGAAGCGCGGATTGCAGAGGCCGGCGTGCGCGAAGCGTCGTTTCACGTCGTGCCCGGCTTTGCGTATCTGCGCACCGACCGGATGCTGGCGTCGTTCCGCGACCAAGTGAGCGGCGTCGATGACGTTTGGGAATGGACGCGGCGCATGCGCGAACTGGAAGAAGAGGCGCGCGACTACGAACTGATGAATCTGGGCATCCCCAATCCGCAGCGCGCCGACCTGCGCGCGCGGTTGGCCGACTGCGGCCGGGTGCTGGCCGCGATCGAACTGGCGGACGATGCCAACTGGGCCAAGCTGCAAGCGGCGGTCAAGCCCGCCGACCAACCTGCGGCCGTCACCGAAGCCGCGTTCGATCCAGCCCAGTGGCAGCGCGACTATCTGGCACCGTTGCAGGCTTTACCGGCCGGTACATCGATGCGCCTGTGGGCGCCCAAGCCCGTCGAAGATCTGCGTCTGCTCGACCAGCTCCCGCAGGCCGTCGAACTGAACGTGCTGCAGTATCCGTCGATGACCAATTCGGCGTGGCGGGCGCTGGCCGAGCGCCATGCACCGCGACTGTGGATCGAAACCGCCAGCGAACAGGATCTGCCGGCGGCACCGGCCTATCTGCCTCAGGGCTTGGGCGCCGACACGGGTCAATCGCCGGTCTATTACCAGATCGGCTACACGCGCTTTGGCGGCGCCACGCTGGTGCAGATCACCTACGTGGCCTGGTTCAAGGCCGCTGCGTCGGCGCCCGCGCCGCTGGAAGGACTGATCTGGCGGGTGACGCTGGACGCGGCGATGAAGGTGCTCAGCTACGACAGCTTGCGTGCGTCGGGCCAGGACCATCGCTGGTATCCGGTACAGCCGCTGAGCCCGCAACCCGATCGGCTCGCCAGCGGCCAACTGTACGTCGCGCCGGAACTGGCGCCGGCCACCGGCGCCACGCTGCGCGTGGCCAGCGGCGACCACCAGCTGCGTCGCGTTGTGCCCGCCGCGCAAGCCGCGTCGGCCAAGACCGGTGAATACGAACTGCGGGCCTACGAGGATCTGTACGCACTGCCGCTGGCTGACGGCAATACGCGCAGCTTGTTCGGACCGGACGGCACGCTGGCGACGACGGCCCGTGCAGCGCGACCCGAAGTGCCGCGCCAAACGGGGCACCACGCACCGGCCGACGTGACGCCGCTGCATCTGGACGACCCCTACGTGCTCGAAGCGGTGTTCGTGCCGGTACCGCAGCAGCCGCTGCGGACGATGCAGACGGCGCAGCTGCGCCGCTAGGCCAGCACCACGCAGTTGCGGCCGCGGCGCTTGCCGACGTAAAGCGCCGCGTCCGCGATCTTCATCGCCGACGCCAGTGACCGGTCGTGACCGGGCACCGTGTAGACACCGATCGTCACCGTCGTCGACAACGAGCGTTCTTGATCGACCGGCAGGCTGACGCGCTCGAAGCATTCGCGCAGGCGCTCGCCGATCACCACCGCATCGGCGGCAACGGTCGCTGGCAGTAGCACGCAAAACTCTTCGCCGCCGTAACGGCCGAACAAGTCGCCGGGACGCAGCAGGCCACGGACGGTCTGCACGAACAGCCGCAGCATTTGATCGCCGATGTCGTGGCCGTAGCGATCATTGACCTGCTTGAAGTAGTCCAGATCCATCATCAGCACGGTCGAAGCCGACCCCGAGCGGTGGCAGCGCTCGACCTGGCGCTGGCCCAGCCGCTCGAAACCGGCCCGATTGAGCACTCCGGTCAGGCCATCGCGCTCGGCCAACAGCAACAGCCGGTTTTGCAAGCGTTCGCTGATCATCAGCAGCAGGCCGATGTGCCAGAGCATCGTCACCACGACCAGCAGAATCGCCGATGCCTGCTGCACCCGGGGCACGCCTCGCAGCGAGGTTGCCGACGGACCGACGACACTGGCCAGCACGCCTTGTCCGAGCAGCGCGAAGGTCGACACCAGCACCGCCAGCAGCACGATGTGGCGCGCCACCAGCGGCTCGCGGCGCTGATCACCGATCAGATCCAACGCGGTCACGCCGGTGATCAAAGCCAGCGAATAGCAGCTGATCTGCACCCGAATGCGAAAGTCGCCGGCGATCGCCGGCACGAAGGTAAAGGCCAGCGCAATGGCCAGCGCCGGCAGCCAGATCAGCCAAAGATGGACCGGGCGCCGCGAAAACAAGCGCATGCCAGTCCACAGCATCGACAGGCCGAGCCAGTACAAGCCGTTTGCCACACCGATGCTCAGCGCATCGGGAATCAGCCCGCGCAATGCAAGCAGCAGCGTGCTGACGCCGGTGATCAAGGCGGACAGGCTGGTCATCAACAGCAGCGGCGTATCGCGCCGGGTGCTGGCCATGATCAGCTCCAGTACGCCGAACGAGAACTGCACCAGCAGCCAGATCACCAGCGCCGTGCGCACGTCGAAATGCTGATCGAGCGGCGGATTCACGGCAGCGTCCAGCCGAAACGCAGGCCGATGATGCGCGGGTCACCGGCAAAACCGCCGTAATCGCCGACGCCGTACAGCGCCTGCGTCGCTGCCAGATACTGCTCGTCGAACACGTTGCGCACCCAGGCTCCTACGACCCAGCCTTGCCGTTCGCTGCGCACGTCGACGCGCAGATCGGTCAGCGTGTAGCCCTCGATGCGACTGGAGCGGCCGCGCTCGACGCTGCCGAATGTATCGCTGCGGTACGACGTATCGACACCCGACTCCAGCACCAGCGAGTGCCCCAGCGACAGGCTGTGGCTCAAGCCGACATTGCCGCTCCAGCGCGGCGCGTTGTACAGCTGGCGACCGCTGAGGTCGCGGTCGTTGCGGCGCGTGTCTTCGTCGGGCGCATTGCGAAAGTCGACCGTCACGGCGTCGTTGTACGCCAGCGCAGCGCGCAAGCGTAGATCGGCCGGAAGCAAGGCGTCGGCCTGCAACTCGACACCGCGCAAGCGCACACGGCCGACGTTGAGCAGATTGGTCTGGCGCGGATCGGGGATCAGTGCCTTGTCTTCATTGAACGTCAGCGCCTGATAGTTGCGGACCTGCGAGTAATAGAGCGCGCCCGACAGCGACAGACGGCGTTGCAGCAGGTCGGCCTTGGCGCCGAGCTCGTAGGCGTTGACCGTCTCGGGTTTGAACGTCGGCTTGACCGTCTCGCCGGTGACCCCGAGATTGATGCCACCGCTCTTGTAGCCGCGTGCCACCGACCCGTAGACACTGGCATGTGGCGTCAGCGTGTAATTCAGCGCGACATTGCCCGACACGTTGCCTTCCGAGTAACGGTCACGACGGCTGAACTCGCCGCCGACCAAGCCATCGATCAGGCCGTTGAACGTGGCACCGCTCAGATCGACGCCGATCAAGTTGCCGAGCACGTCGAGATTGTTGGTCAGCGCCAGCGGGCTGGCGTCGACATCGCCGCCGGAGCGCGAGCGGCTGACGTTGGCCAGTTTCCACTCATGCGTATAGCGCAAGCCCAGGTCGACGATCAGCGAATCCAGCGCCTGCCAGTGCGTGGAGGCGAACCCCGCGACGCTGTCGGTGTGTTGCCAGTAGGGCGCCTGTACGACCATGCCGTCGAGCGTCCGTGGCGGGATCAACAGGTCGAGCGCCAGGCCGACGTCGCGGCGCGTTGCGCCCGGTACGCGTTCGCGGATCAAACCGCCGAGCGTCCACTGCACCAACTCGTCACCGAGCACCGCACGATCGCGACCTTCCAGCTGCTGGTGCAGGTAGTAGAGGCCTGCCACGCTCTTGAACGCGCCGTCGTCGCGATTCAGCCGCAGCTCCTGGCTGAATTGCTGCTGGCCGTTGGCCGTGCCGAATGCGGCCAATCGCAGCGACGTACCGTCGTCGCTCAGCGGCACCGAGTGCCAGTCGCGCCAACCACTGAGGCTGGTCAGCGTCTGCTGCGAGCCCAGCGGCAGCACCAGCTCCAGCGAGGCGGCGCTGAGCTCGACGAAGGCCCGCGTCGGCAAATCGGAATCGGCCTCGCGATCGAAAGGATCAGATGAGGCGCGGGTGTATTCCATGTAGTCGTCGCGCACGGTCACGTTGGGACGAATCGGCGCCACCAGCGGATAGGCACAGCAGCTTTCGTCGCCGCGACCGTATTCGGTGATCAGTCTGGCCACCAGGTCCCGCCCTGATGGCGTCCACAGCAACTGACCGCGCGCGCCGGCCTTGTCACGGTTGTTCAAGGTTTGACCGTCGAAGCGGTTTTCGATCAAGCCGTCGCGGCGCGTGCTGTAGCCGGTCAGCCGAGCGGCCAGTTCGTCGTCGACCAGCGGCCCGCTGACGGTGCCGCGAAACTGCTCGCCGCCGTATTCCGACAATCGCGACTCACCCTGGACTTCAAACGATTGCGTCGGCAGGCGCGTGACCACGTGAATGGCACCGGCGGTCGTGTTCTTGCCATAGAGCGTGCCCTGCGGGCCGCGCAGTACCTCGATTCGCTCGAGGTCGATCAAGTCGAACACCGAGTTGCCGGCACGTCCGGCGTAGATGCCGTCGACGAACAAGCCAACGCTGCTTTCGATGCCGTCGTTCTGGCTGCTGCTGCCCAAGCCGCGGATCGAGAACGTCGTCAGCCGCGGATTGACCGAGACCACGGTCAGGCCCGGCACCCGCTGCGGCAGATCGGTGACCGAGCTCAATCCGGCGGCCGCCAGGTCGTCACCCGACAGCGTCACCAGCGAGATCGGCACGTCGAGCGCTCGCTCCTGGCTGTGACGCGATGTGACGATCACGGTCGGCAGTTCGACGACGGTCGCGACAGGATCAAGCTCGTCCGCCGTCGTCTGCGCCCCGCTATCACAGGGCAGCCAGCAGGCAGCCGCGATCAGAACCCGGCCATAACGGGCGATCGCATTCTGGAGAGCACACCAGTCAAGCGTCATCAATGACGTCTTTTAGGCTACGCGTCGGGGCGCGGCATTATTCCCGAACGGCGTCAGGCTGGGGAGCACCGCGACGCGCGCGCCGACGTACGGTCACCGCCGTCAGCGGGCGGCGCCGATCCATCCCCAGCCGTACACCGGGTCGTGCCCAGGCTCACCCAGATCGCGTGCCTCGGATCTCAACGCAGCCAACACCGCCGTCGCCGAGCCCGGCGGTTGGTCGGATAACCGCAACGCGATCTCCGCGGCAACACGAGGCGCGGCAAACGACGTACCCGACACCGTCGACCGCGCCGCTGGATCAAACGGGTTCAGCACATCGACGCCGAGCGCTGCAAACCCGATGTAGCGTCCGCGGTTGGCGCGCCGATAACCACGGCCATCGCCGTCGACGGCGGTCACTGCGACCACGTCGGGGTAGGCGGCCGGATACACCGGCGCGGCCGCCGGCCCGCCATTGCCGGCCGCTGCCACCACCACGACACCGCGAGCGGCGGCGCGCCGCACGACTTGCGCCAGCACCGCGTTGTCGGGGCCTTCGATGCTGATGTTGATGACCGGGTAGCGGCGACCGACCAGCCAGTCGACCGCGCTGGCGATCGCGTCGGTCGGTGCAACCAAGCGCTGCGCCGTGTCGATCGCGAACACGTCGGCCACGCCCAGTCTCAAGCCCTGCGCCGCCGCAATGGCCGCCACGACGCTGCCGTGCTCTCGCGGTGAGTAAGACTGACCGGTAAAGCTGCGTGCCTCGTCCACCACGGCAGACAGCGGACCGGTCGCGAACTCGGCGCCGGTGTCGATGATGCCGATGCGCCCGCCCACCACGGTGCGGCGCGGCGCGGACCCGGCCGGTGATGGGGCCGAGACTGGCGCGGGCGCCGACGCGGAAAACAGATGATTCGGCGCGACTGCCGCCTGCGGGGCCAAGGCTTGTACCCGCTCGACCGCAGCGGCCACCGACTCGCCCGGAGCAAGCCGAACGCGTGCCTGGACCAGTCCGAGTGCCTCCAGTGGTCGGAGGTCGAACACGCGGTAGCCGCCCTGCTGCACGCCAAGCAGATCCGCCGCCTCACCGACCATCAGCACTTCGCCCTGGCGATGCTCATGGCCATCGCCGCCTCGCTCGAAGGCGATCACATCGTCGGCGCGCGGGACCAGCGGGTCGCGCGACAGCGCATCGTCGTCCTCGCCGCGCCCGCGATCCGAATCACCCCCGCGGTCGTCGCTGCGGTCGTCATCACGGTCATCGCGGTCGTCGCGGTCATCATCGCGCGGCTCGCGATCGCGATCGCGCTCCCGATCGGCATCGCGTCCCGAACGGTCGTCGCGATCGCCGCGATCGTCGCGGACCTCGTGCGACTCGCGACTGTCACGGACTTCGCGCGGCTCGTCGCGTGCCGAAACCGGCAGCGCGAGCAGCGCCATCAGCAGGCAGGCCTGCAAGGGAACAAGGCGTCTAGGACGGGTCATCGGCGCCGACACTACATAAACCGGACCGCGAGGGGAATAATCCCGCCGCTGGTTCGTTGTGCAATGCAAGAAGGTGAAGACGGATGCCGGATTTCAGGCGTGAGCTGGTAGAACTGCTACCGAGGTTGCGACGGTTTGCGCTGGCCCTGTGCGGCTCGCCGGCGGACGCCGACGATCTGGTGCAAGCCAGCGTCGAGCGCGCGCTGCTGTACGCCGCCCAATGGCAGCCGGGCACGCGGATGGACAGCTGGCTGTACAAGATCGCGCAGAACCTGTGGCGCGACGAATTGCGCGCCCATCGGCGCCGCGCCGAGCCGCTGGACGAAGCGGAGCAGGTCGTCGGTGAGGACGGGCGCGACGTGACGCTGCAGCAGTTGCAGATCGACGAGGCACGGCGCGCGATGCGCGCATTGCCCGATGAGCAGCGTGCGGTGCTGGCGCTGGTGGTGCTTGACGGCCTGTCCTACCAGCAAGCCGCCGACGTCATCGGCGTACCGATCGGCACGGTGATGAGCCGGCTGGCACGGGCGCGCAGCCGGATGGCCGAGGCCTTGGGCGGCCGCGCCGTCGGCGTCGGCGCCGGTTGATTCGCAACCGCCGGCGCTGACCGCCTTTTGCGACTGGACGACGATGAACTTCAGGATGACGACAAGCCGATGAACCCGACCGACGAAACGCTGAGTGCCTACCTGGACGATGAGCTCGACGCCGACGCGCGTGCTGCTCTGGAATCGCTACTGGCGCGCGATGCCGCCGCACGCGAGCGGCTGCAGGCACTGAGCGACAGCGATGCGCGACTGCGCGCCGCGATGCCGCTGGGTAGCGCCGAGGCCGATCCGCTCGCGGCGCTGATTCTGGGCGGTACTGCGTCGGCACGGCGCGCGCCAGCGCCGGTCATGACCATGCCGCGTCCGGCGCTGCGTCGGCGACGGCGCCTCGCCAGCGTGATGGCGATGGCGGCAGGACTGGGCGCGATCGTGCTCGGTCAAGCGCTGCTGACGCGTCACGACAGCGGTGATGCCGGAGCGACCGCGCCCTGGCTACAGGCCGACAGCGGCTGGCAGGCCGCGCTCGACCGGCAGCCCAGCGGCGTGGCCGGGGCCACACGGATCGAGTTGAGCTTCGCGGCAGCCGATGGCCGCCATTGCCGGCTGTTCGCGCAAGCCGGCGGCGAAGGCCTGGCCTGCCGCGCCGCGACCGACACGGGCTGGCAGGTGGTCGCCTGGGACGCAACGGCACCGCAGGCCGGCGCCAGCGACGGCTATCAGCCCGCCGGCGCGAGCGCGGCGCTGGACTCGGCGATGAATCGTCTGGGCGGCGGCGACGCGCTGGCGCCCGAGCAGGAGCGCCAGCTGATCGAACGGCAATGGCGCTGATCGGCAGCACCGTGACGCACCGCAGCGGCCGCTGCGGTCAACACAAGCCGTCAGCTCAGCGCCGCGTGCTGGCCACGTTCCACAGCAGCGTCAGGCCGCCGAAGTAATCCGCACTGCCGTCCGACAGGCCGGCGCCACCGGCGATGGACACGCGCCAGCGATCGCTGAGTCGCACGGTCACCGTGCCATCCGCCGAGGCCGGATGGGTATCGCCTTGTACCGAAGCCGAGCGCCACTGGACATTGGCGCCCAATTCGACCGCTGGCGTCACGTTGACCCAAGCCCCGCCACCGGCCTGCCAACCGTCGACGCGGTCGAGCAACTGGTTGTCACCGAGAAATCGGCGGCCCCCTCCGACATAAGCACCATAAAGGCCCGAGTCCCAGCCCAGCTCACCGGTGGCGGCGTAGTCGGTGGCACCGACGCCCAGACCCTTGCGCTCGCTGCCGGTGGCGAACTTCACCCTTCCGGTGGCGTCGACGTAGAACGCACTGCCAGCGATGTCGTTGAACGAATAGGTCAGCGCCAGGCTCGCGTCGCCGATCCCGGTCACGTTGCGATTGGCGTCGAAGCGCTCGATATCCTCGGCCTCGTCTTCGAGCTCCTCTTCGATCTCTTCTGCGGTGTCATCGCCATCATCGGGATCACTGCCGCTGCCACTGCCGCTGGAGCCGGAGCCGCTGTTGCTGCTCTCCTCACCACTGCTGGAACTGTCACCGCCGCCGTCATCGCCGACCAGCACCGTGACGTCGGCAGGACCACTGAGATTGACGATCGGCAGCGAGGCGCGCAGCGACCAGTGATTCCAGCGCAGCCGCGCGGTAATCGGCGTGACCAGCGTGTCGGTGCGCGTGCTGCCGCCATAACGACCACTGGAATACTCCGATCCGGCCGTCAGCTGCAGCGCCGTCGCAGCCGACGCGGTGCCGACAGCGCTGCCGGACGCGGCCAGGCCGCAAATGCCGCATCGCAGCAGACGCTTGATGTCGATTGTCACGCTACCCCCATCGCTTTATTGGTCTTGTCGTCATGACGCGGCGCCGATCATACGCAGCCGCGGGCGGCTCGCCGCGACCGCGCTGAAAGTTTATTTATTTTCGAAAATCGTACCGGGCGTGGAATAAACCGCTGGATGGATCGTTGTCGGGATAGGAGCCGGGCTGATCGAACGTCGATTGCACCGGCAGCAACAGCGCAGTCAACCGAGAACCCCATGATCCAGATCAGCAAAAGCGCCCGCCTGGCGGCCGCCAGCATCAGTGCCTTCATCGCCGCGTGCGGCGGCGGTGGCGGCAGCGATTCCAGCAGTACGCCAACGACGCCGAGCGGTACGACCACGCCGGTGGTGATGTCAGGCCCGATCACCGGCTTCGGCAGCGTGATCGTCAACGGCGTGCGCTTCGATGTGTCGAGTGCTGCCTTCAAGATCGACGACTCCAGCGGCGGCCAGGACGACTTGTCGGTCGGCCAGATCGTGACCATCGCCGGCACACTGGATGATCGCGGCAACCGCAGCGCCAGCGAAGTCGTCTACGGCTCCGAAATCAAGGGCCCGGTGCAGAGCATCGATCTGGCCAACCGGCGCTTCGTTGCGCTGGGTGTCACCGTCGTCGTCAGCGACGCCACGATCTTCCGCAACCTGACCGGACTCGACGCACTGGCCGTCGGCAACTTCGTCGAGGTCAGCGGCTATCCGAATGCGTCCAATGGCACGCTGGAAGCCAGCTACGTCGAAAAGGAAGACAACACGTCGCAAGCCCGTCTGCGCGGTAGCGTCGCCGCACTCGATACGGCGCAGAAGCGCTTCACGATCGGCACGACCACGGTCGACTACGCCAACGCCACGCTCGACCCGTCGAGCCTGACGCTGGCCGACGGCCTGTCGGTCGAGGTGCGCGGCAGTGTCGGCGCCGATGCCGTGTTGCGCGCCAGCCGCATCAAGAGCCGCAAGGGCTTCGATGTCAGTGACGACCGCCGCAACGGCAAGGCCGAAGTCGAAGGTCTGGTGTCCTCCGTTGATGGCAGCCGCTTCGTCGTCAACGGTGTCACCGTGACGATCAGCAACAGCACCGTCTACGAGCGCGGCACCGCAGCCGACATCGTCGTCGGCGCGCGACTGGAAGCAGAAGGCGCCGTGCAGGCCGATGGCTCGGTCGTCGCCAGCAAGATCGAGTTCAAGGTCAACGGCGGCAACGGGGGCGGACGCGACGGCCGCATCTACGGCACGATCGAAGCGGTCGACGCCACGGCCGGCACGATCAAGCTGCTCAACACCACGGTCAAGACCAACACCTCGACGATCTACGAAGACGATCGCGACAAGATCAAGACCTTCCAGTTTGCCGGCTTGAGCGTGGGTGACTACGTCGAGATCGGCTTCGTGATCGCGGGCAGTGATGTGTTGGCCACCCGCGTCGAGCGTGACGATGCGGAAACCCGCAGCGAAGTGCGCGGCCCGGTGTCCAGCTTCGATGCCGTCACCGAGCAGCTGGTCATCATCGGCGTCGCGGTCGACGCCAGCAGCGCCCGCTACCAGCGCGGCGAAGCCGTGATCACGCAGGACGAGTTCTACGCTGCGCTGACGGCCGGTGCCGAGGTCAAGGCCAAGGGCAGCTATTCGCCCACCACGCTGAAGGCCACCGAAGTCGAACTCGAAATCAATGACGACGGCGATGATGGCGACGACGACAACGGTGATGATGGTGACGATGACAGCGGCGATGACAGCGACGACGACAAGGGTGGCGATGGCAAAGGCGGCTGATAGCGCGCACTGCACGGCGTGACGCATACGCGATTCGTCGGCCCCTGGTGGCGACCTGCATCCCTTGCGGAGCGGTCGCCACCAGGGGCTTTTTGATTGCAGCACCGCATGGCGGCGCGAGCCGGCCGACATCGCGTACAAGCCGTCACCCATGCTTCACGCAGCGGCAACATCGTGCCGCTACTTTCCCAACGATCAAAAAAAGTAGATCACGGGGATCATCATGAAGCGCGAATCACGCCGGCATCGCCACAAGGCGATCGCCACTGGCTTGTTGCTGGGCGGCAGTCTTGCATTGCCTGCCAAAGCGGCGGAACTCAGCGGCCGGGTCAGCGACGTCAGCGGCGTCAAGTCGTTGCAGAGCGCGGAAATCGAACTGCTGCCGCTGGGCCGGCGTACGCTCTCGGGCGCCGACGGCAGCTTCCGCTTTAGTGATATTCCAGCAGGGCGCTTCACGCTGAAGGCGCGATACAGCGGTGCCGACACCGTGGAACTTCCGGTGACGGTGGACGCCGATGGCGTCACCCGGCTCGACATCAAACTCGGCAGCAGCCGCGATGGCGACGACATGGCGACGATTCTGGTCGTCGGCCAGCGCGCCAACCAAGCCAGCGCGCTGTCACGGCAGCGCGCGGCCGACGGCGTCGAAAGCGTGCTGACGCGTGATGCGATCGGTCAGTTTCCGGATCAGAACGTCGCCGAGTCACTGCGGCGCGTGCCGGGCCTGTCGGTGCAGAACGACCAAGGCGAAGGACGCTTCATCGTATTGCGTGGTCTCGACCCGCGGCTCAATGCCGTGTCGGTCAACGGCGCACGCGTGCCGTCACCGGAATCCGACAGTCGCGCGCTGCCGCTGGACACGATCTCGTCGGATCAGATCGAGTCGATCGAGGTCAAAAAGACGCTGACGCCGGACATGGACGGCGACACGCTCGGCGGCTCGGTGGAAATCAAGACCGCCAGCGCATTCGATCGAACCGGTGCGTTCGTCGGCGGCACCGTCGAAGGCGCCTACAACGACCAGACCGGGCGTCATTCACCGAAGGGATCGCTGAACTTTTCGGATATCTACGCTGACGGCAAGCTGGGTGTCGCCGGTGGTGTTTCGTACTACGACCGTCGCTTTGGCTCCGAAGGCGTCGAAGCGTCGGACTGGACGATCAGCGACGACGATGTTGCTTACGCCGAGGAGCTGGACTATCGCAACTACGATGTCGAGCGCCGTCGCATCAGCGGCTCGCTGACGCTCGACTACCAGGCAAGCCAGGACACAGCGCTGTACCTGCGCGGCTTGCTCAGCTCGTTCCGCGATCAGGAAGAGCGTTCGCGACTGGTGCTGGGCTTCAACGAAGCACCGCGCGTCGGTGACGCACAAAGCGCCACGTTCGCGTCGGACGACGGCGAGATCCAGGCCGAGCGCGAGATGAAGGACCGCACCGAGACGCAGGACGTGCATTCGCTGGTCGCAGGCGGCAAGACCTACCACCAAGCGTGGACGTTCGACTATGCCCTGAGCCAGTCGCGTGCCAGTGAAAAGGAAACCGGCCGTCTCGACACCAATTTCGAGCGGTCTTTTGAAGACCCGGGCGAACTGCAGTTGACCGTCGACGGTACGGCGAGCCTGCGTCCGCGCTTCGCGGTTTCGGATCAAGTGTTGTTCGTCAATCCGGCCGAATACGAGTTCGACAAGTTCGAGCTGACCAACGGCCGCAGCACCGATGAAGAGCAGGCGCTGCGCGTCGACATCGCGCGCGCATTCTCGCTGGAGCGTGGCACGGCCGAGATCAAGTTCGGCGGCAAATATCGCCAGCGCGACAAGCAGTACGACTTGCAACTCGACGTCTACGACGACGTCAGCAGCGGCGACCGGCCCACGCTGGCCGGCTTCAGCACCGGCGTACCCTACGCGCCGGGCCTGATCAATCCGACGGTATCAGCCGCGGCCGCGCGGCAGTTCTTCAATGCCAACCGCGACACGCTGGAGCTGAGCACGGCTGATACGGCGCTCGAATCCAATGCGGCCGACTACGACGTGTCCGAAGACATCACGGCCGGCTATGTGATGGGCCGTTACGATGCACGCCCCTGGCGCATCATCGGTGGCGTTCGCGTCGAGCGCACCGACAACGACATCCGTGGACAGCAGGTCGATCTGGTTGAAGAAGGCGGCACGCGCGACGGCGTGCAGTTGGACGAAGACACGGTGTTCGTCACGCCGCGCAGCCGTTCGCGCAGCTACACCACGGTGCTGCCGAGCCTGAATCTGCGCTACGAAGCCGGTGACGATCTGGTGCTGCGCGCGGCCGCCTACCGGAGCCTGGTGCGGCCCGACATCGCCGATCTGGCACCACGCTTCCTGATCGAAGAAGCCGACAACGGCGGACGCGAAGGCGAGTTCGGCAATCCGGATCTGAAGCCGTACACGGCATGGAACTACGACCTCAGCGCCGAGTGGTACTTCGCGCCCAACGCGGTTGTTCAAGTCGGGCCTTTCGCCAAGCGCATCGACGATGTGATCCTACAGACCCGCATCGAAGATACGACGTTCAACGGTATTGCGGTTGACGAAGCGGTACTGCCCGTCAACGGCGCGCACGCCACGCTGCTCGGCGTCGAGCTGAACTACCAGCAGTCGATGGACTTTCTGCCGGCGCCGTTCAACGGCCTGCTGGTGGGCGTCAACTACACGTATGCGGACACGCAGACTGACTACAACGGTCGGGAGATCATGCTGCCGGCGACGTCGCGTCATGTCGGCAATCTGGTGCTCGGCTACGAGCGCGGTCCAGTGAGCCTGCGTCTGGCGGCGGCGCGTCGCAGCGAGTATCTCGACGAAGTGACCGAGGATGGCGAGGGCGATCGCTGGGTGCTCAGCCACCTGCAGTACGATCTGACGGCGCGCTACCGGATCACGCCGCGGCTGCAGGTGTTTGCCGAAGGCATCAACCTCGCCGATCAACCGCTGCGCGCCGTGTTTCGCGGCACCGAAGCCGGCGGAGACCGCCTGTCGCAGTTTGAGGAATACTCATGGACGGCCAAGCTGGGCTTGCGCTTCACGTTCGCCGAGGGTGGCATCTGATGCGGCGCACTCCGGTCGCGATGCCGGCGCTGACCGCGCTGGCACTGCTGACCACAGCCTGCGCCACGACACCGCGACAGCCGATCGACGGCACGCGTCAGGTCCGCGCCACGGTTGAGACGACGCCGGTGGCCACCGGCAACGATGCGGCGGACGACCCGGCGATCTGGCGCAACGCTGCCGACCCGGCGCGCTCGCTGATCGTCGCCACCGACAAGAAGGCGGGCTTGCACGTCTATGAGCTTGATGGCCGCCAGCGCCAGTTCTTACCCGCAGCGCGTTTGAACAACGTGGACTTGCGCGCCGACCTGCAGTTGGGCGGTGAGCCGGCCGTGATCGTCGCCGCCAGCGACCGCAGTCAGATCGATCGGGCCCAGTTAGCGCTGTTCCTGCTCGCGCCGGCCAGCGGCGAGCTGCGCCCACTGGCGACGGTGCCGGTCGGTAATGGCGAGGCTTACGGCAGCTGCCTGTATCGGCGTGCAGCGGACGCTGCGCTGTTCGCGTTTGTCGTCGACAAGGACGGCAACATCGTCGAGTTGGCGCTGGACTTGAGCGGCCGCGTGCCGCAAGCCAAAGCGGGCCGTCGCTTCAAGCTCGGCAGCCAGTCCGAAGGCTGCGTCGTCGATGATCGCACCGGCTTGCTGTATGTCGGCGAGGAAGATGTCGGCATCTGGCGCATCGATCTCAATGCCGGCGCTGACCCGCGCCCGGTCGCGTTTGCCCGCGTCGATGATCGCAACCTGGTGGCCGACGTCGAAGGCCTGGCGCTGGCGCCGCAAGGCGAGCGTGGTGGCTGGCTGATCGCGTCGAGCCAGGGCGACAGCAGCTACGTCGCCTACCGGCTCGATGACGGCCGGCCGGTGGGCCGTTTCCAGATCGTCGACGGTGCCGTCGACGGCACCCGCGAGACCGACGGTATCGAGCTGATGCTCGGCGACTTCGGTCCGCAGTTCCCGGACGGTCTGTTCGTTGCACAGGACGGCGACAACGCACCGGACCTGCAGAACTTCAAGCTGGTGCCGTGGCAGGCGATTCGCGCGGTGCTGGGCGGGTCGCCCTAAGAGCCGCACCGGGCTTCGGCGCTCTCACCGAGTGCCGAAGCGCCGTGTGTTGTACGCAAGACCGGCACTGGCCTATCGTGTCCGGGTGAACCGATCCGTCCGACCGCTGCTGAACCTGTTGCTGGCCCTGGTGCTGTTTGCACAAGGCGTCAGTGCGGCCGCCAGCGGCCGCGGCATCGAGCGCTCGACGCCCGCCAATGCGGTGGTGGCAGCGGCAGCGGCAGCGGCCATGCCGATGGATCACTGCCAGCGGATGCAGGCCGCGGCCAAGTCGCCGCCGGCCGCGATCGCCGCACCGGTCATGTCGGCCAAGGCCTCGTGCTGCAACGCCGCCTGCCCTGACATGCTCAGCTGCGCGATGGCCTCGCTGGCGATGCCGGCGCATGGCGCGCTGCGGCTTCATCACCACTTGCCGCCGCTGCTCGGCGCCGAACCGGCGCAACTGAGTGCGCAGACCCGCGGCAAGGCCACGTTCCGACCTCCGATTCTCTCGCAGCAAGCCTGATGTTGCGCTAAGGGCTGCGCCGCCTGCGGGCGGTGGATGCCCTGCGTCGCCCGCCGCCGGGGTTCTGTCGTCATCGACCCCGCCGTGGCGACGCATCGAATCCCCTCGATGCGAGAGATCGAAACGTGAAACCGAATTATCGAAGCGTGCTCGCGGCCGCCTGGCTGATCGCCGGCACCGCGACGGCCGCCGACGACGGCCGTGCACCGGCTGCTGCCGCCGGACTGACGATGCAAGACGCGGCACAGCAGGCCGTGCAGCATCAACCCTTGCTGGACGAACTCGACGCCCGCGCTCGTGCCGAGCGTGAGAGCGCGATCGCCGCACGGCAGCTGCCCGACCCGAGCCTGATGGCCGGCGTATCCAACCTGCCGGTCGACACCGCCGATGCGTACTCGCTGCGGCGCGACAGCGACACGCAGCTGCAGATCGGCCTGAACCAGGAGCTGACGCGCGGCCGCAAGCGCGCGCTGCGTGGCGACGTCGGCGATGCCCGCGCAGCGGGCTATGCGATCGAGCGCCGCGCGACCGAGCGCAGCGTGCGCCGCGATGCCGCGCTGGCTTGGCTGGCGCTGTGGCGCAACCTGCGCATCGTCGAGTTGGCGCAAGCGAACCACGTACAAGCGCAGACCCAGGCGGCCGCCGTGCAGATCGCGCTCGAATCCAATCGCGCGACCCAGGCCGAGCTCTTGGCGGCTCGGATCGAAGCGGGACGCATGCGCGACGCGGTCGCCGCTGCCGAGCAGAGCGTCGATCACGCGCGCTTCCTGTTGTCACGCTGGATCGGCGATTTGGCATTCGGGCCCATCAGCGAAGTCCTGCCCGCTGCTGTCGAGCCACCGTCGATGGAGCAAACCGTGTCGCGGGTTCAATCGCATCCGTTGCTGACGGAGCGGCGCAACCAGTTGGAGACCGCGCAGCGTCAGGCCGAACTGGCGCGAGCCAGCTATGCGCCGGACTGGCGCGTTCAGGTCGGCTATGCACACCGCCCCGACTTCTCCGAGATGGCCACGCTGCAGTTCGGCGTCGATCTGCCGGTGTTCACGCACCAGCGCCAGGACCGCACGCTGGCTGCGGCGCAAGCGCAAGCCGAAGCAGCCGAGCATGCGATCGATGACAGCCGGCGTCAGCTCGAAGCCGAGGCACGACTCAACCACCACGACTGGCTGCGACTGCAGCAACGCTTGCGTGACTACGACGAGACGCTACTGCCGCAAGCGCAGCAGCGGATCGACGCGGCGCTCGCGGCATGGAGCGCCGGCCAGTCCGCGTTGACGACCTTGCTCGACGCACGTCGTGCGGCCTTGGAGCTGCAGATGACCCGCGTCGATCTGCAGTACGACTTCAGCCAGCACGCGATCCAGTTGCAGTACCTGGGTGCCTACGACAGCGCCGGCGACGGCGTGGAGAATCCCTATGAATAAGCCCATCTTGATCATCGGCGCGCTCATGGTGGCCAGCGCTGGCGGCATCGGTGTGGTCCTGGCGCAGCGTGCATCGGACCCGGCGCATCAGCACGTACCGACACCCCGTCGGGACGCAGCCGGCACGCTGTACTACACCTGCGCGATGCACCCGCAGGTGCATCAGGACGCACCCGGCCAGTGCCCGATCTGCGGCATGAAGCTGATCGAGAAGCGCGAAGCAGCACAGGTCGACGCGGCGCGGCCCGACGCGGCAAGCCGTCCGGCCGGCGTATCGATCGATCCGCGCATGGTGCAAAACCTCGGCATGCGCAGCATCGTTGTCGGCAGCGCCGATGGCGCAGCGCAGGCCGGCAACACGGCGAGCATCGAGGCCACCGGCAGCGTGCAGATCGACGAGCGTCGCATCGTCGCCGTCGAATCGCGCGCCGCAGGTTGGGTCGAGCAATTGGCGGTGCGCGCAGTCGGTGACACGGTGACTGCCGGGCAAACGCTGGCGGCGATCTACTCGCCGGATCTGCTTGCCGCACGTCAGGAGCTGACGCTGGCGCAGCAGACCGGCGATGCCGCGCTGATCGACGCGGCACGCACGCGGCTGCGACTGCTCGGCGTCGATGCAGGCAACGGCAACACGACACCACGGATCGCATTGCGCTCGCCCCAGGCCGGCATCGTCACCGAGTTGCTGGCCCGCGAAGGCATGCAGATCAGCCCCGGCATGCCGCTGCTGAAGCTGGCGGATCTGTCGCGCGTGTGGATCATCGTCGACGTACCGGAATCGCGTGCCGCTGGCGTGGTCGTCGGCGCGACCGCGCAAGCACGGCTGCCAGGCGTGCCCGACACCGTGTTTGACGGGCAGATCGACTATGTCTATCCCGAACTGGACGCCGGTACGCGCACGCTGCGCGCCCGAATCAGCCTGGAAAATGTCGGCGGACGCCTGCGACCGGGCATGTATGCGCAAGTGCAGATCGGCGTGCGCCATGACGATCGACGCAGCAGCGCGATGCTACGAGTGCCGGCGACGGCCGTGATCCGCACCGGGACCCGCGACCTGGTCATCATCGATCAGGGCCAGGGCCACTATCAGCCGACCGAGGTGCAGATCGGCGCCGAGCAGCACGATCAGATCGAGATTCGGTCGGGCCTCGAGGCCGGCCAGCGCGTCGTCGTCAGCGGGCAGTTCCTGATCGACGCAGAGTCGAATCTGCAAGGCGCACTGGACCGGCTCGGCACCGCGCATGCTCATGGTGATGCGCCGTGATCGCGCAGCTGATTCGCGGCTCGCTGCAGCATCGTGCGCTGGTGCTGATCGTGGCGCTGATGCTCAGCGTCTGGGGCCTGTTTGCGCTGCGGCAGACGCCGCTGGACGCGATACCCGACCTGAGCGACGTGCAGGTGATCGTGCGGACGACCTACGCCGGACAGGCACCGCAAGTGGTCGAAGACCAGGTCACCTATCCGCTGACGACGACGCTGCTGTCGGTGCCGCATGCGCGAACGGTGCGCGGCTATTCATTGTTCGGCGAGTCGTTTGTCTACGTGCTGTTCGACGAGGGAACCGATTTGTACTGGGCGCGATCGCGCGTGCTGGAGTACTTGGCGCAAGTACAGGGCCGCTTGCCGGCGGGCGCCAAGGCTGCGCTCGGCCCGGACGCGACCGGGGTCGGCTGGATCTACGAGTACGCGCTGGTCGATCGCAGCGGCCAGACCGACATCAGCCAACTGCGCGCGCTGCAGGACTGGTTTCTGAAATACGAGCTCAAGACCGTCCCCAACGTCGCGGAAGTCGCGACGCTGGGCGGCTACAACCGCCAGTATCAGATCGTGCTCGATCCCGATCGACTGCGCGCGCTGAAGCTGCCGCTGGAGCGCATCATCGACGCGGTGCGCGCCGCCAACAGCGAAGCTGGCGGCGCCGTGATCGAACTGGCCGAAGCCGAGTACATGGTGCGTGCGCGCGGCTACCTGAAGACGCTGGATGACTTCCGTCAGATTCCAGTCGGCCTGGACGATGACGGCACGCCCGTGATGCTCGGCGATGTGGCCCGTGTGCAGGTCGGCGCCGAGACGCGGCGCGGCATTGCCGAGCTCGATGGTGAGGGCGAGGTCGTTGGCGGCATCATCGTGATGCGTTCGGGTGCCAATGCGCGCTCGACGATTGCCACCGTCAAAGCACGGCTGGATGCGCTCAAGCCGAGCTTGCCCGCGGGCGTCGACGTCGTCGAAACCTATGACCGCGCGACGCTGATCGATGCGGCCGCCGCGCATCTGAGCCGCAAGCTGATCGAGGAATTCATCGTTGTCGCCGTCGTCTGCCTGCTGTTCCTGTGGCATCTGCGCTCAGCGCTGGTCGCGATCATCACCTTGCCGGTGGGGCTGCTGTGCGCGTTTATCGTGATGCACCTGCAAGGCATCAACGCCAACATCATGTCGCTGGGCGGTATCGCGATCGCGGTCGGTGCGATGGTCGACGCCGCGATCGTGATGATCGAGAACGCACACAAGAAGCTCGAAGCCTGGCGCCATCAACACGGCGCGGAGCCACAGGGAACGGCGCGCCTGCAGCTGATCGGTGACGCGGCCGCCGAAGTCGGCCCGGCGCTGTTTTTCAGCCTGCTGATCATCACGCTGTCGTTCGTGCCGGTGTTCACGCTGCAAGCCCAAGAGGGTCGACTATTCGCGCCGCTGGCCTACACCAAGACCTACGCGATGGCCGCAGCGGCCGCGCTGTCGGTGACGCTGATTCCGGTGCTGATGAGCGCCTTCATCCGCGGCCGCATCCGCGACGAGCACGACAACCCGATCAACCGCGCACTGATCGCGGTGTACCGACCGGCCATCGACCGCGTGCTGCGCCATCCACATGCGACACTGGTCATCGCAGCGCTGCTGGTGTTGGCGGCGCTGTGGCCGGCGACGCGACTCGGTAGCGAATTCATGCCGCCGCTGGACGAAGGCGACGTGCTGTATATGCCCACGACGCTGCCGGGATTGTCGGCGGGCAAGGCTGCCGAAATCCTCCAACAGACCGACCGCATGCTCAAGACGTTTCCGGAAGTTGCGCGGGTGTTCGGCAAGAGCGGACGCGCCGAAACCGCAACCGATCCCGCGCCGCTGGAAATGATCGAGACGACGATCCAGTTCAAGCCGCGCTCCCAGTGGCGGCCCGGCATGACGCCACAAGCCTTGATCGCCGAAATGGACGCCGCGCTGAAGATTCCGGGCATGGGCAACGTCTGGGTGCAGCCGATCCGCAATCGCATCGACATGCTGGCCACCGGTATCAAGTCGCCGGTAGGCGTCAAGATCGCCGGGCCCGATCTCGCCGAGATCGAGCGCATCGCCAACCGCGTCGAAGCCGAGATCAAGGCGATCCCCGGCACCGCATCGGCATTCTCGGAACGCGTATCGGCAGGTCGCTACATCGAGGTGATTCCTGATCGGCTGGCCGCTGCGCGATACGGCTTGAGCATCGCCGACGTACAACGCATCGTCAGCGTTGCCATCGGCGGCGACAACGTCGGCGAGACGATCGAGGGCTTGCAGCGCTTCCCGATCAACATCCGCTATCCGCGCGAGCAGCGCGACTCGGTGCAGGAGTTGCGCGATCTGCCGGTGGTGACGATGCGCGGCGAAACGCTGACGCTGGGCAGCGTCGCCCAGGTGAAGATCACGGACGGTCCGTCGATGATCAAGTCGGAGAACGCACGACTCAGCGGCTGGGTCTATGTCGATATTCGCGACCGCGACTTGGGCGGCTACGTCGCCGAAGCGCAGCAGCGCATCGCCGAGCAAGTAGACTTGCCGCCGGGCTATTCGATCGCGTGGTCGGGGCAGTTCGAATATCTACAGCGCGCCAGCGAGCGGCTGCGCATCGTCGTGCCGGCGACGTTGGCGATCATCCTGCTGCTGCTGTACCTGAGCTTTGGTCGCGCCGCGCCGGCACTGCTGATCATGGCGACGCTGCCGTTCGCGCTGGTCGGCGGCTTTTGGCTGATCTACCTGCTCGGACACCATCTTTCAGTCGCATCGGGCGTCGGTTTCGTCGCACTGGCCGGCGTCGCCGCCGAGTTCGGGGTGATCATGCTGGTCTATCTCGACAGCGCGATTCGCGAGCGCGAGGCGCGCGGCACGCTGCTGACCACGGCCGATCTGCGCGACGCGATCATCGACGGCGCGGTACTGCGTGTGCGACCCAAAGCGATGACGGTGGTGGTGATCATTGCGGGTCTGGTGCCCTTGTTTGTCGGCGACGGCACTGGCAGCGAGATCATGCAGCGCATCGCCGCACCGATGATCGGTGGCATGGTGACGGCACCGCTGCTGTCGATGTTCGTGTTGCCGGCGGCGTACCTGCTGATCCGTCGTCGTGGGTTGCGCCGCCCCGATCAAGCGTCGTAGACGTGGGCGCCGCGCGCCGTTCAGGCCATTGCGGCCGCGACTTCACGTGCGACGCGTTCGCCGGCCTGCAGCGCGCCTTCGATGTAGCCACACCAGGCCTCCGCCGTTTCGGTGCCAGCCCAGTGAATGAGCCCGGACGGCGCGCGCAGCGCCGTGCCCAGGCTGCTGAGCGTGCCCGGCGTCGGCACGCCAACGTAGCAGCCGAGGCTGTAGCGCTCGGCGGTCCAGTCCTGGTCGACATAGTCGATCGGGTCTGCGGCTTGCGGCCCGTGACTGTGCACCAGCGACTCGATCACCGCACGCCGCCGCGCCGCAGCGTCGGCACTCCAGCGCAGCGCGCGGGCACCGTCGATGAAGCCGACCAGCACGCCGTGCGAGGCATCGGCCGGCGAAGCGTCGAACACCGGCGACAGCAGGCTGTCGCTGCCGACGAACTCGCCCGACAAGCCCGAAGCGCGCCAGAACGGGCTGCGGTACGCCACCAGGCACTTGATCACCGAGCCCATCGGCATCCGCTGACCCAGTGCATGGCGCTCGACGCTGATGCCGGGCATGTCGATCCTCGAGGCCAGCAGCGGCGACATCGCGACGATCACGCGCCTCTCCGACAGTAGGCGGCCGCCAGCCAAGCGCAGCGTCGCTTGGTTGGCGTGCTGTTCGATCGCCAGCACCGGTGTCTCGTACGACACGCCGTGATGTAACTGCGAGGCGAGGTGCCGCGACAATGCATGCATGCCGCCTTCGATCACATGCGCTTGTGCGCCGTCGTCGGCCGACACCAGATATTCGAAGCTGCGGTTCGACGACAGGTAGTGCAGGAAGCCCAGCATCGACAGCTTCGAAGCCTCCGTGCACAGCACCGCGCGCAGCGCGGCGTCGAACAGCCGGCGACCGCCCGCGGTGCGTATCCAGCGCGCCTGCCATTGCTGCACGGTGACGGCGTCCAGCGTCGCCGCATCGTGGGCCTGCCACGGCGAATCAGCCGGCACCAGCGACTGCAGACGGCGCAGCCGGGCCAGCGCCGCCGAAAACTCGAGCAGCCCCAGCGGTGACACCGGGGGAATCAAGCCGCGATAGCGCCGCACCACGCCCGCATCGGCGATCAGCTTGTCGCCGGTGGTGTACTGCGCGCGAATCGTCGCGCCAGCCTGATCGGCCAGCGCGCGCAAGCGCTGATGATCGACGCCGAGCCACTGACCGCCAACGTCGACCACACGGCCGTTGAGCATGGCGGCGCACGAGCGCCCACCGACTCGTTCCCGTGCCTCGACCACCTGCACGCGCAAGCCGCGTTGCTGCAGCTCGCAAGCCGCGCGCAAGCCGGAAAATCCGGCACCGACGATCACCACGTCGTAGCCGTCGGTCGTATCCCGACCGCAGAGCGGCACCATCGCGGCGGGACTTTGCTCAAGCGTCATTGGCTGCGCATTCGTGGACTGCGGCATGGAAGAATCCAATCGCGATCATCGTTCACCGCAGCGCCGGCGGCGCCACCCCGGCCGTGGCCAGTGCGGTCTTGCGCAGCACACTCGGCGGCTGGCCAAACCAACGCTGGCAGGCGCGACTCAGCACCGCTTGTTCGGCATAGCCGAGCAAGCTGGCCAAGCGCGTCAGCGGAATTCGGGTTTCGCAGAGATAGCGGTGCGCCAGTTCGCGCTGTACCTCGTCGCGCACACGCTCGAACTGCGTGCCCTCGGCGGCCAGATGGCGCTGCAGCGTGCGCGGGTGCATCGCCAGCAGCGCGGCGATCGCGACTTTGTCGTTCGGCCCGGTGCCGATCGTGCGCCGCAGCAGGCGCCGTACGCGCATGGCCATCGACTGTGTCGGGTCGGCGACCTGCTCACGCAGGTAATCCATGGCCAATTGCTGGAGCGCCGGATTGGTGTCGGCAAAGCGCAGTTGGTAGGTCCGCTCGGATATCAGCAAGGCCGCATGAGGCTGCGCGGCCAGCACCGGCGCGCCAAAGAAGCGGCTGTACGTGATCAGCGGCGCCAGCGGCTGGTGCGGCAATGCAACCGCCTGCAGTTCGTAGGCATCGCCCGCAAGCAGCTGCAGGATGCGATGCACGTCGCCGAGGCAGACATCGATCGCTTGGCGCAGCACGCGCGCACCGGGCACATCGAGTTCGAAGCGGACTTCTGCGCCATGGCGCAGTGCGCCGCGCTCGCGCTGCACGCTGACCGACATGCCGGTGCTGTGGACGAACAAGTAGCGCGAGATGATCTGCAGCGCCTCGGCCATCGTCTGCGCGTTTCGCATCGCGATCGCCAGATGGCCGAGCACACTGATGTCCTGCACCGCCGACAGCCGCAGACCGAAGTCGGCGCAAGCAGTGATCTCGGCACTGGCTTCCAGAAGCTGCACCACCGACCGCAGCGGCAGCGGCGCCTCACCGTCGTCGAGCGCCTGCGGCACGATCCGGTAGCGCTGCAACAGCGGCAGCGGATCGACGCCCAGCTGCTGCATCAGCGTCCTGTAGCCGTACAAACCGCCGGCGCGTACCGTGATCGTCATGTCTCATTAGATCAAATGTTTGTCTCCAAAGGTCAAGTTTGGAGGGCGCCCGCCACCGCAGAATCAGCCTGATGCTGTGCCGGCCATGACCGGCACCTGACCGTGCGATATCAGGAGCCCCGATGACCCAAGCGACTGCTTCCCCGTCCAGCCCCACCTCACCGATCGTCGACGTGCTGATCATCGGTGCCGGCCTGTCGGGCGTCGGCATGGCCTGCCACCTCAAGCGCGAATGCCCGGACAAAAGCCTGCTGATTCTGGAGCGCCGCAAGACCATCGGCGGCACTTGGGATCTGTTCCGCTACCCCGGCATCCGCTCCGATTCGGACATGTTCACGTTCGGCTTCAAGTTCCGTCCGTGGAACGAACTCAAGGTGCTGGCCGACGGCCCGTCGATCCGCCAGTACGTCAACGACACCGCGCGCGAGTACGGCATCGACCGGATGATTCGCTTCGGCCTGAAGACGACGCGGATGGAATGGAGCGACGCGCAGCGACTGTGGACCGTCACCGCGCTCGATGAGGCCAGCGGGCAGACCCAGCAGTACCGGGCCCGCTATCTGGTCGGCGCCACCGGCTACTACAACTACGACCGCGGCTACGAGCCTGCCTTCCCGGGCCGCGAGCGCTTCCAGGGCCAGGTGATCCATCCGCAGCATTGGCCCGAGTCGCTGGACTATCGCGGCAAGCGCATTGTGGTCATCGGCAGCGGCGCCACTGCGGTGACGCTGGTACCGGCCATGGCCGACCAGGCGGCCAGCGTGACGATGCTGCAGCGCTCGCCTAGCTATGTGTTCTCGGTGCCCGGCTACGACCAGCTGTCGGCGGTGCTGCTCAAGCTGCTGCCGCGGCAGTGGGTGTTCTCGCTGGCGCGCCAGCGCAACATCGTCGTGCAGCGCTGGATCTACCTGGCGTCCCAGCGTTGGCCGGCGCAAGTGCGGCGCTGGCTGCTGTCGGGCGTGCGCCGGCAGCTCGGGCCCAATGCCGACATGAGCCACTTCACGCCGCGCTACAACCCGTGGGAAGAGCGGCTGTGCGCGGTACCGGACGCCGACTTGTTCAAGGCGATCCGCAGCGGTAAGGCGCGGGTCGTCACCGACCAGATCGAGACGTTCACCGAGACCGGCATCCAGCTCAAGTCGGGCGCCGTGCTCGACGCCGACATCATCGTCACCGCCACCGGGCTGCAAGTGCAGATGCTCGGCGGCGCTGAGTTGGTCGTCGGCGGCAAGCCGCAGCCGCTGAACCAGCTGATGACCTACAAGAGCGTGCTGGTGCAGGACGTTCCGAACATGGCGGTGATCTTCGGCTACACGAACGCCCCGTGGACGCTGAAGGCCGACCTGGCGTCGGAATACATCTGTCGCCTGCTCAAGCACATGGATTCCCGCGGCCTGGCTGTGGCCACACCGCGGCCGCACGGCGAGCAGCCGGTTGAGGAGACCATCTTCGGCGCCCTGGGCTCCGGCTACGTCAAGCGCGCCCAGGCCGTGCTGCCCAAGCAGGGCCACGACGTGCCCTGGCGCGTGCTGCATCACTTCGAGCGGGACACGGTGATGCTGCGCGACGAGCCGATCGAAGACGGCCTGCTGGAGTTCGAACCGGCGCGGACCGGAAGCGCGACGGCGGCCCGGATGGCGGCCTGAACCGGCCCAGCCGCCGACACGATCCGGTCGGCATCTGAGGTTAAGTTCATGATTTGTACGTCGGAACCTACAGGCGCTGGCGATTTTGCGGCAGGCGGCGACCATGCAGGGCTGGTCATAATCAGCGAAGCTCTGCCCGCCGACCCTGCTGATGATGAACGACGAGTTGTACACCACTGACCTGCCACAGCATCGCGAGCGGTTGCGTAACGCGGTCCGGGCACTGGCCGGCAACTCGGTGCTTCGCCTGCCGCCGCCGCGCGCGCCGATTCCGGCCCTGCCGCAAACCGCTCTGTCGATGGTACTCAGCCCGGCGCTGAGCCGCGCCGTCGGCACCGGCCAGCTCAGTGGCGACGACGGGCTGCGGCTGTTCGTCAGCCTGCTCGACGCCGAGGTCGACCCGCTGACGGCGCTACGTCGCTGGATGATGGGCCTGCGCTTTCTGGCTCGAAACCTCGCATCGCTGCTCAACACCGGCCACGCCTGGTTCCGTGGCGACCATGTCGATGTGCACGAGCGCTACTGGATCTTTTTCGCGATCTGCGACTTCGACGCGTTCAACCGGGTGCCGGGCTTCGAGGACTGCCTCAGCTTCCTCGACCTCGACGACAGCCCGGACTGCAACGGCGACGACGGCGTCGATCCGGTCGACGCGATCTGGCCCCAGGGCTACGTGCTGCTGCACTAGCCCGGCGCCCGCACTTCAGGTGCGGCGCGACGGCGGCGTCGGGTACTGCGCGGCGTAGGCACGCATCAGCGGCGTACTGCTGATGCCGTGCAGCAGGGTCGACGCGGCAATCGCCGTCAGCGTCAGCGTCGCGATCGGCAGCGCATCGGTCGGCGACAAGCCGTGCGTGATCGCGTAGGCCAGGTAGTAGATCGAGCCGATGCCGCGTATTCCGAACCACGACACCAGCGCGGTCCGCAGCGGGCGGTAGCCGGCGATCGCGCAGATCGGAGCGACCGCCAACGGCCGGATCGCCAGCAACAGCACGGCAGCGAAGGCCATCGCACGTGCGTCGGGCGACATCGTCGCCAGCAAGGCGCCCACCAGCAGCACCAGCGCCAGTTCCCCGATGCGATCCATGTGATCGTTGAAGCGCAGCACGCCTTCGGCCAGCACGGCCGGCGCCCGCCGCGGATCGGTGGCGTGATTGCGGGCCGGCGACGCCGACGGCGAGATCGTCGTCCTTGGCGCTGCTTGGGTCTGCCGACGCTCGACCGCGCGCACGGCCCAGCCCGCGGCGAACACGGCGACGAAGCCATAGGCGTGGATCAGATGGGCGGCGCCGTAAGCGGTCGCAATCAATCCCAGGGCCAGAAAGTCATCGAAACCCAGCGCCTCTTGATAGCGCCGCCGCAGATACAGCACCAGATGCGCAACGCTGCTGCCGACGACGACGCCGATCGCGGCGCCGGCCGGCACCATCCACACGATGTCCACGGCCAGCCAGCGCAGCCCCTGGTCGCCCAGCGCGTGCTGGCCGAGCAGGCCGAGTCCGAGCATCAGCAGCGGGAACGCCGTGCCGTCGTTCATGCCGGCCTCGCCGGTCAGCGTCGTGCGCACCGGGTCGGTATCGCGGGTGTGCGTCACTTGCAGGTCGGATGCGAGCACCGGATCGGTCGGCGCCAGCACGGCGCCCAACACGACGGCCGCGCCGAGCGGAAGGCCCAGCCAATAGACTCCGAGCACGGCGATCATCGCGACGGTCAGCGTCATCGACACCGTCGCCAAGGCCAGCGGCAGGCGCCAGCGCGGCGCGTTGAACGGCAGCCGCAGCTTGAGGCCGACACTGAACAGCGACACCGTGACCGCGATTTCGCTGGCGATTTCGAGCCAGCGGGCATCGGCGATCACGTCGAGCGAAATCCAGCCGAGCCGGCCCATCGCGACGCCGATGACCAGATAGATCACCGCCGTCGTCAGCGGCCAGCGCGCCACGCGCACGCCGATTAGGGCGATCAGCAGCAACAACAACCCAATGATCAGATACCAGCTGGCAGCGTCCATCGGCCGCAGCCTAGCCAGCCAACGCCCGCCCCGGCCTGAACCGCCGGCAGCTCGCGTCGCCAGCGATGTGACGGGGCGAGCGCCGACCCGTCGCCAGCACACACGCCCGGTCGATCCGGGATCGTGTCCCGCCCGTGACGGTCAGTGGCGGCGGCGGGTCAGACCAAGCGCCAGGCGATCGTCTCGCCGGCGCGGAACGGCACCAGCTCGTGTCCGGCAGCCGGCTGCGAGGCCGGCACCGTCCACGGCTGCTTTTCGAGCGTGATCGTGCTGGTGTTGCGCGGCAGTCGGTAGAAGTCCGGGCCATGGAAGCTGGCGAACGCTTCGAGCCGGTCGAGCGCGCCGGCTTGCTCGAACGCCTCGGCATACAGCTCGATGGCCGCGTGCGCGGTGTAGATGCCCGCACAGCCGCAGGCCGCTTCCTTGGTGTGGCGCGCATGCGGCGCGCTGTCGGTGCCGAGGAAGAACTTGGTGCTGCCGCCGGTGGCGGCCGCCACCAGCGCCTGGCGGTGCACTTCGCGCTTGAGCACCGGCAGACAGTAGTGATGCGGACGCACGCCGCCGACGAACAGCGCGTTGCGATTCAGCAGCAGATGGTGGGCGGTGATCGTCGCGCCGACGCGAGCCGGCGCCGCCTCGACGAACTGCGCGGCATCGCGTGTCGTGATGTGCTCAAAGACGACGCGCAGGCCGGGGAAGCGCTCGACGATGCCGATCAGGAAGCGGTCGATGAAGGCTTTCTCGCGGTCGAAGATATCGACGCTCGGGTCGGTGACCTCGCCGTGCACCAGCAGCGGCAGGTCATGGCGTTCCATCGCCGCCAGCACCGCGTCGCAGCGGGCGATGTCCTGCACGCCGGCATGCGAATTGGTCGTCGCACCGGCCGGGTACCACTTCACGGCATGGACGATGCCGCTGGCCTTCGCCTCGGCGATGTCGTCGGGCGTGGTGCCTTCGGTCAGGTACAGCACGATCAGCGGCTCGAAGTCGGCACCGGCCAGCGTCGCGGCGCGGATGCGCTCGTAGTAGCCGCGCGCCTGGGCGGCGTTGACCACCGGCGGCACCAGATTGGGCATGGCGATGGCGCGAGCGAAGCGGCGAGCCGTATCCGGCAGCACGCTCTTGAGCATCTCGCCGTCGCGCAGATGCAGGTGCCAGTCGTCGGGTCGGGTCAGGGTCAGGCGCATGGGTCGTGATCGGGCAGCGGCCGCAAAAGGGCGGCTATCTTCTCATTCCCTGCCCGGCCGCCGCAGCAAGCGCGACGGCGGCCGGTACGATCAAGCGCGCGCCATCACCGGATCGAGGTGCTCGCCACCCGGGAACGCGAGGCGCAGGTTCTTCAGCCAGGTGCTGCCGAACTGCCGCGTCAGCGACGCCGAGTTGTACGGCAGACCGTAGCGCGCCGCCAGCGCGCGCACGCGCGGCGAGACTTCGGGATAGCGGTTGCTGCACATGTCGGGGAACAAGTGATGCTCGATCTGGTGCGACAGATTGCCCGACAGCACGTGGAACAGCTTGCCGCCTTCGATGTTGCATGAGCCGAGCAGCTGCCGCAGATACCAGCGTGCGCGCGTCTCACCTTCGACCTGCTGCTGCGTGAAGTTGTATGCCCCGCCCGGAAAGTGCCCGCAGAAGATGATCGTGAACGTCCAGATGTTGCGCATCACGTTGGCGATCGCATTGGCGCCGGCCACCAGACCGAACACGGCCCATGGCGACCACGGCAAGTAGAACGACAGCGGGATCGCCACCAGCGCCGCGGCGCCCGGCCATGCGATGTAGTCCTTGACGATCTGCCGCCAAGCCTTGCGAGCGACGTGCTTGAGCACCGGCTTGACCTCGGCAAACGTCTTGCGGCCGTGCAGGTGGTCGTCGAGCGCTTGCTCGTGCAGCGCCACGCCTTCTTCGAACAACAGCATCAGCAGCACGAACGTGATCGGCTGGAACAGATAGGCCGGATGCCACTTCTGCATCGGCGTGACGCGCATGATCCCGTAGCCGACATCAAGGTCCTTGCCCAGCACGTTGGTCCACGTGTGGTGGACGACGTTGTGCGAGTGCATCCAGCGGTCCGACGGACCCATCGTGTCCCACTCCCAGGTGTTGGACTGGATGTTCGGGTCCTTCATCCAATCCCACTGCGCGTGCATCACGTTGTGGCCGATCTCCATGTTCTCGAGAATCTTGGCGATGCCGAGCATCGCCGTGCCCAGGCCGATGATGCTCAGGCTCGTCGCCCACATCGCCAGCGGATGACCCCAGGCCGGCAGGAAGAACAGCCCGGCGTAGATCACGAAGCGGCCGGTCACCGCCAGCAGGCGCTGCGTGCGGATCACTTTGAGTATGTAGCGGCGGTCGCGCTCGCCACGGCTGTCGAACACTTCGTCGCGGATCGCGTCCAGCTCGCGGCCGAACTCTTCGATCTGCGCATCGGTCAGGTCGACCGGCATCGCGCTGCGGATGGTGCTTGTCATCGTCAGTCCCTCAAAGGTCGAGTTCGCAGTCGCCGGCCGCCGCACAGACGCAGGTCTGCACGATGGCGCCGACGTCGTTGAGCAGCTTGCCGGTGCGCAGATCGCGCACGCAGCCGCCGAGCAAGCGGGTATTGCAGGTGTGGCAGATGCCCATGCGGCAGCCGTGCGGCGGGTTCATGCCGGCGTCTTCGGCCACGCGCAGCAGCGGCGTCAGATGGTCGGCACTGGCCTGCACGCCGCTCTTGCCGAAGCGGACCAGGCCACCGACCGCGTCCGGCGGGATCGGCGCCTGCGTCGCGCGGAAGCGCTCGATGTGCAAGCGACGCGACAGCCCCGCGCCCTGCCAGTGTTGTTCCAGCGCGTCGAGCAGCGACTGCGGGCCGCAGGCATAGACCTCGCGCTCGCGCCAGTCGGGGCACAGCGCGTCGAGCTGCGCCGCCGAAAAATGCCGCTCCGCTGCGCTGCCGGCGCTGATCGCCTGCGTCAGCTGCAGACTCAGCTTGTAGCGTGGATGCTGGGCCGCCATCGCGCGCAACTCGTTGCCGAAGATCACGTCGAATTCGTGCGGCGCGTAATGGATGTGCGCCGTATCCGGCAAGCGCTGCTGCGCGATCAGCGCGCGCAGCATGCTCATCGCCGGCGTGATGCCGCTGCCTGCAGTGATGAACAGCGGCTTCACCGGCTGCGCATCAGGCAAGTAGAAGTCGCCTTGCGGCAAGCCCAGCGGCAGGTAGTCGCCAACCTTGATCTGCCGCACCAGGTGATGCGACATGCGACCACCGGCGATCGCCTTGACGGTGATCGTGATGCAGCGGTCGTCGCGCTCCGGCGCCGACGAGATCGTGTACGTGCGCGTGTAGTGCATGCCGCCGATCGGCACGCCGAGACGCGCGTGCTGCCCGGCGCGATGGCCGCGCCAGTTGACGCCGGGTCGCAGCGTCAGCGTGCGGGCGTCCTTGGTTTCATCCCAGACCTTCTCGACCCGCGCCTGCAGCGAATGGCTGGCCCACAGCGGGTTGACCAACTCCACGTAATGCGAGGTGCGTAGCGGCCACGCAAAGTAATCGGTAACCGCGGTAACACGTGACCACAACGACGGTGCGCGCGGCTGCGCACTGGCATCAGTCTGCATCGTCTCTCTCCTTCCGACGAAACTGGTTTTAGTAGTCGTCGGACTCTGACACGTTCCAAGCCCGTTGGCGCGTGTCAGAGTCGAGATTCCCGCAAAAAACGATGACTCGACCGATCGTTCAGCACACCTCCGATCAACGGCTGAGCTGGGTGTACAGCGCCACCTGCAGAATGTGATTGACCGTGTCGCCGTTACGACGCTGCGTCCACTGGTTCAAGTAGCCGATTTCGACGTCGGTGGTCGGGTTCAGGCGCCAGCCCAGTGCGACGTAGGCGCGGTTCTGGTCGAGCGTGCGGGCGTTGAGTTCGTCGCGCGCCGACAGGTTGAGAAACACCTCGTTTTGCAGCGCAACAAACGCTCCGTGGCGAAATGGCATGGCGCCGTCGAGCGGCAATACAGCGCGGCCGAACCAACGCAGGCGATCCGAATAGAGATCGTCGGCGCCGTTGCGGCCGATGAAGCGCTGCTCGAGCCGCAGACGTTGGCTCACCGATCCGAACGACAACGCACGACTGAACACGTACTGCTGCCAGGTGCGATGCTCGGTCGCCGTTGGCGCGCCTTCGGGGTAGGTGCCGATGTAGGCATAGCCCGCACTGAAGGTGTGGCCCGGTGCCGCGAACCATGACAAGCCGGGCCGCACCAGCAGATTGCGTACACCGGTCCATTCGTCGCGGCTGCGCACTTGCACGTCGGAGATCAGTCCGAAGTCTGGCGTCAGCGCCGTGTTGTTGAACCAGGCCAGCCAGCCCGACTGTTCGTCGTCGCTGGCGATCGCGCGGGGCGCTGCCAGCATCGAGGCTGCGACCAGCAGGGCAGCGGCCCCGCGCAGCAGCGCGCGGGGGCTTGGAGCAGCGGTTGCAGCGAGCGTCGACATCAGCGTCCTCGTCGTCAATATAGGCAGGGATCGGTGCAAGGCTCAGCCGCCGAACGGAACGGACGACTGGTGCACGGCGATCTTCAGATTGTTGTTGCGGTCCTTGACGTAGGCGAACGTGTATTCAACCTTGACGTCGGCGCTACCGTCGGGCGGCGTGAAGTAGTAGTTGCCCATCGCGACGGCCATCTTGCAATTGTTGTTGATGATGCCGGCGTTTTCCCAGCGGATCTTGGTCCAGCCCTTCAGCGCGAAGCCCTTGTCTTCGGGGTAGCTTTCGTTGCCGCCGACGAAGTACGAAAGCGCCGCGTCGAACGAGTTGCGGAACTGCTTCTGCGCCGCCAGCGTCGGCTTGAACAGCACCGAGCCCAGATCGTAGCCGTAGAACGTCTGGATGTGGTCCTTGGCGGCGGTCACGTAATCCCCGCTGTCCTTGTGGATCTTGCCGATACGGACGATGCCGTTGCCCCAGGCGGTCTGTGCATTGACGACCTCGGCTTCGGTGATGCACTCGTCCGAGTACAGAAGCGCGTTGTTCTGGGCCGAGCTGCGCAACTCGGGCGCAGCGGATCCAGCTGCCGCGCCACGCACACTGGCGTCGGCACCGGCGCCGCAAGCCGCCAGCAACACGCTGGCAGCCGACATCAACAAGGGAGCCGCAATACGGATCGGACGGGCAAACATGGCGATGAATCTCCTGATACGGGTCTGCACTTCATGGGATGGAACGCCGGCATCGGCGTGACATCATTGTCAGCAGGACCCGCCGGTTTTTAATATGCTGACCAGCAGATCATCTGATAGGCCGATCGGCAGACCATGACCACGACACTCGACAGCCCGATGACAGCGCGCGAACTGCGCTCGTCCGCACGCAAAACCGAAAGCCATGCGAGCCGCGTGGCGTTGCTGCTGCGTGCGGCCGAGTGTCTGTCGCTGGAGCGAACCCCGCGAGAGGCCATCGTCGCCGCACTGGCACCGCTGACCCGTCACCTGGGCATCGACAGCGCGCTGGTGATGACCCAAGCGGGCGGCGCGCTGACCGTGTTCGCCGGCGTCGGTCCGGTATTGCCGGTTGGCGCCAGCCTGCCCAACGGCGGGGTACTCGGCGAGGTCACGCGGCCACCGATGCAGCCCGCGCTTCGCGAACATGTGGTCAGCCGGATGCGAGTCGGCAGCCATGCCGCGCTGGCCTACGAGTACCTGCTGCCGCTGCGCTTGGCAGGCCGCTGCCACGGCATCGTCGCCCTGCTCGGTGAGCGCGGCGCGCGGTTGCCGGACGCCGACGACCAAGCCGTGTGCGTCGCGATGGCCACGATGCTGACCGGCGCCGTGGCGACCACTAACGCACCGCGAACGCGCGCAACCAACACACAGGCGATGGCGACGATCACGCGCTTGACCGCGCGCGAGCAGCAAGTACTCAGCCTGCTGCCCACCGGCGCCAGCAACGCCGATATCGCCACACGGCTTGGCATTGCACCGGGCACCGCCAAAATTCACGTCGAGCGCATCCTGCACAAGCTCGGCGTGCGCGACCGGACGGCTGCCGCGATCGTCGCCGCCAACTGCGGCTTGCAGCCATGACGCGGCCGACGCGCTGGCGCGATGCGCCACTGTGGCTCAAGGGCCTTGCGCTGGGCTCACTGCCGGCCGTGATCCTGCTGGTGGTCACGCTGATCGGTCAGCAGCTGTATCAGCGTGTAGAACGAGCCGATGCGGAACTCAGCCGTGCGGTGTCGATCCAGAACGACATCCAGGCGATTCACATCCTGCTGGCCGAAAGCTCGATGGCCGTGCGCGGCTATGCGCTGACCGGCCGACGTGACTTCCTGGCGCCCTATGAGCGGTCACGTTCGGCAATCGGCGTGGTGCTGGTCGATATGCGCAAGCGCATCCGCGACCCCGGCGTGCTGGCACTGCACGACACGATCACCGGCTTGTTTGAGCAAAAAGTCGAGAGCCTCGATCAACTACGCGATGCCGTGGCACAGGGCGTCACCGGCGATGCGCTGCTGCCACGCTTGATCGAGTCCAAGATCGTGCTCGACGATCTGCGCGCCAGGCTCGGCGAGATGCACGCGCGCGAAGCGCGGATCGTCACCGACTTTTCGCGGGCGGCCCGTGCAGCCACCGAAGCCAGCTACCGGTTCAGCCTCGTCGCCAGCGTGCTGATTCTCGGTGGATCAGCAACAGCCGTGATGCTGCTGCTCGGCAGTATGCTGCGGCGCATCCAGGCGCTTGCGGTCAATGCCGAACGCTTGGTCCACGACGAACCGCTGCAACCCATCGACGGCGGTCGCGACGAACTCGGCGTGCTCGCCGACCGGCTGCAGAACGCCAGCTTGCTGCTCGCTGCGCGCGCCGCACAGGCGCGTACCGCCAACGACGCCAAGAGCCGCTTCCTGTCGCGAACCAGCCACGAATTCCGCACGCCGCTGAACGCAATCATCGGCCAGTCGCAATTGCTGGCGCGGTACCGCGACGATGCCGCGATCCAGCGCGCCACCGAGCAGATCGATACAGCGGCGCGCCATCTGCTGCAGTTGATCGACGACACGCTGGATCTGTCGACCGCCGAAGTCGGCGAGTTGCGGATCGCCGACGAGCCGGTTGACGTGCAGGCGCTGGTCGATGAGCTACGCGCGTTGATCGCACCGCTCGCCGACCGCCACGGCGTGCGGTTGATTTTGGAGCCAGCGGACGCGCCGCTGACGCTGCGCGCCGATCGTCGACGACTGCGCCAAGTGCTGTTGAACCTGCTGTCGAACGCGATCAAGTTCAATCACGGCGGCGGCGAGGCGAGGATCGGCTGGCGCGTGGTCGGCGATGCCGGCGTCATCGACATCGCCGACAACGGCCCGGGCATTGCGGCTGACGATCTAGGGCGGCTGTTCACGCCGTTGGAACGGCTCGACGCCGAGCAACGCGGCATCGAAGGCACCGGTCTGGGTCTGGCGCTGTCGCGTCAGTTGGTGACGGCCATGGGCGGCACAATCCGCGCCACCAGCCAGCCCGGCGTCGGCTCCGTGTTTTCGGTCGAGCTGCCGCGTGATGGGCAAATGACGGCCACGGTGTCGACGGGTACCGCAGCCCATGTTGAGGTCCAGGCCACCGCCGCTGCGTCGATCCTGATGATTGGCGCTTCTGCCGATGATCGCGCCTTGTTCGGTGCCCTGGTTGCGCGACGTCCGCAATGGCAGTTGCGCTACGTCGATGCACCGGTCAGTGTGATTGCGGCCGCTGAACTGATCCGCGCAACGCTGCCACAGCGGATCGTTGTCTGTACGCCGCTACGCGACGCGTTGATCGGGGCCTTGGCTGAGGCGCCGACACCGCATACCAACGTCGTCGACGGGCGCAGCGCACCCGCGATCGCCATCATCCACGATGCCGCGATTGTTGGACATGATGGCGACCTCGATGGCGATATCAATGGCGACATCGATCGTACTCGTCGAATCACGGTGCTGACCCGTCCGCTGCAAGTGCGGCGATTCTTCGACTGGCTCGACTCACCCGGATCCGACCGATGAACAAGATCGACGACATCAGCAGTGCGCGCATCCTGATCGTGGACGATCAGGACACCAATCTGCGTCTGCTCGAAGACTTACTGGAGCGCGAAGGCTTCAGCAACATCATCAGCACATCCGATCCGGAGCGCGCATTGGAGCTGTATCGCGCGTTCGATCCCGATCTGCTGCTGCTCGATTTGATGATGCCGGTGGTATCGGGCTACACGATTCTCGAACAGCTCGAAAAGCAGCGCGACCCCGACGACTACCGCCCCGTGCTGGTACTCACCGCCGACGCCACGCTGCAAGCCAAGCGCCGCGCGCTGGCCCTGGGCGCAAAAGACTTTTTGACCAAGCCGTTTGATGGACTTGAGGCGATGCTGCGGGTGTGGAATCTGCTGGAAACGCGGTTCTTGTACCGGAAGCTGCAGGCACTCGAACGAAAGAACGCGCCCAATGGGAGTGGTGACTGAGCGCAGACCGTGTGGCGGTCAGCCACCACCGACGCAACGGCCGATGATGCCCAGGCGCGACGAGACGGTGGCAGCTACAGCGCGAGCGCGTCACGGACGATAAGGCTCCTCGACGATCCGTTGCGAGATCCACCAGATGTTGCCGTGCGCGTCTTTGACGCCGCCTTGTCGATCGCCGTAGGGCATGTCGGCCACCGGCATTTCAAGGATCGCGCCGTGATCGAGTGCGCGTTGCATGGCGGCGTCGGCATCGGCCACGTACAGATAGAACGCGGCCGACATTGCGGGATAACGCGCCGTGGCTTGGCTGACCATGACTGTCGAGTTTCCGATCTGGACTTGAACGTTCTGAATCACGCCATTGGGACGCATCGTCCGGCAGGTTTCTGCGCCGCCGAGTCCGTCGATCAGAAAGCGGACGAACGCCTCCGCCCGGTCGACGAAGAAGTACGGCGTGATGGTGTTGAATCCCGGAGGTAGGTACATAAGGCCTCGGTTGGCGGAACTGCGGGCTGCGATTTGATCTCGTCGGCCACAGGTACTGCAGCGGATCAGCTGTCGCGACCTGCCAGGCCAGCGCGCGCGTAGATCAGGCCTGCAAACAGCAACTCGATAACGCCGCCGGCAAGGGCACTGAACAGCGGCGGTGCGCGAGTCAGTGCGAGCCCGATACCGGCCACGCACAGCGTCCCGCCCAAGACCCAGTAGATCGACAGCCCATAGAGCGTTTGGAACGTCAGATATCGACCGCCGATCACCAGCAGCATCGCCGGAAAGAACCATTCGATCCGCAGCGTCGACAAACCGAACGCAACGGCAATACCCATGAGCATCCAGACCGTGCTTTCCATCGCGAGCCGAGCCAAGGGATTCCCCGGCTGATGCGCACCGCGGCGACCGAGCACTTTGGTCAACAGCACGCTCACGGGATGAATGAAAGCGCCCGCAACCAGCAGCGTCCATACCGCCGCATCAGGCGAACGGAACAACGCGACGGATGCCGCTGCCAGCCATGCGACGGCCGATACGGCGGTTCCGGGCGCACCACTGATGTACCCCGCGCGCATGTCCATCTGCGCATCGGCAATCTGCAGGTCTTTCATAGAGGGTTCCGGCATCGGCCGCGCCGTGCGTGCCGCGTTGAAGGTACGAGCCGATATCGAACCGGCCGCCATCGCGTGTCGGCGCAGATCCGCTCACACGCCACGACGAATCACGCTGACCTGCTTGTGCCGGATCAGCAGATACAACGCGAACCCGACCGCCACGCCCGGCACGATACCGAGCAGCAGACACAGCCACCCGTACTGAACGGCATAGGCTTTGGCGTCGCGGATCACCCAGACCGCCAGAACGAACCAGCACACCAGAACGTCCGTCGAGTAGCCGCTGGAATACGGATTGACGAATCCGGCTGCAAACGCACCCCAGATATCGGGATTTTCAATCAGCGGCGGGACCACGACCGAAGCGAAAAAGACCGTAAAAGCGACGATCGCACCAATCAATAGCGTCCTGTAGACGGATTCCGACATCGTTGACACTCCCTGTTGCACGGATGGTGCGCGCCGTCATGCGCGGCCTTGAATCGGAGCATTGCGACGCAACGCACCGCAGACCCCGAAGGACCCGACTTCACGTCGATATCCACGTTGCGGGGGTCTGTTTGACGCCTTGCTTCACCATAGCGCCAGCGCATCGGAGGCGGCAACCGGCATCGAGATGGCGACGTCGCCAACGCCCGATATCACGGGCGTCTCGTGAACGAGGCGTGCTACGTCGGCGCCACCGACGCTAGACCTGCGACGACGACGTGCCGTGCTGCGCGGTCGCTCCGTCCGTGGAGTAGCCAAGAATGGTCTCATCGGCCATGCGCCCACACTGATACGTCGCGTACAGATATCGCACGATGGCAAACGGGCTCGCGGACACGAAGCCCGTATTCGGATCGATCAGCCCCAGCACGGCAGCCGCACCAAACCGCTCGGCCAGCTCGGCACGTTTGCGGCTGCCGCGCGCGCAGCTTCGCCACTGATACGGCAACTCCAAGCACGTGAGCGCATCGAACACGACGATAGCGCCGGCACTGCCTTGCGTACCGTAAAACGTCAGCGGCTTCGGCGGCAGCCGGCTGGGCACACGGAGCACGCCGAAGTACAGCGATAACCGCAGTGATCGCAACATCAATGTCGAGATCGACAGCGACGATAAGCGACGCACGCGGGCCCCGCCGCCGTAGGTCTGCATCAGGTAGGCGATGATGGCCGACGAATCCGACAGGCTCACGCCGGTATTCGGATCCTCGATGTACGGAAACATCAGCTGGCCGCTCTTCTCCTTGACCACCGGCCGATAACGACTGTCGCCAAGCTGCGCATAGGCGCGGATCGTCACACGCGGTGTGGGATAGATCTGTACGTCTAGGTCCAGATCGGTGATCACTGCGCGTACGCGCTGGCAGAACGGGCATCCGTTGTACTCGTACAACACCAGCGGTTGGGCGGCCGGGATCGCGGTCGGCTGCACCCACGCGCCACGCTGGCGCGTCCAGTAGGTCAGCAGATAGCTGCTCAGCCAATGCCAGACGAAGTAGATGGCGCCGGAAGGCCGATGGAACACGTAGCGCCACGACAGTATCGCGAGCGCAATGGATTCCGGAACCAAGGCGGCGATCGCCGTCAGCTTCAGATGCCAGGTGTCGCCCGCATCGAACAAACCCGCTGCACCCGCGAGATGAGCCGACACGATGTCGGTGGCGTCGATCGCGATGCACGCGATCAACAGGCCTCTGATCGTCTGCGGCCTTGCGAGCACCACGAGCAAGGCCAGCACGACATCACGGATCGCCCACACGCGGACGATGTAGGGCATCTGAGGATTGGATGCGATCGACGCACCCAGTGAGTCCATCAGCTGATCCGGATAAAGATAGCCGTATGCAGCCAAACCGCCGCGGACGGCGCACATGGCGGCAATCAGTGCGGCCATATACCCAAGCTGTCCCCGCATGATGCCTCCCGTTGCGGTGCCGACGACCGCGTTGCGCCCTGGTGCCAGCCTGCCACCGCGAACCAGCGGGGCGAGGTCATACGGTAACGGATGTTGCGAGCGATCCGGCACCAGCTCGGCGTGCTGCTACCTAGCCGCGCCCTTGCGCAAGGTTCGACTGAGGATGAACTTAGTGGTGGCGATCTGGCTGGGGCAGTAACCATTGACCTTGGGAAGGGCGTCGTCGACGTCGGCCACGCGCGATCCGTAGAAGATATGCAGCGATGGCGCCGGCAGTGGCGACGACGGCGGATAGTTCTGCGCCGGGACGAAAGCGAGCTCTACGAACGGCGCCAGCGCGAGGAAGCCGACGCGTGCCGGGTACAGGGCGCGGCCTGATTTTCCCGTTTTTTTGTACGGCGAGGATCTCAATTCAGATGTCCCACGCGCATCGGCTTCGTTCGAACGCCGATGCTCCACCCCGAGCAAGGGCTGCGGTGAAACGGCCGGTCAGCGATCTGTCCCGGATTCGCCGACGGCAGTGTCGGCAGCAAACGCCGCGGCCAGGTGATCCATGAACACGACGGCACGTCGCGGCAGCAGCCGCTTGGCCGGATACAGCGCGCTGATCGGCAGCGGCGGGATCGCCCAATCCGCGAGTATCCGTTGCACTTGGCCGCTGGCCAGTGCGTCAGCGAACAGCCAGTCGGGCATCAAGCCGATGCCGATGCCGTCAATCACGGCACTGCGAACGCCCTCCGGCGAGTCCACCTTGAAATTGCCGCGAACCTCGACCGGTGCCTGCACGAACGGCCAGACGTTGCCGGTGGCCAGCAGCGTGTACTGAATGCAGTTATGCATCGGCAGCGCCTGCGGTGATTGGGGAACGCCGCGAGCCGCCAGGTATTCGGGGCTGGCAACGCAGATGCGCCGGGCCGTACCCAGCGGACGCGCCTTCAATGTCGAGTCGCGCAGCTCACCGACGCGGATGGCGACATCGATACCGTCCTGCACCAAGTCGACTTTGCGATCGGAGATCTGCAGGTCGAGCTCGACATCGGGATAGCGCGCCAGAAAGGGCTTGACCAAGGGCAGCAGCTTGAAGCGGGCCAGCGCCACCGGGCACGCCACGCGCAGCGGCCCGCGCGGCCGGTCCTCACCTCGCGCATTGCTTTCGGCATCGGCGATCGCGTCCAGCGCGCGACGCACTTCGACGTAATAGCGTTCCCCTTCCGGTGTCGGGGTCAGCTTGCGGGTCGAGCGGTGCAGCAGGCGCGTGCCCAGGTGGCTCTCGAGCGCGGCGATATGACGGCTGACATTCGGCTGACCGATCGCCAGCTCCCGCGCCACGGCGCTGAAGCTGCCGGTTTCAACGGCCCGCGCGTAACAGTGCATCCAGAGCAGACGATCCATTGGGCCCTATTCATGCATCCAGTGCATGAGCGCTGTGATTTCGGCTGATCTTATCGATCTGCAGTCATGGGTGGATAGTGCACACATGGCCGGCACATTCCGCTGCCGCGACACCCACCAGGAGACTCCCATGCTCAGCTATCCGATCCCGACCAATGAAGCGGCGCCCGAAGGCAGCCGCGCCACGCTCGCCGCTGTCGAGAAAGCCTGGGGGTTCGCACCCAATCTGATGCGCACCTTCGCCAACAGCCCGGCGGTACTCGAAGGGGCATGGGCGCTGCTGACCGCGTTTAGCAAGACGCGCTTCACGCCGGCCGAGCAGCAACTGATTTCGCTGGCGATCAGCGTCGAGAACGAGTGCGGTTACTGCGCTGCCGCCCACAGCCTGATGGGCAAAGGCGCCGGCCTGACCGCCGCCGAACTCGATGCCGCCCGGGCCGGCCAGCCGCTGCTATCACCGCGTCATGAAGCACTGCGCCGCTTCGCGACCGTGGTCACCGCGACGCGCGGCAATCCCGGCGCCTCGGACATCGACGCCTTCCTGGCAGCGGGCTACGACGCGACGGCGATCCTCGAAGTGATGCTCGGTGTGGCCACCAAGACACTGATGAACTACACCGACCACGTCGCGCATGTGCCGCTGGACACGGCATTCAAAGCCACGGCCTGGACAGCGGAACTCAAGACAGGGCGCTGAAGCAGCGTGCCCAATGGCCAGCCGGCTGCGACAGCATGGGCCGGCTGGCGATTGGGCGTCGATCGCAAGGGGCCGGCGCAGGCTGAAGAACCATGGTGCGTCGCGGGCTCGAAACACGTGGCGCCGATGCGAGACCCAACCGAGGGCAACCCGCCGCCCAAGCGAAGCCCAGACCCACGACTCGCCGCATGCCGGCCAAGGCTGACCCGGACAGCAGCGGCGGGCGCAGCGCGCTCGCTGACCCGATCGGACTCGGATCGCGTGATGGCTGTAACCTCTGGCGCCTTGACACGTGTCTAGCGGACCTTGATCATCCGGCCATGTCCGAAAGCACCAGCCGCCAGCAAGACGAGAAAGACCGTCGTCGAGACGAGATTCTCGATGCAGCAGAACGCGTGCTGCGCGAACAGGGCTTTGACGCCGCCAAGATGCAGGACATCGCCACGCGTGCGCGCGTGTCGCGTGCGCTGGTCTACCTCTACTTCAAGGACAAGGCCGAGCTGCATTTCGCCATCGGTCTGCGAGCGCTGGAGTTGCTGCGTGCGCGCTTTCAGCAGGCCCGTGCGCGGCACAAGACGGGGCTGGATCAACTCCGAGCCATTGGCCATGCCTATTTGGTGTTTGCACAGGAGTTTCCGGTCTATTTTCAGGCGATTTCGCGCTTTGAAGGCCATCAGGCGACACCTGACGAAGAAGGCGCCCAAAAGCGAATGATGATGGCGGGCCGACTCGTCCATGCCGAGCTGATCACCGCGCTAATGATCGGGCAGCAGGACGGCACCATCCGCAAGGACATCGACGCCCATATCCAGGTGGCAATCACCCTCTGGGGTTTCACCCACGGGGTGGCGCAGCTGTTGATGACCAAGGCAAGCGTTCTGGAATACGAAGGCATTTCGATGGTGGACTTCGTCAACGACGCAATGGAAATGGCCATCCGCGCGGTGCGCGCCTGATTTTTGTTGTCCGGAGATATACATGGGTCTAGTCAGTAGACACGCATTTAGTCATGCACCTTCTGCCGGCCGGCGGACGTCAGCATCAGTACCACTGGCCCTGCTGATGCTGCTGTTCGGCACGGCCGCCCATGCCGATCCACTGCTGGATCGCTACGTGACCGAAGCGCTCGCCAGCAACAGCGCGCTCCAGGCGCAGCACTTTGCAGTGGAGGCGGCGTTGCAGGGTCTGTCGGCGGCACGTGGAAAGCGCGGTCCGACGGTGACGCTCAATGCGCGTTACACCGCTGCTGAAGGTGGGCGCGTCATCGAACTGCCGACCGGTGATCTGGTGAATCCCGTCTATCAAACGCTGAACCAGCTGACGGCCGGGTCTGCCAACCCGACCGCTTTTCCGCAGATCGACAACACCGACATCGCCTTGGTGCGGCGGCGCGAGCAAGACACACGCCTGAGCTTTGCGGCACCGCTCTACGCGCCGGAGATTGATGCGGAAGTGCACCTGCGCGCCGCCCAGTTGGAAGGCAGTCAGGCCACGCGAGAGGCCTATGCCCGCGCGCTGGTTCGCGATGTAAAGACCGCCTATCTGCGCGCCGTGGCAGCCGATGCCGGCGTGCAGGTACTCGAAGCCAGCCGCGCCAGCCTTCAGGCCAATCTGCGAGTTGCCCAAGCACTGGTCGCTGCCGGCAAGGCCACTCGCGATCAAGGTCTGCGTGCGGAAGCCGAGCTGCTCGATATCGAGCAACGGCTCAACACCGCCCGCAATGAGGCCCGCGCGGCACGACGCTTCCTGAACCTGCTGCGCAACCAGGACGAAAACACCCCGGTGGACGTGCGGGTGGACACCACCGAACCGCTTGGCGATGGCAGCGCGCCTGCGTCATCCCGCCCGGAACTCCGACAGCTCGATGCCCAGATCGATGAGGCTGAAGGCGCCCGCAAGCTTGCCCGCGCGGCCTATCAGCCCGTGCTGGCCGTGGTGGCCGATGCCGGCATTCAGGGCGTGGAATACGGATCGGGCCGCGACCCCGACGTGGCGACCGTCTCGCTGGTGCTGAAGTGGACGCTGCTGGATTTCGGTACCCGCCGTGCCGCGGTCTCTCGCGCCGCCGCGCAAGCCAATCAGCTCAAGGCCCTGCGGCAGGATGTTCAGCGTCAGCTGGCGCTCGCACGCGCCAACGCGGCCGATCGCGTCCAGACCACAGCCGATAGCTTGAGCACGGCCGCTGCGCGCCGCGCCGCGGCCGAGGAGTCGCTGCGGATCGCCGAGCGCAAGCGCGATGCCGGCCAGCTCTCACAGGCTGAGTTCATCGATGCCGAGCGCAGCGCCACCGCTGCTCGTATGGGCCTGTTGCTCGCAGGTACCGAACAACGCATCGCCGCTGCCGAGCTGGAGTTCACCGAAGCCCGCTTTCCCTTGCCTGCCGTGCTTTCCGGAGTTTCCCCATGACCGTCCCTGCCAGCCCTCTGCTGTCAGTTCGTGCCTATCGCGCGCGCTCGTCTGGCCATCTGGCCGCCGTGTTGTTGCTGCTCTCTGCCTGCTCAAAACCCGATGCGCCGCTAGCGCCGCCGACACCGCGAATCGTGCAAGTGGCCACGGTAAGCGAAGGCCCTGCCGAGCCGCAGATCGTGGCGAGCGGTCTGGCGGCCAGCCGCGATGAGGTGCGCCTGTCGTTCAAGGTCGGCGGTGTGGTCGCCCGCATCGAGGTGCGCGAGGGTGATCTCGTCAAAAAAGGCCAAAGGCTGGCGAAGATCGACACCGCCGAAATCGACGCCCAGCTGCAACAAGCTCAGGCCGCCGCGACGAAAGCCGCCCGCGACCTCGACCGCGGCAAGTTGCTGTTCGCGCAGGATGTGGTTACCCAAGAGCAGCTGGATGATCTGGGCACGGCTGCCTCGGTTGCCCAGGCGCAACTCAATGCCGTGGCGTTCAACCGCGAATATGCCGAAATCATCGCGCCCGATGATGGCCGCGTGCTTCGCCGTCTGGTGGAGCCACTGGAGCTTGTGGCCGCTGGAACCCCGGTACTGATCGTGGGCAAGCAGCAGGGCGGCATGGTGCTGAAGGTCGCGCTGCCAGATCGTGATGCATTGCGGCTCAAGATCAACGATCCCGCCGAGATCGTGTTCGATGCCATCCCGTCGCAGCGGATCCCGGCACGCGTACGACAGCTGTCACAGGCGGCTGACGCGCGCACCGGAACCTACCAGGCCGAGCTCAGCCTGGATGCGACGGCACTGAACCGCCCCCTGCCCAGCGGCTTGATTGGCCGCGCCACCATCCGGCCTTCGGGCGCAGCGGGCGGCACCCTCACGCGAATGCCGTTGGCTGCACTGGTCGAAGGCGATCAGCACCAGGCCCGTGCGTATCGCTTTGATGCCACCACGAGCACCGTGCACGGCATTGAAGTCTCGGTGGCCTTCATCGAGGGCAGCGACGCTGCCCTGCAACAGCCGCTACCTGCCGGCACGCAGCTGGTCACCGATGGCGCGGCCTATCTGCACGACGGGGAGAAGGTCAGGCTCGTCGCTCGGGAGAACCACACGCCATGAATATCGCCGCGCTATCCGTTCGCAATGGCCCCTTCATGCTAGTGCTGTTCGGCCTGCTGATCGCGCTGGGCTTCAGCAGCCTGCAATCCATCCCGCGCTCCGAAGACCCGTACTTTCCGATTTCGGCATTCAGGATTGTCACGGTCTATCCCGGCGCCGATTCGCTGGTGATCGAGCGACAGATCAGCGAGCCGATCGAAGACGCGATCACGGAGCTGGATAACGTCAAAAAGCTCACCTCCACCTCGAGTGACAGCCTGTCCGTGGTGTTCGTGGAGTTCGATGCGACGGTCGACGTCGACAAGAAGTACGACGAGGTCTCGCGCGAGATCAACGCCCTGCGTCCGGATCTGCCCGACGGCGTTGTGCGGCAGGAGATCAACAAGATCAACCCCGGTCTGGTGCAGATCGTGCAGTTGGGCCTGGTCTCGGAAACCGCCAGTTATGCGCGTCTCGCTGACGAGGCGGAAGCCTTGCAGGACGAGCTGGAGCGTATCCCCGGCGTGCGGCAATCCGAGACCTGGGCCTATCCCAAGCGCGAGCTGCGGGTCGCACTCGACTACCAGCGAATGGCCGAACTGAAGCTGCGCGCAGGCGACGTGCTCGCCGCCGTCGCGGGCGAAAACACCAATGTGCCGGGCGGCGCCATCGAGAGCGGTCCGCGCCGCTACAACCTGCAAACCTCGGGCTCCTACACCGATCTCGACGAAGTAAGGGAGACCGTGGTGGGCGGCAGCCCAGGCCGGCTGATCCGCATCAAGGACATCGCCACCGTGAGCTGGGACTACGAGGCCCGGGAAGTGGAGGCGCGGCTCAACGGCCAGCGTGCGGTATGGGTCACCGCCAACCAGAAGGACGGCCAGAACATCGCCATCACCCAGGCCGCCATCGACGAGACGGTCGAGGCTTTCAAGGCTCGCCTGCCGAGCGACATCAAGCTGGTGCCCACGTTCAAGCAGTCCAAGAACGTGGAGGAGCGTCTGTCGCGCCTGACGACGGATCTCGCCATTGCGATCGCGCTGGTCGTCATCACACTGCTGCCGCTCGGACTGCGCGCCGCCGGCGTTGTGATGATCTCCATTCCGCTGTCGCTCGCCACCGGTCTGGCGGCGCTGCACTTTGCCGGCTTCTCGCTCAACCAGCTTTCGATTGCCGGTTTCGTGGTGGCGCTGGGTTTGCTGGTGGACGACAGCATCGTCGTCACCGAAAACATTGCGCGCTTCATGCGCGAGGGCCACAGCCGCATGCAGGCGGCGATTCTGGGCACCCGGCAGATTGCACTCGCGGTGCTGGGCTGCACGGCCACGCTGTTGTTTGCGTTTCTGCCCCTGCTGCTACTGCCCGGCAATTCTGGCAAGTACATCCGCTCGCTGCCGGTGGCCGTGGTGTTCACCGTCACCGCCTCACTGTTCATCTCGCTGACGATCATCCCCTACCTGGCATCACGGCTGCTGCCCAGACACGAGAAGGAGGAAGGCAACGCTGCGCTGCGCTTCACGATGTCGGCGATCCACACGATCTATGCCCCGTTGCTGAATCGGGCACTGGCTGCCCCCAAGCGGGTGATGCTGATCTCCGGGGTCGTCGTTGCTCTGAGCGTCATGCTCATTCCCTCGATCGGGTTCTCGCTGTTCCCCAAGGCGGAGACGCCACAGTTTCTGATTCAGGCACGGCTGCCCGTCGGCGCCAGCTTGCAGGAGTCCGACCGCGTCGTGCGCGCCATCGAGTCGGCCCTGGCGAGCGAGAAAGAGGTGGAGCACTTCATGGCGACCATCGGCCGTGGCAATCCACAGATCTACTACAACCTCTTCTCGCGCGAACCGGCCGCGCACTACGCCGAGGTCTTCGTGCAGCTATACCGCTACGACCCCGAAACCACCCCGGCACTCTATGCGCGGCTGCGCAGCCGCTTCGATGACATTGCGGGCGCGGAAGTGTTGCTGAAGGAGTTCGAGAACGGCCCGCCGATTGATGCGCCGATTGCGCTGCGCCTGGTCGGTCCTGACCTCACGGTGCTGCGCGATCTGGCCAACGAGCTCGAACGCCTCATGGCGTCCACTCCCGGCGCGCGCGATGTCATCAATCCGCTGCGACGCGGCAAGATCGATCTGCAACTGGCGCCCAACGTTGCGCAGGCTGGGTTGCTCGGCGTGCAGCCCGTGGAGCTGGACCAGAACATCCGGCTCGCCGTATCGGGCCTGGAGGCAGGCGACTTTCGCACCGCAGATGGCGACAACTACCCGGTGGTGCTGAGGGCCCCCATGCAGGGCCGCAGCACGCTCGAGGTACTGCAAGGCCTGCATGTGGCGTCAAGCACCGGCGAGCAGATCCCGCTGGCCCAACTCGCAGCCGTGGAGCTGGTGCAATCGCCGCCCAGTATTTCGCGCTACGGGCGCAGCCGCTCGGTCACGGTCACGGCCTATCCGCAGGCCGGCTTCAATACCGCAGCGGTGACCTCGGCCATCGTCAAGCGGCTGGAGCAGATGAATCTGCCGCCCGGCTACCGGTTCGAAATCGGTGGTGAGGCCGAGAGCCAAGCCGAGAGTCTGTCCGGCTTCGGTACGGCAATCTTGCTGACCGTGTTCGGCATCACTGCGGTACTGGTGCTGGAGTTCGGGAGCTTCAAATCCACGCTGATCGTGGCCACTGTTATTCCGCTGGGCATCACCGGCGGCCTGCTGGCCCTGTTTTTCACCGGCAACTCGATCTCGTTCACGGCCATGATCGGCTTCATCGCGCTGGTGGGCATCGAGATCAAGAACTCCATCCTGCTGGTGGATTTCACCAATCAGTTACGAGCGGAAGGCCTGCCTCTGGATGACGCCATCGCCAAGGCGGGCGAGGTGCGGTTTCTGCCGATCCTGCTGACGTCACTCACGGCCGTGGGCGGCCTGCTGCCGTTGGCCGTGCAGAACTCCGGCATCTACTCACCGCTGGCCTGGGTGATCATCGGCGGACTGACAAGCTCTACCCTGCTGGGTCGGTTGGTCACACCGGTGCTCTACAAGTTGCTGCCGCCGAACCAGACCGATGATCTGGATGCCGCTATCGAGACCCGGATGCCGACGTCGCTACGCTCCTGAGCCGGCGCTTGCATCGACGGTGAAAACCGTCGGGCTTGCGCCTGACGGCCCCGCCTACTCGACCGTCACACTCTTCGCCAGATTGCGCGGCTGATCGACGTCGGTGCCGCGCAATACGGCGACGTGGTACGCGAGCAGCTGCAGCGGGATCGTGTAGATCAGCGGGGACTGGATCGCTTCGATGTGTTCGGGCATCAGCAGCACTTCGACGCCATCTTCGGCCTGGAAGCCGGTGTCGGGGTCGGCGAAGACGAACAGCTTGCCGCCGCGGGCGCGGACTTCCTGCAGGTTGCTTTTGAGCTTTTCCAGCAGCGCATTGTTCGGCGCGACGGCGACGACCGGCATGTCGGCGTCCACCAGTGCGAGCGGGCCGTGCTTGAGCTCGCCGGCCGGATAGGCTTCGGCGTGGATGTACGAGATTTCTTTGAGCTTGAGCGCGCCTTCCAGCGCGACCGGATACGTCGGGCCGCGGCCGAGAAACAGCGCGTGGCGCTTGTCGGCAAACTGCTGCGCCCATTGCTTGATCTGCGGCTCGAGCTTGAGCGTGCGCTCGACCAACTCGGGCACGTGCGCGATCTGGCGCACGAACAGCGCTTCGGTGCTGGCGTCCATGCCGTTGTGCCGCGCCAGCACCAGGCCCAGCAAGCTCAACGCGGCCAGCTGCGTGGTGAAGGCCTTGGTCGAGGCCACGCCGATTTCGGGACCGGCGCGGGTCATCAGCGTCAGGTCGGCTTCGCGCACCAGTGAGGACTCGGGCACGTTGCAGATCGCGCAGGTGGCCAGGTAGCCAAGCTTGCGCGCTTCACGCAACGCGGCGAGCGTGTCAGCGGTTTCACCGGACTGCGATATCGCGACGAACAAGGTGTTCGGCGGCACGACGGGATCGCGATAGCGATACTCACTGGCGACTTCGACCGTACACGGCAGCTTGGCGCCCTGTTCGATGTAGTACCGCGCGATCAGGCCAGCGTGATAACTGGTGCCGCAGGCGACGATGTGCACGCTCTTGACGCGCGGCAGCAGCAGCTCGGCCTTGGGGCCGAGTGCGGCTTCGAGCACGCGCTTGCCGGTGATGCGTTCGGCCAGCGTGTCGGCGATCGCGCGCGGCTGCTCGAAGATTTCCTTGAGCATGTAGTGCGCGTAGTCGCCGCGTTCAACACTTTCGGCCGACAGGCTCGATTCGCGCAGCGGGCGCTCGGCAACCGCACCTTTGGCGTCGAAGATGCGGATGCCGCTTTCGCGGATCTCGGCGACGTCGCCTTCTTCAAGGAACTGAAAACGGCGCGTCACCGGCAGCAGTGCCTGCACGTCGCTGGCAACGTAGTTTTCGCCGTCGCCATGGCCGACGACGACCGGGCAGCCGGCACGCGCGGCGACGATGCGGTCGGGGTCCAGCGGCGACACGACGACGATCGCGTAGGCGCCGTGCAGGCGTTTGACGGCGGTCTGCACCGAGGCGAGCAGGTCGCCGCCGTTGAGCTTGAGCGTGTCGTTGATCAGGTGCGCGACGACTTCGGTGTCGGTTTCGCTGCTGAACAGATAGCCCTTGCCACGCAGTTCGGCACGCAGCTCGTCGTGGTTTTCGATGATGCCGTTGTGCACCAGCGCGACTTGGCCTTCGGAGAAGTGCGGGTGCGCGTTGCGTTCGCTGGGCACGCCGTGCGTCGCCCAGCGCGTGTGCGAGATACCGCGATGGCCGCTGATCGGCTGGGCGGCAATGTTGTCGGCCAGCTGCTGCACCTTGCCCTGGGCGCGCCGGCGGTCGAGCACGCCGTCGGCGGTGATCAACGCGACGCCGGCCGAATCGTAGCCCCGGTATTCGAGCCGGCGCAGGCCTTCGACCAGGATGGGAGTCACGTCGCGAGGCGCTACGGCGCCGACGATTCCGCACATATCAGAGCACCGGAGCGCGCCGCGCACGGTGGCGCGGGATCGAGGAAGACAGGGCGTGGTTCATGGCCGATTGTATCCGCTGGCGCCCATACCGGCCGCGCTGCAGCGGGCGGTGTTGCCTCAGCTTTTCTTTTTGCTGGGACGCTTCCAGTTGGCGATGGTCTTTTGGTCGCGCGCGCGGCATACGGCCAGCGCATCGGCCGGTACCTCGCGCGTGATCGTAGAGCCGGCCGCGATGAACGCACGCTCGCCAATGGTCACCGGTGCCACCAGCTGCGCGTCGGTGCCGATGAACGCGCCGTCGCCGATCACCGTCTGGTGCTTGTTGGCGCCGTCGTAGTTGCAGGTGATGACGCCGGCGCTGATGTTGACGTCGGCACCGACGGTGGCATCGCCGATGTACGCCAGATGACCGGCCTTGGTGCCGTGGCCGAGCGCACCCTTCTTTACTTCGACGAAGTTACCGATGTGCACCTCGTCGGCAAACGTGGAGTCGGGCCGCACGCGCGCAAACGGGCCGATGCGGCAGTCCGCACCGGCTGCGAGGCCTTCGAGCACGCAATGCGCCTGTACCACGCTGCCTCGGCCCAGACGCACGTCCTTGAGCAGCGTATAGGCGCCGACGCGCACGCCGTCGGCCAGCTCGACGCGGCCTTCGATGATGACGCCGACGTCGATGAACACGTCGCGGCCGGCGATCAGCTCGCCGCGCAGATCAAAGCGCGCCGGGTCGGCCAGTTGCACGCCGGCGCGCATCAGCCGCGTGGCCTGCCGCTGCTGATACAGCCGCTCGGCGCGCGCCAGTTGCACGCGGTCGTTGACGCCTTCGACTTCGTCCGGCTGCGGCGCGCTGACGGTGCGCACCAGCATGCCGTCGGCCACGGCCAGCGCGACGACATCCGTCAGGTAGTACTCGCGGTTGGCGTTGTCGTTGCGCACCTGCGCAATCCAGCGCTTCAGCGCGCCAGCCGGCGCGGCCAGCAAACCGGTGTTGATCTCGGTGATCGCGCGCTGGGCGTCGTTGGCGTCTTTGTGTTCGACGATGCCGGTCACCTGCCCTGCCGCATTACGCAGGATGCGGCCGTAGCCGCTTGGATCGGCCAGCGTCGCGGTGACCAGTGCCAGCGCGCCATCCGCCGCTTGCGCCAGTGCCTGCAGCAGGTCAGCACCGATCAGCGGCACGTCGCCATACAGAATCACAACGCGTGCGTCATCGGGCACGCCCGGCAGCGCTTGCTGGACCGCGTGTGCGGTGCCGAGCTGTTCGGCCTGCATCGCGATCGCCTGCGGTGTGGCGACGCCGGCATCGGGTCGCGCAAGCCAGGCTTGCACGGCATCCGCGCCGTGGCCGAGCACCAAGTGCGTGGGCGCGTCGAGCGCCGCTGCCGCACGCAGCACATGCGCCAGCATCGGCTGACCGCCGACGGTGTGCAGCACCTTGGGCAGGTCGCTGTGCATGCGCGTGCCGCGGCCGGCGGCAAGGATCAAGGCGTGGACGGCGGTCATGGCAGCGGTATCGGAAGTGGCAAGCGGCTGCGCAGTTTAGGCAATGGCGCACAAAGCGGCAGCCCAAGTCCGTGGCCTAACGAAAGCGGCCCTGCTGCACGAGCCGAAGCGCGTGCAGCAGGGCCGAGCCAGGCCGGTCAAACGCTCGCGGTCAGGACAGGCCTTGAGTCACCGACTTGCGGCCCGCCGATTCGGCACGCGACTCGATCGCCGACGGGTCGACGACCATGCGCCGGTTGGTGGCCGGCGCCGTGCGCTGCCAGTCCTTCAGCAGTACGAGGCAGGCGTGGTCGATGAAGCGCAGCCGGTCAACGTCCAGGTGCAGCGTGGCGCCTTCGGGCACCGCATCGAGCGCCTTGGCCAAGCGCGGCACGCTGAGGAACGTGGCCGAACCCTCCAAGCGAAGCTCCCACTGGTTGGGCTTATCGAGCTGACGCAGGTTGACGTGCAGCATCGCCGCGCGCAGCGCCAAGCGCAGGATCGACAACGCCATGCCGGCCAGCACACCGGTCAGCAGGTCGGTCGCCACAATCACCAGCGCCGTGGCCAGGAACACCAGCAGCGAGCCGCGACCGTAGGCGGCAAACTCCTTGATCTGCGACGGGTTGACCATCTTCACGCCCGTGAAGATCAGCACGCCGGCCAGGCCTGCGATCGGCGTCATCCGCAGCAGCCACGGCAGCAGCATCACGAAGCCGAGCATCCAGGTCCCGTGCAGGATCGTCGACGCACGCGTGGTCGCGCCGGCCTGAACGTTGGCCGCACTGCGCACGATCACGCCGGTCATCGGCAGCGCACCGAGGGCACCGCAGATCAGATTGCCGACGCCCTGAGCGCCCAGCTCGCGGTCGTACTTGGTGCGCGGACCGTCGTGCATGCGGTCGACCGCCGCGGCCGACAGCAGCGTCTCGGCACTGGCGATGAACGCGAACACGACCGCAGCAATCAGCAGCGTCGGGTCGAGCAGCAGGGCCAGCGCGCTGCCGTCGACCGGCTTGATCGCCGCCAGCAGGTCATGCGGCACGTCGATACGCTCCACGTCGAGCTGACCGAACTGCGCCGTCGCCGTCACCGCAACAACCGCCAGCAACGCACCCGGCACCAGCTTGAGCTTGGCCGGCTTGAGCTTCTCCCAGGCGTACATGATGGCAATCGTGCCCAGGCCGAGCAGGCCGGCCAGTGACCCGTCGCCATGCTTGACGGCCGCCCACAAGCGTCCCGGCAGCGCGGCAAAGTTCTGCAGGCCGGTCGACAGCGGCTTGGCGTCGAGCATCACATGTGACTGGGACGCGACGATCAGGATGCCGATGCCGGCCAGCATGCCGCTGACGACAGCCGGGCTGACCATGCGGAACCACACACCGAGGCGGCCGATGCCGGCAATCAGCTGCAGCAAGCCTGCAAGCGCGACGACCGGACCCAAGGCCACCAGGCCGTGGTCACGGATCAAGTCGAACACCAGCACCGCCAGGCCCGCGGCCGGCCCGCTGACCATCAGCGGCGAGCCGGCGATCGACCCGACGATGATGCCGCCGACGATGCCGGTGATCAGTCCGGTGACCGGCGGCGCGCCAGAGGCGATCGCGATGCCCATGCACAGCGGCAGCGCGACCAGGAACACCACCACCGACGGAAGTAGGTTGGCAACGAACTGACGACCCGGGGCCGCCGCCGGCTTGGCGGTGCTGATGGCGCTGTTCATGCTGCGTTTCCGAGGACACCGGACAGACGGGCCGGCGGCGTGGCGGTGGGCCAGGATTCGCCGTTTTCCAACACCTGCGACAGCGACACGAAGTGACCGCGCTGTGCGCAATACGCCTTGATGCCACCGTTCTCGATGTCGTACACCCAGCCGTGCAGCGTCAGGTTGCCACGGGCGAGACGCGCTGCCACCGACGGATGCGTGCGCAGGTGGTCAAGCTGGGCCACGACGTTTTCTTCGGTCAGCGACGCCAGCGTGTCGGCCGAGGCCTCGTGGCTGTAGTTGTTGTCGACCACATGCTTGGCCACATGCGCGTGGCGCAGCCAGGCGCTGACGGCCGGCAGCTTGTCGACGGATTCCGGCGTCATCGTCGCCTTCATCGCGCCACAATCGGTGTGGCCGCAAACGACCACGTTGGCGACGCCGAGCACGGCGACGGCGTATTCGATGGCCGCTGAAACACCACCCGTGAACTGCGCATAAGGCGGCACGATGTTGCCGACATTGCGGCAGACGAACACGTCACCCGGCTCGCTGGAGGTGAAGAATTCGGGCACCACGCGCGAATCGGCGCAGGTGATGATCATCGAGTGCGGCGTCTGCTTGGCAGACAGCTTCTCGAACAGTTCGCGCTTCTCCGGGAACGATTCGAGGCGGAAACGGTTGAAACCTTCAATGAGTCTTTGCATGGCGTGATAATCCAGATTTCTTGCGGAGGGACAACCGCCCGGGCCCTGAACGCGGCCGGGGTGATGTTCGATCAGACAGGAGAACGCCGCCGTGAATTGGCGACGCGGTCGCAGACGTCAGGCGACGGCTGGGGGGCGCAGCAGAGGTTTAAGGTGACGCGTGGGTACAACGCCGTGCCCCTTGCGGGCACGGGCACCGCTGCAATCGGCTTCGTAGGAGCCATGCAGCGCGTGTTTCAGTGCATCTTCGAGTTCAGCGGTGCTGGGCTCGGCTTGGTCTTGCGTGACATCTTGCCCAGCCAACGGCGCCCCATCGTTATCGGACGGTGCCACTTCTACAACGCTGTCCGATACAGCGGCAGCGCGTGAGGGCTCCGCCGACCAGGCGTACTGGTGTACCGCCGACAACCAACAAAACAACGCCACGCACAGCGGCCAGACGAGCTGGCGCCGCAAATCCGCGAACGTGTTGTGTGAAGCTGCCCTAGTGAACACGGTATCTCTTGTCGCCTCCCAGAATCCTGCAAGGCTTATATGTGATCCCTCAGAACAGCAAAGCCTGTTCCGGGTTCCATCATTTACGAGCTTACGTCTAAATCGGACGCGACAGAATACGCCGCCCAAATGACAAAAGGCGCCTGGAGGGCGCCCTTCATCACGACGATCGAGGCGTGACGCCTAGTGCGTCGGGCCCTTGAGCTTGCGCACAAACTCGAGCCGGGCAGCGGCTTCGACCATCTCCTGCTGGGCCTTGGCCAGATCGGTTTCGGTCTTGGCACCGGCCAGACGCGATTCAGCGTCCTGCTTGGCGCGCAAGGCCGACGCCTCATCGGCGTCCTTGGCGCGCAGCGCGGTGTCGGCGAGGACCGTCACCAGGTGCGGCTGCACTTCGAGGATGCCGCCGCTGACGAAGATCTGCAGCTCTTCGCCCGAGGGCGTCTTGACGCGCACGACGCCCGGCTTCAAGCGCGTAAGCAACGGCGAGTGGCGCGGCGCAATGCCAACTTCACCCATTTCGGCGGGGGCGAACACCATCACCGCCTCACCCTTGTGGATGTGACCTTCAGCGGAAACGATATCGACGTGAATCTGCGCCATGGCGGGTCCTATTGTGCTGACAGGTAGCGGGCGGCCTTAGGCCGCTGCCGCCATCTTGGCGCCCTTCTCGATGGCTTCGTCGATCGTGCCGACCATGTAGAACGCCTGCTCCGGCAGGTGGTCGTACTGGCCGTCGACGATGCCACGGAAGCCGCGGATCGTTTCCTTCAGGCTGACGTACTTGCCCGGCGAGCCGGTGAACACTTCAGCGACGTGGAACGGCTGCGACAGGAAGCGCTGGATCTTGCGCGCACGGGCAACGACGCGCTTGTCGTCTTCCGACAGTTCGTCCATGCCAAGGATCGCGATGATGTCCTTGAGTTCCTTGTAACGCTGCAACACGCCCTGCACGTCGCGGGCGGTGTTGTAGTGCTCGGCACCGACGACATCCGGGTCAAGCTGGCGGCTGGTGGAGTCGAGCGGGTCGACGGCCGGGTAGATACCCAGGCTGGCGATGTCACGCGACAGCACGACGGTGGCGTCCAAGTGAGCGAACGTGGTCGCCGGCGACGGGTCGGTCAAGTCGTCCGCCGGCACGTAGACGGCCTGGATCGACGTGATCGAGCCGGTCTTGGTCGACGTGATGCGCTCCTGCAGCACGCCCATTTCTTCGGCGAGCGTCGGCTGGTAACCCACCGCCGACGGCATACGACCGAGCAGCGCGGACACTTCGGTACCGGCCAGCGTGTAGCGATAAATGTTGTCGACGAAGAACAGCACGTCGCGACCTTCGTCACGGAAGTACTCGGCCATCGTCAGGCCGGACAGCGCCACGCGCAGACGGTTGCCAGGCGGCTCGTTCATCTGGCCGTACACCATGGCCACCTTGGACTCGCTCAGGTTCTCCTGAACGATGACCTTAGCATCCGACATTTCATGGTAGAAGTCGTTGCCTTCGCGGGTACGCTCACCGACGCCGGCGAACACCGACAGACCCGAGTGCGCCTTGGCGATGTTGTTGATCAGCTCGAGCATGTTCACGGTCTTGCCGACGCCGGCACCACCGAACAGGCCAACCTTGCCGCCCTTGGCGAACGGGCACAGCAAGTCGATGACCTTGATGCCGGTTTCGAGCAGTTCGGTCGAGCCGGACTGATCTTCGTAGCTCGGCGCTTCGCGGTGGATCGACCACTTCTCGTCGGTGACGACCGGGCCCACTTCATCGATCGGCTCGCCGAGCACGTTCATGATGCGGCCGAGCGTGCCCTTGCCCACCGGAACCGAGATCGGCTTGCCAGTGTTGGTGGCGATCAGGCCGCGCTTCAGGCCTTCGGACGAACCCAGCGCGATGCAGCGGACGACGCCGTCGCCAAGCTGCTGCTGGACTTCCAGCGTCAGGTCGGCGCCATCGACCGTCAGCGCGTCGTAAATGTTGGGGATGGCGTCACGCGGGAATTCCACGTCGACAACCGCGCCGATGATCTGAACAATCTTGCCGGTGCTCATCGCTCTATCTCTCTTTATCAGTACTTCGTGCTGTACGGCGTTAGACGGCCGCGGCGCCGCCGACGATTTCGGCGAGTTCCTTGGTGATGCTGGCCTGACGCGCCTTGTTGTAGGCGAGCTGCAAGCCCTGAATGATCTTGCCGGCGTTGTCGGTGGCGGCCTTCATCGCCACCATGCGCGCGGACTGCTCCGAGGCGGTGTTCTCGATCACGGCCTGGTAGACCTGCGACTCGATGTAGCGCTGCAGCACGCTGTCGAGCAGCTCGGTGGCACCGGGCTCATAGATGTAGTCCCAGCTCTTCAGCAAGCCGGTGGCCGGCGTCGCTTCGATCGGCAACAGCTGCTGCACCGTCGGGCGCTGCGTCATCGTGTTGACGAAGTTGGCGTAGACGACATAAACGCGATCGACTTCACCGTTGCGGAACGCGTCGGTCACGACCTTGATCGTGCCAAACACGGACTCCAGCGTCGGCTTGTCGCCAAGTCCCGACGCGGTCGCCAGCACCTTGCCGCCAACACGCTTGAAGAAGCTGATGCCCTTGTTGCCGACGATCGCCAGATCGGCGTCGACGCCCTTGTCCTTCCATTCCTTGATCGAACGGATCGAGGCACGGAAGGTGTTGACGTTGATGCCACCCGCCAGACCACGATCGGTCGAGATGATCAGGTAGGCAACGCGCTTGACCGGGCGATCGACCATGAACTGGTGGCGATACTCGGGCTGCGCATTGGCCAGATGACCCATCGTCCGGCGGATCGCCTCAGCGTAAGGACGCGCAGCCAGCATGCGTTCCTGCGCGCGGCGCATCTTCGACATCGCCACTTTTTCCATCGCACGCGTGATCTTCTGCGTGTTCTTCACGCTCTTGATCTTGGTGCGGATTTCCTTTGCGCCGGCCATCGCCTGCTCCTAGTGCTGGCCGACCTTAGATCGCGCTCTGCTTCTTGAACGCGTCGAGCGCGGCTTTCAGCTCGCCTTCGATCGCGTCGTTCCAGTCGCCCTTGACGTTGATCTTGTCCATCAACGGCTTGTAGGCCGACGCCAGGAACTGCTGCATGCTGGCCTCCCATTCGCCGATCTTGTCGACCGAGACGGAATCCAGGTAGCCCTTTTCAGCGGCGTACAGCGAGGCGGCCATTTCGGCGACGCTCATCGGCGCGTACTGCTTCTGCTTCATCAGCTCGGTCACGCGCTGGCCGCGCTCGAGCTGCGCACGGGTGGCCGCGTCGAGGTCAGAGGCGAACTGCGCAAACGCGGCGAGTTCACGGTACTGGGCGAGCGCCAGCTTGGTGCCGCCCGAGAGCTTCTTGATGACCTTGGTCTGAGCGGCGCCACCGACGCGGCTCACCGAGATACCGGAGTTCACGGCCGGACGAATACCGGCGTTGAACAGGTCGGTTTCGAGGAAGATCTGGCCGTCGGTGATCGAGATCACGTTGGTCGGAACGAAGGCCGACACGTCACCGGCCTGGGTTTCGATGATCGGCAGCGCGGTCAGCGAGCCGGTCTTGCCCTTCACTTCGCCGTTGGTGAACTTCTCGACGTAGTCGGCGTTGACGCGGGCCGCACGCTCGAGCAGACGGGAGTGGAGATAGAACACGTCGCCCGGGTAGGCTTCACGGCCCGGCGGACGCTTCAGCAGCAGCGACACCTGACGATAGGCGACGGCCTGCTTGGAGAGGTCGTCGTACACGATCAGCGCGTCTTCGCCGCGGTCACGGAAGTATTCGCCCATCGTGCAGCCGGAGTACGGTGCGATGTACTGCAGCGCAGCGGCTTCGGAAGCCGAAGCGGCGACGACGATGGTGTGAGCGAGCGCGTCGTTCTGTTCGAGCTTGCGCACGACGTTGGCGATCGACGAGGCCTTCTGGCCGATGGCGACGTACACGCACTTAACGCCGGTGGACTTCTGGTTGATGATCGCGTCGATCGCCAGCGCGGTCTTGCCGGTCTGGCGGTCACCGATGATCAGCTCGCGCTGACCGCGACCCACCGGGATCATCGCGTCGACGGCCTTGTAGCCGGTCTGCACCGGCTGGTCGACCGACTGACGGGCGATAACGCCGGGGGCGATCTTTTCGATCGGGCTGGTGCCGGCGGCCGTGATCGGGCCCTTGCCGTCGATCGGACGACCCAGCGCGTCGACGACGCGGCCGAGCAGGCCCGGACCGATCGGCACTTCCAGGATGCGGCCGGTGGTCTTGACCGTGTCGCCTTCCTTCAGGTGCTTGTAGTCACCGAGAACGACGGCGCCGACCGAGTCGCGCTCGAGGTTCAGCGCCAAGCCGAACGTCGGGGCGCCGCTCTTGTCGGCCGGGAATTCGAGCATTTCACCCTGCAGCGCGTCCGACAGGCCGTGCACGCGGACGATACCGTCCTGCAGCGAGACGATCGTGCCGGTGTTGCGCGCTTCGGTGGCCGCGTCAAAGTTCTGAATGCGGGCCTTGATCAGGTCGCTGATTTCGGAAGGGTTGAGTTGCATGGTTAATGCCCTGAGTGTCCGTAGGGACGCGGCCTGTGCCGCATCCGGCTGATTCTTCATCCCGGCCGCTTTCGCGCCCGGCTTGTCTGTGCTGCAGCGCTGCCTTAGCCGGCCAGCGCGCTCTTCATCCGTGCCAGCTCACCGCTGACCGAACCGTCGATGACGAGATCGCCTGCGCGAACCACCGCGCCCGCGATCAGGCTCTCGTCCGTCTTCCATTCGATCGCCACCTGGCGATGCAGACGCTGCCCGATGGCGGCACCCAACGCAGAACGCTGGGCATCGTGCACTTCGCTGGCCGACGTGATTTCCACGTCGACCCGCGACTCCGCCTCGGCGCGCAGCGCTTCGAACTGCTCGGCGATCTGCGGCGCCAGCTTCAGCCGACCGTTTTCGGCCAGCAGACGCGCCAGACCCTGGCCTTCGGTGCCGATGCTGCCGCCCAGGGACTGGGCCAGCGCATCGGACAACATCTGCCGGGTCACGCGCGGATGACCGATCAGCGCAGCCGTTTCCGGCACCTGCACGGCGGCGGCGATCGCCGCCAGACGTGCCGACCACTCCTTCAAGCTGCCGCTGTCACGCGCCAGCTGGAAGACGGCCTTGGCGTAGGGACGCGCCAGAGTCTGCAATTCGGCCATGGCTGCTTAGATCCGGCCGGCGAGGTCTTGCAGGATGTCGGCGTGCGCGCTGGCGTTGACTTCACGCTTGAGGATGCGCGCCGCACCGAGCACGGCCAGATCAGCAACCTGCTTGCGCAGTTCTTCCTTGGCATGTGCAACCTGACGGGCGACTTCACCGTTGGCGTGCTCAACGATCTTCTCGCCTTCCGCCGTTGCAGTGGCCTTGGCCTGCTCGATCATCTGCGTCGCCTGCTTGTTGGCAGCGGCGAGGATTTCCTGAGCCTGCACGCGGGCAGCCTTCAGGGCCTCGTCGCTCTTGGCGGACGCTTCCTTCAACGAAGCGGCGCCACGCTCGGCAGCAGCCAGACCTTCGGCGATGCGCACGCGGCGTTCTTCGAGCGCCTTGGTGATCGGCGGCCAGACGTACTTCATCGTGAACAACACGAAGATGAAGAACACGATCATCTGGCCAACGATGGACGGGATACTTGCCTGCATCGCGTTTCTCTTTTAGGTCGAGTCAGTCAAACGTTTACGCAAAGACGCGCAAGCGCGTCTTAGCCAGCGGGCTGCAGAGCGGCGAGCAGCGGGTTGGCAAACATCATCAGCAGGCCCATGGCGACGCCGATGATCGCGATGGCGTCCAGCAGGCCGGCGATGATGAACATACGGGTCTGCAGCATGTTGGCCATTTCGGGCTGGCGGGCAGCGCCTTCCAGGAACTTGCCGCCCAGCAGGCCGAAGCCGATGGCGGTGCCGAGGGCAGCCAGACCAAAGATCAGGCCGATGGTGATGGCCGTGTTGGCCTGGATTGCTGCGATCAACTCCATGGGATGCTCCGTCTCTATATCTATTGCGGTGGTTGGTACGGGGTACGGCTTACAACTGGAAACCAGGTACTACGTGCTGCAGACGACGGCGTGGCTCAATGATGCTCGTAGGCCATGCTCAGGTAGACGATCGTCAGCGTCATGAAAATGAAGGCCTGCAACGTAACGACCAGAATGTGGAAGATCATCCAGCCCATGCCGGGGATCACCTGCGCCCACCAGGGCAGCAGCGCGATCAGGATGAAGATCAGTTCGCCGGCGTACAGGTTGCCGAACAGTCGCAGTGCCAGCGAGAGCGGGCGGGCAAGGTATTCGACGGTATTCAGCAGCACGTTGGCGGGCAGCATCTTGGCGCCGAACGGGTGCGTCAGGAACTCTTTGGCGAAGCCGCCAGCGCCCTTGCCCTTGAAGCTGTAGACGAAGATCAGGATGAACACCGACAGCGACAGCGCGAATGTGGCGCTCATGTCGGCCGACGGCACGACGCGGATGTAGGCGTGGTGTGGATCGTGGCCCATGGCACCGTAGACCTGGGCCCAGATCATCGGGACCAAGTCCACCGGGAGCAAGTCCATGCAGTTCCACAGGAACACCCAGACAAAGATCGTCAGGGCCAGCGGCGCAATGAAGCCGCGCGGGCCGTGGAAGCCGTCTTTGACCGAGTTGTCGACGAATTCGATGATCGATTCGACGAAGTTCTGCAGCTTGCCGGGCACGCCCGACGTCGCCTTGACCGCCGCGATGCGGAAAATGGTCAGGAACACCAAGCCGAGAATCGTGGCGAAGAACAGCGTGTCCAGATGCCAGGCCGTCAGCGAGATGAACTGCTTATCGCCGGCATAGGTCAGATGCTGCAAATGGTGGGTGACGTATTCCGCCGGTGTTTGTTCCGCGCTCGCCATCACTCTTTCCAAAGCAAAGAGAACCAGTAGATCGAAAGGGTCGCCAGATACGCCGTGATGAACGGCAGGAACTGGTGCCCGAATATTTTAATTGCGGCGACGAAGACCACCGCCACCATGACGTACTTCCAGGCCTGCGCGCGAAAGAAATCCGACAGCATCGCACCCGGGTCCCGATGCGCCCGCCCCAGGGCCTTCAAGGCCGCGTAGTAGCTGATGAGCGCGCTGGCAGCCCCTCCGGCTGCTGCGGCCAAGGCGGCGTCAAACCCCGACACCCACCACCACAGCAATCCGGCCCCCAGGCCGACAGCCAGCTGATACCAGACGATGCGCGTTGCCAGTGACATGCCGCGTTACCGATGACTGGGTATCAAGCCCATCAATTATAGGGGGCCGCGATAGGCCAGTTCAACTGCGCTGATTGCCTGCGCATATCGCAATTGGCGATTCGCCCGATCGAAGCGCCGGATGGCCCTGCCACCGTTCGTCGCTCAGGCGCCTCCGCCGATGCGGCCAAGCAGGGCCTGCAGCTCCTTGTCGTTGCGGAAGCTGACGGTCAGTTTGCCGCGTCCCGACTCGCCTTGGACCAGCCGCACGGGCAGGCCGAAGCTCTGCCGCAGGCGCTGCTCGATCTCGCTGCCGGGTGCTGCCGGCACCTTGGACGCCGTCGGCCGAGGCTCGCCGCGGTTCTGTGCGGCCTGCACCAGCGCTTCGGTCTGACGGACGGTCAGGTGCTCGTCGATCACCCGATGGGCCAGCGCGGTTTGCGCGCTCTTGGGCAGGCCGAGCAGTGCCTTGGCGTGGCCCAGCGTCAGCCGGTTTTCACGCAGCCACTGCTGGACCTCGGCTTCCAGTTCCATCACGCGCAGCAGGTTGGTGATGCTGGCGCGCTTGCGGCCGACCGCCGTGGCCGCCTGTTCGTGGGTCAAGCCGCATTCGAGGATCAGCTTGTGCAGCGCCTCGGCTTCTTCCAGCGGGTTGAGGTCGGCGCGCTGGATGTTTTCGACCAGCGCCACCGCCATCGCGCCACGCTCGTCGAGGTTGCGGACCACGGCCGGCACGGTCTTGAGTCCGGCGAGCCGGGCGGCGCGCCAACGCCGCTCGCCGGCCACGATCTCGTAGCGGCCGTTGTCGGCGGGCCGGACCACGATCGGCTGGACCACGCCCTGGCTTGCGATCGAGTTCGCCAGCTCCTCAAGTGCCTCGGTGTCGAACGCACGACGCGGCTGATGCTTGCCGGGCTGCAGATCGTCGAGCGGCAACTGGCGCAGCTCTTCGTCGGCGTCGACCGGCGCCGCAACCGCGTTGACGCTGCTCAGCAGCACATCCAGGCCGCGGCCTAAACCTCTCTTCTTTACGCTCATCAGCTCTGGCTCAGGCCATGTGGTCGGTTGTCAGGCGAAGCTGGCCGCCGTCGTGACGGCGCAGCACTTCGCCGGCCAGCGCCAGGTAGGCCTTGGCGCCGGTGCTGGCAGCGTCGTAGAACATCACCGGCAGGCCGTGGCTGGGCGCTTCGGCCAGGCGCACGTTGCGCGGGATGATCGTGCGGTAGACCTTGTCCGGAAAATGCTGGACCAGCTGCGCGGACACGTCGTTGGCCAGGTTGTTGCGCGGGTCGAACATCGTCCGCAGCAGGCCTTCGATTTCGAGCCGGGGGTTGATCACCCGCTTGATCTTCTCGACGGTATCGACCAGCGCCGACAGGCCTTCGAGCGCGTAGTACTCGCACTGCATCGGGATCAGCACGCCGTCGGCGCAGACCAGCGAGTTGACGGTCAGCTTCGACAGCGCCGGCGGGCAGTCCAGAATGATGTAGTCGTATTGATGCGCGACTTCGGCCAGCGCCGTCTTCAGCGCGAAGTCGCCGGCGGGCTGGTCGCGCAGCTTGATCTCGGCCTCGGTCATGTCCGAGTTGGCCGGCAACAGCCACAGATTCAACGACGGCAAAAAGTGGATCGCATTCGCTGCCGGGGTTTTTTCCAGCAGCACGTCGCGGGCGCTCAACTGCAACGACGACTTGTCCACACCGACGCCCATCGTCGCGTTGCCCTGCGCGTCGAGGTCCACCAGCAGCACACGGCGCTTGGTGGCCGCCAGTGAGGCAGCGAGATTGATCGAGGTGGTGGTCTTGCCGACCCCGCCCTTCTGGTTGGCAACGGCGATGACGTGCGTCATGGAGCTTCACGTAGCGACAGGATGACCGCGTGCCGGTCCTCGTTCAGTTCCGGCACCTGCAAGCGGTGGATCGACTCGACCCGGCAGTCAGGCGGCAACGCCGAGACTTCGGCGTCCTCTAGTTTGCCCTTCATGGCGACCCATTGACCACCCGGCGCCAGCAGCGACCGCGTGCCGTCGACGAAATCCGCCAGGCTGGCGAACGCGCGACTCAGGATTTGCAGGAACGGCTCGGCAGGCCGATAGGCCTCGCAACGCGCTTCGACGACCTGCACATTGGCCATCGCCAACGCACGAACCGCGTGGCGCATGAACCGGGTCTTTTTGCCGTTGGAATCGAGCACCGTCACGGCCACGTCAGGACGGGCGATCGCCAACACCAAGCCCGGCAGACCGGCGCCACTGCCCACATCGAGCACGGGGCCATCGCCGATCAATGGCAACAGCGACAGCGAATCGAGCAGATGTCGCGTGATCATCTGCTGCGGATCGCGGATTGCCGTCAGGTTGTAGGCGGTGTTCCATTTCTGCAGCTCGTGCAGGTAGGCACGAAGCCGCTCGGGGGCGTCGGCGGGCAGTTGCAGGCCAAGGCGGTCGATGCCGCGATCGAGTCGGTCGGCCGGTCGGCCCTGAAGATTGAGGGAGGCCAACGGCGGCGACTCCAGCCTTGAATGAAGGCCCGGAGTATATCGGCCGGCCGGCCCGTCGGGCCGACAGCGGCGCCATCGCGACGACCGTTGTCGACCGCGTATCCGACCAGCGGGCATTTTCGCCCGACCAAACTAGGGCTTTTTCCCTAGTGCGCCGGTGCTTGGATATGGCTACGGTGCACGCGGGCGCCTGGTGGGGGCGAGCCCATTCCTCTGTAACGAACGGAAGCGCAGGCCAGTACGCGGGCGGGCCTTCGGCTTGCCGTCGCCACGCGCTTGCGCGTCCGTCACTCAATTTTGGTGACGCACCGATGTCGATTCCGTTGATCAAGTACAGCGCGCTGCTGGTGCTGCTGACGTCTCTGGCTGCCTGCGGCGGCGGCGGTAGCGAGCCGGACGAACCCGATGCCGGCGGCCCGGTGCCGACCATCGTCGACACCGACGGCGACAGCATCGCCGATGCCGTCGACAACTGCCCGGCGGCAGCCAATGCCAGCCAGGCCGATGCCGATGGCGATGGCTCGGGCGATGCGTGTGACGCGATCACCCCACCGGATGCACCGGCCGACAACGATGGCGACGGCGTGGCCGACACCATCGACAACTGCCCGACCACGGCCAATGCCGACCAGCGCGACACCGACAACGATGGCCTAGGCGATGCGTGCGACGACGCCACCGTCGTTCCGCCACCGCCGCCGGCCGACAGCGACGGCGACGGTATCGCCGACGCTAACGACAACTGCCCGCGCACCGCCAATGCCGACCAGCTCGACAGCGACGGCAACGGCATCGGCGATGCCTGCGACGTGCGCAATCCGCCGGCCGACGCCGACAGCGATGGCGTCGCCGATGGCAGCGACAACTGCCCCAGCACGGCCAATGCCGACCAGCGCGACACCGACGGCGACGGTGCCGGTGACGCCTGCGATGCAACAGCGCCAGATCGTGACGGCGACGGCATTGCCGACGCCAGCGACAACTGCCCCGCCGATGCCAACGCCAGCCAGCTCGACAGCGACGCCGACGGCATCGGCGATGCCTGCGATGCGCCCGCCCCGGCGCCCGACACCGACGGTGACGGCGTCGCCAACGATCGCGACAACTGCCCGACCACGGCCAACGCCGACCAGCTCGACACCGATGCCAATGGCGTCGGCGACGCCTGCCAAGGGCCGCCGGTGGCCGCCCGCTGCCCGCTGCCCGCCGGCGCACAGACGCTGCACGAATGGACCGGCACCGCTGAAACGGCGCTGCTCGGCACCACGCTGAGCGGCGGCCCGGCGGTCGAAACCTACGAACTCCCGGCCGGCTGTGAAGTGCGCGACGTGACCGTCGACATCCAGTGGGCGACGCCGCTGGAAGACCTCGATCTTGCGGTCAGTTTCCCGGGCGGCGGCCGGGCCACGTCGGCTGACTTCCAGCTGTCGGGCGAAGCGGTCGAGCGCGTCAGTGCGGCCCGCGTCGGGCCCGGCACGTTCTCGATGACCGTCACCGGCTACATCAGCGTGGCCACAGCATTCAACGGCCGCATCACCGGCATCGTCGGCGATGCGGGCAGCGGCGGCGGTGGCGGCGACACCGGCCTGGGACCGATCCGCGATCCGCAATCCGAGCCGGGACGGCCGCGCGTGGTCGTCGCCGACATGGATTCGGGCATCAACCCGTATCACGCGATCTACTACGGCGGCAGCGAGCTCTATCCGGACGCGCATCCGTCGTCGGTCACGCAGGAAGTGCTGGCCGAGCTGGGCGTGAAGCCCGAAAACGTGGTGCAGCTGACCCGCACCGGCAACCTCGCGGCGGACCTCGCCGCCGACAAGGCGTTCTGGGATCGGGTCGAGCGCGGCGTGCCGTATCACTTCAAGGGCACCAACATCGTGGCGATCTCGTTCGCTGCCGATGGCGACATCGTGCTCAAGCCCGACGTGTCCAAGAGCGCCCATGGCGTGGGCACCAGCCACGCCGTGCTGCGCGCCAATCCCGAGGCGGTGATGCTGTTCGTCGAGCAAGCCACCGATCTGGGCAGCGACCGCTCGCATGAATACAGCTTCGGCCATCCGGCCGTGGACATCGTCACCACCAGCTATGGCGTGTCGATTCCGCAGACCGGCTTCCCGCTGCCGGAAACGCGTGCGTTCCACATGACCTACGAGGGCGTGATCCTCAACGGCAAGCTGCACTTCTCGTCGGGCGGCAACGGCCCCGGCCTGACGCCGCTGCGCGCCGGCGCCGGACCGTGGTGGAGCATCGGTGTCTCCGGTATCGAAGAAGGCACGTCCGAAGGCCGCTCGCTGTTGTCCGGCAACTTCCCGGACTTCATCTCCGACTTCACTCAGGACCTGGCCTACTGCATGGACTGCCAGTCGGGCATGCAGAGCGTCGGCGGCACCAGCTTTTCGACGCCGCGCGCGGCCGGCGTAGCCTCGCGCGTGCTGCTCGACAGCCGCCGCGCGCTCGGCCACACCGGCGGCATCAAGACCGTCGACGGCAAGCCGGTGATGGCAGCCAGCGCGGCCGGTCGCACGATCAGCAACTGGTTCCTGCGCCGCGCGCTCGAACAAGGCGCCTACGCGCCGGATTTCTCCGAGTACGACCCGACGCAGGCGGTCACCGATCTGGTCGGCCTGCCGATCAATCCGGTCGCGCCGTGGCTGCAGACCGGCTGGGGTGATCTGTCGGCACTCAACGACAAGGGCGTCGTCGCGGCGGCGCTGAGCCATCTGGGTCTGGCCAAGACACCGCGCGAGAAAGCGCTGGGCTTTTGCGAGTTCCAGACCGAGCTGATCCTCGAACGCAAGCGGTACTGGGACCAGTTCGCACCGCTGCTGCCGGACGTGCTCGGTGGCGATCAGACCGGCACGGTGCCGGCACAGGACCCGTTCCTGTATTGCGCTTCGTCGGTGCCCGGTCACCCCGAAACCAATGATCCGGCCATCGTCGGCGAGCCCGGCGACGGCGGCGGTGATCCGGAACCGCTGCCCTGCCCGGCCGCTGGGCAGTCCGCAATGGTCGCGACGTTCTCCGGCACGGCCGGCACCGCGGTCGGCGGCCTGGGACCGGTCGGCACCGAAACGCGTCATAGCGTCACCGTGCCGGCAAGCTGCTCGTTGGCCTCGCTGACGGTGCGTATCGAATGGGCTAATGCGGCCGAAGATCTCGACTTGCAGGTGCTCGCGCCCGACGGCAGCGTCGCTGGCACTTCCGAGCAGACCAACCTCGCCGCCGGTGCGTTCGAGCAAGTGGTCGTCGCCAATCCGGTGGCCGGCACCTACACCGCGGTCGTGCGCTCATTTACCAACATCCAGACCGCCTACGACGGCAGTGGCCAGACCACCGGCGCGACGGCAGGCGGTGGCGGTGGAGGTGGAGGTGGAGGTGGTGGCGACGAGCCGCCGGCCGAAACGGCTTGCGCAGCGGCATTCGAGAGCGTCGCCGTCGGCGCCGATGTGGCGCGCATTGATCCAGGCCTGCGCTACGGCCTACCGGGCAGCCTGATCTTCACGTTCGCTGACAGCCGCGGTCGCGACGAAGGCTTGAAGCGCCTGCTGCAGGGCGGCTTGCTCAGCGCCGACGAAGCGGCGCGCACTTATGCGCTGAAGCGCTTGAACATGGTTCGTGTGCCGGTCGCGCTGGTGACCGGCAGCCTCGTCAGCAAGCTGCGCCGCGCAATGCAGGGCCTGCCGCTGATTTCGATCTGGGGCGACCACGCACGCGTGCCGTCGCTGGACAGCTCGGTGCCGCTGATCGGCGTCAACGCGGCGCGTCAGGCCTTTGCCAGCCCCTCGCTGCCGCTGACCGGTCAAGGCATCGGTGTGGCCATCATCGACACCGGCATCGACACCTTCCAGGGTGACCTGAAGGCCGTGCAGCACAACGTGCGCATGGTCGGCAACATCGCCGTACCGCTGGCCAATACCGAAGTGGTCAACGGCCACGGCACGCACTTGGCCGGCACGATCGCCGGCGACGGCACGATGTCCGAAGGCCGCTTCGTGGGTGTCGCGCCCGGCGCCACGCTGGTCGGTGTCGCCGTCGAAGTCGGCGCGCCGTATCTGTTCACGATCGAAGCGATGGACTACGTGCTGCAGATGCAGCAGACGTACAACATCCGCGTGACCAACCACTCCTACGGCCCGGGCACCGGCAGCGGCTTCCGCTTCGACCCGTCGTCGCCGGATTCGCAGGCGGTCAAGGCGCTGCACGACGCCGGCATCGTGCCGGTGTTCGCAGCCGGCAACCTCGGTCCGAACGACGACACGATCAGCGACGAAGCGCAGAACCCCTGCGCGATCGGCGTTGCTGCCGGTGACCGTGCGTTGCAGCTGGCGGACTTCTCGTCGCGCGGCACCGCCAATGGCGATGCGGTCGGCCCCGACATCACGGCGCCCGGCGTCAACATCACCGCGTCGCGTGCGGTCAACGGCATCAACTCCACGCCGACGCCGCGGCTCGACTATCCGGCGTACGCGACGATATCGGGCACGTCGATGGCCGCGCCGCATGTTGCCGGCGTTGTCGCGCTGCTGCTGGAAGCACGACCCGACCTGAGCTTCGAGCAGATTCACGAGGTGCTGACGACCACCGCCGATCCGATGACGCGGCCCGATGGCAGCGCGTATCAGCCGCACGAAGTGGGCGCCGGCTACGTCGATGCACTCGAAGCCATCGCCCGCGTGCTGGACCGCGACGTGCCGGTGACCGACGTTCCCGGTCCGGTGATCCCGGGGGCCGGTCGCACGCCCGTGGCGAGCTTCGCCAATAACGGCGGCACCCTGACCACGCCGGTGTTCTGCCTCGGCTGCGGCTCGGACCCGGAGTTCGGCTTCCATCGCTACACCTACGAGCTGGCGGCGAAGCCGGGCGTCGATGCGCTCGAAGTGGCGCTGACGCCGAGCACGCCCAGTGCCTTGTTCAACATCGACGTGCTCGGCCCGGACGGCGCCACGGTCGGCAGCGACACCACGCCCGGCGTCGACGGCGCCTTGCTGGTCACGGTCGCCGAGCCCAAGGCCGGCACGTACACGGTGCTGGTGCAGGAACTGGTCGGCGTCGGCGGCACGCCGTACTCAGTGGCGATCACGACGGTTTGCCCGGCCGACGGCTGCGACGCGGTCAATCCGCCGCCGCCGGTGACCGACACCGACGGCGACGGTCGCGACGACGCGGTCGACAACTGCCCGGCCGTGGCGAACTTCGACCAAGCTGACGCCGATGCCGACGGCATCGGTGACGCCTGCGAAACGCCGACGGGCGGCGACGCACCGGTCGCCGGCGACGATGCGCAGCCGCGTGTCGTCGTCGCGGTGATCGACTCGGGCATCAACCCGTATCACGCGTTCTACAACGCGGGCAGCCCGATCTATCCGGCCGGTTCGGCGCCGTCCTCCGTGACGCGCGACGTGCTGGCCGAATTCGCGGTCAAGCCCGAATGCGAACTGAAACTGACGCGCACCGGCAACTTCGAAGCCGACTTCGCCGCTGACAGCAGCAGCGGCTTGTGGGCGCGCGCGGCCAGCTGCGACGTGATGTGGTTCGTCGGCACCAATGTGCTCGCCAAGTCGTTCATCGCCGGCACGCGCGTCGTGCTGCCGGACAACGCCGACGACACCCACGGCGTTGGGGTGTCGGCAGCCGTGCTCAAGGCCAACCCCGAAGCCGTGCTGCTGTTCCTCGAGGGCATCAGCGATGCGTCCGAGGAATACGCGATGACGCACGCGGCCATCGATCTGGTCAGCACCAGTTACGGCGCGGTCGGCAGCCTGCCGATTCCGGAGCACATCAATCGCTCGTTCACTGGCACGCAGACCTTCGGCAAGCTGCATTTCGGCGCCTGCGACAACTCACCGGCCACGGCGCCGCAAGACGGCACCTGCGGGCCGTGGTGGAGCATCGGCATCGCCGGCTATGAGGAAGGCGACAGCAACTACAACACCGGTGAGCCGCAGGACGCGAGCAACGGCAAGCAGCTGATCAGCGGCTCGCTGCCGGACTTCCTGGCCGATTTCACGCAGGTGTTGCCGTACTGCGACGCCTGCGAAGACGGCTACGACGACTTCGTTGCCGGGACCAGCTTCGCCACGCCGCGGTCGGCCGGTACGACGTCGAAGATCCTGCTCGAACTGCGTCGCAAAGCCGGCCATCTGCGCGGCATCCGGCTGCCACCGCAGAGCACCGCGCCGCTGATGGTCTCCTCTGGCGGCATCGCGGTCAGCAACTGGCAGCTGCGCCGTGTGCTCGAAGTCGCCGCTTGGTATCCGCCGATCGAGAACTACGATCCGGTACAAGCGGTATTCGATCAAGTGGCCGTACCGATTCCGCCAGCGGCGCCGTACACGGTGGCGGGCTGGGGCGTGCTCAGCACCGACCAGGGTGGCGTCGTCGACGAAGCACTGAGCCTGCTCGGCGTGCGGACGCGGCCGCCCGGCGAAGTGCCGCGCACCAAGAGCGTCGACGCCTGCTACTTCCAGACGGCGTTGATCACGCTGCGCAAGGGCTATTGGGACTTCGTGGCGGTCGGCAGCGAAACCTTCCTGAATCCGCCGCAGCCGGACCCGTTCCTGTTCTGCGAGTAACGCGGCGGCGGCCCATCGCTGCCTGTTCGGAGCGACCGTCAACACCGGGCCCGATCGATGATGCCGAAGCATCGTCGATCGGGCCACGGCGATCGCAACGGTCGCCGTGCAACGACCCCGTGTGATGCCTCAGCGCTTGCGCGCGCCCACCACCAGCAAGACCAAGCCGGCGAGCAAGATGGCGCCCGAGGCGACCGGCGTCACCGGGAACGATTTGGTTTCCTGCTTTTCGATTTCGATCGGACCGATGTCGGCCACTTTCTCGTCGTGCTTGAACACCACGCCGCCGAAAACGAAGCCGAGGATGCCCAGCACGATCAACACCACGCCGAATCCTTTCATGGCGCAACTCCCTGTTCAGTGAATGATGGAGTTGCGGAGTACGCCAGCGCTGATGCGTCTGCAGGCTGAATCAGGCTAGCTGCCGGGCAGCCACAGGCGCACTTCCAGCCCGCCGTCGATGCGGTTGGCCAGTGCGACGCGGCCGCCATGCGCCTCGACGATTTCGCGGCACAAGGTCAGGCCCAGGCCGGTACCGTCGGGTTTGGTCGAGTAGAACGGCAGCAGCGCGCTGGCCAGCACTGAATCCGACATGCCCGGCCCGCGATCGAGCACGCGCAGCAGCACTTGGCCGTCGGCCTGCGTCTCGACCGCAAGACAGACCTCGTCGGCAGGGCCGCCGGATTCGTGCGCGTTCTTCAACAGGTTGATCAGCACCTGTTCGATCTGCGCGGCATCGAAGCGCGACGGCTGCGTCGGCGGCTCGCCGACCGGCCGGTACGGCACCGTGCGTCCGAGACGCGCCAGGAACGCAGCCCAGTCGACGTCAACCTTGCGCGGCTGCGGCAGCTTGGCGAAGCGGGCATAGTTTTCGAGAAACTGCTTGAGCCGCGCGCTGCGCTCTTCGATCGTGACGAAGATGTCGTCGAGCAGATCGTGGCGCTGCGCCTGCACCGCAAGCCGGCCCGAGTGCGCCAGTGACGAAATCGGCGCCAGCGAATTGTTCAGCTCATGGCTGATCACGCGGATCACCTTCTTCCAGGTCTGCAGCTCTTGCCGCGTCAGCTCGCGCGTCAGGCTACGGAACTGGTAGAGCCGGTGCTCGCGCGTATTCAGCGTGAACTGATTGCGGGTCACATGCACGATCTCTGGCTCTTCGCCGTCGGCCTCGACCGTGTACAAGCCATCGCGCTCGGCAGTCGCCGCCTCGCGCAGGCCTGGCGGCGATTGCTGCAGCAAGGTCTGAAACACCAGGCCTTCCATGCGTCTTCCGCGATGGAAACGCTTGCGCGCCGCTGTATTGGCGTACAACACGTGGCCACTGGTATCGGTCAGCACCAGCGACTGCGGAGACGACTGGATCACCGTGTCCAGCAGCAACTCGCGCTGATACAGGTTCTGTCGCTCACTGCGCAGGATGTCACCGACGCTGTTGTAGACATCCGCCAGCTCGCCCAACTCGTCGTGGCGCGTGATCGCCAGGCTGACGCTGAAGTCGCCGTCGCGCAGCGATGAGACACCGTCGACCAGCGCGCGCAGATGCCGCGTCACTGGCGCCATCACATGTCGCACCGCGAGCATCGTCACTGGCAGCACGATCAATGCCGACAGCAGCACCGCCAACAGCGGCTCACGCAGATACCCGGCCATCAGGATGCCCAGCAGCGTACCGGCCAGCGCCAGCAGGCTGCACAGCAACAGCGTGCGCCCTTCGAGCGACAGCATGCGGCGGGTCATCTTGCCGCCGCGAGGCAATCGCGCGTGCGGGCGCGCAGGCTGCTCATTCTGGCTTGTGCAAGCCGAACTTCTCCATGCGCCGATACAGCGCCTGGCGCGATAAACCCAGCTCGCGTGCTGCGCTGGCAATGACGCCGCCACTGCGCGCGAGCACCGCCTGCACCGTGTCACGATCGGGCTCTGGCAGCGCATGCGTGGCCGCGCTTTCGGCCATCCGGTCGCTGACCGCCGGCAACCCAAGCTCGCGCGGCTGGATCACATCGCCCGCCGCCAGCAGACACGCGCGCTTGACGCAGTTCTGCAACTCGCGAACGTTGCCCGGCCAGGGATAGGCCAGCAGTGCGCGCTCGGCTTCCAGACTGAAGCGGTGATTGGCGTCGAGGAAGGCGTTGGCCGTGACCAAGATGTCGTCGGCCCGATCGCGCAGCGCCGGCACGCGCAGCTCGATCACGTTCAGGCGGTAGTACAAGTCTTCGCGGAATGTGCCGGCCGATATGGCAGCTTGCAGATCGGAATTGGTCGCGCTGATCAGGCGTACCTTCACGCTGCGTGTCTGGGTGCTGCCAAGCCGCTCGAACTGACCGGTCTGCAGCACGCGCAACAGCTTGACCTGGCCCTCGAGCGACAAGGTGCCGATCTCGTCCAGAAACAGCGTGCCGCCGTCGGCGGCTTCGAAGCGACCGACGCGGGCCTTTTGCGCGCCCGTAAAGGCGCCGGCTTCAGCGCCGAACAACTCGGCGCTCATCAACTCGGCGGGCAAGGCCCCGACGTTGACGCGAATGAAAGGCCCATCGCTGACCGAGCTGTTGGCCTGGACGATCTCGGCAATCTTTTCCTTGCCGGCGCCATTGGGACCGGTGATCAGCACCGGCACATCGGCATGCGCGACGCGTGTCGCCAGCGTGACGATCTCGTGCATCGCATCGCTTTCGTAGACCAGTCCGCACAAGTCGAACTGGCCGGCGACGCGGGTCCGCACGGCGCGACGTGCCGACCGCAGCCGGTGGTTCTCGCGTGTGGCCTGGCGCAGCCGCAGCAGGTTGTGGACCGTGGTGATCAGCTTGGCGTCGTCCCAGGGCTTGCCCAAGTAGTCGGCTGCACCGGCGCGCATCAGGTCCACGGCGTGCTCCAGGTGCGTCCAGCCGGTCAGTAGAATCACCGGCATCTCGGGTTCGACGTCGCGGATGTCGCGAAACAACTTGATACCGTCTTCGCCCGAGGTGGTGTCCGACCTGAAGTTCATGTCCTGAATCACCAGGTCGATGTCTTCGGCATCGATCACGCTGAGCGCCTCGTCCGGAGACGCGGCGCTGCGGGTCTTCAGGCCATGAAGCGCAAATAACACTTCGAGCGCGGTGCAGACCGCGCGGTTGTCATCGACGATCAGGATCGTGGCCATGGCATTCGGTTAGGGTTGCAGCGTTACATCGGTATCGACGGCGCTGTGTTGTCACGATACGGGCACAGCGCAGCCGATGCGAGTGTGGAATGTTTCAGATGCTGCGCGTCGCCAGCGCCGGCGACAGCCGCGATGCCCGCATCGCCGGGCCGAGCACCGAGCCGACACCGAGTAGCAGCAGCGCGACGACACCGAAGGCCAAGCCTCCCCAGGGCAACGGCGGCAGCGACATCTGGCGCAGTAGTAGCGCATTGAGCAACTGCGCCGCAACGAGGCCGGCGACCACGCCGGTGCCGCTGATCATCAGATTCTCGGTGATGAAGTAGCGGACGATGTCGGCGCGTGTGGCGCCCAGCGCACGGCGTACGCCGATCTGCTTGCGCCGCAGATTGACCCACAAGCTGGCCATGCCGACGATGCCGCTGGCGGTGACGATCAGCAGGAACACCGTGACCGCCAGCAGCAGACCCGCCACCGCATATTCCCCGCGATAGCGCTTGGCACGCAGATCCGCAATCGATTCCAAGCCGCGTGTCGTCACGCGGTCGGGCTCGTTGCGCGCCAAGGTATCGAGGATCTGCTGGCGCGTATCGGGCGCTGCGTCGGCGCGCAAGCGCACCACGTAATAGTTGTACGGCTGCAGCAAGCGCTGCGGAAAGATGACGCTGTTCAGATGCCGCTCGCTGGTCTGGGCCCACGGCGTTTCGATGTGGTCGACGACACCAATGATCTGCAGCGCCGGTGAATCAGCCGTGTTGCCCAGGTAGACGGTCTTGCCGAGCACCGAGGCTTCGTTCGGGAACAGGGTCTTGGCCAAGCCGCGCGTCACCAGTGCTGTGGGTGGGTTGTCGCGGGAGGTGTTCGGGTCAATCACCAGAATCTCATCCGGTCGAAAGTAGCGACCCTCGACCAGCTTGACACCCAGCGTCGGCAGCAGATGTCCGTCGTCGAACACCATGCCGGCGTTGACGCTGGGCGACTCGCGGCGATTCTGCACAGCAAAGCTACCGCTCCAACCGCCACCGCCGAGTGGGACCTGATTGGTGATGGCGACGCTTTCAACGCCCGGAACGGCTTGCAGGCTGCGCAGGTCACGCTGCGCCATCGCATCGATGTTCTGCGGCGAGTTCATCGTGTAGCGCACCGCCAGCACGCGCTGTTCATCATCGACGCCCGAGGGTCGCGCCGCGATCGCGAGACGGTCGCGTATCACGTAGGCGGCATTGATCGTGATCGCGAACGTCAATGCGATCTGCGCTGCAATCAGCAGCGCACCGGTCTTGTTGCGCATCAGGGCCGACAGGATCGGACGGATTTCCATGGTTCGGTTCTCGCAGATGCCTTACTGGGATTTGAGCTGCAACGCGGGTACGACCTGCGTGGCACGCCATGTCGGCAACAAGCCGGCAATCACGGCCGCCGCGACCGACAGCAGCACGGACGTCACCAGCATTAACGTGTCCATCCGTGCCAGCGCCTCCAGATCGGGCGACTGCGTGGCCATGATGTGCAGCATCAGGTACGCCAGGGCGACCCCGAGCACGCTGCCGACCAAGCCGAGCGTGCCGGCTTCGATCAGGTACTGCGCAAAGATCTGGGCACGGCTGGCGCCGAGCGCGCGGCGCACGCCGATTTCACCGGCACGCGCGGTGAACTTGGCCAGTAGCAGACCCACCGTGTTGACCAGACACACCGTCAGAAAGCCGAACGCCAGCAGCGTCTGCAAGCGCGTATCGTCGTCGACGACGCCGACGTACGACAGCCAGTCGAGCACGTCGTAGTCGCGGACCGGCTCGGGCCGCTTCAGGCGGCCGCGCTGCTGCTGCTGCGCGACGTAGCCCGCGAGGTATTCGCGCCATTGGCGTCGATCGCTACCTTCGGGCAACTCGACCCAGTAATGCAGGAACGTGCACTCCGACGCGATCAAACCCTTGAATCCGGGTTCGGCATCGGCCTGGCAGCTGACGTTGCCGTTGATGTCCTGCTCGGTGGCGATTGCCGTCGACAGCGGTATGAACAAGTCTTCCTGGTCCGCCAGCCCGGGCCCGCCGCCACGGCCGCCATTTTCCAGCAGATAGAAGCGCGGCAACATCTTCCAGTGATGTAGCACACCGACCACACGCAGCTCGTTGCCGTTGAACTTGAGCGTGCGGCCGATCGAGTTCTCACGACCGTAGAGCTTCTCAGCCATCGTGTCGCTGATGACGACGACGCGCGCTTCGTTACGGTCGTCGTCCGCAGACCACGCGGCCCCTTGAGCAAACTGCGCATCCATCATCGCAAAGAAGTCGCGATCGACGGCAAGACCATCGCCAACGAAGTTCTTCACCCCTTCTTTCTGCGGCTCGACGATGCCGCCGGTGCCGTACAGACCGCTCCGTCGGAGTCCAAATCCACCTTCGCGCAAGGCCCGCACGTCGATCCATGACAGACCACGCGGCCGATACTCTTCTCCCCCGTCGGAGTCGGCTGGGGCGTTATCGAGCGTCAGCGTCAGGATGCGATCGCTCTTCTGCGGAATCGGGTCGGACGACATCATGTACAACACGGTCAGCGTCGACATGCTGGCGGCGACGCCAACAGCGAGCGTGACGATCACCAGCGCCGTCAGCACCGGTGAACGCCGCAGCTGGCGCAAGCCCAGACGTACGTAATAGCCGAACATGGCGCGGCTCAACCGACGGCCGGCGCGGCCGCCGCGGCGCGCGGCGCGATCCGGTCAACCGGCGCATCGGAGCGATCCTCAAAATCGCTGGCCTGGCCGTCCATGATGTGAATGTTGCGGTGCATGCGGCGCGCCAGCTCAGGATCGTGTGTGACCATGACGATGGTCGTGCCTTGTGCGTTGATCTCTTCGAGCATGTTCATTACCTCGCGCGCCATCAACGAATCGAGATTGCCAGTCGGCTCGTCGGCGAACAGGATGCGCGGGCTGCCGGCAAGCGCACGCGCGATGGCGACGCGCTGCTGCTGACCACCCGACAGCTGCGACGGCAGATGCTTGAGTCGCGACGCCAGGCCCACGCGCTCCAGCGCCTCTTTGATGCGCCGGTCGCGCTCGCCACTGGCCAAGCCCCGGTAGCGCAGCGGCACGTCGACGTTGTCGTAGACGTTCAAGTCGGGGATCAGATTGAAGGACTGGAAGATGAAACCGATCTTCACGTTGCGGATCTTGCTGCGCTCACGATCAGACAAGCGCGACACATCCTTGCCGTCGAGCGTGTAGCGACCGCCATCGAAGGTTTCGAGCAGGCCGGCAATGTTCAGGAACGTGGTCTTGCCCGATCCACTGGGACCGGTCACCGCGACAAACTCACCTTCCTCGACCTCCAGGCTCAACGAGCGCAGCGCATGGGTCTGCACCAGATCGGTCCGGTAGATCTTCTGTACACCTTCCATCTTCAGCATCGTGTTGCTCCGATAAGAATGGCTTCTCTCTCTCTGAGAGAAGCCGACCCGAAGGGCCAGATGAGGGCCTTCCAGTCCCATGCGGGTTCGAACCGTCGAGGCCCTCACCCAAGCCCCTCTCCTGTTAGGAGAAGGGTTCACGACATCATCTGATCACCGCACTCGCTGCACGCTCAAAGGCCTCATCGCCGGAGACGACGACCGCGTCGCCTTCCTGCAAGCCCTGCGTGATCTCGACGCGATCGATCGACACGGCGCCGATCGTGATCGGAACGCGCGTGGCCATGTCGTCGCGAACGCGGTACGCGCTCAGACCGCCACCACTGTCGACGAAGCTGCCGCGCGGCAGCTGCAGTACCGCATCGCGCTGGTCGAGCACGATGCGCACCGACACGCGCTGGTTCTGCCGCAGCTCCGGTGGCACCGCCTCGTCGAAAGCGACGCGGCCGGTGACGATGTTGTTGTTGACCTCGGGCGATATCGCGGTCAGGTGCCCGCGCACGGTCTTGCTGCCGACCCGCACTTCGGCCGGCATGCCGATGCCGAGACTGTCGGCGTAGGTTTCGGGTACCTGGATATCGACTTCGAGTCGCGACAGATCGACCACGGTCATCAACGGTGCGTTGGCGGCCACGGCCGCGCGCTGCGCCACGTTCAACGTGCCGATCACGCCGGCCACCGGGGCGACCACGCTCAGATCGGCGACGCGACGGTGCAGGTTGTCGACCAGCAGTTTCTGGCGCTCGACTTCGAGACGCCGCGATTGCAGCTGGAAATCGAGGCTCTGGTTCTTCAGCTTGGTTTCGTCGATGGAATGGGCGTAACGCACTTGCGCCACACGCAGTTCATCGGCGCGCCGATCGACTTCCATCACCGGCAGCACACCGAGTTGGTGTGCGTCCTGCGCTCGCTTGAGTTCGCGTTCGGCGCCTTCGACGCTGACCTTGGCCAGTTCCAGCGTTTGCCGGTTCTGCAGCCGCGTGGTGTCGACGTCGATGCCCTGTTGCGCCAGCGCGGCGCGCAAGCTTTGCAGGTTGGAAGCTTCGCGGGCGTACTCGTTGGTCACTTCGGGGCTGTCGAGGACCGCCAGCAACTGGCCCTGTTCAACGCGCTGGCCGGCTGCCACCTTGAGCGTGACCGTGCCCAGCGCCGGCGCGTACAGCGTCGGGCTGACGGCTGCGACCACGCGGCCCTGCGCCGACAGATCCGACACGAACGGCGCGCGCGTCACCGTGGCGATGCGCAGCCGCTCCGCTGCCACCGAGCGCTGTGCACCACCCAGCACGGCACTGATCGCCCAGATGATCAATCCGGCGCTGACCAACACGACCAGCGCCATCGGCAGCCATCGCCGACGGCGAGGCTCGACAGGGACGTCCTGAGCGGAAGTGTCGCGGATGGTGCCGGAGAGCGGTGCGTTCATGCCGCTTCAATGGCAAGGCCCGTGCAAACATCGCTGGCCGCTCTCAGGTGGCTGTTTTAGTTGCGATTATGGCCTTCGGCGATGCATCGACCGCGCGCTTCGGCAGTGTCCGCGGACAGCGGCGGACACGCGTGGTGTCCGCCGTCGGCGCCTCAGCGGCGCAAGCTTCCCAGCAGGCCGCGAATCAACTGCCGGCTGATCTCACGGCCCAGCCCGCTGGACAAGCTACGCACCGCACTTTTGACCACGGTGTCGGCGACGCTGTCGCGACCACGGCCACGACCCGCGCCAGCGCCAGCGCCGCCGCGACCGGCGCCGCCACCGCCACCGCCACCACCACCACCACCACCACCACCACCGCGACGGCCGGCTTGCGCCGGCTTGCCCCAGGCCTGTTCCACGTCACGCTTCCAGTCGTTGCCGCCCGCTGGCGTGCGTGTGGCTTCGTCGTCAGGGATCGAAGCTGCGGCGCCACGCTGCGCCAGCATCTCGTAGGCTGATTCGCGGTCGATCGCCTCGTCGTAGCGGCCGAGCAGCGGACTGGCAGCGAGCAGCGCCGCACGTGTCGCGTCGTCGATCGCACCGATCGCCGACCGTGGCGGGCGGATCAGCGTGCGCTCGACGCGGCTGGGCACGCCGCCTTCGCCGAGCGTCGACACCAGGGCTTCGCCGACGCCCAGCTCGGTGATGACGGTCGCCACGTCCAGTGTCGGGTTGGCGCGGAAGGTCTCGGCGGCGGCCCGTACGGCCTTTTGATCACGCGGCGTGAACGCGCGCAGCGCGTGCTGGACCCGGTTGCCGAGCTGGCCGAGCACGGTCTCGGGCAGGTCCAGCGGGTTCTGCGTGACGAAGTAGATGCCAACGCCCTTGGAGCGAATCAGGCGGATCACCTGCTCGACCTTGCCGACCAGCGCAGGGCTTGCGTCCTTGAACAACAAATGCGCTTCGTCGACGAACAGCACCAGTCGCGGCTTGTCGGCATCGCCGGCTTCGGGCAGTTGCTCATACAACTCGCTGAGCAGCCACAGCATCACGGCCGCGTACAGCTTTGGCTGCAGAAATAGCCGGTCGGCGTCCAGCAGGTGGACCCAGCCGCGCCCCTGCGGGTCGACGCGCAGCAGGTCGTGCAAGTCGAGCGCCGGCTCGCCGAAGAACTGACCGGAGCGGTCGCCATCCAGGCCCAGCAACGCGCGCTGGATCGCCGCGACCGACGCGCTGCTGACGAGGCCATATTCGGCACCCAGCGCCTTGGCGTCAGTGGCGATGTGTTGCAGCAGCGCGCGCAGGTCCTTCAAGTCGAGCAGCAGCAGCCCATGATCGTCGGCGTAGCGGAACGCCAGCGTCAGCACCGACGCCTGTACGTCGGACAGCTCCAGCAGCTGCGCCAGCAGCAAGGGACCCAGGTCGCTCACGGTGGCGCGCAGCGGGTGGCCACGCTCCCCGTACACGTCCCAGAACACCGTGGGACAGGCCTGCGGCGCCCAGTCGGCCGCGCCGGCGCGCTGGGCACGCGCCATGATCTTGTCGCTGGGAACGCCGGGGCGACCGATCCCCGACAGGTCGCCCTTGATGTCGACCGCCAGAACAGGCACGCCGATCTGCGAAAAACCTTCTGCAAGCACCTGAAGCGTGAGCGTTTTTCCGGTCCCGGTCGCCCCGGCGATCAAGCCGTGGCGGTTGGCGTAACGCGGGTCCAGCACTTGCAGGGAGCTGGCTTGGCCAATCAATAAACGCATATCCATGTGGGGTCTTGAACAGGAGGTTCGAGGAAGCCGGTCACCGGTTGGGGTGAACGCAGGGGCGCACGTCACGAGCCTAGCAGCAGAACTGGGTAGCCGGTGCCACCGCTGGTGGTCGACAAGCTTTAAAGTCCGGCTGCCTATCGGCGCAAGGCGCCGCCAGACGCACCGCCGCTCAGAACCGAACTTCATCACCTGCCCTGCCGACGCCCGGTAACCCGACGTGAAGCTGAAGTACTACTTTGCCGCCGCCGTGATCGCCGCCAGCGCGCTGGTGTCGGCCGTGATTCTCGGCTGGGTCGAAGGCAATGCCGCCACGCTGGCCGCGCTGTCGCTCCCGCTGTTTCTGATCGGCACCGCAGCAGCCTGGTTTCTCGATGCACTCGATCGTCGCTTATCCGACTTGTCGCAAACGGCACGATCACTGGCGGCACCAACACGAGCGCAAGCCGCCGAGCTGGCACGGACTGACGACTCGGTGACGGTGATCGCCCGCTCGCTCGACGGCGTGCAGCAGCGCATGACCGAGCTTCAAACGCGCTTTGAACAGCAGCGCGCCATTGCCGAACACGCGCCCGACGCGATGTGGGTGCTGCACGTCGAAAGCGGCACCGTGGCCGACGTCAATCAGAGCTTCGTCGATCTGTGCGGCATTCCGCGCGAGCAGATCATCGGCGTCACGCCACGCGTGTTCGGCCCTCGGCTGCAAGCCGACGGCACGCCGTCGGCCGACTTTCTGCGCACCTTGATCCAGCATTCGCTCGCCGGCGAGCGCGTGATCACGACCTGCACCTTGCTGACCGGCAACGGCGAGCGCGTCGCCTGCGAGGTGCGCGCCGCCAAGCTGCCGTCGCTACCCGGCCGCACGCTGCTCGGCGGTACGATCATCGACATCAGCGACCGGTTGGCGGCGGAACGTCTGGCAGCGGATCGGCTGGCATTCGAGGCGCTGATCTCGCGGCTGTCGACCGAAATGATCACCTACGATTCACGACAGATCGACGAGGGCATCGCCCACGCGCTGGAAGAAGTCGGCCGCCTGATGCAGGCCGACCGCTGCACCGTCTGGCTGTACCAGGATGCAGGACAGACGATGCGCGGGTCGCATGAGTGGCACGCGCCCGACGTCGCTGCGCCGCGCGACTACACCGAGCCCACATCGATCGGTCACTTTGCGTGGACACAGTCGTTTCTGCAGCGCGGCGAGATCGTCAACGTGGCGCGCGTATCCGACCTTCCCGACGAGGCCGATCACGAGCGCCGGCTGTGGGCGGAGTCGGGCATCAAGTCGATCGTGCTGGTGCCGCTGCGCCCGCCGCCGAGCGTGCCGGGTGTGGTCAGCTTTGAATGGATCGACCGCGAGCGCGTCTGGCCACCGGAGCTGGTATTTTTGCTGACCGTGTTCGGCGAAATGGTCAGCAACCTGCTGTCGCGGCAAGTGGTCGAACGCGAGCTGGCGCGGCAGCGGGAAACGCTGGAACGCAGCATCGCCGAGTTGACGCGCAGCAACTCCGAACTGCAACGCTTCGCCTATGCCGCCTCGCACGACCTGCAAGAGCCACTGCGCGCGATCAGCGGGTTTTCAGACCTGCTGACGCGCCGCTACAAGGGCCGCATCGACGCCACCGCCGACGAATACCTGGACTTCGTCCGCGACGCCGCCGGTCGCATGCGCGGCATGATCACGCACTTGCTCGATTATTCGCGGATCGACGCCAGCCCGCGGCCGTTCGAAGTCTGCGACCTCACCGCCGTGCTGAGCCTGGCGCTGGCGAATCTGCACGCGTCGATCGAAGAACTCGATGCGCGCATCGACCATGACCCGCTGCCGTCGGTGATGGGCGATCCGTCCCAGCTGCTGCAGTTGCTGCAGAACCTGATCAGCAACGCAATCAAGTTTCACAGCGACGCACCGCCGCATGTGCGCATTGAATGCCGTCGAGAGGGCGACCAGTGGTGCATCGCCGTGCGCGACAACGGCATTGGCATCCGTCATGAAGATGCCGAGCGCATCTTCGAAGTGTTCAAGCGGCTGCACGCGGCCGACCGCTATCCGGGCAGCGGCATCGGGCTGTCGGTGTGCAAGCGCATCATCGAGCGCCACCGTGGCCAGATCCGCGCCTGGCCCAACGAGGACGGCGTCGGCACCACGCTGAGCTTCACGCTGCCGGTGCGCTCGGGTACGGCGGACGCCATCGCGTAGCGGCATCAGCCGCCATCCAGGCCGGTTTCAGTACACTCTGCGCCCCGGTGGCCGACACCGTCGCCGCCCGCTACGAGCCGCCGCAAGTCCCCATGCCGAATACCGCCCAGCAATACACCCGCAACCCGCCGCTGAATGAATCGGACCTGCTGCCCGAGCCGCTCGATCAGCTGCAAGCCTGGCTGGCCGACGCGCAAAACGCCGGCATGATCGAGCCGGGCGCGATGACGCTGGCCACCGTCGGCGATGACGGCCGCCCGTCGGCGCGCGTGGTGCTGTGCAAGGGCTTCAGCGACGGCGGCATCTGCTTCTATACCAACTACGCAGGCCGCAAGGGCCGTGAGTTGAGCGCCAATCCCGAAGCCGCACTGGTGTTCTGGTGGGACAAGCTCGAACGCCAGGTGCGGCTCGAAGGCCCGGTCGAGCGCATGAGCCGCGAGGAGTCGCTGGCTTACTTCCGCAGCCGCCCGCGTGAATCCCAGCTTGGCGCCTACAGCTCGCAGCAGTCGGCCATCGTCGCCACGCGCGAAGAGCTCGACGCCCGGATGCTCGCCCACGACGAGGCCTTTGCCGGCCAGGACATCCCGCTGCCGGAGCACTGGGGCGGGTTCCGGCTGCGACCGCGCGCCGTGGAGTTCTGGCAGGGCCGCAGCGGCCGCATGCATGACCGCCTGCGCTACGTCCGAAACGAAACCGCGTCCTGGCGTGTCGAACGCCTCGAACCCTGATCCTTACCGTTGCCCCGGAGGCTGCATGTCCGCACGTCTACTGAGCTTGTTGCTACTGATCACCTTGGTCGCCGCCTGCGCGACCTCGCCACTGGGCCGACGCCAGCTCAAGCTGGTGTCCGACTCCGAAATCAGCAAGATGGGTATCACCTCGTTCACCGAACTCAAGCAGAAGACCCCGGCGACCAAGGACACCCGAGAAGCGGCTTACGTGCAGTGCGTCGCCGGTGCGATCACCCGCGTGATTCCGCAGATGCAGTGGGACGTGGTCGTGCCGCCGGCTTGGGAAGTGGTGACCTTCGACAGCAAGGACGTCAACGCGTTTGCACTGCCGGGCGGCAAGATCGGCGTCTACACCGGGCTGCTGAAAGTCGCCACGACGCAAGATCAGCTGGCCGCGGTGATCGGCCATGAAGTGACGCACGTGCTGGCCGGCCATTCCGCCGAGCGCGTGTCCTCCAACGCGGTCGGACAACTCGGCACCGCGGTGGCATCGGCCTACACCGGCATCGACGCCAATTCGCTGAGCATGGCGACGCAGACGCTGTTTCTGCTGCCGTACTCGCGCAGCCACGAAAGCGAAGCCGACCTGCTGGGCATGGACCTGATGGCGCGCGCGGGTTTTGATCCGAGCGCGGCGATCACGCTGTGGCAGAACATGGCCGCCGCGTCGGGCGGGCAAGCGCCGCCGCAGATGATGTCGACGCATCCGTCCAACCAGACGCGCATTCGCGACCTGAGCAACCGGCTGCCGATGGATGCGCCGATCTATCAGCAGGCCAGGGCCAGCGGTATTCGCCCCAACTGCTCGCGCTGAACGCGCGTCGCGCCGTGTGGTGCCGTGCCGCTCAGACCGGCGCGGCCATGCCGACGAAGTGACACGCCGCGTAGCCGCCGTGGGCGACGCGGCGCAGCGTCGGCATCGAGCGGTTGCAGGTTTGATCCGCCATCGGGCAGCGCGTAACGAACACGCAGCCCGGCGGCGGGCTCAGCGGATCGGGTACTTCGCCGTCCAGCGCCGGGCGCGCGTACTCGGCCGGTAGCGACAGATCATCAGGCGGCATCGCGGCCAACAGCGCCCGCGTATAGGGATGCACGGCTTGCTGGAACAGCACGTCGCGCGTGGCTTGTTCCATGATGCGGCCGAAGTACATCACCAGAATCCGCTGCGACACATGCCGGACGACGGCCATGTCGTGCGCGATGAAGATCATCGCCAGACCGTACTCGGCTTGCAGCTCGGTCAGCAGGTTGATGATCTGCGCTTGCACCGACACGTCGAGCGCCGACACCGGCTCATCGCAGATCAGCACGCGCGGCTTGACGATCAGCGCGCGGGCAATGCCGACTCGCTGCGCCTGCCCACCGGACAGCTCATGCGGAAAGCGGTCGGCGTGCTCGGGCGACAGACCAACGCGGTCGAGCATCGCCAGCATCCGCGCGGTGCGCTCGTTCTTGCCAAGCTCCGGAAACAACGCGCGCAGCGGCTCTTCGACGATGCGGCCGACGCGGTGGCGCGGATTGAGGCTGGACTGCGGGTCCTGAAACACCAGCTGGATATCGCGGCGCAGCCGGCGCCACAGCTTGGGGTCGAGCTTGGCGAGGTCGACCGTATGGCCGTCACGCGTGGTGTATTCGATCGCGCCGGACGTGGCCTTTTGCAGCCCCGCCAATGTGCGCGCGATGCTCGACTTGCCGCTGCCCGACTCGCCGACGATGCCGATCGTCTCGCCGGCGTGCAGGTTGAAGTCGACGCTGTCGACGGCCTTGGCTACGCCTCCGCGACGCCACGGCAGCCAGCTGCGCAGCGGGTAATGGACTTTGAGTCGACGGACGGCCAGCAGCGGGGAACGGTCATTCACCCGAGCATTTTACGTTGCGGCGAGGCCGCTCACGTAGTCACAAACGACGAAGCTGCAAAAAAGCTTCAGCGGGTCGTGGCAGACGGTACGGTCAGGCGCATCACGTCTTCGACCGTCGTGGCACCGGTGGCCTGAATCTCCTCGCGCGTGACGACCTGACCGGCTGCGTTGACACAGCCATTGCGGGAGCGCAGGCGCGATCCGGTTTTCAGGCACGGTCGACTCGGTTCAGCCGCTGCATCCGCAGCCGGCGTCGACGCCGCAGAGGCAGACGTGGTGGCAGCGGCGGGTGGTTCCGTCGCCGTTGCCAGCGGCGCGAGCGCCAGCATCGACAGCGTCAGCAACAAGGTCGGTAGCGGTTTCATCACGCAAACTCCAGCGGGTGGCCAAGCGGCCCGGTACGCATCGCACCGGGCCCGAGGCGCGTTCGGCTTATTCCAGCAGGCTGCGCAGCATCCACGCGGTCTTTTCGTGCAGCTGCATGCGCTGCGTCAGCAAGTCGGCGGTCGGCTCGTCGCTGACTTCGTCGGCCAGCGGGAACAAGCTGCGCGCGGTACGCGTCACCGTCTCGTGGTCGGCAACCAGATTGCGCACCATCGACATCGCGTCGGGCACGCTGCGGTCTTCCTTCACCGCCGCCAACTCGGCGTACTGGCTGTAGGAGCCCGGCGCCGGGAAGCCCAGTGCGCGGATGCGCTCGGCCACCAGATCGACGGCCAGCGCCGCTTCGGTGTACTGGGTTTCGAACATCAGGTGCAGCGTGTTGAACATCGGACCGGTGACGTTCCAATGGTAGTTGTGCGTCTTCAGGTACAGCGTGTACTCGTCGGCGAGCAGTCGCGACAGGCCGTCGGCGATCGCCTGGCGGTTGTCCTTGGGAATGCCGATGTCCACCTTCGGGGCCTTGCTGGCCGGGCGGTCCTTCTTGCTCATCTGGTTCTCCTTTCAGGTCGCGTGACGGCCAGCATAAACAGCTGCAGTCGATTATCGAAGTGAAAGTTTTATGCGGCCGCGATTGCCAGCGTCTATGGGCTGGCGCGCAGACACTCTCAACCGGCCGGCAACTTCTGCCGCCGGTAATAGCTGAAGATGTCGTTCAGGTTGCGCTTCGGCCGCCAGTCGAATGCTTCGCGGAACAGCTTGCCGTCGATGACAACCGGGTACTTGAAGAAGTCGATCATGTACGCCGGGAAGAACGCATTCCAGTTGAGCAGGTTGCTGACCATGCGCGGGATCGCCGGCGGCACGGACAGGATCGGCAAGCGGCGGCAGCCGCTCTGCTCGACTGCGTCCTGATACGCAATCCAGTCATCCGGCGCCACGTTGTAGATGCCGGGCTTGTTCTGCTCGAACGCGACCTTGATCGCATCGGCCATGTCGTCGACGTGCAGGAACTGCATCATCGGCGAGAAGCCGACCAGCACCGGCACCATGGGCCGCGCCAGCAGGATCGACATCGTGTTGCGCACGCCCGGCCCCAGCACCGTGCAGGGCCGCAGGATCGTGATGTTCAGCTCCGGGTGCTTCCACAGGAAGATGTTCGCCAGCGATTCAAGCTCGACCGAGTCGACCAGCTCCTGCGTGACTTCGGAGGCTTTCAGCGGCTGGTCTTCGTCGAGCAGCGCCGGGTTGTACGCGGTGGCGCCGTACACCAGGAACGTGCTGTGCACGATGATCTGGCCCACGCCGTAGCGCTTGGCCAGCTCCAGCAGCTTCTTCATGCCCAGCACGTTGGCGTTGTAGCGCCGGTGCCGATCGGACTCGTGAGCAAAGATGCGGCCGATGTGGATGATCGCGTCAATTTTGTGGCTACGAAACACATCCTCGAAGTCGCGCTTATGCGTTTCGACGCGGTACGACGGGATGCCGCCGTCCAGATCGACCTTGTGGCGGAAGTCGACCGCGATCACGTTGTAGGTCGGGTGCAAGCGTGCGATCACGCGCTTGGCCAGCGAGCCGGCGGCGCCGGTGACCAGCACCGTCTTGGCGGTCGCGGCGGGTTTCTTGCGGGCAGCCATCGTCCTGGGGTTCCTTAAAAGATTTGGGTGCGCTGCTTCAGGCCCACGTCGATCAAGCCGCGGATCGCGTCCTTGACCTCCTCGACCCGTTGCTCGACCTCGTCTTCGCGCGTCACGCAGCCAGTGAACCGCATCGGCTTGCCAAAGTTCAGATAGACCCGCGCCGGCAGCGGCATCAGCGGCCCGATCGGGAAGTACGGAATGCCCAGCAACTTGGCCAACGGCCAGAAGTTGAGCAGCGACGGCATGGTTTCTTCGCAGCCGACGACGCCGACCGGGACGATCGGCACGTTCTGCGTCATCGCCATGTGCATGAAGCCGTGGCCGAAGCGCTGCAGCTCGTAGCGCTTGGCGTAGGGCTTGCCCGAGCCGCGCACACCCTCGGGAAACACGATCAGCAGCTCTTCGGCGTCGAGCATCTTGACCGCATTCAGCGGATCGCCGATCACCGAACCCCACGCCGCCAGCAGATTGCCGACCCAGGGCACGGTCGGGAAAAACCGCTCGATCATCGAGCGCGGCACGCGCGGCCCGTGATCATTGGTGGCCACGGCCACCGAAATCATCATGCCGTCCATCGGCAACTGCCCCGAATGGTTGGCGATCAACAACACGCGCCCCTTGGCCGGGATGTTCTCCAGGCCCGTCGAGGTCACGCGGAAATAGTGGTCGTACAACAGCTTGGCGATGCCGAGCCCGACCTTGGCCTGCGATTCGTTGTAGCCCCAGGGGTCGTAGCCGAAGCTGCCGACCGGCTTGGGCATTCGCGCCATCCAAGCATCGATTTCGGGGGTCACGACCCGGCTCAGCAGGGATTCCTTCAGAGCGTCCGGGCTCAGTAATTTCAACGATTCGCGCAGATTCATGGTGGGCTTCGTAGCGTCCTTGCGACGCCCGGCGACGTTAAGTCAATTTGCCGGCCAGGAGAAGAGCATCTGATCGTAGAATCTGTATTACCAATCAACGTGATGCGTGGGTCAGCGCTCGTTCAGTGCCGCCGACATGCGATTGCGGCAGACGAGGCGCTCCGTCGCCCAGCCAGCCCTCGCTCAGCGAGAACCGAGGCAGACCGTCAGGCCGGCTGCAAGCTCGGCGGGTGGATCGGGTCGGATCGCTCGCTCTGCTGCAAGCGCCACAGGCCGGCGTAGGCGCCGCCGGCAGCGAGCAGTTGTTCGTGGCGGCCGCGTTCGATAACGCGGCCTTGGTCGAGCACGACGATCTCGTCAGCGTGGGTGATCGTCGACAGACGGTGGGCGATGACCAACGTCGTGCGGCGGGCCGCCACTTCTTCGATCGCGGCCAGGATTGCGCGTTCGGACACCGAGTCGAGCGACGAGGTGGCCTCGTCGAAGATCAGGATCGCCGGGTTCTTCAGCAGCGCGCGGGCGATGGCCACGCGCTGCTTTTCGCCGCCGGACAGCTTCAAGCCGCGCTCGCCGACCGGGGTGTCGTAGCCCTGCGGCAGTTGCGCGATGAATGACTCCAGGTGCGCCAGTCGCGCGGCCTGTTCGACCTCGTCGCGGCTGGCGCCCGGGCGGCCGTATTGCAGGTTGTAGAACAGCGTGTCGTTGAACAGCACGGTGTCCTGCGGCACCACGGCGATGGCAGCACGCAGGCTGGCCTGGCTGAAGCCGCGCAGGTCCTTGCCGTCGATCAGGATGCCACCGGCATCGGGGTCGTAGAAGCGAAACAGCAGCCGCGCCAACGTGCTCTTGCCGGCCCCGCTGGCACCGACGACGGCGACGGTCTTGCCGGCCGGTATCTCGAAGCTGACGCCGTTGAGGATGCGGCGGTCGTCGTGATAACCGAACTGCACGTTGTCGAAGCGCACCGACGGTGAGCCAACCTGCAGCTCGCTAGCGTCGGCCGCGTCCTGCACCTTGGGACGGATGTTCAGCAGGCCGAACATGCGGTTCATGTCGGTCAGCGCGCGGCGGATTTCGCGGTAGACGAAGCCGAGGAAGTTCAGCGGGATGAACAGTTGGATCACGTAGGCGTTGATCGCGACGAAGTCGCCCAGGCTCATCGCGCCCGACACCACGCGCGACGCGGCCAGCACCATCATCAGCGTCAGGCTGCCGGCCACGATCAGCGACTGGCCGACATTGAGCGCGCCCAGTGACATGCGGTTTTGCTGCTGTGCCGATTCCCACTCGGCCAGAAAGCGGTCGTACTCGGCCGCTTCGTGCGCCTCGTTGCCGAAGTACTTGACCGTCTCGTAGTTCAGCAGCGAGTCCACGGCCCGCGTGTTGGCGCGTGAATCGAGCTGGTTGGCGGCGCGGATGAAGCGCGTGCGCCACTCGGTGACGACCACCGAAAACGCCACGTAGATCGCCACCGATAGTGCGGTGATGATCGCGAACGCCGGGCCATAGGCCCACAGCAGGATACCGGCGACCATCAGCAGCTCGAGAATCGTCGGCAGGATGTTGAACAGCATGAAGCGCAACAGGAAGCTGATGCCGGCGACGCCGCGCTCGATGTCGCGCGACAGGCCGCCGGTGCGGCGGCTCAGGTGGAAGTCCAGATCCAGCGCGTGCAGGTGGCGGAACACTTGCAGCGCACTGCGGCGCACGGCGCGTTCGGCAACGCGGCCGAACACCACGTCGCGCAACTCGCCCATCAGCACGTTGACGAAGCGCAGCGCGCCATAAGCCAGCAACAAGGCCAGCGGCACGGCGACGAGCGCGGCGCGCGTGCCGTCGAGGTCGTCAACCAGGTGCTTGAGTACCAGCGGCAAGGTCACGCCGGACAGCTTGGCGACCACCAGGCAGGCCATCGCCAACGCGATGCGGCCGGGGTAGTCGCGCAGATGCGGCAGCAGCGCCGGCAGCATCCGCCAGTCGGCGGCCGGTTCGGGCTCGCCGGGGCGAGAGACCACTTCGGGGGTGCGGTTACGGCGGGGCATCCCTCATTGTACGGGCTGCTTCACACCACCCGTCGCTCGATACCGCGCAACGACCGGCGCGGGGCACTAATCTTGACGACACGACCCGTCACCTCATGCCCGGATCACCATGCGCTGCTCATTGCCGTCACCCTTGCGTACCCCACTGCTGCTGCTCGCGTCGTCGGTGCTGCTGGCCGCTTGCGGCGGCGGGGGATCGTCCGGATCGTTTGCCGGCTCGAATCTGACGCTGTGGGAACAACGCACCGCGCAGTCGGACAAGATCGCCGCGATCTGCGCGGTGCCGCGCACCGGAGTCGACCCGTTCAACAACAACCGGCCCTACCCCGACCGCAGCGGCACGCTGGCCGATGAGCGCAACTGGGTACGCACCTACATGGACGAGGTGTATCTCTGGTACCGCGAGATTCCGTTCGTCGATGCCGGCAACTACACCGCCGCCGAGTACGGCGGCAGCGTGACCGATGCGCTGGACGCGTACTTCCAGGCGCTGAAAACACCGCAGATCGTCGACGACCGGCCCAAGGACGGCTTCAGCTTCACGTTCCCGACCGACGAGTGGCGCGCGCTGTCACAAGGCGGCGTCAGCGTCGGCTACGGCATGCAAGTGGCACTGCTCGCCACGCGGCCGCCGCGTGAAGCACGGATCGCCTACACCGACCCCAACACGCCAGCGGCAGCCGCGTCGATTGCGCGCGGCGGCGCGATCCTGGCCATCGACGGCGTGGATCTGGTCAACGACAGCAGCGACGACGGCGTCGACACGCTCAATCGCGGCTTGTTTCCGTCGACCGAGGGCGAGCGCCACACGTTCACGATCCGCGATCTGGGCAGCGACAGCACCCGCGACGTGACGCTGTCAGCGCAAGTGGTCACCTCGACGCCGGTGCAGAACGTGTTGACGCTCGATACCGCCAGCGGCCGCGTCGGCTATCTGCTGTTCAACGACCACATCGCCACGGCCGAAGGCCAGTTGCTGCGCGCGATCACGCAGCTGCGCGACGCCGGCGTCAGCGACCTGGTGCTCGACCTGCGCTACAACGGCGGCGGCTTTCTGGATATCGCCAGCGAGCTGTCGTTCATGATCGCCGGCGATACGCGCACGCGCGGCAAGACCTTCGAGCGGCTGTCGTTCAACGACAAGAATCCGCTGGCGCGTGCGTCCGACGTCGCCACGCCGTTCCATAGCAGCACGCAGGGCTTCGACCGCAGCGTGGCCGAAGGCACCCCGCTGCCGACGCTCAACCTGCCGCGCGTGTTCGTGCTGATCGGCGACGGCACCTGCTCGGCCAGCGAGGCGATCATCAACGGCTTGCGCGGCGTCGACGTCGACGTCGTTCTGATCGGCGACACGACCTGCGGCAAGCCGTACGGCTTTTATGCGCAGGACAACTGCGGGCTGTCGTACTTCGCCATCGAGTTCGCCGGGGTCAACAACAAGGGCTTTGGCGACTATGCCAACGGCTTTGTGCCGGGATGCATCGTCGCCGATGATTTCACGGCCGCACTCGGCAATCCGCAGGAAGACTTACTGGCAACGGCGCTGCGCTATCGCGACGTCGGCAACTGCGGCAGTGCAACGCGGCCCAGCAGCGCCGACGGCGCGAACACTCGCCCGGTGACGCTGCTGCGCTCGCCGCTGCGCGAGAACGCCTACCGCGCGATACCGCGCTGAGGCCGCGCCGCTGTCACCGGTGCCGTTGCGCCGGTGACGGCAACAGGATCAGCTGCGCGTCACCTTCTCGACGCCGTCGAGGCGGTGCAGGCGGCGCATCACATGCGCCAGATGCACGCGGGAACGCACGGTGATCACGAAGCGCATCTCGATGGTTTCGCCGCCGGCACGATCGGGCATCTGCACGTTTTCGATGCTCGATTCGCTGCTGGTGATTTCGGCCGTGACCCGCGCCAGCAAGCCGCGCATGTTCTGCGCGTGGACGCGCAGCTCGCTCAGGTAGTCGCCCTGGACCTTGTCGGACCAGATCAGCGGCACCCAGTCCTGCGGACGCGCCTTGGCGTGCTTGCAGTCGATGCGATGAATCACGATGCCGCGGCCGACGCTGACGTTGCCGCGAATTTCGTCGCCCGGAATCGGACGACAGCAGCGTGCGTAGTCGACGACCAGGCCTTCGGTGCCTTCGATCGCCAGCGGCGCCGCCTTGCTGGTTTCGGCGTCCGGCGAGTTCTGGTCGGGCAAGAAATGCCGGGCGACCAGCGGCGCGAGGCGCTCGCCGGTACCGATGGCCGCGTACAGTTCTTCGACGTCCTTGAGCCCGTAAGCCTTCAGCACCGGTTCGGCAGCATCTTCGCGAAGCTTGGCCAGCGGCACGCCCAAGTCGCGCATCGCGATTTCGATCAGGCGCCGGCCCAGGCGCACGGCCTCGTCTTCGCGCTGGTTGCGCAGGAAGTTGCGGATATGGCTGCGCGCCTTGGCGGTCTTGACGAAGTTGAGCCAGGCCGCATTCGGACGGGCGTGGCGCGCGGTGATGATCTCGACCGTCTGGCCACTCTTGAGCGGCGTGTTCAGCGGCTCCAGGCTGCCGTCGATGCGCGCGGCGACGCAGCGGTCGCCCAGCTCGGAATGAACTGAATACGCGAAGTCGACCGACGTGGCGCCACGCGGCATCCGGCGGATCAGCCCCTTGGGCGTGAACACGTAGACCTCGTCCGGGAACAGGTCGACCTTGACGCCTTCGATGAATTCCAGCGAGCCGGCCGTGCCCAGTTCGTCGAACAGGCTGCGCAGCCACTCGTTGGCACGCACTTGCGGCGCCGACGCACCGTCCTTGCTGCCGAGCTTGTATTGCCAGTGCGCGGCGATGCCCGAGTCGGCGATGTGGTGCATCTCGCGCGTGCGGATCTGCACTTCGATCTTGTGACCTTCGGGGCCGATACAGGTCGTGTGCAGACTCTGGTAGCCGTTGGCCTTGGAATTGGCGATGTAGTCGTCAAACCCGCCCGGCACCGGCTTGTAGACGTGGTGCACCACGCCGAGCGCGCGATAGCAGTCGTCGACCTTGGCCACGACGATGCGAAAGCCGAGCAGGTCCATCACCTGCAGCAGACGCATCTTCTTGCGGCGCATCTTCTGGTAGATGCTGTAGATGTTCTTTTCACGACCGACCACGGTCGCGCCGATGCCTTCGTCGCGCAGCGCCTTGGCAAGCTTGCTTTCGACGCCGCGAATCAAATCACGTGAATCGCCGATCTGGTCGTCGATGGCGCGTTCGAGCACGCGATGGCGCTCGGGATACATGTTGGCGAAGGCCAGATCTTCGAGCTGCGTGCGAATCGTGTTGATGCCGAGCCGCTGCGCGATCGGGGCGTAGATCTGCAGCGTTTCCTTGGCGACGCGGCGCCGCTTTTCGGGGTCGCGTGCGCCGAGCGTGCGCATGTTGTGCAGACGGTCGGCGAGCTTGACCAGAATCACGCGCAGGTCCTGCGTCATCGCCAGCAACAGCTTGCGGAAGCTTTCGGCCTGCAGCTCGGCGCGCGACAGGCCCTCGACCTTTTCGATCTTGGTGACGCCTTCGACGATGCTCGCCACATCCTTGCCGAACACCATCGCGACACGCTCGGGCGACACTTCGGTGTCTTCGACGACGTCGTGCAGGATCGCCGCCATCAGCGTCGTGGCGTCCATCCGCATTTCGGCGAGGATCCGCGCCACCGCCAACGGGTGGTAGATGTACGGCTCGCCCGAGCTGCGGTTCTGCCCGGCGTGATACTTCGCACCAAACTCGTAGGCGCGGCGGACATCGGCAATCTGGTCTTCGGGCAGGTACTCGTCGAGCACCTTGACCAGCGCTTCGATGCCGAACTCGCGCACAACGCTGCGCGTGCGCAAGGCCGAGCTGAGACGATTGATTACCGGAAGATCCATGGCTCGACTATAACAATCCCGTCACGTTCCGTAAGACCCGCTCGAAAGACCCAACACCGCCGATGACCCCGCCCGCAACCACCGCACCGCCGAAGCCTCAACGATGAGCCGCGCTGGCCTGCTTTACGCGGTGCTGGCCTGCGCCGGCTGGGGCTTCGCCTTCGTCGGGCCGCTGATTCTCGGCCCGTGGCCAGGGCTGGCCGTGGCCGCCGGCCGCTACATCGCCTATGGCTTGGCATCGGCCGTCGCGCTGGCGCTGCTGTACCACCGCTCGCGGCCGCCGCATCGCCCCGGGCTGTGGCGCCAAGCCACCGCGCTGACGCTGACCGGCAACCTGCTGTATTACGCATTGCTGAGCGTTTCGGTTCAAAAAGCCGGCTACGTGATGCCGACGCTGATCATCGGCTTGCTGCCGGTGACGGTGTCGCTGGCCGGACGCTGGCGCTCGCGGCAGGCGCCGAGCGCACGCTATGCGCTGGCCCTGCTGCTGATTCTGGGCGGGCTGTGGCTTGCCCACGAGCGCCAGCCGGCCGGCGCCGACGACCTCGTGCGCGTCACGTCCGACGAAGTGCTGGGCCTGGCGTGCGCGTTTCTGTCGCTGGCGCTGTGGACGTTCTACGGCATTGCCAACAGTGAGTGCCTGCGCGGCCGGCCCGGCACCAGCGGCGTGGAATGGGCCTCGCTGCAAGGCGTGGCGGCACTGCCGTTTGCGCTGATGCTGTTCGTCGCCAGCACCGGCACGTCAACGTCGCCGATCCCGCAGGACTGGACGGCGTTCATCGTCGTCAGCGTGGTGCTCGGTCTGATCACGTCCTGGGCGGCCAATACGCTGTGGAACATGGCCAGCACCCGGCTTCGGCCGTCGCTGCTGGGCCAGATGATCGTGTTCGAAACCATTGCCGGCATCGGCTACGGCGCGCTGCACGCCGGCCGCTGGCCCGCGGCAACGGTGCTGGTCGGGACGGCGCTGTTGATCGCCGGCGTGGTCGTGGCGATCAGCGAGCCGGCGCCGGCCGTCGGCGCGGCGCAGGCCGACCCGCCGACGCCGCCCGCTTAAATCGCGAAATGCGCCACCGGGTCGCCGAAGCCCTTGAGCACGACGGCGGGGCGCTCGGACATCGGCAGGTTGCCCGCCGCGATGCGGGTCGAGGTGTCGATCAGGATCTCGCCATCATGGGCTTGCTCGCACAAGCGGCACGCCAGGTTCACGGCGGTGCCGACGGCCGTGTATTCCATCCGCGACACGCCGCCGATGACGCCGACCGTGACCGGCCCGCTGGCAACGCCAATGCCGATGCCCAGCGACGGGCCGGTGTCGCGCCATTGGCCGACCAGTTGCTGGCAGGTGGCGCGAAGCTGGCGCGCCATTTCGGTGGCACGCGCTGCGTGATCGGGCATCGCGATCGGCGCACCGACCAGCACCAGCACGCCGTCGCCAGCGTAGTCCTTGATCGTGCCGCCGTAGCGCGCCACGACCGCGCCGACCGCGTCGTAATACTCGCGCAGCACCTGGATCACCATCTGCGACGGCACGGCGCGAGCAAAGCTGGAGAAGCCGCGCAGATCGCAAGCCACGGCCGTGATCGTCAGCTGGTTGTCCTGCATCGCCTGGCGCAAGCCGCGCTCGGACACCAGCTTGGCGACTTCGGGCGACAGGAAGCGCGCCATGAACAAGCCGCGCCGGCCCTGCAGCACGTGATAGTGAACGGCGCCGATCAGCAAGATCATCTCGCCGATAACGATCGCGATCGTCCCCAGATTGGTCGGCAGCACGAAGCCCGACAGCATGAACGGCGTGCAACCGGCGAACGCCAGCAGCCGAGCGCGTTCGGCGCGGTCTGGCCGCCGGTTCAGCAGCAGCACCAGCGACGTCAGCCCGGCGAGCACCGACAGCAAAACCGGCACTGTAAACAGCCAGAAGCCGCCGCGCAAGAACGCGCCGGAGCCGCCGGCCGAGCGCAGGAACTGTTCGATACGCACGTCCGGCCATAGCAAGGCGAACAGCGTATAGAACCCGGCGCAGATCTGCCCGAAGCGCAGCACCCGGTCACCGAAGCGGGTATCGAATTCAGCCGGCGCCGGCACCGTGCGACGCACGCGCAGCAGCCATTCGAGCATCGTCACGATCGCCAGCGACTCGGGAATCGCCAGCCAGCCGGACCAGGTCGGCGCATGCGCTGCATCGGGGATCAGGCTCTGGTTCAGGAAAATCGCCAGGCTGGTCGTGCCCAGCGCACCGGCCAGCGCGCGCGAGGTCTTGCTGCGGCGGTCGGCCGACAGAAACGCCAGCGCCATGCCCAGCGCGACCACCGACACCAGAATTTGCGGCGTGATGTTGCCCACGGCTCCCCCCTCGTCGCGACAGCCTAGTACAGCTTGCGCTGCGGCGGGCGAACGCCGGGCAGCACCTCAGGATCGGGCCGACGTCGCCGCGCGCACCGCCGCCCCGTCATCACTCTGCTTGTCGGCGTCGAACAGCTCTTCGAGTTCACGCGCGGCCTCGCGCGCGGCCTGTTGCATGGACTGTTCGTCGCGCGGCCCGGCGAGCTGACGTAGCAGGGTTTTTTCGTCGTTGCGGCGGAAGCCGTCGATCGTGCGCTCGGCTTGCGACTCGCTGTCGCCGAGCAACTGCAATATCTGCCGGGTCGCCTCCAGCGACGAGAAGTAGCTGCGCCGGATCACGCTGTGCACGCCCAGGTCGGTCAGCTCCATCGCGTGCTGACGGGTGCGGGCGCAGGCCAGGATCGTCAAATCCGGAAAGTGCCGCCGTGCGACCTCGACGACGCGCATCGATTCGGTCGCATCGGCGATCGCCACGACCAGCAACCGCGCCTCGTCGGCGTGCGCGGCGCGCAGCACTTCGACCCGTGCCGCATCGCTGTAGAACACCAGGATGCCGAACTTGCGCAGGAACGCGACGTTATCGGCGCTTTTGTCGAGCACCGCGTAGCGGATGCGCCGCGTACGCAGGATACGGCCGATGATCTGCCCGAAAGGCCCGAAGCCGGCGATCACCACCGGCGCGGCGTCGACGTCGATCTCGTCAAACGGCGGCGGTGCCGTTTCGGGCCGCAGCCGTGCGTGCAGCAGGTACAGCAGTGGCGACACCATCATCGACAGGGTCACCGACAACACCAACAAGTCCTGCAGCGGCTTGTCGATCAGCCCCGATTCGCTGGCGACGCCGAACAGCACGAACGCAAACTCGCCACCCTGGGCCAAGGCCAGCGCCAACGACCGCGACGAGTCGCCCGGCATACCGCTGACGCGCCCGACGCCCCACAACACCACGGCCTTGACCGCGATCAGCCCGAACACGATCGCCAATACCAGCAGCGGCTGCTGCGTGGCCAGTCCGACGTTGGCCGACATGCCCACGGCAATGAAGAACAAGCCCAGCAGCAGGCCCTTGAACGGTTCGATGTCGGCCTGCAGTTCGTGGCGATACTCCGAGTCGGCAAGCAGCACGCCGGCCAGAAACGCACCCAGCGACATCGACAACCCGACCGCCTCCATCGCCAGTGAGGTTCCGACCACGACCAGCAGCGCCGCAGCGGTGAAAATCTCGGGCATTTGCACCCGCGCCAGCGCGCGCAGCAGCGGCCGCAACGCGTAACGCCCCCCAAGTACGGTCAGCACGACGGCGCCGAGCGCCATCGCAACACTGATGGCGGTCGATGCGCCGCTGGCAGCGGCCTGACCCGGATGTACGCCCAGCACCGGCACCAGCGCCAGGAATGGAATCACCGACAAATCCTGGAACAGCAGGATCGCGAACGCGCCGCGTCCGTGCCGCGTCGTCAGTTCGCCGCGCTCGGCCAGCATCTGCAGCACGAAGGCGGTCGACGACATCGCCAGCCCGAAGCCGGCGATGACGGCAGCAGCCGTCGGCAGGCCCGCTGCGATGCCGATGCCGGCCAGCGCGATCGACGTCAGCACCACTTGCATGCCGCCAGTGCCGAACACCGCCGAGCGCAGACGCCACAAGCGCGAAGGCTGCAGTTCCAGGCCAATGATGAACAACAGCAACACCACGCCGAACTCGGAGAAATGCAGGATCGATTCGACGTCCGATATCAGCCCCAAGCCCCAGGGCCCGATGCTGACGCCGGCGGCCAGATAGCCGAGCACGGCGCCCAGACCGAGGCGCTTGAACAGCGGCACGAACATCACGGCGGCAGCCAGAAACAATGCGACGTCGACCAGCATCGGGGGTCCTTCCCTGTTCGGATGGAGCGCCCGGATGGGCGTTCGCGTTTCACGGATAGTGCGGAAAGCACTCAAGACTTTGTCACAAAGTCTTTTACAATTAATAGCTTGAAACGATCTCTTGCAATACTTTCAAACTTGTTCTCAAATATATACAGATTTTAAAAACATCTTACGCTTGCACACAGGCCCGCCTCTCCGGATGGACGAACCAAGCAAATCCGACCGCATCGTCGAGCTGGCGTCAAAGCTCGGCGTGCTGCGTCCGAAGGATTTGGCCGCCGAGGGCATTCAAGCCGAATACTTGCGCCGGGTCTGCGACAAGGGGCTGATCAAGAAGGTCGGGCGCGGCAGCTACGTGCTGGCCGACAAACCGGTGACCTCGCACTTGGCGCTGGCCGTGGCCGGTCGCGCCGTACCCAACGGCGTGATCTGCCTGCGCTCGGCGCTGGCGTTCCACGGCTTGGCCGAACCGCTGTCTGACGAAGTCTATATCGCGATCGAGCGGCGCGCGGCGCGGCCGCGGCTCGACTATCCCGAGGTCAAGGTGGCGCGCCTGGGCGGCCCCGCGTTTACCGAAGGCGTCGAGCACCACGAGATCGAAAGCGTCACCGTCAGCATCTACGCGCTCGAAAAAACGCTGGCCGACTTGTTCAAGTTCCGCAACAAGATCGGCCCGCACATTGCAGTTGATGCGCTACGCGCTGCGTTCGCGGCGCATAAGGTCGACAAGGACAAACTCTGGCACTACGCCAAGCTGTGTCGTGTCGAGCGGGTGATGAAACCTTACGTGGACGCGTTGGCGGCCTGAGCCCGCAGCGCGACCCAGTCGATGGGAAGCCTGGAATGACAACCGCGACCTCGGCCCTCGCCGCCCTCTGCCTCACCGTCGGATCGACGCTGTGCCCGGCGACGGCGCTGGCGCAAGCCGCACCCGAACCCGCTTCCGCACCGACCATCGACGCGCCAGGCGCCGCCATCGTCGCCAGCCCGCCCGCCGTCGAAGTCGCGCCACAGGCCGTGACGCCGGAACTCGGTAGCGGGTCAACGGGCGACAGCGCTCCGATGTCGGCAGTCAGCGCCGCGCTGCCGTCCGACGCACCGCCGCCGCCATCGCCGATGACGCAGAACCTGGGTCTGTTCGGGCGGATGCGCAGCGACGATCCCGACGCGTATTCAATCGTGTCAGTGGCGCGCGGCCTGTCGACGCACAAGCCGATGTTCATCCTGCCGGCCACGTACAGCCCCGACTACACCGGCGCACAGACCGAAGTGATCTTCGCGATCAGCGCCAAGGTGCAGTTGTTCAGCACGCCGCTGTACTTCGGCTACAGCCAGCGCTCGTTCTGGCAGGTGTACGACGCCGACCGCTCGCGGCCGTTCCGCGAAACCGACTACAACCCGGAACTGTTCTACCGCTGGACGCCGGACCCGAAGCGCTTCAACCACTGGGGCGCCGACTTTGGCGCCGAGCACGAATCCAATGGCCAGGACGTGCCGGACTCGCGCTCTTGGAACCGGTTGTACGTCGCGCCGTTCCGCGCCAAGGGCAAGTCGCTGCTGTACGTCAAAGCCTGGTACCGGCTGCCCGAGGACGCCAAGAAAACACCGGACGATCCCAAGGGTGACGACAACCCCGACATCGAAGATCACTACGGCTACGGCGAGTTGCACTACCAGCGCCAGGTCGGCCGGCGTCAGGTCGTCCACACGATGCTGCGCCTGAACCCGGACACCGGCCACGGCGCGCTGAACATCAACTACACGATCCCATCACGCGACGGCTCGATCTTCTACCAAGCCTATCTGTGGCATGGATACGGCGAGAGCCTGCTCGACTACAACGACTCGGTCACGCGCATCGGCCTGGGCATCGCGTTTTCCCGTTAGGCTGTACCCATGTTCGAACTCCACGACACCTCGACTCTGTCCAAGCCCGAACGCTACGCGGCACTGCTGAGCCAGGCCCAAGGCTTGTTTGCCGGTGAGCGCGACGCGATCGCCAACGCGGCCAATCTGTCGGCGCTGATCTTCCACGGCCTGCCGGGCCTGAACTGGGCCGGCTTCTACTTGCTGAAGGACGGTGGGCTGGTGCTCGGCCCGTTTCAGGGCAAGCCGGCTTGCATCCGCATCGCGCTAGGACGCGGCGTCTGCGGCACGGCTGCGGCGACGCGTCGTACGCAAGTCGTCGAGGACGTGCACGCGTTTCCGGGCCACATTGCCTGCGACAGCGCGTCCAACAGCGAAATCGTCGTGCCGCTGCTGGACGGCGAACGCCTGCTGGGCGTGCTGGATCTCGACAGCCCCGAGCACGCGCGCTTCGACGACACCGATCGCGCCGGGCTCGAAGCGCTGGCCGCACTGTGGGTCGCGGCATCGGATCACTGAGTCCGAGCACCCCGCCGGGCGCGGCGGCGGCTCAAGTTCGCTGAACAAGCGCCGATAGGCGGATTACCCCTTGTTCGCCCGACGCCCCCATGGAGCCTGACCGCTGGCAGCGCCAATACCGCGAGACCGTCGACGAGCTGGAAAAGCGCGAACGACACTGGCGCGACACCGAGGAACTGCTGCGCCGGATCGCGAGCCGGCTGTGCATCGCCGCGCGTGGTCAGCACGAGACGCTCGACGCCTCGCTGACCCAAGTGCTGGGCGCGTTGCGCCGTCCGGCCGAGCCGGGGCCGCTGGAGACGCTGCTGGGCCAGCTGACCCAGGCCGTGACCGTGCTGGACCAGAAGGACGCGCCGCCCGCGACCACGGCCGTCGTACCGGCGCGGTCTGCTGTCGCTGCCACGCAGTCGGCGCCGGTCCCGGCGCTGCCCGCTGTCACAACCCCCGCTGCGGTGATGCCGCCACCGTCGCCGGCACTGACGCAGATGCTGCAACGGCTGCTCGACCGGCTCTCCGCACTGCCCGGGGCCGGCGACCGCGCGCGCGAACTGCTCGGCAAGCTCGGTGACCCGCAGCCCACGCATGAATCACTGGCCAGCGTCGCGATACAGGTCGCCGATCTCGCCGACGCCCAAGCGCAGACGCTGCACCGCGAGAAAGCCGAAGCCGATCGCCTGCTGCGGATGTTCAACGAACGCCTGGAAGACATCGTCGAGCATTTGCGCGGCGACACCGAAGAGCGCGCCAGCGCGCTGGCCGAAGGCCATGCGTTCGGCCAGCAGCTGCTCAGCGAAACCGAGGCGCTGTATGCCAACACGCGCGACGCCGCGGATCTGGCCAGCTTGCAGAGCCAGGTGTATCGGCGTCTGACCGCAATCGACCAACGCGTGCGCGACTACCGCGTGCGCGAAGAGGCACGCGTGCAGACGCATCGTGAGCGCAACGAGGCACTACGGTCGCGGATCGAAGAACTGGAGAACCAAACCCAGACCCTGATGCACTCGGTGCGCAAGCTCGAGCGAAAAGCCAGCCGCGATGGCTTGACCGGCGTGCCCAACCGGGCGGCTTATGACGAGCGCGTCGCGGCCGAATTGCTGGCCTGGAAGCGCGACCAACGACCGCGCAGCATCGCCGCGTTCGACGTCGACCACTTCAAGCACATCAACGATCAGTACGGGCACACCGCCGGCGACAAGGTGCTGCAGGTGCTGGCCAAGCAGCTTGGACGGCGGCTGCGCGACAACGACTTCCTGGCTCGCTACGGCGGCGAAGAGTTCGTGATGCTGCTCGACGACGTGACGCCGTCGCGTGCGCTGGCGGTGACCGACAAGCTGCGGCAGACCGTGGAGAAGCTGGGCTTCCACTTCCGGCAGATGCCGGTGTCGATCACCGTGTCCTGCGGCGTGACCGGGTTTCGTGACAACGACACGCCGCAAAGCTTGTTCGAGCGTGCCGACCAGGCGCTGTATCAGGCCAAAAATAGCGGCCGCAACCGCTGCTGCATCTCGCCCTGAGCCGCGGCACCGGGAGGCGAGCGCTCTTTACTTCAGCGCTTCGAGCTCTTCCCAGCGCGCGTAGGCGGTTGCCAGCGTCCGCGCCAGCTCGTCGAGGCGCTTTTGTACCTTCAGCACTTGATCCTTCGGGCGGTCATAGAAGCCGGGCGCGCTCAGTTCGTCGGCCAACGTGGCCTGCTCGGCTTCGAGCTTTTCGATCCGCGCCGGCAGCTCCTCAAGCTCGCGACGCTCCTTGGCGTTGAGCGCGCGCGCGATCGTCAGCTTGGCGGCCACGGCCGGCGCCGCAGCCGGCTTGCTGCCCGCGTTGTTGTTGCTGCCGCCACTGCTGGCGCGCAAGGCCGACGCCGGGCGCTGCCGCACCCAGTCCTGATAGCCGCCGATGTATTCATTGACGCGGCCACCGCCTTCAAACACCAAGCAGCGCGTGACCACGTTGTCCAGAAACGCGCGGTCGTGCGACACCAGCAGCACGGTGCCCTCGTAGTCCATCAGCAGTTCTTCGAGCAGCTCCAGCGTTTCCATGTCCAGGTCGTTGGTCGGCTCGTCGAGCACCAACAAGTTGGACGGCACCGCAAACAGCTTGGCCAGCAGCAGGCGGTTGCGCTCACCGCCGCTGAGTGCGCGGACTGGCGAACGTGCCCGGTCGGGCGTGAACAGGAAGTCCTGCAGGTAGCCCATCACATGCTTGCGCGCGCCGCCGATCTCCACGTAGTCCTTGCCGTCGCCGAGGTTGTCGACGACCGATGCGTTCTCGTCCAGGCCCCCGCGCAGCTGGTCGAAGTAGGCGATCTGCAAATTGGCGCCGAGCTTCATCGCGCCGCTCTGCGGCTGCAGCCGGCCCAGCAGCAGGTTGATCATCGTGGTCTTGCCGGCGCCGTTGGGCCCGATGATGCCGAGCTTGTCGCCGCGGATGATCGTCGTTGTCAGACCGCGCACGATCGGACGCTCGCCATAGGAATAGGCCACGTTGTCGGCTTCGGCGACCAGCTTGCCGCTGCGGTCGGCTTCCTGGATCAGCATCCGCGCCTGCCCAGGCGCATTGCGTCGCTGACTGAACTGCTGGCGCAACTGCATGAGCCGCTCGACACGGCCCTGGTTGCGCGTGCGCCGCGCTTCGACACCTTTGCGGATCCAGGCTTCTTCCTGCGCTAGGCGCTTGTCGAACAGCGCGCGCTCCTGGCTTTCCGCGTGCAGTCGCTCTTCCTTGCGCCGCAGATAGTTGTCGTAATCACCGGGCCAGCTGGTCAGCCAGCCGCGGTCCAGTTCCAGAATGCGCGTCGCCAGCCGCTGCAGGAATGCACGGTCATGGGTGACGAACAGGATCGCGCCCGGATAGCCGACCAGGAATTCTTCGAGCCAGGCGATCGATTCGACGTCCAGATGGTTGGTCGGCTCGTCGAGCAGCAGCAGATCGGGCTGCTGCACCAGCGCCTGCCCGAGCAACACGCGGCGCTTTAAGCCGCCCGACAAGCTGCTGAAGATCGCCTCGCCGGGCAGGTCAAGCCGAGAAATCGTCTCGGACACGCGCTGGTCCAGCGTCCAGCCGTCGACCGCTTCGAGCTTGGACTGCACATCGCCCAGCTCGTCGTAGCGCTCGGCGGCGAGCAGCTCGTGATAACGAGCCAGCAGCGCACCGGCGGTACCCAAGCCTTGGGCGATCACTTGGAACACGCTGCCGTCGGTGCCGGCCGGTACGTCCTGCACCAGGCGCGCGATGCGCAGGCTCTGCGCGCGGACGATCTCGCCGCTGTCGATCGCAACGACGCCGTCGATGACCTTCATCAGCGTCGACTTGCCGGCACCGTTGCGGCCGATGATCGCGACGCGTTCGCCCTTGTCGATCGAAAAAGCGGCGTGGTCGAGCAGTACGGTGCTGCCCAGATTCAGAGAAACATCGCGTAGCGTCAGCAGCATGAGGCGGGCACAGCGGCAAAGGGCGGCCAGTCTAGCCGGTCGGGCGCGTGGCGGACGCGGCCGGCGCGCCGACGCGTCGGTCAGCTACTCCGAAAATCCGCTGATGATCTGATAACGAATCTGCGTGGCATCAGCTTCGAGCACCCGAAGCAACGCGTCTCGGTAGCGAATCTCGGTCACGGCGGGGGCCGTATCGAGCCTGACTTGCAGCGGCTGGGTATAGCTCGGCGCGCTCAGATCATCGGTGTAGTCCTGGTAGCGCAGCTGAATCACCTGACCGTTAAGACCCAGGTAGATCAGCTCCGACTTGAAGCCGCGCGCCATCCGGCTGTCGACTTTGTCGTAAGGCTCCGGCACCGGCAGCGGCCGGACGCTGCTGGCGACGCCCCAGTTGCTGACCCAGTCGTGGTCGAAAGCCCTATCGCCATCGCGGTCGTAGAAACAGGCCACGCTGCTGGCCTGTGGCGGAGTGCAATACGCAGCCTCGCCGTCGACGCGTCGCGCCACCAACGGATAGCCGGCACGTAACGCGTAACGACCGGGGGCCGCCGCAATCTCGGACCGAGGCTTGGCCGTCGGTTCGGTCGCATAACGGTAGCGATCCAGCATCACGTCGCCGACGCGAGCACTGGCACGGTCACCGACGCGGAAGCGCGCACCGTCCCGTGTCTCAGTGAGGTCAGCGATCGTCGTGCACGCGGCCAGCTGGGCAGCCAAGACCAGCAAACCAGCGGTAATGAACGTTTTCACCGGGGTGGTTTCGATCGGTGGAGGACAGACGGCACTATAGGTTCGCTGTCCACAGAGTGCCCACTGCAGCCTCAGCGATACGCGCCAAAACGAGGCCTGCGCCTGCAAAACACCCCCATCGGTCGATAGCCGGTAGCAATTTGCCGGCAGAGCGCGCGTTGACCGTACAACGCCGCGTCTAGACTTTCGGTGCCCGACGCAAGGCAACACTCGTACACGAAGCGCTGCGCCTGATCAGGCCCGCATCGGATCGACCGCGCCGGAACCACTGCCGATATGGGATGCGGCAGAGCAATCAATCAAGGGATGGATGACGATGCTGGTCAACTCGGCAGAACGAGGCTGGTGGTCATGGCTGCCATTCAAGCCGCCTAGCGACGCTGACGACAGTGCTGCACCGGATCTGGCGGCCGAAGATCTTCAGGCACTGGAACGCATCGTCTCGGGGCGATTCCACACCGAGGTGCTGTCGCCCGCGCTCGCCGAGAGCCTGCGTGTTCATCTTGGCCATCGCACGCTGCCCGACCGCCTGTATGCCGTGCTGGGGCTGATGACGATGACGGCGGTCGCACCACTCTGGATCTATGCCGCGATCCCGCATCCCTTGCAGGACCCGGTCGTGGTCTACGGACTGCTGTTCGGACTGCTGTTGGGATACGCCGCTCTGACGCGCTTCCTGTTGGTTGATTGCAGCCATCGATTGATCGACTGGGCTATCGGCGGCATGTTCATGGCCACCGTCGTCTGCGCTGAATATGTTCGCTACAGCGAAGGCTTCAGCCGGGGCGAGCTGACCCCGTCGATCATGCTGGTCGTTCCGGTGATGATGCTGTCGCTGGTGAACCAGCCGCCGACACGTTCCATCGGCTTCGTCATTTGCTACGGATTGGTGATCCTGCTGTTTGATGCGCTGTATCTGGCGAGCGACTCCACGCCGACACCCTCGATCTGGCTGATGCAGGCCCTGGTCCTGGGACCGATGCTGGTGTCCAACCTGCTGCGGCAGGTATCGATCCAACACGAGTGGGCCGCCCGGCTGCTGCTGCGTAGCCAGGCCTTTCGCGATCCACTGACCGGACTGCCGAATCGGCGTGCACTCGAAGATCATTTCGAGCGCGTACAGCGCCAGCAGCACCGGTCGGACGAGGGCTCACACCACTACCTGGCGCTGATCGACCTCGATCGGTTCAAGCAGATCAACGATACCTACGGTCATGTCCGGGGCGATCAGGTTCTGGGGCATGTGGCGCTGATCCTCAACCGCAGCGCGCGTCGGCCCTTCGATATGGTGGCGCGTATCGGCGGCGACGAGTTCGCGATCTTTCTGTACGACTGCGCATCCATTGACGGTGAAGCACGCGTCGAAGCGCTGCTGCGCGACATCCGGCTGGCGCGTCTGGAGCATGAACAAAGTCCCGACCATATCGTGACCTGCAGCGCCGGAGGCTGCTCGATCTCGCCCGGTCGCACGCTGACCGATTCAATGCGGGTGGCCGATACCTCGCTGTATCGCGCCAAGAGCAACGGGCGCAACCAACTATTCACCGGATCCATGGAACGCGGTCAGCGCCTGGGTCTGGACGGCGGTCGATCATCGCGAACCTATTATGACGAAGGCGGCGGTCGAGCCTCCGGGTTCACGATCATCGTCAACGATGCGGGCGCCATCCATCGCCGAGCCAAGGATGAGCCGCGCTAGCGTTACAGCGGCTGCACTCTGACGCCATCCGCGATCTTGCCGAGCTTCAACAGGTTGTTCAGCGCCGTAATGGCCGCTTCACTGAGCCGCTGGCCCTTGTGCAGCACCAACATGCCGGCATCAGTCAGCACGTCCTGCTCCAGCAGCCAGCCCGGCACCAGTTTGTGAATGGCTTCGAGCCGCACGCCATGGATGTCCGGCACGAAATCATGCACGGCATCAATGATCCTCGGCGCAATCTTGTGGCGTGCGGCGATCAGCGCTTGCTGGGCCCGGTTATGGCCCAACTCGCTGTAGGTCAGGCCTTCGAGCACGACGGCCGCATGTAGCAATTGCGCGCCTTGGCGACTGGTCTCGTCGAGCTCGACCGGAATCGCGCTGTCGTGATACCGGACCATCAGCGCAACTTTGTCGAGCCGGGGTATCGAGCGCAGCAGCGCCCATGCCCGCTCGGAATGTGCAGGCATCGCACTGCCTTCCACGATGGACGGCTCAGAGTCGCCACCGGCGCGGCCAATCTGGCTCAGTGTCGCGGCGGCTTCGTATTGCCAGCGGTCCGACCACTGCAATCGGGGCAAACCGTAGCGTACGCACTGCTCGACGAAGCGCGTCTTCAAGTAGGCCGCCGGACTGGCCAAGGCCAGCATCTGCGACATCGCCCGCATTGTCTCCAGCAGCGTGGTGTGCAGCAGGGCCGATTCGGCGTCGCGTGCCTGTACCAGCGCCAGCGCATCGTCGAGCGCACCGAATAGCGTGGATTGCGGACATGGCTTGGTCAGCAACTTGAAGATCGCGCCTTCGTTGACGGCCGCGGCAGCCTGTTCGAGATCGGCATGGCCGGTCAGCAGCAGCGTGACGACGCCTTCATGACGACGTCGGACTTCCTGCAGAAACTGCGCACCGTCGAGTACCGGCATCCGCATATCCGACACCACGACGCGGATGTCGGGATGGTCAATCAGGCATTTGAGCCCGGCGATACCGGAGGTGGCCGTGTACAGCTCGTAGCGCTGAAACAGGCTGCGCTCGATCGCAGCCAGAACCTGGGGCTCGTCATCAACGAACAGCACGCTAGCCACGATCCCGCTCTCCATCGATCGCCGTGGTCTGCGCCAGACATTGACGAGCCAGACCCAGCAGCGCGTCGGCACGGTTACCGAGTTGCAGCAAATAGCCGCTGTCGCAAGCCTCGGCGTTGGCCACGCAGACGGCGATATGGGTGGCCGTGATCAGCTCGCGCATCGCCGCATCATCGACCCATCGAGGCGAGTGATGCTGCCGGACCAGATCCACCAGCGAATCCGGCATGCCCCACGTCGACAGCAGGTAAGCACCGACCTCCGCGTGGCGATCGGTCGTCGACATTCGATACCGATGCATCAGCATGCGACCGATATCGGCCAGCAGCGCCGCCGTCATCGCCACATCACGTCCCGGCGTACCGTGCATCAGCGTGGCCGCGATGATCGAGGCTTCGATGGCACAGCCGCGCAGACGGGCCAACACGGGATCGTCACGATAGGCGTCGTCGGAATACAGATCGCAGATCAGAATCAAGGTCCTGATCGTCGAGAGTCCGAGCCGGACGACGGCGGTGTGAACATCGCTGATCGGTGCGTTGGCTCGAAAATAGGCCGAGTTGGCCAGCCTCAGCACATTGGCGGCCAGCGCCACATCATGCTCGATCAGTGCCGTCACTTGGCCCAAGTCATAGCCGGGCGTCGTCAACAAGGCTTGCAATTGCAGATAGCTGCGCGGTGCCACCGGCAGCCGGTCGAACTGCCCGACCAGGGCGACCAACGACGCATCATCCTGGCGCTGTCGATCCTCGGCGCAGTGCTCGATCAACGTCTCCAGCGTCGACAGGTCGCAAGGCTTGGTCAGGTACTGATGGGCAACGTCGAGCGCACGGATCGTCATCTCTTCATCGGCATGGCCCGACAGAATCACACGCAGTGTCGAAGGCCAGCGCTGCTGCACCTGCTTGAGCAGACGGGCACCGTCCATGCCCGGCATCCGCATGTCGCTGATGATGATGTCGGGCGCTGCCGCTTCGCAAAACGCGATCGCCTGACGGCCCGACGTCGCATAGCGTACGTTCCAATCGAAGCCCGCCAGTCCGATCGTGCGCTGTACGCCCTTGAGTATCAGTTCTTCATCGTCGACGAACAGTACGTCCATGGCCGCTTACTCGCTGGTCGCCTGCAACGGCAGTTCGATATGGAACGAGGTTCCTTCTCCGGGCGCGCTATCGAACCACAGGCGACCGCGATGCTTCTGGACGACGATCGAGTGGGCGATCGCCAGGCCCTGCCCGGTACCCTTGCCCACGGCCTTGGTCGAATAGAACGGTTCGAACACTCGGCCGCGAGCGGTATCGGCGATGCCGCAGCCGTTATCGACAATCGTGATGCGCACGCAGTCGGCCAAGGCGCGGGCCCGAATCTGGATCAGTCCCTTCTCGTAGCGCCCGGCCTCGACCTGGCTTGCGATTGCATGGGCGGCATTGATGATGATGTTCAGCAGCACGCTGTAGATGTCGTCGCGGATGCACGGCACTGGCGGCATCTGGGGCGTCACGTCGATCTGCATGTCGGCGACATACTTCCACTCGTTGCGCGACACGACCGACGTGGTGTTGATGATGTCGATCATGTCGACCGAGTCGCGCTGTCCATTGCTGGCATGCGACAGGCGCTTCATCGCCGAGACGATCAGGATGACCCGCTGCAAGCCTTCGATCGTCTGCTCAAACGCCAGCGGAATCTGCTCGCGTGCGTACCGCAACTGGCGCTCGTTGACGGTACTGCTGCCGTCGGCACGTGGGTCGAGCAGCATGAAGGCCTGCTTCAGGAACGCGACGTTGTCGGAAATGAACTGAATCGGCGTGTTGATTTCGTGCGCGATGCCGGCCGCCAGTTGGCCGATCGCTTCCAGCTTCTGGGAGTGCAGCGCCAACGGCTGCACTTGTCGGACCATCGACAGCATCTGGGCCAGAAACGCCGCCTCATCAAGCCGGGCCGTCTGCGGCGGCGGTACAGGCTGACCGACCATTGCGTGGATCACGCTCAGCAACTGCTGACGCTGATCGTCGATCGACGCGCCACCGCCTTCGTCGTCGGCATCAACTGGATCGGGTGCGGCGCTTAGCGGTGAATCGAACGTTGCGGGCATTGGAACCCCCTGCGTGTCGATGCACGCTAGGCCGATCACCGCTGCTGCCGGCATCGATCGCGACCAACGGCAGCGAAGCGCATCGCCAAGGGCAGGCGCCGATTCTCTGCCGCATTCGCGGCCATCGAGAGCGCCTGATCCCGCCGGTATGGGACGGCGGCAACCGACCCCAACCAAAAAGCCCCCGTTTCCGGGGGCTCGACGACGCGGTGTGTCGCGTCATCCGTCGCTTTTTTGGTGCCGAGTGAGGGATTTGAACCCCCGACCTTCGGTTTACAAAACCGCTGCACTACCGCTGTGCTAACCCGGCGAAGGGCCGCAAGTTTAGTCGTGCAGGGCACCGCCCGCCAGCGCGGCCGGCGAGGCAGCGGCCGCGCACCAGCGCAGGCCTTCGAGGACCAGCAGCGGCCGGTGCTGCCAGGGCCCGGTCAGATAGGGCAGCAACTGCGTCGCGTCGCCGCCGGTAATGAACCGGGCGCTATCGGGACCTGCCAGCGCGGCCGCACGGTCGATCGCACCTAGGCAGGCAAGCATCGCGCCTTGGCGCACGCAGGTTTCGGTGTCGCGGCCAAGTCCGCCGTCGTAGCCGGCCGACAGGTCACGCGTAGCGAAGCGGGTGGCGCCGAGCACGGCACGCTGCGCGGTCAGCAGGCCGACACCGATCGTGCCGCCACGGTGCTCACCATCGGCACCGATCACGTCGGTGGTCAGTGCGGTACCGGCATCGACGACCACCGCACCGGCTGGTGCCAAGTGATAGGCCGCCAGCATCGCCAGCCAGCGGTCGACACCCAGGCGCACCGGCTCGACATACGCGCTGCGCAAGCCCTGCTGCGCCGCAACCGCCCGGGCGTACTGCGGCCGGAAACGCCAGCGCGACTCAACGGCCGCATCCAGCGCGGCTTCGCCGGCGGCACCGAGCACATGCGAGATCCAGATCTGCGCCGGCGCTTGCGGCGGCAGCGTCAGCCGCGCCAGCGCACCCGCTGGATCGGCGTCGTGCGGCTCGGTCGGCAGCATCCGCAGTGGCGCCTCCGCGTCGTCGGCCCATGCCGCCTTCACACGGCTGTTGCCGATATCGAGCAGCAGCATCGGGCTGCTGACGCTCATGAGGCGAGCCGCAGGCTGACGTCGCCGGAATGCACGACGCGTCGCTCGCCGTCGACGTCGACGCGCAAGGCGCCGATCTCGTCTACGCCACGCGCGATGCCCTGATACGACGGCGTCCCGGTGATCTGCACCGGCTGGTCGCGCGTCAGATCCAGCGCACTCCATTCGGCCGCCAACGGCGCGAAGCCCTGATACTCGAACGCACCGACGACGCCGTGTAGCGCCGTCAGCAGTGCGCTGGCGACGGCATTGCGCGATGCCTTGGCACCGAGCGCTTCATCGAGGCTGATCCAGGCTTGGTCGATACCGTCGGCCTGCGCGTTCGACATCGCCACGTTCAAGCCGATGCCGATGACGACCCGGCAGGCGCCACCCGCCTCGCCTCGATGCTCGATCAGGATGCCGCCCAGCTTGCGATGGTCGACCCACAAGTCGTTCGGCCATTTCAGTTGCAGCGTCTGCAGCCCGACGCTGCGCAGCGCCCGCGCGCAGGCGACGCCGACCGCCAGCGGCAGCGCCGTCAGCTGCGGCGGCCATTGGGTAAACGACCAGGCCAGCGACAGGTACAGATTGGCGCCGTAGGGCGAGCGCCAGACCCGGCCGCGCCGACCGCGCCCGGCCGTCTGGTATTCGGCCAGCAGCGCCTGCGGATCGTCGATCGGGGCGGCATCGAGCAACTGGCGATTCGTGGAATCGGTGCTGTCGACAACCGCCACGCGCAAGCCAGCCGGTGCGCCGCCCTGCAGATGCGCCGCATCGAGCCGCTCCAGCGGCTGCGTCAGCCGATAGCCCAGCCCCTGGCGCGCCTCCACGTCCAAGCCCATCTCGCGCAGCTTGTCGACGCGCTTGGCCAGCCCGGCACGCGTGATGCCGGCGCTGGCGGCCAGCGCCTCGCCGCTATGCCACTGGCCGTCGGCCAAAGTATCGAGCAGGCTCTCGCTCACCGACGCGGCGCCCACAAGCGGCCGAGCACGCGGGCTTTTTCGAAGCGATGCTCGGTGCCAGTCAGCAAGCGACGGACGTTGTCGCGGTGCTTGAACAGCACCAGTGCGGCCATCGCCAGCGTGAACACGCTGGCCGGCGCGGCGAGCGCCTGGGCTTTGAAGATCAGCACGTACAGCAGCGCCGTGCCGGTTGCACCCAGCGTTGCGGCGCTGACATAGCCGGTCAGCATCACCACCAGCGCGAACACCAGCAACATCCACGGCAGCGCCGGCGTCATCAGCGCACCGAACACGCCGGCCAGCGTTGCCACGCCCTTGCCGCCGCGAAAGCCCAGCGTGACCGGATAGCAATGTCCCAACGCGACGCCGACGCCGCACAGGTACTGGATCGATTCCAGCGGCACGTGGCCTGCTCCGGGCAGCGGCCACGGGATCAATGGAACCAGCCGCGCTGCCACGACGCCTTTGAGCACGTCGATCAGCAGTACCGACAGTGCGAAGGCTGCACCCTGCGTGCGCAAGGCATTGGTGGCGCCGACATTGCCGCTGCCCTGCTGGCGCAAGTCGATGCCGCCGCGCAGCCAGCCGACGATTTGTCCGCCCATCAGGTTACCGACGGCGTACGCACAAACGAGTTTCACAATGGCTTCGATCATGGGCGTTTAGTACGCAGCGCCGCGTCGCCGGGATTCAGAACGCATCATCGGAATCGCCTCAAACGCCGAGCCAGGCTTGGCGCCGCGCCAGGCGCTCACCGTCGACATCGGCCAGCGTCAGCGTCCAGGTATCCAACGGTGCCGGCAGCAACGTCAGCGTCGTCGACAACAGCTCTTCACCACGGAAGAAATCGACCCGCACCTCGCGCCCGGCGTCGATCAGGTCGAGACGACGGGTCCAGTTCTGCGCGCTGACGCGCAAGCCGTCGATCGCCACCAACTGATCGCCGGCCGCCAAGCCCGCCTGCATCGCGGGACCATCGCTGATGACAGCCGCGATGCTGGTGTCGCCGGGCCGCAAGCGCAGCCCAGCCCAGACGCCGTGCGCGCGGCTGGCGGTGCGCCCGCCATCGTCGATCGGCGACGTCGCCGCGCGTAGCGTGGCCGTGACGCCAAACTCGGCCAGCAACTCGGCCAGCGGCAGCTCGTCGGTGCTGCGCAGCGCAAGATCGAAGAACGGCCGCAAGGCCAGACCGCTGAGTTGCTCTGCGGTGTCGGCCAGCCCGTTCTCGGGCACGCCGATATCCTGAGCGCCATAGCGCTGCCACAAGGTGCGCATCACATCGTCGAGCGTCACGCTCGATTCAAGGCGCAGCTTCAAGTCGAGACACAGCGACACCAGCGCGCCTTTGACGTAGTAGTTGGTGCTGGCGTTGATCGAGTTTTCGTCGGGCTGGTAGTACTTGATCCAGGTTTCGAAGCTGGCGTCTTCCAGCGTCTGCGTCAGCCTTGCCGGGGCGCGCTGCAGCCGCGTCGCTTGCTCGGCCACCAAGTCCAGATAGACCGGCGCGTCGATGATCGCGGCACGCAGCAGAAACAGATCGTCGTAGTACGAGGTGGTCCCTTCGTAGTGCCACAAGTCGCGCGTGTAGGCTTCGCGCTGCAGGTCCGACTCGGCGAATGCAGCGGCGGTGATGCGCTTGACGTTCCACAAGTGAAAGTACTCGTGAGAGCACAAGCCGAGAAACGTGCGGTATTCGCGGCTCAACTCGCTCTTGCCGGGCCGCGGAAAGTCGCCGCGCGAACAGATCAGCGCCGTGCAGCTGCGATGTTCCAAGCCGCCGTAACCGGACGACACCACGTTGGTCAGGAACAGATACGAGTCCAAGCCCGGGCCGCGCGCCGGCTGCTGGCCGAACATCTCGCGCTCGACATGGCAGATCTTCTGTAGATCGCCGGTCACGCGCGCCGCGTCGAGCTCGACACGCCCCGACAACACCAGCGCATGCGGGATGCCGTCGACGTCGAAGTCATAGCGCTGGAACGGCGCGATCTCGACCGGGTTGTCGATCAGTGTTTCGTAGTCGGGCGCCGAGTATCGACCGAAGCCGTCGGCATCGACGTCTTCGGCGGTCAGCGTCGTCGCCAGCTTCCAGTCGTGGCACAGCGGATCGAGCGGACGTTCGATCGTCAGCTCGAAGCGGGCGCGCTCGTAGCCAGCCGGGCAGTAGAACAGCGAGCTGCCGTTGAAGAACCCACGCCGCGTATCGAGAAACGCCTTGCGCACCGACTCGTCGAACGCATTGACGCCGTAATGCAGCGTCAGCGCGCCGCGACCGGGCACGCGGAAGCGGTTCTTGTCGAGACGCTCGATTGTTTGCGCGATGCCGTCGCGCTCGGCTCGCAGCGCGAGCACATGCTTGGCGAAGTCCCGGACCAGATAGCTGCCGCGGATCCAGCCGGGCAAGCTCAATACCAGATCGGCCGGTGCGTCAGCGAGGTGACAACGGACATCGAACCGGTGAGCGCGCAGATCGGCGAGCGTGACGGCGTAGCAGACGACAGCGTTCAAGGAACAATGGCCAAGGTTGGAGACTAGGCCGATTCTAACCGCCCGAGCGGCGATGTCATCGCAGCGTCACCGCGCTGTCATCGCTGGATTTTAAGGTCGTCGCCGTCCCACCGCATTGCGGCTGGGCTTGCCATGACTTCCCAGCACAGCCAATCGGAACTTCAAAGATGAATGATCTCCGCCGTATCGCCGCGGGCGCTCCCGTCGCGGCCGACCCCAATTCGTTCGACGCGGTGCTTGCCGCCCGTCTGTCGCGCCGCCAGGCGCTGCTCGGCGGCCTGTCCGCCACGGCGATGGCCGTGCTCGGCAGCACCAGCCTGATCGGCTGCACCGACGACAACGACGACGAAGACGGTGACGACAGCGTGACGCCGCCGCTGGCGACCGCGCTGGGTTTCACCGCCGTTGCCAAGAACCGGAACGATATCGTCAGCATCCCGGCCGGCTACACGGCCACGACGCTGCTGCGCCTGGGCGATCCGCTGACGGCCAGCACCAGCGCCTATCGCAATGACGGCACCGACAGCGACTTTAGCCAGCGCGCTGGCGACCATCACGACGGTATGCATTTCTTCGGCATGGACAGCGCCGGCCGCTACTCTGAAAACGCGGTCGATCGCGGCCTGCTGGTGATGAACCACGAGAACATCACCGAAATCTATCTGCATGTGAACGGCCCGAGCCCGGCGCCGCGGCCCGAGTCGGAAGCGCGCAAGGAAATCGAAGCTCACGGCGTCAGCGTCGTGGAAGTGGCCAAGGGCAGCAATGGCCGCTTTGCCTACGTTCAGAGCTCCACGTTCAACCGTCGCATCACCCCGTTCACGCCGATTCAATTGAATGGCCCGGTTGCTGGCAGCGCCTACGCCAAGACCGCGTACTCGCCGACCGGCACGATGACGCGCGGCACGATCAACAACTGCGCCAACGGCTATACGCCGTGGGGCACCTACCTCACCTGCGAAGAAAACTGGGCCGGCTACTTCCGCCGCGCCGCCGATGACGACAGCAAGCGCAGCGCCACCGAAGTGGTGCTGCTCAAGCGCAGCGGCACCAACCAGGGCGCAGCCGGCAGCAATGCCTGGGCGACCGTCACGCCGGCCAGCGCCAGCGAAACCGGATACTCGCGCTGGGACATCTCGTTGCGGGGCAGCTCCACCGACGGCACCGACGACTTCCGCAACGAGGCCTACACCTACGGCTACATCGTCGAGATCGATCCGTTCAACCCCAGCTCGGTGCCGCGCAAGCGCACAGCGCTGGGCCGCTTCGGCCATGAAGGCGCTTGGCCGGCCGAGCCGGTCAGCGGTCAGCCGCTGGTGTTCTACATGGGCGACGACAGCCGCGGCGAATACGTCTACAAGTGGGTGTCCGACGCGCTGTGGAACCCGGCCGACGCCACCGGCGGCCTGGCCGCCGGCGACAAGTACCTGGATGCCGGCACGCTGTACGTGGCCAAGTTCGCTGCCGATGGCAGCGGCCAGTGGATCGCGCTCAAGCAGGGCCAGAACGGCCTGACCGCGGCCAACACGCTGTACCCGTTCGCCAGCCAGGCCGACATCGCGGTGGCCACGCGCCTGGCCGCTGACTCGGTCGGTGCCACGCGCATGGATCGCCCGGAGTGGGCTGCGGTCAACCCGGCCAACGGCGAGGTGTATCTGACGCTGACCAACAACGCCAACCGCGGCAGCAGCAGTAACCAGCCGCTGGATGCAGCCAATCCGCGCGCGTACTCGGACTTCAAGGGCACTCGCGAGCAGAAGGGCAACGTCAACGGCCACATCATCCGCTGGAAGGAAGATGGCAACCAGGCGAGCCTTACGTTCAAGTGGGACGTCTACGTGTTCGGCGCGCAGGCCGACGCCGATGCCACCAACGTCAACCTGTCGTCGCTGACCGATGACAACGACATGTCGAGCCCTGACGGCCTGGCGTTCGGCCCCAACGGCCTGATCTGGATCCAGACCGACGACGGCGCCTACACCGACGTGACCAACTGCATGATGCTGGCCGCTGTCCCTGGCGCGTACGGCGACGGCGCCGCCAAGGACGTGGTGTCCGGCACGACGACGACGCGCACCTATGTCGGCAAGGCGCCGGGTACCAACCTGCGTCGCTTCCTGGTCGGCCCGGTCGAATGCGAAATCACCGGCATCACGTGGACGCCGGATGGTAAGGCGATGTTCGTCAACATCCAGCATCCGGGTGAAGCGGGCTCGCTGACGTCGATCACCAGCCACTTCCCGGACGGCGGCACGTCGCGCCCCCGCTCGGCCACGGTGGTCATCACCAAGGACGACGGTGGTGTGATCGGCGTTTGATCCGCGTCGGATCGGCGTCCGTTCGGCGCCGATTCGCAGTCCGGCCGATCGGCTCGGCCGACTGAGAATTGGCGTCGGATGACCGCGTCGCATGACCAACGCCCCGCCCTGCGCCACGCACGCACGGCGGGGCGTTTCACGTCTACCGGTCACGCTGCCTACAATCGGCCGATGCCCGTATTGCCGGGCGGCGCGCACCGGAGCGCAACATGACTGCATTGGGCATGCTGGCCGTGGCCATCGGCGCTGCGCTCGGCGCTTGGCTGCGCTGGCTGCTCGGGCTCGCCGCCAACGCGCTGTTTCCCGCAATCCCGCCGGGCACCTTGATCGCCAACCTGATCGGCGCCTACGTGATCGGCGCCGCAATCGCCGCGTTTGCTCAAGCCGCGTCGCTGGCTCCCGAGTGGCGGCTGTTGGTGATCACTGGATTCTGTGGCGGCTTGACGACGTTTTCGACGTTTTCGGCCGAGCTGGTGGCCCTGTTGCAGCAGGGTCGGCTCGTCATGCTGGCGGGCGCGGTGGCGCTACACGTTGGCGGCTCACTGGCGATGACGCTGCTCGGCATCGCGTCGGTGCAGTGGATCAGCGCCCGATGACGGACTTGTCACTGCGGCGCGCGGTGCTGACCGTGGCGCTGCTGAACCTCGCCTGGTTCGGCGTCGAGTTCGGCGTGGCAATCAACATTCAGTCGGTTTCCCTGTTTGCCGACAGCATCGACTTTCTCGAAGACGCCTCGGTCAATCTGCTGATCCTGCTCGCGCTGGGCTGGTCACTGGCCGCGCGAGCCCGCGCCGGCATGGCGATGGCGGCACTGCTGATGGTGCCGGGGTTGGCGACGCTGTGGGCGCTGTGGCAGCAGATCGCCAGCGGCGTTGCGCCGGAGGCGACATCGCTGACGCTGACCGGCTTGGGGGCACTGGCGATCAACAGCGGCTGTGCACTGCTGCTGACGCGCTTTCGCGATCACAGCGGCAGCCTGACGCGCGCTGCATTCCTGTCGGCGCGTAACGACGCCTACGCGAACCTCGCGATCATCGGCGCCGGCTTGGTCACGCTGCTGTGGCCGCAACCGTGGCCGGACGTGATCGTCGGCATCGGCATCGCACTGCTCAATGCCGACGCCGCGCGCGATGTCTGGCATGCGGCGCGGCGCGAGCAGCGCGACGCCGCCAGCTGACGCGGCTGGCGCGCTAGCGACGACGCGGCTGGAAGCGGACCGTCTGCTCGGTGGGGAGCGCGGGGCTGACGCTGGGCGCAGCGCTCGCGCATTGACCGCAGGTCCCGCACGAGGACGCGGGCACCGCTGCGGCGGCATCGCCACCGCTATGGCAGCCCGACGTGCGGCGTGCCACTGGCTGCAACTGCGCGGCCGCTCGTGCATGGCCCCGCCGCGACAGCCAGTCGGCCAGCGCGGCGCGTGGCGCATCGATCGCCTGCGGCCAGTAGCGACCGAGTGCATACAGCATCGCGGCCGCGACGCAGGCGCCGACGATCAGGTCTTGCACGATCGGTCCCAGCGTGTTCATAAGCCCAAGCCCCGCGCCAGCTGATAGGTCACGAACGAGGCCAGATACGCCAGGCCGAACAGATAGCCGGCCGCCAATCCGACCGTCTTCCACGAGTTGGTTTCGCGACGGATCACGGCCAGCGTCGACATGCACTGCGGTGCATAGACGTACCAAGCCAGTAACGACAGCGCGGTCGGCAGCGTCCACTGCGCAGCGATGATCGGCGCGAGCGCCGTTTCGACACCGTCACCCGACAGCGCGTACACCGTCGCAAGCGATGCCACGGCCACTTCGCGCGCTGCCAAGCCCGGAATCAGCGCCACGCAGATCTGCCAGTTGAAGCCGACGGGTGCGAACACGAATTCCAGCCAGTGGCCGATGCGGCCGGCGAAGCTGTAGTCGATCGCATCACCGAGATGGCCATCCGGCGGCGCCGGAAAACTCGACAGGAACCACAGCAGCACCGTCAGCGCCAGGATGATCGTGCCGACGCGACGGACGAAGATCGAGCCGCGCTCCCACAAACCGATCGCCAGATCGCGCAGATGCGGCAAGCGGTACGACGGCAGTTCCATCAGCAACGACTGCTCGGTGTGGTCTCGCTTGAAGTACTTCATCACGTAGGCCACCAGCGCGGCTGACACGATGCCGAGCGCATACAGGCCAAACATGACCAAACCCTGCAAGTTGAACAGGCCACCGACGCTGCGCTGAGGAATGAACGCACCGATCAGCAACGCGTAGACCGGCAGCCGCGCCGAGCAGGTCATCAACGGTGCCACCATGATCGTCGCCAGGCGCTCGCGCGGATCTTGAATGCTGCGCGTGGCCATGATGCCGGGGATCGCACACGCGAAGCTCGACAGCAGCGGAATGAACGCGCGACCCGTCAGGCCGGCGCCGACCATCAGCCGGTCGAGCAAGAACGCCGCGCGCGGCAGATAGCCGGATTCCTCCAGCGTCAGGATGAACAGGAACAGGATCAGAATCTGCGGCAGAAACACCAGCACGCCGCCGGCTCCGGCTATCACGCCGTCGACGACCAGGCTGCGCAGCAAGCCGTCGGGCAACCACTGGCCGACCGCGACACCGAGGCCCGCCATGGCCGCTTCGATGCCGTCCATCAGCGGCTCGGCCCAAGAGAACACCGCCTGGAACATCAGGAACATCACGACGCTGAGAATCGCCAGTCCCCAGACCGGGTGCAGCAGCACGCGGTCAGCGGCCGCGTCGAAGCGCGCGATGCGACGCGGCATCGACACGCAGTCGCTCAGCAAGCGCACCACGCGGGCATGCAGGTCGCTGCCGTCCTGCAAGGCCACCGGCACCGGCGGCAGTACGCCATCGAGACGCTCGACCAGCTCGCGCGCGCCACCACGACGGACCGCCACCGTTTCGACCACCGGCACACCGAGCATCTGCTGCAAGCGTTCGCGGTCGATCACGATGCCGCGGCGACGCGCGGCGTCGACCATGTTCAGCGTCAGCACCATCGGCAAGCCGAGCTGTTGCAGCTCCAGCACGAAGCGCAGATGCAGACGCAGGTTGGTGGCGTCGGCAACGCAGACCAGCAGGTCGGGCCTCGCCTCGCCTTCGAAGCGTCCCATGCAGACATCGCGCGTCACCGCTTCGTCGGGGCTGGTCGCGGCCAGGCTGTAGGCGCCGGGCAGATCGAGCACTTGCACCAAACGGCCGCTGCCGGCGACGAAGCGGCCTTCCTTGCGCTCGACGGTGACGCCGGCGTAGTTGGCGACCTTCTGGCGGCTGCCGGTCAGCTGGTTGAACAGTGCGGTCTTGCCGCAGTTGGGGTTGCCGACCAGCGCGACGCGCAAGGTGTCCATCAGGCGTCGCACTCCACTTGCACGCGCGCCGCTTCGGCACGGCGCAGCGCAAACTGGGTGAAGCCGATCTGGATCAGCATCGGATCGCCTCCGAACGGGCCGTTGGCAACGACGCGCACCGCCTCGCCCGCGACAAAGCCGAGGTCGCGCAAGCGGCCCGAAATCGGATCAGGCCGCGTTACGTCGTCGACAGTGACGATCACCGCCGGCACATCGCGGGACAGGTCGGACAGCCGCATCGAGCGGGACTCAAGGAATGAGAATAATTCTTATTGTAGAGCAGTTGCGACGATGCAGCACGACCGATGCCGACACGGATCTACACCTTCCACTTGATGCTGCAACCGACGCTGGGGCGCGGCTGCGGATCACAGGGCCGGCCCGCCAGCAGGTCGTCGATGGCGGCCGACAGATCGGCGCCGGTCACCGGCCGGCCGTTGCCGGGCGTGGCGTCGTCGAAGCGTCCGGCCCACGCCAGCCGCCCGTCGCCATCGACCAGGTAGAAATCCGGCGTGCACGCAGCGCCATAGGCCCGCGCGACTTGCTGGGATTCGTCATAAAGGTACGGAAAGCTCAGCCCGTGAGCGGCTGCGAACCGCGTCATCTCGGCCGGGGCATCCTGCGGATAGCGCTGGACGTCGTTGCTGCTGATCGCGACGACCGCGACGCCGCGCGCCTGCCACTGCGGCGCAAGCCGGGCGATCGTGCCGATCAAGTGCAGCACGTAGGGACAATGGTTGCAGATGAACATCAGCACGCAGGGGCGCCCGGCGCGCCAGGTCGTCCAGTCGAGCATCGGCCCGCCCACCGTGTCCGGCAGCGAAAACCCAGGCGCCTTGGCGCCCCGTTGCAAGATCAGTGTCGATTCCGCTCGGGCCATGGTGGCTCCTTTTCGATAGTGGCGGCCAGTGTGCCGCTGCGGCGGGTGAACCGCAGCGGTTGCCGCTGATCGCAGACCCGGCGAGGATGCGCGCCACAAACCTTTGCAGACGGCCTTCATGCCCGATTTCGCCAACCCCGCGCCGGTCTCGTTGCGAGCCCGACTGATGCACCCCGTGATCCGCCTGACGATAGGGCGCGTGATGAGCAGCCCGGCTCCGCACCAGAAACAGCGCGCCGGTCTGCTGCGCGCCGGCGCACTGCTGCGACCACTGCACGCCCGTGGCGGACGGATTCAGCCGCAGACCACGGCCGGCGTGCCCGGCCTGCTGGTGACGCCGACCGGCGCCGATCGCCAGCGCGTACTGATCTACTTCCATGGCGGCGGCTATGCCGTCGGCGCACCGAGCTTGTACACCTCGATGGCCAGCCGGCTGGCGGCGCTAACCGGTGCCCGCGTGCTGTTGCCGGATTACCGCCTGGCGCCCGAGCATCCGTTTCCAGCCGCGATCGACGATGCGCTGGCCGTGTACCGCGCCGTGCTCGCGTCGGGCGTGCCCGCGGCGCATATCGCCTTCGGCGGGGATTCGGCTGGCGGCGGCCTGTCGCTGGCCTGCGCGCTGGCAGCGCGCGACGCCGGCATGCCGCAACCGGCCGCGATCCTGACCTACTCACCATGGACCGACCTGACCGTCAGCGGCGACAGCTTTCTGGGCAACGCGGCGACCGAGTTGGTGCTCAGCCCGCGCGAAGCCGAGCGCTTCGTCCGCTCTTACCTGGGCGACGGCGACCGGCGCAATCCGCTGGCGTCGCCGCTGTTCGCCGACCTGCGCGGCTTGCCGCCGCTGCTGATCCAGGCCGCCGCCAGCGAGATTCTGGTCGACGACTCGCGGCGCCTCGCCGACAACGCGCGCCAAGCCGGCGTCGACACCGAACTACAGATCTGGAACGGCGTCTGGCACGTCTGGCAGGCGATGCCGGTACTGGTGCCGGAAGCCGACGCAGCGCTCGCCAGCGCCGCCGCGTTTCTGCGACGTGCCTGGCATTTGTGATTTTTGTACCAAAAATAAATTTTTATAAAATATAACGTAACAAGCAAAATGCGATGATGTACTCAGGTGTCATTCAGCCTGCCCGGTAAAGATAGCGACGCTTTTGAGGGCTTGCGGTCATCGACCACAGCCCGCCTTCCCATATTGCTGTACCGATCGAGATTGTCATGAACAAATTGACGCTGTGCGCCGCGATGACCGCGTTCACCCTGCTGGTTTCGGCCTGTGCACCGCCGGCCGACCAGGCAGCGCAGGAAGCGGCCGCCGCCGCCGAACTGCAGGCCAGCGAGTTGGCCAAGGCCCAGGCCGATCTGGCCGCCGCCCAGGAAGAAGCGGCCAAGAAGCAGGCCGAACTCGATGCCGCGCAGGCTCGCGCCCGCAAGGCCGAGCGCGCCGCGCGCGAGGAGCGTGCCGAAGAGGTGCGCGAATCCGCGCCGCCGCCGCGTCAGGTTTGCAACGACTGCGGCACGGTTGCGTCCATCAACGAAGTCCGCGCCCGCGGTGAAGGCTCCGGCCTCGGCGCCGTTGCCGGTGCGGTGCTCGGCGGCGTGATCGGCCATCAGATCGGCGGTGGTCGCGGCAAGGACGTCGCCACCGGCGTCGGCGCCATCGCTGGCGGCATGGCCGGCCATCAGGTCGAACGCAGCGCTCGGGCCGTCATCTATTACGAAGTCGGCGTGCAGATGGAAAATGGCGGCTATCAGACGGTGCGCGTCAATTCGCCGGAAGGCATCCAGGTCGGCACCGCAGTCCGGGTCAACGGTAACGACCTGCAGCTGCGCTAGGCTCGGAACACCGTCGGCAAGCGCTGTCGCGACAGCGCATTCCGGAGGTGAACCATGCTGACTTGGCTGATGGATGTGGCGACGATGACCGTCGGCACCTTGTGCGTCGTCGCGTTTCTCTACGGCCTGGTTGCCAAGGACGCGACGCCGCCCAAGCGGAACTACCCGTTCCACGAGCGTCGCGGATTGGATGGCGGTGACCGCCGTCTCGAAGACCTGGGACCGCCGGGCAGCGTCGAGCGACGCGCCCGGCATCGCCGCAGTCACGAGACGTTCTAGCCCCGATGTTGTTGCGCACAAGGCCCGCCCATCGCGGGCCTTGTGCGTTTTGCGTGATGCCGCGATCGCATCGCGCCGCGTTACAATGCCGCAATGCGGGTGTAGCTCAATGGTAGAGCTGTAGCTTCCCAAGCTACTGACGCGGGTTCGATTCCCGTCACCCGCTCCATTCCATGCGGCTGCTACGGCAGCCCGCCTTGTCACTCACCACGATGATGACGATCCAGCTCAACGGCCAGCCTCACCCCGTGCCGGCTGCCTGCAGTCTTCAGCAGTTGGTCGAACGACTCGGACTGACCGGTCGGCGGCTGGCGATCGAGGTCAACGGCGAGATCATTCCGCGCTCTGCCCATGCAGACGCTTTGCTGCACGACGGCGACCGAGTCGAGATCGTGCAGGCCATTGGAGGCGGCTGACCTGCCGCACGCACCGAACATGACGCTGCCTGTTACCGCCAACGACGCGCTGACCATTGCCGGCGTCGATTTTGATTCCCGCTTGCTGGTCGGCACCGGCAAGTATCAGGACCTCGCGCAGACGGCTGCCGCGATCGACGCCAGCGGCGCACAGATCGTGACGATGGCCGTGCGTCGGACCAACCTGGGCCAGGACCCAAACCAGCCCAATCTGCTCGACGTGTTGCCCGCGTCGCGCTACACGCTGCTGCCGAACACGGCCGGTTGCTACACCGCTGACGACGCGGTCCGCACCTGCCGGCTGGCGCGCGAACTGCTCGACGGCCACAAGCTGGTCAAGCTCGAAGTGCTCGGCGATGCGCGCACGCTGTATCCCGACGTGCCGGCCACGCTCGAAGCGGCGCGCATCCTGGTCAAGGACGGCTTCGACGTGATGGTCTACACCAGCGACGACCCGATCATCTGCAAGCGGCTCGAAGAGATCGGCTGCGTCGCCGTGATGCCGCTGGCCGCGCCGATCGGCTCGGGGCTGGGCATCCAGAACCGCTACAACATTCTCAGCATCGTCGAGAACGCCCGCGTGCCGATCATCGTCGACGCCGGCGTCGGCACGGCGTCGGACGCGGCCATCGCGATGGAACTGGGCTGCGACGGCGTGCTGATGAACACCGCGATCGCCGAGGCGCGCGACCCGGTGCTGATGGCCAGCGCGATGCGGCACGGCATCATTGCCGGCCGCCAGGCGTTTTTGGCCGGCCGCATGCCGCGCCGCCGCTATGCATCGGCGTCCTCGCCGCTCGACGGCCTGTCGCCGGCCTGAGCCAGCGCCGCGCCTCTGACTGGATGAACGATCTACCGATGTCCGACGCCCCGCCAACCGATTCGCCGCTGCGCCGCATCCGCTCCTACGTGCGCCGCGAGGGCCGCATGACCGACGGGCAGCGCGACGCGCTCGACGCGCTGTGGCCGCGTTACGGCATCGACGTGCCCGATGCACCGCTGGACCTGCCGGGGATCTTCGGCCGCGACGCACCGCGCGTGTTCGAGATCGGCTTCGGCAACGGCGATCACCTGCTGGCGCGGGCGGCCAGCGAGCCTCAACACGACTTCATCGGCGTCGAAGTGCATCGCCCCGGCTGCGGCCGCGTGATGATGCAGGCGTCGCAGCAGGGGCTGGGCAATCTGCGCGTGTCGAGCCACGACGCGGTCGAAGTGCTGCGCGACTGGATTCCGGCCGGCTCGCTCAGCGAAATCGTCATCTACTTCCCCGACCCCTGGCACAAGAGCCGGCACAACAAGCGGCGCCTGGTGCAGCCGCATTTCATGCCGCTGGTGACGCGGGCGCTGCACCCGGGCGGCTTGCTGCGGATGGCGACCGACTGGGCGCCGTACGCGGCGCACATGCTGGAGGTGGTCAGCGCGGTCGACGAATTGCGCAACCTGGCGCCGGAGGGCGGCTATGCACCGCGCCCCGATACGCGGCCCAAGACCCGCTTCGAGGCCCGCGGCGAACGTCTGGGCCACGAGGTGTTCGATCTGCTGCTGGAGCGTCGCTGACGCAGCGGTCGGATCGGTCGTTCATCGACCCATGCGGCACCGTCGTGCTATCTATGTCCGGCAGTCGTCGACACCGTCACGCTGTGATCTTCGCGCTGTCTACGAAGCAATGTTCAATCTTTTGTCTCAGGTCGAATGACAGCCAGGCATCCCATCATCGGCGTCACCGGCTCCAGCGGTGCCGGCACCAGCACGGCGATCCGGCTGTTCGAGCAGATGTGCGCGCAGCTCGGCATCAAGCCGGCGATCGTCGAAGGCGACGCCTTCCATGCCTATGACCGCGAAGGCAACCGCCGCGCGATCGCCCGTGCACGCATCCGCGGCGAGCACTTTTCGCTGCTGGGGCCGGCGGGCAATCTGCTGATGCGGCTCGAAACGCTGCTGCGCGAATACGGGCTCAGCGGCAACGGCATCAGCCGCCGCTACTTGCACACCGATGCCGAAGCCAAGCTGGCGCGACAGAGCGTGGGCACGTTCACGCCCTGGGAGCCGCTACCAGCCGACACCGACGTGCTGTTCTACGAGGGTCTGCACGGCGGCTATGTCGGCGAAGACGCCAACATCGCCCAGCATATGGATTTGCTGGTTGGTGTGGTGCCGATCGTCAATCTTGAGTGGATCCAGAAAATCCGCCGCGACAACGACGAGCGTGGCAGCACGCCGACCGAAATCACCAGCACGATCCTGCGGCGCATGCCGGACTACGTGAACCATATCGCGCCGCAGTTTTCGCGCACCGATGTGAACTTCCAGCGCGTGCCGCTGGTGGACACATCCAACCCTTTCGTTGTCCAGGAAATCCCCGGCAACGAAGAAAGTCTGGTGGTAATCCACTTCAACGACCACACGCGGCTATCGCCCGACCTGGATCGCTACGAACACCAGATTCCCGGCGCATTCCGCAGCAACGCCCACACGCTGGTCGTGCCCGGCGAGCAGATGCACACCGCGATGGAGTCGATCCTGCTGCCGGCGCTGCAAGCGCTGATGGCGCGCCGCGAGCAGGTCCGTGCCGGCGATACGCCGTTGGCTTGATGCCCTGCTGATTGCGGCGTAGAACTAGCGGCAACGTTCGGGCTTGACCGCGGTACGACGGGAGGCTGGCGATGGCGCAATGGCTGCAGCAGATCAACCCCGGCGACTGGTATCAGACAGCCGCCACCACGTTCGAGATCGTTGGCGTGGACGCCGACGCGGAAGTGGTCCTGGTCCAGCACTTCGACGGCGCACTCGAAGAGGTGGAGTTCGATGCCTGGATTGAACTCGATGCGGTGCCATGCGCACCGCCCGAGGACTATTCGGGTGCGCTCGACCTGGACGCCGAAGACCTGGCCGTCGACGCGGTGCCCTCACCGAGCGTCGACGACACGCTCAAACGCCTGGAGCTCGATCCAGGCTGAGGCAGGTCACGCCTCGCGCTGCGGCGATCGGGGTGGCTTTGACGCAGGACCGCAGCCGATGCGTGCCGCGTTCAAGCTCGGGCTCGACGACGGCGCGGCTGTGCCAGCGTGGACTTTGAGGAACCGCAGCGCCGCGGCGGCGGACTGTTGTTGCAGGCGGATCTGCATCTGACCGCGCATCGCGCTGGTATCAGACGGCTCCATGACGACATGCCGCGCGCCCATCAACGCTTCATTGCCCCGATCAAGGCAGCGCCGGTTAGCCGGCACTCATGCCCTCGTAGCCACACCCACTGACAGGAATCCTTCGATGACGATGCCGTTCAAATCACTGCTGCTGATCGCCACCTTGGCCGCCTCGACCTGCCTGCCCGCCGTCGCGGCACTGAAGGAAGGCGATGCCGTCACCGACTTCAAGGCCCAAGCCTCGCTGGCCGGCAAGAGCTTTGATTTTTCGCTGCAGGACGCGCTGAAGAAGGGCCCGGTCGTGGTGTACTTCTACCCGTCGGCCTACACCGGCGGCTGCAACGTCCAAGCGCATACGTTCGCGGTCAAGGCCGACCAGTTTGCCAAGGCCGGTGCGACGATCATCGGCGTGTCGCTGGACAGCATCGAGCGCTTGAACGACTTCTCGGCCGACCCCGAATACTGCGCCGGCAAGTTCCCGGTGGCGTCAGACCGTGACGGCAAGATCGCCCGCTCGTTCGACCTGAAAGTGACCGAGGGCATGGCCGGGTTCAAGGACACGCGTGGCGTCGAGATCGGCCACGGTTTCACCGAGCGCACGACCTTCGTCATCAAGCCCGATGGCAAGATTGCCAACGTGGTCGGCGGCTTGGCGCCAGCTCAGAACGTCGAGCAGGCGCTGACGGCAGTGCAGTCGCTGAAGCGCTGACGCGACGCGCTGCGCGAGCGCGCCGCCGTCACGATCCGGTGGCGGCGCGTTTGCGCACCAGCACCAGGCACAGCAGCAAGGCCGGCAAGCCGACCAGCGCCGTACCGGTAAAAAACACCGAATAGGCGGCCATCAGTCCACGCCCCGGCTCCAGCGCTTCGACGATGCCGCCCGAGGCGACCTTGGCCAGCTTGCCGGGCAAGGCATAGAACGAACTGAGCAACGCGTACTGCGTGGCGGTGTAGCCCAAGCTGGTCAGGCTCGACATGTAGGCCACCAGCGCGGTGCCGGCAAAGCCGGTCGAGAAATTGTCGATCGCCATCGCCGCCGAAAACAGCGACAGATCGGCGCCGTGCCAAGCCAGCACGGCAAACGCCAGGTTCGAGCCGGGCCCGACGATCGCGCCGATCAGCAAGGTCGGCACGAAGCCGAAGCGCACCGCGCAAAGCCCGCCGGCGGCAATGCCGGTGATCGACGCGACCAAGCCGATCGAGCTGCGCACGGCGCCGACCACTTCCTTGGCAAAACCCAGATCCTTGTAGAACGGATTGGCCATCGGTCCCATCGCAAAGTCAGGCAGCCGGTACAGCGCCACCGCCAGCAGCATCAGCAGCGCCCAGCGACCATGCTCGCGGAAGAACGCGATGAACGGCCCGGCGACGGCATCGAACAAGCCGCGGGCGGTCCACAACGTCGGCCGCTGCGACGGCCCGCCGGCCACGCTCGCGGCCGGCTCAGCGGCGCTCAGCGTCGCCAGCACGCCGAGCAGCATCAGCGCCGCCATCACACCGTAGGACAGCGACCAGCCGAGCAGCCCGGCCAGGATCAGAATCAGTGCATCGGCGATCAGCAGCGCACCGCGATAGCCGGTCTGGAACGCGGCCGTCAGCAGGCCTTGTTCGTCATCGTTGGCGGCGCTTTCGATGCGCCAGGCGTCGATCACGATGTCCTGCGTCGCCGAGCCAAATGCGGCCACCAACGCCAGCAGGCCAAAGCCGGTCAGACCGTGATCGGGGCCGAGCAGGGCCATCGCCGACAGGCCTGCGATGACGGCAAGCTGCGACAGCAGCATCCAGCCGCGGCGCCGGCCGAGCCAGCGTCCGAGCAGTGGCGCGTCGGCTTTGTCGATCAGCGGGGCCCACAGAAACTTGAGCGAGTACGCCAAGCCGACGCCCGACAGCAGACCGATGGCCGTCAGCGCCACGCCGCCGTCACGCAGCCAGAAGCCGAGCGTGTTGCCGACCAGCATGAACGGCAGGCCGGATGAGAACCCCAGCATCAGCGTCAGCCGGACGCGAGCCTGCGCCAGCGCCGGCAGCACGTCGCGCCATCCGGCGCGGCGCGGTGCGGGCGCCGGCTCAGATGTCATAGTCGACGATCAGCGGCGCATGGTCGGAGAAGCGGCTGGTCTTGTGCACCTGCGCGGCACGCAAGGCCGGCTGCAGATCGGGCGTGACCAGTTGGTAGTCGATGCGCCACCCGACATTGTTGGCAAATGCATTGCCGCGATTCGACCACCAGGTGTAGCCCTCGCCTTCGGCGTCCGGATACAGCGCGCGATATGCATCGACCCAGCCGACGTTGTCGAGCACGTCGCTCATCCAAGCGCGCTCGTGCGGCAGGAAGCCGGAATTCTTCTGGTTACTGCGCCAGTTCTTCAGGTCTTTTTGCGTGTGCGCGATGTTCCAGTCGCCGCAGACGATGTACGAGCGGCCTTCGCCGATCATCGTCCGCAAGCGCGGCAGGAAGAACGTCAGAAAGCGGTCCTTGGATTCCTGACGCTCGGGGCCGGCGCTACCGGACGGCAGATACAGCGAGATCACCGACAGATCGCCAAAGCGTGTCTCGATGTAACGGCCCTCGTCATCGAATTCGCTGGCGCCGAGCGTGGTCAGCACCGCATTGGGCTTGGCGCGCGAGTAGATCGCCGTGCCGCTGTAGCCTTTGCGCAGCGCGCTGTTGAACTGCACATGCCAGCCGGGCGGCGCGAACGCGGCCTTGCCGTCGAGATCGGCCGGCTGCGCCTTGACCTCCTGCAGGCAGAGTACGTCGGCGTTCTGCGTGTCGAGCCATTCGAACAGGCCCTTGGTGGCCGCCGAGCGGATGCCGTTGCAGTTGAGGCTGATGATTCGTTTCATCCGGGCAGTGTGCCGCAAACATACAATGCGCGAAAACGCCGACCGGACCCGCTGCATGAAACCGCATCAGACCGCATTTCTCGAACTGGCTCTCGAACACGAGGTGCTGAAGTTCGGCCAGTTCACGCTCAAGTCGGGCCGCATCAGCCCCTACTTCTTCAACCTCGGCAAGATCGCCAGCGGCAGCAGCCTGCGACGCCTTGCCGGTGCCTATGCCGATGCGCTGCTGGCCTCGGGCATCGAGTTCGATTTGCTTTTCGGGCCGGCTTACAAGGGCATTCCGCTGGTCGCGGCGGTGTCCTGCGCGCTGGCGGAACGCGGCCGCGATCTGCCGTTTGCGTACAACCGCAAGGAAGCCAAGGACCACGGCGAAGGCGGCGTGCTGGTCGGCGCGCCGGTGGACGGGCGTCGCGTCGTGATCATCGACGACGTGCTGACCGCCGGCACGGCGCTGCGCCAGTCGCACGCGCTGTTGCAGCAGGCCGGCGCGACGACGGTGGCGGCCATGACCGCGCTCGACCGCCAGGAAGTCGGGCCCAACGGCCGCTCGGCCGTGCAGGAACTGGCGGCCGAAGCCGGCATCGCCGTGCTGCCGCTGGTCACGGTGCGCGATCTGCTGGCCCACTTGAGCCGCAGCGGCGGCGATGCGGCGACGATCGCCGCGATCAACGCTTATCAGGCGCAGTACGGCGTCAAGGACTGACGTGCCGTCATCGGCACGCTAGCCGCGGATCAGCGTGCCGATGCCTTCGTTGGTGAACAGTTCGAGCAGCACCGAGTGGTCGAGGCGACCGTCGATGATGACGGCGCTCTTGACGCCGCTGGCGACAGCGTCGAGCGCGCACTGGATCTTGGGCAGCATGCCGCCGTAGATCGTGCCGTCGGCGATCAGGGCCTGCACTTGCGGCACGGTCAGTCCGGTCAGCACGTTGCCGGCCTTGTCCATCACGCCGGGGATATTGGTCAGCAACATCAGCTTTTCGGCCTGCAGCACCGAAGCGAGCTTGCCGGCGACCAGATCGGCGTTGATGTTGTAGGCCTCGCCGTGAGCACCGACGCCGATCGGCGCGATCACCGGGATGAAGCCGCCGTCTTCCAGATGCTGCACGACGCGCGGGTCGATCGCGTCGACTTCGCCGACCTGGCCCAGGTCGTCACCGGCGATGACCAGCTTGCGGGCGCGGATCAAGCCGCCGTCCTTGCCCGACAGGCCAACCGCTTGCCCGCCCTGCTGGTTGATCGCCGACACGATGGCCTTGTTGACCAGGCCACCGAGCATCATCTCGACGACGTCCATCGTCTCGTCGTCGGTGACGCGCATGCCATCAATGAAACGCGAGGTCTTGCCGAGCTTTTCCAGGTGCGCGCCGATCTGCGGCCCGCCGCCGTGCACGACGATCGGGTGCATGCCGACTTTCTTCATCAGCACGATGTCGCGCGCGAACGAGGCGATCATGTCGTCGCCCTTCATCGCATTGCCGCCGTACTTGACCACCAGCGTCTTGCCGGCGAAGCGACGGATGTAGGGCAGCGCTTCGGTCAGGACGCGGGCGGTGGTCTGGGCGTTGGTCAGGTCGATCGGCATCGTCTGCAGCAGGTCAAAAAAAGATAGAGAGAAAACGGAACGGCGGTCAGTGGCGGCCGGTGTGGCCGAAGCCGCCGGTGCCGCGCGCACTGGTCTGGAACTCGCTGACCATCTCGAAATCGGCACGGACCACCGGCACCAGCACCAGCTGCGCGATGCGCTCGCCGGGGTTGATCGTGAACTCGGTGTCGCCGCGGTTCCAGCAGCTGACCATCAACTCGCCCTGGTAGTCGGAGTCGATCAGCCCGACGAGGTTGCCGAGCACGATGCCGTGCTTATGGCCCAGGCCCGAGCGCGGCAGGATCACGGCGGCCAAGGACGGGTCGGCGATGTAGATCGCCATGCCGGTCTTGATCAACGTGGTCTGGCCTGGTGACAGCAGCAGCGGCGCGTCCAGCAGCGCGCGCAAGTCCAGGCCGGCCGAGCCGTCGGTGGCATAGCCGGGCAACGGAAAGTCGCGACCCAGGCGGGGGTCAAGAATCTTGAGCTGGATTTTTTGTGACATTAAATTTGCTTTTATAGTGGTTTACAGCTTTTTCGCACGGCGTGCGACGATCACATCGGCCAGTTCGGCCGCCACGGCCGCCTTGCTGGCATGGCCGATCGCATGCTGACCGCCGTCCCAGAACAGCTGCAGGCTGTTGTCGTCCTGGTCGAAGGCACGGCCCTGGCCGACCCAGTTGGCGGCGATCAGATCCAAGCCTTTGCGCTGCAGCTTGCCGCGCGCATGGGTTTCCAGATCATCGGTTTCGGCGGCAAAGCCGACGACGAACAGCGCCGGATACGCTTGGCGCACGGTCGCCAGCACGTCGTCGGTGCGGGCCAGCGCCAGCGTCAGCTCGGCGTTGTGCTTCTTGATCTTGCTGTCGGCGATCGCGGCCGCGCGATAGTCGGCCACGGCAGCTGCCGCGACGAACAGCTGCGCATCGGCGCAGGCCTGCATTGATGCCTGCAGCATGTCGGCCGCGGTTTCGACGTCGACGCGCGTTACGCCGGGCGGCGTCGGCAGCGTCGTCGGGCCACTGATCAGCGTCACCTGGGCACCGCGGTCGCGCAGCGCCGCGGCGACCGCATAGCCCTGCTTGCCCGAGCTGCGATTGGTCAGAAAGCGCACCGGGTCGAGCGGCTCGCGCGTCGGGCCGGCGGTCACCACCGCCTTGACGCCGCGCAGCGGGCCGTCGGCCAGCAAGGACACGACGTCGTCGCGGATCTGCAGCGGCTCGCGCATGCGACCTTCGCCGGTCTCGCCGCAGGCCTGGAATCCAGCGCCGGGGCCGAGCACGCGCACGCCGCGCGCGACCAGCGTCGCCACATTGGCCTGCGTCGCCGGGTGCGCCCACATCAGGCGATTCATTGACGGCGCGACCGCGACCGGCCGGTCGCTGGCCAGGCACAGCGTCGTCAGCAAGTCGTCCGCTGCGCCATGCGCGAGACTGGCGATCAGGTTGGCCGTGGCCGGCGCGATCAGGATCAGGTCGGGCCAGCGCGCCAGCTCGATATGGCCCATCGCCGCTTCGGCAGCCGGGTCCCACAAGGATTGCCGGACCGGCTTGCCGGTCAGCGCCTGGAACGTGGCCGCGCCAATGAAATGCTCGGCACCGGCCGTCATCACCACTTGCAGCTCGGCACCGGCCTCGATCAGCCGGCGACTGAGGTCGGCGGCCTTGTAGGCGGCGATGCCGCCGGTGACGCCGAGCAGGATGCGGCGCCCGGCCAGCGCATGCGAGGAGTGGGTCTGTGACATGGCCCGGATTCTACTGTTTTGCCTGTCGCTACAGTCGTCACCGGGACGCTACGACACAAACCAGGGATCGACGGCAATGAGCATCCGCCACTGGCCGGCCGGCGAACGGCCTCGCGAAAAGCTGCTGGAACGTGGCGCCGGCGCGCTGTCCGACGCCGAGCTGCTGGCGATCTTCCTGCGCACCGGCATACCGGGCAAAAGTGCGGTGGATCTGGCGCGCGAGCTGCTGACGCGCTTCGGCGGGCTGCGCGGCTTGCTCGCCGCAGAGCGTCGCGCGTTCTGCCAGGCACCGGGCCTGGGCGACGCCAAATATGCCCAGCTGCAGGCCGTGCTCGAGATGAGCCGCCGCCATCTCGACAGCCAGGTCCGCGAACGCTCGGCGCTGAACGATCCCGCCACGGTGCGCCGCTTCCTGCAGGCCCAGCTGCGTGATCGCGACCAGGAAGTATTCGCTGCGCTGTTTCTCGACACCCAGCATCGCGTGCTCGCGTTCGAGCATCTGGCGGTCGGCACGATCGACAGCGCGGCGGTGTACCCGCGCGAGGTGGTCAAGGCGGCGCTGAAGCTATCGGCAGCGGCGGTGATCTTCGCGCACAACCACCCCAGCGGCGTCGCCGAGCCTTCGGCCGCCGACCGGCTGCTGACCGAGCGGCTGCAGCAAGCGCTGCGACTGATCGATGTGCGCGTGCTCGACCACTTCGTCGTCGGCGACGGTGCGCCGGTATCGTTCGCCGAACGCGGCTGGCTATGATGCGACCCTGCACGTACCAACGAGCGACACGCCGATGATTCTTGGACTGCGCACCGCGATCTATCCGGCGCCGGATCTTGCCGCCGCCAAGACTTGGTACAGCGCGGCCTTCAGCGCCACGCCGTACTTCGACGAACCGTTCTACGTCGGATTCTCGATTGGCGGCTTCGAGTTGGGCCTGATCCCGGATGGCGTACCGGGCACCAGCGGCAGCCAGGTGCTGTGGGGCGTCGACGACATCGACGCCGAGTACGCGCGGCTGATCGGCTTGGGCGCCACGCCGCTGGAGCCGGCCTACGATGTCGGCGAAGGCATCCGGGTCGCGGCAGTGGCTGACCCGTTCGGCAACCGTCTGGGCTTGATCCAAAACCCACTGTTCGACCCGACCCGGGTCAAATAACCGCCGCAAAGGCTTGCCGCTCTCGATCTTCGCTGGTATCTTTCGCGACCCTTTTCGGCGCCCAGCGTTTTTGCGGGTCCGATCGCGCCCTTTCTGCATGAGGTTGTGTCATGTCCAAAGTCTGTCAGGTCACCGGCAAGAAGCCGCTGGTCGGCAATACGGTCTCCCACGCGAACAACAAGCGTCGTCGCCGTTTTGAGCCGAACCTGCATACCCATCGCTTCTGGGTCGAGGCCGAGAAGAAGTTCATCAGCCTGCGCGTGTCGAACCACGGGCTGCGCATCATCGACAAGAAGGGCATCGACGTCGTGCTCGCCGACATTCGCAAGAATGGCGTGAAGGTCTAAGGAGCTAAGTCATGGCCAAGAAAAAAGAACGCGAAAAGATCAAGCTGATCTCGACCGCCGAAACCGGGTTCTTCTACACGACGACGAAGAACAAGAAGAACACGCCGGACAAGTTCGAGTTCAAGAAGTACGACCCGATCGTGCGCAAGCACGTGATCTTCAAGGAAGCGAAGATCAAGTAAGTGCAGCGTCGCTACGGCGGCGCCACTGCTACGGACCCAAAACGCGAGCCCTTCGGCTCGCGTTTTTTTTGCCTGCGAACCTGCCCGCGCCGATCGGATGCGAGATCGACATCGGCCGAGGGTAATATCGCGCCATGAACGAGTTCGCCGACCCGAGCACCCAGCGCCAGCATTTCCGGCATCTGGAACAAGCGCGTGCGCAGGTCATCGAGTTGCTGTCGCGCCAGGCGGTCGAGCGCGAGCTGATGCAGCGCACGGTGTCGGAGAACCGGCGTCAGGACGTGGTCGCCCAGCTGGTCGCACGCCAGCATCAAGCCGCTCTGGAAACCCGGCTGGCGCACTTTCACCCCGCCGACATCGCGTTCGTGCTCGAAAGCCTGGATCCGGATGCCCGCGATCTGGCTTGGGCGCTGGTCAAGCCCGAGCGCCGCGGCGCCGTGCTGCTCGAAACCTCGGACGCCGTGCGGCGCATGCTGGTGGCCGGCATGGCGCCGGACGACATCGCGGCCGTGGTCGCGCCACTGGACTCCGACGACATCGCCGACTTGGTCGGCAGCCTGCCCGACGATATCGGCCAGGAAGTGTTGCAGCGGCTCGACAATGCCGACCAGGCCGAAGTGCGGTCGATGCTGTCGTTTCCCGAAGATTCGGTCGGCTCGCTGATGGACCTGGACTTCGTCGCGGTCCGCGAAGACGCCTCGCTGGAGGCCGTGCTGCGTCTGCTGCGTCGACGCAAGACGCTGCCACCGCACACCAACCAGTTGTTCGTCGTTGACCGCGGCAACCAGTTGCGCGGCTTGCTGTCGCTGACACGACTGCTGCTGGCCGACCCGGAATCGGAAGTCGCTGCCGAGATGACGCGCGACACGATCTTCTTCTACACCGACGACCGGATGCGAGAGGCGGTCACCGCGTTCGAGAAATACGATCTGGTGTCGGCGCCGGTGGTGAACCTGCACAACCAGGTTGTCGGCCGGATCACCGTCGACGCCATCGTCGACGAGATCAAGGAGCGCGCCAGCACGGAAAGCCTGCGCCAGGTCGGCTTGTCGGAAGAAGAAGACCTGTTTGCGCCGGTGACACAGAGCGCGCGCAACCGCTGGCCATGGCTGGGGCTCAACGTGCTGACGGCGTTCGTTGCCTCGCGGGTGATCGGCGCATTTGAAGACACGATTGCGCAGCTGGTGGCGCTGGCCGTGCTGATGCCGATCGTCGCCAGTATCGGCGGCAATACCGGCAATCAGACGATGGCGCTGGTGATTCGGGGACTGGCGCTGGGCCAGCTCGGTGCGGCGCAGCTGCGCAAGATGCTGACCAAGGAGCTGTCGATCGCCGCACTCAACGGCGCGGTCTGGGGCAGCGCGCTGGGTCTGTTCACGCTGCTGCTGTATCGCAACCTGCCGCTGACCCTGGTGATCGCCGGCGCGACGATTCTGGAGCTGATGGTCGCCGCCTTGGCCGGCGTATTCATTCCGCTGCTGTTGCAGCGCTTTGGTCGCGATCCGGTCATGGGCTCGTCGGTGATCCTGACGGCGATCACCGACAGCATGGGCTTCTTCATCTTCCTTGGGCTGGCGGCGACGTTCCTGATCTAGCACGACAGCAGCGGCCCAATGCCGCTGCTGTCGTGATCACCGCCCGGCGACCTCAGGGCTTTTTCAGCTCGACCGAATCGATCTGGAACAGCGCCGTGGTGCCGCTGACCTCATTGCCGATCACCAGCAGCGGCTTGCCGTTGGGGCTGGCTTCGGCCGACACGAAGGCCAGGCCTTCGGGACCCAGATCGCCGACGCTGGGATCGGTCACCGTCTTGGTGAAATCGCGCGGATTGACGTACTGCACGAAGCGCGCGTTCTGCGGGTTGCTGATGTCGTACACCATGACGCCGCCGATGCGCTCCAGGCCGATGAACGCGAACGTGCGCCCACCGATCGTGCCGACCGCCAGACCTTCCGGCTCGGGGCCCTTGTTGTCGCTGCGGTCTTCGAGCGAGTTGTTGTCGTTGCTGACGTTGAAGAAGCTCGGGCTGCGCTGCGCCGTGATCCGCTCGAAATCGGCGCCGCTGTCGAACAGCCGCTGACCGTCGGCCGTCCAGATGCTGAACGACCGGCCGCCGAGCACGTGGATCTCGGTGAACTGGTTGTTGGCGTTGCGCGGCACCTGGAACGTGGTCGCGGTCAGGCGACCGAGATTGGCGCTCTGCTGCAGCGTGGCCGCATCCGGGAACACCGCCGGATCGAGCGCCAGCGCGCTGACGCGCCGCGTTTCTTCACCGGGGATGAAGTCGTTGCGATCGTCGCCCTCGTTGGCCGTGACGTAGTAGGTCTTGCCGTTGAACAGGTACGAGGCGATCGCATCGGGCTGGAACATGCCCTTGACCGGCCAGCTGCGAATGTTGATGCGGCCATCGCGGTCGCTGGCGTCCAGTTCGTTGCCGATCAGCGAATGGTCCTTCAAACCCAGCGGCAGCAGGCGCGTGACGCTCGGGTTAGCTAGGTCGCGCAGGTCGAGCACGGCCGCGGTGTTGGCTTCCTGCAAACCCACCCAGGCAGACTGACTGTCGGCGGCTACTGCGATGTACTCCGGCTCCAGATCCTGGGCAACGGTCGCATTGGGCCCGTAGATGCGCACGCCAGCGGCGCGCAAGCTGTCGATCTGGCTGTTGAACGATTCAAAACCCGCGGTGCGTACGGTCGGATTGGCGACACCGGCACGCAGGTCGATCACGCTGATCGAGCCCACCGGATCGATCGTATAGCCCGCGTTGGGCTCGCCTTCGTTGGCGACCAGCACGGCATTGCCGTTCGGCGTGAACGTCAGCATGTCGGGCAGCGCGCCGACAGCGACTTCGGACAGCTTGTCGAGCGTCGCGGCGCTATAGAAGGCCACCTTGCCCGGATCGGTCTTGGGCGTGGCTTCGATGGCCACGGCGACGATGCCGTCACGCACGGCCACACTGTTGGCGCTGCCGCCGGTGGCGGTAATCGTGCCGACCTTCTGCGGCGCGGCGGGGTTGCGCACGTCGAGCACGTCGACGGTGACGGCGGCCGCATTGATGACAAACAGCCGCTGCGTGCCGGCGTCGTGGGCGACGATCTCGGCGGCGCCCTTGCCGAACTCGCCGGATGAATAACGGCCGATCAGGCTGACATCGAGCACCACATCGCCGACGCCATCACTGCCGTTGCTACCGGTCGAACCGGTGGGGCCGCTCGGCCCGACAGGACCCTCGGGCCCAGCCGGACCCGCAACACCCGGTGCACCCTTGGCACCTGGGGCGCCGTCATCGCCCGAACAGGCGGACAGCATCAAGGCCAGCAGCGCTGTTGCCAGCGCGCTCTTGTTACGGATCATCTGCATCACTCCCCGGTAGACGCCGTCAGTTCGGCGGTCGTCGACGGTAAAAGTGCGATATGACCTGCCGATGACAAACGCAGGCGCGAGGTTGTCGCCGATCCTCGATCGGAATGACGACAGGCCCAAATCGCCTTGAAACCGACGCGACAGATTCATCGACACTGCGCAAAATGCCAGGCTAGCCAGGGTCGGCTGCTGCGTTGAACGCCCTGGGTCATTCCCGTACAGTCGCGCCCCTTCGCCAGCCCCCCCGAGCCGCCGATCCATGAACACCGACCTGATTGCCCGCCACAGCCGCGACCTGATCGCGGCGGGCGCGCTGTTCCATCAGCGCGGCTGGGTGCCGGCCACCGGCGGAAACTTTTCGGCGCGGCTGTCGTCAGACCGGATGCTGATCACGGCGTCGGGCTGGCACAAAGGCGAGTTGGCGCCGGACGCGTTCCTGGTGGCCGACTTCGACGGCAAGCCCGACAACCCGGGCGGACGCGCCTCGTACGAGACGCTGCTGCATTGCCAGCTGTACCGGATGGACGAGCGCATCGGTGCGGCACTGCATACGCATTCGGTGGCCAACACCGTGCTGTCGATGCGCGAGTCGTCGATCCGCCTGGCGGGCTACGAGTTGCTCAAGCTGCTGCCCGGTATCAGCACCCACGAGGCGGCCGTGGAAATTCCGGTATTCGACAACGACCAGGACATCGCCCGTCTTGCGGCGCGGGTCGATGCCCATATCAAGCAGCACGCGTCGGCGGCGTATCTGATCCGCGGGCACGGCCTTTATGCCTGGGGCAGCTCGGTGGCGCAGGCACGCCACCGCGTCGAAGCCCTGGAGTTCATGTTCGAGTGCGAGTTGAAGCAACGACAGCTGGAGAGCAAATCATGAGTGAGCTGCGCATCTATCCCGAAGGTTCGGCCCAGCAGGCGGCCGCGATCCACACCGGCTACGACGACATCCGCCGCGCGCTCGACAAGATCGGCGTCGGCTTCGAGCGCTGGGGAGCCAGCCAGCCGCTGGACACGCAAGCCAGCCAGGATGAAGTGATCGAGGCGTACCGCGATTCGATCGACCGGCTGATGAAGACTTACGGCTTCAAGAGCGTCGACGTGATCAGCCTGTATGCCAGCCATCCGCAAAAAGACGCGATGCGCGACAAGTTCCTGCACGAGCACACGCACGACGACTTCGAAGTGCGCTTCTTTGTTGAAGGCGAAGGCTTGTTCAACATCCGCAAGGAGGGCCACGTCTACGCGATGCGCTGCGTCAAAGGCGATCTGCTCAGCGTGCCGGCGCACACCACGCACTGGTTCGACATGGGCCCCAACCCGAACCTGAAGGCGATCCGCTTGTTCACGACGCCGGAAGGCTGGGTTGCCAACTTCACCGGCGACAAGATCGCCGACCGCTTTCCGCGCCTCGAAGCGCCGCATTACGACATCACGGCCTGAGCCGATGATCCGCGCGATCGTCACCGATATCGAAACGGATGCGCCATGGATGGCTTTGGAGAGCACATGATCAAGGCCATCGTCACCGATATTGAAGGGCGAGCCGGAAACAGACGAACGTCCGGCCACGGAGGGCCGGGCCGGACTGATGCGCCATGGATGGCTTTGGAGAGCACATGATTAAGGCCATCGTCACCGATATCGAGGGAACCACCTCCTCAATCGAGTTCGTCCACAAAAGCCTGTTTCCGTACGCGCGCCAGCATATGCGCTCGTTCTTACGCGAGCAGGCGGGCGACCCCTTGGTTCAGGCGCTGATCGACGACGTCGAGGCCGTCGTCGGCTGGGACCTGTCGATCGACGAGGCCGCCGGTGTGCTTGAGCAGTGGATTGACGAGGACCGCAAGGCCACGCCGCTGAAGACGCTGCAAGGCATGATCTGGAAGACCGGCTATCAGGCCGGTGAACTCAAAGGCCATGTCTACGTCGACACGCCGGTCTACCTGCAGCGCTGGCATCAGCAGGGCTTGCAGCTGTACGTGTATTCGTCGGGGTCGGTCGAAGCGCAGCAACTGATCTTCGGCCACAGCGACGCGGGCGACTTGAGGCCGCTGTTTTCGGGCTACTTCGACACGCAGGTCGGTGGCAAGCGCGAGGCGACGTCATATCGGACGATCCTGTCGCGGATCGGCCTGCCGGGTGCGCAAGTGTTGTTTTTGTCCGACATCGGCGAAGAACTCGACGCGGCGCGCAGCGCCGGCATGCAAACCTGCCAGCTGATCCGCGACACGATCGCGCGCCCGGCGCTGGCGCATCCGCAAGCGCGCGACTTTTCCGAAGTCTCCATCTGAGTCGTCGGCGCCACGCCGACCGTGTAGCGCCGTTTCAGCGACGCGGCCGGTGGCACCAGTGCCACGGCTCATAGGCATAGCCCTGCGGATTGCCGGGCGGATAGCTCATCCGGTAGCCATGACGGGCCGCGTTGCGACGTAGCCAGTCGAAGGCCTCGGTCTGGTCGAAGGCCGGGTCCAGGCCGCCGCAACCGGGCGCGCCGATGTCGACCGCGCGGCCGCTGTGGTGCTCGCTGCAGCCCGGCGCGGCGTTGATCCGCAGCACCTGCTCGATGCTCTCGCCTCGCGCCAGCCGCGCCCGCAGCAGCGCAGCCTGATAGTCGACGCTGCGGAACGCCGATACCAGCAGCAGCACGACGCCGTCGGCAGCGGCCTGCTCGCGCATGGCCAACCAGGCGCGAGCCGCAGCCGGCGTCAGCAGCTTGTCGCGGCCGTCGGTGCCCAAGCCGACCGGCGTTAGCTGTCGCGCTTGCCGGACCATGCGCACACCACGTTGTTGCAGCGTCGCCGGGTCGATGCCCAGCTCGCGCCACAGGGCATCGAGGGTCACGCGGTGATCGTCGCCAGCAGTGGCTTCCAGTCGTGGTCACTGTCGCCAATGACCGCAAACAGCGGATTGAGCAGCGAAGCTTTCTGGTTGTAGCGCAGCCGCGACAGGTCGGGCAGCCGCAGCACCAGCGCGCCAGCCTGCTCGGCGATGCACTGGCCCGCCGCGGTATCCCATTCCGACGTCGGCCCGGTGCGCGGATACAGGTCCGCCTCACCAGAGGCGATCTGGCAGAACTTCAGCGACGATCCGCGGCTGCGGGCTTCGTGGTCGGGCGCAGCAGCCAGGAACGCTTCCAGCTCCGGATTGCGGTGCGAGCGGCTGACCACGTACACCGGCCGCGCCGGCACGGGCCGCGTGTGCAGCACCGACAGCCGGCCGTCGCGGATCTGGAATGCGCCGCCGCCCTGCGCCGCGAAATACTGCAGGCCCAGCGCCGGCGCCACGATCACGCCGAGCACCGGGTAGCCATCTTCGATCAGCGCGATGTTGACCGTGAAATCGGCATTGCCGCCGATGAACTCCTTGGTGCCGTCAAGCGGATCGACCAGCCAGTAGCGCGACCACAGCCGGCGCACCGCAAAGTCGATATCGGCATCTTCTTCCGACAGCAGCGGAATCGTCGGCGTCAGCGCCGCCAGGGTGCTGGCGATGTATTGGTGTGCGGCCATGTCGGCCCGCGTCAGCGGCGAGTGATCGGCCTTCTCGGTGATGCCGACATCTGCCGAGCCGCGGACGTCCATGATGCGACGCCCCGCCTCGACGGCGATATCCAGCACCGCTTGCAGCAGATCCACTGCTTTCATAGTCCGACCCGTTCGATGGCAGGCCTTATGATACGGCGATGACCACGCCCTCCCCTGCACCGCGCCTCGACTGGGCCGGCATCGACCATGTGCTGCTCGACATGGACGGCACGATCCTCGACCTGGCTTTCGACAATTACTTCTGGATGGAGCTGGTGCCGCAGCGCTATTCGCAGCGGCGCGGCCTGAGCCTGGAAGCCGGGCTTGCCGAACTGCTGCCGCAATTCCGCGCGATCGAGCACACGCTGCCCTGGTACTGCACCGACCACTGGAGCCGCGTCACCGGCCTGAACCTGCGCCAGCTCAAGGAAGAAGTGCGCGAGCGCGTCACCTTCATCGGCGGCAGCCTGGAGTTTCTGCACGCGGTCAAAGCCTCGGGGCGCGCGCTGTGGCTGGTGACCAATGCGCATCCGGACAGCTGGCAGGTCAAGCTCGAACAAGTACAGCTGACGCCGATGTTCGACGCGATCATCTCGTCGCACGATTACGGCGCGCCCAAAGAAGACCCGCGCTTCTGGCAGGCACTGCAGTCACAGCATCCGTTCGATCCGTCGCGCGCACTGTTTGCCGACGACAGCCTGCCGGTGCTGCGCGCTGCGCGTGACTACGGCATCGGCCACGTCGTGGCGATGAGCCGCCCCGACTCGCGGCTGCCGCCGCGGCCGATGGAAGACTTCATCGCGGCCGAAGGCCTGGGCGCGCTGTTGCCGCTGTAGGCAGCAACCGGTTGCGGGCCGTCGATGCCGGCCCGCAACGACCGACTATGGGGTGAACGTCAGCACCAGGCCGGCACCGCCGACCGTGTGGTCGGCGTGCATTCCGGTCAGCTCCAGGCCTAGATCCCAGTGCGGGTGCAGCCGGTAGTGCCCGCTGACGCCCAGCAGCCCGGCGACGCGCTCGTCGGCCTGGCGAACCTTGTCGTCATCGACGAAGAACGACACGTCGTTGCGCAAGCCGAACCAGGCACCGGCGCGACCCTCGATGCGCCACCGGTCCCAGGCTTTTTGCGTCTTCAGCGCCAGCGTAATGCCGGGGCCGGTCACCGGCAGGTTGCGATCCAGCGAATCCTTCAGTGCCTCGACATCGCGCTCCGGGTCATCGGCCTGCAGGCTGAAGTCCAGCGGCTTGAGAATCAGATAGCCGAGTTCGACGCCGAATGACGGCGCCACCCAGTAGCTGAAGCGGACGTTGGCGTACGGCATCTGCTGGTCGAGATCGCGAATCGAGGCGCCCGGAACGTCCTGCGCCAGATCGGCGCTGACCTTGCCGTCGGACCGACCGCTGAAGAACGAGCCGGCACTGACCTGCATCGTCCAGCGTGCCGCGGCCGCCGTGCTCGAGCGGGCAGCGGTCGGGGCCGGAGCCGCAGCCGGTGCGGTCGCCACCGCTGCAGCAGGAGCCGGGGTCGCAGCCGTCGACGGGACGACCGGCTCGGCGGCGGCTGGCGCAGCCGCCGTGGCGACCGGCGGCGTCGCGCCAACCAAATACTTGTGCTTCAGATAGCCTTCGACGCCATCGGCGCGGCGCACGCGGACGAAGTCACCCTGCCACTGCAGCACCTCCAGCGTGCCGCCCTGCGGCATCACGGCGACGATACGGCTGGCCAGATCCGGCGCCTCACGCAGATTGATCTGCAGCCGGGTCTGCGCCTGCTGCGCGGTCGCCGCCGTCGCAGCGGTCGACAGCGTCGAGAGGGTTGCCGCGATGGACCACGCGGCCACGACGAGGGGGCGCACCCCGGAAACAAGCTTCATTCGGAACTCCGGTCGGCGGGATGAGACGGTCGGGCGGCGCATCAGCGACCCGCCGTATTGGTCGAGAACACGGTCTCGCCCGAGGCCGAACGCAATTCCAGGTTGCCGTCGCGGGTCAGTTCCAGCGTGCCGTCGCGCGCCCGGTCACCGGTGTTGCTCGCCCACAGCGCGCGTCCATCGCCGCCGTCGGCGTAGACCACCAGATTGCCGTCTTCCTGGAACACGGCGGCCGCGCCCGAATTGCCGGACGTGTTGGACGCCCACAGCGCCGGGTCATCGCGATTGCGATCCGGGTTGAAGCGATACAGCACCAGGTTGCCGTCACGCTGCATGTACAGCGTCCGGTTTGGCGTGACGATGTAATCACCCGGCTTGAGCGTGAACGCGCCGGCCTTCTGCGTCAGCTCGTAGCCCCAGACGGCGATCTCGCGATCCTTGTCGTAGATCTGCAGTTCGTCGTCGGCCGTGATGCGCAGCTCGCTGTTCGGATAGCGCTGCGTGCCCGACGCCCAGATCGGCTCGTTGCGCAGGTTGTACAGCACCAGGTTGCCGTCGCGCTGGTACACCATGCGGACGTTGAACGTGCCGTTGGTGCCCGTGGCCCAGATCGGCGCGCCTTGTTCGCCGGCTTCGCCGTCGTACTCGTACAGCACCAGGTTGCCGTCTTCCTGCATGACCAGCTGACGGGTCGCGGTGGCGACGAATGCGTTGTCGCGCAACTGCAGGTCACCGGTGTTGGCGGTGTAGTCCTCGTTCTCCGGACGCAGGCCGCCGGTGCAGGGCTCGGGTTCGTCGGCGACGTTGGTCACCGAGAAGCCGTTGGACTCGCTCGCCGGCTCCGCCAGCTTGCCTTCGCTGAACTTGAAGTCCCAGCCGTAGGACGCGAACTTCCACTTCCATTCGCCGATCTGGTGAGTCCGCGAGAACGACACGATGTCGTCGACCGGCTGATCGCGCGTCGTGATCTCCAGTTCGGAGCGCAGGCCGTAGTAGGCGTTGAACGCCAGCCCGCCTTCGCCATCGAGGCAGACGGTTTTGTTTTCCTGGATCGCGCGCTGCTCGGGCTCGTTGGTGATGCTCAGCGTCGGTCCGGCCAGGATCATCTCGCCCTGGACGAAGCCGCGCAGGCTGACCTTGGTCAGTTCCGGCGCCACGGCGCGCAGCCCGTTGATGACGGCGAATTCAAGGAAGGGCTCGACCGTCAGGTTGGCTTCGCCGGTCAGCACGTAGGTGAACTGCAGCTCGGGCACGACCGCGAGGCTGATGTCCTTGCTGCCGAACAAGCTGATGTTGGCGTTGCCGTCCCAGCTGACGATGATCGGCAGACGCAGCTTGTTCTGCAGCTGCGCGGTGCCCTTAACCTCGACGCCCATCGAGCTGCGCAGCTCGCCGGTGAAGATCGCCGCCGCGCCGCCCGCCTTGGTTGCGTAGTCGAACGAGAACAGACTGCGCTCGAGCGTCGCCGAGGGGTTGTCCTCGTCATCGGCGGTACGCCCGTCAGCGCCCCAGACCCGACCCAGTTCGGCGACGAGATTGACCTCGACGCTCGGCGTGATCCGCAGGAAGCCGCTGGTATTGGCGCGCACGTACGGGTTGAACGAGAACAGCTTGTAGTTGAAGTTGCCGGTGGCGCGGGCGTTGAGGTTGAGCTGCAAGCCGATCTCGGCCTTCAGGTTCTCGGTGCCCAGGTCAAAGCCGAAGCCGGACGGGAAGATGTCGAAGCCGCTGCGCGACGCAGTACGCGCCGACAGCAGCGGTGTCGGTCCATTGCCCCAGGCCTGGCAGCCTTCGGCATACGGATTGAGCTCGCAGGTGGTCTGCTGCAGGCGCTGCGCTTCGGCGCGGTCGTAGACCGGCATCGTGCGCGTCGCTTCGACGATGGCCAGGCCGCCGTCTTGCGGCGCCTTGGTCAGGTACATGTTGTTGCCGAGGTCGAAGGCGCGGCCGTAGCCGGCGAGGAAGACCTCGCGAGCCGGCTGGCGTCGTGCCAGCGACACGGCCGGCGACGGATCAACACCGATCAGCAGCGTGTTCGACGGCTTGCCCGCGGTGCCCGATTCGGGGCGCGCATTGCCAACGGCGCTGCTGGCCACGCAGTAGCGGCGGCCGTCGAGCACTTCGATCGCGGTCTGGCCGCTGCCGCAGTTCTCGTCGGCTGCCAGGGGCGGCACGTTTTCGGGAATGCACAGCACCACAGGACGGCCGTCGGACGTCGGTTCGAGGGCAAAGATTTCCTCGTAGACCTGATCTTTCGGGCACAGGCCCAGCGGCTGGTCGCTGCCGGATGGATTCGGGCCGGGGATGAACGAGCGCGTCACGCGGGCCGGCAGTTCGAGTGTGACCAACTGGTCGGCAGCATCGACGTCCTGGTAGCTGACGCCGGTCAGGTCATCGAGACCGATCTCGGTGTCGGGGGCTTCGGCGGAGAACTGTCCGTACGCCTCCAGCAGCGTCATCTCGGTGACTTCGTAGACGGCGCGATAGAACAGCGAGCCGATCGCCGTCGGCGGCGACACGATGCGGTTCACACGCACCAGCGGCGTGTCCATGATGCCGGTGTCGACCAGGTCGTTGACCGCAATGCGGTCGATCACCGCGCGCATCGATGCGCTCTGCGGCGTACCGTCGAGCGTGGTGCTGAGCACGATGCGGCCGGTGCGCGCGGTTTTGGCGGCGACCGGGCGCGCAGCAGCAGCATCGGCCAGCGCTGCCTGGGTCAGCGGCACAGCCTCGGCCGGCTCAAAGCCGGTCATCGACACACCGAACACGCCGGGTGCGTCGGGCAGCACGACTTCCTTGCCCAGGCCGGCATTCGGATTGAGCTGGTTCTCGCTCAGCAAAAACTGAGCGGACACCAGTTGTTCCTTCAGCGTGGAGATGTCCACCGTGCACGAGCCGTCGGCATTGACCTGCGGGCAGCCGACCCAGCGGCTGAAGCGGAAGTCGGCATCCGGCGTGGCAACGAGCTGGAACGGCGGCGTCGCGATTTCGCGGTCAAACGTCAACCGGATTTCGGGCTTTTCGTCGCTGACGTCGATCCGGCGCTGCTGCGGGCTGGTGACTCGGCCACCGCCCGTGGTGCGCACGGTGACCGTCGCAAAGGCCTTGGCGATGGTCTTCGGGTCCGGCAGATCCATCAGCAGGTAGCCGGAAAAAATCTCCGACACGCGACGGCTGATGTCGCCCAGGCGATTGGCGTGGTAGTGGTCGATCAGACGCTGACCGCTGCCGTCGGCAACGTAGACATCGTCGTAGCGAATTTCGAGCTTGGCGCGGTCGCCGGCGCGATTCGGGTTGAACGCGACGACGTCGGCGTACGAGATGAAACCATCGCCGTCGATGTCATCCTTGAGCACAGCGTAGGCGAACTCGTCGAGTGCGTAGCGGATCGATGACGGCGGCAAGGTCGCCAGGAACGGATAGACCGCGCGGAAGGCCGCGTCGCTGAGCACGGTCACCGACACCGACTTCTCGCGCAGTTCACGGCCGAGAATCAGCAGGCGCCATTCGCCCTGGTTCGGAGTGCCGGACGTATCGGCCGTGCCGTCACCGTCGGCATCCAGATCGGAACCGCCGATCACGCGCACCAGCAGGTACTGGCTGTCGAAGTTTTCGGTACCGGCTTCGAAATTCAGCGAAAAGCGGCCAGCCGTATCGCTGGTACCGCGGGCGACGATCGTCTCGAGCTGGTCGGCCGGGCTGACGACGACCTGAGCATCGGCAAGACGCCCCAGCGCGATGTGACGGCCAGCGACTTCACCGGCGCCGCGCTGCGGCACCAGCGGCGGCTTGGGCGGATCGATCCGCTCGCTGCCGTTGAGCGTGCCATTGACGTTGTCGAGCACCGGACCGGCGGCACCCGCCGCATCGGCGACGCGCGTGGGCGTGTCGCAAGCCGTCAGCAGCAAGGTCAGGACACCGCCCAAAAGACCGGAAACCAACCGTTGCCGGGAAACCCGCTTGACTGCCATGACGATGCTCCGTGGTGTGCGCGAACGACAGCGACACCTCACCTACGGGCGCCTGTCAGTGGCGCATCGTCGCGAGCACTGCGGGGGAAGTCCTTAGGAAACTCTTAGCATCTCTCAGGCATTTGATTTAGATAAGGTTTACAGCCGCCGAACGCGGCGGGACGCGATCATCCCGATCCATTTCACTCAAAGCGCCTGCGGCTGCTCGTCGCGCAACAGACGCAACAATGCCTGGAAGTCTTCGGGTGGCTCGGCCGTAAAGCTCATCATCTCGCCGGTCACCGGGTGCTCCAGCTCCAGGTGGCGCGCGTGCAGCGCCTGGCGCGGAAACGCCAACAGCGCTTCGCGCAGCCGCAAGCTCATACCGACGCCGCGCGCGACCCGGCCGCCATACAGCGCATCGCCGACGATCGGCCACTTCACGTGCGACAGATGCACGCGGATCTGGTGCGTGCGGCCAGTTTCGAGCTTCACACGCAACAGCGTGTGGTGCTTGAAGCGCTCCTGCACGCGGTAGTGCGTAACCGCGCGCCGCCCGGCGGTGTTGACCGCCATCCGCAAGCGATCGCGCGGGTGACGGCCGATCGGCAGATCGATCGTGCTGCCGGCCACGATCGTGCCGGTGATCAGCGCGTCGTACTCGCGCGCCACGTCGCGCTGGGCGATGGCGTCGACCAGGTGCGTATGAGCCGTTGGCGTCAGCGCCACGACCAGCAGGCCCGAGGTGTCCTTGTCGAGCCGGTGGACGATGCCGGCGCGCGGCACCGACGCGGTCTGCGGGAAATGGTGCAGCAGCGCGTTCTGCAGCGTGCTGGCCTTCTGCCCGGCACCGGGGTGGACGGTCAGCCCAGCCGGCTTGCGGATGATCGCGATCGCGTCGTCGGCATAGACGACGTCGATCGGGATGTTCTGCGGCTGCACATCGGTGTTGGCTTCGGGCACATCGGCGCGCAGGTCGAGCTGATCGCCCTCGCGGACCGGGTCACGGCCGCGCGCCACCGGCGCGCCATTGACCCACAAGCTGCCTTCTTCGATCCAGGTCTTGAGCCGTGACCGCGAATGATCGGGGAATAACTTGGCGGCTACCGCGTCGAGCCGCTGCCCCGCCAGCTCCGCCGGCACCAGGGCCAGCGTCTCCGACGACGGAACCGAGGCACCCGATTCGAGGTCTTCCAGTTCGTCCGGTGCGTCCGTGCTCATCGGCTATACTCCGCTGCCGCCGCATCACGCGGGCTGTTTGGTTTGGCTTCGTATCGACCGCATGGCGGCTCTCCTTCCAGCATTTCTCTCGTCTTCCTTCCGCGCATGATGAATCTCCAGCGTCTTCTGGCAGCGGCATTGGCCGCCGCATTCGTCCTGTCGGGCGCCGCTTGTTCCAACGGGAAGAAGAAGGACGATGCCTTCGCAAACCAGGAGAAGAGTGACCGCGAGCTGCGTGCCGAAGCGGCCGCATTGTACAGCCTGGCACGCAAGAGCCTGGACCAGAGCGACTTCGACGACGCCGTGCAGCGCTACGACCTGCTGTCGAAGCGCTATCCGTTCACCGACTTCGCCACGCAGGGTGAAGTCGAAGCGATCTACGCGTTGTACCGCGGCTATGACGCCGACCGGGCGCTGTCGGCAATCGACCGCTTCCAGCGCGAGCACCCGCGCAACGCTGCGATCGACTACGTGCAGTACATCCGCGGCTTGGTGAACTTCAACCGCGATCCGTCGTTCAGCAGCATGTTCGGCAGCAATGCATCCAAGGGCGACGTATCGAACTACCGCCGCGCGTTCGATGACTTTGCGCTGCTGGTGCAGAAGCATCCGACCAGCCGTTACGTCGGCGATGCGCGCAAGCGGATGATCTACCTGCGCAACGTGATCGCCGAGCACGAGCTGGGCGTGGTCGAGTTCTACACCGATCGCGGCGCCTATGTGGCCGCTGCCAAGCGCGCCGAGCAGATCATCGCCCAATATCCCGGGGCGCCCGCGACTTACCGCGCGCTGGAACTGATGGAACAAAGCTACCGCAAGGCCGGACTCAAGCAGCAGGCTGACGATGCCGCGCGCTTGCTGGCCGGCCAGCCTGCCGCTGGATCGCAGGATGTGGCGGGCTTCCCGGGTGGCGAGAGCAGCCCGTCGTGGCTGGATCGCCTGCTGCGCCGCGATGCCGCCGACGCGCCCAAGCCGCCGAGCAGCGGCATGAGCCCCGATGCAGCAGCGCCGGCCGCGGAACCCGCCGCGCCGGCGGCTGAGGCCGCGCCCGCCAACGCCGAACCCGCCGCGACGCCCTGAACCGGCACCGCCGCGGCAGCGGCGGACACGCGAGGCGCCGCTGACAACGTCAGATCGGCCGCGACCGGTGGCTACAAATCGCCGTACTGCGCGGTCAGCGGATAGCGTCGTTCGCGACCAAACGCCCGATGCGTGACCTTGGGCCCCGGCGGTGCCTGACGGCGCTTGTACTCGGAGCGCCGCACCAGGCCGGCGACGCGCCGGACGGTCGCCTCATCAAAACCCATTGCGACGATCTCGGGGATCGAGCGTGATCCCTCGACGTAAGCCCGCAAAATCGGATCGAGCACGTCGTATGGCGGCAGCGAATCCGAGTCCTTCTGATCATTGCGCAATTCGGCGGTCGGCTCGCGCGTGATGACGCGCTCCGGAATCACGGCGCTGAGCGTGTTGCGGTAGCGCGCAAGCCGGTAGACCAGCGTCTTGTAGACATCTTTGATCGGCGCAAAACCGCCGCACATGTCGCCGTAGAGCGTGGCGTAGCCGACCGCCATCTCGCTCTTGTTGCCGGTGGTCAGCACCACGTGGCCGAACTTGTTCGACAGCGCCATCAGCAGCACGCCGCGGCAGCGCGACTGCAGGTTTTCTTCGGTCAGATCGGGTGCGCGTCCGGCAAAGCTCGGCGCCAGCAAGCCGTCGAACGCCTGGAACGCATTCTCGATCGGAATCACCGAATAGCGGATGCCGAGTGCCTCGGCCTCGATCCGCGCATCGTCATTGGACATATCGGCGGTGTAGCGCGACGGCAGCGACACCGCCCAGACCCGGTCGGGGCCCAGCGCGTCGGCAGCGATCGCCGCGATCAGCGCGCTGTCGATGCCGCCGGACAAGCCGACCAGCGCGCCAGGAAAGCCATTGCGATCGACGTAGTCGCGCGTGGCCTGCACCAGCGCCGCATACACCTGCGCTTCTTCACCGGAAGCCGGCGCCGACACGCCGCTGAAGCGCTGGCCGTCGAAGTGCACCGGGTAGACCTCTTCGACGAACTGCGGCGCGGCAAAGCCGAGTTCGCCATCGGCGTTGACGGCCATCGATCCGCCGTCGAACACCAGATCGTCCTGACCGCCGACCAGATTCACGTACAGCACCGGCAGGCCGGTTTCGGCGACACGCTCGCGCAGCACCTGCAGTCGCCCCGCCGCCTTGTCGATCTCGAACGGCGAAGCATTGATGTTGATCAGCACCTGCGCACCCGCTGCACGCGCCTGTGCGGCCGGCCCCGGCCCCCAGACGTCCTCGCAGATGCACAGACCGACGCGCAGGCCGCGCAAGTCGAACACCGTGGTCCGGCTGCCGGGCGTGAAATGACGCTTCTCGTCGAACACGCCGTAGTTGGGCAGCAACTGCTTGCGGCTGCTGGCGATCACGGCGCCGTCGCGGATCACCAGCGCTGCGTTGTAGAGCGCGCCGTCGGCGTATTCGGGCAAACCCACGACCAGCGTGATGCCGTGGACCTCGGCCAGCAGCCGTTCGACGCCGGCGGCGATCGCCTGCGGCAGTGCGGTGCGCAGCAGCAGGTCATCCGGCGGATAGCCGACCAAGGCCAGCTCGGGGCAGGCGATCAGGTCGGCCTGCAGTTCGTCACGCGCCCGAGTCGCAGCACGGACGATCTTGTCGACGTTGCCGTCGATATCGCCGACCCAGAGATTGATCTGGGCCAGCGCGAATTGGAGAGGCTGGGACATCGTTCGATTATTCCAGAATCAGCAGTGTGACTTTCTATTGATAAAGGCGCGAGGCAGCGCGCCTCGCATCATCACTGCGGTCAGCCGGCACCAGCGCGGACAGCATCGATCACGGCGGCCTCGTCGCCCTTGGCAAAGCCGATCGTGATACCTGCGCGATGCACGATCACCGGCCGCTTCACCAGCGACGGTTCGCGCACCAGCAGCGCGGCCGCCGACGCGGCCGTCAACCCGTTGCGGGTGGGCTCGTCGAGCTTGCGCCAGGTCGTGCCCTTGCGGTTGACCACGACATCGACGCCGAGGGCGTCGATCCAGCGCTGCGCTGTGGCAGCGTCCAGGCCCTCTTTCTTGAAGTCATGGAATTGGTAGGCGATGCCGGCCGCATCGAGCGCCTGCAGCGCGCGCTGGACGGTGTCGCAGTTCTTGATGCCATAAACGATGACGCTCATCGGCACTCCGGTGTCGCGTGGCGCGCTGCGGCCGCCGCGCGATGAAAGGGAATCGAATCAGGCGGCCGCCACGGCGCGCCAACGCAAGAAGGCCCGCTTGCGCGGGCCTTCGGGACTGCAGACGCGATGGCTTACTTCAGCAGCGACAACATTGCCGAGCCGAGGTCGGCCGGGCTGCGGACGGTCTTGACACCGGCAGCTTCGAGCGCGGCGAACTTCTCGTCGGCCGTGCCCTTGCCACCCGCGATGATCGCGCCAGCGTGGCCCATGCGCTTGCCCGGCGGCGCGGTGACGCCGGCGATGTAGGCGACCACCGGCTTCTTGACGTGCGCCTTGATGTACTCGGCCGCTTCTTCTTCCGAGGAGCCGCCGATTTCACCGACCATGATGATGCCTTCGGTGGCCGGGTCCTTTTCGAACAGCGAGATCACGTCGATGAAGCCCAGGCCGCGAACCGGGTCGCCGCCGATGCCGACGCAGGTGCTCTGGCCCAGGCCGTTCTGCGTGGTCTGGTGCACGGTTTCATAGGTCAGCGTGCCGGAGCGCGACACCACGCCGATGCGACCCGGCTTGTGGATGTGGCCCGGCATGATGCCGATCTTGCACTGGCCCGGCGTGATCACGCCGGGGCAGTTCGGACCGATCAGCACGCTGTCCGGATACTGCGCGCGCAGCGCGGCCTTGACCTTGACCATGTCGATCACCGGAATGCCTTCGGTGATGCAGATGATGACCTTGATGCCGGCATCCGCCGCTTCGAGGATCGCATCGGCCGCGCCGGGAGCCGGCACGTAGATCATCGTGGCTTCGGCGCCGGTCTGCTTGACCGCATCGTGCGCGGTGTTGAACACCGGCAGGCTCAAGTGGCTGCTGCCGCCCTTGCCGGGCGACACGCCGCCGACCATCTTGGTGCCGTAGGCGATCGCCTGTTCGGAATGGAAAGTGCCCTGCTTGCCGGTGAAACCCTGGCAGATGACGCGGGTGTTCTTGTCGATCAGGATGGACATTGCGTTACTTCCCCTGCGCCAGACGAACGACCGTCTGCGCCGCTTCGGTGAGGTCGGAGACCGGCGTGACGGCCAGGCCGGATTCGCGCAGCAGCGCCTGGCCCTTTTCCATGTTGGTGCCCTGCAGTCGGGCGACGACCGGAATCTTCAGGCCAACCTGCTTGACCGCGGCGATGATGCCTTCGGCAATCAGGTCGCAGCGGACGATGCCGCCGAAGATATTGATGAAGATCGCCTTCACTTCCGGCGACGAGGTGATCAGCTTGAACGCCTCGGTGACCTTTTCGGCCGTGGTGCCGCCGCCGACGTCAAGGAAGTTGGCGGGCTGGCCGCCATGCAGCTTGACGATGTCCATCGTCGCCATCGCAAGACCGGCGCCGTTGACCATGCAGCCGATGTTGCCTTCGAGCGTGACGTAGTTGAGGTCGTACTTGCTGGCCAGGCGCTCGCGCTCGTCTTCCTGCGACGGGTCGCGCTGCGAGGCGATGTCCTTCTGACGGAACAGTGCGTTGTCGTCGAAGTTGAGCTTGCCGTCGAGGGCCATGATGTTGCCCTCCTTGGTGACGATCAGCGGGTTGATCTCGACCAGCGAGCAGTCGCACTCCATGAAGATCTTGTACAGACCGTTCAGCACCTTGGTGAACTGGTCCGCCTGCTCCTTGGACAGGTCCATAAAGAAGGCCAGTTCGCGCGCCTGGTAGGGCTGCAGGCCGGCGGCCGGCGACACGAACACGTGCTTGATCCGCTCGGGCGTGTTGTGCGCGACTTCTTCGATGTCCATGCCGCCATCGCTGGAGGCCATGAACACGATCTTTTCCTGCGTACGGTCGATCAGCGCCGACAGATACAGCTCGCGGGCGATGTTCGACGGCTTCTCGACGTAGACCGAGTTGACCGGCAGGCCCTTGGCATCGGTCTGGATCGTGACCAGATTCTTGCCGAGCATGCCCTTGGCTGCTTCTTCGGCCGCATCCGGGCCGGTGACCAGCTTGACGCCGCCGGCCTTGCCACGCGCGCCGGCGTGGACCTGAGCCTTGACGACGACCTTTTCGGTGCCGAGTTGCTTGGCAGCGGCGCGAGCCGCTTCGGGACTTTCAGCCAGCAGGCCTTCCGGAACCGGAATGCCGTAACGAGCGAAGAGGGCCTTCGCTTGGTATTCGTGGAGATTCATTGGTTTCTCGCAGTGTGAGCGGGGCGGATTTTCCACTAATTGACCGAGGCGCGCAAAGCAAACGGTTCAATTACGGTGGCTTATGTCAATGGCGTTACCGACCGGGCAATCCCCTACCCGGGCCGTGAAATTCTCTAGACTGCTCTGGCAGCCGCTGCTTGCTGTCTACCGTCGAGATGGCCTGATGATCGTTCGCCTGATGTTGTTCGCCGCTCTGGCCTGGCTGGGCTGGCGCCTTTGGAATCAGTGGCAGCACAAATTGCGCGGGCCGCAGCCACCGGAAGCCGGCAAGGAGCCGTTTGAGTTGATGCAGCGTTGCAGCGCCTGCGGCGCCCATCTGCCGAGCACCGCGCTGTCGCGCAGCGGCCGCTGCGGCCGATGCTCGGACTGAAGCGCCAACACGCGGACCCGCCGCTGGCGGGCGAGATGATCGACCACGCCGCGCCTGAGGAATGGCGCGTCCTGCGGCTGTTGTCGCTGTATCGGCTGATCCTGGTCGCCGTGCTGGTGGTCGCGCTAAAAGCCGGCTTCGCGACCCGGCTGTTCGACAACCTCGACCCGACGCGGCTCAGCTGGGTCTGCGTGGGCTATGGAGCCGTCGCGCTGGCGCTGCTCCATCTGGTGATGCGCCAGCGCCCGATCCTCGAAACCCAGGCGCACCTGCACTTGCTCGGCGACCTGACCGGCCTGAGCCTGATGCTCTACGCCAGTGGCGGCGTGCCGACCGGCCTGGGCACGTTGGTGATCATCCCAGTGGTCGGTGGTGCGCTGGTGCTGAGCCCGCGGATGGCGATGCTGCAGGCCGCGCTGGCGACGATCGCGATGTTCTCCGTCGAAATCGCCCGCCGCTACGACCGCAACTTCGACACCAACGACTTCACGGCCACCGGCGTGCTCGGCTTGATGCTGTTCGGTGCCAGCATCGCCGCCAATGCCGTGGCGCAGCGGGCGCGCAAGAGTGAGGCGCTGGCGGAGTTCGTCGGCAACGAATTCGCCGATCTGTCACGCCTCAACGACAGCATCGTCTCGGGTATGAACACCGGCGTGCTGGTGGTCGACTCGGCTCTGCGCGTACGCCGCAGCAACGAGGCGGCGATGCGGATGCTGCAGTTGCCGGCAGGGGCACTCGACCGCCCGCTGAGCCGCGATGCGCCGGCGCTGGCGGCTCGGCTGCTGCGATGGCGCAGCGACGGCGTGGCCAGCGGCGCGCCGATCGCGGCCAGCGGCGGCAGCGCCGAAGTGGTGCCGCGTTTCTCGTGGCTGGGCAGCGGCACGCTGTCGCCGGTGCTGGTCTTGCTCGAAGATGCGGCGCTGATGCGTGAGCAGGCGCAGCAGATGAAGCTCGCCGCGCTGGGCCGGCTGTCGGCCAACATCGCCCACGAAATCCGCAATCCGCTGTCGGCGATCCAGCACGCCAGCCAGCTGCTGGCCGAGGGCGAGTCGATCGGCGAGCCGGGCAACAGTGATCAGAACCAGCGGCTGTTGGCGATGATCCAGCGTCATAGCCAGCGCATCGACAAGATCGTCCAGGACGTGCTGGCGATGACGCGTCGCGAGCCGCCTCAGCCGACCACGCTGCTGCTGCGCGACTGGCTGCTGCGCACCGCGGCGCTGTACCACGAGTCCTATCGAGACCGCGCACGGCCGATCGAACTCAGCGACATGCGCACCGACCTGCAGGTGCGCTTCGACCCGCATCATTTGCAGCAGGTGATGTTCAATCTGTGGGACAACGCGTTTCTGCATGGTGGCGGGGAAACCTCGGTGGTGCTGGTCGACGCCGGCATCAATGAGCGCGCGCAGGTCTGGCTCGACGTGATCGATACGGGCCCCGGCATCGCCGCCGACCTGCACGACCAGATCTTCGAGCCGTTTTTTACGACCGCTCATCAAGGCACCGGTCTGGGTTTGTTCTTGACCCGTGAGTTGTGTGAATACAATCAGGCCCGGATCGCCTACCGGCCGCGCGATGTGCGTGGCGCCTGCTTTCGGTTGACGTTCGCCCATTCCGCCTCTGACCGAGCTGCATGAACCGATCCGCCGGCAAAACCCCATCCTCGCCCGTTGCGCTGATCGTCGACGACGAAGCCGATATCCGCGAGTTGATCGAGATCACGCTGCTGCGCATGGGCGTGCGCACGCAGGCGGCGGCGAATCTGGCCGAGGCGCGCGCGCACTTGGCCGAGCGCAGCTTCCACTTTTGCTTTACCGACATGCGCCTGCCCGACGGCAGCGGCATCGATCTGGTACATCACGTGCAGAAGCACAGTCCGGGTTTGCCGGTGGCGGTCATTACGGCCTACGGCAACGCCCAAGCCGCCGTCGAGAGCCTGAAGGCCGGCGCGTTCGACTTCGTGTCCAAGCCGGTCGACTTGCCGATGCTGCGCAAGCTGGTCGAAACCGGGCTGCGGCTGAAGGCCGGCGACGGCGAGGCGCCTCCGGCCGATGGCGGCCTGCTTGGACGTGACCCGTCGGTGGATCAGCTGCGCTCGCTGATCGAGCGTCTGGCCCGCAGCCAGGCGCCGGTACACATCTGCGGGGAATCCGGCACTGGCAAGGAGTTGGTCGCGCGGCTGATCCATCAGCGCGGCCCGCGCGGCAGCGCGGCGTTCGTACCGGTCAACTGCGGCGCGATCCCGAGCGAGCTGATGGAAAGCGAGTTCTTCGGTCACTTGAAGGGCAGCTTCACCGGCGCGCTGCGCGACAAGAGCGGCCTGTTCCAGGCGGCGGAAGGCGGCACGCTGTTTCTGGATGAAGTCGCCGATCTGCCGCTGCACATGCAGGTCAAGCTGCTGCGTGCACTGCAGGAACGGCGCGTGCGACCGGTCGGGAGCGAAAGCGAGATCCCGGTCAACGTGCGGGTGATCTCGGCAACGCATCGCGATCTGAGCGGCTTGGTCGCGTCGGGCCAGTTCCGCCAGGACTTGTACTACCGGCTCAACGTGATCGAAGTCCGCACGCCGGCACTGCGTGAGCGGCGCGGCGATATACCGCTGCTGGCCGCCAGCATCTTGGCTCGATTGACCGACGGCGATGGCCGCCAGCCACAGCTGACGGCCGATGCGCTGGCGCAACTGATGGCCTACGAATTCCCCGGCAATGTCCGCGAGCTGGAGAACGTGCTCGAGCGTGCGATCACGCTGTCGGACGGCGCCAGCATCGGCGCAGCCGACTTGCAGCTGCGTCCGACCGCGTTGACCGGCGTCGCACCGGCTGCGGCTGCGGCAGCGCCAGCGCCAGTGCTGGGCAACGCGCCAGCGCCGGCCGGGCTCGACACGCAGATCGAACAGATGGAAAAGCGCGCGATACGCGACGCGCTGGAAAAGGCGCGTTACAACAAGACCCGCGCCGCGGAGTTGCTCGGCCTGAGCTTCCGGCAGCTTCGCTACAAGCTCAAGAAATTCAACATCGAGTAGCCGACGCATGATGCGAGCCCCGATTTCCGCGCGATGGATGCGCTGCTGGATCGGCGTGCTGCTCGCGCTGGCCGTCAGCGCCTGCAAACCTCCGGCCCGCGACGAACGCGCCGACGCCGATGCCGCGTTTCTGCAACTGCTGGATCAGCAGTGGCAGCACACGCTGGAGGATTCGCCGTTGACGGCGACCTATCTCGGCGACCGCCGCTACAACGACCGCTGGGACGACGTGTCGGCAGCGGCCTTTGCGGCGCGACAGCAGCATGGCGAGCAGTTGCTGGTGCAACTGGCTGCGATCGACCGGCAAGCTCTATCGACCGAGCAACAGCTGAACTACGACCTGTTTCGTCAGCAGACCCAGGATCAGCTCGACAGCCTGCGCTACGGCGCGCATCTGCTGCCGATCAACCAGCGCGGCGGCATCCAGACCGCGCATGAAATGCTCGAAGCCATGCGCTTCGAGACGGCCAAGGACTATCAGGACTACCTGGCGCGCCTGCAGCACTTCGGCGTCTACATGGACCAGACGATCGCACTGATGCGTCAGGGCATGGCCCAGGGCCGCACCTATCCGCGCGTGATCATGCAGCGCGTGTCGGCGCAGATCGCGCACCAGCGGGTCGCCGACGCGCGGCAGAGCCCGTTCTACGCCCCGTTCGTGGCGATGCCCGGCACCATCGACGGCGCCGCCGCGCTGCGCAGCGCCGCTGCCGACGCGATACGCGATCAGGTGCTGCCGGCCTATGAACGCTTTGCGACGTTCTTCGATCAGGACTACCTGCCGGCCTGCGCCGCCGCACCCGGTCTCGCCGCGCAACCGCAAGGCGATGCGTTCTATGCCTACCTGGCGCGTCACCACACGACGACGACGCTGACGCCGGATCAGATCCATCAAATCGGCCTGAGCGAAGTGGCGCGCATTCGTGCGCAGATGGAGACGATCCGCAGCCAGGTTGGGTTCGAAGGCGACTTGAAGGCCTTCTTCGAGCATCTGCGCACCGACCCGCGCTATTTCTACGAGTCGCCGCAAGCGCTGATGGACGCCTACACGCTGATCGTCAAGCGCATCGACCCCCAGCTGGTGCGCTTGTTCGGCAAGCTGCCGCGCACCCCCTACGGTGTGCGCGCGATCCCCGACAGCTCGGCGCCCGACACGACCACCGCCTACTACTACCCACCCGCTGCCGACGGCAGCCGCGCCGGCTATTACTACGTGAACCTGTACCGGCCCGAGACGCGGCCGAAATGGGAGATGGAAGCACTCAGCGCGCATGAGTCGGTACCGGGCCATCACCTGCAGCTGGCGCTGCAGATGGAACTGGGTGACATGCCGGCCTTCCGCAAGTACGGCGAGGGCTATACGGCCTATGTCGAAGGCTGGGGCTTGTACGCCGAGTCGCTCGGCGGCGAGCTGGGCTTGTATGCCGACCCGTATTCGCGATTCGGACAGCTGACCTACGAAATGTGGCGCGCGGTGCGTCTGGTGGTCGACACCGGCCTGCACGCCAAGGGATGGACGCGGCAGCAGGCGATCGACTACTTCGCCGACAACGCAGCCAAGACGCCGCTGGACATCGCCAACGAAATCGACCGCTACATGGCGATGCCGGGCCAGGCACTGGCGTACAAAATCGGCGAGCTGAAGATCAAAGAGCTGCGTGCGCGGGCCGAGCAACGCCTGGGCGCGCGCTTCGACGTGCGCGCGTTCCATGACGCGGTGCTGGCCAGCGGCGCGGTGCCGCTGCAGATTTTGGAGCAGCGCATCGACGCCTGGATCGAGACACAGGCGCAAGCCGGCGCCGGGTCGGGAAATCGCTCAGGCGCCGGCGGGCAAGTCGGCTAGACTTCGGCCGATCGCCCATCGGCATCGTCGCCAGGAACCCTCACATGAAGTCCGCCTTCGTCCGCGTCTCCGGTCTTGCCTTGCTGCTTGCCAGCACCGCTGCTGCCGCTGCCAGCCCGGCCGGCAACAAGCCGGTGCCGACCGCCGCGCCGGGCGCCGGTTCGCCGCCGTTGAACGCGTTTGCCGCCACGGTCGAAGAGATCAACGTCTGCACGCGCGGCAACCTCGCCGACCGCGGGTCGTTGCGCGACGTGACGCTGACCAGCAAGGCTCGTGACGGCAAGGAGCGCGCGCTCAAGCTCAAGCTGTTCTGGAAGCCGGTCAAGGACACCGGCGAAGCCCGCCTCAACGTGCGCGTCACCGAACCCAAGGACCTGGCGGGCTCCAGCTACTTGCTGGTGCGCAGCGAAGGACAGGAGCAGATCTACTTCTACCTGCCGGCCGCCAACAAGGTGCAGCAGGTCAGCGGTGATGACCTGAATCGCCCGCTGTGGGGCACCGACCTGTCGTACACCGACCTCAAGCAGCTGCAGGGCCTGGCCGCCAACGGCACCACGAAGCGCATCAACGACACCGTGATCGCCGGCCGCGCGCACTATGTGCTCGAAACCCAGCTCGCCGACGCGGCGCCGCAGTACGCGACGCTGCGCACCTACGTCGACCAGCAGAGCTGTGTGCCGATGCGCTCGGACTTTCTCGACGGCAGCGGCAAGCTGGTCAAGCAGCTGCAGGCCGATGCCGCAACGCTCAGCGAGCTGTCGCCGTACTGGTTTGTCACGCACTACGCGATGAAGGACCTGGCCCGTAACAGCGAAACGCAGATCGAGCTGTCGGACATCTATTTGCTGGAACGGCTGTCCGAAAAGAACTTCGCGCCCGCGACGTTCTATCTGAAGAACGAGTAAGCCGCGATGGCGACAGCGGCGCCGGCGGATACCGCGGCGCGCCGTGGCAGCCTGGCCGCCTGGATCGCCGAGCGGCCGCGGCTGATCGTTGTGCTGATCACGCTGCTGTCGCTGGCAGCGCTGCTGCAACTGGTCGACTTCCGCGAGCAGCGGCTGAGACTGACGGTCGACGCCTCGCTCGACCCGATGATCGCCCCCAACCTGCCGGCGCAACCGGTCGACGACATCGTCCATGCGCGCTTCGGCGCCGCCGACGACGCCGTGCTGGTGCTGCTGCAAGCGGCCGACGTGTATTCCCCGGCGGTGCTGCGCCAACTCGATGAATTGAGCCGGGCGCTGGCCGCACTGCCGGGCGTGGCCGAAGTGCAGTCGCTGACCCGCGTGCCGTTGCCACGCGGCGGCGACGGACAGCTGAGCCTGCGACGCCTGAAGCCGTCCGAATTTGACGACGCGGCACTGATCGCAGCCTTGCGCCGCAGCCTCGATGCCGACCCGCTGCTGCGCGGACAACTGGTGACGCTCGACGGCCGGTCGGCCGCGATCCGCGTTGCGCTGAGCACGCGCAGCGACCGCGACACGCTCGAAAGCGGTGTGGCCGAAGCGATCCGGCAAACCGCGCATCGCTTCGACGGTCCCGACTTGAGTATCGCCGTCACCGGCATGCCGATCGTCCGCGACGCCACCAGCCGTGCGGTGCTCGACCAGCTCGGCTGGACCGTGCCAGCGATCGTGCTGGTGCTGGCCGGCTTGCTGGCGCTGGCGTTTCGCAGCTGGCGCGGCGTCTGGCTGCCGCTGCTGACGATCAGCCTGGCCTTGCTGTGGACGATGGCGACGCTGTCGGCCAGCGGCCGTCCGCTGAACCTGATCACCAGCCTGGTGCCGCCGCTGCTGGCGACGATGGGGCTGGCCTACTGCGCTCATGTACTGACCGACTTTGAAGCGCTGCTGCGCGAGCCGCGCATCCGCGACCGCAGCAAGCGCATCGAGCATTTGCTGCGCGACGTGACCGGGCCGGTCGTGCTGACCGGTTTCACCACTGGCGTCGGCGTGCTGGCGTTGGTGACCAACGATCTGCCGGCGATCCGCGAATTTGCGCTGCTGTCGTCGCTGGGCGTGGTCTACACGGTGCTGCTGGTACTGACCTTCGTCCCGGCGATGTTGGGACTCACAACCCGTCGCACGCCGCGTCAGCCGTTGCCGGCGGACCGTTTGTTCCGCAACGGCAGCGCAATGATCGGGCGCTTCGACGTGGTCAATCGGCGGCGCATCCTGTGGGTCGCCAGCGCCATCGGCGTCGCCGCCGTGCTGCTGGCCACCAGGATCGACGTCGGCGATCGATTCGTCGGCGCGTTCTCGGCGGGCAGCGAAGTGCGCCGCGACTACGAGCGCGTCAATACCGCGCTCGGCGGCGTGACGCCGCTGTCGATCCTGATCGACGGCGCGGTTCCCGAGCTGTTCCTCGAACCCGAGTCGCTGCAGGAACTCGACGCGCTGCAAGCCTGGCTGCGACAGCAGCCAGGCGTCGGCACGGTGACCGGCATCACCGACCATCTGCGATCACTGAATCGCTTGCTGACCGGCAGCGATGTCGCCGCCTTGCCCGACAGCCGCGAGCTGACCAGCCAGCTGCTGTTTTTCGGCGATACCGACACCTTGTCGCAGCTGATCGACAGCGACCGTCAATCCACGCTGATCAACCTGCGGCTGACGATCGACGACACCGCCGAGATCGGCGATCTGCTCGCGCGCATTGAGCAGCGCCTGCAGCAACTGCCCAAGAGCATGCACGCACAGGCCAGTGGCGAAGCCGTGCTGATGACGCAGTCGGTGCATGCGGTTACGTCGGGTCAGCTGCAGAGCATCGCGCTGGCACTGGGCGTGATCTATCTGTGCCTGGCGATCCAGTTCGCCTCGCCCTGGGTCGGGCTGCTGGCCAGTCTGCCGACCTTGCTGCAAACCGCGCTGTACTTCGGCGCGCTGGGCTTGTTCGGCGTCAAGCTCAACGCGAGCACCAGCTTGGTGGAATGCCTGGTGCTGGGCTTGGCGGTGGACGACACGATTCACTACCTGTCGCGGTTCAATACCGCCGCGCGACGCACCGCGTCCGAGACCACGGCCGCCGTGTCGGCGCTGCAGGCCGTGCTGCGACCGATCACGCTGACCAAGGCGATTCTCGCTGCCGGCTTTCTGGTGCTGACCACCGGCGAGTTGCAGAACCAAGTGCTGTTCGGCTGGCTGGCCGCGTTCACGCTGGCCTGTGCCTGGCTGGTTGACGTATTCGTCACGCCGGCCTTCATCAGCGGCGTGCGCGTCGTCACGCTGTGGGATTCGCTGCGCTTGAACCTGGGCGCCAACGTGCAGGGCACGATCCCGCTGTTCGCCGGCCTGAGCTCGCGCGAGGCGCGCATCTTTGCGCTGATGTCGCGTGTCGAAGTCGTGCCGGCCGGCGTGCTGATCATCCGCGAAGGCGATCCGGGCGGCGACATCTTCATCGTCATCGACGGCAAGCTGGCGGTATGGACGTATCGCGACGGCGAGCGCGTCGTGCTCAACCAGCACAAGCGGGGCGGCGTCGTCGGCGAAGCCGGCTACTTCGGTCAGAAGCGCATGGCCAACGTCGAAACGCTGAGCAAGACGCGATTGCTGCGCTTCGACGATGCCGATCAGGAGTTGATCTGTCGCCGTTACCCCCGGATCGCGGCCCGCATCTTCCTGAACATGAACCGCATCCAGGCCGAACGTCGCGCCCGCGATACCGCGATGCCGGCGACTTGAGTCAACAACGCACGTCGTGTCGGTCCAACCCGATATCGCGCCCCCAACGGATCACGGTCGCGCGCTTGATCGGCATTGATCACACCGGCGTCACGCGCGCGGCTGAATCCTGGAACGGAGTACCGACACGATGCGCATCGATCTTCAGTTCAGGCTGTCAGCGATCGGCATGATCGGCCTCGCCGCGCTGTCGGCGACACACGAACTGCGCGACCGCATGACCGAGCCGGAGCCGCTGCTCGCACTGAGCCTGGGTGTCATGCCCAATCTGGCCGCGGCGTTCGGCATGCCGCTGATTCTGGTCAGTTTCACGACCCCGGCCGCCGGCCTGCCCGATGCAAGCGCGTGCCATCGCGCATTCCGTCGCGTGCTGGCATTCACCACGCTCGGCTTGTGCGGATGGGAACTGGCGCAGACCACCAACCCGCGCTTCGTGTTCGATGTTGCCGACCTGATCGCCACCGGGCTCGGCTCGGCCCTCGCATACTTGGCGTTTACCTGGCAGCTACGGCGCGAGCGGGCAGCGCACTCGGGTCATGGCCCGACGTGATGTCCGCGGTCAGTCCCGTTGCCGACGAGACGGCGATCGCGACGTTCGAGCCGCCTTGCTCAAGATGACGTCGTGCCACCCCGCGCGCTCGGCCATTCGATCGGCTGCGCGTCGATGCCCTTGGCCATGAGCCAATCGCGCAGCGCAAAGCCGGTACCGGCGGGCCAGTAGCGGCACTGGTCGAACGGGACGTGCTTCCAGTCGACCAACTCTTCGTTGAGGCGCACGGTGCCGGTCGCGGGCACGTGGTACGCGATCAGCAGCTGGTTCATCCGGTGGAACTCGTACAGCCCGACGAAGTTCGCGGCCAGTGGCGTCAGGCCCAGCTCTTCCTCGACTTCGCGCTGCACGCCGATCTCCGGGGTTTCGCCGCGTTCCAGAAAGCCGGTGATCAGCGCATACGCGCCCGCCGGCCACGCTGCGTTGCGCGCCAGGATGATCTGCCCTTCGTGCTCGACGATCGCCGCCACGACCGGCACCGGATTGTCCCAGTGCACGTAGCCGCACTGCGGATCGGCGCAGCCGCTGCGGTCACGGTCGCCGAAGCGGGCGACGATCAAGGGGCGTGCGCATTGCGGGCAGTACTGGAATTTCATGGCAGCGGACTCAGGCAGGTTCGATCAGCGCAGCGTAGGTGGCATCGTGGATCACCGCGTCGGCGGCGGCATCGGCGCCGATCACGCGGCTGTGCAGGTCGATGCGTGCGCGGCCGCGGCTTCGCAGCCGATCGACGAACGCCGGCCAGTGCTCGGCCGGCAAGCGCGCTTCCGACACCAGCGCGCCGGTCACCGGCCGATCGAACCGGCATTGGCTGCGCTGCACGACCAGCGCCGCGTCGATGCCGGCATCGCGCAGTGCCACATGCAGCAGTGACCAGCCGGTCAGCACACTCAGCAGGGCCAGGCTGCCGCCAAATGCGGTGTGATGATGGTTGAGGTTGTTGGCCAGCGGCGCTTCAAGCACCACGTGCTGCGGCGTGCAGACGCGCACCCGCACGTCGACGGCCGTCAGCAGCGGAATGCTGCGACGCAAAAATTCAGTCAGTTCGGCGGGAGACATGCGCAAGGATAGCGTCGCTCCGTGGGCTTGAGACTACACTCGCTGCCCATGGACCCCCATGCGTTGCTCGCTCAGAGCCGATTGTTTGCCGGCATCGCGTCGACCGCGCTCGACGCGCTGGCGCGTTGCACGACGATCTGCGGATTCCGCAGCGGCGAATCCGTGTTTGCGATCGGCTCACCGGCCGACTGCATCTATGTCGTCGCCACCGGCCGGCTGCGCGTCGAGAACGCCGACGGCAGCTTGCGCGGCGAAGTCGGCATGCTCGAGTGCGTCGGCGAAGTGGCGATCCTCGGCGGCAACGCGCGCAGCGCCCAGGTCTACGCGGTGCGCGACAGCTACCTGCTGCGGATCGGCCGCGACGACCTGCTGGCGTTTCTGCAGGATCATCCCGATGTGCTGCTACGCCTGACGCAGATGATCATCTCGCGGCTGCAAGCACGGCCGACGCCATCGGCACTGGCGGCTGCCAACCGGCCGCGCTGCATCACGCTGCTGCCGGTGACGCCGACCATCGACTTGCACGCGATCGCCGAGCGCATGCGCGACACGCTGGCCGAATGCGGCGACGTGCGCATCGTCGATGGCCCGAGCGTGGACCGGTCGCTGGGGCGCGGCGCATCGCAAATGGCGCCGGGCTTGGCATCGGAAGGCAAGCTGGTGCAGCACCTGCACAGCGCCGAACGCGTACACCGTCACTTGATCTACTTGGCCGACCGCGTGCCGAGTAGCTGGACCGACCGCTGCCTGCGACAGTGCGACCGCGTGATGGTCGTCGTCGATGCGCGGACGCCGCCGACGTTGACGCCGATGCTCGACGAACTACGCAGCCTCAATCTGCGAGTCCCTGTCGAACTGGTGCTGCTGTGCCCCGCCGACGCGAGCGCCGAAAACGTACTGCTGTGGCGCGAGCTGTGCGGCGCCCGCACGCATTACCTGCTGCGCCCCGATGTGCCGCGCGATGCCGAATCACTGGCGCGCAGCATCAGCGGGCGTGCGCTGGGGCTGGTGCTCGGCGGCGGCGGTGCGCGCGGCTTTGCGCACATCGGCCTGCTACGCGCGCTGCATGAGCTGCGCCTGCCGCTGGACGTGCTCGGCGGCACCAGCATGGGCGCGTTCATTTCGGCGTTGACGGCCTGTGGCTACGACTGGCGGCAAGTGCTGGAAATCACGCGCGACACCTTCGTCGAACACCGGCTGCTGAACGATTATCTGCTGCCACGCGTCGCGCTGATTCGCGGGCGCAAGTTCTATCGACACTTGCAGAAGCTGTTCGGAGAGCGGCGTATCGAGCAGCTGCGCACGCCGTTTTATTGCGTCAGCACGAACCTGACGCGCGGTCAGCCGGTGGTGCACGATCGTGGCCCGCTGGCGCTGTGGGTCGCCACCAGCATGGCGATCCCAGGGGTGGCACCTCCGGTGGTCTGGCGGGGCGATTTGCTGGTCGACGGCGCCATCGTCAACAGTCTGCCGACCGACATCATGCAGAGTCTGGAACGCGGCCCGATCATCGCGTCGGACGTGTCGACCGAAGGCGCGCTGGCGATGCCCGGCGTCGAAGGTCCGGACCCGGATGCCGTGTTGCGCTGGGCGCCGCTGCGGCCTCACGAAGGACGCCGGCCGAGCCTGATCTCGATCTTGTTCCGCACCGCGACGCTGACCAGCGAATCAGGCGTGGCCGCGCGCGCGGCGCGGGCCGATGCCTATCTGCGGCTGCCGGTGTCCGGCATCGCGATGTTCGACTGGGACAAGCTCGACGATGTGGCGCAGCGCGGCTACGAGTTCGCGATGCAGGAGCTGCCCAAGCTCGAAGGCCGGCTGCGCGCCTGCCCGATCTAGCGGCAATGCGGGCGACGCTCGTCGTGTCGGCTGCGATCGATGCCACGCTCGGCCGACATCGTTTTGCGGCAAGCTAGACACTGATCCCTTGGGCGAAGGACTGCGTGATGCGTTCACTGTGGCTGGCAGCGGCACTGGGGATACCGATGACCGCGATGGCGCTGGACTACCCGGCATCGCCGCGTGGCGATGTCGTGGATACCTACTTCGGCACCGCGGTGGCCGATCCGTATCGCGCGCTCGAAGACCTCGACGCGCCGCAGACACGCGACTGGGTCAACGCACAAAACGCGTTGACGCTGCCGTTTCTGGCCGCGTTGCCCGAACGTGAAGGCTTGCAGCAGCGCCTGACGCAGCTGTGGAACTACGAGCGCTTCGACGTACCGGCCAAGGCCGGCGGGCAGTACTTCTACACGCGCAACGACGGCCTACAGAACCAGGCCGTGCTGTACGTGCAAAAAGGCAGTGATGCGCCGCGCGAGCTGCTCGATCCCAACCGTCTGTCCAGCGACGGCACCGTGGCGCTGACGCAGTTCGAACCCTCGCCCGATGGCCGGCGGATCATGTACGCGACGGCCGCCGCCGGGTCGGACTGGAACGAGTTCCGCATCCGCGATGTCGCCAGCGGCGTCGACAGTAGCGAGACGCTGCAGCGGATCAAATTCTCCGGCGTGTCGTGGACGCAGGATGGCGAGGGTTTCTACTACTCGCGCTATCCCGATCCGCCCGCCGAGTTGGCCGACAAGACCAGCAATCGCGCAGTGTTCGACGGGCTGGCGAACCAGAAGCTGTACTACCACCGCGTCGGCACACCGCAGCGCGACGACGTGCTGGTCTTCGAGATGCCCGACCAGCCGAAGTGGTTCATCGACGGCCAAGTGACGCGCGACGGCCGGTATCTGATCGTGACGATGCGCGCCGGCTCGGGCGACAAGAGCCGCGTCTACATCCGCGACCTGCAGCAAGCCGATGCGCCAACGATCAAGCGCGTCGACTCCTTCGATCACGCCTACCAGTACATCGGCCACCACGGCAGCCTCGCCTACTTTATGACCGACCGTGACGCACCGCGTCGCGCGATCGTGTCGCTGGACTTGTCCCAGGCCGCCGACGCGCCGTGGACCCCGGTCGTCGCTGAAACGCCCGACACGATCGTCAATGCCAAGCTCGCCGGCGGTCAGCTGGCAGTGCTGAGCCTGCACGATGCGTCCAGCCGGCTGACGCTGTACACGCTGGCCGGCAAGCTGCTCGGGCCGATCAAGCTGCCGGGTCTCGGCGCCGTGGCCGAGGACTTCCATTGCAGCCATGACGACGACGAGCTGCTGTTCGGCTACACCAGCTACAACCAACCGCTGACGCCGTATCGCGCCAGCATCAAGGCGCGTTCCGCCAGCGCGTTCCGCACGCTGCGGCTGGCATTCGACCCGACGCAGTACGTCACCGAGCAAGTGTTCTATCCGTCGCGCGACGGCACGCGCGTGCCGATGTTCATCAGCTACCGCAAAGGCTTGAAGCGCGACAGCCGCACCCGCGCGTTCCTGCACGGCTACGGCGGTTTCGACATCGCCAAGACGCCGGCCTTCGATGTGTCGGCGCTGGCCTGGATGGAGCGCGGCGGCGTCTATGCGGTGGCCAATCTGCGCGGCGGCGGCGAATACGGCGAAGCTTGGCACCTGGCCGGCACGCGCGAACGCAAGCAGAACGTGTTCGACGACTTCGTCGCCGCGGCCGGCTACCTGGTGTCGCAGCGCTACACGGCCTATCCGCGGATCGCGATCTGGGGCCGAAGCAACGGCGGCCTGCTGGTCGGCGCCAGCGTCAACCAGAACCCGCAACTGTGGGGTGCGGCGGTGGCGACGGTCGGTGTGATGGACATGCTGCGCTTCCACAAATTCACGGTCGGCTATGCGTGGACCGGCGACTACGGCTCGTCCGACGACGCCGACGGCTTTGGCTATCTGTCGCGTTATTCGCCGTTGCACACACTCAAGCCGGGCACCGCCTATCCGCCGACGCTGATCACCACCGGCGACCACGACGACCGCGTCCATCCAGCGCATTCGTACAAATACGCCGCCGCGCTGCAAGCAGCGCAGGCCGGCGAAGCCCCGGCACTGATCCGCATCGACACGCGCGCCGGCCACGGCAGCGGTAAGCCGGTGTCGAAAGTCATCGAAGAAGAAGCCGACAAGCTGGCCTTCATGTGGCATTACACGGCCGGATCGGCCGAATCGCCGTCGGCGCCGTGAGCAGGCAATGAAGGGCGACACGCAGCTGATCGAGATCCTGAGGCTGACCAATGCGTCGAGGATGGCCGCCGGCATGGAGCCGCTGGTGCACGACTCGCGTCTCGGCCGCGCCGCGCAGTTGCACGCCGAATACCTGGCCGAAGGCGGCTTTCTATCGCATGGCGGTTTCGGCGACAGCTCGCCCGGCGACAGGGCGACGGCCGCCGGCTATGGCTGGAGCCGCGTCGGCGAGAACGTGTTGGCGCGGACCCGCGCCGAGCCCGAGGCGGCCTACCAGCAGTGGTGGCTCAGCCAGGGCCATCGCGACAATCTGCTGACGGCCGCATTCCAGCACTGCGGCCTGGGGCGGCATTACTCGCCCAAGGTGGACTGCTGGTACTACGCGATGCTGCTGGCGACGCCGGCCGCCTGATCGGCAGCGGCGTCGCAATGACGCCTTAGACCGAGAACGACGACCCGCAGCCGCACGTGGTCTGCGCGTTCGGATTGCGGATCACGAACTGCGCACCTTCGACCGTGTCCTTGTAGTCGATCTCGGCGCCGATCAGATACTGCAGGCTCATCGGATCGACGACCAGCGTCACGCCCAGCGTCTCGACGCGGGTGTCGTCGTCTTCAGCGGCTTCGTCGAACTTGAAGCCGTACTGGAAGCCCGAGCAGCCGCCGCCGGAAACGAACACCCGCAGCATCTGGTTCGGGTTTTCTTCTTCGTCCAGCAGTTCACGCACCTTGCGGGCCGCCGACTCGGTGAAGATCACGTCGCTGGCCGGCGCGGCAGCCGCGGCCGCCGCCTTGGACGGGGAATAAACGCTGGGTTCGGTCTGCTGCGTGCTCATCTGGACATCCTCTAGCCCGGGGTAACAGCGACCGAGGAAGTGGTTTCCCCGTCGATGATCCGGGACTCATCGCTGCTGAAAGACTGACGGTGATCCTGTACGGCGGCCGGCGCGCGGGCCACCACCATCGCGGCGGCCATCGATTCGTGTACCAGCTGCCCGTTGACCTGCGCACCCGGCTGCATCTCGATGACCTTGTAGAACACGTTGCCGGTTACGCGAGCCTTGGCGCCGAGCGTGATCTTCTCGGCCACATGCACGTCGCCAACGACGGCGCCGTTAAGAACCAACATGGGGACGCGCACCTCGCCTTCAACCGACCCGGTTTCGCTGATCGACAGATGCGCCGATTGTTCGGCCGTGGAACAGACGTTGCCGAACACGCGGCCGTCCAGATGCAGGCCGCCGCTGAAGCGGATATCGCCGGCCACTTCGGTCTGACGGCCGATCAAGGTCTCGACGGAACCATTGCTGCGGGGCGGCGGCGGCGCGCTGGCCTTGTTGGAGAACTTCATGGTGCGGGATCGAGGCTGGCGGACGGGAACGACGAGTCGTCCTTGATCTTACTCCAGTCGAACGGGTTCTCGACCGTCGCCTCGGCGCCGTCGATGTCCAGCATCACCGTCATCCGGGCCGGGCGGAAACCGGCCGGCAAGCGGAATTCACCCGAGAATTCCTGGAAGTACTTGAACGCGAACTGCGGCAGGCGCCGGTCGCCGGTCAGCAACGTTTCGAGATCTTCGGTCGTGTCCTTGCCGTCGCGGCTACCGGCGATCACGACGCGGATGCGCCCGGCCACCCGCTTGTCGTGGCGCACCGACTGAATCAGCACCAGGTCGTAACGCCAGCGATCGGCGTCGGCCTGAGGCGTGACTTTCAGATCGAGCACGCGCACGCCGGCGCGGGTTTCGTCGGGCGATACGATGCCGCGATAGAACGCCACTTGTTCGCGCAGGTCGGCGGCCTCGGCCTGCAGTTCGGACAGCGACGCTTTGACGTCGGTACAGGCAGCGCCGTCGATTTCGCCGGCGCGCTCCGCGTACACCACCTGCTGGCGCAACTGGGCGTTCTCGGCGCGTGCCGCGCGCAACTCGCGCGCCAGATCGCGGCGCTCGTCACGCAGCTGTTCCAGCTCGGTCTTGGTTTCGCGGAATTCCGAAATCAGGTTGGTGCGCGCCCACGCGTAAACAGCAAATCCGGCAATCGCAAGGCCGGCGACGCTGCCGGCGATCAGCCCCGCCTTCAGCCAGGGCCGATGCTGCTTGACGATGATCCGGTGCTGGACCACGCGTTAAGGCGTCATGCCCGGCGCATCGAGCCCGGCGGTTTCGGGCAGGCCGAACATCAGGTTGAAGCACTGGATCGCTTGTCCCGACGCGCCTTTGACCAGGTTGTCGATGACCGACAGCACGACCACGGTTTGGCCATCCGGCGCCAGATGCACGGCGATGCGGCACTGATTGCCGCCGCGGACGCTGCGCGTCTCCGGGTGATCGCCGGCGGGCAGCACGTCGACGAACGGCTCGCCGCGATAGCGCGACTCGAACAGCGCCTGCAAGTCGACGCCGGGCTGCGTCAGCCGGGCATAGAGCGTCGCGTGGATGCCACGAATCATCGGCGTCAGATGCGGCACGAACGTCAGTGATACCGGGCCGTCGGCCGCGACGCGTAAGCCCTGCTGGATCTCCGGCAAGTGGCGATGGCCGGGTACCGAATACGCGCGGAAGTTATCGCCGGCCTCACAGAACAGCGAGGTCACGCGCGCTTCGCGCCCGGCGCCGGACACGCCGGACTTGCAGTCGGCGATCAGCTGCGAGGCGTCGATCAAGCCCGCTTCCAGCAGCGGCAGAAAGCCGAGCTGCACTGCGGTCGGATAACAGCCGGGGTTGCCGATCACGCGCGCATTGGAGATGGCGTGACGATTGACTTCCGGCAGGCCGTACACCGCTTCCTCGAGCAAGGCCGGGGCCGTGTGGTCGAGCTGATACCAGCGCTTGAATTCCGCAGCATCCTTGAGCCGGAAGTCGGCCGACAGATCGATGACCTTGACGCCCGCCTCGACCAGCGCCGGCGCCATCTGCATCGCCGTGCCGTGCGGCGTGGCGAAGAACACCGCGTCGCAGGCTGCCAGCGCCGCTTCGTCTGGCGCCGAGAACACCGCGTCGCAGTGGCCACGCAAACTCGGGAACAGATGGTCGGCACGCAGCCCGGCCTCTTTGCGCGAGGTCAGCGTCGTGACCGCCACTTCGCGGTGCCCAGCCAGCAGTCGCAACAGTTCGGCGCCGGTGTAGCCGGTGCCGCCGACGATTCCCACCTTGATCATGGCCCGCCCTAATCTGTGATGCCGCTAACAAAAGGACCGGGATGATAGGCTTTTGCCGCGGCGCAATGAAACACGCGCCGGCAACCGGGCCCGTCGTCACCCTGCCCGCCGCCTACGCCTCGTCTAACCCTCGTTTCTGGAGTCCGCATGCTTTGGGTCAAAGCGATACACGTGATCTTCGTCGTCGCCTGGTTCGCCGGGCTGTTCTATCTGCCGCGGCTGTTCGTCTACCACGTCGACACGCAGGACACCGCGGGTCATGACCGCTTCGTGCTGATGGAACGCAAGCTCTATGGCCTGATGACGATCGCGATGATCGGCACCTGGGTGTTTGGCCTGGCAATGGTGGTGATGAATCCCGGCTACCTGCAGCTCGGCTGGATGCACGCCAAGCTGACGCTGGTGATCGCGCTGAGCGGCTACCAGGGCTGGTTGAAGGTCAATCTGCGCAAGTTCGCCAACCGCACCAACACCCGCAGCGGCCGCTTCTGGCGCATAGCCAACGAAGTGCCGGCCGTGCTGCTGATCGCGATCGTGATTCTGGTCGTCGTCAAGCCGTTCTAAAACGGCCCAAGGTCGCGGCGGCGCCAAGCGCCCGCCGCGACCTGTACGGCGGTACGCCGGATGGACCTTCGGATCAGGGGCCCTTCAGTTCGCCGACCGCCGACTGGATGTAGTTGGGCAGACCCATCTGCTCGATCAGCTTGAGCTGCTCTTCGAGGAAGTCGATGTGGTCTTCCTCGCTCTGCTGGATCGCGACCAGGATCTCGCGCGTGCCGTAGTCCTTGACGCTTTCGCAGTAGGCGATCGCTTCCTTGTACAGCGGATGCGCCTCGTACTCGCGCTTGAGGTCGCATTCGAGCACCTCCTGCACGTTCTCGCCGATGTACAGCTTGCCGAGGTCCTGCAGGTTGGGCAGGCCGTCGAGGAACAAGATGCGCTTGATCAGCTTGTCGGCGTGCTTCATCTCGTCGATCGATTCCTCGTACTCGAGCGCTTCGAGCTTTTTGAGGCCCCAGTTGCCGAGCATTCGTGAATGCAGGAAGTACTGGTTGATCGCCGTCAGTTCGTTCTTGAGGCCGAGGTTGAGGTACTCGATGACCTTGGTATCGCCGCGCATGGCTGTCGTCCTGGGAAAGTCGCCGCAGTGTAACGGCGCACGCCTCGGTGAGTCCAGCCTAAGTGTTTGTTAGACAAGCACTTTTAGAGTGGTTATGCGTCTGATTCGCAACTGCCTCAAGCGGTGGCGGCAAACCCCGGCGCAATGCCCAGGTCAGCCAGCCGCAGCGGCTGCGACGACCGCTGGGACGACAGCAGCTCGCGCGCGGCCGGCACGCACTTGCCGCAGCAGCTGCCGAGCCCGGTTTCCCGGACGACCTCACGCAACGTGGTGGCGCTGCCTTCACAGACCATGCGCTTGATCCGGGTATCGGAGACGGCCTTGCAGACACAGACGTACATGGCGGCGGCGATTGCGTGAATGAGAACGATTGACAATACGCTACGCCAACTGCGAACTGGAATCAAATAACAATGGTTCTCGTCTAAGACGCCGTACCCAGCGACGAGGCCACCAGCGGCAACGGCACGCCGGCCGCGTCGGCCAGTTCGGTCAGCGCCCGGCGATACACCTCGCGTTTGAACTCGATGACCTGCTCGGCCGGCGTCCACCAGTCGATCCAGCGCCAACCGTCGAATTCCGGCGTCGGACTGGCGTCAAAGTGCACGCGATCTTCCGAGCACAGCAGCCGCAGCAGGAACCACTTCTGCTTCTGGCCGATGCAGACGCGGCCACGGCCCTGACGCAAATAGCGCTTGGGCAGTTGGTAACGCAGCCAACCCTGGGTGACGGCGACGATCTCGACGTCGTCGGCGGTCAGCCCGAGTTCTTCGTGCAACTCGCGCAGCAGTGCGTCGCGCGGTGCTTCGCCGCGCTGAATGCCACCTTGGGGAAATTGCCAGGCGTCCTGGCCGATGCGCTTGGCCCACAGCACTTGCCCGGCCGGGTTGGCCAGGATGATTCCGACGTTGGGACGGTAGCCGTCCGAATCAATCACGTGAATCGACCGCGCAATGGGCTGAGCTGGATTCTTCCACAAGGCCGCGAGCAGCGGCAAACTGCGCGACCTTTTATTTTGACGGCCAAAACCGCTGCCATGCGTCTTGCGATCTTCGATCTGGACAACACCCTGCTGGCCGGTGACAGCGACTACCTGTGGGGCCAGTTTCTGGTTGAACAGGGCGTGGTTGAGCGCGTCGCCTACGAACGCGAAAACCAGCGGTTCTACGACGAATACAAAGCCGGCACGCTCGACATCGAAGCGTTCTGCCACTTCAGTTTTGCGCCGCTGGCCGCGCACGACCTGCCGACGCTGCTCGGCTGGCGCGAGCAGTTCGTCCAGACCAAGATCGTGCCAGTGATCGCGCCTCTGGCGCCGGCGCTGCTGGAACGCCATCGGATGCAGGGCGATCACCTGATGATCACGACCGCGACCAACCGCTTCGTCACCGAGCCGATTGCCGAGTTGCTCGGCGTCGACACGCTGATCGCCACCGATCCGGAATTCGTCGACGGCCGCTACACCGGGCGCCTCGCCGGGCTGGCCAACTTCCAGGGCGGCAAGGTCGTGCGCCTGAACCGCTGGCTCGACCAGCAGCAGCCGCCGTTCGAGCACCTGAGCTGCTATAGCGACTCGCGCAACGATCTGCCGCTGCTGGAGCGTGCCGACGCGGCCGTGGCCGTGGACCCTGACGACGTGCTGCGCGCCGAAGCCCAGCGCCGCGGCTGGCCAGTGATCAGCTTGCGCGGTAACTGAGCGCGGCGCTCAGTACGGCGCGACCCAGATCTGCGTCATGCCGAAGCGCTCCTTGACGTCGGCGGCGAACGCTTCGGCCTGGGCGCGCGTGGCGAAGCTGCCGATCGTGACGCGGTAGACACGCTTGCCGTTGGGCGGATCGAAGATTCGCACGACGCCCGGCAAGCCTTGGTCGATCAGCCCCTGCACTTCGAGCGCGGCCGACTCGGCGTCGCCCAGCGCTGCAGCGACCAGCATCCAGCCTTGTGCAGTCTCGGCCGTCACCGGCGGCAGACGCGGCGGCTCCTGAGGCGGCGCCGGCTTGGCCGGCGGCGCCGCGTTGACGCTGGAATAGTCGGTCAAGGCCAGCTTCTGATTCATCGACGGTCGATCCGGGCTTTGCCGGTGCAGGCCGGTGGCATCGACGATCAGGCAATCGCCCGGCTCTTCGAGGCGCTCGGCACCGGAAACCGTGACGATTTCGACGGCGCCCGACAGCAGGCAGACGCTGCGTCGCTCAGCGCTGGACTCGGCCCAGACATCAGCGCCGAACACCCGCAGGCGCAAGTCGGTCAGCGTCAGGCGAATGTCCTGGGGTAGCCGGCGCTCGCGGCTGCCATCGATTCGCAGCGCGCCGCGGACCAGCTTCAGATCGAGCCGGCCGTTGAAGCCGCCGGCTGGCTGCTGGATGTCTTCAACCAGCGCCTCGGCCTCCGGACCCAGCGTCATCAAGGCCACACCAAAGCGCAGCGAGCCGCGACCGTTGACGCCGGTGCGCAGCACGTCGGCCTTGGCCACCGGCAACTCGCGTGCAGGCGGCACCACCTGATCGGCCCGCATCACCGAGAACGGCTTGGCGGCCTGGAGCACGACCAGGGTCATCGGCTCGGCTGCGGCGGCGCTGCCGGGGACTGCCAGCAGTGCCGACAGCGCCCACAAGGTGCAGCGGGACAGCAGCGGGGAGCGAGAGCGCATCGTGATATTCCATTGTACGAACCGACGTAAGCCATTATATAAGCACAGCGCGACGGACGATCGGCCGGTCGGACGCGCAGGCTGCGGCCAGCGACGACAACCGTTGAGCAATGCGCCTTGCGGACCCCCGACTGCAACGCGGGCTGATGCTAGGATTCGCGCTCGTTGGCCGTAGTCACCCAATCAAGGAACGAGCCGTTTTTCAGCGCATGAGTCTGGCCGCAACGCTGCAACTCCCCCTGCCGAGACTCTTGCCCGAGGCCGCGCCAACGCGTCGGACCGCGCGATGAGCGGACTGGTGGTCGTCGATGCACGGACCGACTGGCCGTTGCAGATCCCCGGCATGCATGTGATGACGGCCTGGGACTATCTGACGCTGACGCCCGAGGTGCTGCAGCGGAACATCCGCGTGTACAACCTGTGCCGCAGCTTCAGCTACCAGAGCACCGGTTACTACGTCAGTCTGCTGGCCGGTGCCCGCAGCCATCGGCCGTTGCCCGACATCACAACGATTCAGGATTTGAAGCTCGCCGAATCGCCCGGCGTGCTGAACGACGAAATCGACGAGCTGATCCAAAGCTCGCTCGCGCGGCTGGGCTCGTCGGAATATGTGCTCAACGTCTACTTCGGCCAGAGCCCGACCAAGCGCCACGAGCGCTTGGCGCGCGCGCTGTTCAATCTGTTCCCCGCCCCGCTGCTGCAGGCCACGTTCGAGTACAAGGGCGACGAATGGCGCGTCGATTCGATCGGCCCGATCGCGCTGGGCGAGGTGCCCGGCTCGCATCTGGAGTTCATGCATCAGGCAGCGCGTGAGTACTTCACGCGGCGGCGCATGCCGCGGCAGAAGAAGGATTCGTATCGCTACGATCTGGCGATCCTGATCAACGAGGCCGAAAAAGACCCGCCGTCGAACGCGCGCGCGCTGAAGCTGTTCGAGAAAGCCGCCGAGGATCTGGGCTTTCAGGTCGACTTCATCGACAAGGGCGACTACGGTCACGTCGCCGAGTTCGACGCGCTGTTCATTCGCGAAACCACGGCCGTCAACCATCACACGTATCGCTTTGCGCGCCGCGCCGAGCGCGAAGGCCTGGTCGTCGTCGATGACCCCAAGTCGATCCTGCGCGCCGCCAACAAGGTGTTCTTGTCGGAGTTGATGGACCGACACCGGATTCCGCAGCCGAAGACGATGTTGATCCATCGCGGCAACGTCAAACAGATCGCGCGCGAACTGGGCTTCCCTTGCGTGCTCAAGCAGCCGGACTCGCAGTTTTCGCGCGGCGTGATCAAGGTCGACAACGAAGCCGAACTCAAGCGCGAAGTGCGCGATCTGCTCGAACGCAGCGACATCGTGATCGGCCAGTCGTTCGAGCCGACCGACTACGACTGGCGCGTCGGCGTGCTCGACGGCGTGCCGCTGTACGCCTGCCGTTATTACATGGCCAAGGACCACTGGCAGGTGGTCAAGCACGGCCGCAACGGCGGCAAGATCGAAGGCCATCACGACACGCTGCCGATCGACGCGGTGCCGCCGCTGGTGCGCAACGTCGCCGTGCAAGCGGCCAAGGCGGTCGGCAGCGCGCTGTATGGCGTCGACCTCAAGCAGTTTGGCAATGTGGTCAAGGTCGTCGAAGTCAACGACAACCCCAACATCGACTTCGGCGTCGAAGACTTGGTGCTGAAGGAGACGCTGTATCGGCGGATCATGGAGTACTTCGTGCGCCGCCTCGAAGCGCGCGTAAAGAACCAGCCCTGATGCAGCCGGTGGAAGTGCGGCGCGCGCGACCGGCCGATCTGCCGGCGCTGCTACATCTGGAAGCGCTGTTTCCTTCCGATGCGATGTCGCGGCGCAGCCTGCGTCGCTTCATCGACAACAGCAGCGCGGTGTTTCTGGTCGCCGTCGACGGCGCCGACGGCCCGATCGTCGGCAATCTGTTGCTGCTGACGCGGCGCGACCGCGACAGCGCGCGGCTGTACTCGATCGTGGTCGATCCGGCCGCACGCGGCCGCGGCATTGCGCAGCAGTTGATCGAAGCCGCGCACCGGCAAGCCCAGCAGCGCGGCTGCCGCCGCGTGGTGCTCGAAGTGCGCTGCGACAACGCCGCCGCACTGGCGCTGTACCAGCGACGGGGCTATCGAGCGGTTGAAATGCTGCCGGCCTACTACGAGGACGGCGCCGATGGCACGCGTCTGGCTGTGGATCTGACATGACCCCGCGCAGGCAAGGATTCCGCCGATGAGTCGCACCGACACGCTACGACAGCAGATTCTGTTCAGCGCGCCCTTGGGCGCCCACGACCCCAACGCCGGCGCAAAGGCGGTGTTGATCATCGGGGTCATTGCGCTGGGTCTGGTGCTCGACAGCCGGGGCTCGCCGTTGCTGCATCTGGCGGCCAGTGTCCCGGTGTGGTTGACGCTGCTATGGCTGCTGCACCAGCAGACGCCGGCCTGGCGGCTGACGCTGGTCGTGGCCACCGCGTTCGCGCTGGCGGCCGAAGCGCTGTTCTCGCTCGGCTGGGGCCTGTACGACTATCGCTTCCACGACATCCCGGCCTATGTGCCACCCGCGCACACGCTGCTGTTTATGGTCGGCGTCTATTGCGGCCGCAAGCTGCCCGCGCGGCTGGTTCCGCTGCTGCTGCTGATGTTGGTTGCCGGCGCGCTGTGGATGACGATCAGCGGCGCCAGCCGATTCGACGGCCTGATGCTGCTGATCCTGCTGGCGCTGGCGCGCTACGGCAGCCAGCCGCGCATTTACATCCTGATGGTGCCGATCGCGCTGATGGTCGAACTCGGCGGCACCGAACTGGGGGAATGGCGCTGGCAACGCGAGGCGCCAGGTCTGGGCTTGAGCCTGCACAACCCGCCGCTGCTGGCCGGCGTCTGCTATTCGCTGTTCGACGTCTACATGATGCGGACCGCGCGCTGGTTCCATCGCTGGCGTGGCGCGCCGTCATCGCTGTCGGACGCCGGTGCGGCCGCGCCCCAGGCCTGATGCCGGCGCCACGCTCGGCTAAAGATTCTCTTCGCGAAAGATCTTCCACTCGCCCTTGGCGTTTTGCCGCCAGTACTGCTGCTTCTTGGCGCGACTGCTGAAGTTGTCGCTGCGGTAATCGAGCGTGAATTCGGCCAGCATCATCGGCTCGCCGGGATAGCGGAACAGGCTCAGGTCATCGAGACGCACTTCAATCGAGCGCTTGCCCGCATTGACGCGCCGCTTGTGCGCCGCAAACGCGGCCTTGTCCATGCCGTCGGTGGTGAAGTCGGCACCGTAGTAGCCCAGGTAGCCCTCGGTATCGATCGACGTCCACTTGCGCCGCCAGTCCTCGATCCGCGCCAGGAATGTGTCACGTTCGCGCGCTGCATCGGCCTTGGGCACCCAGTCGAGCCGATCGGACAACACCACGGGCGCGTTGGTGCTCAACACATAGGGCTTGAGCGCCACCAGATCGTCGTTGGCCATCGTCACGCAGCCCTCGCTGCTACGCGGGGGCCGCACGTAGGTGATTCTCGGCACGCCGTGCAGCCAGATGCCGTAGCCGGTCTTGACCCGGAAGCGGTCCCACAGATTCGGATAGTTCAGCGGCAGTGCGCCCGCGCCGTACAACTCGGGCAGCTGATCGTCGGGCTTCCATCCGGTGATGTGGTAGATGCCCACCGGAGTGCGCAAATCACCGGCTGCCTTCTTGCCGAACCCATTGCGGCCCATGCCGGCGTAGTGGCTGTGCATCAGCCGCAAATCGCCGCCGCGGTTTTCGAACAGGTTCAGCCGCGCATTGGGCAGGTCGACGACGACCAGGTACGGGTATTCGGTCGCCAGCTTCAGCACATTGCCCGGCACGGTGCCGGGCGGTGGCGTAAACCGCGCTTGGGCTTCGCGAAAATGGGCCTCGTCGAACAGATCCTTCAGCGCCGGGTCTTCGCTGTCCGGCATGATGCCGGGGATGCCCGAACGCGCAGCCAGCACATTGGCGTAGACGAACTGCGCAAGCCGGAAGTTCGGATACTGCTGGGTCAGCTGCGACAGCTTGTCGAGTGCCTGCAGCGAACGGTCGGCGCGCAAGTCGTCGACCGCTGCCATCAACCGGGTTTCAGGACTGGCGACCGGCGCAGTCGTCGGCGGTGCGGCAGCGGGCGCAGCGAGCGGAATCGCGGCAAAGACACCACCTGCGGCTGCCCGGCGCAGCCGCTGCCACCACCGCTGAGGCATCGAGCGACTAGCGCGTGTATTCGCGAACGATCAGCCAACTCGCGCCGGCCTGTTCCAGCTCAAGCGTCTTGGACACTTGATCGGAAAAGCTGTCCGACTCGTAGTTCTGCGTGAACGTCACGGCGACGCGGTCCGACGAGACGCGCTCGACCTTCGGGTCGGCGGCGCTGACGCTGATCCGCGTGGCGCGCAGGATGCGTTCGCGGCGCTGCGCTTCCCACGTGGTGCGACTCAGGTTGCCTTCGGGAACGAAGCGCGGAGAGTAGGTGGCGAAGTAGGCCGTCAGCTCTTTGGCCGACCAGGCCGCAGCCCAGGCGTTGACGACGCTGGTCGCGCTCTGCGCGGTGCTGGCGTCAAGACCGGCGGCGGCCGGCGGCGGAACCGTCGATGGCGGCGGAACGGCGGCCGGCGCGGGCGCTGGTGTCGGTGCTGCCGCCACCGGCGTGTTCGGCGCCGGGGCAGCGCCCTTGCCGCCTGCGCTGTCGAGCTGGCTGATCAGGGCCAGCTTGCTGCGCACCATCTGGTTGCTTTGGTCGAGCGTCAGCGCGCGGTTGTATGCGGCGCCGGCGAGCGCGGCATAGATGTCGCCGAGGTTTTCGTGTGCGGTGGCGTAGCTCGGATGCGTCGCCAGCGCGGCTTCGAGCGCGTCGCGGGCTTTTTCGTAGTCACCCTGCTGCGCATAGAGCACGGCGAGGTTGTTGTAGGGCTCGGGCAACTGCGGGTAGTCGCGCGTCAGGTCGGCGAACACCTTGATCGCCTCCGGGCCGCGGTTGAGCTTGACCAGGATCAAGCCGCGCAGGAAGCGGGCTTCGGCGTCCTGAGGTGCGGTCTTGAGCTGAGCGTCGACCTTCTTCAGCGCCTGATCGAACTGACCCTGCGACAGCAGCGTCTGCGCTTCCTCGACGGCCGATGCGGCGAACGCGGCCTGCGAGGCCAGCCACAGCAACGATGCGGCGGCGCCGCGGCTGATATTCAGATAAAAGCGTTTATCCACCCGGAAAGCCTCGATGTGTTCAGCTGGTGACGCGTCGAGTTTAGCAGCAGCCCGTCGCAGGCGGCGCACACCCGTATCGGTCAGTAAGGTCGTGGCAGCCCGGGCGGCTGCTTCTTGAAGCGCCGGTGCAACCAGAAGTACTGCGGCAGGGCCAGTGCAATGCCCTGCTCGATCACCTGATTGATCCGCGCCGCATCGGCATGCTCGTCGGTGCCCGGGAAGTCGGTGAGCATCGGCAGGAAACGGACGATCCAGCGGCCCTGCTCGTAGCGCGGGAAGTACGGCAGCACGCCGGCCCGGCCCATCTGCGCCAGCCGCGAGGTGGCGGTCAGCGTCAGCGTCGGCACGCCGAAGAATGGCGCGAACACCGACAGCTTCTCGTCCAGCGTCTGGTCGGGCGCGTACCAGATCGCGCGGCCGTCGCGCAGCGAGCGAACCAGCCGGCGCAGGTCTTCGCGCGGCAGCGCCGGTAATTGCGCACGGCGCTCGCGCCAGCGGTGCATGCAGAAATCCATCACCGGGTTGGCATACGGCCGGTACATCGCGTGGAACGGCAGCTGCGCGGTCGTGCACAGCACGCGGGCGCCGATCTCCAGCGTCGTGAAATGGCCGGTCAACAGCAGCAGGCCCTTGCCGCTGGCCAGCGCCGCGTCCAGATGCTCGCGCCCTTCGACCGCAAACCGCGGCGCCAGCCGACGGTCCGACGCAAACCAGGCCAGACCGGCCTCGATCGCACCAGCACCGACAGCGCGGAAGTGCGCGCGGCGCAGCTCGGCGCGTGTCGCGTCGTCGAGCGACGGAAAGCACAGCCGCAGATTGACGTCGACCACATGGCGCCGGCTGCGGATGCAGCGGCCCAGCAGCGCGCCCAGACCGGCACCGAAGGCCAGACTCCAGCGCATCGGCAGCATCGCCAGCAGCCACAGCAGGCCGATGCCGAGCCAGGTCGGCCAGTGCCACGGCGCCAGCAGGCGCGCGCGAAACGGCGGCGCCGCCGATGAAGAAGGGTTGGATGCCATAAGCCGTGCAGTTTAGGCGCTTCGGCCGGCGCGCTCATCGTGGCGTCGACGGCGCGCGATCACGCCGACGGTTGTTGCTCAATGCCGCGGCGCCTCGCATGCTCCGCCGATGCGCTGGCTCTACACCTTTCTGCTGTACTGGCTGACTCCGCTGATCCTGCTGCGCCTGTTGTGGCGCAGCCGCGAGCTGCCCGACTACCGACGTCGCTGGGCCGAGCGCTTCGGCTGGGTGCGGCCGTCACCGGCACCGATCGCGGTCTGGGTGCATGCGGTGTCGGTCGGCGAGTCGCTGGCCGCTATGCCGCTGATCCGCGCGTTGGTCGACTTGCACGGCGAAGGCGCCGTTTGGGTGACGACGACGACGCCGACCGGATCGGCACGCGTCACCGAGACGCTCGGTGCGCGCGTCCGTCACAGCTACGCGCCCTACGACCTGCCGGGCTCGGTCGCGCGCTTCCTGCGCCGCGTGCGACCGCAGTGCGTCGTCGTCATGGAAACCGAGCTGTGGCCCAACTTGTTTCATCAGCTCGGCGCGGCCGGCACGCCGCTGATCGTCGCCAATGCGCGGCTCAGCCCGCGGTCGATGCGCGGCTACTCGCGCGTGCGCGGCTTCGCCCAGTCGACGTTGGCAGCAGCGCGCATCGCCGCGCAGAGCGCGGCCGATGCCGAGCGCTTCCGCCAGCTCGGCGCACAGCGCGTCACGGTGATGGGCAACATCAAGTTCGACCTGAGCATCGACGAGTCGCAAATCCGCTCCGGGCACGACCTGCGCCGCCGCATCGGCGCGCAGCGGCCGGTATGGGTGGCCGCCAGCACGCACGAAGGTGAAGAAGACATCGCGCTGCGCGCGCATGCCGAACTGCGCCGCGCCTATGCCGATGCGCTGCTGATTCTGGTGCCGCGGCATCCGCAGCGTTTCGACACCGTGGCGCGGCGCATCGCCAGCAGCGGCCTGGCGATGGCGCGGCGCGCGTCCGGCGACGATCCGTCTGCGGCGGCCGTGCTGCTCGGCGACACGATGGGCGAGATCTTCGTCTACTACGCCGCTGCTGACCTCGCGTTGGTTGGCGGCAGCTTCGTCGACATCGGCGGACACAATGTGCTGGAACCGGCATCGATCGGCCTGCCGGTGCTGTTCGGCCCGCAGATGCACAACTTCCTGCCGGCGCGCGACCTGCTGCTGCAAGGCCAGGCCGCGATCGGCCTCGACGAGCCGGTGATGCTGGTGCCGACGCTGCATGCGCTGCTGGCCGACCCCGAGCGCCGCGCGCGGATGGGTGCTGCCGGCCGCGACGCGGTGCAGGCCAATCGGGGCGCGCTGCAGACGCTGCTCGGCTTGATCGCCGATCCCGCGTCGCTGGACTAAGCTGCCGCGCTCATGAACGACCTCGTCATTCCCACCGGCCAGGGCCTGTACTGCCCGGCCGGCGATTTTCATATCGACCCCTGGCGCCCGGTCGAACGCGCGGTGATCACGCATGGTCACGCCGACCATGCGCGCTCGGGCAGCAAGCGCTACTGGGGCGCCGCGCCCGGCTTGAGCCTGCTGCGCGAGCGCATCGGCTATGGCGCCGGCATCGTGCCACTGGCCTACGGGCAGCGCGTCGAGTTTGGTCCGGTGACGGTGTCGCTGCATCCGGCCGGCCACGTGCTGGGCTCGGCGCAAGTGCGGCTCGAACATCAGGGCCAGGTCTGGGTGGTGTCCGGCGACTACAAGCGCGACCCCGATCCGACCTGCACGCCGTTCGAAGTCGTGCCCTGCGATGTGTTCATCACCGAGGCCACGTTCGGCCTGCCGGTGTACCGCTGGCAGGAGCCGGCCGAGATCGCGCGTGAAATCCACGAATGGTGGCAGGACTGCAAGGCCCAGGGCCTGTGCGCGATCCTGCATTGCTACGCGCTGGGCAAGGCGCAGCGCGTGCTCGCCGAGCTGATGCGCTACACCGACGAAACGGTGTATCTGCACGGCGCGATGACCAAGCTGGTCAAGCTGTATCGCGATGCCGGCGTGGCGATGCTGCCGACCGATGCGATCGGCAACCAACCCAAGTTCTTCGACTGGAAAGGGCGCCTGCTGCTGGCGCCGCCGGGCGCCGGCGGTACGCCATGGATGCGCCGCTTCAAGCCCTATTCGACCGGCTTTGCATCCGGCTGGATGCGCGTGCGCGGCTCGCGCCGGCGCCAGGCCTACGACCGCGGCTTTGCGCTGTCGGACCACGCCGACTGGCCGTCGCTGCTGCGCACGATCACCGAAACCGGCGCCAAGCGCGTGCTGCCGACGCACGGCAACACCGAAGCGCTAGTGCAGTGGTGCCGCGAGCAAGGTATCGACGCCGCGCCGCTGAAAACCGAATACGAAGGCGAGCCGCAGCACGATGCGGCTGCCGTGGCCGACAGCGAGGACCCTGTCGCCAACCCGGCGGGCTGATGCGCCAATTTGCCGCGCTGTACGCGCAGCTCGACGCGACGACGTCGACCAGCGCCAAGCTCGCGGCGATGCAGCGCTATTTCGCCGACGCACCGCCGGCCGACGCGGCTTGGGGGCTGTACTTCTTGCTGGGCCATCGGCTCAAGCGCGTGATCCCGCCGACGCGGCTGCGCGACTGGATCAGCCAGCTCACCGGCCTGTCGCCGGCGCTGGTCGAAGACAGCTATGCGCATGTCGGCGACCTCGCCGAAACCGTCGCGCTGCTGCTCGATGCGCGCCTCGACCGGATCGCGCCCGACCAGGCCAGTGCGCCGCCGCTGCACGAATGCGTGGCGCTGCTGCAATCGCTGGCGGGCGCCGACCCGGACCTGCAGCGCGACACCGTGTTTGCCTGGTGGCAACAACTGCCGTTCGAGCAGTGCTTCCTATTCACCAAGCTGCTGACCGGTGCGCTGCGCGTCGGCGTGTCGGCCGGGCTGGCCGCGCGCGCCCTGGCCGCACAGTCCGGCGTCGACGTCGCCGTGATGCAGCATCGACTGATGGGCGAATGGCAGCCGTCGGCCGCGGCATTCACCGCCCTGCAGGCCGTGGCACCGGCGCAACAGTCGCCGTCGCAGCCCTACCCGTTTTGTCTGGCGCAGCCGCTCGACGATGCCGCACCCGACGCCGTCGGCCCCGCCGACGCGTTCCTTGCCGAATGGAAATGGGACGGCATTCGCGGCCAGCTGATCCGGCGTGAAGGCCAATGCTGGCTGTGGTCACGCGGCGAAGAGCTGCTCAACGGCCGCTTTCCCGAGATCGAAGCCGCCGCTGCATCACTACCCGACGGCTGCGTGCTCGACGGCGAAGTGCTGGCGTGGAAAGACGGCGCGGTGGCGCCATTTGCGCTGCTGCAGACGCGCATCGGCCGCAAGGCACCCGGCAAGAAAACGCTGGCCGACGCGCCGTTGATCTTCATGCCCTACGACCTGCTGGAACTCGACGGCGTCGACTTGCGCGCACAGCCGCTGCAGCAGCGGCGCAGCGCGCTGGCCGCGCTGTGTGATCGCAGCGCGTTCACGCCATCGCCGACGATCGACGCGCAGAACTGGGACGCGTTGCGGGCGCAGCGCGAGCAGGCGCGGCAGCGCGGCGTCGAAGGCCTGATGCTGAAACGCCGCGACTCGGTCTACGGCGCCGGTCGCAAAGCCGGGCTGTGGTGGAAGTGGAAAGTCGATGCACTGACGATCGACTGCGTGCTCGTGTATGCGCAGGCCGGCCACGGCCGCCGCTCGAACCTGTACACCGACTACACGCTGGCCGTGTGGAGCGGCGATGCGCTGGTGCCGGTGGCCAAAGCCTATTCCGGGCTGACCGATGCCGATTTGGTGGCGATGGACCGCTGGATCCGCGCCCACACGCTGGAGAAGTTCGGCCCGGTGCGCAGCGTCGAGCCGCTGCAGGTGTTCGAAATCGCGTTCGAAGGCATCCAGGCCAGCCCGCGCCATAAGGCCGGTGTCGCGCTGCGCTTTCCGCGGATCGCGCGCTGGCGTCAGGACAAGCCGGCCGCCGAAGCCGATACGCTCGACAACGTCCGCGCGCTGATCGGCCGCTGAGCGCGGCGTCGTCAGCGGCCGGCGTTGGCGGCCACGCGCAGCGCCGGCGCCGGCCGACCGCGCCACACGCCATCAACGGCGTACACCACCAAGCCCAGCCAGATGCAGCCGAAACCGACCGCCTGGACGGCCGTGAACGGCTCCTTGAACACCAGCAGCGCCGTGATCAGTTGCAGCGTCGGCGCCATGTATTGCAGCAGGCCGATCGTCGTCAGCGGCACGCGGCGCACACCAAAGGCGAACAGCACCAGCGGCACTGCCGTCAGCAGGCCGCTGGCAACCAGCAAGGCATCGAGCTGCCACGACACCACGCCGAACACCGAAGCGCCGCGGCCGTATTCGAACAGCAACCACGCCAGCGCAAACGGCAGAATCAGCAGCGTTTCGACGGCCAGCCCGGCGACGGCGTCGACGACGACGGTCTTGCGAACGAAGCCGTACAAGCCGAACGAAAACGCCAGCGTCAGCGCGATCCACGGCGGCCGGCCGACCTGCCAGGTCAGCCAGGCCACACCCAGCGCCGCCAGCGCCACCGCGATCCACTGCCGCGGATTGAGCTTCTCGGACAAAAACAGCACGCCCAGCAGCACCGACACCAGCGGGTTGATGAAGTAACCCAGGCTGGCCTCGACGACGTGGCCGTTGCCGACGGCCCAGACGTAGGTCAGCCAGTTGATCGTGATCATCACCGCCGACGCGAACAGCCTCAGCCGCGTGACACCGTCGGCCAGCGCCCGTGTCACATGCCCCAGTTCGCCGCGCACGCCGAGCCAACCGAACACGAACAGACAGCACCAGACGACGCGGTGGGTCATGATCTGGAACACCGGCGCCTGATGCAGCAGCTTCAGATACAGCGGCAGCAGGCCCCAGATCGCGAATGCGCCGATCGCGGCCAGCAAGCCGCGGCGATCAAGGCGTGCAAGCACGGGGGACGACGGATCGGGCTGACTCATGGGTACGGCCTGGGCCGCGAGCGGCGGCGGGTACGGGTAGCGGGCGCGTATTGTCGGCGCCACTGCGCGTCAGCGGAATCGAAGCCTGCTGGCGCGTCCCGTGAAGCAGATTCACAGCGCGCGCCGCGCAGCGCTATGCTCGGACGGCCATGTCGCTACGCCTTCCGCCACTGCAGGCGCTGCAAGCCTTCGAGGCCGCCGCGCGTCATCAGAGTTATTCCCGCGCTGCCGAAGAGCTGGCCCTGACCCACGGCGCGATCAGCCACCAGATCGCGGCGCTCGAAGTGCGTGTCGGCACCAAGCTGTTCCGACGTCAGCGCAACAGCATGCTGCTAACCGATGCCGGACGGATGCTGCTGGCCAACGTCCGCCAAGGCTTGATGCTGCTGGAACGTGCGTTCGACGTTCGCCCGCCGACCGAGCGGCGCGTTGCGCTGACGCTGAGCACGCTGCCCTCACTGGCACGTTGCTGGTTGCTGCCGCGGCTGTCGCAGTTCCAGCGAGCGCATCCGGACATCGACCTGCTGGTGGACCCGAGCGGTGCGCTGGTCGACCTGCAGCACGACGCGGTCGACATCGCGATCCGCTACGGCGGCGGCAGCTGGCCGGGTGTCCAGCAAGTGCTGATGATGGACGACGAGTTGTTCCCGGTCTGCAGCCCGCGCTATCGCGATGGCCAGTTGCCGCCAACACCATCGGACTTGGTCGACTGCGCGCTGCTGCACAACCCATGGCAGCCCTGGGAGCCGTGGCTGCACGCAGCCGGGCTGTCGCTGCGCGAAACGGCGCGCGGCGTCAGCTACACCGACTCGGCGCTGTTGCTCGACGCCGCCGCCGATGGCCAGGGCGTGGTGCTGGCGCGGCGAGCCTTGGCGGCGCGTGACCTCGCACAAGGGCGTCTGGTGCGGCTGTTCGACATCGCGATACCCGACTCCAACCGCTACTACCTGCTGTGGCGTCACGATCATCCTCGGCTGAACGATGTGCTGCGCTTGCGCGACTGGCTGCTATCGCAGGCCTCGGCAACGGATGGGGTCGACTTTTGACAACAATCGATTTCAACGCGGCTTTTTCGCACAAAAACGGTCGATACAGCGTCCAACGGAGGTGCGATACTCAAGCGGGGTGCGGCATCCGGCCAACAGGCACGGAGGACCGCCGGGGTACGCGACGCCGGCAACGACCGGCGTCCACAAAAGGACGACGAGCAATGCTGATTCTGACTAGGAAAGTCGGCGAGAGCCTGATCATTGGCGACGAAGTGGAAGTGTCGGTGCTGAGCGTCAAAGGCAGCCAGGTGCGAATCGGAATCAAGGCGCCCAAAGGCGTGGCGGTCCACCGCCATGAAATCCTGGAACGTGCTGCGGCGGCCAAGGTCGCCGGCGGCGGTGATGATGGCGGACCGCAAGCGGCCTGAGTCGTATCGGCGGCACGGCTCCACCCTTCGGTGGGGCTCACCATGCGGCTGATCGATCCGACGACGGTCGAGGCGTACTGCCGCGATCCCGCGACCTTGGCGGCGGCGCTCGACGTCGCGCCCTACGTGCTGCTCGACCTGCGGGATCCGCAGTCCGCGTCGCCGGCGGCCGACGTGGTCGATGGTGTCGGCACGCTGCCCTGCCCGGTCATCGCGCTCGGCCCGGTCGCAGCGGCACATGCGGCGCTGGCGCTCGCCTGCGATGCGGTCGCCGACACGCCCGATGCCGCCGCGTCGATGATCGACGGCCTGCTGCGCAGTCCGATGGCCGCGACGGTTCTGGTGCAGACACTGCGCGCCATTGAGTCGTTGCCGCTGGCGTCGGCGCTGGTGGTCGAATCGCTGGCCTACGCCAGCCTGCAACGCGGCGCTGAATTCCAGCGCTGGCTGGCAACGCGCCCGCCGCCACCTTCACCCGTCGAAGAGTCCGGCCCCGCAGTCGAGATCGAGCGCGACGGCGACCGCGTGCAACTGCACTTGAACCGGCCGCTGCAACGCAATGCGATGACGCTGGCGATGCGCGATGCCCTGGTTGAAGCACTGCAATGGATTCGCGCCGACGACAGCGTTGCCGTGTTGTCGATCGACGCACGCGGGCGCTGCTTCAGTACCGGCGGCGAGCTCAGCGAATTCGGCACCGCGCCCGATCCCGCCACTGCGCACTGGGTCCGCAGCCTGGCGCTGCCGGGCCGCGAGCTGGCGCTGTGCCGGCACGCGGCAACGCAGGCTCATGTTCACGGCGCCTGCATCGGCTCGGGCATCGAGTTTCCGGCGTTTGCGCAGACGCTGAGCGCGCATCCGGACACCCACTTCCAGCTGCCGGAGCTGCGCTTCGGGCTGATTCCCGGCGCCGGCGGCTGCGTCAGCATCAGCCGGCGCATCGGTCGCCAGCGCACCGCCGCCTGGGTGCTGTCGGGCAAGCGCATCCCCGCGCGCACCGCGCTGGCTTGGGGCTTGATCGACCGGATCACCGACGCCTGAGCCGCCGTACCGGGGCGCCGTTGGCCGCGCCCTTCCGTTGATTCCACTGGCTGCAGCACCCGGCCCAGCGCAAGACGTTCGCGCCGGCCTCGTCGTGCTGGCGCCTCAACCTTGACATCAACCGTTGTCAGAATTAGTGTGACATCACACGTTGTCAGTTTGAAACTTCCTTTCAGCAACACACCCAGGAACACATCGATGGGCATTGCCGACACGCTTGCGACCTCCTCCACGCCGCGGGTGAAACCCGATTACGGCACTGCCATCGTCGGCACCGGCTTCGGTGGCCTGGCCATGGCGATCAAGCTGCGCGAAGACGGCCGCAACGACTTCGTGCTGATCGAGCGCGGTGATTCGGTCGGCGGCACCTGGCGCGACAACCGCTATCCCGGCGCGGCCTGCGACGTGCCGTCGCATCTGTACTCGTTTTCGTTCGCGCCCAAGACCGACTGGTCGCGGCTGTACCCGACGCAGCCCGAGCTGTACGCGTATCTGCGTCAGGTCGCCGAGCAGCACCAGCTGCTGCCGAACTGCCAGTTCAACAGCACGCTGACCGGCGCCGTGTACGACGAGGCCGCGCAGCTGTGGCGGATCGAAGTCACGACGGCCGGCGTCAGCCGCAGCCTGACCGCGCGCGCGCTGGTGCTCGCCAACGGCGGCCTGGCCGAGCCCAAGCTGCCGGACGTGCCCGGCGTTGAGACGTTCAAGGGCAAGACCTTCCACAGCTCGCAGTGGGATCACGGCTACGACCTGGCCGGCAAGCGCGTCGCCGTGATCGGCACCGGCGCATCGGCGATCCAGTTCGTGCCGGCGATCGCACCCAAGGTCGGCCGCCTGGACGTCTACCAGCGCACGCCGAACTGGATCATCCCGCGTCCCGACCGGCCCTTCTCCGACCGCACCAAGTCGCTGTTCAAGCATGTGCCGCTGTTGCGCAAGGCGTATCGCGCATTCATCTACTGGGGTCATGAAGCGCGCGTGTTCGGCCTGGTGCTGAACCCGGCGTTCATGAAGCTGTTCCAGAAGATCGGCGAGGCGCACATCAACCGCCAGGTCAAGGACCCGGTGCTGAAGCAGAAAGTCACGCCCGACTATCTGATCGGCTGCCGCCGCATCCTGATCTCGAACGACTGGTATCCGGCCGTGTCGCGCCCGAACGTCGATCTGGTCACGCAGGGCATCCGCGAAATCCGCGAACACAGTATCGTCACCACCGACGGCGTCGAGCGCGAAGTCGACTGCATCATCTTCGGCACCGGCTTCTACGCCACCGAAAACCCGATCGGCCACATCGTCCACGGTCGCGACGGCGTGACGCTGGCCAGTGAATGGCAGAACGGCGAAGAGGCGTATCTGGGCACGCTGGTCAAGAAGTTCCCGAACCTGTTCCTGATCGTCGGCCCGAACACCGGCGTCGGCCACACGTCGATGGTGTTCATCATCGAGAGCCAGGTCGCGCTGATCCGCCGCCTGCTGGCGAAGCTGCGCAGCACCGACGGCACGCTCGAAGTGCGCGCCGACGTGCAGGACGAGTTCAACCGCAAGCTGCAGCAGCGCTTGAGCGCCTCGGTCTGGAGCACCGGCTGCAAGAGCTGGTACAAGCACCGCAGCGGCAAGATCACCGCGCTGTGGCCGGGCTTCACGTTCGAGTTCCGCCGGCAGACGCAGAGCGTGCCCGACAGCGCCTACATCCTGACCAAGCCGACGGTCAGCGCCTGATACGCGGTTTGATACGCCGCGTCATGCGGTAACGAAAAAGCCCCGTCGAGACGGGGCTTTTTCTTGTGCGGCGATCGCGCAGCCGGCTCAGCGCGACGCCGGCAAGCGTCGCTGCAGCGACGCTGGCAGCACGCGCAGCACGCGCTCGCGGCTGGCATGCCAGAACGCCGACAGCAGCAGCAGCGCCGACCCTATCGTCAGCGCGGTCACGGCAAAGCTCAGGCTGACCGCACCATAGCCCTTGAGCAATGCGCTGAACGTGTACAGCACGTAGAACAGCGACGACACCATCAGTGCGCGGCGGTCGATCGCCAGCGAGATCAGCGCGATGCCCAGGTACAGCGCCACGACGATCACCGCTTGCAGCAGATGCGTCTGGCCGGTGGCGACGCCGATCCACGAAAACACCGGGTGCACGACCATCGGCGCTGCCAGCAAATGCAGCCAGAACGCGACGTCACTGTGACGGTGCCGGCGTTGTGTGTCGGCAGCATCCCAGCGCATCGCCAGCGCAAACACCGCCAAGCCCAGCACGAACAGCAATGCCGGCACCCAGCGCTCGCCGCCAACGACGCTGGTGATCAAGCCCAGCGTCAGCATCAAGGCCACCGCCGCAGTGCCGGCGGCGACCGTGATCGGCACCTGAAAGCGACGCCAGTGCAGATACGCGGCCACGGCCGTCCCGCCGGCCGCGATCGCAGCCGTCGTCTGGCCGTGTTCGGTCCCGATCACGGCCGTCAGCGCGCTGAATACGCTGGCGACGAAGGCCAGCAGCAGCACGATCGCCGGCAAGGCCATATGGCGGCGGCGGACGAAGAATTCGGCCAGCAACCAGGCGGCGGTCGCGATCGCCGCCGCGCCGAGGCCCGGCTGGCCCAGCGTGGTGCCGATCCACTTGATCGACAGCAACAGCATCGCGCAGGCGATGACGACGAAGATGTCGTTGAAGCTGCTGACCAGCCGGAACGATTCCTCGTCGACGGCCACCGCATGGTGACGCTGCGCAACGTGAGCGCGAAACGCGGCCACGTTGTCGTCGGTGAGCACGCCGGCCTGAAGGGCCGATTCAAGATCGTCGTCGGTGTACATCGTGAGGTCTGTCGTCCTTGAGGTGAGGGCGGCCGCTACGGCGCGGCCTCGGGGTTGCCGGTCCAGTCGAAATCCATTTGCCGCGCGGTGCGCAGCGCCAGCTCGCGGCCGGCGCAGCGCTCGACCAAGTGCAGGCTCATATCGATGCCGGCCGAGATGCCAGCCGAGGTCACGATGCGGCCCTGGTCGACCCAGCGCACGCCGTCGACGACGCGCAGCGACGGCCAGCCGGCGCGCAGATCGTCGATGTCTTCCCAGTGCGTGGTCACCGTCTGCGTGTCGATGACGCCAGCCTTGGCCAGCAGGAACGCGCCGGTACACACCGACGCCGTGAGGCGGCTCTGCGACGCCACTTCGGCGATCCAGTCGATGAGGGCCGGCGACGCCAGCGCAGCGGTGACCACGCCACCGGGCACGATCAGCAGGTCGACCGGCGGATGCGCGTGCAGTGCATAGTCGGCACGCACGACCAAGCCGGCGCGGGCACGCACGGCATCGGGCTCGGCGGCGACGGTCATCACCTCGAACACGGGCTGTTGCGCAACGCGCGTTGCGGTCGTGAAGACTTCGTAAGGACCGGCAAAGTCGAGCACTTCGACGTTGTCGAACAGCAGGATCGCGACACGCTGCGTGATCATCGGCCGGGCATCTCCTGCGCGCTCATCGGAAGGTCACCTCGACGATAACGCCAGCTTGACCCCGAAGGACAGCATCAGCGCGCCGATGGTGCGGTTCAACCACAGGCCGGCACGAGCCGGCAGCCGGATGCGCGAGCTTGCACCAGCGGTGAACGCGGCCAGTGCCAGGCACCACAGCGTGCCGTTGACGTTGAAAATGCTGCCGAGCACGACGAAGGCGAGTGCCTTGTCCGGTGAATCGGGCGCGATGAACTGCGGCACGAACGCCAGAAAGAACAGCGCCACTTTCGGGTTCAGCACGTTGGTCAGCAGGCCCTGACGGAAGATCGACGACAGCGGCAGCGGCGCGATCGCATCGGCCCGTGGCGACGCCGACGTCGTCGCGCGCGTCCGCAGCAGGCCGATACCGACGTACAGCAGATACGCTGCGCCCAGCAGCTTGAGCACCGTGAACGCGGCGGCCGACGTCGCCAGCAGTGCCGACAAGCCCAGTGCCGCCGCCGTGATGTGAACCAGCGTGCCAGCGCCGATGCCGAGCGCGGCCGCCGCGCCGGCACGCCAACCCTGCTGCGCGCTGCGCGCCATGATCAGCAGCGAATCGGGCCCCGGCGCGATATTCAGCAGCAAGCCCGAGACGATGAACAGCGGCAGATCGTGTATGCCCCACATACGCAGTTCACCGATGGATGTCGCGCCGAGTATGCCAGCGCCGGCCTCGCATCGACGCCGCGAAACGCCCATACCGGGGCACGCGGATTGGTGTAAAACCGTCGCTCCTCCAACGCCGGGCTTTGCCCCAACACGCCGATGGCCTACGACGATCAGAACCCCTTCGCCAAGATCCTGCGCGGCGAGCTGCCGTGCTTCAAGCTGTGGGAAGACGAGCACACGCTCAGCTTCATGGACATCATGCCGCAGTCCGACGGCCATGCGCTGATCATCCCCAAGGAGCCGGCGCAGACGATCATGGCGCTGTCGGAAGCCAGTGCGATGGCCTGCATCCGCACCACGCAGCGCATCGCGCGCGCGGTCGAGAAAGCGATGCAGTGCGCTGGCATCCAGGTGGTGCAGCTGAACGGGCCGATCGCCGGGCAGACGGTGTTTCACGCCCACTTCCACGTGATTCCGCGTTACGTGCAGCAGCCGTTGGCGATGCATGCCGCGCAGATGGGCGACATGCAGAAGATCAAGGGCCACGCTGAGCGCATCGTCGCCGCGCTGAGCTAGCAACACCGACGGTGCCGGCGCGCTAGCCGCCGCCGGCACTGCGGCGTCGCCGCGTCAGCGCGGCGCGGTCGGCGCGCGCTCCAGCGGCTCGGGCAAATCGGCCAGCGCGTACGCCAGCACCGCGAGCACCGCGGTCTGGCGGCGCAGCGCTTGCGGGTCGATCTTGTCGAACGTGTCGGCCGCCGTGTGGTGCAGATCGAAGTAGTGACGGCCATCGACCAGCGGCGCAATGCCGGGCACGCCGGCTGCTTGCAGCGGTGCGATATCGGCGCCGACGTCGCCGGCCACGGTATCGACAACGCCAGCACCGATCGCGCGCAGCACCAGACCCACCGGCGCAAGCCGCTTGGCCTGTGCCTCGCTGATCGACGCGCTGAAGCCCAGCGGGCCAGCCAAGCCGAAGTCGCTCTCGATTGCAGCCGACTGGGTGGCGATGCGGTCTTTCACCGCATCGAAATACGCCTTGCCGCCGCGCCCGCCGTTTTCCTCGTTCATCCAGGCGACCATGCGCACGCTGCGGCGCGGCGCCAGCCCGAGCGATTTGAGTACCTGCACTGCGCCCATCGCGGCGGCGACCCCCATGCCGTCGTCCATCGCGCCGGTGCCGAGGTCCCAGGAATCCAGGTGCCCGGACACGATCACCACCTCGTCGGGTTTTTCGCGGCCTGGCAGGTCGGCGAGCACGTTGTGGCTGTCGGCATCGGGCAGCGTTTGCGGCGTCAGCACCAGCTTCAGCGACACCGGCCCCTGCGCGGCCAAGCGCTCGATCAGCATCGCGTCTTCGGCGGTCAGCGCCGCGGCGGGAATCGGCGCCACGCCGTCGCTCCAACGCGTGGTGCCGGCGTGCGCCAACCGGTAGTTCGCACCACCGACCGAGCGCACCAGCGCGGCCCGGGCGCCGGCTTGTGCGGCCACCGAGGGACCGATGAAGCGCGGCTCGCCAGCCTCACGGTAGGCCTGCCCGGCCTGGCCGTTGTCGGCGTAGTTCTGATTGAACGGCGTGCTGATCAGCACGATGCTGCCGCGTGCCTCGGCGGCGCGCTCGCGCAGTTCGGCGACGCTGCGCACCAGCAGCACTGGCGCCGTCAGGCCCTTGGCCGGCGTAGCCGCCGAGCCGCCGAGCGCGGTCAGTTGCAGATGCTGCGTGACGCCGGCCGGGCGTCCGGCGTAATCAACCAACTCGCCGGTTTCCAGGCCGCGCACCCAGTGCGGCACCTTGACCGGCTGCAGGCTCACGGTCAGGCCTTCGGCTTTCATCGCGGCGGCGACGTAGGCAACGGCCGCCTCCGCACCGGCCGAGCCCGACAGGCGCGGGCCGATCTTGTCGCTGAGATCGGCCAGACGCTGATAGGCATAGTCGCTGGCCATGGCCGCGTCGCGAATCCGCGCCAGCGTCGCCACGTCGATCTCGGCGGCAGGCACCGGCGGCATCGGACCCGGCGCGGCTTGGGCGTGCAGCGGCAGGGACCACGATCCGCAGGCGACACTGATCGCGAGGATCGACAACGACAGGGCAAAGCGCATCAGACGGCACCGTTGAACAAGACCAGTGCGAGTCTGCAGCAAAGGCCGGGCCGGCGCGCCCGGCGTTAGGCTTAGCCTAGTTCGATCAGCAGATCCTTGGCCGACACGCTCTGGCCGGTGGTGGCGACGACACGCTTGATCGTCGCGTCGAAGTCGGCGCGGATCTGCGTTTCCATCTTCATCGCCTCGATCGACACCAGCGGATCGCCCTTGGCGACTTTCTGCCCGGCCTTGACCGCGACCGTGACGACCATGCCCGGCATCGGCGCGCCGATGTGCTTCAGATTGCCATCCTCGGCCTTGGGCAAAGCCGCTTTGTTGCGGGCGTCGGGCTTGGCGACGCGGATCATCCGCGGCTGGCCGTTGAGCTCGAAGAACAGCTTGTCCTCGCCTTCTTCCAGGTTCTCGGTGCGGCCCTGCAGCCGGATCAGCAGGGTCTTGCCCGGCTCCAGGTCCATCGACACTTCCTGCTGTTCGCGCAGGCCGTAGAAGAACACCGGCGTCGGCAGCTGGCTAACGTCGCCATAGGTCTTCAAGTGCGCGGCGTAGTCCTTGAACACTTTCGGATACATCAGGTACGAGGCCAGCTCGGTATCGCTGATCTTGTGGCCAACCGCCTTTTCGGCGTCGTGCCGCGCCGATTCCAGGTCGACCGGCGGCAGGTTCAAGCCCGGACGCCCGTCGAGCGCCGGCTCGTCGCGGATCACTTTCTTCTGCAGCGCGGCCGGGAAGCCGTCGGGCGGATAACCCAGCTCGCCCTTGAACAGCGAGATCACCGATTCCGGAAACGCGATGTCGCGCGCCGGGTCGGCGACTTCGTCCGGCGTCAGGTCGTTGGCGACCATGTACAGCGCCATGTCGCCGACGACCTTGGATGTCGGCGTCACTTTGACGATGTCGCCGAACAGCTGGTTGACGTCGGCATACGCCTGGCTGACTTCCGGCCAGCGGTGATCCAGGCCCATCGCACGCGCCTGCTCACGCAGGTTGGTGTACTGGCCGCCCGGCATTTCGTGGCGATACACGTCGGACGTGCCGCTGCGGATGTCGGCCTCGAACGGCGCGTAGTAGCGGCGCACGCCCTCCCAGTAGAAGCTGATCGACTTCATCGCCTCCAGATCGACATCGGGTGCGCGTGCGGTGCCTTGCAGCGCGGCGACGATCGCCGACAGATTCGGCTGCGACGTCAGGCCCGACATCGCATCGAGCGCACCGTCGACCGCGTCGACACCCGCGTCGATCGCCGCCAACACGCTGGCCGCTGCGATGCCGCTGGTGTCATGCGTGTGGAAGTGGATCGGCAAGCCGACCTCTTGCTTGAGCGCGCGCACCAGTTCAGCGGCAGCGCGCGGCCGGCAGACGCCGGCCATGTCCTTGATACCGAGCACATGCGCGCCGGCGCGCTCCAGCTCCTTGGCCATCTTCACGTAATAGGCCAGGTTGTACTTGGGCCGCGAGGCATCGAACAGATCGCCGGTGTAGCAGATCGTGCCTTCGCAGATCGCGCCGGATTCGATCACCGCGTCCATCGCCACGCGCATGTTCTCGACCCAGTTCAGCGAGTCGAACACGCGGAATACGTCGACGCCGTTGGCCGCCGCCTGTTGCACGAAAAACTTCACGACGTTATCGGCGTAGTTGGTGTAGCCGACCGCGTTGCTGGCGCGCAGCAGCATCTGGAACAACACGTTCGGCGCTGCCGCGCGCAGCTGGTGCAAGCGCGCCCACGGGTCTTCCTTCAAAAAGCGCAGCGCGACGTCGAAGGTCGCACCGCCCCAGCATTCCATCGAGAACAAGCCCGGCAGCATCCGCGCGTAGTACGGCGCGATCGCCGCCATGTCGGCGGTGCGCATCCGCGTCGCGAACAGGCTCTGGTGCGCGTCGCGCATCGTCGTGTCGGTCAGCAGCACCTGCGGCTGGTCCTTCATCCACTGCGCAAAACCGGCAGCGCCGAGCGCCTTGAAGCGGTCGCGCGAGCCCGGCGGAATCGGCGCCGTCAGATCGCAGACCGGCATCACCGGCGCAGCGAACTCGCCTTCCGGCATCTTGCGGCCCTTCATCTCCGGGTTGCCGCGCAGCGTGGTCTCACCGAGGAAGCGCAGCAGCTTGCTGGCGCGGTCGCGGCGCTTCTTGAAGTTGAACAGCTCGGGCGTGTTGTCGATGAACTTGGTGATGACATCCCCGTTGATGAAATCGGGATGGTTGATCACGTTTTCGAGAAACTGCAGGTTCGTCGACAGCCCTCGGATGCGGAACTCGCGGAGGCCGCGATCCATCCGGTGGATCGCCTCGTCGGCCGTCGGCGCCCACGCGGTGACCTTGACCAGCAGCGAGTCGTAGTACGGCGTGATGATCGCGCCGGCATAGGCGGTGCCGCCGTCGAGGCGCAAACCGAAGCCGGCCGCGCTGCGGTACACGGTCAGTCGGCCATAGTCCGGCGTGAAGTTGTTTTCCGGGTCCTCGGTGGTGACACGGCATTGCAGTGCATGGCCGTTCAGACGGATGTCGCGCTGCTCGGGCACGCCAGCGCTGCTGCCGATCACCGCGCCCTGGCAGATGCGGATCTGCGCCTTGACGATGTCGATGCCGGTGACCTGCTCGGTGACCGTGTGCTCGACCTGGATGCGCGGATTGACCTCGATGAAATAGAACCTGCCAGTGTCGGCATCCATCAGAAACTCGACGGTGCCGGCGTGCGTGTAGTTCACCGCACGGCCGAGCTTGAGCGCCGATTCGCACAGCGCCTGGCGCGTGGCCTCGTCCAGATACGGCGCGGGTGCACGCTCCACGACTTTCTGGTTGCGGCGCTGCACCGAGCAGTCGCGCTCGAACAAATGCACCAGGTTGCCGTGACGATCGCCGATGATCTGCACCTCGACGTGGCGCGCGCGGCGCACCAGCTTTTCCAGATACACCTCGTCGTTGCCGAACGCCGCTGCGGCTTCGCGCCGCGCGATCTCGATGTTGCCCGGCAAGTCGGCTTCGCTTTCGATCACGCGCATGCCACGGCCACCACCGCCCCAGCTGGCCTTCAGCATCAGCGGATAACCGACGTCGCGCGCCATCTGCTTGCAGGCCTCGATGTCGGCCGGCAGCGGCGTCGTGGCCGGCATCACCGGCACGCCGGCGGCCGTGGCCGCGTTGCGCGCGGCGACCTTGTTGCCGAGCGTGCGCATCACTTGCGGGCTCGGGCCGATGAACAAAATGCCGTTGGCGGCACAAGCCTCGGCAAAGTCCGGGTTCTCCGACAGAAAGCCGTAGCCGGGATGGATCGCATCAACCTTGGCCATCTTGGCGACGCGGATGATGTCGTCGATGTCGAGGTAGGCGGCGATCGGCTTCTTGCCGGCGCCGACGCGGTAGCTCTCGTCGGCCTTGAACCGGTGCAGCGCGAAGCGGTCCTCGTTGGCATAGATCGCAACGGTCTTGATGCCCATCTCAGCCGCGGCGCGCATCACGCGGATCGCGATTTCGGATCGGTTGGCAACGAGGATCTTGCGGATGCTGGCCACGGCGGATTCCCTTTTGATTCTGGTCTGGTATCGGAATGCAGAAAACGAACCGCGCTGGTTCGCCCGTACGATTGTAGACGCACCAGCACGGCCGACCCCCGACTTCGGTCGGACTGGGTCGGACTGGGTCGGATAGCGGTGGATCGTGGCGGCAGCGCGGCAGCGGGCGCGGGCGCCGCGCGTGCCGCGATGCGCGGTGCTACAGCGTCAGCCGGCGCAGATCGCCGAGCAGCTTGGTCAGCATCACGATGAAGCGCGCGCCGAGCGCGCCGTCGATCACGCGATGGTCGTAGCTCAAGCTCAGCGGCAGCATCAGTCGCGGCTGGAACGCCTTGCCGTCCCACACCGGCTTCATCACGCCACGCGACACGCCGAGGATCGCGACTTCCGGCGCGTTGACGATCGGCGTGAAGTAGCCGCCGCCGATGCCGCCCAAACTGCTGATCGAAAAGCAGCCGCCCTTCATCTCGTCGGGCTTGAGCTTGCCGTCGCGGGCCTTCTTGGCCAGCTCCGCGCATTCATTGGCCAGTTGCACGATGCCCTTCTGGTCGACGTCGCGCACCACGGGCACCACCAGGCCGTTGGGCGTGTCGGCGGCAAAGCCGATATGCAGGTACTTCTTGCGGATCAGGCTAGCGCCGTCGGGCGACAGCGAGCTGTTGAAGTCGGGATAGGCCTGCATCGCCTTTTCGACGGCCTTCATCACGAACGGCAGCAGCGTCAGCTTGGTGCCGCTCTCGTCGCTGGCCGATTTGCGGAACGCTTCGAGGTCGGTGATATCGGCGTCGTCGGTCTGCGTAACGTGCGGGATGTTGACCCAGGCGCGATGCAGATGCGCCGCTGACAGCTTGCGAATCCGCGCCAGCGGCACCGTCTCGATCTCGCCGAACTGGCTGAAGTCGACGGCCGGTATTGGCGGAATGCCGCTGCCGCCGGCTGGCGCGGCGCTGCTGGCGGCGGCGGCAGGCTGCGCCAAGGTTTGCTTGACGTAGCCCTGCACGTCTTCGATGACGATGCGCCCGCGCAGGCCGCTGCCCTTGACCAAGCTCAGATCCACGCCCAGCTCACGCGCGAACTTGCGCGTCGCCGGCCCGGCATACGGCAGCTGACCCGGCTTGCCGCTGCTCTGCTGCGGCGTCTCGGCCACCGGCTGCGCCGCCGCTTTCCTCTCTCCCGCCGGGAGAGGGTGCCCCGCAGGGGCGGGTGAGGGCGTTTGAGATTTCGGGCTGGCTTGAGCCTCGGACGCCCTCACCCCTGGCCCCTCTCCCGGGGGGAGAGGGGTAGACGCAGCCGCGCCCTGCAGACTGCACACCGCATCGCCCTTCGACACTTTGTCGCCGGCCTTCAACTTCAAGCCCTGAACGACGCCCGCGCCGGGGCTCGGGATTTCCATCGTCGCCTTGTCGGTTTCCAGCACCAGCAAGGGCTGCTCGGCCTTGACGGTGTCGCCGTCCTTGACCAGGACTTCGATCACCGGCACCCCGCTGAAGTCGCCGATGTCCGGGATCGTCACCGCCAGCGTGCTCACCGCACCCGCGGCTTTGCCCTCTCCCGCCGGGAGAGGGTGCCCCGCAGGGGCGGGTGAGGGCGTTTGAGACTTGGGGCTGGGTTGAGCCTCAGACGCCCTCACCCCTGGCCCCTCTCCCGGGGGGAGAGGGGTGGCAGCGCCCGGCGCCGGTGCGGCTGCCTTGGAGGTAGCGGCGTCGGCGCTCTGCAAGCTGCAAATCACATCGCCCATCGACACCTTGTCGCCGGCCTTCAGCTGCAAGCCTTCGACGACACCGGCGCCGGGGCTCGGGATCTCCATCGTCGCCTTGTCGGTTTCCAGCACCAGCAGGGGCTGTTCGGCTTTGACGGTGTCGCCGTCCTTGACCAGGACTTCGATCACCGGCACGCCCTGATAGTCGCCGATATCCGGGATCTTGATTTCAAGCTTGGCCATCGTGCGTCCTCTGCAGTCTTAAACGGTCCACGGCGCCGCGCGGTTGGGCTTGATGCCGTAGATCTTGATCGCCTGGGCGACACGCTCGGCAGGCACCGTGCCCTGTTCGGCCAACGCGGCCAGCGCCTTGACGACGATCCAACGCCGATCGACTTCAAAGAAGTCGCGCAGTGCCGGACGGTTGTCCGAGCGCCCGAAGCCATCGGTTCCGAGCACGTGATACGGCGCGCTCAGATACGGGCGGATGCTCTCGGCATACGCGCGCACCCAGTCGGTGGCGGCGATCACCGGCCCGGTCATGCCGCCGAGGCATTCGGCGACATAGCTCTTGCGCGGCGGCTTGCTCGGATTGAGCAGATTCCAGCGTTCCACTTCGCGACCGTCGCGGGCCAGCTCGTTGAAGCTCGGCGCGCTCCACACGTCGCTGGTCACACCCCACTCTTCGCGCAGCAGATCAGACGCGGCGATGACCTCGCGCATGATCGAGCCCGAGCCCATCAGTTGCACGTGGGCGGCGGCCGGCTTGTCGTCCGACTTAAACAGATACAAGCCTTTGACGATGCCGCTTTCGACGCCGGCCGGCATCGCCGGATGCGTGTGGTTTTCGTTGTAGATCGTCAGGTAGTAGTAGCAGTCATGCTGGTCGACGACCATCTCGCGCAAGCCGTGATGGATGATCACCGCCAGCTCGTAACCGAAGGCCGGGTCGTAGCTCTTGCAGTTGGGCACCAGGCCGGCCATGACCAGGCTGTGACCGTCTTCGTGCTGCAGGCCTTCGCCGTTGATCGTCGTGCGGCCGGCGGTGGCGCCGAGCAGGAAGCCGCGCGCGCGCATGTCGCCGGCGGCCCAGCACAAGTCCATTACGCGCTGGAAGCCAAACATCGAATAAAACGCATAGAACGGCAGCAGCGTGAACTGGTGGTTGGCGTATGAAGTACCGGCCGCGATGAAGCTCGACATCGCGCCGGATTCGGTGATGCCTTCTTCGAGAATCTGGCCTTTGATGTCTTCTTTGTAGAACGCGAGCTGGTCGGCGTCCTCGGGCTTGTACTTCTGGCCGACAATCGAATAGATGCCGAGCTGACGGAACATGCCCTCCATGCCGAACGTGCGCGCCTCGTCTGGGATAATCGGTACCACGCGGTTGCCGACGTTCTTGTCACGGATCAGCGTCTGCAGCAGCTGCACGAAGGCCATCGTCGTGCTGATCTCGCGCTCACCCGTGCCATCGAGCAAGCGCTGGAACGTCGCCAGCGGCGGGATTTCCAGCGTTTCGGGGCGCACCACGCGCGCTGGCAGCGAGCCGCCGAGTTCAGCGCGGCGCTGCTTCAGGTATTGAATCTCGGGCGAGTCATCGGCCGGTTTGTAGAACGGCATCGCCTCGAGCTGATCGTCCGGCACCGGGATCTTGAAGCGGTCGCGGAACTTGCGCAGTGCTTCCAGGCCGATCTTCTTCTGTTGATGCGTGATGTTCTGGCCTTCGCCGGCCTCGCCCATGCCGTAACCCTTGACGGTCTTGGCCAGGATCACGGTCGGCGACCCGGTGTGCTTCATCGCGGCGGCATAGGCGGCGTAGACCTTGTGCGGATCGTGGCCGCCGCGCGGCAGCGCGGCGATCTCCTCGTCGCTCATCGTCGCCACCAGCCGCTGCAGCTCGGGATACTTGCCGAAGAAATGCTCGCGCGTGTACGCCCCGCCGCGCGCCTTGTAGCTCTGGTATTCGCCGTCGACGGTTTCGTTCATCGCCTGGATCAGCTTGCCGCTGCCGTCGCGCGCCAGCAGCGAATCCCAGGGCCCGCCCCAGACCAGCTTGATCACGTTCCAGCCGGCACCGCGGAAGTAGCCTTCCAACTCTTGAATGATCTTGCCGTTGCCGCGCACCGGGCCGTCGAGCCGCTGCAGGTTGCAGTTGACGACGAACACCAGGTTGTCGAGCTTTTCGCGATCGGCGATGTCGAGCGCGCCGACCGACTCGGGCTCGTCCATTTCGCCGTCACCGCAGAAGCACCAGACCTTGCGCTTGGCGGTGTCCTTCAAGCCGCGGTGATGCAGATACTTCATCAGCCGCGCCTGGTAGATCGCCATGATCGGACCCAGGCCCATGCTGACGGTGGCGAACTGCCAGAAGTCCGGCATCAGCCAGGGATGCGGATACGACGACAGACCCGGCGACAGCGCCTCCATCCGGAAGCGGTCGAGCTGCTCCTCGGTCAGCCGGCCTTCGAGGTAGGCCCGGGCGTAGATGCCCGGCGTGCAATGGCCCTGGATGTAGACCAGGTCCTGGCCGTCGGCGTGGTCCGGGCCCTTCCAGAAGTGGTTGAAGCCGATCTCGTACAGCGTCGCGGCCGAGGCGTAGCTGGCAATGTGGCCGCCGATGCCGTGGTGTTCCTTGTTGGCGTTGACCACCAGCGCCATCGCGTTCCAGCGCAGCAAGGAGCGGATCTTCCACTCCAGCTCATGGTTGCCGGGGCTGCGCTCTTCCAGATGCGGCGGGATCGTGTTGATGTACGGCGTGTTCGGCGAGAACGGAATGAACGCACCCGACAGGCGCGCCTTCTCGACCAGCGATTCGAGCAGCTGGTGCGCCCGCTCCGGGCCTTCGCGTTCCAGCACGGCTTGCAGGGCGTCGAGCCACTCGCGGGTTTCGGTCGGATTCGGGTCGTTTTCGTCGGTCTGCATCGGGAGTTCTCGGTCGCTGCCGCTGGCGCTCAGCCTCGGCCGGCGACTGTAGACCGCGGCTTAACGATACGTCCAATATATGGCAGTCTATGCCGTCATAGGTTTGGAGTATCAGATGGAACTGCGACACCTGCGCTATTTCGTCGCGGTCGCCGAGGAGCTGCACTTCACCCGGGCCGCCCAGCGGCTCGGCATCGGCCAGCCGCCGCTGTCACAGCAAATCCAGCAGCTGGAGACCGAGCTGGGCGCGCCGCTGTTCAAGCGCCTGCCGCGCGGCGTGGCGCTGACCGAGGCCGGCATGGCGTTCTTCTTCGATGCCAAGGCGGTGCTGGCGCAAGTGGAACGCGCGACGCGCAATGTGCAGCGGATCGCGCGCGGCGACCAGGGCGCGATCACGATCGGCATGATCAACTCGGCGCCGTTCCATCCGCGCGTGCAGCTGATCCTGCGTGAGTTCCGCGAGCAGTACCGCAGCGTACAGCTGTCGCTGACCGAGGCGAGCACGCCGGAGCTGGCCAAGGCGGTGCTGGCCGGCACGATCGACGCGGCGTTCGTTCGCCCGCTGATCAGCGACGACCCGGGCCTGATCGTCGAGACGCTGTTCGACGAGGACCTGCTGATCGCACTGCCGGCCAACCACCCGCTGGGCCAGCAGAAGACGCTGTCGGTGGAATCGCTGGCGCGCGAGCCGTTCGTGATGTTCAGCCGCGAAGTCGGATCGGGCTTGTACGACGAGATCATCGCCGCCTGCCGCCGCGGCGGCTTCTCGCCGCGGATCGAGCAGCAAGCCTCGCAGGTGACGTCGATCGTCAATCTGGTCGCCGCCGGCCTCGGCGTGTCGATGGTCCCGGCCTCGATGCGCCAGATCAACAGCGACGGCGTGATCTACCGGCGCATCGACGACCCGGCGCCGAAGGCGCGGATGAGCTTGGTCTACCGCGAGAACTACCAGTCGGCGAGCCTGAGCCATCTGCTGGCGCTGGCACGGCAACGCTCGCAGGCGCCGTAGCCACGAGCCTGGCAGGCCGTAACCGCCTTACGGTTGGACGGTGTCGCCCGCCGTGCCGCGGCACTCGAACCATGGTCGTGGTAAGGGCGTCCAAGGAACGAGCCCGGCACGAGCCTCGAACGCCCTCACCCCCGCCCCTCTCCCGGCGGGAGAGGGGAGACCCGCCCGCCGCATCGCCGCTTAATTTCAAACCCCGGCCAGTTCTACCAGCCGCCCCCCGCTTGCCTCTCCCCCCGGGAGAGGCCGGCGCGCACTGCGCGCCGGGTGAGGGCGTCCAAAAAAACGAGCCGGGCCCGAGCCTCCACAGCCCTCACCCCCGCCCCTCTCCCGGCGGGAGAGGGGAGCGCTCCGCTTGCAGCGCCCTAGCCGTCCAGCGCCCGCAGCAGCCGCTCGCGCAGCCAGGCATTGGCCGGATCGGCGTCGAGCTGGGCATGCCAGTACAGCACCGCGTCGAGTGTCGGCGTCGGCAGCGGGAACGGCAGCAACTGGCAGGCCCACTGCGCACTGGCGATCCGCGCGTAGCTCTCCGGCATCGTCAGCACCAAGTCGGTCTGGCTGACGACGCGGCAGGCGCTGAAGTAATGCTGGCAGCGCAGCCGCACGCGGCGCTGCAGGCCGTGACGGCTCAGCTCGGCGTCCTCGGGCGCCGGGCCGCTGCGGCGCGAGCTGGTCAGCACGTGGTCCAAGCGGAGATAGGTGTCCAGATCCAGCGCCGCGTCCGCCTGCGGGTGCCCGGCACGCGCAACGACGCATAGCGCATCGGCGACCAGCCGCTGGCGGCGCACGGCCGGTGACAGCGGCAGCGCAATGTCGATCGCCGCATCCAGCGTGCCGCGCGCCAGCTCGGCTTCCAGCTCGCGCCGGTCGGCGCGGACGGCCGCGATATCGACGCCCGGCGCTTCGACCGCCAGCGCGCGCAGCAACGGCGGCAGCAGCCGCGCTTCGAGCACGTCGCGCACGCCCAGCGTGAAGCGGCGCGTCGAGCGAGCCGCATCGAAGGCCTGCGATTCGGACAGCGTCACCTCCAGCCCGCGTAGCGCGGCGCGCACCGGTTCGATCAGCGCGCGGGCGCGCGGCGTTGGCACCAGCCGGCGCCCTTCGCGGACGAACAGCGCGTCGTCGAACAAGCGCCGCAGCCGGTTCAGCGCGTGGCTGACCGCGGGCTGCGTCAGATGCAGCTTGTCGCTGGCGCGGGTGATGCCGCCTTCGGTGAAAATCGCGTCAAGCACGACGAACAGGTTCAGGTCGATGCGGTCGAGTTGCATGGACATCCGTCATTCATGAACAACATTGATGGATCGGCATAAGCCGTATTCATTTGAATGACGGTAAGCGTCGGCCTAGGCTCTGCGCAAACCCGCATTCCGCCAAAGGCCACCCGCGATGACCGACCACCCTGCGCTGTCCCCGAGCCGCTTGTTCGACCTGAGCGGCCAAGTCGCCGTCGTCACCGGCGCCAGCCGTGGCATCGGCGAGTCGATCGCGCGCACGCTGGCCGCCGCCGGCGCTCAGGTGGTCGTGTCCAGCCGCAAGCTGGCCGACTGTGAAGCGGTGGCCGCGTCGATCCGCGCCAGCGGTGGCAAGGCCACGGCGCTGGCCTGCCATATCGGCGAGATCGCGCAGATCGACGCACTGTTCGCGCAGGTCGAGCAGCAGTTCGGCCGGCTCGACGTGCTGGTCAACAACGCGGCAACCAACCCGCACTACGGTCCGATCTGGGAAACCGACGTCAGCGCGTTCCAGAAGACGGTCGACGTCAACATCCGCGGCTACTACTTCATGAGTGCCGGCGGCGTGAAGCTGATGATGAAGAACGGCGCGGCCGGCGGCGCGATCGTCAACACCGCCTCGGTCAACGGCGTCGTGCCCGGCCTGCTGCAAGGCATTTATTCGATCACCAAGTCGGCCGTGATCGCGATGACCAAGGCTTACGCTCGCGAATGCGCGCCGCTGAACATCCGCGTCAATGCGCTGCTGCCGGGCCTGACCGACACCAAGTTCGCGTCGGCGCTGATCCGCCAGGGCGAGGCCAATGCCGGCTTCATGTCGCATATCCCGATGGGCCGCCATGCCTCACCGGACGAGATGGCGGCCACCGTGCTGTATCTGGTGTCGCCGGGCGCCAGCTACACCACCGGCGCCTGCATCAACGTCGACGGCGGCTACCTGACCGCCTGACCGACGCACCCACGCCCCGACTTTTGACGAGCCCGCCCATGAAAGCCCTGCTGTGCACGCACTACGGTGAACCCGAAACGCTGGTCTACGGTGATATCGACACGCCGACGCCGGGCGATCATCAAGCGCTGGTTCGCGTGCACGCGGCCGGCGTGAACTTTCCCGACACGCTGATCGTGCAGAACAAGTACCAGTTCAAGCCGCCGCTGCCGTTTGCGCCGGGCGGTGAATGCGCCGGCGTGGTCGAAGCCGTCGGCGCCAAGGTCAAGCACCTGCGGCCCGGCGATCGCGTGATCGCATTCACCGGCTGGGGCGCGTTTGCCGAATACGTGCTGGCCGACGCGCAAGCGCTGATGCCGATGCCCAACGGCCTCGACTTCGTTACGGCATCGGCCTTCGTGCTGACCTACGGCACCGCCTACCACGCGCTGGCCGACCGCGCCGCGCTGCAGAGCGGCGAGACGCTGCTGGTGCTCGGCGCATCGGGCGGCGTCGGCCTGGCCGCGATCGAGATCGGCAAGGTGCTCGGCGCGCGCGTGATCGCCGCAGCATCGACGGACGACAAGCTCGCGATCTGCCAGCAACACGGCGCCGACGAGCTGATCAACTACAGCCGCGACGATCTGAAGGACCGGCTCAAGCAACTGACCGAAGGCCGTGGCGTCGACGTGACGTTCGACCCGGTCGGCGGCGCGTTCACCGAAGTCGCGCTGCGCTCGGCTGCATGGCGCGGCCGCCACTTGATCATCGGCTTCGCCAACGGCGAGATCCCGAAGATTCCAGCCAATCTGACGCTGCTGAAAGGCTGCAGCGTCGTCGGCGTGTTTTGGGGCGATTACACCAAGCGCGAGCCGAAGAACAATTACCGCGATCTGACCACGCTGTTTGGCTGGCTGCAGGAAGACCGCCTGCGCCCGCACATCGGCGAACGTTTCCCGCTGGAACGCGGCGCCGAAGCGCTGCGCGCGCTGATGGACCGACGCGTGTCGGGCAAGGTCGTCGTCACCGTCGTCAACGAATAACCACCGGATACCTGCCATGGACTTCGAATACTCGGCGCGCACGCGCGACCTGCAACAGCGCCTGACGGCCTTCATGGACGAGCACGTCTATCCCAACGAGGCGCGCTTCGCAGCCGAAGTGGCGCAAGGCGATCGCTGGCAGCCGACGCAGATCGTCGAGTCGCTGAAGCTCAAGGCCAAGGCTGCCGGACTGTGGAATCTGTTTCTGCCCGAGTCGGAGCTGGGCGCCGGCTTGAGCAACGTCGAATACGCGCCGCTGTGCGAAATCATGGGCCGCGTCGCCTGGGCGCCGGAAGTGTTCAACTGCAACGCGCCCGACACCGGCAACATGGAAGTGCTGACGCGCTACGGCACGCCCGAGCAACAGCAGCGCTGGCTCAAGCCCTTGCTCAACGGCGAGATCCGCAGCTGCTTTGCGATGACCGAGCCGGACGTGGCCTCCAGCGATGCGACCAACATCAGCAGCCGCATCGTCCGCGACGGCGACGACTATGTGATCAACGGTCGCAAGTGGTGGTCGTCGGGCGCCAACGACCCGCGCTGCGCGCTGTTCATCTTCATGGGCAAGAGTGACCCGGACAACCCCGACCGCCATCGTCAGCAGTCGATGATTCTGGTGCCGCGCGACACGCCGGGCGTGACCGTGCTGCGGCACCTGCCGGTGTTCGGCTACGACGATGCACCGCATGGCCACGGCGAACTGGTGTTCGACAACGTGCGCGTGCCGGCGAGCAACATGCTGCTCGGCGAGGGCCGTGGCTTCGAGATCGCGCAAGGTCGGCTCGGGCCGGGCCGCATCCATCACTGCATGCGGCTGATCGGCTTGGCCGAGCGCGCACTGGAGCTGATGTGCAAGCGCGCGCTGTCGCGCACCGCGTTCGGCAAGCCGGTCGCCGCGCAGACGGTGACGCTGGAGCGCATAGCCGAAGCGCGCATCCAGATCGACCAGTGCCGGCTGCTGACGCTGAATGCGGCGTACATGATGGACACCGTCGGCAACAAGGTCGCCGCCAAGCAGATCGCGATGATCAAGGTCGCCGCGCCGCTGATGGCCTGTCAGGTGATCGACTGGGCGATCCAGGTGCACGGCGGTGCTGGCGTTAGCGATGACACGCCGCTGGCCTACATGTATGCGCAAGCGCGCACGCTGCGCCTGGCCGACGGCCCCGACGAAGTGCATCGCAACCAGATCGGCAAGCTGGAGCTGTCGCGCTACGTCAGCCGGCACTGAGGCCACGACGCGCTGTTACACGCACTGCCTTGTCAGTGACGTGCAGCGGCCCGTAGCATCCTGATCACAGGTCACGGCCGCCGTCGCAGCAGCACGGCGGCTTCGCGATCGCACACGGACGTGCAGGGATCAGGGCAATGGATGGCAGCGGGCCGGGGGCTGGGGCCTCCGCGTCTGGCCGCGACGGTCGCTACGGCGCCAACGTCGACGCCGGACCTCAATCATCGGTTTTCACACCATCGAGCGGTGCACGACGCGACGCGTATCCGCGCACGAATGTCGCGGCCACCAGCGGCTTTTCTTGGGCGCCGTCGCAATGGCCGATGGCCGCATCGCTGCGGCTCGCTTGGCTGGCGACGCGACTGCTGCCCTACCGCGTGCTGTTCGGCGCCGGTGTGGCTTGGGGCGATCTGAGTCGTCGCGTGCAGCCAGGTCGATGGCGCAAAACGGCTGAGCATCTACGGCGTTGCTTTCCCGAGCTGGATGCGCAGGCCATCGATCGCCTGCTGCGCGCCAACGCACGCAACTATGGCATCGGCGTCGCCGAGAAATTGATCGGCTGGTGGTGGCCGGTGTCACGCCTCGATCGATTGCTGAGTGGCGTGCACGGCGTCGACGTCGTTCGCCACGTGCAGCAGCAATGTCGCGGCGTGCTGTTGCTGGTGCTGCATACGACGACGATGGACTTGTGCGCCGCGCTGCTGCGTCGGCAACTGATCGTGGATTTCACCTACCAGCCTGCGGCGCACCCGGTAATCGAGCAGGCCCAGCGTCGTGGCCGTACCCGCCGCGACATTCGCCCCGGCGATGGCAGCACGCCACAGCACGACGTCGACACCGCCCCGATCCAGGCTCACGCGGTGCGCCACGTGATCAAGCGCCTGCGCGCCGGGCGCTGCGTCTGGTATGCGCCTGATCGCTACTACGCCGGTAAGACGCACGTGATAGCCCCGTTATTCGGGCAGCCGGCAGCGACGATAACGGCCGCGTCGCGCTTGGCCAGCATGACCGGCGCCGCCGTCGTCGGCCTGCGTTTCTGGCGCGACCGCGACGGGCGCTACCAACTCGAATTCAGCGCGCCATGGCGCGACTTTCCGAGTGCCGACGCGGTCGCCGACGCGACGCGGATCAATGCCTGGATCGAGCAGGCGGTGCGCCAGCATCCTGCGCAGTATCGCTGGGTACACAAGCGCTTCCGCCAGCCATCATGCAGCGCGGGGCATGGTGTGCTTATTGCGACGACCTGCTAGCGCGAATCGGCGCATCAGGAGCCTGACGCGATGGACCGCATGGCCCGCTTGAAGGCGCGCTCGAAACGCCGCGTAGCGCGGTGGACGACGAGCCTGGCGACCGCGGCAGCGCTGATGCTGGGCGCACCGGCGGTCGCGGACGACGCGCCCGTGCGAAAGCCGCCGCTGAGCACGACGCGCAAAACCAATCGCGTGATCTACCGGCCAACCGAAGGCCGGCAGATTTATCGCGACCGCTGCGCTGTCTGTCATCGCGCCGACGGCAGCGGACGCGGCGGTGATGATGCCGATAGCAACGGCTTCCCGCCGCTAACCGGCCTGTCGGCTTGGCTGGCGACGGCAGAAGGCCAGCAGTACGTAGCGCACGCGATCATCTACGGCCCTTATGGTGCAGTCGAAGTCGGCGACAAGCTGTATTACGGCCTGATGCCGCGCTTTGGCCCGCGCTTCACCAATCTGCAGATCGCCGAAGTGATCCGCTACATCGCCGAAGTGCTGAACAAGCCGGCGCCGGGCTATCGGCCGATCACGGTCGAGCAGGTCGAAGCGGCGCGGCATCTGCCCGACGACATGGCCGCGCTCGAACAGGAACGCATCGCGCTGCCACCGCGCTGAACGCCGGGCGGCGCTGCAGTATGCTGGCCGCCGTTTGCCAGCGAGCCGCCCATGTCCCTGATCCTGTCGCGTCGCGATCTCGACTTCCTGCTGTACCAGTGGCTCGACGTCGAAGCGCTGACGCGTTTCCCGCGCTACGCCGAGCACAGCCGCGATACCTTCGATGCGGTGCTCGATACCAGCGAGAAGATCGCCACCGAGCGCTTCGCACCGCACAACAAACTCAACGACCAGCATGAGCCGCATTTCGACGGCGAGCGCGTGACGATGCACGATCAGGTCAAGCCCGCGCTCGACGCCTACTGCGACGCCGGGCTGATGGCCGCCGCGCAGGACGCGGAGTTCGGCGGCATGCAGTTGCCGACCGTCGTCGAGAAGGCATCGTTCGCGTACTTCCTCGGCGCCAACGTCGGCACCTCGGCCTACCCATTCCTGACGATCGGCAACGCCAACACGCTGCTCAAGCACGGCACGCCGGCGCAGATCGACGCCTTCGTCCGGCCGCAGTTCGCCGGGCGCTATTTCGGCACGATGTGCTTGTCGGAGCCGCAGGCCGGCTCGTCGCTGAGTGACATCGTCACGCGCGCCGAATACGAGGGCGACAGCGCGCTGGGCCCGCAGTACCGGCTCACCGGCAACAAGATGTGGATCAGCGGCGGCGAGCACGAGTTGAGCGAGAACATCGTCCATCTCGTGCTGGCCAAAGTGCCCGATGACAACGGCCGGCTGATTCCCGGCGTCAAAGGCATTTCGCTGTTCATCGTGCCCAAGTACCTGGTCAACGCGGACGGCACGCGCGGCGAGCGCAACGACGTCGTGCTGGCCGGGCTCAATCACAAGATGGGCTATCGCGGCACGACCAATTGCCTGCTGAACTTCGGTGAAGGCACGCGCCATCGCCCTGGCGGCAAGGCCGGCGCGATCGGCTACCGCGTCGGCGAACTGCATCGCGGCCTGGCCTGCATGTTCCACATGATGAACGAGGCGCGCATCGGCGTTGGCCTGGGCGCGACCATGCTCGGCTACACCGGCTATCTGCATGCGCTGGACTACGCGCGCACGCGCAAGCAGGGCCGCGTGATCAGCGGCAGCGGCAAGGAAGCCAGCGCCCCGCAGCAGCCGATCATCGAACACGCCGACGTGCGCCGCATGCTGCTGGCACAGAAGGCCTATGTCGAAGGCGCGCTGGCCTTGAACTTGTACTGCTCGCAACTGGTCGACGTGCAGCACAACAGTGATGACGCCGCCGAGCGCGAGCGGATGACGCTGCTGCTCGAAATCCTGACGCCGATCGCCAAGAGCTGGCCGTCGCAATGGTGTCTGGAAGCCAACAGCCTGGCGATCCAGGTGCACGGCGGCTACGGCTATACGCGCGATTACAACGTCGAGCAGTTCTACCGCGACAACCGGCTCAACCCGATCCACGAAGGCACGCATGGCGTGCAGGGCTTGGACTTGCTCGGTCGCAAAGTCGTAATGCAGGACGGCGCCGCACTCAAGGCGCTCGGCGCCGTGGTCGCGCGCAGCGTGGCGCGCGCTGCCGCCGTCCCCACGCTGGCCGACTACGCCAAGACGCTCGGCGAGTCGATGCAGAATCTGGCCGTGGTCACGCAGCGGCTATGGGCCGCCGGCGACATCCACAAGACGCTGGCTAATAGCAGCGTCTATCTGGAGGCGTTCGGCCACACGGTGCTGGCGTGGATCTGGCTCGAACAAGCGCTCGCAGCGCAGCGGCTCCCCGCCGACGATTTCACCGCTGGCAAGCTGCAAGCCTGCCGCTACTTCTTCGAATGGGAACTGCCCAAGGTCGGCCCGCAGCTCGACCTGCTGGCGGCGATGGACACCACGGCGCTGGACATGCGCGACGCCTGGTTCTAACGCGGCTCAGGGGCCGGCGCGACAGGCATCGCCGGCACAGCGCATCAAGTCCTGTAAGCGCTGCCGCATTGCTTGCTGTGCGGCCGCATCCATCGTCGCAGCGCGATTGTCGGACTGGCTGGGATCAGCGGCCAGATCGTAGTACTCGCTGTCACCGTAGGCGTAGTCGACCAGCACCTCGTGGCCGCGATGCAGGGCTGCGTATTCCAACGCGAACGGATTCCGGTTGACCTTGTTGATCGAGTCGGGATTGTTGGCGAAGTGTTCGACCAGAAAGTCGGTTCGCCAGCTCACCGGCTCGCCCAGCAGCAAGGGTTTTAGCGATCGACCGTCCATCGACGCCGCTCCATCGGCGATCCCGGCCAGATCGAGAATCGTCGGCGCCAGATCGATATTCAGCACCAGTGCATCACTGCGCCGCCCCGGTGCGATCGACGGGCCGCGGGCGAAAAACGGAATGCCGATCGCTTCTTCGTAAGGCGTATCCTTGATGCCCGACAAGCGGTGCTCGCCCATGTGCAGACCGTTGTCGCTCAGGAAGAACACATAGGTGTTGGCGCCGATGCCGCGTCGATCCAGGATGCCGAGCAACTGTTCGACCGACTCGTCGACGCCCAGCATCGACCGCGCCCGGTTTTCGTTGAACTGCTGCAGCTGTGCTTGCTGTTCATCGGTCAGCAGCGGCAGGTCGCGAATCCAGCGCGGCTTGTCGGACATGTCGGCCTCGTTGTAGGCCGGAGCGCGTAGCGGCGGAGCCACCGTCGCCGCCGCATGTCGCGGCGCCGGCGTGGCCGGGCCATGCGGGCTGACGTAGGACACGAATGCCAGGAACGGCGCACACACCGATTCAAAGTACGCCGCTGCATCGCGCGTGATCACGTCTCCGAAGTAGTCAGCCGCCTGCGAGCCGAAGAAACTCGACGTCGCATCGGTACGCGCCATGTTGTAGTTGAACTGGTTGTACGGTCCGGTCTTCGGAAACACGTCGACGGCGGCAAACCAGTGCGTCCAGCCGGGCGGCACGCTGACCGGCGCCGGCCACTCGGTGTAACTCGGATACTGGTTGATGTACTTGCCGATGAACGCCGTCTCGTAACCGGCACGGTTCAACGACACCGCCACCGATGCCGCTTCGGCCGCACCGGCGACCGGATAACCGCCGCGCGGCTTGTCGTTCGACAGCACGCGATGATTGTGCGCGTACTGGCCGCTGAGAATCGACGTACGCGAAGGGCAACATAGCGACGTCGTGACATAGGCCTTGTCGAAGCTCAGCCCACCATCGACCAATCGCTGCGTGATTGCCGGCGTATACGACGCATCAGTGAGCCGGCGCTCTTGGTCGTCGGTCAGCAGGATGACGAAGTTGGGACGCGGCCCCGAACGCGCCGCGCACTCGGGCACCGGCGGCGGCGGCGGCGGCGGCGGTTCAGGCGGCGGTGGCGGCTCGCTGCTGCCGGGCGGCTCGGTTGCCGGCGGCGGTTCGCTGCTACCGGGCGGCTCGGCCACCGGCGGCAGTTCCACGACCGGTGGTGGCGGCCCGATGTCGACCGGGTCTGATCCCGCATCCTCAGACGAGCCCGAAGAGCACGCCGACATCATCAGCCCGCACAGCAGACCTGCGATCGCGTGACGAAGACCCGTTGAGCCACTTGGACCCATGGCCGGCGGCAGCGACGACACAAGGAATCGGCAGGGCATCAGCAGCACCTGAAGTCGACAAAATTCTCGCAAGGCTAGCAGCGATCGATGTCACGCCGATGTGATGACTCGCGCTGCTCGGGCCAGTGTCGGTGGTTCTGCTCCCCCTCTCCCTCCGGGAGAGGGGCCAGGGGTGAGGGCGTTCGAGGCTCATACATGGCTCATTCCGCAGACGCCCTCACCCGGCGCGCGCTGCGCGCCGACCTCTCCCGGGGGGAGAGGCAAGCGTGGGGCTGCTCATGGAACAGGCGGGAATGGGCACTCAGGCGGCAATTTCCCCTCTCCCTCCGGGAAAGGGGCCAGGGGTGAGGGCGTTCGAGACTCACACATGGCTCATTCTGCAGACGCCCTCACCCGGCGCGCGTTGCGCGCCGGCCTCTTCCGGGGGGAGAGGCAAGCTTGGGGCTGCTCATGGAACAGGCGCGAATGGGCACTCAGGCGTCAGTTTCCCTCTCCCTCCGGGAGAGGGGCCAGGGGTGAGGGCGTTCGAGACTCACACATGGCTCATTCTGCAGACGCCCTCACCCGGCGCGCGTTGCGCGCCGGCCTCTCCCGGGGGGGGAGAGGCAAGCTTGGGGATGCTCATGGAACGGGCGGGAATGGGCAATCAGGCGCCAGTTTCCCCTCTCCCTCCGGGAGAGGGGCCAGGGG
>NZ_FQWZ01000003.1:0-54002 GCF_900129825.1 Hydrocarboniphaga daqingensis | reverse complement strand
CACATGGCTCATTCCGCAGACGCCCTCACCCGGCGCGCGCTGCGCGCCGGCCTCTCCCGGGGGGAGAGGCAAGCTTGGGGCTGCTCATGGAACAGGCGGGAATGGGCAATCAGGCGCCAGTTTCCCCTCTCCCTCCGGGAGAGGGGCCAGGGGCGAGGGCGTTGGGGGCTCAGACTGAGTTCGATACTCAGACGCCCTCACCCGGGGGGAGAGGCAAGCGGGGGCGGCCGTGGGACGGGCGGGGCAGGAGTTAAATGCCCTGCTCGGGCCAGTGCCGATGGTTCAGCACTTGGCCGTCGGCGCGCACCTGGCGCACGCGCTCCAGATCGACGGTCGCATAGACCCAGCCGGGCTGGTCGAGCGTGCCGGCGGCGACGATGCCGTCATCAGGAAAGCCGCGATCCGGTGGCCCGTAGACGCCAGCGGCCCCGACATTGACGTCGACGGCCGGCGACCAATCGAGCGTGCCCACCAGCGGCGACAGCAGCACGTAGCACTGCGATTCGAGCGCGCGCGCCGCTGCCGCGACGCGGACGCGGTGATAGCCGGCCGCCGCGTCGGTGCATGACGGCACCAACAGCAGCTCGGCGCCCTGCTCGACCTGCTGACGCACCAGCAGCGGAAACTCCGAGTCGTAGCAGATCGCCACGCCAATACAGCCCAGTTCGGTGTCGAACACGCGCAGCGGCTCGCCTCGGTCGATGTGCCAGACCTCGCGCTCGAAGCGGGTCATGATCTGCTTGTCCTGGTATGCAGTGCGGCCATCGGGATAGCAGAACCACGCACGATTGCAGTAGCGTCCATCGTCAAGCCGCCACGGAAAGCTGCCGGCCAGCAGATGCACGGCGTGGCGCTGCGCCAACTCGCAGTGCAGCGCCAGGTAGTCGTCGCGATAGCGCTGCAGCGCGTCGAGCTGGCCGTGTAGATCACTGCGCAGCGGCTCGCCGAGCAAGGCGGCCAGCGACATCGATGCGTATTCGGGAAACACCAGCAGACGTGCGCCCTGTGCGGCGGCCTCGGCGACCCACTGCGTCAGCGTGGCTTGCACATCGGCCCAGTGCCGCGGCGTCGCCACCGGATACGCAGCCGTGGCCACCGTGTAGCGCCGCAGCGCGGTGCTCATGACGGCGGCAACTCGCGCGACCAGAACGTCATCGTCTTGGCCGTGGATTGGGTCTGGCCAATGTCGGGCCACGAGAACTTCGTCTGCATCGCCGGCAGCCGCTGATAGCCGCGTCGCGCCCAGAACGCGTCGTTGCCGGCATAGCCGGGCGGACGCCGCGGATCATCGGCCGCACGCTCGACCGCGCAGAACGCACACAAAGTCAGCCCATGCAGTCGCGCGTGCGCTTCACGTTCGGTAAAAAAAGCCACGCCAATGCCACGGCCGCGATACGCCGGCAGCAGCACCGATTCGCCGAAGTAGTCGATCCGCGAGCGGTCCATCTGCTGGTCGACGAAAGGCTGCTGCATGTCGTCGGGCGCATCGGCCAGCGGCAGACAGGTCGAGGCACCGACGCACTGGTCACCATCCCAAACCAGCACTGCCAAGCTGCGCGGACACTGCACATAGGCTTGCAGGTACTGCGCTTCGTACTCGGCGGTGCCTTCGTACAGATACGGCCAGTCGCGGAACACGCGGATGCGCAGCGCGGCCAGCGCGTCGATCTGCGTTGCGATCGCCTCGCCACCGAGCCGCTGCAGCCGCAAGCCCTGCATCTACGCGCCCACCTGCCGCAGCCAGTCCTGCAGGTTGTAGTAGTTGCTGATCCGCGCCACCTGGCCATTGCGGATTTCGAAGAACGCGCCGGCCGGCAAGCGGTAGGTCTGGCCGGTGGCCGGCGGCAGACCGTCGTCGGTGGCCTTGTAGGTGCCGAGCACGACGAATTCCGCTGCTGCGCGCGATCCGTCGGCGTTGGTGGTGATCGACACGTCGACGATCTGCTCGCTGTAGCTGCGGTCCATCCGCTGCAGGAACGCGCGGAACGCCTCGCGGCCGATCTCGCGGCCGCCCTGGTTGATGTCGTGGACGACGTCGTCGCTGAGCAAGCTCAGAAAGCCGTCCCAGTCCTGCGCGTTGAAGCGCGCGTAGTAGGTCTGCAGCAGTTGCTCGGTGGTGGTGTTCATCGCCGGCCCCGAATCAGTAGACGACGACGCCGCGGATCGATTCGCCGCGCGCCATCAAGTCGAAGCCATGGTTGATCTGCTCCAGCGGCATCACGTGCGTGATCAGCGGATCGATGCTGATTTTGCCGTCCATGTACCAGTCGACGATCTTGGGCACGTCGGAGCGGCCGCGGGCGCCGCCGAACGCGGTGCCCTGCCAGCGCCGGCCGGTGACCAGCTGAAACGGCCTCGTGCTGATCTCCTGCCCAGCCGCCGCAACACCGATGATCGTCGACACGCCCCAGCCACGGTGGCAGCACTCCAGCGCCTGACGCATCAGCGTGGTGTTGCCGACGCACTCGAAGCTGTAGTCGGCGCCGCCGCCGGTCAGCTCGATCAAGTGGGCGACGACGTCGCCTTCGATCTCCTTGGGATTGACGAAATGCGTCATGCCGAACTGGCGCGCCATCGCCTCGCGCTCAGGGTTGATGTCGACGCCGATGATCTTGTCGGCGCCGACCATGCGCGCGCCCTGGATCACGTTCAGGCCGATGCCGCCGAGACCGAACACGACGACGTTGGCGCCAGCTTCGACCTTGGCCGTGAACAGCACCGCGCCGATGCCGGTGGTGACACCGCAACCGATGTAGCAAACCTTGTCGAACGGCGCGTCGTCGCGGATCTTGGCCAGCGCGATCTCCGGCATCACCGTGTAGTTGGCGAACGTCGAGCAGCCCATGTAGTGGTACACCGGCTTGCCCTGGAACGAGAAGCGGCTGGTGCCGTCGGGCATCAAGCCCTTGCCCTGGGTCGCGCGGATCGCGGTGCAAAGGTTGGTTTTGTGGCTCGTGCAGCTTTTGCACTCGCGGCATTCGGGCGTGTACAGCGGGATCACGTGGTCGCCCTTTTTCAGGTGACGCACGCCGGGGCCGACATCGACGACGATGCCAGCGCCCTCGTGGCCGAGAATCGCCGGGAAAATGCCTTCCGGATCGGCGCCCGACAGCGTGTACTTGTCGGTGTGGCACAGGCCGGTGGCCTTGATTTCGACCAACACCTCGCCATAGCGCGGACCATCGAGCTGAACGGTCTCAATCACCAGCGGTTTGCCAGCCTCAAAGGCAACGGCAGCGCGAACATCCATCGGGTTCTCCATCAGGAATTCAACGAAGGCCCGTATCACGGGCCGAGGGGGCGTCGGGTTCTCACCTCATCGGACGAAGCGGCTGCACCGGCGCGTTCCTATGGTAGCTGGTAAGTCCGACTCACTTAAGTGCAAACCATGGCCGACGATCAGCGTTACCCCACCGAGCGTGTCAGCGTGCAGCAGGCGTTTTCGGGCCTGTCGAACCAGGAAGTCGAAATCCTCGACAACGCCGACCGCTTCGCCCAAGCCGAGATCTATCCGCTGGCGTCCGAAATGGACGACAACGAGTCCTGGCCCAAAGACATCTTCCCGAAGATGGGCGCCACGGGTTACTTCGGCATCACCGCGCCGGAGAACTATGGCGGCTCGGGCATGGACGTGTTCACGTCGGGCCTGATCCTGCAGGCGTTCTCGCGCTGGAACCATGCGCTGGCGCTGGCCTGGGTCGCGCACGAGAACCTGTGCATGAACAACATTCTGCGCAACGGCAACGAAGCGCAGCGGCAGAAGTATCTGCCGGGCATGAACCGCGGCGAGCTGATCGGCGCGTTGGGCCTGACCGAGCCGGGCGCCGGCTCCGACGCGCTGGGTTCGATGCGCACCACGGCGCATCGCGACGGCGATCACTACGTGCTCAACGGCAGCAAGATCTACATCACCAACGGCCCGATCGCCGACGTGCTGCTGGTCTATGCCAAGACCAACAAGGACCTGGGCGCCAAGGGCATCAGCGCGTTCATCGTCGAAAAGAACATGCCGGGTTTCAAGGTGGCGCAGAAGCTCAACAAGATGGGCTTCCGCGGCAGCCAGACCGGCGAGTTGGTGTTCGACAACTGCCGCGTGCCGGTCGCCAACCTGGTCGGCGAAGAGAACAAGGGCGTGCGCATCGTGATGTCGGGCCTGGATCTGGAGCGCGCGATGATCTCGCCGATCTGCCTGGGCATCGCCGAACGCGCGCTGCAGCTGTCGATCGACTATGCCAAGCAGCGCAAGCAGTTCGGCAAGCCGATCGCACACTTCCAGATGGTGCAGTCGATGATCGCCGACATGTACACCTGGGTTGAATCGATGCGCGTGTTCACCTATCAGGTGCTGCGCGCCTGCAACGACGTCAGCGAAGAAGAAGCCGGACGTGGCGAAATCCACAAGCTGACCGCCGCCGGCGTGCTGTACGTGGCCGAAACCACGAACAAGGTGCTGAACCACGCGATGCAGGTCCACGGCGGCAGCGGCTACATCTGGGAAAGCGAGATGAACCGCCTGTATCGCTCGATCAAGCTGCTCGAAATCGGCGCTGGCACCAGCGAAGTCCGCAAGATGATCATCGCCGGCGAACTGCTGGATCTTTGATGAGCCCGACCGACGCACTGGACCCGAACGCACCGGAAGCCTTGTGGAGCGCCGATACCGTCTACCGCTCTGACCTGTTCGCCGGCAAGGTGGCGATGGTCAGTGGTGGCGGTAGCGGCATCGGCCGCGCCACCGCGCTGCTGTTCGCGCGACTCGGCGCGCGCGTTGCGATCTGCGGCCGCACCGCCGACAAGCTCGAGCGCGTGGCTGCGTTCGCGCGCGAGCGCGGCGCGACGATGATCGCGGTGCCGACCAATGTGCGCGAGCCCGAGCAGGTCGACGCGCTGTTCAAGCGCATCCACGACGAGTTCGGCCGGCTCGACTACACGGTGAACAATGCCGGCGGCCAGTTCCCGCAGAGCGCGATCGACTACGCGCCCAAGGGCTGGAATGCGGTCATCAACAACAACCTCAACGGCACCTGGTACATGATGCAGCGCGCTGCGCAGTACTGGCGCGACACCGGCACGCCGGGCTCGATCTGCAACATCGCCGTGGTCATCGAGCGCGGCATGCCGGGCGTGGCGCACACGGTCGCAGCACGCGCCGGCATCATCGGCGCCACGCGCACGGTCGCCGTCGAATGGGCGCCGCTGAACATCCGCGTCAACTGCGTTGCACCGGGGCTGACCGCAACCGAAGGGCTCGATGTCTACCCGCCGGAAGCACGCAAGGAATTCCCGCGTGCCAACCCGATGAAACGCCCCGGCACCGCGATGGAAATCGCCGAAGCCTGCGTTTATCTGTCGGCAAGCTCCGGCAGCTTCATCACCGGCGAAGTGCTGACCGTCGACGGTGGCGGCAAGCTCTGGGGCGAGTTGTGGACGGCTGGGCGGCCGGATTACTTCCGGATCGAAGACTCGCCGTCACCATAGTGGGAGCGCGTCGTCGGCGACGCTGACGACGCACACCACCCGCGCCCGGTGAGCCGCGGCGCGCTCCACCGAGTCGCTCTCGGTTCAGGCATCCCTGCGTAAAGTCGAGCTCACGCCATTACGGCGCGACGACTTTGCGCGGGTGCATTGCCGCATCCGCGCCAGACCAAGGAGCGGTCCGGCGATGTCTGACGGCAGCCAGTCGGGGCTCGGTTTCGCCCCGCGCATCTATTACCTGCACCCGCTGATCGCCGGTCCGCTGTCGCAATGGCCGGCTCATTTCGAACGCATCGCCGCGCTGGGCTTCGATCATGTGCTGTTGCCGTCGGTGTTCGCGCCGGGCCGCACGATCTGGCTGATCGACGACGAAAACCTGCTGCATCCGGCGCTGGCCGACGGCACTGACGCCGACGCGATACGCGGCTTGCGCCGCCTCACCTCAGATGCGCGTCGCGCCGGGCTCGACGTACTGCTCGACGCGATGATCGACCGTAGCGCGACGAACGGCCGCATCGCGCGCGAGCATCCCGACTGGTTCGAGCACGACACCACGCTCGATGCTGCCGCCGATTCGCAGCGCCCGCTGGCCTGGCAAGGCGCGCGAGCGCTGCGCCTCGACGACGCCGAGGTCGCGGCACAGGTCGCTGAGGACTGGCATCGACGCATCCTGCAGTGGTGCGAGGCCGGCGTCAGTGGCGTCTGCGTGCAGACGCCGCAGCGACTGCCGCGCGCCTTGATGCAGACCGTGATGGACCGCGTGCAACAGCGGCACCGGTGCCGGTTTCTGGCGGCAACCACCGGCGTACCGCAAAACCAACTGCCGATGCTGGCCGGCTTAGGCTACGACGCCGTGTTCGGATCCAGCGCCTGGTGGGATTTCCGCAGCGACTGGTTGCTGACCGAACATCAGCAGCTGTCGCGGATCGCGCCGGTCATTGCCTCGTGTGAAGCGCCGTTCGAGCCACGAGGCACTCGGCACCGGGCCACGCTGGACCTTGCATCGCGCGCGGCACGTCGTGCGCTACGCCTCGCAGTCGGCAGCGGTTGTGGATGGCTGATGCCGATCGGCTTCGAATATGGCGCGCTCGACCCCTTGTCGCCATGCCATGGCTCGCCCGACGACTGGCGCCGCCTGCGGCACGACGCGCTGTTTGATCTGAGCGACGAAATCCGCCGACTGAATCAGTGGCTCGCCCGCGAGCCGCGACTGCGCCAGCCGGCGCAGCTGTGGCCGCTGATGGGCGTCGGCGGCCGCGTCACCGCGCTGCTGCGCTGCGACCAAGACCCGCGACAGGCCGACGATGCGCTGCTGATGGCGATCAACGCCGATCTGGAGCACGACGTGCCGCTGTCGCCGGCATCGTTGCTGGGGGCCCAAGCGGGCGGTCTGTCGAAGCTGCTCGGCGACGATGGCGAGCTGTCACTGCAGCAGACCATCACGCTCGATGGCGGCGACCTGCGCTATTTCCGCTTGGCGCGACAGGCTGCAATCGCCAGCACAGCAGCGAGCCGCGCGCGCCGCCTCGTCGAGCAGGCGGTCAAAGCACCGCGCGTCGTGATCGAGGCGATCACACCGGCCGTCGACGGCGGTGAGTTCGCGGTCAAGCGCGTCGTCGGCGATACGATCGACGTGCAGGCCGACGTGTTCATGGACGGCCATGATCACGTCGCCGCACTGCTGTTGTGGCGCCCGGCCGACGAAGCGCAGTGGCACGAGGTCGCGATGCAGCCGCTAGGCAATGATCGCTGGACCGCCGCGTTTACCGTGACGCGCCTCGGTCGCCACCTGTACACGGTCGAAGCCTGGCGCGATGACTGGGCCAGCTACCGGCATGAGATCCATCAGAAGCATCACGCCCGGCTCGCGATCGGCGTGGAGCTGCAACAAGGCTTGCATAAACTCGAGCAAGCCGCGGCACGCAGCACCGGCGACACCGCGCAAGCCTTGCAGGCGCTACACGATGCACTGCTCGACGCCGACGATGCGCAGCGCTACACGCGCCTCATTGCCGACGACACCACCGCGCTGATGCGGGCTGCGGACACCCGCGCCTTCGCAGCGCGCCACGAGCCGGCACTGGCGGTGGAGGTCGAGCCGCCCAGCGCGCGCTATGCCAGCTGGTATGAGTTGTTTCCGCGCTCGATGAGCTTCGATGCCCAGCGTCACGGCACCTTCATCGACGTGATCGCGCAATTGCCGCGGATCCGCGACATGGGCTTCGATGTGCTGTATTTCCCGCCGATCCATCCGATCGGCCGTATCCATCGCAAGGGCCGCAACAACGCGCTGATGGCCAGCGCCGACGATCCCGGCAGCCCGTACGCGATCGGCGCATCCGAAGGCGGCTTCGACGCGGTCGATCCCCGCCTCGGCACGCTGGATGACTTCGACCAACTGCATCGGGCCGCACGCGATCACGGCCTGCAGCTGGCGCTGGACTTTGCCGTGCAGTGCTCACCCGATCATCCCTGGCTCAAGCAGCATCCGGAATGGTTTGCCTGGCGGCCCGACGGCACGATTCAGTACGCGGAGAACCCGCCGAAGAAGTACGAAGACATCGTCAACGTCGACTTCTATGCCGACGGTGCGATGCCGTCACTATGGCTGGCACTGCGCGATGCAGTGCGCTTCTGGTGCGAGCGTGGCGTGCGCTTGTTCCGCGTCGACAATCCGCACACCAAACCGCTGCCGTTCTGGCGCTGGATGATCGCCGACATTCGCAGCCGCTACCCGGATGCGGTGTTCCTGGCTGAAGCCTTCACGCGGCCCAAGCTGATGCGCCGTCTGGCCAAGGTCGGCTACTCGCAGTCGTACACCTACTTCACGTGGCGCAACACCAAGGCGGAGCTGACCGAGTATCTGAGCGAGTTGAACGACACGGCGATGCGCGAATACTTCCGTCCGCATTTCTTCGTCAACACGCCGGATATCAACCCGCTGTTTCTGCAGCACGGCGGCCGGGCCGGCTTTTTGATCCGCGCGGCGCTGGCCGCGACGCTGTCGGGCTTGTGGGGCGTCTATAGCGGCTTTGAGCTGTGCGAAGCCGCAGCGCTGCCAGGACGCGAGGAATACCAGGACTCGGAGAAGTATCAGATCCGCGTCTGGGACTGGCAGCGGCCGGGCCACATCACGCGCGAAATCACGCTGCTCAACCGCATCCGTCGTTTGAACCCCGCATTGCAGACCCACTTGGGCTTGAACTTCCTGCCGTGTTCGAACGATCAGGTGCTGTACTTCAGCAAGGCCACCGCCGATCGCCACAACGTGCTGCTGATCGCCGTGAGCCTCGACCCGCATCAGGCGCAGACGATGGACTTCGAGATTCCGCTGTGGGATTTCGGCTTGCCCGACGACGGTCGGCTCACCGTCGACGATCTGGTCAACGAGCAGCACTTCCTCTGGCACGGCAAGCATCAGCAGTGGCGGCTGACACCGCAGCAGCCGTTTGCGATCTGGCGCATCCGCACGCCATGACGCCCTGCCCCACCGATGTCATGACAGGAGCACGCGATGGCCGATGATCCGCGCCCCGCGCAGCACGACGCGCCCAAGCCCCGAACCCGGCGGCGCAAGCCGTCGACGCTCAGCGACGATCCGCAATGGTATCGCGACGCGGTGATCTACCAGGTGCACGTCAAGTCGTTTTTCGATTCCAACGACGACGGCATCGGCGATTTTCGCGGCTTGATCGGCAAGCTCGACTACATCGCCGACCTGGGCGTCGACACGGTATGGGTGCTGCCGTTCTATCCCAGCCCGCGACGTGATGACGGCTATGACATCGCCGAGTATCGCGGCGTACACGCCGACTATGGCGACATGGGCGATGCGCGCGATTTCATCGCTGAAGCGCACAAGCGCGGCTTGAGAGTCATCACCGAATTGGTGATCAACCATACGTCGGATCAACATCCCTGGTTCCAGCGCGCGCGTCATGCCAAGCCGGGCTCGGCGGCGCGCGACTTCTACGTGTGGTCTGACACGGATCAGAAGTACACGGAGACGCGGATCATCTTCTGCGACACCGAGAAGTCCAACTGGACCTGGGACCCCGTCGCCAATGCCTACTTCTGGCATCGCTTCTATTCCCACCAACCGGACTTGAACTTCGACAATCCCGCCGTGCTCAAGGCGGTGATCGGTGTGATGCGCCACTGGCTGGATCTGGGCGTCGATGGCCTGCGGCTCGATGCCGTGCCGTACCTGATCGAACGCGATGGCACCAGCAACGAAAATCTACCGGAGACGCACCGGATCCTGAAGATGATCCGCAAGGTCATCGACGAGGAGTATCCGAACCGGATGCTGCTCGCCGAGGCCAATATGTGGCCCGAAGACGTGCAGGAGTATTTCGGCGGCAGCGCCGCCGACGAATGCCACATGGCGTTCCACTTTCCGTTGATGCCGCGGATGTACATGGCCATCGCGCAAGAAGACCGCTTTCCGATCATCGACATCATGCGGCAGACGCCGGACATCCCCGAGCACTGCCAATGGGCGATCTTCTTGCGCAATCACGACGAGCTGACGCTGGAGATGGTCACCGACCGCGAGCGCGATTACCTGTGGGCGACCTACGCCACCGAGCGTCGCGCGCGGCTCAATCTCGGCATCCGTCGCCGCTTGGCGCCGCTGCTGGAGCGCGACCGTCGCCGCATCGAGCTGATGAACTCACTGCTGCTGTCGATGCCGGGCACGCCGGTGATCTACTACGGCGACGAGATCGGCATGGGCGACAACATCCACCTGGGCGATCGAGACGGCGTGCGCACGCCGATGCAGTGGACGCCCGATCGCAACGGCGGCTTCTCCCGCGCCGACCCCGAACGCATGGTGCTGCCGGTGCTGCAAGGCTCGCTGTATGGCTTTGAAGTGGTCAACGTCGAGTCGCAGTCGCGCGACCCGCACAGCTTGTTGAACTGGATGCGTCGCATGCTGGCCGTGCGTCGTCGTCACCAGTCGTTCGGTCGCGGGGCGATTCGCTTTCTGCGACCGACGAATCGCAAGATCCTCGCCTACCTGCGCTGCCATCAAGGTGAGACGCTGCTGTGCGTCGCCAACTTGTCGCGCGCTGCACAAGCGGTTGAATTGGACTTGTCGAGCTTCGCCGGCCGTACGCCGGTCGAGTTGCTCGGCGGCACCGCATTTCCTCCGATCGGCCAGCTCAGCTACTTGCTGACGCTGCCGCCGTACGGCTTCTACTGGTTCTCGATTTCGTCGGACGAGCGTTTGCAGATCGTCGGCGAGCGCCCGCCGGAAGCGCTGCCGGAGCTGGTGACGTTCGTGCTGCGCGACGGGCCGGCCGAGATTCTCGACGGCCGACTACGCGGCATTCTGGAAGGCGAAGTGTTGCCCGCCTATTTGCCGATGCGGCGCTGGTTTGCGGCCAAGGATCGCGCATTGGTGTCGGCTCACGTCGCCTATGCGGCACCGCTGCCGGGCAGTGACGTGGCGATGGCCGAAATCGACGTGCAACTCGGCAATGGTGAACACGAACGCTACACGCTGCCGGTCGGCATCGTCTGGGACGAGCCCACGCTGGCGGCCTTGCCGCAGCAGCTGGCACTGGCACGTGTGCGCCGCGGCCGTCGCATCGGCTACCTGACCGATGCGTTCGTCGTCGATGCGTTGGCGCGACGCGTGATCGCGCACCTGCACAGCGGCGTTCCGGTGCCGACTCCGCAAGGGGATCTGCAGTTTCGCGCGACATCGGCATTGGCGGCGCTGAACTTGGCCGACGATGCGCCGATTCAATGGCTGTCGGCTGAGCAGTCGAACAGCTCGCTGACAATCAACGACCAGGCCGTTATCAAGCTGGTGCGGCGCGTGGCGCCGGGTGTTCACCCCGAGACGGAGATGACGCGCTATCTGACGCAACGGGGCTATGCCAATACGGCGCCGCTGCTCGGCGATGTGGTGCGTGTCGACGAGCACGGCGACGAATACACGCTGATGATCGTGCAGGGCTATCTGTACAACGAAGGCGACGCCTGGCGCTGGGTCACCGACTACCTGCAACGGCATGTCAACGAGTTCAGCATCGGCAGCCAGGACAGCAGCGACGGCATCGAGAGTGTCGTGCAGCGCTACGCGGCCTTCACCGGCAATATCGGTCAACGCCTCGCTGAACTGCATCAGGTACTGGCACAGCCGACCGACGATGCCGACTTTGCACCCGAGCCCGCGCAGCCAGATGACTTCGCGCTTTGGGCCGACGACACCGCGCAGCAACTCGGCATCGCGCTCGACCTGCTCGCGGCGCGACGCGAATGGCCGGACGATGCGACGCGGACACGCGCTGGCGTGTTGGTGTCGCAGCGCGACGCGATCCTGCACGCGGTGCGCCGCGTGGCGTCCTTGCGCGGCCACGCCTTACGTACGCGCATCCATGGCGACTTTCATCTGGGCCAGGTGCTGGTATCCAAGGGCGACAGCTACATCATCGACTTCGAAGGCGAACCCAAGCGTGCGCTGGCAGAACGGCGGCGCAAGACGACGCCGCTGCGCGACGTCGCCGGTCTGCTGCGCTCGCTGGACTATGCGGTAGCGTCGGTCGCCGGGCTTGACCTGCGCAGCGATGCCGCGCGGCCAGTGGATGCCTCGCGCGATCGCGCCCAGGGTTTGCTGGCGCGATTCGCAGTCGAAGGCGAAGCGGCCTTCATGGCGCGATACCGTGAGGTCAGCCGCGCCAGCGCAACACCGATCGCCTCGTCCGAGGTCGCCGATGCCTTGCTGGATTTATTCGTGCTGCACAAGGCCGCCTACGAGGTCGGCTACGAAGCCGCCAATCGCCCTGGCTGGATCGGCCTGCCGGTGCGCGGGCTGTCGCAATGTGTCGAGCGCCTGTTGGCGCGATCGTCCGGAGCGTGAACGATGGCCGGCAGCTGATCGATCGCAGCGGCAGGCCAGCCCAAACCGGTCCGCCGCACGACGACGTCGTCTACGGCGACGGTCGCGGATCGCTGCGCAGGAACTGCTCGATCTCGTCGACGCGCGCGTCGGCATCGCGATAGCCGATCGCGATCAGCTCGCGCGTGAACGCCGAGTCGAACAGCAGATAGCTGAGCAGGTCGGCGCTCTGCGCATCGGGCGTGCCCAAGCCTTCCATCGCCAGGCGGATCGTGCGCGGCATCCGGTGCGACAGCGTCTTGGCGACGACGGCGAGGTCTTCGGACGGCGCGATGCTCAACGGGCTGACGATGCGCATCGGCTCGCTGACTTCGACCGCCGCCGCCTTGCGCGACAGCGCTTGATAGGCGCCGATCAGCTCATTCATCCGCGCCAGATGCTCGAGGTCGGCGTCGAGATGGTCGAGGAAGATCGCGTTGAGGAACACGCCGCAGATCTGCGACAACGGCGGCCGCCGCAGTGATTCGCCGGCCAGCGCCGGCGCCAGTTCGGCGCGCAGCAGATCGGTGGCGGCCGATTTGCTGCGGATGCCGATTGCGAACACCTTGTCGGCACCGAGCCGGATCGCCGGGCTCAGCGGCGTGGTCAGCCGCATCGCGCCGTCGCCGAAGTAGGCGGTGGTACCGGACGCGGCCAGCGGCACCGGCGGAAACACGATCGGGATCGCCGCCGACGCGCAGACGTGCTGCGGCGTGATCGACGCGCGCAGCGCCACGCGCCGGCTCTTCTGCCACAGCGGATGGCCGTCCTGGCCTTCAATGAACGTGAACGCGCGGCCCGAGTGATAACCGGTGGCCGTGATCGCCAGTGCGTACAGATGGCCTTTGGCGATCGAATCGCGGATGCCGTTGGGTGGCAGCGCCCCGGTCAGGAAGCGATGCAAAGGTGCCGCGTCGAGCAGCGACTCCGTGCGGCCGGCGCCGATCACCGCGCCGAGCGCAAAGTCGGCCGCGATGCGCGCGACGTTGCCGATCAAGGCCGGCGTGTCGATGCGCACGACGTCGGTCATCTTCAGCTGCGACCACAGCCGCGCCAGCTGGTCAGTGGCCTCGCCGAGATTGCCGGCGTAGGCGGCCATCGCCGCACCGTTGATCGCACCGGCCGACGCGCCGGCAATGATCGGAAACGGCGACGGCTTGCCGCGCAGGCCCGGAATTTCGCCGATGCGCTTGAGCACGCCGGCCTGGTAGGCGCCGCGCGCACCGCCAGCGGTCAGCACCAGGCCGGTCATGCCGGCCGGCACCAGCGGTTTCTTCAACGGTATTGCCATGAGTCGATGTCCTTGCGGCGCCGGCCGCGGCAGCGCCGGGCGACGCCATCGTGGGAGGCGGGAGCCGAATGCCGCGGCGCCGCAAGTTCGGTGCCATGGCCTTCCAAACAAAAGGCCCTCCGTCGAGGAGGGCCTGGTGGACATCGTGCCGGTACGCGGGGCGTCAGAACGGAATGTCGTCGTCTTCGAAGCCGGGATCCTGCGCCGGGGCCGGCGCACTGCGGGCCGGCGGCGCCGAGCGGCTGCTGCCGCCACTCCCGCCACCATAACCACCACCGCCGCCGCCATAACCGCCGCTCGAGGCGCCACTGGAGCCGCCGAACTCGGCCGAGCCGCCACCGCCCTGCTTGCCGTCGAGCATCTGCATCTCGGTGGCATGGACTTCCGTAGTGTAGCGATCCTGACCGGTGGTCTTGTCCTGCCACTTGCGGGTGCGCAGCGAGCCCTCGATGTACACCTTGGAGCCCTTGCGGCAGTACTGGGACACGATTTCGCCGAGCTTGTTGTGGAACACCACGTTGTGCCACTCGGTGCGTTCCTGCTGGTTGCCTTCCTTGTCACGCCAGCTTTCGCTGGTAGCGAGCGTGATGTTGGTGACGCTGCCGCCATTGGCGAAGGATTTGGCTTCGGGGTCTTTGCCCAGGTTGCCGATCAGAATGACCTTGTTGACGCCACGAGCCATGGGACAGACCTCATTGAAAGTTGATTACCGCTGACCGGCCCATTGTAATTGCCTCAAGCCCCGCTGCGCAGGCACGTCTCGCATCGGGTCACTCCGGGCGCCATTGATTCGCCCGCGGTTGCCACCAACATCACATTTCCCCCTTTTTGAGCCGCCGCCCGCTCCTTGCCCGCCGAGGGGGGCTCGCGACGGCTCCCCAGCAGGCCCGACCGGACCCTTATGGACTCCATCCGCATTCGCGGTGCACGGACGCACAACCTCAAGAACGTGTCGCTCGATCTGCCGCGCGACAAGCTGATCGTCATCACCGGACTGTCGGGCTCGGGCAAATCCTCGCTGGCGTTCGACACGCTGTACGCCGAAGGCCAGCGGCGCTATGTCGAATCGCTGTCTGCGTATGCGCGCCAATTCCTCGGCCAGATGGAGAAGCCGGACGTCGACACGATCGAAGGCCTGTCGCCGGCGATTTCGATCGAGCAGAAGTCGACCTCGCACAACCCGCGGTCGACGGTCGGCACCGTGACCGAAATCTACGACTACCTGCGTCTGCTGTACGCGCGCGTCGGCACCGCGCGTTGCCCGGACCACGGCGTAGCGCTGGAGGCGCAGTCGGTCGCGCAGATGGTCGATTACGTGCTGGCCCAACCCGAAAACAGCGCGTGGATGCTGCTGGCGCCGGTGGTGCGCGGCCGCAAGGGCGAGCACGCCGAGTGGTTCGAGCAGATGCGCGCCCAGGGTTTCGTCCGCGCGCGGGTCAACGGCCGCGTCTACGAACTCGACGAGGTGCCCAAGCTCAACCGCAAGCTCAAGCACGACATCGAGATCGTCGTCGACCGCTTCAAGGTACGACCCGACATCAAGCAGCGCATCAGCGAATCGTTCGAAACCGCGCTCAAGCTCAGCGAGGGCCTGGCGCTGGTCGTACCGCATGGCGAGGCAACCGAGCCGGTGCACACGTTCTCGGCGCGGATGTCGTGCCCGCACTGCGGCTACTCGCTCGAAGAGCTTGAACCGCGGCTGTTCTCGTTCAATGCGCCGCATGGCGCCTGCCCCAAGTGCGATGGCCTGGGCACGATGCAGGTGTTCGACGCCGACCGCGTCGTGCATCACCCGGAGCTGTCGCTGGCCGCCGGCGCGATCCGCAGCTGGGACAAGAAAAACGCCTACTACTGGCATTTCATCAACTCGCTGGCCAAGCACTACGGCTTCGACCCCGAAAAGCCGTGGAACAAGCTGACCAAGAAGGTGCAGGACCTGGTGCTCAACGGCAGCGGCGACGACAAGCTGCCGTTCCAGTATCCGGACGAACGCGGCCGGCTGGTGACGCGCGTCCACAAGTTCGAAGGCATCCTGCCCAACCTCGAGCGCCGCTACCGTGAAACCGAGTCGGTGGCCGTGCGCGAGGAGCTGGCCAAGTACTTAAGCAACCGCGCCTGCCCGGAATGCAGCGGCGAGCGCTTGAACCGCGCCGCGCGCCACGTGTACGTCGCCGACACGCGGCTGCCGCAAATCACCTCGCTGTCGATCCGCGAAGCCGAGGCGCTGTTCCAGACGCTGAAGCTGCCGGGCCACAAGGGCGAGATCGCCGACAAGATCGTCAAGGAGATCAGCGCGCGGCTCGGCTTTTTGAACAACGTCGGCCTCGACTATCTGACGCTGGCGCGTTCGGCCGAAACGCTATCGGGCGGTGAAGCGCAGCGCATCCGGCTGGCCTCGCAGATCGGCGCCGGCCTGGTCGGTGTGATGTACGTGCTCGACGAGCCCAGCATCGGCCTGCATCAGCGTGACAACGAGCGGCTGCTGAAGACGCTGTTCCGGCTGCGTGACCTGGGCAATACCGTGATCGTTGTCGAGCACGACGAAGACGCGATCCGCCGCGCCGACTACGTGGTCGACATTGGTCCCGGTGCCGGTGTACACGGCGGCCAGATCGTCGCCGAAGGCACGCCCGAGCAAGTGATCGCCAACCCGGCCTCAATCACCGGGCGCTATCTGTCCGGCAACGACGGCATCGAGATCCCCAAGCAGCGGCGCAAGCCCGATCCGAAGAAAAAGATCGTGCTGACCGGCGCGCGCGGCAACAATCTGAAGAACGTCACCGCTGAGATTCCGATCGGCTTGATCACCTGCGTGACCGGCGTGTCCGGCTCGGGCAAGAGCACGCTGATCAACGACACGCTGCTCGGCTATGCGGCGCGCGCGCTGAACAACGCGGGCACGCGTCACGCCGAATGCGACGAGATCGAAGGCCTGGAACACCTCGACAAGGTGATCGACATCGACCAGTCGCCGATCGGCCGCACGCCGCGCAGCAACCCGGCGACGTATACCGGCTTGTTCACGCCGATCCGCGAGCTGTTTGCCGGCGTGCCCGAGTCACGCTCGCGCGGCTACGAAGCCGGGCGCTTCAGCTTCAACGTCAAGGGCGGGCGCTGCGAAACCTGCGAAGGCGACGGCGTAATCAAGGTGGAGATGCACTTTCTGCCGGACGTGTACGTCACCTGCGACACCTGCCGCGGCCGCCGCTACAACCGCGAAACGCTGGAAGTGAAGTACAAGGGCAAGTCGGTCGACGAAGTGCTCGACATGACGATCGAAGACGCGCTGGCGTTCTTCAAAGCGGTGCCGGCGCTGGCCAAGAAACTGGAAACGCTGATGGACGTTGGTTTGAGCTACATCAAGCTCGGCCAGAACGCGACGACGCTGTCCGGCGGCGAAGCGCAGCGCATCAAGCTGGCCAAGGAACTGAGCCGACGCGACACCGGCCAGACGCTGTACATCCTCGACGAGCCGACCACGGGCCTGCACTTCCACGACGTGGCGCAGTTGCTCAAGGTGCTGGAGCGCCTGCGCGAGCATGGCAACACCGTGGTGATCATCGAGCACAATCTGGACGTGATCAAACGCGCCGACTGGCTGATCGACCTCGGTCCCGAAGGCGGATCCGGTGGCGGCGAGATCATCGCCACCGGCACGCCGGAAGACGTGTCCCGCAATGCGCGCTCCTACACCGGGCAGTTTCTGAAGCCGCTGTTGAAGCGAGCGCGGTAACGAGCCTGCGCGTCAGCGGGTGAACGCGCGGACAAATTCCCAGACCGCCAGCGTGCCGTTGATGTCGTAGGACGTGACGCCCTGTTTGCTGGCGTTGTACGGCGAACCGGGCCAGGTATGGCCGCCGTTGTTGATCGTGTACAGCTGCACCGCGTTGCCCGTGGCGCAGCCGAGCCAACTCGACAGTTGCACCGTGGTGCCGTCGCTGGTGGACACGTTGGGCAGCTTGGTGACCACCGGTGCGGCGCCGCAGCCGTTGATCTTGGCCCAGTGCTTGGCCGAGTCGGGCACGGTGATCGAGATGGCGTACTTGCCCGGCGAGTATTTGACGATCGTATCGGCGGTGCCATTGATCATCGCCATCGGCGTGGCACGCATCGGGCTGCTGCAGACGTTGACCAGATTCTTCAACATCACGCCCGACACGGCGGCGGCCGCCGCAATCTTGTCGGGCCGCTGGCAGGCGTAGCGCAGCGTCATCATCGCGCCGTCGGAAAAGCCGGTCATGTAGACGCGCTTGGCATCGACCGGATACGCAGCGACCGAGCTGTCGATCAACGTGCTCAGAAAACCGACGTCGTCGGTGGTGCTGGTGTCCTTCGGGTCGTCGTGCCAGTCGCCGTCGGCGACCGGCGGCAGCGCCACCCAGATACCGAAGTCACGCACCAACTCCTGCACCTCGGTCAGGTAGGCCATCGCCTCGGGATTGCCGCCCTTGTAATGCAGCATCACCAACATCGGCGCCTTGCTGGTGCTGGCAGCGGTCGGCTTGAAATACAGCGTGGTCCGCGCCACGCCCTGATAGGTGGTCGTGGTCTTGAAGTAGGTCACGCCACTGGTGGGCACGATGTAGGCGTGTGCGACGGTGGACGTGAGCCAGGCCATCAGGGCAAAGCCGACGCGGCAGATGGTGTTGGCGACGCGGCGGTCGATCCCTCGATACATGGCACTCTCCGGTTGACGATGGCTTCAGGCTGACAGACGCGACGCGAGTCCTATCGGTAACATCGATACGCGGCGGCGCATGAGCAGACGACCGGTGATAACGCGGATTATTCGCTCGCGGGCCTGTAAGCGGATTCCTATCGATCTAGACGTGTGGCGCAAACGGCCGCAGCGGATGCCGGCACAGCAGCACGCGCTGCTCGGCAGCATCGTGCGTCTGCCGGTACAGCGGCAGCGCAATGCAATCGGGCTGAACGCGCTCGCAGCGCGCAGCAAACCGGCAGCCCTGTCCGGACTCGTGCGCCAACGTCGGCTGGCCCGGCAATCCGTTCAGCGGCATGCCCGGCGGATGGTGGATCGAGGGACGCGCGCGCAGCAGCGCCGCCGTGTACGGGTGGCGCGGCGCCGACAGCAGTTCGCGCGTCGGGCCGGCTTCGACGAGGTTGCCGGACACCATCACCAGCGTCTGCTCGCACAAGCGCGCGACCACGCCGAGATCATGCGTGATCAGCAGCAGCGCCAAGCCTTGTTCGCGGCGCAACTGGTCCAGCAGTTCGAGAATTTGCACCTGCACGGTCGGATCGAGCGCGGTCGTCGGCTCGTCGGCGATCAGCAGCTGCGGGCCCGCAATGATCGCCATTGCGATCGTGACGCGCTGACGCATGCCACCGGACAACTCGTGCGGATACTGCTGCAAGCGTTGCAGCGGTGAGGACACGCGGACCGCATCCAGCGCCCGCGCTGCCGCCGCCCATGCGGCGCTGCGCGTGGCGCCGCGATGGGTTTCGAGCACTTCGGCCAGTTGCATCCCGATGCGGCGATACGGGTTGAGCGAGGACATCGGGTCTTGGAACACGGTGCCGATGCGTGCGCCGCGCAGGCGGCGGAATGCAGCGGGATCCAGCGCCAGCAGTTCGTCGCCGTCGAAGCGTATCGAGCCCTGCACGCGCGTGCTCGGCCCATGCAAGCCGATCAGCGCCAGCGCCGTCTGCGACTTGCCCGAGCCCGATTCACCCACGATGCCGACGGCGCCGCCGGCCGGCACGTCGAACGCGACACCACTGACGGTTTCGGTCCCGCCATCGGCGGTCGCATGGCGGACGCAGAGGTCGCGCACACGCAGCAGCGGCGACAGGGCCGGCGTCGGCGGGGAGGGGTTCATCGATGCTGCCGCGGGTCGAGCGCGTCACGCAGCGCATCGCCGAGCAGGTTCAGCGACAGCAGGCTCGCACCGAGAAACAGCGCCGGGAAGATCAGCGCTGCCGGTGCGAGTTCCATGTCGCGCGCACCGTCGGCGACCAGCGCGCCCCAGCTGGTCGCCGGCGCTTGCACGCCAAGTCCGAGAAAACTCAGGAAAGCTTCCATCAGAATCACTTGCGGCACTGTCAGCGTGGCGTAGACGACGACCACGCCCAGCAAATTGGGCACGATGTGATGCGCGACGATGCGCGACGGCGATACGCCACTGACGATGGCGGCCGACACGAAGTCGCGCGCTTTCAACGCGCGGGTTTCACCGCGAACGATCCGCGCCATGTCGAGCCAGTTGATCGCACCGATGGCGACGAACACCAGCAACAGATGCCGCCCGAACAGCAGCATCAGCAGAATCACCAGGAACAGAAACGGCAATGCATACAGCACGTCGACGGCGCGCATCATCAGCGCGTCGACGCGGCCACCGACGTAGCCGGCGACCGCACCGTAGGCAACGCCGATCAGCAAGGACACCAGCGTGCCGACCAGACCCACGGCCAGCGAGATGCGGCCGCCCACCAAGGTGCGCACGTACAGATCCCGGCCCAGCGAATCGGTACCGAACCAGTGCATCGCCGATGGCGGCGCCGACCACGTTCCGTCGAAGTCGATCGCATCGAAACGCCAATCAACAAACCACGGACCGGCGATGCACAACAGCGTGATCGCCAGCAGCGCGACGGCCGCGGCCAGCGCCACCGGCCGCTGACGCAGCGCATCAGCAACGGAATGCGCGCGCCGGTTCATAGCCGCACGCGAGGGTCGAGCGCGGCGTGCAGCAGGTCGACCAGCAGGTTGAACACGACGATCAGCACGCCGTACAGCAGCACCACACCCAGTACGACGCCGTAGTCGCGGTTCATCGCGGCGAGCACGAAATAGCGACCGATGCCGGGCAAGCCGAAGATCTGCTCGATGACCACCGAACCGGTCAGCGTGCCGGCAGCCGCCGGGCCGAGGTAGCTGATCACCGGCAGCATCACCGGACGCAGCGCATGCCGCCAGATAATCTGGCGCTCGCTGAGCCCCTTGGCTCGCGCGGTGCGAATCCACGGCGTCTGCAGCACGTCGAGCAATGCGGCCCGCGTCAGCCGCGCGATCGTGGCGATCTGCGGCAGTGCCAGCGCCAGTACCGGCAACACCAGCTGTGAGGGATCCCCGCTCCAACCGCCGGCCGGTAGCCATTGCAGCGTGACCGCCATCAGCAGAATCAGCAGCGGCGCCAGCACGAAGTTCGGGATCGACAACCCGGTGACCGCGAACAGCATCAGTAGATGGTCGCGCGCGCCGTGCGGCTTCAACGCCGCCATCGCGCCGAGCATCAGCCCGCACACCAGCGCCAGCAGCATCGCGAGGCCGCCGAGTAGCGCCGAAAGCGGCAGCCCGGCACCGATCAAGTCGGCGACGCTGCGGTCGGGATACTGGTAGGACGGCCCCAGATCGCCGCGCAGCAACTGGCCGATGTAATGCTGGTATTGCTGCCACAGCGGCTGGTCCAAGCGATATTGCGCTTCAATCGCGGCGCGGGTTGCCGCGGGCAAGGCGCGCTCGTCGTCGAACGGCCCGCCCGGCGCCGCATGCAGCATCAGGAACGTCAGCGTCACCAGCAGCAGCAAGGTCGGCAGCAACTGCAGCAGCCGGCGCAGCAACGCGGGCGTCATCGCGTGGGCGCGCCGTCGAGCCGCAGATCGCGGCTGTAGTGATGGTCGAGCAGGTTGTCCTGCCAACCGCTGACGCGCGACGACACCAGATGTTTGGTTACGTAGAAGTACAGCGGAATCACCGGCGCATCGTCGATCAAGGCTTGCTGCGCATCGACGAGGGCACGTCGGCGCTGCGCGCCATCAACGAGGTTGGCCGCCGCCACGGCCGCGTCATAACGCGCGCTGGCGTAGCCGGTGTCGTTGCGCGGGTTGGTGCCAAGCAGCAGGTCGACGAAGCTGCTGGCATCGTTGAAGTCGCTGACCCAGGAGCCACGAAAGATCTGGGTGCGGCGCGCGTCGCGGCGGCTCTGCAGAAACACCTTGGTCTCCTCGTTACGCAAACGGGTTTCAACGCCGAGGAATTGCTTCCACATGGCGGCGATCACGACGGCGATCTTCTGATGATAGTCGTGGGTGTTGTACAGAATCTCGGTGCGCAGCGGCCGCGCGGCCGAATAGCCGGCCCGCGCGTACAGCCGGCGCGCTTCGGCGAGCCGCTGCTCGCGGGTCCAGCCGGACCATTCGGGCTGCACCGCGGGTGCGCCATTGATGCGCGGCGGCAGCCAGCCATAAGCAGGACGCTCGCCGCTGCCGAGCACTTTGTCGACGATCACCTGGCGGTCGACGGCCAGACTCAGTGCATGACGCAGATCGGCGTTGTCGAACGGCGGCCGTCGCGTGTTGAAGCCGTAGTAGTAGACGCCCAGATAATCGGCAATGCGCAATTGCCGGTGTAGCGCAGCACCCAGTGTCGCCACTTGCGCAGCCGGTACCTGCTCGGTGATGTCGAGTTCGCCAGCGCGAAAGCGCTGAAACTCGGACGCCAGGTCTTCGGTCACGATGTGCTGCACGCGCTCGATATGCGTTGCCGCATCGTTCCAGTAGTGGCGATTGCGGCGCAGCGTCACCTGCGATTGCAGCACCCGGCCCTCCAGTTGATAAGCCCCGTTGGTGACCGCGGCCGACGCGGCCGCAATGCCGCCGCGATACACCGGGAATGCAGCCGGATTGACCAGCAGCGCGAGCAGATAGGGCGTCGGCTGCTGCAGGCGGATCTCCAACTCGCGGTCGGACCGCGCGTCGACCGCCAGTGAAGCCGGCGGCGCCGATCCGTTAATGATCGCGGCCGCACCGGCGATCGGCGTCAGCAGTTGCGCCGACGGCGACCCTGTTGCCGGATCGACGCTGCGACGCAGGCCCGCGACGACGTCCTGCGCCGTCAGCGGCTCACCGTTGGACCAGCGTGCGTTGTCGCGCAGCCAGAAGCGATAGCGACGACCATCGTCGTCGATCTCCCAGCGCTCGGCGACACCGGGCACCAGGCGACCGTCGGCGGCTTCGGTCAGCAGGCCCTCGTAAAGATCGCGGACGACGTTGCCAGCGGCCACGCTGCGGACTTTGTGCGGGTCCAAGGTCTCGACGTCGGGGCCGTTGCCACGGCGCAGCAGCGTCGCGTCGGCCGCAGCCGCAGCAACGGCCGGCGCCGCGCAGAACAGCAGCAGCGCCAGCCAGCACAGCGGGCGATGCGATCGACTCATGGCGACGGCGTCATCCGTCGGCCGGCTTGCGGCGTGCGCTGCCCAGCGTCACCAGCAACACGCCGAGCAGAATCACGGCCGTGCCGATGATCTGCGTGCGGCCGAGGTGCTCGTCGAGGATCCACCAGCCGAGTACGACCGCGATCGCCGGGTTCACATAGGCGTAGGTGCCTAGCAGCGCCGGCGAGACTTCGTGCACTAGATAGAAAAACGCGCCATAGGCGATGCACGAGCCGAACACGATCAAGTACAGCAAGGCCCATCCGCTACGCGGTTCCCAGTGCATTTGCGCCGCGTCGCCGTTGAGCAAGCCGATGCTCGCCAACACGATGCCGGCCACCAGCATCTGCAACGCGGCCGATGTCGCCGACGTGATCGTCACTGGATGGCGCTTGGCGTAGACCGACCCGATCGCCCAGAACATCGGCGCCACCAGCAGCGCGGCATAAGCACTGATCGGGGCGCTGTGCGCCTGCAGGCCGCCACCGACCAGCAGTGCCACGCCGGCAAAACCAGCCGCCAGCCCGACCAGCGTGATCGGCCGCAGCCGCTCACCTTGAGCGCCGATTGTGCCCAAGCCGGCCATCCACAGTGCCGACGTCGCAATCACCAGCGCCGCTTGATTGGACTCGACCCACTTCTCGGCCCAGGTCACCAGGCCATTGCCGCAGACCAGCATCGTCAGGCCGTAGAACGCAACACGCAGCCAGTCGCTGCGCAGCCGCGGCAGCCGACCGCCGCGCAGCAGCGCGTAGATCAGCATCAAAGTACCGGCGACCAGGAAGCGCAAACCGGCCGACAAGGCCGGTGGCAGATGCTCGACGACGATGCGGATCGCAAGGTACGTCGATCCCCAGACGACATAGACCGCTGCGAAGGCCAGCGCCAGCTGTACCGCACGAGCGTTCATCGTCTCTCCGAAAACAAACCGCCCGGCAAAGGCCGGGCGGTGCAAGACGCGATTCTAGCGAGTCGGCCGACGGCTAGCCCGTGCTGGGCGAGGCACCGGACTCTTCGCGGATCTGGCGCAACCACTGGCCCGCCTGGTTGCGCGTGGCGTCGTAGCCGAGCGCCTTGCTGGCGGCCGCCTCGGCGCCCTTCAAATCCTTCAGGCTGTAGTTGGCGACCGCAAGCCGCAGATAGGCCTCGCCGGGACGCACCAACCCGCCCTTGGCAACCGCTTTTTCCAGCATCTCGCGTGATTCTTTCCAGCGCTCGTCGTCGCCGTACATCGCGCCGAGCTTGAAGTAGTACTCGCCCTTTTCGCTGGTACTGGCGAGCTTCTTCAGCGTGGCTTCGGCCTTGGCGTATTCGCGCGCGTTGATCCAGGCATTGGCGATCATGTCCTGGTTCTTTTCGTCGGCCGGCAGGCGATTCTTGTCGATCGCCTCCTGCATCATCGCCGCAGCCTTGTACGGCAGGTCGACGGCCATGTAGATGTTGTAAAGGTTCTTGATCTCGGCAGCCGACGTGATCATGCCCTGGCGATCGGCCAGCGCGAGCACGGCGACTGCTTCCGGGTCCTGCTTGAGTTCGAGGAACATACCGGACAACTGGCGCCAGTAATCGCTCTTGGCGGGAACCAGCGCGATCAGCTTGACCAGTGCATCGGCGCAGCCGCGGAAGTTCTTGGTTTCGTAGTTCAGCGCCAGCTTCAGCTGTAGCCAGCTTTCCTTGGGCGCCTTGGCCTTGGCGATGGCTTGGTCAACCTGCGGCAGCGCATCGGCGAAGCGCTTCTGCTCGGCATAAGCCTGTGCCAAGAAGATGTGCGCTTCGGGCGACACCGTGCTGCAGGCTTCGGCCATGTAGCGTTCCAGCGCACGGCTGCCGGCGGCGTACTGCTTGTCGGCCACCAGCAGCTGGCCGAGGTTGAACATCAGCTGCTCGTGCTGCTGCTGCGGCAAGGCATTAGCGTCGAGCGCCGCCTGAAACGCCTTGGCCGCGCCGCCGAAGTCTTCCTTCGACGTGTAGGCGAAGCCCAGGTTGTAGCTGGCGATCGCCTTTTCGTACTCCGTGCCGCCGCCTTCGGCCATCTTCGACAGCTGCGAGATCGCTTCGTTGTAGCTCTTCTTGGCGATCAGCGCGTTGGCCGCTTCCACGCCGCGGTAATAGGTCTCCGACATCGTGCCGTCGGCCTTGCGCGGATTGGCGCAGTCCTTGGCTTGTGCCAATGCGGCTTCGCTGACCGAGGCAAGGCCCAGCACTGCCAGCAGGGCAATGGTGCGCTTCATGGCTTATTCCTCACCCAAGTTGAAATCGATCGTCTGCACGCCCTTCTGCTCCACCGGCTTGCCGTCGACGACTTTGGGTTTGAATTTCCAGCGCAGCGCCGCCGCAATCGCCGCGGCGTCGAAGATGCCGCGCGGCTTGGCTTCGACGACCTTGGCTTCGCGGACCGAGCCGTCGCTGTTGACGATGAACTGCAGCTTCACGTAGCCCTCGATGCCCTCGCTGGCTGCCTTGCGCGGGTACTGCGGCGCGATGCGCTGCAACGGGATGATGTCGCCTTCGAACATCGACATGCCGGTGGCCGGGCCTGCGCCACTGCCAAGTTGGCCCAGGAACGGGCCACCACCCACGCTGGCCGACAGGCCAAGGTTGGGCATGTTGAACGGCATCGGCTGCACGTCCTGAGGCGTATCGGCTGCGACCTTGAGCTTGGGCGGCGGCGGCGGGTTCTTTGGCGGCGGCGGGGGTGGCGGCTTGCGACGCTCGATCGTCTGCAGGTCGGTCTCGCGCTTCAGGCGCACGAAGTCGATCGTCGGCAGCGTGTCAGCCTTGTCGATGCCGCCGCCGTGGCGGCTGATCAGGCCGAACAGGCCAAGAAACATCAGAGCGGAAAACACCAGACCGGCGACGGCGGCAGGCAGCATCCGGGTGCTGGCGGAGCGGGAGCTTTGCATGGTGTCAGCCACCACCGTGCATGGCCGCGATCGACACGTCGTTGACGCCGCCGAGCTTGACCTGATCCATGACCTCGGTCAGCGCGCCGGTCTGCGACGCCTGGTCGGCAATGATGACAACGGTATCGTCGGGACGCTCGGCATGCAGGCGCTCGACGGCGCCGCGGATGTCGCGCAGATCAACGCGGCGCTTGTCCATCCAGATATCGCCGTTGGAACGGATCGCAATCAGAATGTTGCCGTTGTCGCGGCTTTCGGCGGTTTCGGCTTGAGGGCGCGTTACCGTGACGCCGGCCTCTTTGACGAACGAGGTCGTGATGATGAAGAAAATCAGCAGATTCAGGACGAAGTCCAGCATCGGCGCAAGGTCGATGCCGGTTTCATCGGTCTCTGGGTTGTGGCGACGCGACATCATGTTGGATCAGCCTCCCTTCGCTGCGCCAGAGGCTGCAATGGACACGTTCTGCACGCCGCCCTGACGCACCTGGTCGATCACCATGACCAGCGTACCGGTCGGCGCCTGACGCTCGGCGGCAACGACGACCGCGTCGTCGGGCTTTTGCGCGTGCAGACGTTCGATGTTGGCGCGCACCGCGCGCACGTCGACGATGCGGTTGCCGACGGCGATTTCACCGTTGGCGCGGATCGCGATCACGATCACGCCGCCGTCCTTCTTCTCGGCGGCTGCCGACGTCGGACGGCTGACGGTGATGCCGATCTCTTTGATGAACACGGCCGTGATGATGAAGAAGATCAGCAGGTTCAACACGAAGTCGAGCATCGGCGCGAGGTCGATACCGGCCCCGTCGTGATCCAGATGCTCCATCGAGCGGCGACGCATACGCATGGCAGTCTCAGTACTCGAACTTGTCGGCCAGCAACTCGGTTTCTAGCCGGGCGCGATTGCGGAAGTAGTAAACCGGATACAGGCCGCTGATGCTGACCGACAAGCCGGTCAGCGTGCAGATCATCGCCTCCGACACGCCGTTGGCCATCGAGCGGGCATCGGCCGAACCGCGGGCCGCCATCGCGTCGAACACGTTGAGCATGCCCGACACGGTGCCGAGCAAGCCGAGCAGCGGACACAGCGGCACCAGCACGCGCAACAGTTGCAGGTTGGCGGTCATGCCCGCGTTGAGTCGCGAGATCATCGCCTTGCGGATGCTGCGCGACTTCCAGCTGTGCCGGTCATTGCGCTGCTTCCATTGTTCGAGCATGGCGTTGGCGTCGCGCGGCAGCACCTTCGAGAAGTACCAGTACCGCTCGAAGGTCAGCGTCCACATCGCCAGGCTGGAGAAGAAGATGTAGTCGACGATCGGCCCGCCGAGCTCGCGCATCCGATGGAGCGCGACGAACGGCGAGGCCAGCGCCTCGACCAGCGTCTCAAGCACGGGTCTTGCCCTCGAGACGCTCGGCCAACAGGCCGGTGCTCTGCTCGTCGAGGATCTGCACGATCTGCCGCGACAGCGACGTCAGCCAGGCATTGGCGAACAGCAGCGGGATCGCGATACCCAGACCGAGCACGGTGGCGATCATCGCCGCCGAGATACCGGCCGCCATCAGCTTCGGATCGCTGGAGCCGGATTCGGTGATGCTCTGGAAGGTGATGATCATGCCGATCACGGTGCCGATCAGGCCGAGCAGCGGGCCGGCGGCGACAGCCAAGCGAAGGAACGCCTGGAAGCGCTCCAGCGGCGGCACTTCGCGCAGCACGGCTTCGGAGATACGCAGCTCGACGACTTCGGCATCTTCCTCGACGCGGCTGCCGTCGCCCTTGAAGCTGGCCAGCACGCGACCCAGCGGGTTGTCGGTCATCGGCTGGTTGATCTGCGTCAGCTGCTTCTTGACCTTGCCGCGTACGCCGATCAGGTAGAAGAACTGGTAGACCGCGAGCAGCGCGCCAATGATGCCGACCAGCAGAATCACATAGTTGACGCCTTCGCCGTGCTTGATGCGCTCGGCCCAGTTCGGGCGCTGCGCGTAGATCGTCAGCAACACGCCGCGGGTCGGGTCTAGCTCGGTGGCGACGTAACCGGTCGTGGCATCGCTGAGCTCTTCAGCGGCGGCCGAGAACTTACCGCCCGGCTGGCGCGCCATCACGGCCAGCTTGTGCTCGCTGGGCAGGTAAGCCAGATACTGGCCGTCCGCAACCGCAGTGAACGAGCCGATGCGGGAAACCGATTGTTCGACGGCGGCGCCGTCCGGCTGAACGACCTGGCTCTTGAAGCGCACGACCGAACCGGTTTCGGTCATTTCGCGCTGCAGCTCGAACCAGAAGCGCTCGAGGTCGCCGATCGACGGCAAGGCCTTGGTCTGCGCCAGCTTGCTGACGAAGGCTTCGCGGTCCGGATACTGCGCGCTGATCATCGAGTTGCGCACGACCGACGAGAAGTCGTTGGCGACCTGCCGGACCACGCCGAACATTTCGCCCAAGGTGCCGGCGCGAGCGTCGAGCTGCGCCTGCAGTTCGGTCAGCTTCTTTTCGTTGGAATCGAACGAGGACGACAGCGCAACTTGACGGCGCTGCAGTTCGCTCAGTTCGGCCTTGGCCTGCGCAAGCAGTTCAGCCTGCTTGTTGCGGTCGGCGAGGAACTTGGCCTCGCGCTCCTTGTTGATCTGCGCTTCACGCTCACGCAGCGTGCGGGTCTGTTCGAGCAGTTCGTCGAGGTTGCCGGGGGCCGCTGCATAAGCGGTGGGGAGAGCCGCGACCATCAGCAGCAGGGCGGCGGCAGAGCGAGACATCGCGCGCAACATTACTTGATCTCCTTCGGAGCCGGGACGGGCACCTTGATGAAGTCCGGAGCCGCCTGCTTCTTGGCCACCTTCAGGCCTGCGGTGATCGCGTCGTTGTAGCTGGAATCAATCTTCCAGCTCTTATCGTTGACGTCCCAATAGCCGGTTTCCTTGCCATCGAGGGTCTGGTACAGCAGTGCGACACGGCCGGCGCGCAGGAACTGCACCGTCTTGTCGCCGACCTTGCCTTCATAGGCTTCGAGCGTGCGGCCGTACTCCATCTCGACCTGGTAGGCCTCGACGATGCGGCGGTACTTTTCCGACAGCGACACGTCGGCGCGGGTCATCATGTCCTTGAGCGTGGCGATGCGGTTGGCGCGCTCGTCGGCCAGGAACGGCATATCGAGTTTGACGAACTGCTCGAGCGTGTCGAGCATTTTGGTCATCATCGGCAGCACTTCGCGCGAGGTCGTTTCGATCTCGGCGATCTGCTTGGTCATCGTCGCGATTTCTTCGTCCTGCGACTTGACCTGCGCACCGAGCTGCTCGGTGTAGGCCTTGATGCCTTGGGCCTCGGTGATCATCTGGCGGTAGTCCGACAGCATGCCGGTCGCCTCATCGTCGAGCTGCGTGATCCGCTTCTGCGTCGCCTGCGCGGCCTGCTCGGCCTTCACCTGCTCGCTGATCACGGTGGTGACCTTGCCTTCCTGCGCAAAAGCGGTCGTGACCGCCCACGCAACAGTAACGCCAAGCACAGCACCGACTGAGCGATTCACTCGGCCCGAAGTCGTTATCATTTTGAAATCCAGGTTGGTGGTAAGACGCCCTCGCAAGGGCAACGGCGAGCGGCCAATCGTGGCCGATTCCAGCCGAGTCGTATGCTAGCACCGCGCCTCGGTCCTGCTGGCAATCGGAATTCACTCTTGCACCACCTTGGACTGCATGTTAACGCTTTGTGACCACGGGGCGTCTTGAGTCTGGCGGAGTGGCGTTTGCGGTCGATCCGGTCGACACGACGTTGCCAACACGACGGCCGCGCCCGCCTTGCCGTTACTGATTGGGGCTCCCTTGAGCGCAACTGAATTGTCGAACTTGGTCGACGCCGCGTCCGCGGCCGCCAGCGCGGGCCGCTGGCAAGATGCCGAGCGTCTGTGGAATCAAGTCAGAGCCACCGATCCACGCCACGTCCAAGCGCTCTATAGCCTCGGCGTGCACGCCTTCCAGCGCCGGGATACCGCGAACGCGATTGATCTGCTGCAGCAAGCGCGGGCTTGCGCACCGGCCGACCCGATGATTCCGCTGACCTTGAGTGTCGTGTTTCGCGACACCGGCGACCCGGCGCGGGAGTGGGCCGCAATCGGCGAAGCGCTGACCATCGAGCCCTACTTCTTGCCAGGACTGCTGAGCAAGGCCGAGTTTCTGGAGCGGTCTCGAGGGCGCCGGGTCGCGGCGCCCGCATTTCGCAATGCGCTGAAGGTGGCACCTGCCGAGCCGGCGCATTGGCCCGCTGCACTGCGTCGTCGGCTCGAGCACGCCCTGAACGTGGTACGCGACGATGCCGACGAATGCGCGGCGTTCCTGCAGCAGCAGCTGTCTGCGGATCGCTCGGCATCCGCTGCCGCCCTGGATACGCGATGGGTCGAGGCTGCTTCGATCTTGGCCGGCAAGTCGCGCCCTTATCCGAGCCAGTGCAACGACCTGCACGTTCCGCGATTGGCGGCGCTGCCGTTCTATCCGCGAGAGCTGTTCCCGTGGATCGCGGCACTGGAGTCGAAGACCGAGCGCATCCGCGGCGAGTTGCTGCAGCTGCTCGACTCGCATCCGCAGATGTTTCGACCCTACATCCAGTACCGTCCCGGCGACCCGGTTAACCAGTGGAAGACGCTGAACCACTCGCTGCAGTGGAGCGCATTTCATCTCTGGGAACATGGCAAGCCGGTAGCCGAGCACATTGCGCTGTGTCCGGAGACGACACAGGCGCTGGCGGCGATCGACGCCGTCGAGATCGACGGGATTTGCCCCAATGCGATGTTCTCCGCGTTGACGCCGGGAACGACGATCCCGCCACACACCGGGGAGACCAACGCGCGACTCGTCGGCCATCTGCCGCTGGTGACGCCCGAACGTTGCGCGTTGCGGGTCGGCCACGATTGGCGCACCTGGACCGCCGGTGAAGTGATGGTGTTCGACGACACCATCGAGCACGAGGCCCGCAACGACAGCGATCAATTGCGCGTCGTGCTGATCTTCGATGTCTGGAACCCGCTGCTATCCCAGGACGACCGGCACTGCGTGACGACGCTGGCGCGCGCGATCCGCCGGTTCCGCCAGCCCGAGGGCGCTTGATACGGCCGGTGCGATGTCAGGCCAGCGGCGTATCGGCCGGTAGCGCGTCGATCAGCGGCTGCAGGTGCGCCTGATAGCGCTGCCAACGGCCTGAGGCTTCGGCGTACAGCGGACGGCGCACCTGCCACACGCTTGCCGTCTTGACCGATGTGCTGCGCTCATTGAAGGCCAGGCACGGCGGATGATCGGGCAGCTGTAGAAATCTCAGCACTGCAGCGAGTTGAGGGCCCGGGTCGCGCACGAATGCGTCGTAGCTGAAGTCGTAGATATCACCGGGATAGCACTGTCGCCAGTGATCCATCAGCCGTCGATACTGTCCGATCTGATGGCCGATGCTCGACAACGTCGCCGCATAGCCAAAGCGGCGCGGATTCAGATGCTGCATGTAGATCGACAGGCCGTTGTCCAACAGATGTCGCTGCGTGTGGATGATCTTGGCTGAGGGAAACAGCCGCTTGATCAGTCCGATCAAGCGATAGTTGTCGGGGCGCTTGTCCGTGACATACCGCAGCCCAACAGCCGAAGCGGTCAGCGCAGCCGGTCGTTGTTGGCCGTATTGCTGCGCCAGTCTCCGGGCGTCTGCGGCCGACAGGCGGGCCAAGCTTTGCGGGTACGGACTGAGCTGGTCACGCACCATGCGCGGCAGCAAGTCGAGTTCGCCCGCAGCGGCGATCATCGGATGGCCCGACAGCACCTGCTCGATCAGCGTCGACCCCGACCGGAACAGACCGCAGATGAACAGCGGCGCCGGCGCATCAGCGTCATCGCTGCACGGCGCCTCGCGGTGCGCGGCCGGCGCGGCGATCAACTGGTCGATAAGCTGCACTTCGACCTCGGGCTGATAGGCCGGAGACGATCGATGCGCGATCTGCTTGCCGCGCGCAAACGCGTCCATCGCGCGGTCAACATCACCGATCCGGTCGTAGTGTCGTCCCAACGCGATGTACAGACTGGCGCGCGCCGGATCAAGGCCAGAATCCTCGTGACCGTCGTCGGCTGCTGCATGGAGCGAACGCAGCAGCGTGTCGTCGAGTTGCTCGGGCGCCGATAAAGCCGCCAGCCGAGCCCAGGCTTCCAGGCGCAGTGCGTCAGCGCGTCCCGCCGTCGGCACCACCTGCAGGAGTTTGAGGTAGCACTCTCGAGCAGGCTCGCGCTTGCCCTGCTCTTCATACAAGTTGCCCAGGTTCAACCAAGCCGCGCCATGCATCGGTGCCAGCGCCAGCGCAGCGTGCAACTCGCGCTCGGCGGCGGACTCGTCGCGCAAGTGATCGGAATAGATCACCGCCCGATTCAAATGAATCTCTTCAGCGTGCGCCGGCCGGCAGGCCAGTGCTCGACTGTAGGCTTCGAGCGCGGCAGCGAAATCACCGAGCCGCTTGAGTGCGAAGGCCAGGTTGAACCAGCCATCGGCATGGGTCGGGACACGCGCCAAGGCTTGGCGGTAGATCGGGACCGCCTCGCGGTAGCGCTGCTGCATCAGCAAGTTGGCTGCCGATTGGAACAGCGCATCGACGTTGTCGCGTGGCACGGGCATTTTCACTCCGGACGGGCACCGGGCCGTTGGCAATGGCGGTTCAACACGGGCTCTCCGCTTTGGCCGAGGCGGCAGGCACCGGGAGGCGCAATGGCGTAGCGCTTGCTTGAGGATACGCCATCAGTCCGACGTCACGACGTCGGCCTTCTTTCGTTGCGGGCAGGGATGCATCGCGGACAGGGCATGACGCCCGCCAGCACGCATCTCAAGGTCAGCATGAGCCCGCGACATCAACCGCTAAGCCCCCAGCAGGCGCGGCTCCGTGCGGACGCACTTCAACATCTGGCGCAGGGACAAGCCCAGCAAGCGCTGGCGTTGGCGAGGACACTGGTGGCCAGCGCCGCGAGCTCGGCCGACGCGCAGTTGCTACTGGCCATCACACTGTCCGAAACCGGCGCCGACCGTGAGGCCGAATTGGCCTTCGCGCGCGCCAGCGCCTTGCTGCCCAACAGCGATGTCGTCGCGCAGAACCATGCCGCGTGGCTCGGCCGGATGAACCGCGCTGGAGAAGCCATCGCGTTGCTGTCGCGCTTTCCACGATCTGCCGGCGCATCGAGACAGCTGGGCCTGCTGCTGCAGCAGCAAGGCGACATCAAGCGCAGCGTGGAGGCGCTGCGCCGCGCCGTCACGATCGATCCGGCCAGCGGCGATGCCTGGCGCGCACTGGGCAGCGCGCTGCGGGCCAGCGACAAGCTTGAATCTGCCGACGAAGCGTTTGCCAAGGCCTGCGCCACGCAATCAGCCAACGCCGACAACTGGTTCAACCGTGGCGCCGTGCTACGGCTGTTGGGCCAGATCGAAGCGTCGATGAGTTGTATGCAGCAGGCACGCGCTCTGGGCGACGACAGGCCCGAGCTTCACAACGCGATCAACGGCCTGCTCGCCGACGCGGGCCGCGTCGGCGACGCGCTCGCAGGCGCCAAGCTTGTGGCGCGGCGCTTCCCCTCGTTCGTACAAGGCCTGGAAACGCTCACGCAAATGTCGTGGGAGTACTCGCCCACCGTGTCGACCGCCGACGATGTCATGGCGCCGCTTCGCGCAGCGGCTGCGGCACAGCCAGCGAACCGCTCGCTGTGCCTGGCATTGGTACGCCTTCAGATGCAGGCCGGCCAGTTCGAGCGCGCTCTCGATAGCGTCGAACGATCGCGCCTGCATCCAGCCGATCCGGTGGCCGACTGGATCAGCGCCGAGTGTCTTGGTGGGCTTGGCCAGCACGACGAGGCCGACATCCGCTTTCGGCGCGCCGCGGTCTACTTCGGCGATCAGAACGTGGACTTTTTGAACGCGCACATCCGTCACTGCCTGAACACCCAGCGCATCGATCAGGCAATGTCACTGGCGACGCTCGCGACGAGCCGCTATCCCGATCATCAGGAAAGCTGGGCGCATATGAGTACGCTGTGGCGCCTGGCAGGAGACGAGCGCGAACACTGGTTGTGCGACTACCAGGCCCATGTCGCCGATCTCGAGCTATCACTCCCCAAGGGCTTCGCCACGCTCGAACGCTTTCTCGACGCTCTAAGCGACGTGCTCGATCCTCTGCATGGGGCGTACCGCCAACCGCTCGGCCAGAGCGTTCGCAATGGATCACAGACGTCGGGCCGCTTGCTCGGCCGGAACGATCCGACCTTGATGGCATTTCATGCCGCGATCCAGACGACCGTCACTGGCTGGCTTGCGCGCCTGCCCGACGATGCCCGCCACCCTTTTCTACGACGCAAGCAGCAGCGCACTCGGGTGGTCGGGTCGTGGTCGGTGAAGCTGCAAAGCGGTGGGCATCACAGCCAGCACATCCATCCGGACGGTTGGCTGAGCTCAGCGTTCTACGTCAGCGTGCCCGAGACACCGGCTGACGATACGGCCGGCTGGCTGGCGCTCGGCCAACCGCTCGGGCCGATCGGCGCCGCACTGTCGCCACGGCGCTTGATTCGCGCCGTGCCGGGGCGCTTGGCACTGTTTCCATCATACTTCTGGCACGGAACCATCGCCTTTCGGTCGGCGCAGCCGAGGTTGACTGCCGCGTTCGATCTGCAGCCCGCCGAGCGCTGACGAGACTCGGCAGTCCGCTCAGGGCACCGCGATTCCCGCGGCCGTCAGCGTTTCGATCAAGGTCGCCAGCCCGTCACGATGCTGGCGAGAACGCAGCAGCGAGCGACGGTGCACCGGCTCGCGGACCTGCGCTGCACTGGCCGTTGCAAAGGCGACCGAGTCATCGGGCACATCCAGGACCCGATCGCTCCACGGCAGACCGCACCACTGCAGCACGCGCCGCGCCTGACCTTCGGGATCGTTGACCAGGTCTTCGTAATGCACGTCGAGGATCACGCCCGGCATCACCTCATGCCAGTGCTGCATCATCTGGTGATAGGCGACGTAGTACGCACCCAACTCCTTCTGATCGTACGAGAACGGATACGCGTCGAAGAACAGCGTCTTGAACACGGCATAGCAGGTGTCGAGCGGATCGCGCACCAGGTTGATGATCCGGGCATGCGGCAGTGCCTTGCGGATCATGCCGCAGTACATGAAGTTGACCGGCATCTTGTCGATGAACAGAGGCCGATCTTCCGCTGCCGTGCGGGCGCCCTGCATGTAGTCTCGCCCGAGTTCAGCAAAATCGATCCGCTGCGAGGCTTCTGCCGGCGTCAGCGATCGATCGGCCGTCATGGCGTCGGCGATGGCCTTAGTGAGCAGGTTGCTGAAGTCGAGCAACTCGCCGGCGGAGTGCACCGCACCGCTTCCAACCAGCATGCGTTCGAGCAAGGTTGTACCGGTACGCGGCATCCCGACGATGAAGATGGCGCCCGGCTCCTGATGCGCGGCGTGCTCTGACGCCATGAAATGGCCGGTATAAGCGGAGCGCAGCGCCTGCATCGCTTCGATTTCCGGTGAAACCGAATAGTCGAACGAGCGGCGTCGCGTGGCGGCAGCTCGGACCAACACCTCGAACGACCGCGTCTCGTCGCCGAGGTCTTCAAGCTCCTTGCTCAACGCATACAGCGTTGCCGCTTCTGCCAGCGCGTTCGGGAAGCCGGCCGCGGCTCGCCGTTCCAAGTCCTCAATGTGATTTCGATCGGGGGTCTGTCGGCGCAGAGTCGAGCGCAGGTACAAGCCATGGCCAGCCTGCGGCATGCGCTGAACGAGTCGATCGAGATTGCGCTCGGCATCGTCGAAACGCCCTGCAAAAAACTGCGCGACAGCGAGGTCGTACAACAAGCCCGGCGGCGCACCGAGAGCCGCCAGTGCGGTTTCGTACAGGCCGATAGCGTCGGCGAATTGCTGGGTCGCGGCGCAGATCGATCCGGCTTGCCAGATCAATCGCGGATCGGTGGACGTGATGGCGCCGACTTCCAGCGCCAGCCGTCGAGCAGCGTCGCGTTGACGCAGTTGCAGCAGCAGACGCGCCGTTTTGACTTTCAGCTCAGGATTGCCACCACTGGCATCGGTTGCACTGCGAATCCATTCCAGCGCGCGCGCCGGCTGTCCAGTGGCCAACGCGGCTTCGCTCGCAAACTCGAGCGCGTGTTCGCTTAGCGGATAGCGTTGAGCCAAGGCCTCGGCTTGCGTCATCGCTTCGGCGAAACGCTCGTTTTGCAGCAGCTGATAACCGCTTGCCAGCTGGTTATTCAATTCGGCGGGCAGTTCTCGGCGCCGCGGGCTCGCAATGGACATGGGGTCTGGATCTGCCGTGATGAAGTCGGCGAGCAGCATAGTCCAAGCGGCATGGGCTGCTCACCGTCAAAGATGGGGTAAAAAAAAGCGGCGGGCCGAAGCCCGCCGCTCTTGATCTACAACGTCCTGCAAGGTGTCGCTTAGAACTCCAGCGTCAGGCTGGTGAACAGGTAACGACCGAGCTGATCGTAACCGCCCAGCGCGTTGCCGTTGTTCGTCAGCTGGCTGCCAACGAGCGGCGGTTCCTTGTCGAACACGTTGTTGATGCCCGCGGTGAGCAGAGCCGGACCGAAGCTGACCGAGCCGTTGATGTCGAACCAGTTGTAGGCGTCAACACCACCGTTCTTGACCAGACCCGTATCCGTGGTCAGAGGACGACCCTTGCGGAAGTTACGCGGATCCTTGTAGTCCAGCGCACCGAAGTAGCGCCAGCGCACACCGGCCGTGTAACGATCGATCGAGTAACGAGCCGTCGCGAGGTGACGCCATTCCGGAGCCTGGCTGCACTGCGGGCTGACGTTGCCGGTGCAATCGTATGCAACGCTGCTATCCGACTGCAGAGGCGAGAACGTCTTGTCGAGCAGGTAGGTGCCGGCGATCGACGTCGACAGACGGCCCGGACCGAGGCGCATCGTGTACGAAGCCGACAAGTCGATACCCTTAACTTCGACGCTACCCAGGTTCTGCTGGAAGTTCGTCACGAAGCCGGACGTGCCGCGGAACAAGTCGCCCGTCGTCGGATTACGCGTGATCAGCGAGCAAGCCGAGGACTGACCCGTCAGAGCGCAGATGTCGAGCAGGTTGCGTGCACCCACGCCGCCGATCGCATCTTCGATCTTGATCTGGTAGTAGTCGACGCTGACGATCAGGTTCTTGACCGGCTCGGCAGCGACGCCCAAGGTCCAGGTGTTCGCCTTCTCAGGCGTCAGGTTCGGGTTGCCACCGGCGATCTGGTTGTACTGAGCAGCCGGGTTGGCGGCGATGCTGCCGTACTGGGCTGGCGTAACGCCGGTAAGGGCGCACTGCTCAGCCGTGTACTCCGGCGTGGCGCCGGCGCACGGATCGGTGCCGCCCCACAGACCGATCTGCTGCGGCAGGAACAGCTCGTTGATGTTCGGTGCACGGATCGCGCGGTTGAAGCCGCCACGAAGCTTGTAACGATCATCAAAGAAGTTCGCGCCGAAGCCGATCTTGTAGGTGCTGGCGTCGCCCGACAGTTCGTACTGCGAGAAGCGATAGCCGACGTCGGCGTCCAAACGGCTCAGGATGCCGGCGTTGGTCAGCAACGGAATCGCGCCTTCCATGAACAGTTCTTCGACGCCGATCGCCGCCTTGATCGGCGGGCTCTCGCTGCCCGAGCCGGCAAAGTTGCCGTCGGCCAGATTGGAGTCGGCGGAGTAGGCGTAACGCTCGGTGCGGTTTTCGTAACCCAGCACAACGCTGACGGCCTCACCACCGGCGGTCGGCAGGCCGACGCCCAGATCGCCCGTGACGTAGCCGTTGACAACGCGCATGTCAGTGACGACCTGCTGCTGGCTGATGCCCTGCAGCGCCTGAGCCTGAGCCGGCGTGACCGAGTCGGTGAACACTTCGTACGGAACGCAGCCGTCGAACGAGCCATCCGGGCAGCCCAGCAGCGCATCACGGATGCGCGAGGTCAGGAAGTCGTTGGTGCCAACCGTGGTGTTCGAAGCGCGGTTGTACGTGAACGACGCATCGTAGCTCCAGCTGCCCCAGATCGAGCCGCCGACGCCGGAGGTCACGCTGAAGTTGTTGGACTCGGCTGCGTTGAAGCGCGGGCCGCCTTCAACGTTGCGCTTGGCGACGTAGACGGTGAATTCGTCGTCCGTAATGCCGGTGTCGTTGCACAGCGTGCCGATTTGCGGCGTGTCGCAGTTGACCGTCACGTCGGTGAAGAACGCGCCCGACGGTGCCAGCTGCGTGCTGCTGCGACGGTTGACGAACATCGCTTCGAGGTACGGCTTGGCGTATTCGTTGATCTCGTACTTGATGTTCGTACCGGCGGTATAACGCTCGTCGGGACGCTGGTAGTAGTTGATCGGCGCGAAGTTGTAGAGGTTGGTCGGACCATCTTCGAGCGACCAAGCACCCGCGCCAGCGCGGCTGACGTAGGAGTAGATGCCGCTTTCGGGGGCCACCACGTAGAAGTTGGCCGGATCGGCAGTGGCGGAACCACCGCAGCGGGTCGCGGCCGCGTTCAGCGCGCAGCTCGAGTAGTCACGCTGCGCCTGGAACAGCGGCGCATTCTTACGCCACGTGCCCCAAGCCGTCGCGTGGCCCTTCTCACCGAAGTTGCCACCGATGACGATATCGAGGTTGCGCGAAATGCCGTCAACGCCGGAATCGCCCTTCTCGTAATCGAAGCCGCGCTGATCGAGCAGGCCCTGAATGTAGCCGTTGTCGTTCTTGTGCTGGTAGCCGTTCCAGCCACCGTTGATGCGAACGCCTTCGAACTCGTCATCGAGAATGAAGTTGACGACACCCGCAACGGCGTCCGAACCGTACACCGCGGACGCGCCGCCGGTGAGAACGTCGACGCGCTTGATCAGCGTGGCGGGGATGATGCTGATGTCCGGCAGTTCACCGGCACCCTTCGGAATGCGGCGGCCGTTCAACAGCGCCAGCGTGCGCTCGGGCCCGAGGCCACGAAGATCGACCGTTGCATAGCCGAGCGACGGGTTGTTGTTGACGTTGTCGAACTCGGGCGACAGCTGCGGATACTGGTTAACCAGATCTTCCGCAATCGTCGCACCCGCGTAACGGAACTCCTCACCCTTGATCTCGGCCACCGGGCTGGAAGCGGTGAACGTCTGGCTCTTGATACGGGTACCGGTAACGACCAGCTTGTCCAGATTAACGCTTCCCTCGGCAGCGGCTTCGCCGGCGGCCGGAGCCGCTTCTTGAGCGTAGGCCGTGGTGGCAGCCAGGCTCACGCCGCCAACGAGAAACGCTGTTCGCGCGGCGAGCCGCAGCTTACCTTCTGAGCTTAACCTCATGTAATTCTTCTCCCAAAGTGACCAGCAAGAGAGGCCTTGCATCGTCTGCTTGTAACAGGATGCATAAGCTTGAAACATTGTTGACACCAGCCGAGCGTAGCGACGCGTCCCCGACAATTCAAGAAGGATTACCCCTACTTGAGGAACTACCGCTACATCTCGATGTCTAGGACTGCTTCAGCAACGTTCATGCCCCAGCGGGCGCCTGTCTCGGCACTGGTTACCAATATTCCTCTGATTAGGGGGATTTCCTGACGCCATCAGCGATTGGGCCTGGTTGCGCACCGCCAAACCGCATGTCCATTGGTCGTGGGTCGAACGCATCCGACATCCAGCCGATGCGGCGCTTAGGCGCACCGCAAGGACTCCGGAAGGGCAGCATCCCCAGAAACGGGGGCACGGCTGACATTTACCTCCACTCCAGTTCCCGTCCGATACGCGCCTACGCGATCGACGCCAGAATGCAAAAAGGCGCCCGAAGGCGCCTTTATGAGCAACGACAACAATTTCAGCGTTATTCGGCTGCGGCAACCGCACCCACTGCTTCGCCGCCAACCTTGCGATCAACCAGCTCGATGTAAGCCATCGGCGCGTTGTCGCCGGGACGGAAGCCACAGCGCATGATGCGCGTGTAACCACCGGGACGGCCATTGAAGCGCGGACCGATGTCGTTGAACAGCTTCTGCACCGCGTCGCGATCGCGAAGACGAGCAAAAATCAAACGGCGATTCGCAACGCCATCAACTTTGGCGCGCGTGATCATCGGCTCGACGAGCTTGCGCAGCTCCTTGGCCTTCGGAACCGTCGTGCGGATCAGCTCGTTCTTGAACAGGGCAACGGCGATGCTCTGCATCGTCGCCTTGCGGTGGCTGCTGGTGCGGCCGAAAGCGCGGCCTGCGTTACCGTGACGCATGTTTCTATCCTTCCCGTATCAAGCAGTGTTGGCTGCAGGATCTAATTAGTTAACCGACGACTTCGGCGCCGACCAGTTTTCGAGCTTCATGCCGAGATCGAGGTCATGCGCCTTCAGCGCTTCCTTGATTTCGTTCAGCGACTTCTTGCCGAGGTTCGGCGTCTTCATCAGCTCGGTTTCGGTGCGCTGCACCAAATCGCCGATGTAGTACACGTTCTCAGCCTTCAAGCAGTTCGCTGAGCGCACGGTCAATTCGAGATCGTCGATCGGACGGAACAAGATCGGCGACAGCTCCTTCTTGCCAGCAACCGCCGTCGTCGTCGTCTCGGCTTCGAGGTCGACAAACACGGCAAGCTGATCGCGGAGAATCCGGGCCGCAAGGCGCACGGCTTCGGCCGGATCAATGCCACCGTTGGTGTCAAGATCCAGAATCAGCTTGTCGAGGTCGGTGCGCTGCTCGACGCGAGCACGCTCGACGCTGTAGCTGACGCGGCGAACCGGGCTGTACGATGCATCGAGCTTCAGAACGCCAACCGACGACGTGCTGTCTTCAGCGCCGCGCTGGGCAGCAGCCGGCACGTAGCCGCGGCCGCGGGTCACCTTCAGGCTGACGTTGAGCTTGCCGCCCGTCAGATTGGCAATGACCAGATCCGGGTTGACGATCTCGACATCGTGATCGAGCTTGATGTCGGCCGCGGTAACCGGGCCCTTGCCCGACTTTTCGAGGCGAAGCGTCGCTTCTTCACGCGAGTGCATCCGAATCGCGATGTTCTTGATGTTCAGCAGGATGTCGATGACGTCTTCCTGAACGCCTTCGATGGAGCTGTACTCGTGAACGACGCCTTCGATCTGCACCTCGGTGATCGCCGCACCGGGGATCGACGACAGCAGGATGCGCCGCAGCGCATTCCCCAAGGTGTGGCCGAAGCCACGCTCCAGCGGCTCCAGCGAGACGCGAGCGCGCGAGGCGGACTCCGCCTCGACTTCGACCAGGCGCGGCTTGAGCAAATCAGCGACGAAACCCTGCATATAAGTACCTCGTTAAACGGTCGGAAGTCAGCAGTCGGCAGCGGTGTAACTTGACCTGCCCAGTAAGCACCCTGCCGACCGCAGGGCGCCAACCGCCGACGGACTCTGATTACTTCGAGTAAAGCTCGACGACCAGGTTTTCGTTGATGTCCGGGACGATCTGATCGCGGCTCGGCAGCGCCTTGAACGTTCCCTTCAGAGCCTTCTCATCGACTTCAAGCCACTCGGGGAAACCAATCTGAGCGGCAATCGACAGCGACTCGGCGATACGGCTCTGCGCACGCGACTTCTCGCGCACCGACACCACGTCACCCACCTGAACCTGGTACGACGGAATGTTGACCGACTTGCCGTTGACCAGAACGGCCTTGTGACCGACCAACTGACGAGCCTCGGCGCGAGTACGGCCGAAACCCATCCGGTAGATCACGTTGTCCAAGCGCGTTTCCAGCGCCAGCAACAGGTTCAAGCCCGTTGCCCCCTTGGTGCGGGTGGCCTTGTAGTAGTAGTTGCGGAACTGACGCTCGAGCAGACCGTACATCTGCTTGAGCTTCTGCTTCTCACGCAACTGGGTTGCGTAGTCGCTCAGACGCGGCTTGCGCGCGCCATGCTGACCCGGGGGCGTTTCCAGCTTGCACTTGGTTTCAAGCGAGCGGCCGCGACCCTTGAGGAGAAGATCCACGCCACCAGCGCGGCGGGACAGTTTGCACTTCGGACCAATATAACGAGCCATGATCTTTTCTCTTAGACGCGGCGACGCTTGGGAGCGCGGCAACCGTTATGCGGAATCGGCGTCACGTCGGTGATGTTGGTGACCTTGAAGCCGGCAGCGTTCAGCGCACGAACGGCCGACTCGCGGCCCGGGCCGGGGCCCTTGACGCGAACTTCGACGTTCTTGACGCCGTGCTCGGCCGCAGCCTGAGCTGCCTTGTCGGCCGCAACCTGCGCCGCAAACGGCGTGGACTTGCGCGAGCCCTTGAAACCGGCGGCGCCGGCGGTGGACCAGCTCAGGGTGTTGCCCTGGCGATCGGTGATCAGAATGATCGTGTTGTTGAAGGACGCGTGGATGTGGCAGACGGCGTCAGAAACATTCTTCTTGACACGCTTGCGGGCCTTGGCGGCGCCGGCATTCGAAGTGGCCATAGGACAGCGGACTCAGTTCTTGATCGAGGAGGTGGACAAGAAGGACGACTTACTTCTTGATCGCACGGCGCGGACCCTTGCGGGTGCGGGCATTCGTGCGCGTGCGCTGGCCACGGACCGGAAGGCCGCGACGATGGCGCGTGCCGCGGTAGCAGCCGAGATCCATCAAGCGCTTGATGCTCATGGACACTTCGCGGCGAAGGTCGCCTTCCACGGAGTAGCGGCCGATTTCGACACGCAGCGTTTCGAGTTCGGCCTCGGTCAGGTTACGCACCTGCACGTCGGGCTTGATCTTGGCGGCCGCGCAAACCAGCTTCGCGCGAGTCGGGCCGATGCCGTAGATCGCCTGAAGGGCGATGACGGTGTGCTTCTTGTCCGGGATATTGACGCCGGCGATACGTGCCATGACGCTGGGAACTCCTAAAGAACGGGGCGCGCGAAAAGGGCGCGAATTCTACTGAGACTGCGACGGATAAGCAACCCGACGAAGAACGTCGGGCGAAAGCTTAGCCCTGGCGCTGCTTGTGACGAGCGTCCGAACAGATCACGCGGACAACACCGGCGCGACGGACGATCTTGCAATTGCGGCAAATCTTGCCAACCGAAGTACGGACTTTCATGACGAACCTCTAACAGACCACATTGATGTCGGCGACCGCGCTGGCCTTATAGCCAGCGATGGTCAGCGTTGCGTGCCGGAGTTACCCAGGCTCTTGGATTCGGGCCGGCCCAGAGACCGAGCACCCGGCTTACCGTCGCCGCTCTTACCCAGCGTCTTCAAGTTCGCCTTCTTCAGCAGACCGTCGTACTGGTGAGACATCAAGTGCGCCTGCAACTGCGCCATGAAGTCCATCACAACGACGACGGTGATCAGCAACGAGGTGCCGCCAAACGCGATCGGCACACTCCAATAAGCAATGAACAGCTCTGGCAACAGGCAGACGAGCGTGATGTAGACAGCGCCCGCTACCGTTAAACGCGTCAGAACCTGGTCGATGTACCGCGCCGTCTGTGTACCTGGGCGAACACCGGGGATGAACGCACCCGACTTCTTCAAGTTCTCAGCCGTCTCACGGCTGTCGAACACCAGCGCCGTGTAGAAGAAGCAGAAGAAGATGATCAGCACCGCATACAGCACGCTGTGCAAAGCCTGGCCGGGTGACAGCGCATTGGCCAACTGCGCAAGAAAACCACCACCCTCTTCGCCGCCGAAGAAACGAACAATCGACGCGGGGAACAGGATGATCGATGAAGCGAAGATCGGCGGGATGACGCCCGCCATGTTCAGCTTCAGCGGCAGATGCTGGGTTTGGGCGGCGAACAGCTTGCGGCCCTGCTGACGGCGAGCGTGGTGGACCGGGATCCGGCGCTGCGAGCGCTCAACGAACACGACACCCAGCGTTACGCCCGCGACCAACACCGCGATGGCGATCACCATCAGCCCCGACATGGAGCCTTCGCTGACCAACTGCGCAGTGGCGCCCAATGCCGGCGGCAGGCCCGCAACGATTCCCGAGAAAATGATCATCGACATCCCGTTGCCGATGCCGCGCTCGGTAATCTGCTCACCCAGCCACATCAGAAACATCGTGCCGGTGACCAGCGACACCGTCGCAGTGAAAATGAACCCGAAGCCAGGCGCGATCGCAACGCCGCTCGACTGCAGTGCGGTGGCCGCGCCGATCGACTGGAAGATCGCCAAGCCCAAGGTCCCGTACCGGGTGTACTTGGTCAGCGTGCGCCGGCCAGACTCGCCTTCTTTTTTCAGGTCCTTCAGCTGAGGCACGACGGCCGCCATCAACTGCACGATGATCGATGCCGAGATATACGGCATCACGCCGAGCGCGAAGATCGACAGCCGGTGCAGCGCGCCGCCCGAGAACATGTTGAACATGTCCAGGATCGAGCCCTGCGTGCTGCTAAACAATTGCTCCAACTGGCGCGGATCGATGCCGGGTACCGGAATAAAGCTGCCGATCCGGAACACCACGATGGCACCCAGCAGGAACAACAGCCGACCACGAACCTCTCCGATCTTGGAGAGATCCGGCACCATGCCTGCGCTGGCGGTGGACTTGGCCATGGGTTCCTTGTTACCTGGTACGTCGGCTAGTCGGGTTTATTCGGCAACCGAGCCGCCAGCGGCTTCGATTGCTTCACGCGCGCCCTTGGTGACCAAGATGCCCTTCAGCGAGACCTTACGCGTGAGCTCGCCCGACTTGATGATCTTGGCCTGCTCCGCCGTCGCCGGAACGACATTGGCGATCTTCAGTGCTGCGAGATCAATGTCGCCTTCGATCTTCAGCTTCGACAGCTCCGACAGGCGCACTTCAGCAGTCTTGTTGACCAGCGGGCTGTTGAAGCCGCGCTTGGGCAAACGACGCTGGATCGGCATCTGGCCGCCTTCGAAGCCGACCTTGCCACGACCGCCCTTACGAGCGCGCTGACCCTTGTGACCACGACCGGCGGTCTTGCCCATGCCGGAACCGATACCACGGCCGACGCGGACGCGGACGGTCTTGGAGCCTTCGGCAGGCTTGATGTCATTGAGCTTCATTAGGCGACCTCTTCCACTTTCAACAGGTAGTACGCCTTGTTGACCATGCCCATGTTCTGGGGCGTGGCGGCGATGACCACGCTCTGATGCGGCTTACGCAGGCCCAGACCGTTGACGCATTCCTTGTGGCCCTTGACGCGGCCAAAGATGCTCTTCATCAACGTGACCTTGATTTGCTTCGTCGTGCTCATGGCAGTTCTCAGGCAAGCAGTTCTTCGACCGTCTTGCCGCGCTTGGCGGCAATTTCGGACGGCATGTTCATGCGCTTGAGCGCATCGAGCGTCGCGCGAACCATGTTGATCGGGTTGCGCGAGCCAAACGACTTGGCCAGCACGTTCTGCACACCGGCCACTTCAAACACAGCGCGCATCGCGCCGCCGGCAATAACACCGGTACCGTCGGAGGCCGGACGCATGAACACCTTGGTCGCACCGTGGGTGCCCCAGATTTCGTGCTGCAGGGTCAGACCCTTGAGCGGCACGGTGATCATGTTCTTGCGAGCCTGGTCCATTGCCTTGGAAATGGCCTGAGGCACTTCGCGCGCCTTGCCATAACCGAAACCGACCCGACCGGCGCCGTCGCCAACAACGGTCAGCGCGGTGAAGGCGAACTGCTTGCCGCCCTTGACCGTCTTGCTGACGCGGTTAACGGTAACGAGCTTCTCCTTGAAGTCGCCGCTGCTCTGCGAGTCGTCGTACTGCATGTTCGTTGCCATGACTTAAAACTCCAAACCGGCTTCACGCGCCGCGTCAGCGAGGGCCTTGATACGACCGTGATACTTGAAACCGGCGCGATCGAACGCGACGGTGGTAATGCCGGCTGCCTTCGCCCGCTCGGCGATCAGCTGGCCAACTTTCTTGGCGGCGTCGACATTGCCGGTCGCCTTCAAACCTTCAGCGACCACCTTTTCGACGGTGGAGGCAGCGGCGACGGTCTCGCCCGCATTCGGCGCAATAATCTGGGCGTAGATGTGGCTCGGCGTGCGGTGCACGGCCAAGCGGTAAACGCCCAACTCGCGGATTTTGAAACGCGTGCGACGCGCGCGACGCAGGCGAACTTGCTTCTTGTCTTTCATGGTGCCGGCTCGGTACTACTCAATGGTGGGAAGAAAACGCGGATGCGCGATGGCGCGGGGCGTTACTTCTTCTTGGCTTCCTTCAGCACAACCTTCTCATCCGAATAACGCACGCCCTTGCCCTTGTAGGGCTCAGGCGGACGGTAGCTGCGCAACTGCGCGGCGAGCTGACCGACCATATGCTTGCTCGGACCGGTGATCACGATGTCGGTCTGCGTCGGGCAAACGACACTGATGCCGGCCGGAATCGGATGCTCGACCGGATGCGACAGGCCAACGCTCAGGTTGACCTTGTTATTGGCAACCGAGGCGCGGTAACCGACGCCGACCAGCTGCAGCTTGCGCTCGTAGCCCTTGGTCACGCCCACGACAGCGTTGTTGAGCAGCGCGCGAATCGTTCCAGCCTGCATCGCATTCGACTTGATCGAATCGGCGCTGACGACGGCTTCACCGTTGCCGATTTCAACCACAACGCCATGGCCCAGTGCCACGGTCTGCGACGCCTTGGCGCCCTTGATGGTCACGACACCAGCGTCGCTGGTGATGGTGACGCCGGCGGGGATCACCACCGGCATTTTAGCTACACGGGACATGGCTTCTCGTCCTAGATTCAGTGAGTTCGACGGATGGCTTAGGCGACGATGCAGAGCACTTCGCCGCCCTGACCTGCGGCGCGAGCCGCCTTGTCCGTCACAACGCCATTGGGCGTCGAGATGATCGCGATGCCCAGGCCGCCGAGAACGGTCGGCAGCTCGCCCGACGCCTTGTAGACGCGCAGGCTTGGCTTGCTGATGCGATCGATACGCTCGATCACCGGCTTGTTGTCGTAATACTTCAGCGTCACGGCCAGCGTCTTCTTGCCGGCGCCGGCTTCGACGGTCTCAAAACCGGCGATGTAGCCTTCGTCCTTCAACACCTGGGCGATGGCGCTCTTCAACTTGGATGCGGGGGCGGTGATCTGCTTCTTGCGGGCCTGCTGGCCGTTACGGATGCGAGTCAGGAAATCGCCAACGGGGTCGGTCATGCTCATGGTTCTACTCGTTCCTTACCAGCTGGCTTTCTTGAGGCCCGGCACTTCGCCGCGCATCGCGGCTTCGCGCAGCTTGTGACGCGCGAGACCAAACTTGCTGTAAACGCCGCGGCTGCGGCCGGTCAACGCACAACGGTTGCGCTGACGGGTGTAGCTGGAGTCACGCGGCAGCTTCTGCAGCGCAACAGCAGCGGCCTGCTTCTCGTCGTAGGACGCCGTGGCGCTGACGACGACTGCCTTGAGCGCGTCACGCTTCTTGCCGAGCTTGGCAACCAGCTTCGCGCGCTTGGCTTCGCGCTCGATCATGTTTCTCTTGGCCATGTTGGTCTCGCTCGGTCTTACTTGCGGAAGGGGAAGTTGAAGGCATCGAGCAGCGCTCGGCCTTCGGCATCCGTCTTCGCCGTGGTGGTGAAAGTGATGTTCATACCGCGGAGCGTGTCGACCTTGTCGTACTCGATTTCCGGGAAGATGATCTGTTCGTTGATGCCGAAGTTGAAGTTGCCGGCACCGTCGAAACCACGCGGGGAGATGCCGCGGAAGTCGCGAATGCGGGGCAGCGCGATCACGAGCAGGCGCTCCAGAAACTCGAACATCTGCGGGCCGCGCAGCGTCACCTTGACGCCAACAGGGTAGTTCTCACGAACCTTGAACGCGGCGATCGAGATACGGGTCTTCGTGATAACCGGCTTCTGGCCGGCAATCGCCGTCATGTCCTTGACGGCATGCTCGATGACCTTCTTGTCGCTGGTGGTCTCACCAACGCCCATGTTCAGCGTGATCTTGGTCAGGCGGGGAACCGCCATGACGTTGCAACCCAGCTGCACTTTAAGCGCCGGGGCGATCTTGTCTTTGTAAAGCTGCTGCAGATTTGCCATGACTCGCTCGTTTCCAGTTGTGCTTCCGGTCGGGCTTCCGAACTCTCCAGACAAGCTGGAGCCCGGTCACCTGGGACTGAAAACCGTTTGATTAATCAACCAGCTCTTTGCTGGACTTGAAGATGCGGACCTTCTTGCGGTCGGCACCCTCGCCGACGAACTTGAAGCCAACGCGATCAGCCTTGCCGGTCTTGCTGTTAAACAGCGCAACATTCGAGATGTCGATCGGCATCTCCTTCTCGACGATGCCACCGGCGACACCCGCCTGCGGGTTGCCCTTGGTGTGACGCTTGGCAACGTTGATGCCCTCAACCACCAGCGCACCATCGAGCACGCGCGACACGTTGCCGCGGCGACCCTTGTCCTTGCCGGTGATGACGATGATCTCGTCGCCTTTCTTGATCTTGCTCATAGCAGTTCTCTGGACCCGGCCTTAGATAACTTCAGGCGCGAGCGAAACGATCTTCATGAAGTTCTCGCGCAGCTCGCGCGTGACCGGCCCGAAGATACGGGTGCCGATCGGCTCGCCCTTGCTGGTCAGCAGCACGGCAGCGTTGGTATCGAAACGGATCGTCGAGCCGTCCGGACGACGAACACCGTGACGGGTGCGGACGACGACAGCATCGTGCACTTCGCCCTTCTTGACCTTGCCGCGGGGGATCGCATCCTTGACCGTCACCTTGATCACGTCGCCAATATTGGCGTAACGGCGATAGGTGCTGCCCTTGACCTGGATGACCTGCACGGTCTTCGCACCGCTATTGTCAGCGGCGACGAGGAAGGATTCTTGCTGCATCATGGCGCGTTACTCCTTCGGTCGATCAGGCGTGGGTTTGGATGATCTCGACCAGCTTGAAGCGCTTGGTGCGCGACAGCGGACGAGTCTCAACGATTGCCACCAAGTCGCCTTCCTTGCACTGGTTGGCTTCGTCGTGGGCGTACAGCTTGGTGGAGCGACGCAGGATCTTGTTATAGATCGGATGCTTGACGGTGCGCTCGACCACGACCGTGATCGTCTTGTCGCCCTTGTTCGAGGCAACGCGACCGACGATGCGGCGCTCTTTGTGCTCGGCCGTGGCCGGGCTGGTGTTTTCGACTTCGCTCATGACTTCAAGCCTTGGTCTGCTGCTTAGTGAGGAAGGTCTTGACCTGCGCAATCTTCTTGCGCGTGGCGGCCGCCAGATGCGTCTGGTTGGCCTGACCCATGGCACCCTGCATACGCAGGTTGAACTGCTCGCGGCGCAGGGCCTCGAGTTCGGTCTTCAGACCGGCGCTGTCTTTGCCAACCAGCGACTTGATGTAATCGGTGTTCTTCATTACAGAATCGTCCGCTGAACGAAGGTGGTCTTGACGCACAGCTTGGCGGCGGCCAGCTCGAATGCCTCGCGGGCTTCGGCTTCGGTCACGCCTTCCATTTCGTACAGCATCTTGCCGGGCTGAACCTTGGCGACCCAGTATTCGACGTTGCCCTTACCGGAGCCCATGCGGACTTCCAGCGGCTTCTTGGTCACCGGCGCGTCCGGGAAGATACGGATCCACAGCTTGCCGCCCTTCTTGGCGTAACGCGTGATGCAACGACGCGCCGCTTCGATCTGGCGCGCGGTGATCATGCCGTGCTCGGTGGCCTTGAGGCCGAACTCACCGAAGCTGACCTTGTTGCCGTTCTGCGCCAGGCCGCGGTTGCGACCCTTCATCTGCTTGCGGAATTTGGTTCTCTTGGGCTGCATCATGGCAGCGGACTCCTAAAAAAACGGTTGCGCGAGGGGCGCGTGAACAGCTCAGGCAGTAGCGGCTTCACCCGCTTCATCCTTCTTGCCGACCAGACGATCGGTTTCGAAGGTCTCACCGGTGAAGACCCACACCTTGACGCCAATGACGCCGTACGTGGTCTTCGCTTCCGCGGTGTTGTAATCAACCATCGCGCGCAGCGTGTGCAGCGGAACGCGACCTTCGCGGTACCACTCGGTACGTGCGATTTCGGCGCCGTTCAAACGGCCACCGACCTGGATCTTGATGCCGCCAGCGCCCAAACGCATCGCATTCTGAACAGCACGCTTCATCGCACGGCGAAACATGATGCGACGCTCGAGCTGCTGAGCAACGGATTCGGCGATCAGGCGGGCGTCGAGCTCTGGCTTGCGAATTTCTTCGACCGAGATGTGAACGCTGTCGGTCTTGAGGCCCATTTTGGCCGCGACTTCCTGCTTCAGCTTCTCGATGTCCTCGCCCTTCTTACCGATCACGATGCCCGGACGGGCCGTGTGGATCGTCACGCGGGCGGACTTCGCCGGACGGTCGATCTGGATTTTCGACACCGAGGCGCTAGCCAGCTTCTTGCGCAAGAACTCGCGGACCGCGATGTCCTTGTTCAGGTTCTCGCCGTACGCGCGACGCTCGGCGTACCAGTTGGACGTCCACTGGGTCGTGATGCCCAGGCGGAAACCGTTCGGATTTACTTTATGGCCCATAGGTCTGCCTTACTTCTTCTTTTCGTCCGAAACGCGGATGGTGACGTGGCTCGTCGGCTTGGAGATGCGATCGGCGCGGCCCTTGGCACGCGGCATGATGCGCTTCATCACCGGGCCACCGTCGACAAAGATCTCCGCAACGCGAAGTTCGTCGACATCGGCACCGTTGTTGTTCTCGGCGTTGGCGATGGCCGATTCAAGAACTTTCTTGATCAGTCCAGCGGCGCGCTGGTTCGAGAACTTCAGGATGTTGAGCGCTTCATCGACCTTCTTGCCACGGACCATGTCCGCGACGAGACGACCCTTGAGCGGGGACAGGCGCACAAACTTGAGGACGGCTTGAGTCTGCATGGCGATCTCCTTAGCCCGTCTTCTTGTCGCCACCGTGACCCTTGAAGGTCCGGGTGGGCGCAAATTCGCCGAGCTTGTGACCGACCATGTTGTCGGTGATGAACACCGGCATATGAGCCTTGCCGTTGTGCACCTGAATCGTCAGACCGACGAAATCCGGCGTCACCATGGAGCGGCGCGACCAGGTCTTGATCGGCTTCTTCACGCGGCTGCCCTGCATGTCGGTCACCTTCTTGGACAGATGGTGATCGATGAACGGACCCTTCTTTACGGAACGCGGCATGGCCTAGTCCTTACTTCTTCGCTTTGTGACGGCTGCGGATGATGAACTTATCCGTGCGCTTGTTCTTGCGGGTCTTGAGACCCTTCGTCTGCTGGCCCCACGGCGTAACCGGGTGCGGATTACCCTGGCCAGACTTACCTTCACCACCACCGTGCGGGTGGTCGACCGGGTTCATAACGACGCCGCGAACGGTCGGCCGAATGCCCTTCCAGCGCTTGGCGCCTGCCTTGCCATACTGGCGCAGGTTGTGCTCGTTGTTGCTGACTTCGCCCATCGTGGCGCGACCATCAGCGTGAACCTTGCGCATTTCGCCAGAACGCAGACGGATCGTCGCGTACTCACCTTCGCGAGCAACCAACTGCACGGCCGCACCAGCGGAGCGAGCCAGCTGCGCGCCCTTGCCAGGACGCAGCTCGATGCAATGCACGGTCGAACCCAGCGGGATGTTACGCAGCGGCAGCGAATTACCCGGCTTGATCGGCGCATCCGAGCCAGACTGCAGCGTGTCGCCGGCAACAACGCCGCGCGGCGCGATGATGTAGCGGCGCTCACCGTCGGCGTAGCACAGCAACGCAATGTGGGCCGAGCGGTTCGGATCGTATTCGACGCGCTCAACCTTGGCCGGCACGCCGTCCTTGTTGCGCTTGAAGTCGATGATGCGATACGTCTGCTTGTGACCACCACCCTTGTGACGCGTGGTGATGTGCCCGTTGTTGTTACGGGCGCCGGCAGGGCCGTTCTTCTCGAGCAGCGGTGCGTGGGGTTCGCCCTTCCACAGACCCGGCGTGACCACCTTGACCTGGTGGCGACGGCCCGGCGACGTCGGTTTCATTTGGACCAATGGCATGGTCGTATCTCTCTAGTCTTCGTTTCGCTTAAGCGTTCGCGGTGCCGAGGAAGTCGATTTCCTGGCCGGCTGCGAGCGTGACGTAGGCCTTCTTCCAATCGCTGCGGCGGCCGAAGCTCTGGCCGAAGCGCTTGACCTTGCCCTTGACGTTCGAGGTCTGGACATCTTCGACCGTCACCTTGAACAAGGCTTCGATTGCGGCCTTGATCTCCGGCTTCTTGGCGTCACGCAGGACCTTGAACACGGCCTGATTGTTCTTTTCGGCGGCGCGGGTGCTCTTCTCGGAAACGACCGGCGCCAGGATGATGGCGTGGATGCGCTCGCTCGACAGCTTCACGGGCTTGGTCGCGTTATCGACGATATTGCTCATGACAGCCAGGCCTCCAGCTTCTTGACCGCATCGGTCGTGATTACCACTTTGTCGTGCGCCAGCAGCGTCACCGGATCGAGCGCTGCGACGTCGCACAGGCCGACCTTGTGAAGATTGCGAGCCGACAGGTACAGGTTCTGATCGATCGATTCCGACACGATCAGCACGTCGCTATGACCCAGCGTCGTGAGCTTCTGCACCAGCGACTTGGTCTTGCCGGCTTCGACGGCAAACGCGTCGGTGACCAGCAGGTTGCCGCTGCGAGCCAGCTCGGAGACGATCGAGCGGATCGCGCCGCGATACATCTTGCGGTTGACCTTCTGCGAGAAGTCACGCGGCACGGCGGCGTGCGTCACGCCACCACCACGCCACAGCGGCGAACGGATCGAGCCGGCGCGAGCCTGGCCCGTACCCTTCTGCTTCCACGGCTTCTTACCGCCACCGCGGACTTCGCCCTTGGTCTTCTGTTTCTTGGTACCCGCACGACCACCGGCCTGATAGGCCGTCACGATCTGGTGCACGAGGGCGCGGTTGTACTCGACACCGAAGACCGCGTCAGAGACGGCGACCGTGGTGGAGCTGTTGTGAAGTTGGAGTTCCATGATGTCGTTCTTCTTACTTCACGGTCGGGCGAACGATCACGTTGCCGTTGGCGGCACCCGGAACGGCACCCTTGACCAGGAGCAGGTTGCGCTCGACGTCAATCTTGACGAGGTCGAGGTTGAGAGCCGTAACGCGCTTGTTGCCCATGTGGCCGGCCATCTTCTTGCCCTTCCACACCTTGCCGGGGGACTGGCGTTGACCGATGGAGCCGGGCGCGCGATGCGACAGCGAGTTACCGTGGCTGGCGCGACCGCCACCGAAGTTCCAGCGCTTCTGCACGCCGGCAAAGCCCTTGCCGATGCTGGTACCAGTGACGTCCACAGCCTTGACGCCGTCAAAGGCGCCGACCTTGATTTCGCCACCAACGGCGAAATCGGCACCCTCGGATTCGTCGAGACGAATTTCGCGAAGGAGACGGCCAGCCTCAACGCCGGCCTTCTTGAAGTGGCCGGTGAGCGCCTTGTTGACGCGGCTGGTCTTGACCTCACCCGCCGTCACCTGGACAGCCTTGTACCCGTCGGTGTCGACGGACTTGAGCTGGGTGATGCGGTTGGGGCTGCATTCGATAACAGTGACCGGGATCGATTCACCAGCTTCGGTGAAGATGCGGGTCATGCCGGCCTTGCGGCCAATGATGGCGATTGTCATATCTGAGTCCTCGCCTTAGTTGACTTTGATCTGGACTTCGACGCCCGCGGGGAGGTCGAGCTTGGAAAGCGCATCGACGGTCTTTTCCGTCGGATCCACGATCTGCATCAGGCGCTTGTGGGTGCGAATCTCGTACTGGTCGCGCGCGTCCTTGTCGGCGTGCGGCGATACCAGGATGGTGAAGCGCTCTTTGCGGGTCGGCAGCGGGATGGGCCCGCGCACAACGGCGCCGGTCCGCTTCGCGGTCTCGACAATTTCTTTCGCCGACTTATCGATAAGCCGATGATCGAATGCCTTAAGCCGGATGCGAATGGATTGGCTGGCGGCCATACTGAGGTCTCAGTCTTTAAAGAACGGTGGGAACAAACAGCGGGGCGCGGATTGTACGCGCCCCGCTGATATTTGCAAAGCTTTTTCTGAAACTTAGGCGATGATCTTGGTGACCACGCCGGCGCCGACAGTGCGGCCGCCTTCGCGGATCGCGAAGCGAACCTGCTCTTCCATCGCGATCGGGTTGATCAGCTCAACCGTCACCTTGATGTTGTCGCCCGGCATCACCATTTCCGTGCCTTCCGGCAGGAACACAGAGCCCGTCACGTCCGTCGTGCGGAAGTAGAACTGCGGACGGTAGCCCTTGAAGAACGGCGTGTGACGGCCGCCCTCTTCCTTCGTCAGAACGTACACCTCGCCTTCGAACTTGTCGTGCGGCTTGATGCTGCCCGGCTTGCACAGAACCTGTCCGCGCTCGATGTCTTCCTTCTTCGTGCCACG
>NZ_FQWZ01000002.1:428640-655287 GCF_900129825.1 Hydrocarboniphaga daqingensis | reverse complement strand
ACCGGCGGGTATTCGGGCTGGCGGCAGGCATTGGCCTTGACCACCGGCGGACGGCTGACCGGCGCGGCCTTTGGCGGTGGCGGTGCGGGCGGCGTGGCCACCACGCTCTGCGTGGTGATCGTGTTGGCCGACGACGGCGGCGGCGTGGCGATGTTGATTTCGGGCGGCGGAATGAACGGCGGCGGCGGAATGTCGAGCTGCGGCGGCGGAGGCGGTGGTGGCGGCTCTTCTTCGGCACGCTGCTCGTCGAGAATCTGCGTCTCGAACGGCGCCGGCAGCACTTCGATCGCCTTGCGGGCCAGGCCGCTGACGAGCGCGTACAACAGCAGAATGTGGAACACGATGACCGCACCGATGGCGGTGACGCGGCGCGTACCTTGGGGCTTACCGGAGAAATCCATCAGCGATTACCGCCGCTCTGCGGGCGCAGCGCAGCCGCCTGCGGCCACATGCACGAATGTCTGCATCGTCAGCAAAACAACACCTTTATGGTTGCGGGCGCGATCCGCATGACGCGGTCCGCAGCGCCCGGATGATCGTCTCAGTGCGGAGCGCACCGGCGGCATGGCCTGGAAAGGCTCGAGAACCTGATGATAGGGGAAGCCGACATAATTGCCAGCGAACTTTTGGTGTGCCCTTCATTCCTCGATCGCATAACGGGAATGATGACAGCCGCCGGCTACAATCCCGTGAAAAGGCCGTTCCGGCCCGACCCGACTGCGGACCCCGTCCATGAGCACCCAAATCATTCTTCCCAAGCTGGGCTTTTCGATGAACGACGGCACCTTGGCCGAATGGTTCGTCAAGGAAGGGCAATCGGTGACGCAGGGCCAACTGCTGTACTCGCTCGAGAGCGACAAGTCGGTGCAGGAGATCGAAGCGCCCGTCGCCGGACGTGTGCGGATCTACAAGGCCGCTGGTGCGCTATACCCGGTCGGTACGATCCTCGGCGAGATCGTTTGAACCGGCGCGTCATGTACCCGGCACCGCCCTCGGCCCGCACAGGCGGCTGACGCGGTCCAACCGCCGGTCGGCGCAATCAAACCGCTGGATCGGTACGAGTCGGCGCATCAGAACGTGACGCCGATCGCGTCGGCCGACGACGAGCGATGACCCGACTGAAGCTGATTTGGGGAGCACGACACCGGGAAGGCGGAACAACGGGAATCGTCGTGGGCCGCTTGGCGGCTAAGATCGTGCCGCGATCAGCAGCGCTGGACAGTGACCCGAATCGCCCGCAAGTGGCTGTCGGGAAAGCAACAAAAAAGTGGCGGAGAGGAGGAGATTCGAACTCCTGTGCAGGCTTTCACCCACCATCCGATTTCGAGTCGGCGCCGTTATGACCGCTTCGGTACCTCTCCGCAGTGCTGCCTTACGAGCCTTCGCTTACGCGAAGGTTCGCTTCATCAGGGAACTTTGCAGCGCCCTTGATGACCAATTCGCCCCGCCGATGGACACTTTGCCAAGCCGGCCGTTCGCCAAACTGAACGGAAGCATGTGCTAGGGTGTCGGGCCGAAGCGATAGGGCGTGCATTGTAGATGAATGACGCAGTGAAGCCTACTGTTCTTCGCAAACCGGGTGCATGGGCTGCCACGCTGATGTTCAGCGTCGCAGCCAGTGTTGCGCTGACAACCTGTACACCGAGCCTCAGCTCACTCGAAAAAGTGAAGCAGACCAAGGTGTTGCGGGTCGCCACGGTCAATAGTCCGACGACGTACTACCAGGGCCCGGATGGCCCGACGGGCTTTGAATACGACCTGGCGCGTGGTCTTGCCGAGAAGTTGGGCGTGGAATTGCAGATCGAGGTGGCCAGTTCGCCACCGGCCGCGCTGGAGTTGGTGCGGTCCGGTAGTGCCGATATGGCCGCCGCAAGCCTCGGAGTGAGTCGACTCCGGGGCGAGCACGTGCGTTTTTCCCAGCCGCTGCTGACCGTGGTGCCGCAGTTGGTCTACCGGATGGGCGCCGCGCCGCCCGACAATCTGGCCGACCTGAAGGGCAGCTTGGTCGTCCCCAAGGGCAGCACGCATGCCGAGCATCTGTTGATCGCCAAACGCAGCGCACCGGCGCTGACCTGGAGCGAGACCGAAGACGACGATGCCGAGGACCTGCTCGAGAAAGTCGCGTCCGGCGAGATCGACTACACGATCGCGCATTCGGACCTGATCGCGATCAACCAGCGCTACTACCCGAAACTGCGTGTCGCCTTCGCGCTAGCGGACTCGCAGGACATTGCCTGGGCTTTCGCCAAAGACCGTGATTCAAGCTTGTTCGACGCCGCGTCGGACTATCTGGGCGCGATCGGCGAAACCGAACTGGCCAGGCTGCGCGACCGACACTTTGGCCATATCGAACAGGTCGATGCGCTGGGCGCCGTTGCGCTGGCCACGCATGCGCAGACCCGCTTGCCGCGCTACCGCAGCGCATTTCAGAAGGCAGCGGCACAGAACGGTTTGGACTGGCGTTTGCTGGCGGCGATCTCGTATCAGGAGTCGCACTGGGATCCGGGCGCGATCAGCCCGACCGGCGTGCGCGGAATCATGCAGCTGACCGCGCAGACGGCGTTGCACTTGAAGGTCGCCGATCGAGAAGACCCGTTCCAGAGCATTGCCGGTGGCGCGCGCTATCTGCGCGCGATCATCGACCAGCTGCCGCCCGAAGTGGTTGAGCCCGATCGCACGTGGCTGGCGCTGGTCGCCTACAACATGGGCGTGGGTCATCTGAACGATGTGCGCGAACTGACCGATAGTCTTGGCGGCGACGGCCGGCGCTGGCTCGATGTACGTCAATCATTGCCGCTGCTCGGTCAGCCCAAGTGGTACAAGCGCACCCGGCATGGTTACGCGCGCGGCCGGCAGGCGATGCACTTCGTTGGCAACGTGCGCACGTACTACGACATGCTGGTCTGGCTCACCGACTCGAGCACGGACGGAACGACGATGGCCGACAACCGCGACACGGCAATCACAACGACTCCGGCGATGGCACCGCCGTCCGACGTCGTGCCGGACGCCGAGCAAGTGCTGAAAATCCGCTCGCCGATTCTGTAGCGCGCCTGCGCTTGCGCGCGCCACCGCCGATTCAGTCGTCCTGGATCGGCACGCCAGGAAACAGCACGTCCTGAAAGCCGAAGCGCGTGAAGTCCCGCACGCGCATCGGATACAAAATGCCGTCGAGATGATCGCATTCGTGCTGCACGACGCGTGCGTGAAAGCCGTCGACACTACGCTCGATGCGCTCGCCGTTGACGTCGTAGCCGCTGTAATGAAGGCGTGCGTGACGCGGCACCACGCCGCGCAAACCCGGCACTGACAGGCAACCTTCCCAACCCTCTTCGATCTCGTCGCCGATCGGCGTCAGCACGGGATTGATCAGTATCGTCTCGGGTACCGCTTCGGCTTGCGGATAGCGCGGGCTCGACGTGAAGCCGAAGATCACGACACGCAGATCGACGCCGATCTGAGGCGCGGCAAGGCCGGCACCGTTGAGTGCGCGCATCGTGTCGAACATGTCGGCGATCAACTCGCGCAGCTCCGGCGTGTTGAATGCAGTGACCGGCTGCGCAATGCGCAGCAGGCGAGCATCGCCCATCCGCAGCACTTCGCGGATCATCGCAGCTTGAGCCGCTCGACGATTTCGCCGCCGACGACGTGACGGTCGATGATCTCGTCGACATCCTGTTGCGAGTTGTAGCCATACCACGTGCCTTGCGGATAGATCACCAGACACGGCCCAAGCTCACAACGCTCCATGCAGCCGGCATTGTTGATGCGCACCGATCCAGGCTTGGCCAGCTTCATCTCCTTGATCCGCTGCTTGGCATGGTCGCGTGCTTCAACGGCGCCGTGGCGACCACAAGACCGTCGCTCGCCCGGCTCGCGCACATTGGTACAAAAAAACACGTGATGCCGATAGAACGCACGCGGCGTGGCACTGGGCACCGCATCGGAAACAGGCTGATCGTCGTCGTTCATCGAAATGCTCGCTGTAAGGAATGTCAGCCCGGCTTGTTGCCGAACGCATAACTGAAGTTCAGCGCTGTCGTCGAGTCCGTATGCTTGACGCCGGGATCGACCGAGCTGTTGTTTTGCACCGTCAGCATGATCGACGTGAACAGATTACCGATCACATACAGCTTGAGCTCGGTGACCGACTGCGTGAACGTGTTGGCCTCGCCAGATTCGACTTTGACCGTCTGACGCACACCGCTGTTGTCGTTGATCCGGTACTGGTAATCGAGGCCGAAACGGCCGATCAGATCACGGTCTTTGTCGAGCGAGTCCTGCTCCTGCTGCTGCCGCGCGCCTGCACCGAGTTCGACATCGAGCCGGTGCGCGGGCCCGGTCAGCAAGTGACGGCCCAAGCCCAGCGTCTGCGACGTGCGCTGGCGAATGCCGCCGAACAGATCCTTTTCGAAATCCAGGGCAGCGAAGAAATAGTTTTGCTCGAAGAACGTGTAGTCGACCTTGTTGGTCAACAAGTAGCGTTCACCGGTGGTCTGGCCGTCATCGGCCGCCAGCAGGGCCTGTAACAGCAGCGCATTGCGCCAATCGGCCCGCTGATAGTCGAGCGTGAATTTGCCGTTGGCGGTTCGCGTCTCGCTATTGCCTGACGTGGTCAGCACGCCGGCCGATGCTTCGCCCCACCACGGTGGCGGCGTTGACGGCGGGGCGTCAGCAACCTCGGCTGCGGTTTGCACGGCTGCATCGGCTGGCGACGCCGCCGCGTCGTCTTCGGCAGCGCCTACCGTCGCACTGCAGACCCATGGCAGCACGACAGCCAGCAGGGTTTTGATCTTGATCGGTTGCATCGAAGGCCGTCCTCGGGCGTCCAGTGGGGCGGCGATGGCGCGCGCCCGTGAGTCAGGGAAGCGGGTCGACCACGGCAGCCGGCGCGCCATCGACGCGACCCTGTTGATGCGACAGCTGCGTTTCAAGCTTGAGCAGCAACAACTCGGCCAGCTGGTCTTGAATGTATTCGCGCAGCCGCGCTTCTTCGGCTTCTTTGGCCAGCACTTGTTCGGTATTGAAGGTGTAGGCACGCGTGACGCGCAAGCTGCCAGGCGGCACCAGCACCTGTCCCCCGTCGATGACTTCGTATTCGACCGTGGTCACCAGCAGAAACTCGATCGCCTTGCCGTCCGGGCCGACCGACAACACTTGGCGACCTTCTTTCAGATTGGTCAGCTTGATCGTCGCCGTGGCGCTGGCGGCTTCTTTGGTGACCAGCGCACCCTGCCGCGTCAGCCGTGCCCGCAGCGATGCTTCCAGTGGCGGCTCCGACACGCGATACGGCACGACGACATCGACGTAGACGCGTCGCAGCACATCGGGCAAGGGCCGCGAGCCGGCCGGATGAAAGCCGCAGGCACCGAGCAGCACGCTCAGTACGAGGCACAACAAAAGCGGGCGGGCGATGCGATGCACTAAATCACCAAGTTGACGAGCTTGCCGGGCACGACGATCTGCTTCTTGACCGGCGTACCGTTGATGAAGCGCTGCACGGCCTCGTCGGCCAAGGCCTGGGCGATGATCGAATCCTGCGTGGCATCGGCTGCAACCTCGATCTTGCTGCGCAGCTTGCCGTTGATCTGCACCACCAGCGTCACACTGTCGCGCGTCAACGCGCCGGCATCGACCTGCGGCCAGCGCTGCGCGAGCAGATCGTCGCTGCCGCGCAGCTCGCGCCACAACTGGTGCGCGATATGCGGCGTGACCGGATTGAGCATCAGCGTCACTGCTTCCCAGACTTCCTGCAGCACGGCGCGGCCCTGATCGTCGGCCGCGTCGAAGCGGGCGACGGCATTGAGCAGCTCCATGATCGCGGCGATCGCGGTGTTGAACGTGCGACGGCGGCCGTAGTCGTCTCCGACTTTGGCGATGGTTTCGTGCAGCAGCCGGCGCAGCGCCTTTTGTGGTGCATTGAGCGCGGCCACGTCGAGCGTCGGTGCCGGGCCGCGCGCGACATGCTGCTGCACGCCGCGCCACAGCCGGCGCAGGAAGCGCGCCATGCCCTCGACGCCTTCTTCCTTCCAGTCCAGCGAATAATCCGGCGGAGCCGCAAACATCGAATACAAGCGCACGGTATCGGCGCCGTACTGCTCAATCATCGCTTGCGGATCGACGCCGTTGTTCTTGCTCTTGGACATCTTCTCGACGCCGCCGATGACCACCGGCTCGCCATCGACTGCGTGGCGCGCCGCGACCGGCTGGCCCTTTGCGTCGCGGTCGAGCACGACGTCGGCCGGGTTGATCCAGGTTTTCTTGCCGTCGGCCGCTTCGCGGTAGTAGGTCTCCTTGATGACCATGCCCTGCGTCAGCAACTGCGTGAATGGCTCGTCGCAGCGGACCATCCCTTCGTCGCGCATCAGTTTGTGGAAGAAGCGCGCATACAGCAGATGCAGGATCGCGTGCTCGATGCCGCCGATGTACTGGTCGACCGGCAGCCAGTAGTCGGCACGCTCGTCGAGCATCTGCCGATCGTTGTCATGGCTGGCGTAGCGCGCGAAATACCAGCTGGATTCGAAGAACGTATCGAAGGTGTCGGTTTCGCGCGTCGCCAGGCCGCCGCACTGCGGGCAGGTGGTTCGTGCCCACTCCGGATCCGCCTTGATCGGCGACTGCACGCCGGTGAACGCGACGTCCTCCGGCAGCACGACTGGCAGTTGATCTTCAGGCACCGGCACCGCATCGCAGTGCGCGCAGTAGATCACCGGAATCGGGCAGCCCCAATAACGCTGGCGCGACACGCCCCAGTCGCGCAGCCGGAAATTCACGCGGCGTGACCCAGTACCCGCTGCTTCGAAGCGCGCAGCGATCGCATCGAACGCCTGACGGAAATCCAAGCCGTCGTATTCGCCGCTGTTGATCAGCGTGCCGTGGTCGGTGGTGGCGCCGGCCTGCAGCGCACGCAGTTGCGCCAGCAACGGCTGCTTGGCCGAGCCTTCGACCGCATCATCTTCGTCTGACAAATCGCCCAAAGTGGCCAAGCGCGCTTCCAGTTCAGCCTCGGCCGGCGTGCAGATCACGCGCTTGATCGGCAAGCCGTACTTGGTCGCAAACTCGAAGTCGCGCTCGTCGTGGCCGGGCACGGCCATGACCGCGCCGGTGCCGTAGCCCATCAACACGAAGTTGGCAGCCCAGATCGGCACCGGCTCGCCGGTGATCGGATGGATCGCATCGATACCCAGCGCCATGCCGCGCTTTTCGGCCGTTTCCATGTCGGCTTCGGCAACGCCGCTACGCGCCGCATCCTGCAGGAACGCCGCCAACGCCGGGTTGTCAGCAGCGGCCTTCTGCGCCAGCGGATGTTCGGCGGCGACGGCAACGTAGGTCACGCCCATCAGGGTGTCGGGGCGCGTCGTGTACACGCGCAGCGGCTCGGCTTCGCCCGACACCTGGAACTGCAGTTCCAGGCCCTCGCTGCGGCCGATCCAGTTGCGCTGCATCGTCTTGACCGGCTCAGGCCAGCCGGGCAGCCGATCGAGGTCGTCGAGCAGTTCCTGTGCGTAGGCGGTGATCTTCAGGAACCACTGCGGGATCGAGCGGCGCTCCACCACGGCGCCGGAGCGCCAGCCACGGCCATCGACGACCTGCTCATTGGCCAGCACGGTCTGGTCGATCGGATCCCAGTTGACGACCGAGTCCTTGCGATAGACCAGGCCCTTCTTCATCAGCCGCGTGAACAGCAACTGCTCCCAGCGGTAGTACTCGGGGCGGCAGGTGGCCAGCTCGCGCGACCAGTCGTAAGCAAAGCCCAGCCGCTTGAGCTGTACGCGCATGTATTCCATGTTCGCGTACGTCCACTTGGCCGGCTGTGTGTTGTTGGCGATCGCCGCGTTTTCGGCGGGCAAGCCGAACGCATCGAAGCCGATCGGCTGCAGCACGTTCTTGCCCAGCATGCGCTGGTAGCGGCTGATCACGTCACCGATCGTGTAGTTGCGCACGTGCCCCATGTGCAGCTTGCCGCTCGGGTACGGGAACATCGACAGGCAGTAGTACTTTTCGCGGCCCGGATCCTCGACGGCCTTGAACGACTGTTGGGTCTCCCAATAGGCCTGAGCGCCGGCTTCCAGTTCGGCGGGGCTGTAGTGCTCCTGCATGTTTCTTCTGCTTGATCGACGGGGTCGCTGAGTTTAGCAGCGAGGGCGCAGCAGGCCGCTGCACCGACGCTGGGTTCAGTAGCGAACACTGCCAATATTTGTCAGGCCCCGCCGAAGCCTGTCACGCCCGCTTTCGACGGCAGCTTCAAACCATTGTTTTACTTACCGTTAAATCGGAAAACGATCGGCACGCCCGTTGCTCGTCTCAGACCACTGAACCAACTTGAGGTCGATACGAGGAACTGCCATGACGAGCCAACAACGGGGTTTTACGCTGATCGAATTGATGATCGTGGTCGCGATCATCGGCATTCTGGCCGCGATTGCGATACCGGCCTACCAGAACTACATCAAGAAGGCCGCCTACTCTGAAATCATCTCGGCGATGACCTCGTACAAAACGGCGATCCAGATCTGCTACGGCGAGACCAATGCGCTTGCCCAGTGCGATGCCGGCAGCAACGGTGTGCCGGCCGCCCCGACGGCGTCGACGGTCAAGGCGTTCAACACCCTGGCCGTGGCCGATGGCGTGATCACCGCGACGCCCAACGCCTACAAAGGCATTCTCGCCACTGAAACCTGTGTTCTGACACCGACGGTCACCGGTGATCGGCTGACCTGGGTCTTCAGTGGGGGCTGCGTCACGCAGAACTACGTCAAGGCCAGTTAAGTCCCATCCGCCGGGCCACGACGCCGCCTACGGGCGGCGTCGTCGTTTGTGGCTCAGAAAACAATCGGGCTTACTGTGATCGTCATCACAAAAAGAGCCAACAACTGACAGCAATTGTCAGTGTCCGACAAATACCGCGACTCTGAAATCGGTCATTCTGTCCATCAACGCATTGATTTAATTTATATTTTTTAAGATCTCGTTCGCGGCACAGCGATTGCGAACTGCATCACACTGCAGTCCCCGCCACCCCCTGGAGTCTCCAACATGAATAACAAGCAGCAGGGTTTCACGCTGATCGAACTGATGATCGTCGTTGCCATCATCGGCATTCTGGCCGCCATCGCGATCCCGGCCTACCAGAACTACATCAAGAAGGCTGCGTATTCGGAAGTCGTCTCGGCGATGACCTCGTACAAGACCGCCGTTGAAGTCTGCTACGGCGAAACCGGCGGCCTGACCGGCTGCGACGCCGGCAGCAACGGCATTCCGGCCGCGCCGACCGCCTCCACGATCAAGGCGTTCAACACGCTGACCGTCGCCACCGGCGTGATCACGGCCACGCCCAACGCCTACAAGGGCATTGCCGCCACCGATACCTGCGTGCTGACGCCGACCGCCACTGGCGATCGTCTGACCTGGGTATTCAGCGGCGCCTGCGTGACGAACAACTACGTCAAGGCCAGCTGATCGTCTTGAGCCGGGCCGACAACGCCGCCGCAAGGCGGCGTTGTCGTTGCAGCGCCCCAAATGACGTGTTGGTAAGTGACACGGGCTGACAAGAAGTGTCAGTGCCAGACAGCCGGCGTCAGGCCGCAAGCTCGCACTCAATATCATGTTGTTGATTTTGCTAATTTTAATCTGACTGCAGCGACGGCATGCCGGTTGCTCTGTTGCCAGTTGCCGCCCACCATCCACGCCGCAACCGGAGTCACCATGGACCAGAAACAACAAGGCTTTACGCTGATCGAACTGATGATCGTCGTTGCGATCATCGGCATTCTTGCCGCGATCGCCATTCCGGCTTACCAGAACTACATCAAGAAGGCCGCCTATTCGGAGGTCATCTCGGCAATGACGTCGTACAAGACCGCGGTTCAGGTCTGCTACGGCGAACTGGGCACGCTGACCGGCTGCGACGCGGGCAGCAACGGCATCCCGGCCGCACCGACGGCATCGACCGTCAAGGCATTCAATACGCTGGCGGTCGCCAGTGGCGTAATCACCGCCACGCCCAACGCCTACAAGGGCATTGTCGCGACGGAGACCTGTGTTCTGACGCCGACGGTCACCGGCGATCGCCTGACCTGGGTCTTCAGCGGCGGCTGCGTCACGCAGAATTACGTCAAGGCCAGCTGATCGGCTGAGACGCCGTACAAGGCGCCGCCTCCGGGCGGCGTCGTTGTTTCTGCCGCCCGGAGGCGGCGCCGTGGTTCCAGGACCCACCGATGCCGATAAGCCGACCGATCACGTTCGTTGTCGCCCTTGTTGGCGCCTGGATGCTGAGCGGGCTGCCGTTGCCGTCGCAGTGGCAGACGCGTTACGACGACCTGCGGCTGGCCCAGTGCCTGTTGCTGATATTGCTGGTGACGGCCGCAGCTGCGAATCCCGCAACGTTGATGGCGCCGCTGCGGTCATGGTCGGGGCGCAGCCTGCTGGTCGTGCTGGCACTGGGCCTGTGGTCCGCTGCACGCAGCGCGCTGCCGCATTACGCGGCAATCGAAGTCGGCACGCTGGCGGCGCTGGCGATCGGCGCACTGCAGCTGCGACAAGGCACCGCCACGTCACCGTCGCTGGCCCGCACGGCATTGCTGCTGCTGTGCTGCGGCCCGCTGGCGCTGGGCCTGCAGTTCATCGCGGCTTATGCGGCCGCGATCGCCATCGGCGATGCCGGCAGCTTGAGCAGCGCCTGGGACGTGTTCGTCTATCCGCGTTATTTCGCCAAAGCCGCGACGTTTGCGCTGCCGCTGCTGTGGCTAGCGGCGCAGCTGATGTCGTCGTCGCGGCAAGGCCGCATTGGCTCAGTCGCCTGCTCGCTGGCGGCGGTCGCGATCGCCTCGCAGCTGGTCGCCTCCGGCGGACGCGGCGGCGTGCTGGCGCTGCTGGTCGCCGCGCTGATCGCCGCGGCCTGTTTCGGGCGCCAGGGGAGGCGCTTCGCGTTCGAGCAACTGGCCGTGCTCGCGTCCGGCGCAGCGCTGTGGTGGCTGATTTCGCTGGCCGACGTGCCGTCGGCGGGCGGCGGGCTGCTCCGCGCCGGCAGCAGCGGCCGCGCCGCGTTGTATCGCGACGCCTGGACCGACTTCGTCAGCGCGCCGCTGCTCGGCATCGGTCCAATGCTGTACGCCGAACTGGGGCGGCATCCGCTGCGCTCGGTGGCCGGGCCACACAGCGCGCCGCTGCAATGGCTCGCCGAATGGGGGCTGCCGGCGACATTGCTGCTGCTCGCGGTGATCGCCGCGAGTTACCGCCGGGCCTTGCGCCAGCTGCGCGCGCACGCGATCGGCGGAGGCGACGCGTCGACCGGGATCGCGCTGCTTGCCGCGATCACCGCCGCGCTGGTGCATGGACTGCTGGCCAACGTCGCCAACGACCCGTTGAGCCAGACACTGCTGATGCTCAGCATCGCCTGGTTTCCCGCGTTGCCGTCGCTGACGGCCGCTCGCTTGGATGTGCCGATACCAGGCCCGTCATTGCAGGTAACGGCCGGCTGGATCGCCGGCTGCGGCTTGGTCGTGGGTGTTCTGGCGATGGCGGTCCATGACGGCGCGAACTGCGTCGGCGCCGGCGGCGACACCCGTTACTTCATGAGTGCCGACGAAACGCTATACCCGCGCTACTGGTCACAGGGCATCGTGCCGCTCGAGCAAACCTGCGGCGTGGCTGCCACAACCCCGGTCGGTCAAGGTGCCACGCGATTCAAGATTGGCGGTTGACGGCCGCAATAGGCTCGGAACACCATTCGAATCCGAGCGTAAACCGCTCAACCTGTGAGGGAATCTCTCTTGGCCGCCCCGCTGTCGACCGCTCCGGCTCCGTCCGCGCTGACTGGCTTGGCCCGCAAGCTGGTCGCCGATCAGCTGCTGAGCGAAGACCAAGCGCGCGAGTTCCAGCTGAAGGCGGGACGCAGCGGCCAGCCGTTCGTTGCGGTCGTGGTCGAATCCAAGACGGTATCGGCGCTGCGGATCGCCGAGCTGGCCAGTGCCGACTTCGGCGCGCCGCTGCTGGACTTGGCGGCGATCGACATCGACCCAAGCCTGCTCAAGGACATCAGCGAACGTGTGCTGCGCAAGACCCATGCGCTACCGGTGTACAAGCGGTCCAACACGCTGTTCGTCGCGGTGTCGGACCCGACCAACCTCGCCGCGCTGGACGAGATCAAGTTCGCGACGCGCACGACGACCGAGGCCGTCGTCGTCGAGGAAGACAAGCTCGCCAAGGCCATCGACGCCGCCGCGCAGCGGCTCAGCGCCGCGTCGATGGACATCGGCATGGGCGATGCGGACCTCGAAAACATCGACATCAGCGACCCGGGCGCGGAGTTGCCCGACGTCACCAAGTCGGACGCCGACGAAGCGCCGATCGTGCGCTACGTGCACAAGATCATGCTCGACGCGATCGGCCAGGGCGCATCGGACATCCACTTCGAGCCCTACGAAAAAAGCTACCGGATCCGCTATCGCAAGGACGGTGAACTGCGCACCGTGGCCACGCCGCCGATCGCCACCGCGATGCGGCTGTCGGCGCGCGTCAAGGTGATGTCACGAATGGACTTGGCCGAGCGGCGCGTGCCGCAGGACGGCCGCATCAAACTGAATCTGTCGCGCAGCAAGGCGATCGACTTCCGCGTCAGCACCTGCCCGACGCTGTGGGGCGAGAAGATCGTCTGCCGTATTCTCGACCCGACCAGCGCGCAGCTGGGCATCGATGCGCTGGGCTACGAGCCCGAGCAGAAAGACGCCTACATGCGCGCGCTGGACAAGCCGCAAGGCATGATCCTGGTGACCGGCCCGACCGGCTCGGGCAAGACCGTGTCGCTGTACACCGGCCTGAACATCCTCAATCAGGACGACGTCAACATCAGCACGGCCGAAGACCCGGCCGAAATCAATCTGCCCGGCATCAATCAGGTCAACGTCAATCCCAAGGTCGGGCTGACGTTCGCAGCGGCGCTGAAAGCGTTTTTGCGTCAAGACCCCGACGTGATCATGGTCGGCGAAATCCGCGACCTGGAAACCGCCGAAATCGCGATCAAGGCGGCGCAGACCGGCCATTTGGTGCTGTCGACACTGCATACCAATGACGCACCGCAGACCATCGTGCGCCTGATGAACATGGGCGTGCCGGCCTACAACCTCGCCTCGACGCTGACGCTGATCATCGCCCAGCGCTTGGCGCGCAAGCTGTGCCCGGTCTGCAAGCGGCCGGCCAACATTCCGCGCCCCGAGCTGATCAAAGAGGGCCTCAGCGCCGCCGATGTCGATGCCCCCAGCTTCCGCATCTACGAAGCCGTCGGCTGCGACCAGTGCGACCGCGGCTACAAGGGGCGTACCGGCATCTACCAAGTGATGCCGTTCTCCGAAGCGATGGGCCGAATCATCATGGAGGGCGGCAGCGCGATGGATATTGCCGACCAAGCCGAGCGCGAAGGCGTGGCCAACCTGCGGGCGTCGGCACTCAAGAAGGTCCGCGATGGCGTCATCGACCTGCTCGAAGCCAATCGCACGACCGTCGGCGAATGACGGCTGGCGAGCCAGCACGTCCGCCGATCGGCCCCGGCGTGGTGCCGGCGCCGCGGCTGTAGTCTGATAGCCGCATCACCCTCGAAACACGGATACCCGGGCAGCGATGGCGCAGGCAGCAGTCACCGTCAAGGAACACGTCTTCCTGTGGGAAGGCAGAGACCGCAAGGGCGCGCGCGTCAAGGGCGAGAGCCGCGGTGCCAGTGAAAGCCTGATCAAGACCCAGCTGCGCAAGCAGGGCATCAACCCGATCCGCATCCGCAAGAAGCTGCAGCTGTTCGGCAGCAAGAAGAAGGTCACGGCCGGCGACATCGCTGTCTTCAGCCGGCAGATGTCGACGATGATGTCGGCGGGCGTGCCGCTGGTGCAGTCACTGGAACTGATCGGCCGTGGCAACCAGAACCCGGCGATGGCCGAGATGGTCATGGGCATCAAGACCAACATCGAAGGCGGCAACTCGTTTTCAGAGTCGCTGAGCCGCTATCCGCTGCATTTCGACGATCTGTTCGTCAACCTGGTCGATGCAGGCGAGCGCTCCGGTGCGCTGGAAACGCTGCTCGACAAGATCGCCGTCTACAAAGAGAAAACCGAGGCGATCAAGAAGAAGGTCAAGAAGGCGATGACCTATCCCACGGCCGTGCTGGCCGTGGCCTTCATCGTCACCGGCATCCTGTTGTACTTCGTCGTGCCGCAGTTCGAAGACCTGTTCAAGGGCTTCGGTGCCGACCTGCCGGCGTTCACCGTGATGGTGATCGCGATGTCGCGCTTCATGCAGGACAACTGGTGGATCGTGTTCGGTGTGCTCGGCGGTGGCATTTTCGCGTTCGTCTATTTCTACAAGCGCTCGGCACCGATGCGGCGCTTCATGGACCGCGCACTGCTGAAAGTACCGGTGGTTGGCGACATCCTGTACAAGTCGGCGGTCGCGCGCTTTGCGCGGACGCTGTCGACGATGTTCGCAGCCGGCGTGCCACTGGTCGAGGCGCTCGATTCGGTGGCCCGCGCCGCCGGGAACATCGTGTTTCTCGAAGCGATCATGCACATGAAAGAGCAGGTATCGACGGGCCAGCAGCTGCAGCTGACGATGCAGCAGAGCGGCCTGTTTCCGCCGATGGCCACGCAGATGGTCGCCATCGGTGAAGAATCCGGCGCGCTCGACGAAATGTGCGCCAAGGTGGCCGAGTTCTACGAAGCGGAGGTCGACAACATGGTCGACTCGCTGTCGAGCCTGCTCGAGCCGATGATCATGGCGATTCTCGGCGTGCTGGTCGGCGGTCTCGTCGTGGCGATGTACTTGCCGATCTTCCAGCTCGGCCAGGTGGTCTGAGCCTTGTTTACCGCTACGCTGCGCGGCGCCCCGTCCGCAGCCGATGACCCGAGCCGATGCCCTTGCTAGATGCCCTGCAGTCCAGCCCCACGCTGTTGCTCGTCACCGTCACGATTCTCGGACTGCTGATCGGCAGCTTCCTGAATGTGGTGGCCTACCGGCTGCCGCTGCGAATCGAGCAGGACTTTCGCAATGCCTGTCGCGACAGCTTCGGCGCGCCGGCGCCGATTGCCGGAGAGCAGCCGATCTCGCTGCTGCGTCCCGGCAGCCATTGCCCGGCCTGTAAGGCGCCGGTCAAACCTCAACACAACCTGCCGGTATTCGGCTGGCTGCTACTGCGAGGCCGCTGTGCAAGCTGCCATGCACCCATATCGGTGCAGTACCCGATCGTCGAAGCCATCACCGGACTGATGTCAGCGGTCTGTGCCCAGCACTTCGGCGCCACGCCGGAGTTGATCGGCGCCCTGGTGCTGACGTGGTCGCTGATCGCGCTGACGGTGACCGATCTACGCACGATGTACCTGCCCGACGATCTAACGCTGCCGCTGCTGTGGCTGGGGCTGATCGCCAGCTTGTGGGGCGTGTTCGCGACGCCGACGCAGGCCATCATCGGGGCGGCGGTCGGCTATGGCCTGCTGTGGGGCGTGTTTCATTTGTTCAAGCTGGCGACCGGCAAGGACGGCATGGGCTACGGGGACTTCAAGCTGCTGGCCGCGCTCGGCGCCTGGCTGGGCTGGCCGCTGTTGCCGCAGATCGTGCTGCTGTCGGCGCTGGTCGGCGCCGCCGTCGGCGTCGCGCTGATCCTGTCGCGGCGCGCCGAATGGAGCTCGCGGATTCCATTCGGGCCGTACATCGCCGGCGCCGGCTGGATTGCGCTGGTCTGGGGCGAGCAGATCAACGCCGGCTATCTGCACTACGTGCAGGGCGGCAGTTGATGTCGCGGTTGACGCTGGGCCTGACCGGCGGCATCGCCAGCGGCAAGACGCTGGTGGCCGATACCTTCATCGGACTTGGCGTGCCGGTACTCGACGCCGACCAGGTCGCGCGCGACGTCGTCGCGCCGGGCGAACCGGCGCTGGCGCAGATCGCCGAGGTCTTCGGTGCTGACGCGCTGCTGCCCGACGGCACGCTCGATCGACGCCGGATGCGCGAACGCGTGTTCGGCAACCCGGCCGAACTGCGCCGGCTGGAGGCGATCACGCATCCGGCAATCCGGCAGCGGATGCGGCAATGGCGCGACGCCCAGACCGCGCCGTACTGCATCCTGTCGGTGGCGATCCTGGTGGAATCGCCCGGCATGCGCGAGCTGGTCGACCGCATACTGGTCGTCGACGTGCCACAGAGCCTGCAGATGGAGCGACTGCAGCGTCGCGATCAGGTTGATCAGGCTCTGGCGCTGAAGATGATGGCCGCGCAAGCGACGCGTGAGCAACGCCTCGCCGCTGCAGACGAGGTGATCGTCAACGACGGCAGCGTCGAACAGACCGCGGCGGCCGTCGCCCGTCTGCACCAGCGTTACCTGGCGCAGACGCAGGCCGCGCCGCACCCGGACCGCTAATCGCAATCGGACTGCGACGACCTGCCGAGTCGCACGTCATTCTCGTTTGCGGTGCTTGATGCACTGCGTCACAATCCGGGCACTTTCGTTCAGCAACTGCCAGTGACTCCAGTATCGGCCGAGGCACTCGACGCGATTTGCTTCGAGCAGCCGCTCAACGAGCGGGTGCGCACGTTTCTGCGCCTCGAATTCCTGTTCGGCCAACACGCACATCACCGCCAGGATCGCAGCCAATACGGGCTGCGAGCACGACTGCAGACGCTGCTCGACACACTCACCGTGCTGTCGCGCTCCGACCTGAAGAAAGACATCCTCAAGGAGCTGCTCGAACAGCACGGGCATCTGACGCGGCTTTCGGCGCGCCCTGGCGTTGATCAGGAGCGGCTCGGCTCGGTGCTGCGCGAGCTGACGGCGGCGGTCAACGGCCTTCAGCATCTGGTGACCCAGTTCGCTGGCAGCGCGCTGCGCGACAACGAGTTCCTGATCTCGATCCACAATCGCACGTCGATCCCGGGCGGCAGCTGTGGCTTCGACCTGCCGGCGTATCACTTCTGGCTGTCGCAACCGTACGAGGTCGTCAACCGGGACCTCGACGCCTGGTTCGCCGATCTGGCACCGTTCGAGTCCGCGATCGGTCTGTACCTGAAGCTCTTGCGCGGCAGCACCGAGCTGACCGCGGCGGTCGCCCGTGGCGGACTCTACGTGCACGCGCCGCAGGGGCCGGTGCAGTTGCTGCGGGTGTTCGTGCCGCATGCGGCCGCTGCCTATCCCGAGATCAGCGCCGGGGCCCATCGCTTCACGATCCGTTTCGTGTCGCTGCGCGACGTCAACCGGCGCAGCAGTCAAGTTCACACGGACGTGCCGTTCAGCATCCAGTGCTGCTCGCTGTAAGCGCCGCATGAGCACGACTCCGCGTACCGGGCGTTGCCCTCAGTGCAGTGCTCCGGCCTTGTTGGAAGCCGGCAACCGCTTCCGCCCTTTCTGCAGCGAGCGCTGCAAGCTGCTCGACTTTGGCGCCTGGATCAACGGCCAGTACACGATTCCGGCCGTCGAGAACGACATCGACGGCGAAGAAATCGAGATCGACGACCGCGACTCGCGGCTGCAGTAGCGACGAGCCCTACCAGTAGGCGCTGATGCCGGCGCAGCCTTGGCCGCCGTGCTGCCAGGCGTACAGCAAGTGCTCGCGGCCAACGCCGCCGATGGCATAGACCGGCAGCCCCGATTCCAGCGCAGCACCAGCAAAACCATCCCACCCCAGCGTCGGCTCGCCCGGATGCGAAGCCGTGGGCAACACCGCACCGAGCACAGCGGCATCGGCATCGAGCCGGCGCAGCGCATCAAGGTCGGCGCGGCCATGAGCCGAGCCATAAAACGCCGGCACGTCGGGTCGCTGGCGCAGTGCGCGCCAGGCGCGGGTCGTGGCGTGCCAGCCGCACTCCAGTTCACGCGACAGAGCGGGGTCTCGGTCGAGCACCAGCCGGTGTCCACCGCGCCGCAGTGACGCGGCGAGCGCCGCGTAGGCGCGATCGTCGAGCGCCGGCAGCCGCAGCCGCAGCAGCGCGTCGCCGGGCAGCGCCGGCAAGCGATCGCGCAGCGTGGCCGGATCGATCGTCGGCGGCGTGAACACGTAATGCGCCGGCAAGCGCAGCGGCTTGAGGATCGGCGCCACCGTCGGCAGCGTCGTGTAGGCCGCGATCGCATCGAGCGCAACCCAGGCCAGTGCCTGATTTTCACGCGACTGCGGCTGTCCGTCGAAGTCGGTGACCAGCCAGGTGTCGAGGATCACGATGCGGTTGTGGTACGCGTGACGCAGCCGGATCAGCGGCCGTGCGGCGCGCACCGCAACGCCCAACTCCTCGTGCAACTCGCGCAGCAGCGCTTCGTCGGCACTTTCGCCCGGCTCGATCTTGCCGCCTGGAAACTCCCAGTAGCCTGCCGCGATCTTGCCCTCGGGCCGTTGCGCCAGCAGCACCTGCCCATCGGCACGCTGCAACACGCCGCAGGCGACTTCGATCAGCGGCAGATCACCGGTCAAGTGCGGTACTCGGCGTTGATCTTGACGTAGTCGTAGCTGAAGTCGCAGGTCCACACCGTGGCTTGCGCGTCGCCGTCACCCAGCCCGATGCGAATCCGGAACTCCGGCTGGGCGACCACGGCGGCGCCGGCGTCCTCGACGTAGTCGGGATGCGGCTGGCCGCCGCGCAGCAGGCAGACGTCGTCGAGCCACAGGTCGACACGCGCCGGGTCGACCGGAACGCCGGATTTGCCGATCGCCATCACGATGCGGCCCCAGTTGGCGTCGGATGCGAACAGCGCGGTCTTGACCAGCGGTGAATGCGCCACCGACAGCGCCACCTGGCGAGCAGCGGCCTCGTCCGAGGCGCCGCCGACGTCGATCGTCACGAACTTGGTCGCACCCTCGCCGTCGCGGACGATCGCGTGCGCCAGCTCCAGGCAGACCTGCTCGATCGCTCCGTAGACCGCCGCGTAGTCGGCGTCGCCAACCTCGATGTCGCGGCTACCCGCGCGGGCGGTGGCGAACAGCACGCACGCATCGTTGGTCGAGGTGTCACCGTCGACGGTGACGCAGTTGAAGCTGCGATTGACCGCCGTCTGCAGCGCGGCTTGCGTGGTGGCTGGCGACAGCGGCGCATCGGTGCCGACATAGGCGAGCATCGTCGCCATGTTCGGGTGGATCATGCCGACGCCCTTGGCGATGCCGGTGACGGTGACCTCGCCCTGCGACGTGGCGACACGGCGAGTGGCGCCCTTGCCGACCGTGTCGGTGGTCATGATCGCGCGCATCGCATCGAGCCAGCCGTCGGCGCGCAAATCGGCGTGCGCGGCCGGCGCCGCTGCCACCATCCGCGCCACCGGCAAACGCTGACCGATGACGCCGGTCGAAAACGGCAGCACGTGCCCGGCCTCGCAACCGACGGCAGCGGCCACCGCGGCCGCCACTGCTTGCGCATCGTCGAGCCCGCCCTGCCCGGTCGCGGCATTGGCGTTGCCGGAGTTCACCACCAGCGCGCGCACCGGGGCGCCGCTGGCAAGCACCGTGCGGCAGACCTGCACCGGTGCGGCAGCAAACCGGTTCTGCGTGAACACACCGGCCACGCGCGTACCGGGCGCCAGCTCGATGACCAGCAGGTCCTTGCGACCGGGCTTCTTGATCGCGGCTTCGGCGACACCGAGGCGCACGCCGGCCACCGGGTGCAGAAAGTCGGGAGCCTGATAGGCGACGGGCATGGCAGTTCTCTGATTCGGACGGGAAGGCGGCGAATTGTACGGAGCCGGCGCGGCGCCACAACGAAAAAGCCAGTGATCGCATCCGCGACCACTGGCTTTTGAATCAACACGACGGCGTGGCGCGAGCCACGCCGACAGCGTGAGGCTTAGCGCTCGACGATCGCGACCACGCCCATGCCGCCGGCCGCGCAGATCGAGATCAGGCAGCGGCCACCGCCGCGCTGTTCGAGCAGCTTGCCGGCCGTGGCCAGGATGCGGCCGCCGGTGGCGGCAAACGGGTGACCCAGCGCGAGGCTGCTGCCCTTGACGTTGAGCTTGCTGCGGTCGATCGAACCCAGCGGCTTGGCCAGACCGAGGCGCTCCTTGCAGTACTTGGCATCTTCCCAGGCGCGCAGCGTGCACAGCACCTGTGCCGCAAACGCTTCGTGAATTTCATAGAAATCGAAGTCCTGCAGCGTCAGGCCCGCGCGCTCCAGCATGCGCGGCACGGCATAAACCGGCGCCATCAGCAGGCCTTCCTTCTTCACCGTGAAATCGACGGCAGCGGTTTCGCTGTGCGTCAGGAACGCCTGCGGCTTGAAGCCGTGCGCGTCGGCCCAGGCTTCGCTCGACAGCAGCGCAGCCGAAGCGCCGTCGGTCAGCGGCGTGGAGTTGGCGGCCGTCAGCGTGCCCTTGCCCGACTTGCGGTCGAACACCGGCTTGAGCGTGGCGAGCTTTTCGATCTTGCTGTCGCCGCGCAGGTTGTTGTCGCGCTTGACGCCGGCGAACTCGACCAGCAGATCGTCGAAGAAGCCTTCGTCATAGGCCTTGGCGGCCTTCAGGTGCGATTCGACCGCCAGCAAATCCTGGTCTTCGCGGCTGATCTTCCATTCCTGCGCCATCATCTCGCAGTGCTCACCCATGCTCTTGCGCGTGCGCGGCTCGCCATTGGTCGGCGCCGACGGCGCCAGCATCGACGGACGGAAGCGGGTCAGGATCTGCAGCCGCTGGCTGTTGGTCTTGGCGCGGTTGAGGTCGAGCAGGAGCGTGCGCAGCTTGTCACCGACCGCGATCGGCGCGTCCGACGCGGTGTCGACGCCACCGGCGATGCCGGACTCGATCTGGCCCATCGCAATCTTGTTGCCGACCAGGATCGCTGCTTCCAGACCGGTGCCGCAGGCCTGCTGGATGTCGTAGGCCGGGGTTTCAGCGGCCAGGCCCGACGACAGCACGCACTCGCGCGTCAGGTTGAAGTCGCGCGAATGCTTCAGCACTGCGCCGGCGGCGACTTCGCCGAGGCGCTCGCCCTGCAGCTGGTACTTGTCGACGACGCCGCGCAGCGCGGCGGTCAGCATCTCCTGGTTGCTCTTGTACGAGTAGACCGTGTTGGAGCGGGCGAAAGGAATGCGGGCGCCGCCCAACAGGGCGACTCGACGACCGTAGGTGCTCATGGGAAAAATCCGTTTTGGTTTGGATGGGCCAAGCTTAGCGCCTCGCCCGTGACGGGTTCGGCATCAGGGCCGAGCAAGGGATCGGCGCTTGTTACCTGCAGCGTCGCGCTCCGACGCGCGCAAGACCATGGCGGAGCCGACAGACTGTTCTGGCGTGCGCGTCAGTCCGCCAGACCTCAACGGCCTCACAATGGACGCCAGCTGCACCCCACATCGAATCAAACCCGGCTCATGCCGGGCGGAGAACCGGCTTGCTGCGAACCCTGCTGGTGGTACTGACTTCGCGCCTGCGCGGCGTGCTGCCGCTGCTCGGCACCAGCGTGCTGCGGCTGCGCGTCTGGCCGGGCGATCTCGACAGTAACCTGCACATGAACAACGGCCGCTACTTCAGCGTGGCCGACCTGGGCCGCTTCGATCATGGCCTGCGCAGCGGGCTGTGGCGCGCGGCGCTCAAGCGCGGCTGGCGCCCGGTGGCCGGCGATGCCGACGGCCGGTTTTCGGTATCGCTGCAGCCGTTCGCGCGCTACCAGTTGCACACGCGCTTGCTCGGCTGGGACGACAAGTGGTTCTTCGTCGAACACCGTTACCAGCTGGGGCAGCGAGTCGCTGCGCTGGTGCTGGTGCGCTATCTGTTCGTCAGCTCGCGCGGCCCGGTGCCGACGGCCAAGGTGCTCGACGTGATCGCCCACCGCGAACCCTCTCCGGCATTGCCTGACTGGGCGCGACAATGGCGTGACGCGCAGAACGCGCTGGTCGCTCAACTCAAGGCCGAGAGTCAGGCCGAGCGCCCGGCGCAGCCCTAGTCCTGCGGCCCGGCACCCCACCCGATTTCCTTTTGTCACCGAGACGCACCATGACCGCAGCATCGCCGTATCCGCATCTGCTGGCCCCGCTGGACCTCGGCTTCACCACGCTGAAAAACCGCGTACTGATGGGCTCGATGCACACTGGTCTCGAAGACCGGCGCAAGCACTTTCCGCAGCTGGCGCGGTATTTCGCCGAGCGCGCGCGCGGCGGCGTCGGGCTGATGGTCACCGGCGGGTTCTCGCCGAACATCGAGGGCTGGCTGCTGCCGCTGGGCGGCAAACTGGCGAGCAGTGCCTCAGCGCGATCGCACCGAGTGATCACCGATGCCGTGCATGAAGAAGGCGGCAAGATCGCACTGCAGATCTTGCATGCCGGCCGCTACGGCTATCACCCGCTGTCGGTGGCACCGAGCCGGATCAAGTCGCCGATCACGCCGTTCACGCCGCGCGAGCTGTCGGGCTGGGGCGTGTCGCGGCAGATTCGCGCATTCGCCCGCTGCGCGGCGCTGGCGCGCGAAGCCGGCTATGACGGCGTCGAAATCATGGGCAGCGAGGGTTACTTCATCAATCAGTTCCTCGCGCCGGGCACGAACCTGCGCGACGATGAATACGGCGGCTCGGTCGAGAACCGGCAGCGCATCGCGCTGGAGATCGTCGAGCGGGTGCGCGAGGCGGTCGGCAAGGACTTCATCATCATCTACCGCCAATCGCTGATCGACCTGGTACCCGGCGGCCAGACCTGGGACGAAGTCGTGCAGCTGGCGCGCGGTATCGAAGCGGCCGGCGCGACGATGATCAACACCGGCATCGGCTGGCACGAAGCCCGGGTGCCGACGATCGTCACCAGCGTGCCGCGCGCGGCGTTCGCATGGGTCACCCGCAAGCTCAAGGCCGAAGGCCTGAAGATTCCGCTGGTGACGACCAACCGCATCAACGCGCCGGACGTCGCCGAGCAGCTGCTCGCCGACGGCTACGCCGACATGGTCAGCATGGCGCGGCCACTGCTGGCCGACCCCGAGTTCGTCAGCAAAGCGGCCCAGGGCCGGGCCGACGAGATCAACACCTGCATCGCCTGCAATCAGGCCTGCCTGGATCACGCATTCAAGAACAAGCTGGTGTCCTGCCTGGTGAACCCGCGCGCCGCGCACGAAACCGAGCTGAACTACCTGCCGACCTCGGTGCGCAAGCGCATCGCCGTCGTCGGCGCCGGGCCCGCCGGCCTGGCCTGCGCCACGGTGCTGGCCGAGCGCGGCCACGACGTTGACCTGATCGATCAGGCCGACGAGATCGGGGGCCAGTTCAACATGGCCAAGCGCATTCCCGGCAAAGAGGAGTTCCACGAAACGCTGCGCTATTTCCGCCGCCGGATCGAGGTCACCGGCGTCAAGCTCAAGCTCGGCGTCCGCGCCGACGCCGCGTCGCTGGCCGCTGCCGGCTACGACGAGGTGGTGCTGGCCACCGGCGTGGTGCCGCGCAATCCGAAGATCCCCGGCCAGGCCGAAGGCGAGGCGGCGGGCCGCGTGCTGTCGTACATCGACGTGCTGCGCGGCAACGCGACGGTCGGCAAGCGCGTGGCCTTGATCGGCGCCGGCGGCATCGGCTTCGACATGGCCGAATACCTGGCCAGCGACGGCCATTCGACGACGCTTGACCTGCCGGCCTGGCAGCGTGAATGGGGCGTGGCCGACCCGGCCGTCGCCCGCGGCGGCGTCACCAGCGAACGCGACATCCCGCCGTCGCCGCGCGAGATCTGGCTGCTGCAGCGCAAGGCCGGCAAGCCCGGCGCCGGGCTGGGCAAGACCAGCGGCTGGGTGCATCGCGCGTCGCTGCAGATGAAAGCGGTCAACATGATCCCCGGCGTCAATTACGAAGCGATCGAACCGGCCGGGCTGCGGATCAGCTTCGGTGACAAGCGCGAGCGCATGCAGTTGATCGAGGTCGACCATATCGTGCTGTGCGCCGGCCAGGAGCCGCTGCGCGAGCTTGAAGCGCCGCTGGCGGCCGCGGGCGTCGTGGTGCACCGCATCGGCGGCGCCGATGTCGCGTCCGAACTCGACGCCAAGCGCGCGATCGATCAGGGCAGCCGGCTCGCCGCGCGGCTGTAGCGGCAATGGCCGGCTGCATTTGCTAGCCGGCCACCGCCCCTGACCGTTTTAGAATCGCGACATGCTCCCGCCCCCGCTCACCGATCTATTCGCCACGATCCAGGCCGTCGGCATCGAGAAGATCTTTCTGCTGCTGATGGCACCGGTCTTCATCGTCTGCATGGCCGCCGAGTATCTGGTGCTGCAACGCCGGCGGCAGCAGACCTATTCGCTGCACGAAACCGGGACCAACGTGGTGTTGGCACTGTCCCACGCAGCGGCCGACGGTCTGGCCTGGAGCCTGCTGATCGGCCTGTTCTATTGGGTCTACCAGCACCGCGTGTTCGACATGCCGTTCAACGGCTGGACCGTGCTGCTGCTGGTGTTGCTGCAGGACTTTTTCTACTACTGGTTCCATCGCGGCAGCCATCGCATCCGCTGGATGTGGGCCAGCCATGTCACGCATCACTCGTCGGAGCGGATGAACCTGTCGACGGCGCTGCGCCAGAGCCTGACGTATCCGCTGTCGGGCATGTGGGCGTTTTGGCTGCCGCTGGCCTGGCTGGGCTTCAAACCCGAGCAGGTGATCCTGGTCGTCGCCGTGAATCTCGGCTACCAGTTCTTCGTTCACACCGAAGTCGTGAAACGACTGCCGCGCTGGTTCGAAGCGGTGTTCAACACCCCGTCGCACCACCGCGTCCACCACGCCCGCAATCCGCAGTACATCGACCGCAACTACGCCGGCGTGCTGGTGATCTGGGACAAGCTGTTTGGCAGCTTCGTCGCCGAAGAGGCCCCCTGCGACTACGGCATCACGCGGCAGATTCACACGCGCAATCCGCTGGTGATGATGTTTCATGAATGGCGCGACATGTTGGCCGACGTCGGCCGGCCCGGCCCGCTGCGGCAGCGACTGCGTCACTTGTGGGCGCCACCGGAATGGGTACGTCCTGCCGGTACTTCACACACACCCAAGCTATAGCGACCAGCGACAGGTGTGTCGCAGCGGCCAATCCGGCACACTAGGCGTCTTGATTTAAAGGGCGCCGATGCGGGATTCCGGTCAACTACTGCAGATCGTTCATCAGGGCATGGTGCGAGCCGGCCTCGATGTTTCCGCGATCTATCAACGGCTCGGCTACGACGCCGAGAAACTGGCGTTGCGCGACCTGCGCACGCCGCATCAGCAACAAGTGTTCTTCTGGAGCACGATCGAGTCGGTCACCAAAGACCCCGAGGTCGGCTTGCACTTGTGCCCGCACCTACCGGTGTTTCGCGGCGAAGTGCTCGAATACCTGATGTTCAGTTCACGTACGTTCGGCGACGGGCTGAACCGATCGCTGAAGTATCTGCGGCTGATCTCCGATGCGATCAACGTGCGGCTGGTCAACGACGCTCAGGGTGTGCGGATGGCGATCGTCAGCACCGCGGTCGATGCGCCGCAGCTGCGCCACACCGAAATCTGCGTCGTCTATGAGCTGATGCAGTTCGCCAAGGCCGTCACCGAAGATCACTTCAAGCCCGATCGCGTGCTGCTGCGCTGCAGCCAGCGGGCATCGCAGGACGAATATCGCGCGGTGTTCGGCGCGCCGGTGGAATTCGGCAGCCGCGAGAGCGAAATCTGGTTCGACGCGGCGCTGCTCGACTACCGCTCACCGCATTCCGACCCCGATCTGCTGCAGCTGCACGAAGGGCTGGCCGAAAAGCGGCTGATGAAGCTCAAGCGCGAAGATCTGGTCGAACGCATCCGTGGCGTGTTCTCGCAGCGGCTCGAGCTCGAAAACTGCGACCTCGAAGACGTGGCCAAGGAACTGGACATCCCGCCGCGACGCTTGCGCTTCGAGCTGGCGCGCGCCGGCACCAGCTTTTCGCAGATCCTGGCCGACTTCCGCTTCCACTTGGCCAAGCGCCTGCTGGCCAAGACCGACGAGGCGATCGAAAACATCGTCTACCTGACCGGATTCTCGGAGCCGAGTACGTTCTACCGGGCGTTCAAGCGCTGGTCAGGACAGACGCCGGTGCAGTACCGCGAAAGCCGCCGCGCACGTCGTTCGTCGAAAGCCGCCGCCGAAAAGCCTTGAAACCGGCGGCAGCCACGCCCGGCCAGCGCTCGCAAGCGCCGGCCGGGCGGGCGATCAGACGTTCTTGAAGAACCGGCGCGCCATCCACGACAGCACGACCTGATAGGCGCTCGGCAGCAGCCGCACCAGCAGGTCGGTGGCCTTGGCATCCGGGCCGATCAGCACACGGCGCTGATTGCGCTCCACCGCCCCCAGAATCGTCAGCGCAGCCGACTCGGCCGTGGTGATGAACAGCTTTTCGAATTGCGCGCTGCTCTTGCTCGCGTCCTTGACCAACAGGCCTTCGATGTTCGACGACACGCGGCTGTCGCGCGCGATGTTGGTCTTGATGCCGCCCGGATGGACACTGGTGGCGCTGACGTTGTAGCCCGCCATATCGAGTTCCTGGCGCAACGCCTCGGTAAAGCCGCGCACGCCGAACTTGCTGGCGTTGTAGGCGCCCATGCCGGGCTGGGCGCAGAGCCCGAACAAGCTAGACGTGTTGATGATGTGGCCTTCGCCCGACGCCTTCAGGTACGGCAGAAACGCCTTGGTGCCGTAGATCACGCCCCAGAAGTTGATCCCCATGATCCACTCGAAGTCGGTATAGCTGACGCCCTCCATCGTCGAGCTGAGCGCGACGCCGGCGTTGTTGAAGATCAGGTTGACCTTGCCGTGGGCCGCCGCCGTGCGCGCCGCCCAAGCCTCGACCGCGACACGGTCGGCGACATTGACCACTTCGGCCGTCACGTTCACGCCCTTGGCGCGCGCCATCTCGGCGGTCTTGTTCAGCTCGGTCGCATTGACGTCGCTGAGCGCCAAATGGCAGCCGCGGCGCGCCAGTTCGAGCGCCAGCGTGCGCCCCATGCCCGACGCTGCGCCGGTGATCGCCGCGACGCGGCCTGAGAAATTCTTCATGGTCCCCTCGATTATTTGTGACAACGACTGATGTCACTTTGCATCTGACAACGCCGGGAGTCAATATGGGCAGATGGTCGACTCTGCAAAAACTCCAGGCCGTTCGTATCGTGGCGCCACGGCCGACGAGCGTCGCGACGAGCGCAAGCGCAAGCTGATCGAGGCCGGCATCAAGGTAATCGGCCGCGATGGCTACGCGTCGACGACGGTACGCGCCGTGTGCGCGGAAGCCGGTCTGACCGAACGCTACTTCTACGAGGCGATCGGCGATCGCGAGCAGCTGCTCGGCGAAGTCTACGGCCACTTGGTAACCCAGCTGCGCGCGCAGATCGCCGAAACGGTGATGACGGCCGGCGACCTCAATGCCGCCGCCCTGGCCCGCCTGGGCCTGACCGGCTACTTCGCCGCGATGCGCGACAACCCGGACGCCGCGCGCATCCTGCTGTTCGAAGTGCTGGGCGTGAGTCCCGAAGTAACGCGACTGAGCCAACGCGCGATCGCCGACTTTGCAATGCTGATCCGGATGACGGCGCGCCGGCTGCCACAGCTGCCGGTACCCGAACAGCAGGAAGACCTGATCACGGCCGGCCTGGTCGGATCGGTGGTGTTCATCGCGATGACTTGGTTCCTCGAAGGCTACCAGCGCGACCTCGACGACGTCGTCGGCAGCGCGATGACGATCTTCAACGCCGTCGTCGACACCGTCGACCACTAGCGTTCATTGCGCGTTCGGCCGCCAAAGGCCGAGTGGTCTCCACTCGCATAATCAATGTGTTGCGAGCGAAAATCAGCCCAAGCTGAGCGCCACCTTTCCGGGATTTGACGCAGTGCAACATGCAGTGGATCGTGGGGCATGTCGTTTGCCAAGGAAGGCCCACCATGCACGCAACACCGGTCCGACGTGACCTCAAATTCGATCTCGACCGTCTGCCTCCGTCGATCGCCGCGCACTGGCATCCGCTCGGGGCGCCGGTCAGCCAGTTCTACAACGCGATGTCGCTGTTCTTTCCGGAAGGTGAGCGCTTTTTCATCCATAGCGTGCGCCACTTCCGCGACCGGCTCGACGACCGGGCACTGAAGGACGCGGTCACCGCCTTCATCGGCCAGGAGGCGATGCACGGCCGAGAACACGACCAATACAACGCATTGCTCCAGAGCGCGGGTCTGCCGGCCGACGCATTGGTGCAGTACACGGCGCGGCTGCTGGGCGTACTCAAAGACCATCTATCGCCGAGCCTGCAATTGGCGGTGACGCTGGCGCTGGAGCATTTCACCGCGATGCTGGCCGACCTGCTGCTTCGCGAACCCGCGCTGCTGGACGCAGCAGAGCCGTCGCTGCGCGCGCTGTGGCGCTGGCATGCGGCGGAAGAGACCGAGCACAAGGCGGTGGCCTACGACGTCTACCAGGCCGCGCTCGGGCGCGGTGCGGTCGCGTACGCGCTGCGCACGGCGGCATTTTCGGCGGTGATGCCGCTGTTTCTGGCGCATGTGCTGGCGTTTCAGCTGCGGCTGCTGGCGGCCGACCGCCGCGGTCGGCCGAGCCTGCGCGACTGGGCTCGGTTCGCCGGCTTTCTGGGCGGGCGGCGCGGGCTGCTGCGGCAGATGATCCGGCCGGGCCTGGCCTACTTCAGGCCCAGCTTTCATCCCTGGGACGACGACAACCGGGATTTGCTCGGCGCGATCGACGAGTTGGTGGCCGCCTATCAACCGCCGGCGGCGACGATGCGGCGCGCGGCTTGAACCTCAACGCGGCGGATCGCCCGCCTTGCTGGCCTGGAACTGCGCCAGGATATGCGCCAGACGATCGCCGAGGTGACGCGTAGCAGCCTGCTCCATCGCCCTAGCCACTTCGGCCTGCACCGCCGATTCCACCAGCGGGCGTAGCTTCCAGACGATCTCGCCCAGCCGCGAGGCCTCGCTGGCCGGCGGCAGGCCTTTGCCAAAGCCGTCGAAGAGGTGACGCTCGACCAGCATCACCATCTGGTCGGAGGCCGCTTCGACGTTGGCCCGCAGGCTGCCGAGCACTTCGAGCATTTCGTCGAGCGGAATACCGAGCTTGACCAATTCGGCGCCGGCCTGCAGCAGCCGCGGGCTGGGCACCCGGAACCGGACGCCGTCGAGGACGATCACGCCCAGCTCGGACGCGCGGACCAGCCAGCGCGGGTCGAAGGCACCACCGAACATGTCAACCAGCGCCGGCAAGCCGAGCCAGATCGGTTTTTCGTCGCCCCAGGGGCTCGACACCGCTGATTCCAGACCGAGCAAGCCGCCGAGGTCCGAACCGCTTTCCCAAGCGTTGATCAGCTCGCCGATGCTGACCAGCGTAAAGCCGCGCGCCAGCAGCTGGCCGATGATGCGCAGGCGCGACAGATGCGATTCACCATAAATGCCGACGCGCCCTCGCCGTTCCGGCGGCGGCAGCAGGCCGCGATCCTGGTACGCGCGCACGTTGCGCACCGTGGTGCTCGCGGCGCGCGCCAGTTCGTCGATCGAATACTCGATGACGCCGCCGTCGGCGCGATCGGGCTCCGAATCGTCACCGGAGCCAGACGACCCATCGGCGCTATTGCGCTGAAAAAAGCGGCGTTTGTTCATGTCGCCATGATAAGCGAGGCAACGTATCGCCCGCCTTGACGCTATAAAACGACTGTGACATCGTTCGCTGGCAATGTCACATCGCTGGAGCAAGCCATGCAGCCGATTCGCCGCGACCTCGACTTCAACATCCCCGAACAGCTCAGCCCTGCCGATGTCGGCACCTGGCATAAACAGGGCCGTCACGTCAGCCACTTCTTCAACGCACTGTCGGTGTTCTTCCCCGAAGGTGAACGCTTTTTCATCCATTCGCTCCGCAACTACCGGGATCAGATCACCGATCCGAAGCTGCAGCGCGACATCCTGGGCTTCATCGGCCAGGAGGCCATGCACGGCCGTGAGCATGTCGACTTCAACAACCTGATGGACAGCGCCGGCCTGCCGGCGAGCCGTCTCGACAAGTTCATCGGCAAGCTGCTCAGCGGCCTCAAGAAGGTGCTGCCGAATTCGATGCAGCTGGCGGTCACGCTGGCGCTGGAGCACTTCACCGCGATGATGGCCGACCACGTGCTGCGCGACGCCAAGGTGCTGGACGACTCCAACCCGCGCATGGCGGCGCTGTGGCGCTGGCACGCGCTGGAAGAAACCGAACACAAGGGCGTGGCGTTCGACGTCTACGAGCAGGTCGTCGGCAAGGGTGTCGGCGCTTGGGCGCTGCGTTGCCTGGCGCTGGTGCTGGCGTCGGCGGTGTTTATGGCGCTGGTGTTCGTGTTCCATCTGCGGCTGCTGGCCAATGACCCGCAGGCCCGCGGTCTGACCGGCTGGGTGCGCTTGATCAACTTCCTGTTCGGCGCCCCTGGCGTGCTGCGCAAGCTGGCGCTGCCATGGCTCGACTACTTCCGTCCGAGCTTCCATCCCTGGGACCACGACAACCGCGCGTATCTGGAACAGATCGGCGATCTGAGCGCGACCTACTCGGTCGGCCGCTAAACCCGCCGCAACAAAAAACCCGCGCTGTTCGGACCACAAGGTCCGGCAGCGCGGGTTTTTTGTGGCCCGCGGCGATCGCGCCGCGGGCCTGCCGCATCCGCTGTTACTTCAGCTCGGCCGATGACTTGCCAAGCAGGCGACGGGCGACGATCAGCAACTGGATCTGCTGCGTGCCTTCGAAGATGTCGAGAATCTTGGCGTCGCGCGCCCACTTCTCGAGCAAGCCGGCGCCGCCATTGCCTTCGGCATAACCGAGGCTGCCGGCGATCTCGACGCACTTCAGCGCCACGTCGACACAGGTACGGCCCGCTTTGGCTTTGGCCATCGACGCCTGCAGCGAATTGGGCTTGCGGTTGTCCGCCATCCACGCCGCCTGCAGCGTCAGCAGACGCGCCGCTTCGTAGTCGGCTTCAAGCCCCAGCAGCGTGGCGGCTGCCGAGGACTGCACCAGTGACGGCCGACGATAGTCGACCGACAAGCCAGCGGTGTCGAGCAGCTTCCAGGTTTCTTCGAGGCAGGCGCGGGTCAGGCCGATGGCCATCGCCGCCACCAACGGACGCGTGTTGTCGAAGGTCTGCATCACGCCGGCAAAGCCCTTCTCGACGTTGACCTCCGGGTCGCCGAGCAGGTTTTCCTTGGGCACGCGCACGTCCTTGAGCGCGAACGCCGCGGTGTCCGACGCGCGGATGCCGAGCTTGTGCTCCAGGCGCACCAGCTCGAAGCCCGGCGTGCCTTTTTCGACGACGAAACTCTTGATCGCCGCGCGGCCCACGGCGCGATCGAGCGTTGCCCAGACGACCACCAGGTCGGCGCGGTCGCCGCTGGTGACGTAGATCTTTTCGCCATTGAGCACGTAGTGGTCGCCGTCGAGTACGGCGGTCGTGCGGATGTTGGCCGAATCCGAACCGCAGCCCGGTTCGGTGATCGCCATCGCCGCCCAGCGACCCTTGAAGCGCTCCAGCTGCTCGGCGTTGGCCACGCTGGCGATCGCCGAATTGCCCAGGCCCTGGCGCGGCATGGCCAGCAGCAGGCCGACGTCGCCCCAGCACAGTTCCATGATGCCGAGGCAGGTCGACAGGTTGGAGCCGTTCTTGTTTTCAGCGTGATCGACGGTGTCACGACGCACGCCGGACGCACCGGTGCCACCACCGGCACCGCTGTCGTTCATGCCGTCGAGCAGCGACGCCAGCATGTTCAGTTCTTTGGGGACGGCGTGCTCGGCGCGGTCGTACTTGCGGGAGTTGGCGCGAAAGAATTCGACGGCGACCTGGTGGGCCTGGTCGACCAGCGGACGAAACTTCTTGGGGACTTCGAGATTGATCATCGGATGGCTCGTTCGTTATCGGTTAGACCAACAGCACGCCTTCCATCAGGCCCACGGCGCGAAGATCGCGATACCAGCGCTCGACCGGATATTCCTTGGTAAAGCCGTGGCCACCGAGCAGCTGCACGCCGTCGGAGCCGATCGCCATGCCCTTGTCGGCGCACAAGCGACGCGCCAGCGCCACTTGCCGGACATAGTCCTGACCCTGCTCGGCGCGGGACGCCGCGCGGTAGGTCAGCAGCCGCATGCCTTCAAGCTCGATGCCGACGTTCGACACCGCGAACGCAACCGCCTGGCGATGGCTGATCGGCTCGCCGAAGGCGACGCGCTCGTTGACGTAGGGAATCAAGTAATCGAGCACCGCTTGCGAGGTGCCAACCGCCAGCGCGCACCAGGCCAGCCGCGACAGCGCGATGCATTCGTCATAAACCTCGGCCGCACCGGCGCCCAGCAAGGCCGTGGCCGGCACCGACACGTTGCCGAGCTGCAGCCGCGCCATCGACGCCGCGCGCAAGCCCATTGCCGGCTCGGCTTCGGTCGTCAAACCGGCGGCGCCGGCTTCGACGATGAACAGCGCCGGCTGCCCGTCCAAGCTCGCCGCGACGATGAACAACTCGGCCTCGGCGGCACGCGGCACCAGCGTCTTGACGCCGTTGAGCACGAAGCCGCCGTCGCTGCGCGTGGCCGTGGTATCGAGCTGCTGCGGATCGAACAGCGGACGCGGCTCCATGACGGCCAGCGCCGCCACCGGAGGCTGCTCGCCGACGAACGCCGGCAGATAACGCGCCTGCTGATCGGCATCGCCCCACAGCACCAGCGCGGTGCTGACCGCGGTCGGCGCCAGACACGCCACCGCCAAGCCCAAGTCGCCTTGTGCCAGCGCTTCGGCCATCAGCACGTTGGTCATCACCGAGCGTTCACTGCCGGCACCGCCGAGTTCTTCCGGAACACCCAGGATGGCCACACCGAGTTCGGCGGCTTGCGCCAGCAATTCGGGCGACGCCTTGCCATCGGTGTCGGCCTGCTGGCCGGCAGCGCGCAGCTGTTCCATCGCGAAGCTCTGCGCGGCTTCTTTCAGCGCTTGCTGATCGTCGGTCGGCGTCAGGTCGAACAACTCGGGACGCGCGGCGCGCGGCAGGCGCGCCGGCTTGAGCAGCTTCTGCGTCGCCTTGAACTGACGCGCTGCCAGTGTCGCGGCCTGGAAGCCGGTTTTAGAAGCCTGATAAATCCAGCGCTCGGTGGTCGGACGCAAGCCGAGCCGATCGACGACCGGCAAGCCCGCTACACGATTGAGCACACGCAAACCCAAACCCATCACGTTTTGCATCGGGGGCTGCTCCACAGATTGATCGATTGAACCGCGGCTGCCGGGGGTCCGGCAGTGTGTTGCGACCGTCAGATACCGCCGCGCGACTCAGCGCGCAGCGGCTTTCTTTTTGGCCGACGGTGCTTTGTCGGCGAGCAAGGCTTCACGCGTACGTTCGAGGAACGTCTCGACCAGGTGAATGAATTTGCCCTGGATGAACGGCGGCGCGACCAGGCGATAGATCAGCGGCACCGGCACGTCGCGCAGCTCGCCTTGAACCTTGAAGAACACTTCGCTGCCCTTGGCCGTCGGCGCGATGCGGAAGCGGCCAGAGATGCTGGCGTTGCCCTTGCCGGCGAGCGGCTTCCAGGTGAGCTCGTTGCCGTCGGCGCTGAGCTGGTAATGCGCGCCATAGGTGACGTCGTGCGCGATCTTGGCCATCCGCGAGCCGATCGTGCTCAGCTCCCAGACGTATTGGTTGTCGGCGACGCGGACCAGCTTCTTGAGCTTGGGAAACCGCGACACCGTGGTTTCGATGTCCTGGAAAAGCGGGCGGACTTTTTCCGGCGGCAGCTCGATGGTGATGCTGCGTTCGATCTCAATGTCGACTTTCATGGGCGCTCCTCGATAAGAGCCCCAGCGTGTCACGCAGCGCAAAGTGGCCGCATTGGCCGCCAGCGCGTGGTGATGCGTCAGCGACGTCAAGTGACGCGGCGATCGGCATCGCCGTCGTCACTTGACCGGTCGCGTGTCAGAAGCGCAGTTCGCCGCGCTGCACGCGCTGGTAGCACTGATCGTCGAGCGGTACGTAGCAACCCGACAGCAGCACGTACAGCGGATCGCCGACGCGGCTCGGGTCGAAGCCGTCGCGCTTGAGATCGACTTTGCGGTGCTTGAACGTGGACGTGGTTTCCTGCCCGCTACGCAGGCGCAGGAACAGCGGCACGGCATAGGCAGGCAAGCACTGCTGCAGCCCGGCGGCCAGCGCCGCGCCGTCGAAATCCGGCGACGCCAAACTCAGCGACGCCATGCCGGCGCGCCCGTCCATACCGGGCAACTGCACGCCGTAGACCACCGCTTCCTCGACGCCCGGATGTCGGCACAGCGCTGCTTCGACTTCGGTCGTGGCGACGTTCTCGCCCTTCCAGCGGAACGTGTCACCGACGCGGTCGACGAACTGGATATGCCGATAGCCCTGGTCGCGCACCAGATCGCCGCTGTTGAACCAGCAATCGCCGTCGGCGAAGACATTGCGGAACAGCTTGCCCTCGCTGGCCTTGGCATCGGTGTAGCCGTCGAACGGCGCACGATCGGTGACTTCGCCTATCAGCAAGCCGATGCCGCCGGGTGCGACGCGCTGCATGCGGCCTTGCGCATCGCGCACTGGCGTTTCGGCGTCGGCATCAAACTCGACGATCGCGAACGACAGCGGGCAATAGCCGGCGGTGCGCTTCATGTTGAACGCATTGACGAACGCCAGGTTCGATTCGCTGGCGCCGTAGAACTCGCAGATGCGCTCGATGCCAAAACGCTGCTGGAACGCATCCCAGATGTCGGGACGCAGGCCGTTGCCGACGATCACGCGCACCTTGTGGTCGCGGTCGCCCGGCGACGCCGGACGGTTGAGCAGATAGCGGCACAGTTCGCCGATGTAGCAGAAGCTGGTCGAACCGGTGGCGCGGATATCGTCCCAGAAGCGCGATGCCGAGAACTTGCGGGCGATCGCCAGACCCGAGCCTTGCGACAGCACGGCGCCCCAGGACACCGTCAGCGCATTGTTGTGATACAGCGGCAGGCAGCAATACAGCACGTCATCCGGGTGCAGGCGCACCGCGCTGTCGGCCAAGCCCGACATGCCGCGCAGCCAGCGGAAATGCGACATCACCGAGGCTTTGGGCAAGCCCGTGGTGCCGGACGTGAAGATGTAGAACGCCGGCGACTTGAGCGTGATCTGCGCGGTCTCGGGCGGGTTGCTGCTGCTGGCATCGGCCAGCAGCGGACGCAGCGCCACGTAGCCTTCCGGCGCATCGGCCGCGCCATCCCACAAACGCTGGATCGGTAACGAGCCGCCGGCCGCGTACGGCGTGGAATCGATCGCCTCACGGCATTCTTCGCCGACGATCACCAGCGCCGCCTTGGTCAGCTTGATGCTGTGCGTCAGCGCATCGCCGCGCTGCTGGTGGTTGAGCATGCCGGCAATCGCGCCGAGCTTGAGCACCGCCGCAACGCAGATCAGCACTTCGGCGCGGTTTTCCATCAGCACCGCCACCGCGTCGCCCGGCTTGACGCCGTGCTGACGCAGCACGGCCGCGACGCGGTTGGCGTCGGCGTTGAATTCGGCGTAGGTCCAGCGCCGGCCTTCGAAGCTCAGCGCCAAAGACTGCGGGCGACGCTGCGCATGACGCTCGATCAGTGCCGCGATCGAGCCGCTGGCGGCCGGCTTGAGCGTCGCCAGCCGAGCCAATCCACGGACCACGCCGGGCAGGTCGGGCGTGATGCGCGCGGCACTGCAGAGCAGATCGACCAGACGAATACGGTCGCTGCCGCGCTCGGCGGCCGGGTCGGGACGAGCTGCGGTCATTCGGGCTTCCGTTGCGGTTTGTTGATTTCGAGCGCTTCGTCGAGGTAGTCGGCGACCTGACGGAACTGCTCCGGTGACAGTCGCGGCAGGATCTGCTTGAGCGCCATGCGGATCGTTTTGTTGGTGCTGCGCACGCCCAGGTCGATGATGCCGCGCGACGCCAGGCCCAGCTTGAACACCTCGGCCGGGCGCACGAAGAAGTGGCGCATCGCCGCGTCGGTCAGGTCGACGATCAGGTCGCTGACCGGGTCGGATTGGCTAGGACCGATCTTGCCGCTGCGAATCGCAGCCGAAGTCGAGACCACGCGCGATCCTAGATCGGCCGTCAGCGGGGCATTCAAATGGTAGTGGGTCATGTCAGCAGATGATCCTCAACGGTAGCGCAGGCAAACGAATAGGGCGGCGCGGCCAGATGACGTTGTCGAGACAGTCACTTGCGGGACTCTAGTTTGATCTGGCCCGGCCGATAGTCATCTTGTGGCAAGCCCCGATCGACTCACAACCTCCCCTGTTCACCCGTATGAACCACCGCCCATTCCGCCGCGCCGCCGAATGCCCATGAACGACTCCGCACAACGTCGCGGCGTGTTCCGGGTGCCGGTGTCCGATCCGGGCTGGCTCAGCGCCACGCTGATCGACGACAGCGGCGACACCGTCGGCGCCGTGGTCCTCGACCTGTCGCGCGCCGGCATCGGCGCACGCTTGCCGGCCGGCGTCACCGTGGCGCGCGGCGTGCGGCTGCGCTGCCGGCTAACGGCTGACGACGGCGCGCTCGACACCGAAGTGACGGTGCGCAACTGCGTCAGCGGCGCGTCGTCGACGCGGCTGGGCATGGAATTCACCGCACTGGCGCCGGTGGACGACTCGCTGCTGAGCCGTCTGGTGTTCCGTCTGCAGCGGTACTTGCTGCGCCGCCAGGTCAACCGCGTTCGGCCACCGGCGCCGGCCGCCAGCAGCGTCGAGATGCAGCGCTAACGACCGTCACGCGGTGGCGGCGGCCGTCGGCAGCGACTGCTGCAGATGGGCTGCAATACGCCGCTCCAGCCACCAGTCGGCACGACCGTAGCGATCGCTGGCCACAAACCCGACATGCCCGCCGCGCTCGGCCACCTCCAGCGTCACCGACGGCGACAACTGCGATGCCGACGGCATGATGCCGCGCGGCATGAACGGGTCGTCTTCGGCATGGACGATCAGCGTCGGCGTCCGGACCTGGTCCAACACCTCGCCGCAAGCAGTGCGGCGGTAGTAATCGGCCGCATCGGCAAAGCCGTTCAACGGCGCCGTGAACGCGTCGTCGAACTCGAAGAAGTTGCGGGAGGCCAGCACGCGGCCCACGTTGACCGACGGCGGCAGCGGCCACGCCGCATGCTTGCGCCGGACGATGTCCTTGAGCCCGGTCAGCAGATGCCGCTGGTAGACGCGGGCAAAGCCGCGATCGAGGTGCTCGGCGCATTCCAGCAGCCGGAACGGCACGCTGGCCGCCACCGCGGCACACAGCGGCGCTTGCTCGCCCTCCTCGGCCAGGGCCCGCAGCAGAATGTTGCCGCCCATCGACCAGCCGACCGATGCGATCGGCGTTGCCGGCTCGGCGGCGCGCAGCCGCTGCCAGATCCAGCGCAAGTCGGCCGTGTCGCCGTGGTGATAGCTGCGTGGCAGCCGGTTGGGTTCTTCGCCGGCGCCGCGCAGTTGCAGCAGCAGCGCGCGCCAGCCGAGCGCTTCGAGCCGCAGCGCCAGCCCGCGCAGATACAGGCTCGAAAACCCGCCGCCGAGGCCGTGTAGCAACACCGCAATCGGCCCGCTCGGATGCCGCCGATCAACCCAGCCCAAGTCGACGAAATCGCCGTCCGGCGTTTCCAGGCGCTCGATCCGCAGATCGAGCACCGGCATCCGCCGGAACAACAGCGGCGCAATCGTCTGCTGATGCGCATTGCGCAGCAGCGGGTGCGCACGAAAGCGGCTTTCGACGCGGCGACCGATGGTGGGGGAAGCAGAAAGGGCTGGGTCCATGATCAAAAGCGCCATGAGGTCAGGCGATCAACCGCCGGTTCCATAACCTGACACAGCACGGTTACGACGTCGCTCTCCGGCGAGGGTGCGATCTGATTGCAACGTCCGATGCCAGCACGTTGCGCGCCCGATCGCTCACGAACGCAGCGATGAGAGGCACCAGAACGCCAACTGCCAATGAAGTCAGCAAAACGACGCCCGTTGCGTTCACCGTTGGCTCCAATGATCCGCCACCGATCGCGTTCCCTGTGATGGTTACTTCAGAAATAGATAAACAACGGTCACGACAAAGACGACGATGACGGGCAGCAACCAGAGGAATGTCGCGCGAAATACGTCCTTGGCCGTGAGTGCTTCAATACTCTGCAGGTGGCGCTCAGCATCCAAAACCGCCTCGTCATCATATTCAACGCCGATACCGGACTCGATCCTGCGCCCCATATCCTCCAAGTCGCGCAATGAGACCTCTGAGGGCTCATTGCCATATTCATTGCTCTGCCTTTCGTAATCCATCGAAAGAATCAAGCTTCTTGCTTTGGCCGAGAGCGACAGCGGAATAAAGCCGCACTTTCGGCATTCACTTAGAAAGTGCGGCTTTAGATTTCCACAATGGATGCAGATCGCGCGCCTTTTTTGAATAGACATCGGTGAATACTCTCCGAGGACGAAGCCGCGAACCCAATGATCATCCAGGGCGCTGGAAGCGCCCAACACGCACGGCCAGCCGCTGCCACCGATCCTTGGAAATGCAGTTCCGTATAGCGCTGGCGCGACGAACCTTCCTGCCGACGATCCGCAGCGGGATGCAAGACCGGCATTTTGCGGCAGCACAACGACAGAAGGCTGAAGCGCGCTGCGCTTCAGCCTTCTGGTTACCGCTTGACCGGTGCAGGCCTCGCGGCCGGCACCGAGTCAGTTCAGGCCGCCTTCTTGGCGGTGCGCTTCTTGGCAGCCGGGGCCTTGCGCGGCGCCGGCTTCTTGGCCGGGGCAGCCTTGGCGGCAACCGGGACGCCGGTCAGCGTCGCGGTGACCGTCTCGTAGCCTTCCTTGACGATCTTGACGACTTCTTCGCCGGTCTTGGTGACGACGGTGACGGTGTCGTTGTAGGCCGACACGACGCGCTCACGGCCGTCGGGCAGGTATTCGATCGGCGAGGCGACGACGGCCTTGATGCCGGCGCTCTTGGCCTTTTCGAAGCTGGCCTGGGCGGCAGCAAACAGGTCCTTGCCGGCTTCGACCTGGGTCTTGACCACGGTGGTCACGCCGTCGACGACGACGTCGTTGGCCTTCAGCAGCGTGTCGACCGACACGGTGACCACTTCCTGGCCCTTGGCAACCAACGGTTCAACACGGCCCTTCACATCGCTCACGATCGTCTGCACAGTCATCACTCACTCCTGGTTTGGTACAAGGGGCTGCCCGCTTTGGGCACCCTGCAATTGGAAAGCGATGTTGCACTGCAACAACGCGCATCTGCAGATTATTTTTGCAGTGCAACAAAGTCAAGCGCGAGCAGACGGACGCACGCGGATCCGACCGAGGAAACACCCGATGAAAGTCCCCTTGATGACCCGGCTCAGCTCGGCGCTGTGGCAGGCGCCGGTGGCGCGGCACCGGCATCAGCGCCTGCTGGTCCGCTGCGGCCAGTATCTGTATGCGGTGCTGCGCGACTTGATGGCAGGCGACCTGTCACTGCGCGCGATGAGCTTGGTCTACACCACGCTGCTGTCGATCGTGCCGTTGCTGGCGCTCGGGTTTTCGGTACTCAAGGCGCTCGGCGCCAACGACAGCCTGGAGCCGGTGCTGCTGGAATTCCTGCGGCCGCTGGGCCCGCAGGCCGCGCCGATCGCGACGCGCGTGATGGCCTTCGTCGAGAAGATCCAGGTCAGTGTGCTGGGTTCGTTCGGCGTGATTCTGCTGTTCTACACCGCGCTGTCGCTGATCCGCAAAGTCGAGTCGAGCTTCAATTTCATCTGGCGCATCGACATCCAGCGGCCGCTGACGCGGCGCATCGGCGAATACTTCGGCGTGCTGATGATCGGGCCTGCGCTGGTGTTTACGGCGCTTGGCCTGACCGCGACGGTGCTCAACAGCGGCATCGTCGCCCAAGTGGCGCAGTACGAGCCGTTCGGCTGGCTGATCTTTCTGCTGGCGCGGGCGATTCCGTACCTGATCATCGTGCTGCTGTTCAGCTTCATGTACAGCTTTCTGGTCAACACCAAAGTGCGCTGGAAAGCGGCGCTGATCGGCGGGCTCGGCGCTGGCGTGCTGTGGCAAACCGGCAGCCTGCTGTTTGCCTCGTTCGTGGCCAATGCCAGCAACTACAACGCGGTGTATTCCAGCTTTGCGATCGTGATCTTTCTGCTGATCTGGCTGCATGTGGGTTGGCTGGTGCTGCTGATCGGCTGCCAGTTGTCCTTCTATGTGCAGAATCCGCGGCATCTAGGCCCGGCACGACGTGCGCTGCAGATCCCCGGCCGCGAAGCGGACTATCTGGCGCTGACGATCATCGCGATGACCGCGCAGCGCTACGTCGCAGGCGATGCGCCGCTGACCCAGGACGATCTGGTGCAGAGCATCGATGCACCGCCCGAAAACGTCATTCACAGCGTCGAATCGCTGATCGCCTGCGGCTATTTGATCGAATCCGGCCCGACCCGCAGCGTGCTGCTGCCGGCACGCGATCCATCATCGATCCGTCTTGGCGCGATGTGGCGTGCGCTGCGCCAGCACGAATTGGCGGTCAAGCCCGGCGGCCCGCTCGGCAGTCGCGTCGCGGCCTTGCTGGACCGGGTCGACGGCGCGTTCGACCGCAGCGGGGGCGACATCGATCTGCGAACCTGGCTGCTGGAGAGCCAAAACAGCGCCGAAAACAACGCGATTTAGCCCGGCGATGTGCCGATAACGAGTTCGCGGCGAGCGCGGAAAATCCCCTATCATCGGCGGGCCGCAAGGGAGCGCTGTATCGCGGCCAGGGGCGCAGACCCTTGAAATGCCACCATTAAATCAACGATCCATTACGACAGGCAGGACATGCCCATGACCGGGAACAGCGTCGCGACCAGCGGCAAGATCTGGCTTTCTCAGTATTCACCCGGCGTTCCCGCCGAAATCGACCTGAATACCTATCAGTCGGTCGTCGACATCCTCGAAGACGCCTGCAACCGTTTCCGCAATCTGCCGGCTTACGAGTGCATGGGCTTTGGCCTGACGTATGACGAGCTCGACAAGCTGAGCCAGGACTTCGCCAGCTACCTGCAGAACGTGCTCGGCCTGCATGCAGGCGATCGCGTCGCGGTGATGCTGCCCAATCTGCTGCAGTACCCGGTGACGATGTTCGGCATCCTTCGCGCCGGCCTGGTCGTCGTCAACGTCAACCCGCTGTACACGCCGCGCGAGCTGGAACATCAGCTCAACGACAGCGGCGCGCGTGCGATCGTCATCATCGAAAACTTCTGCAATACGCTGCAGCAGGTGCTGGCCAATACCAAGGTCGAAACGGTGATCACCACGCAGATCGGCGACTTGGCGCCGTTCCCGAAACGGCCGCTGGTGAACTTCGTCGTCAAACGCGTCAAGAAGATGGTGCCGGCCTGGAACATCCCCGGCACAGTGCCGCTGCGCAAGGCGCTGTCCAAGGGGCGGTCGCAGCCGTATCACCGCGTCAAGATCGGCCACGCCGACACGGCTTACTTGCAGTACACCGGCGGCACCACCGGCGTCAGCAAGGGCGCGCAGCTGTTGCACAAGAACATCGTCGCCAACGTGCTGCAGGCGCGCAGCTGGCTCAGCGGCAACCTGCAGGAAGGCAAGGAACTGATCATCACCGCCTTGCCGCTCTACCACATCTTTGCACTGACGGCGAACTGCCTGGTATTCCTGTCGGTCGGCGGCAAAAACGTGCTGATTCCGAACCCGCGCGACATGCCGGGCTTCGTCGCCGAGCTGGCCAAGCACAAGTTCACGGCCTTTACCGGCGTCAACACGCTGTTCAACGGCCTGCTCAACACGCCGGGCTTCGCCGCGCTGGATTTCTCCAGCCTGCGCTTCACGCTCGGCGGCGGCGCCGCCGTGCAGCAGGCCGTGGCTGAACGCTGGAAGCAGGTCACCGGCAAGCCGCTGTCGGAGGCCTATGGCTTGACCGAAACCTCGCCGGCGGTCTGCATCAACCCGATCACGTCGCTGGAATGGAACGGCACGATCGGCCTGCCGATTCCGTCCACCGACATCGCCTTGCGTGACGACGACAACCGCAACGTCGCCGCGGGCGAACCCGGCGAGCTGTGCGTCAGGGGCCCGCAGGTGATGGCCGGCTACTGGAACCGCCCGGAAGAAACCGCCAAGGTGATGACGCCCGACGGCTACCTGCGCACCGGCGACATCGCGACGATGAACGAGCGCGGCTTCTTTGCGATCGTCGACCGCAAGAAGGACATGATCATCGTGTCGGGCTTCAACGTATATCCGAACGAAATCGAAGACGTGGTCGCCAAGCATCCAGGCGTGCTCGAATGCGCCTGCGTCGGCATCCCGGACGACAAGACCGGCGAAGCGGTGAAGGTCTGCGTCGTCAAAAAGGACGAAAGCCTGACGGTTGCCGCGCTGCGCGAGCACTGCAAGTCGTACCTGACCGGCTACAAGGTGCCCAAGGTGATCGAGTTCCGCACCGACCTGCCCAAGTCGCCGATCGGCAAGATCCTGCGCAAGGAACTGCGCGGCAAGGCCTGAGCTTCGGCCGCTCGCCCGAGGGGCGTGGCGAGCGGGGCTCAAGATGGCGCCCGCTCCCGGAGCGAGCGGGTCTGCCAGCGTGGCGCGATCCCAAACGCCCTCACCCGGCGCTAAGCGCCGACCTCTCCCGGAGGGAGAGGCAAGCCAAGCAAGAGGGGCAGCCTCGCTGCAAGAAAGGCGAGCCAAGCCAGCGCTTTAGCCCTCTCCCGCCGGGAGAGGGTGGCCCGCAGGGCCGGGTGAGGGCCTGCCAGCGTGGCGCGATTCCTAAACGCCCTCACCCAGCGCTACGCGCCACCCTCTCCCGGAGGGAGAGGCAAGCTAGGTAAGAGGGTCAGCCTTGCTGCAAGAAAAAGCGGGCCAAGCCAGCACTTTAGCCCTCTCCCTCCGGGAGAGGGTGGCCCGCAGCGCCGGGTGAGGGTCTGCCAGCGTGGCGCGATCCCTAACGCCCTCACCCGGCGCTACGCGCCGACCTCTCCCGGAGGGAGAGGCAAACCAGGCCTGAAGGTCAGCCTCGCTGAAGGAAAACGCGAGCCAAGACAGCGCTTTAGCCCTCTCCCGCCGGGAGAGGGTGGCCCGCAGGGCCGGGTGAGGGACTGCCAGCATCGCGCGATCCCTAACGCCCTCACCCGGCGCTACGCGCCGACCTCTCCCGGAGGGAGAGGCAAGCCAAGCCTGAGGGTCAGCCTCGCTGAAGGAAAACGCGAGCCAAGCCAGCGCTTTAGCCCTCTCCCGCCGGGAGAGGGTGGCCCGCAGGGCCGGGTGAGGGCCTGCCAGCGTGGCGCGATTCCTAAACACCCTCACGCAGCGCTACGCGCCGACCTCTCCCGGAGGGAGAGGCAAGCCAAGCCTGAGGGTCAGCCTCGCTGCAAGAAAAGCGAGCCAAGCCAGCGCTTTAACCCTCTCCCACCGGTAAAGGGTGGCCCGCAGGGCCGGGTGAGGGACTGCCAGCATCGCGCGATCCCTAAACGCCCTCACCCGGCACTACGCGCCGACCTCTCCCGGAGGGAGAGGCAAACCAGGCCTGAAGGTCAGCCTCGCTGAAGGAAAAGCGGGCCAAGCCAGCGCTTTTGCCCTCTCCCGCCGGGAGAGGGTGGCCCGCAGGGCCGGGTGAGGGCCTGCCAGCGTCGCGCGATCCCAAACGCCCTCACCCGGCGCTACGCGCCGACCTCTCCCGGAGGGACAGGCAAGCCAAGCAAGAGGGGCAGCCTTGCTGCAAGAAAAAGCGGGCCAAGCCAGCGCTTTAGCCCTCTCCCGCCGGGAGAGGGTGGCCCGCAGGGCCGGGTGAGGGCCTGCCAGCATCGCGCGATCCCAAACGCCCTCACCCGGCGCTACGCGCCGACCTCTCCCGGAGGGACAGGCAAGCCAAGCAAGAGGGGCAGCCTTGCTGCAAGAAAAAGCGGGCCAAGCCAGCGCTTTAGCCCTCTCCCGCCGGGAGAGGGTGGCCCGCAGGGCCGGGTGAGGGCCTGCCAGCGTCGCGCGATCCCAAACGCCCTCACCCGGCGCTACGCGCCGACCTCTCCCGGAGGGAGAGGCAAGCAAGGTCAGCTGCGCTCGGGTAGCGTGATGCTCATCGCCAGCACTTCGTCACCGTCTTCGCGCTTGACGTCGACGTGGACCGCCGAATCGTCGACGGTGACGTATTTGCGCACCACGGCCAGCAGTTCTTCGCGCAGACGGGTCAGATATTCCGGGCCGTTGGCGCGGCCGGCACGCTGGTGCGACACGACGACCAGCAGGCGTTCCTTGGCGGTCTGCGCGCTCGCTTTCTGTTCGGTGCGGAACAGCTTCATCCAGTCGATGGCCATAATCAGGCTCCGAACAGTTTGCTGAGCAGGCCCTTCTTTTCTGCCGTGATGAAGCGGTGCGGACGATCTTCGCCGAGGAAACGCGCCACCAAGTCGTCGTAGGCCTGGCCGGCGTCGGTGGTCTTGTCGTTGATGACCGGCGAGCCCGAGTTGGATGCCGACAGCACGCTGCCGGACTCGGGGATCACGCCAAGCACCGGGATGCCCAAGATCTCCTTGACGTCGTCGATCGACAGCATTTCGCCCTTGAGCACGCGCGCCGGGTTGTAGCGGGTGATGACCAGGTGTTCCTTGACCCGGCCGCTGCCCGATTCGACCGAGCGCGTCTTGCTCGACAGCAGGCCGAGCACGCGGTCGGAGTCACGCACCGACGACACTTCGGGGTTGGTGACCACCAGCGCCTCGTCGGCGAAGTACATCGCCAGATGCGCGCCGCGCTCGATGCCGGCTGGCGAGTCGCAGATGATGTAGTCGAATTCCTTGGCCAGTTCGTTGAGCACCTTTTCGACGCCGGCTTCGGACAACGCATCCTTGTCTCGGGTCTGGCTCGCGGCCAGCACGTACAGGTTGTCGTACTGCTTGTCCTTGATCAGCGCCTGACGCAGGTTGGCTTCTTCGTGGATCACGTTGACGAAGTCGAACACCACGCGCCGCTCGCAGCCCATGATCAGGTCGAGATTGCGCAGGCCCACGTCGAAATCGATCACCACCGTCTTCTTGCCGCGCGCCGCCAGGCCCGTGGAAAACGATGCACTGGTCGTGGTCTTGCCCACGCCGCCCTTGCCGGATGTCACTACGACGATTTTCGTCACCGCTGTCCCTCTCGAGTACGTACTGCTTCCTGTGTGTGAGCCGCGTCGCGCGCCAAAGGCGCTACACGTCGAGGCGTTCGATTCTGAGCTTGCCCTGCACCAAGCTGGCTTGCACCGGCTGGCCACGCAGGGCGCCCTGCATCTGGTCGGCGACGGCGTAGATGCCGGCGACCGCTAGCAGGTCGGCTTCCATTTTGCGGCAGAAGATGCGGGCGTCGGTATCACCGCGCGCACCGGCCAAGGCCCGGCCGCGCAACGTGCCGTAGACATGAATGCAACCGTCGGCGATGACCTCGGCGCCCGGGCTGACAAGTTGCGTCACGATCAGGTCGGCACCTTCGGCGTAGATCTGCTGGCCGGAGCGGACCGGCTCGGTCACGATCCGGGTCGAGCGGCGCACCGGCATCGCGATCGGCGGCGGCGGCGGTGGCGGTGGTGCGACCGGTACTTCGACCACCACGGGCTCGGCCGCAGCGCGGCCGCTGCGGCCTTCGCTGACGACGTCGAGCGGCAGCACTGGCAGGCCGCACAGCCGCGCATCACCGGCCAGTGCGCCTTCCATGACCGCCAGCGGCTGCATGCCCAAATCGCGCATCAGCTTGAGCACGCCGGCCAGTTCGATCGGCACGTCACTTTCGAGGATCACCGGCAGGCCTTCGATGGCTTGCGGCATCTGGGCGGCGAAGTTGCGCAGGTGGGTGTCGATGGCGGCCAGGCTGGGATCGAGAACGCGGACTCGCGTCAACGACAGCATGCGCCCCTTGAACTCCAGAGCAGGCTTGGCTTTGGGCATGGAATCGGTCTACCGGAATTGCAACAGTCTAGCATTGCCGGTTCACCGGGCCTTCGGCGAGACCGCAGCATGATGCACCGAAGCGGTGCGCCATGGCCTATGTTTTGCTTAGGCTTCCTGTTAGCGTAGTTTCTCTCTAAAAACAGCCATCACCCTGCGGGAGCACATGGCAATTGATTGGCGGCAATACCGCTGCGAAAACTTCTACGATGAGCTGTGCGAGTCGGCCGGGCTGCCACGCCCCGCGGCGCGCAAGCTCGCCGAGTACCTCCAAGCCCTGTCCGAACCCGAATTGGCCGAACGCCGCTTGGCCGCCGAGTTGGCGATCAAGGTCATGGGCATCAGCTTCACGGTGTATTCCGAGGGCAAGAATGTCGACCGCGCCTGGCCGTTCGACATCATTCCCCGGATCATCCCGCTGAGTGAGTGGCAGAAGACCGAAGCCGGCCTCAAGCAGCGCGTCTACGCGCTGAACCTGTTCATCCAGGACTTGTACAACGAGCAGAAGATCATCAAGGACGGGGTGTTCCCGGCCGAGTTGCTCAACGAGTCGGTGAACTTCCGCAAGCAGTGCATCGGCGTCAAGCCAGCCAACGGCGTCTGGGCGCATATCTGCGGCAGCGATCTGGTACGCGACAACGACGGCACGATGTATGTGCTCGAAGACAACTTGCGCGTGCCCTCGGGCGTCTCCTACATGGTCGAGAACCGCTTGGTCACCAAGCGCGTGTTCCCGGAGCTGTTCGAAGCGACGAACATCCTGCCGGTCGACGACTACCCAGCGCAGCTGTACGACACGCTCGCCGCACTGTCGCCGCGGCCGCTGGACCAGCCCAACGTCGTGCTGCTGACGCCGGGCATCTTCAATTCGGCGTACTTCGAGCACGCGTATCTGGCGCAGCAGATGGGCATCGAGCTGGTCGAAGGCACCGATCTGTTCGTCGCCGACGACGACTGCGTGTACATGCGCACGATCTACGGCCCGCGCCGGGTCGACGTGATCTATCGCCGCATCGATGACTTGTTCCTCGACCCGGAAGCGTTCAATCCCGAATCGGTGCTGGGCGTCAAAGGCCTGATGCGCGCCTGGATCAACGGTCGCGTGGCGCTGGCCAACTGCCCGGGCGCCGGCGTCGCCGACGACAAGGTCGTCTACGCGTTCGTGCCGCAGATGATCAAGTACTACCTGGGCGAAGACCCGATCATCCCGAACGTGCCCAGCTATCTGTGCATGGACCCCAAGCAGCGCGAATACGTGCTGGCTAATCTCGACAAGCTGGTCGTCAAGCCGGCCAACGAATCGGGCGGCTACGGCATGTTGATCGGGCCGCGATCGACGGCCGAAGAGCGTGAGAAGTTCCGCCGGCTGATCGAATCCAATCCGCGCAACTACATGGCCCAGCCGACGCTGGCACTGTCCACTGCGCCGACGCTGATGGAAGACAACACGATCGAACCCCGACACCTCGACCTGCGGCCGTTCATCCTGTCGCGCGGCAGTGTTGATTCCACCTACGTGACCACCGGCGGACTGACCCGCGTGGCGATGGTGCGCGGCTCGCTGGTGGTCAATTCCAGTCAGGGCGGCGGCGCCAAGGACACCTGGATCGTCGACCTCGAAGACAGCGCCCCGCCGTCACCAACGCAATCGCAATCGCAGGGGGCCGGCTGATGCTGTCCCGCGTCGCTAGCAACATCTACTGGCTCGGCCGCTACCTGCAACGCGCCGAAAACACCGCGCGACTGGTCAACGTCAACGCGCTGCTGCTGCTCGACCTGCCGCGCGGCATTCCGTTCGGCTGGCAGCCGCTGGTGCAGATCGTCGGCGCCGAAGAGCTGTACCGCTCGCTGTACGGCGACGACTACAGTGAATCCAATGTCGTGCGCTTTCTGCTGCTGGACCAGCGTAACCCGGGCTCGATCCACAGCTCGCTGCACGCGGCGCGCGAAATCCTCCGCACCGTGCGCGACGCCACGCCGCGCGAAGTCTGGGAAAAGCTCAACGACCTGCATTACTACGTGATCGGCCAGGGCGAAGGCGCGCTGAGCCGGTCGCGGCGCGGCGCGTTCCTGCAGCGCGTGATCGACGGCACGATGCTGGTGTACTCGGTGCTCAGCTTCAACATGAGCCAGGACGTCGGCTTCCAGTTTCTGCGGATCGGCACCAACCTCGAACAAGCCGACATGACCACGCGCATCCTCGATGTGCGGTCGACGTCGCTGCTGGACCCAACCGGCCGAGCCGAACAGCTGGCGCCGCTGTACAACATCCAGTGGATGAGCGTGCTGCGCACGCTGACCGCGTATCAGATGTATCGCCGGCACGTGAAGGCGCGCGTCAACCGCACCGGCGTGCTGCGATTCCTGCTGCAGAACCGCGAGTTCCCGCGCAGCGTCACGTTCTGCCTGTCGATGATCGCCTCCACGCTGCCGCACCTGCCGGAATCGCGCAGCGTCGAGCGCACCTTGTGGCGGGTCCGGGCCTTGGTTCAGGACGCCAACGTCGACAAGCTGGTCGAAGAAGGCCTGCATGGCTTGATCGACGAAATCCAGCTAGGCCTGAACGACCTGCACGGCGCCGTCGCCGAAGTGTTCTTCAAGGTGCCGGAGCTTTAAAGGCTTGCACAAAATCCTATTGTTGAATACTTAATCACAATAGGTTGCGTCACGCGCCGTCTTGGAATGTCCATACGGCGCGTCCACAATCGCAGTGATCAAACCGAGTCATCCCCGGCACCGGCCAGGGCGCAGTGGCAGCAACGATGCAAGCGGCGCGCGACACATCAGCCGCATTGAGCGAAACGGAGCAGTAATGATCCCTTCGATACTCAAACTCGACGCCGGCGGCCTGCCCGTCGGCTGGATACGCTGGCAATCGGCGGTGACGCTGTACGCCCGCAAACGCGTCTGCTGGGAAGCCGGCGCCGAGCGCTTCCGGATCAGCGGCGGCCTCAGCTCCGTGACCGGCCAGCGCTCGTCAGTCGAGATCGGCTCGATCATCGCCGTCGCCGACCGCGCGCGGAAATTCGCCGCCGGCGCGCCGATGCTGACCAACCGCACGCTGTTCCAGCGTGACCGCAATCTGTGTCTGTACTGCGGCCGCCAGTTCTCCGCCTCGGTGCTGACGCGCGACCACGTCATTCCGGTATCCCGCGGCGGCGAAAACGTCTGGATCAACTGCGTCACCGCCTGCGAACGCTGCAACCACCGCAAGGCCGACCGCACGCCCGAAGAAGCCGGCATGAAACTGCTGGCGGTGCCCTACACGCCCAACCTCGCCGAATACCTGATCCTCAGCAACCGACTGATCCTCGCGGACCAGATGGAGTTTTTGCTGAATTTTGCAGGCAAAAAAGCTTTTGCCTAAGCAGCCAGCGGGATTTCGAGCCCGGGCTGGGGTCCGGCACGTCGGGTCGAAAATGCCGTCTTCCACTGAGACCGGCGCAACAAATTCTCACTTCTGCTGATGAGATCATTTTGCCCGACGCGATCGGCCGCGCTCGGCGAATGCGGCGCGACCTGCCCCTGCGGCCGATGCCGTTGCTCGGCGGGCTTGAGCGAATCCGCTCCCGTGGTTCAAGCCGCGTCTGCCAACCTCAAGGCGCAGGACGTGACCCATGGCCCATCCAATCCGACAGGAACGCATCCTGATTCTTTGCAAGACGTATCCATCCCCCAGCACGAAGTACGTTGAGACGTCTTGCGTTGCGGGGATGACGGAATCGGGCGATTTGATCCGGTTGTATCCGGTGCCCTTCCGCCTCGTGACGGATCAGCAGCAGTTCAAAAAGTGGCAGTGGATCGATGCGCGAGTCCAGCACGCGTCAGACGATCGCCGAGTTGAAAGCCATCGTTTGCATGTCGACACCATCAAAATTGGCGAGGTGGTACCGACCGCCAAAGACTGGTCTCAACGTCGACGCTGGCTGGACATGCTGCCGGTGTTCGATGATTTCGATGCCCTCGAACGAGCAAGGCAACAGCGCCGCGGACCGACCTTGGCGCTGCTCAGGCCCTCTCGAATCCTCGCCTTGGATACCAAGCCGGTCAAAGACCGTGACTGGACCCCGGAAGAGAAAGCCAAGCTCACCCAGCTTCAAGCGCAGGGCAACCTCTTCGCGCATTCCGATCCGGACATCCGGCTGTTGAAGAAACTTCCCTACGACTTCCACTACCGGTACGAGTGCCGTGCGGGCTCATCGGTAACGTCTTACCGGCACAAGATCGTGGATTGGGAGATTGGCGCCCTTTATTGGAATGTTGAGCGCAAGCATGGAACGGCCTGGGAGGCTCCGCTTCGGGCCAAGTACGAGACCGAGTTTGCCTCAAAGGACCTGATGTTCCTGATGGGAACGATCCACCGTTTCCCGGACCAGTGGCTGATCGTCAGCGTGATCTACCCGCCTAAGCTGCAGCCCGGCACGCAAGTTCAGGGATCACTGTTCGGGCCGTGATGTGGGCCACCGGCAGGGCACCGGCCTGACTCACCGCCCTTGCGACGAACGTTCGATGACATTGAGCCGGGTCGGCCTCAAAGCACATCAAGGCCGCCGTCGTGGTGCTCCCGATCTTCGCGAGTTCGGCAATGGCGGCTTGCTGGCCAGCGAGGTGTTCCATGAACGACGCTGTGTACTGCGTCCAGTCGCGGTCGAGCTTGTAGCGATCGCGCACAGACTTCGGACAGCCGAGCGATGGCATGTGCAGATAGCCGATACCCCGGTCAGCCAGTAGCTTCGATAAAGCGGTTTTGGAGAATCCGGGTTTTCGCGAGAGCGGCAGCGCCCGGACATCCACCAGAGTCCGAATCGCTTCGGCCGCGAGCCGACCGATGAAGGCCTCCGAGGTCATGCCTTCGTAACCGGCGGTGTAGAGGTATCGGGGTCTTTTCATCGCAGCACATGTTACCGGGCCACTCACCGCTTGGCGCGCTGCATGGCCCGCGCCAAACGTGTCGTTCGCGACCTGATTACTGACAGCACGTTGGATATCTGCGGGGCACGCCGAGGCAAGCGCCCGCCCTCCTCGCGCCGCGATCGCAGCACCGCCTCCGATCTACTCCATTTGAAGTAGGAACTAGGCCAATCACGAAGCCGTGGCTTGCATGACAGACTCGTGGCAGCAATGCCGATGCGCACCTCGCCGTGCCCGGTACCGAGCGTCATCGAAACGTGGTGCAAATGGAGAACATCGTGGGCAAGACGAGCTATCGACTGTGGCTGACGGCGGCCTGTTCGGCGCTGGTGATATTGGCGGGCTGTGGCGGTGGCGGCAGCGACGACAATCCTGGCCCGTTGCCGACAGCGCAGTCGGACTGGAGCACGCTCGGCGCGCGCACGGCCACGGCGCAAGGCGGCCGCACGATCACCGGCAATCAGGGCGCGCAGTGGACCAGCACCTATGCCCCGCCGGCGACGCACGCCGGCACGGCCGTGCAGCCGCTGCAATACATCACGATGCGCGACGGCAAGCGTCTGGCCGCGTATCTGACGCTGCCGGCCGACGCCGACGGCAATCCGGCGCCAGGGCCGTTCCCGACCGTGCTCGTGCAGACCGCTTACAACGGCGTCAGCGGCCAGTTCGTGCCGGCGCTCGGCGGTGCCGACGAGCTGCTGGTCACTCACGGCTACGCCAGCATCACGGTCGACGTCCGCGGCACCGGCCAGTCCGAGGGGCAGTGGGAAGCCTTCGGCCCTGAAGAGCAGGCCGACTACGCCGAGGTGGTCGACTGGGTCGTCCGCCAGCCGTGGTGCGACGGACGCATCGGCGTGCAGGGCGTCTCCTATCTGGGCATCACGGCGATCATCACGGCAGCGCAGGGCCATCCGTCGATCAAGGCGGCGTTCCCGATCGTGCCGATCGGTGACGGCTACCGCGACATCGTGTTCACCGGCGGCCAGGTCAATCCGACGTTCATTCCGCTGTGGCTGGGCTTGGTGTCGGTGCTCGGCGTGACCAATCCGACGGTGCTGACCGATCCCACCATCGGCATCCCGGTCGTGCTGGAGCACGTGCTCAGCGCCGTGACCAACTTTCAGGTGCCGACGATTCTGAAGGCGCTGGTCGGCGAGGCCGAAACCGCATACGACGGCGCGTTCTGGCAGGCACGCTCGCCGCTGGAGATCATCTCGGCCGTCAGGGTGCCGACCTTCGTCGTCGGCGGCCTGCGCGACTTGTTCCAGCGCAGCGAGCCGATGAGCTATGAGGTCATCAAGCGCAACACCGTGGCCAAGCTGCTGATGGGCCCGTGGACGCACATCCAGGCTGCGATGGGCATGGGCTTGCCGGCGGATGGTGTGCCGACGCTCAGCGAGCTGACGCTGCAGTGGTTCGACCAGTACGTCAAAGGCCTGGACGTCGGCGCCGACCGCTTGCCGAATGTTACGCAGTGGGTCACCGGCCTGGATCGCTACGTAACGGCGAGCGACTGGCCGCATCCGCAAGCCAGCGCGCAGCGCTTGTACCTCCGCGGCGACAAATCGTTGTCGACCACGACGCCGGCCGCCGACGAGCGCAGCAATGTCGCGGCGCAAGTCCCGATCCTGGGCTTGTGCTCGGTCAGCTCCGCGCAGTGGACCGCCGGCCTGCTCGGCTTGCTTCCGGTGCCTTGCTTCTCCAACGGCAACGTCGTCGACAGCGGCGCGATCAACTACCAGACCGAGCCGATGGCCGAGGACTACTACCTGAACGGCCCGATCGAAGCGGACATCTGGATGGCGACCACCGCGATCGACGCCGGCCTGTCGGTGCGGGTCGACGACGTCGCACCCAATGGCCGGGTGACACCGCTGACCAACGGCCTGCAGACCGCATCACTGCGCGCGGTCGACGAGCGCCGCTCACGCAAGCTCGACGGCCAGTCGATCCAGCCCTGGCATCCGTTTACCCAGGAATCGGTGCTGCCGGTGGGCATCAACACGCCGGTCATGGTGCCGGTCGAGGTGTTCCAAACCAGCGCGCTGATCGCCAAGGGTCACCGTCTGCGGATCGCCGTCAGCGCCAGCAATCTGCCGCAGGGTGTGCCGCCGCTTCCCACGCTGCTGCAGTCGTTGGCCGGCGTGCTGACGATTTACAGCGACGCGGCGCGGCCGTCGAGCGTGGTGATTCCCGTGGTGCCGGCCAGCGCGCTGACCAGCGGCTGATCGCGGCTCACAGCGGCAGCGCAGCCGGTGCGCGCTGCCGCTGCTGTTGCCGCTGCTCAGGCAGCCAGCTGGCGGTGGTCGACCATGATGCAGCGGTTCTGCACGACGTCGATTCCAGCGCGGGCGAGCCGCTCGGCGACCGCCGCGTCGGCGATGCCCAGTTGCATCCACACCGCGCGCGGCCGGGCGGCGATCAAGTCGTCGACATGCGCAGCCAAGTCCTGCGGCCGGCGGAACACGTTGACCATGTCGACTGGCGGATCGATGCCGGCCAATTGCCGATGCACGGGCCGTCCAAGAATCGTCGAAACATTCGGGTAATAGACCGGCACCGGCACCACATCGAAGCCGGCATCGACCAGATACTGCGCGACGTAGAACGCCGGCTGATCGGCCTGCATCTCGGTCTTTATGCCCAGCACGGCGATCCGCCGCGTTGCATTAAGCAGGCGGCGGATCGCCTCCGGCGTCGCGATCAGGTGATCGCGCCAGTGTGCGGTCGAATCGTTCAGGCGGCGGCCTGCGTCGGCGACGCCGCTGCTGTGATCGCCGGCACCGCCGCGGACACCGCCAACGACATCGTTGCCGGCGCCACGCCCTGCTCGGCCTGTGGCTGCGGCGACAACGCTCGGGCAATGTCGAGCAGGCAGGTCAGGTGTTTTTCGTCGAGCACGCCGTCGACCGAGATCGCCTTGCCGCGCCCCCAGAAGCGGATGGCGGCATCAAATTGCTCAATGCCATGACGCGCCATGATCGAGTGGATCTGCCGCACTTCGTCGTCGTTCAAGAATCCGGTTTTCATCGTCGTATCCGTCCCTGGTCAGTATTGCGCGGGCCTGCGCTCGCTCCGCAAGGGGCAAGCCAACTCACGACGCGAGCATCGAAGCGGCGGCGTTAATTGGCCCTGAACCCGGGCGCGCTTGCCGCTGATACTCGCTCGGGCTGCAACCCGAACGCGCGCGGAACGCACGCGCAAAGTTCGATGTGTCACTAAAGCCCAGCGAATAGGCGACCTCGGTGACGCTGGCGCCGGACGCCAGCCGCTCGCAGGCCAGCTCGTGCTGCACCCGACCCGACAACTCGCGATACGTGGTGCCCTCGCGTTCCAGATAGCGGTTCAGCGTGCGCGGCGACAAGTTCAGCATGCCGGCAAGCTCCGACAGCGTCGGCAGGCCCTCGCTGACTTCGCGCAGCGTCATCGCGACCCAGCCAGCGAGTTCGCGCACATCGGCCATCTGCTGCACCAGCGCGCGGCAGCGTTCCTCGGCCAAGCTGCGCGCGTTGGCATCGGCCATCGACAGCGGCAGCGCGCGCGGATCGCCAAGCAGGCGCAGGCTGACGCCAGGCGCGGACGCCACGCCGAAGCGGCACTGCAGGTCGCGGATCTCGCGGTAGCGCGCCTGGTGCGGCGGCTCGGGGATCGACAGCTGCAAGCGGCACGGCGGGCGCCGATCACCGATCAGATCGCTGACTTCGCGCAGCGCCGCCATGCCCATCGCCTCCAGATGAAAGGCCAGGCAGACGTGGCTCATCGCCACGCGCGGCGTCAACGTCAGCTCGCCGAAGTCCGGGCCGCTGTGATACCGCAACTGAAAGCTCGGCAGTATCAGGCGAAAGTACTGCGCCTCGAAGCGCAGCGCCTGGTCGAGATTGACGCTATTGAGCATGCCGTAGCCGACGAAGCTGTGGGCGCTGGCCGACAACAACTTGCCCAAGTCGAAGGCCAGATCGCTGCGCACACCGCCCGCCACCAGAAGCTGTAGCAGGCGGTCGACCTGTGAGAACGGCACCAAGCCCTGCGCATGGGTCAGTAGCTGCGGTGACAAGCCCAGCCCGGCCAGCAGCGCCGACACGTCGACGCGATCGCGGACCAGCAGTTCGGCCAGACGCGCGTAGTAGCGCGTCGGCACCATCAGTTCGGTTTTGCCCATGCAGCGCTCCCAATCCCGTGGCGCATTATGACCATAACATGGCGCACTTTGACCGGTTCAAGCCGGTCCCAGCGTTCAGCATCAATGCCATCAAAACCATAACGAAGGAGACGTCGCCATGACGATGCGGCCCACGATGATGAACAGCCCCGCCGATAGCCCGGCCTGGACCGACGGCAAACGCTGGCTGTGGCTGCTGAGCCCGGCGTTACCCTTGCTCGGCGCGGTGTCGACGCTGCTGGTCATCAGCGGCGCGTCGAGCCTGTGGCTGTGGGCGTTGCCGGTGGTGTTCTACGGCATCACGCCGCTGCTCGACTGGCTGATCGGCGAAGACCCGGTCAACGCGCCCGAATCCGCGGTGCCGGCGCTGAACGCCGACCGCTACTACCTGCAGATCGTGTTCGCGTACATCCCGAGCCAGTATCTGGCGACGATCGCCGGTGCCTGGCTGGCGGCGCAGGGCCAGCTCGGCGTGGCCGAATGGCTGGGCCTGCTGGCGACGGTGGGCATCACCAATGGCGTCGGCATCAACACCGCCCACGAACTGGGCCACAAGACCAATGGCCTGGAACGCTGGCTGGCGCGGATCGCGCTGGCGCCGGTGGCTTACGGCCACTTCTACGTCGAGCACAACAAGGGCCATCACCGGCACGTCGCCACGCCGGTCGACCCGGCCAGCTCGCGGATGGGCGAAAGCTTCTACGCATTCTGGCCGCGCACTGTGGTCGGCAGCGTCAAGTCGGCCTGGAACATCGAGCGCGAACGGCTGAACCGCCTCGGCCACAGCGTCTGGTCGGTACGCAACGAGAACCTGCAGGCCTGGGCAATGACCGTCGTGCTGTTCGGCGCGCTGACCGCCTGGCTCGGGCCATGGGCGCTCGGCTTCCTGCTGGTGCAGGCGGTGTTCGGCTTCTCGCTGCTGGAAGTCGTGAACTATCTGGAGCATTACGGCCTGGTGCGGCAAAAGACCGCCGACGGCCGCTACGAGCGCTGCCAGCCGCGCCACAGCTGGAACAGCAACCACATCGTCACCAATCTGTTTCTGTACCAGCTGCAGCGCCATTCCGACCACCACGCCAACCCGACGCGGCGCTACCAGGCGCTGCGCCATTTCGACGACAGCCCGCAGCTGCCGTCCGGCTATTCGTCGATGGTGCTGCTCGCCTACTTCCCGGCGCTGTGGTTCAAGGTGATGGACCCGCGCGTCGTTGCCCATCACGGTGGCGACCTGAGCAAGGCGCATCTGCACGAACCGCGTCGCGCCGAGCTGCTGCGTCGCTGGCAGCCGGCAGCAAAAACCGACAGCGTGGCGCCAGCCGGTGCCACCGCGCCGGCCAACGATGCCGCCGCGCCGGTCGCCGACACCGATGCGCGCTACCAGTGCCCAAACTGCGACTACTGCTACGAGCCGGCCACGGGCTGCGTCCACGAAGGCTTTGCGCCGGGGACGCCGTGGGCGCAGATCCCGGCCAACTGGGCGTGCCCGCAGTGCGCCGTGCGCGAAAAGCCGGACTTCGTCGCCAAGGCCGCCTGAGCAACACGACGGCAAGCACCATTGACCGGGGGCACTGCACCCCCGGTCACCTGAGGTGACGATAATTTTTGTTTCTTGCTACGGTCGATGTCCTGAATTCTTCACGTCACCGACATCAAGCCGTCATGAAACTTTGCTGGAACGCAGGCAGCGCCGTCGTCAACGGCCTGCCGATGCAGTGGGAACAAGCGGGCCCTGACAACGGCGAACCCTTGCTGCTGGTGATGGGTCTGGGCGGGCAGCTGATCCACTGGCCCGACGCCTTGTGCGAAGACCTGGTCGCCCGCGGCTTCAAGCTGATCCGCTTCGACAACCGCGACGCCGGACTGTCGGGCGACGCCAACCGGGGCGTACCGATCCATCTGCCGCGCGACTGGCTGCGCAGCCGCTGGGGCCAACCGGTCGATGCCAACTACACGCTGCATGACATGGCGGCCGACACCGTCGCCTTGCTCGACACGCTCGGCGTCGCCCGCGCGCATCTGGCCGGCGTCTCGATGGGCGGCATGATTTCGCAGATCGTTGCCGCGCGTTACCCGAAGCGGGTGCGCTCGCTGACCTCGATCATGTCGAGCACCAATCACCCCAAGCTACCCGGCGCGCGACTCGACGTGCTGCTGCACATGTCGGGGCTGACGCCGCGACCCAAGACGCGCGAAGCCGTGATCCGGCGGTCGACGACGATGCTGCGCCGCATCGGCAGCCCCGGCTTCCCGACGCCGTACGAGTACCGGGCGCGGATCGTCGGCATGGCCTATGACCGCGCGTTCCGACCCTCGGGCGTTTTGCGCCAGACCCACGCGATCCTGGCCACCGGCAGTTTCGAAGACCTGTTGCCGCAGATCAGCGCGCCGACCCAGGTGATCCACGGCCTGGCCGACCCGTTGCTGCGTCCGGCCTGCGGCCAGCGCAGCGCGCAGATCATCCGCGGCTCGCGGCTGGAAATGATCCCCGGCATGGGCCACGACCTGGCACCGAGTCTGATGCCGCAGTGGTCGGGGCTGATCGCCGCCAACGCCGCACGCGGCTGAGCGAGGCGCGGCGGGCACGCCGCGCCGCTACAATGCGCGATCCCCGCGTGACCGTGCCCCGCCGATGTCCTCTGTCGCCCCTGTTCGCCGTACCCGCTCCAAATCCACTGCGCCCAAGGTCGGCTTCGTCTCGCTCGGCTGCCCCAAGGCGCTGGTCGATTCCGAACGGATCCTGACGCAGCTGCGCGCCGAGGGTTACCAGACCGCGCCGACCTATGACGCGGCCGACGTGGTCATCGTCAACACCTGCGGCTTCATCGACAGCGCGGTCACCGAATCGCTCGACGCGATTGGCGAGGCGATGAACGAAAACGGCAAGGTCATCGTCACCGGCTGCCTCGGCGCCAAGTCGGACATGATCCGCGATAAGTTCCCCGACCTGCTGTCGATCAGCGGCCCGCAGGACTACGCCACCGTGATGAACGCGGTGCACAGCGCCGTGCCCTACCAGCACGACCCGTTCGTCGACCTGTTGCCGGCCAAGCGCCGCTCGGCCAGCGCGCAGGCCGCGCAGGACGTCGGCGTCAAGCTGACGCCCAAGCACTACGCATATTTGAAGATTTCCGAAGGCTGCAATCACAAGTGCAGCTTCTGCATCATCCCGTCGATGCGAGGCAAGCTCGCCTCGCGCAGCGTCGTCGACGTGCTCGCCGAAGCCGAAAAGCTGGTCAAAGCCGGCGTCAAGGAACTGCTGGTGATCTCGCAGGACACCTCGGCCTACGGCTCCGACCTGAAGTACGCCGGCGGCAGCTGGCGCGGCCATGAATACCGCACGTCGATGCTCGACCTGTGCCGCGGCCTGGGCCAACTCGGCGTCTGGGTGCGGCTGCATTACGTCTACCCGTACCCGCACGTCGACGAGATCATTCCGCTGATGGCGCAGGGCCTGGTGCTGCCGTATCTCGACATCCCGTTCCAGCACGGCTCGCCGAGCGTGCTCAAGCGGATGAAGCGTCCTGCGTTTGCCGAAAACACGCTGGAGCGGATCAAGACCTGGCGCAAGATTTGCCCCGAGCTGGTGATCCGCAGCACGTTCATCGTCGGCTTCCCTGGCGAAACCGAAGCCGAATTCCAGGAGCTGCTCGACTGGCTCAAGGAAGCCAAGCTCGACCGCGTCGGCTGCTTCCAGTATTCGCCGGTCGAAGGCGCCACCGCCAACGATCTGGCCGACCCGGTGCCGGACGACGTCAAGGCCGAGCGCTACGAGCGCTTCATGAAGACCCAGGCCAAGATCAGCAAGGCGCGGCTCAAGAAGATGGTCGGCCGCACGCTCGACGTGCTGGTCGACGAAATCGACGAAGACGGCGTGCTGTCGGGCCGCAGCTATGCCGACGCACCCGAGATCGACGGCCGCGTCTACCTGTCATGCGACTTTCCGCTGAAGCCCGGCCAGATGGTCCGCGCCAAGGTGCTCGAATCCAACGAGCACGACCTGCACGCCGAAGCGATCGAAGAGTAAGCGGCGCGGCGCCTGGGTCGGCTATTCCGACAACCCGGCCAACGGCGGTGTGTACGGATGGCTTGGCCGCGCCGACCTTGGTTGCTACATTGTAGAAACCTTGGTCATCGGGGCAGCCCATGCGCGCTATATCCGCACGCGAATTCAATCACGACACGGCGGGCGCCAAGCGCGACGCGCTGGCGGAGCCGGTGTTCATCCTGGATCGCGGCCAGCCGTCCCACGTGCTGATGTCCATCGCCCACTACAAGGCCTTGCTGGGCAGCAACGCCAACATCGTGGACCTGCTCGGCATGCCGGGCATCGAAGACGTCGCACTGGATCTGCCGCCCAAAAACCGCGAGCCCGCCACCGGCGCCGAGTTCCGCTGAATGTTCGTGCTCGACACCAACGTGGTATCGGAACTACGCAAGGCACGCGCGGGCCGCGCCGACCGAAACGTCACGGCTTGGGCGCAGTCCGTGCCGTCGTCGGCGCTGTACCTGTCGGTGGTGGCGATCATGGAACTGGAGAACGGCATCGAAGCCGTCCGAGGCCGTGACCCACATCAATACAGCGCGCTTCGCAGCTGGATGGACAACTTCGTGCTGTCGGCCTTCGCCGGCCGCATCCTCGACTTCGACTTGCCGTCGGCGATCCGCTGTGCCGGCTTGAACCGTCCGCAACCCCGGCCGCTGCGCGATTCAATGATCGCGGCAACGGCCTTGCAGCACGGCATGCGGGTCGTCACGCGCGACGTCGGCGACTTCGAGGGCATGGTGCCGGTGCTGAATCCCTGGGACGACGCGGCAGGCTGATTCGGCTCCTGAGCCGGGCAGCGGCCGGTGTTGCGATGCCGCTAGTAGCCGCCGATCACCAAGGCCCACAGCGGCACAGTGACGAAGCTCATCGCGATGCCGACGCTGACCAGTGCGCTGGACAGCTCCGGCGCCAAGCCGTGTTCCGAGGCGAGGATGCCGGCGGTGATCATCGGCGCCATCGCCACTTGCAGGATGCCGATCGTGATCGGCATGCCGTGCAGGCCCATCGCCAGCGCACCGCCCCACATCAGCGCCGGCAGCAGCAGCATCTTCCACAGCGCGCCAATGCCGATCAGGCCGGCATAGCGGCGCGCGGCGCCCGGCTTGAACTGGAAGCCGACCGCCGCCAGCGCCAGCGGCGTCAGCGTGTCGCCGAGGCGCTTGAGGACCACGTCGACCGGCTCGGGCCAGTGGCCGTCGTCGAGCAGCACGGCGGCGATGCCGGCGACGATCAGCGCCAGAAACGGCGTGAACATCAGCACGCGCTTGATCAAGTCGATCGGCCGCGTGGTCTGCCCGGCGAAATACGCGGCCACTGGCAGGCCGATCAGCGTCAGCGCCAGAAACGTCGCCTGGTCGGCGATCAGCGCCGCGCCCATCGCCGGCGGACCGATGATCGCCAGCAGCAGCGGAAAGCCGACGAACGAGGTGTTGCCCAAGCCCCAGCACAGCGTCATCGCGCCCTGCGTGCCGCGATCCCAGCCGAGCCGGCGCGCGAGGACCGCCATCACCGCCATCGTCGAGAACATCAGCACGAATGGGCCCAGCAACGGCAGCAGCAGGCGCGCATCGAAATGCAGCTGCGGGATCTGCTCGAGGATCACGCAGGGCAGCGCAACGCGGATCAGCCAGGCGTTGATCGTCGCCGGCGCATTGGGCGGCATCCAGCGCCGGCGCGCGGCCAGCATGCCGATCGCCGGGCACAGCAACAGCAGCAGGATCCCGCTCACGATGCGCCGCTCAAGCCGCCAGCAGGCGGTCGAAGCCAAAGCTGCGCGGGTTGAGGATGTTGTGCGGGTCGTGCGCCTGCTTGAGCGCCTTGATCGTCTGCAACTGCTCGGACGGCGTATGCGCCAGATACTCGTCGGCCCATTTGGAGCCGATGCCGTGCTCGGCGCTGAAACTGCCGCCGTGCGCCAGCGTGACGTCGATGACCAGCCGGGTCAGCGTCTTGCCGACCGCGCTGACCGGCCGGTCGGCGCTACCGAGCACGTGCAGATGCGCGCCGCCGACGCCGGCATGGCCGAACGCGACCAGCTCGGTGTCAGGCGCGGCGCGCTGCAGCTCGGCGCGCATCGCGTCCAGATACTCGCCAAAGCCGGCCAGCGGCGTGGCGGTGTCGAAACTCAAGCGGCCGCCGCCAAGCGCGCGCATCCGCGCATTGCTGGCTTCGGTGATCGAGTGACGGATCTTTTTCAGCGCGGCCAGCGGCGCGTAGCCGATCTGCTCGTCCGGCAGCGCCAGGTCGCCGGCCAGGAATTCGTACAGCGCCGCCGCCAGGTCGGCATCGGCGTCGGCCGACTTGATCTGCAGCAGCAGGAACAGCGGGCTGTCGACGTCGCCAGCAAACGGCAGCCGGAACGCCTCTCCGTGCAGCGCGCGCACCAGCGCCATCGCCGAACGCGAAATGAACTCGAACTCCTCGACGTCGGCGCCGAAGCGACCGCGCGCGGCGTCGAGAATGCGCATCGCACCGACCATGTCGGCCACCGGGATCAGCGCGGCTTCGCGCTGCGCCGGGATCGCATAGGTGCGCAGCCGCAGCCGCGTGATGATCCCGAACGCGCCCTGCGAACCGATCAGCCCCCAGGCCGGGTCGATCTGCGCCGAATTGATCGCGAAGCGCTGCGGATCGGGCGCGGTCCACGGCGTCGATCGGCAGGGGCCGGCCGGTTCGCCGTTGCCCCAAAAACCCCAAGCGGTGTCGGTCATGTGCGCCGAGGTGCCGTAGCAGACCGCGTTCGAGCCGGCCGAGGCATTGGCAGCGCAAGCGCCGACGGTCGCAGCCGAGCTGGAGCCCATCTCCATCGGGAACATCCGGTTCAGCGGGCGCAGCAGGTCGTTCAGCGCGTCGACCGCCAGGCCGGTCTGCACGGTCACGGTCGCGCCTTCGGCATCGGGCTGACCCAGCGCCGTCCACCAGGCCAGCAGCGCGTCGCGCGCGGCGTCGCCGCTGGCGGCCTCGGCCGGCCAGACAAACTCGCGACCATCGGCCAGCGTCAGGCTCAGCGGGCGGTTGAGCCGCTCCAGGCTCAGCACCGGCTCGCCGAGCGGACGCTGCGCTTCGACCAGGCCGGTGCGGCCGCCGCTGATCACCAGCGGGGTGCGCTGCGCGTTGCACAGCCGCAGAATCTGCTGCACCTCGGCTTCGGTCTGCGGCAGCAGCACGGCACCGGTATGGCCGCGCGGCCCGCGTTCGAGCACCTCGTAGCGCTCGACACGCTCGGGTGCCGCGACATAGCGTTCGCCCAGCAGCTGCTGCAACTGCGGGGCGGCGGGATAATTCGGCAGGCTCATTGCAAGGCGTGGGCAGCGAAACAGGCGGGCAGTTTAGAGGCTTTGACCCATGCCCGGTGAGCCGGCGCCGCCGCTGCTAGGCTGCGCAGCGGTCAATCGACGGAGCCGGGACGAGCCCGGCCAAAACGGACTACAGACGAGTGAAAGCATTGGTTATTGGTGGCGCCGGCTATATCGGCAGCCACATGGTCCGCGCGCTACAGCGCGCCGGCCACGACGTCGCGATATTCGACAACTTCTCCACCGGACACCGCGCCGCGGTCGAGGGCCTCAAGGTCTACGAGGGCGACCTGCTGAACCCGGCCGACCTTGACCGCGCGCTGCCCGACTTCGCGCCGGACCTGATGCTGCATTTTGCGGCGCGCTCGCTGGTCGGCGAATCGATGGTCGAGCCGGCGCTGTACTACGGCAACAACGTCTGCGGCGTGTTCAACCTGCTCGAAGCGATGCGCCGCCATGGCCGCGCCCGGCTGGTGTTCAGTTCCACGGCGGCCGTGTACGGCCTGCCGACCAAGCGGCGCATCGACGAAGACCACCCGACGCAGCCGATCAACACCTACGGCTGGAGCAAGCTGTTTGCCGAGCGGATGATCGAAGACGCCTGCCGCAGCTACGGCCTGCGCGCGGCGGTGCTGCGCTACTTCAATGCGGCCGGCGCCGACGATGCCGGCGACATTGGCGAAGCGCACGAGCCCGAAACGCACCTGCTGCCGAACATCCTGCGCGTGGCGGCCGGCAAGGCGCCGCTGGTGCGGCTGTTCGGCAGCGACTACGACACGCGCGACGGGTACTGCGTCCGTGATTTCATTCACGTCAGCGATCTGTGCGACGCGCATCTGCTGGCCGCCAACGCGCTGGAGAAAGCCGACCTGCCGGCCTATCAGCTGTACAACCTCGGCAACGGCCAAGGGTTTTCGGTACTCGAAGTGCTGCGCGCGGCCGAAGTCGTCGTCGGGCGGCCGATCCCGTCCGAAGTCGGCCCGGCGCGCGCCGGCGATCCGCCGGTGCTGGTCGCCGGCGCCAGCAAGGCGCGCAGCGTGCTCGGCTGGGCGCCGCAGAAAGCCGATCTGACGCAGATCATCGCCAGCGCTTGGCGCTGGCATCAGGCGCAGCGCTACTAGCGCGCCACACGCTGGCGCTGCGCCCGAGCGCGTAGCGCCAGCCGATCCCGGCGACACGCGCCCGCCCGCGCTATCGCCACCGCAGCGCCGAGCACGATCGGCGTCGGGCGGGCTGCCCGACCGACCGCATGCGTCGGCTCGAATCAATCGCTGTCGCAGGCCATCGACGCGTTCAACGCGCTGCAAGCTCCCCAGTCTGTGACGTAGTCGCTATATTCCAGTGCGAGTGCGGAGGAGCCGCCAATGACGACTGGAAGACCAGAGGGCGAACGACCCTCGGCCCAGATCAGTACGCACAAGCTGTATGCCCCGCCGACCTATCGCGGCGTGGTGTCACGGCGCGCGATACTCGACCGGGTTTTTGCAGAGCCGATGGTGCGCGTGTTCCTGTTCCAGGGACCGGCGGGCCACGGCAAATCGACATTGCTGCAGCAAGTGATGACGCAGTGTCAGCAGCGCGGCTGGCTGACCGGCTGGCTGAGCTTTGACGATGCCGACAACGACATGCGGCGCTTCACCAGCCACTTCGACGCGCTGCTCGACGGCATCGTCGGTGAGGCGAGCGACAGCAACAGCCGGTCGCGCGCCACCGCGCCGGGATCGCGCGCACGGCGCTCCGACGCGGCCATTGCGCGGTTGCTGCAGCGCAGCGAGCCGACCGCGCTGTTCCTCGACGAACTACAGGAGCTGAGCAACCCGGGAATCCTCGGCTTCCTTCGGGAATTGCTCGAACGTCTGCCGGATCGGATCACGGTGTTCTTCGGCTCGCGCGCGCTGCCCGACCTGGGGCTGGCGCGGTTGCTGGTCAATGGCCGTGCGATGGTGCTGCGCGCCGACGAACTGCGCTTCAGCACCGCTGAAGCCGAGCAGTTTTTTGCCGAAGCACGCGACCTCGGCGTGCAGCAGGACGAAGTGGCGGAGATCCACCGCCAGACCGAAGGCTGGCCGGCAGCGCTGCAGTTGTTCCGGCTGAGCTTGGCCAGCCCGAACGTGCGCGGCGCGCTCGGCAATCTCAACGCGTATCGCCCGCGCGAGTTGGCCGATTACCTGGCCGACAACGTCGTCAGCCTGCAGACACCGAGAATCCGCGAGTTTCTGCTGCGCACCAGCTTGCTGACGCGCTTGAGTGCGCCCTTGTGCGACGAGCTGCTGGGCTGGCAGGACTCGCAGAGCATCCTGCTGTTTCTTGAACGCAATGGCCTGTTCCTGCGCAGCCTCGATTCCGATCTGCGCTGGTTCAAGTACCACACGCTGTTCTCCGGCTTTCTGCAGGAGCAACTCAACGAGAGCGACCCCGCCTCGCTGCGCGAACTGCATGGCCGCGCTGCGCATTGGTATCACGCCCACGGCTTCCACGACGAGGCGATGCACCATGCGGTGGAAGCCGGCGAATTCAGCTTCGCTGCCGGCGTGATGAACCTGTGGAGTTCGCGTCTGGTGGCCGAAGGCCATCTGGCGACGGTGGAGCGCTGGTACGACCGGCTGCCGCTGGACGAGATCGCGCCGCGTCGCGAGCTGGCGGTCAAGATCGCGTATGCGCTGAGCTTTCTACGTCGCCACCGCAAGCTGCGGCCGCTGATGGAAGTGCTCGATACACCGGCCTCGTCAACGCTGATCAACGACGCCAACCCCGATGTCGTGCGCACGATGGTGGCGCTGCTGTTCGACGATATTCCGCGGGCCTTCGAACTGGTGCATCAGCTGCAGATCAACGTCAGCGAGCCCGAACCGTTCCGGGCGTTCGAGCTGTCGGCGGCCTGCAACGTGCTCGGCTACCACGCGGTGGCGATCGGCGAGTACGAGCGGGCACGTGAATACGTGATGCGCTCACGCGCCTACAGTGACAAGGCGCATGCGCGCTTCAGCGGCGGTTATTCGGTGGCCGTCGCCGGCATCAACCTGCTGGTACAAGGCGAGCTGCAGCAGGCGATCGAACGCTTTCGCGCCGGGCTCGCCGAACAGCATGCCGACGCCGAAACCAGTGTGGCATCGGCGTCGCTGGTCAGCTGCTACATCATGGCGCTGTACGACGCTGACGAACTGACGCTGGCCGAGTCGCTGTTCGCGCAGTTTCACGACGTGATCCGCGAAGGTGTGCTGCTCGACTTCATGGCGGTGGCCTACGTGTCGATGGCCCGCATCCACGACGCGCGCGGCGCCGCGCCCAAGGCGCAGGAGCTGCTCGACGAAGCTGAGAACATCGGCCATCTGGCCGCATGGCCGCGGATGATCCGCATCATCGACCGCGAGCGCGTGCGTCGGCATCTGCTGCGCGGCGAGCGCGATCGCGCGCAGCTGATCGCATCGCGGATTCCGCAGCGCCCCGAGTTCACGCTGCCCGACGGCGTGGCCTTGTTCTCCGAAGACAGCGAAGGCGATGCCATCGGCCAGATCCGCTTGCTGATTCATCGTGGCCACGGCGACGACGCGCTGACACGACTGAGCCATGAACTGGATCTGGCGCAGCGCAACGGCCGCGTGCGGCGCCTGATCAAGCTGCGGATTCTCGAAGCCCTGGCCCATGCACAGCGCGGCCGGCCGCGGCCGGCCTATCACGCGATGCGCCATGCGCTGCAACTGGCGGCCCCGCAGGGCTTCGTGCGCAGCTTTCTCGACGAAGGCGACGAGGTGCTCAAGTTGCTGCGCGAGCTGTTCCCGTCACTGCACGACGCCGGCATCGAGCGCCACGGCCATGGCAGCGACTCGCTGCTGACGTTTGCCGCCCGACTGCTCGGAGGCGACAGCGTCGACGGCAGCGCCGACGAACGCAGCACGCGCACGCCGATGACGCTGGCCGAGCCCCTGACCGACGGCGAGCGCAACATCCTGAGCTTCCTGGCGCGCGGCGTGTCGAACAAAGTGATCGCCGCCGAACTGTTCGTGTCCGAGAACACCGTGAAGTTTCACCTGAAGAACATCTACGGCAAGCTCGGCGCCAGCAGCCGGCTGCAGGCGATCAATGCCGCGCGACGCATGGGGCTGGTCTGAGCCCGCATCAATCGTCGTATCGGCACGGCGTCGCGCCGTGCCGATCGTCCGTCAGCCCTTGAGCATTTCGCTGTTGCGCTGTGTGAAATCGATGAACCAGTCGATCGCCGCCGGCTGCATCATCGCGTCGCGGCTGACTGCTTTTTCGACCGGCCATCCCATCAGGATCTTGCGCACTGGCAACTCCATCTTCTTGCCGGTCAGCGTGTACGGAATCAGCTCGACCGCATAGAGCTGGTCGGGCACGTGGCGCGGACTGCAGTCGGCGCGCAGCTTGCGGCTGATCCGTTCGCGCAGGCCATCGTCGAGAACATGCCCGGCGCGCAGTTGCAGGAACATCGGCATGAAGTAGCGACCACCGGCAAGCTCGCAGCAGACGATCAAGCTGTCGGCAATTTCGGGCAGTTGCTCGACGCAACGGTAGATTTCGGCGGTTCCGATGCGCACGCCGTAGCGGTTCAGCGTCGAATCGCTGCGACCGTAGATGTAACAGCCGCCGCGCGCGTTGATCTTGATGTAGTCGCCGTGCCGCCAGACGCCCGGCGCATGTGCAAAGTAGCTGTCGCGGTAGCGTTGATCGCCGTCGTCATTCCAGAAGTACAGCGGCATCGATGGAAACGGACTCATCACCATCAACTCGCCCACTTCGTCGACGACGCTGACACCGTCGTCGTTCCAGGCCTGCACGTCCATGCCCAGCATCAGCGCTTGGATCTCGCCGGCATACACCGGCAAGGTTGGCACCGCGCCAACAAAGCCGCTGCAGATTTCGGTGCCGCCCGACTGCGAGGTCACCCACAAATCCTGCTTCACGCAGCGATAGAACCAGTCGAAGGTTTCCGGCGTCGATGGCGAGCCCGCGACGACGATCGATTCCAGTGCCGACAGATCATGGTCGCTGCCCGGCTTGAGCCCGGCTTTCTCCATCATCTGTACGAAGGTCGGGCTTGCACCGAAACTGACGCAGCGCGTGCGCGCTGCCAGCTGCCACAGGAAGTCCGGGCCCGGATGCATCGGGCTGCCGTCATACAGCACGGCCGATCCGCCGGTCAGCAACGCGGCGATCAGCAGATTCCACATCATCCAGCCGGTCGTGCTGTAGAAGAACATCGGCGCGCCGGGCCGCAGGTTCAAGTGGAAGTGCATCAGCTTCAGATGCTCGACCAGCACGCCGACGTGACTGTGGACGATCGCCTTGGGCAAGCCGGTCGTGCCCGACGAGAACACGACCCAGATCGGATGATCGAACGGCACGCGCTCGTAGACGAACTGCTCGCGTGGTACGTCCGGCTGATCCATCAGCGTCGACCACAGCAGCGCCTGCGGGATCTTGTCTGGCACACCCGATGCGGGTTGCAGATACGGCAGCCAGACGATGCAGCCCAGGCTGGGCAAGCGCGACGCGATCTCGGCGACTTCGTCGACGCGCGAAAAATCCTTGCCACCGAATCGGTAGCCGTCGCAGGCGAACATCACTTTCGGCGCGATCTGCGAGAAGCGGTCGATCACCGTCTTGACGCCAAACTCCGGTGCCGCCGACGACCACACACCGCCGACGGCGAGCGTGGCGATCATCGCGACGGCCGTCTCGGGGACGTTGGGCATATACGACACGACACGATCACCGGGCACGACGCCCAGCGCGCGCAGCTGCGTCGCCAGGATGCGCACCTGCCGGCCCAGCTGCTGCCAGCTCATCTGCGCCAGCGGCCGTGTCTCGGTCAGGTGATGAAACGCCGCCTCACCGTCGGCAGCCACCGCTTCGTGGCGCAGCAGATGCTCAGCGTAGTTGACGCGCGAGCCTTCGAACCACCGCGCGCCCGGCATCTTGCGCTCGTCGAACACCCGCGCGTACGGCGTGGCCGACTGCACATCGAAGTAGTCCCAGATCGACGCCCAGAACGGCGCGATCTCGGTGACCGACCATTGATGCAGCGCGCTGTAGTCGGGCAGGTCGAGCCCGCGCTCGGACTTCAACCAGCGCTGATAATGCGCAATGTTCGACGCCGCAGCGAACTCGGCACGCGGCGACCAGAGCCACTGGCCTTCGCGCACACCGGGCGACGGCGCCGACGCAGGCGCATCATCCGCCATGACGCACGCTCCTGGCGTTGACCGTCAGCACCGGATCGCTGACCAGCCCAAAGTTCTGCAGCACGCCAAGCAGCTCACGATGGCCGAAAGCCTGGCAACCGGAAGCAAAGCCGTAACGCTTCGGCGGCGCCTGCACCAGATGGTAGGCGACGTAGGCCTGGAGCAGACCGGTCTGCTTGTAGTTGCAGATGCCGTGGATCACGCAATGCGCGTGACCCGCCGGGCCGCTGGCGTGCACCGAGTCGACCGACGTGTTGATGCGCGTGTTCTCGCGCGGCGGCATGCCGGCCTGCAGGCTCGCGGCCATGTCCGACAGCGCCTTCTCGGCTTCGGCCTTCGGCATCGGCTTGATCTTTTCTTCGACGACGGCGGCGATCTGCACGACGCCTTCCATCACCGTGCGCTCGAACACGCCGCCCATCGCCTTGCACGAGGCCACGCGCGGATCGTTCTTGAACCAGACCGGATGCGCAGTGCCGCCCCAGGGCAGCGCCATCGCCGTGGCATGTTGGCCCGGCACGATGACTTCAGCCTTGGCCGTTGCCGGCCACTGCACGTACTGCTTCTGGTCCAAGTAGTAGAAGTTGGCAGTCAGGATGCTGAAGATCGTCTGCGTCGACGCGTACGTCGGGAAGCCTTTCCACAGCACCAGAATGTCGAGCGTGTCCAGGCCCGGCGTTTCCAGGCACAGATTGGCCGCGATCTCGCCGGTGGTGTACATCTGCGCGATGCCCGGCGCCAGCAACAGATTGCGCTGGGCAAACTGTTCGCCCCAGGTCGCCTCGGCGTGCATCATCCAGTTCTGCTCGCCGTTGGTATCGGTGTAATGCACACCGGCCGCAAGACAGGCTTCAACCGCTTCGCCGCCGTACTTCATGAACGGGCCGACCATGTTGCACAGCACCTTGGTGCCCTTGAGCAGCTCGGTCAGCGCCTCGGTGGTGTGTTCGACTTCGGCGATTTCGTAATCGGCGTTCTCGATGCCCGGCACCTTGTCGAGGACTTCCTTGATGCGGGCGGCGCTGCGGCCCGCCGCAATGAACGGCATCCGGTATTCGCGCAGATATTCGGCCACCAGACGACCGGTATATCCGTTGACGCCGTAGATGACGACCGGCTTCTTGCTCGTGCTCATCGTATTGATCCTTCCCTGCTGAGTGGGGGTTGTGGTTCGGCTTTCAGGCCGTCATACCGCCGTCGACGACAAAGTCGGCGCCGGTGACATAGCTGGCGTCGTCGGATGCGAGGAACAGCACCACGGCGGCGATTTCGGAGGGTTTGGCGAAGCGTCCCATCGGGATGCGCTGCAGCGTTACAGCAGCAAACTGCTGCGCCTGCTCCGGTTCCAGAGCGGCCAGCGCACCGCTGACCATCTGCGTCTCGGCAAAGCCGGGGCAGACGCTGTTGACGCGAATGCCGTAGCCGCTGCGCGCGCAGTGAATCGCGGTCGACTTGCTGAGCAAGCGCACCGCACCTTTGCTGGCGTTGTAGGCCGGCAGCGCCGCTTCGCCGACCAGGCCTTCGATCGATGCGATGTTGACGATGCTGCCGCCACCGCTGTGCTTCATCCGCTCGACCGCCGCTTGGGTGCCGAGGTAGACCGCATTCAGATTGATATCGATCGTGCGAGCCCAGTCGGCGTCGGATATCTGCTCGATACTGGCCAGATTCGCGACGCCGGCGTTGTTGACGACGATGTCGACGCGACCAAAGCGCGCGAGCACCGCGTCGAACACGCGCGGCCAACTGGCACGCTCGGTCACATCCTGCACCCGTCCGGCAGCCGAAGGCCCGAGCTGTGCGACGGCCGCTTCGACATCGCCGGCTTTCAGGTCGGTGATCATCACGCGGGCGCCTTCGGCGATCAGCGCTTCGGCCGCGGCATAGCCCAGCCCGCGTGCACCGCCGGTGATCAGGGCAACGCGATCCTGTACGCGGCCGACGCGCGGCTTACTGTGCATTGGCGCCTCCATCGAGCACGATCTCGGCACCGTTGGTCCAGCGCGCGGCGTTGGACACCAGATACAGAATCGCATTGGCAACATCGGACGGCTGGCCCATGCCCATCGGATGCAGTTGGTTCATCGCCGCTTCGGCCATGGCCAGATCCGGCGCCAGTCCCAGCCGGACGAATCCATCGAGCAGGTGGTTGCCCATTGCCGTGCGGATCACACCGGGATGGACCGAGTTGACGCGGATACCCATGCCCAGTTGCGCGCACTCGATCGCCGCGGCCTTGGTCAGCGAGCGCACCGCGCCTTTGCTGGCGCAGTACGCCGACAAGCCCGTAACGCCCAGCATTGCCGCGAGCGACGACAGATTGACGATCGCCCCGCCACGGCCGCTGCTGCCACCGGGCCGCATCGAGCGGATCGCGTGCTTCAGTCCGAGGAACGTGCCAGTGACGTTGATCCGCTGGATGCGCTCGAAGTCGGCCAGTGCGCAATCGGTCAGCAGCGCCATGTCCTCGACGCCCGCATTGTTGACCAGAATGTCGATGCCGCCGAGCTCGGTGACCGCGGCGGCGATCGCCGATTCCCAGTGCGACTCTTGAGTGACGTCGTGCACCGCGTGGGCAGCGCGTGCGCCAGCGCCGCGCAACGTTGCGGCACGCGCGGCGATCGCATCGGCCTGGATGTCGGTGACGAACACGGCCGCACCGGCGCCCGCCAGCGTTGTCGCGATTTCGGCGCCGAGGCCCTGTGCTGCGCCGGTGATCAGCGCGACTTTGCCGTCGAGGCGGAATGCCGCCAGTGGATCAGGACTCATGGCGGCTCCCACTAGCGATGCAGCGCGCGACGCAGAGCGGCAGCCAGATCATCGACGGCCGTGATCGCCTGCGGGATCAGGCCGTCGACCAGCTGAAAGTCATGGAACTGGCCGGGATATTCGATCAGCTTGACCGGCACACCGGACGCTTCGAGCCGCTGCGCATACGCCTCGCCCTCATCACGCAGCGGATCGAAGCCGGCGATCAGCACGGTGGCCGGTGGCAGTCCGTCGAGACGCTCGGCACGGATCGGCGCGCAGCGCCAGTTCTGCAGATCCTGCTCACCATTGAGGTAATGGCCGCCGAAGTAGCTCATCAGCTTGGCCGTCAGGAAGTAGCCTTCGGCACAGCGGCGGAAGCTCTCGGTGGTCGAGTCGAATGCGGTCAGCGGGCAGATCAGCAGCTGATGCGCAATCGACAGCTGGCCACGCAGCGCCAAGGTCGTCACTGCCGCCAGATTGCCGCCGGCCGAATCGCCACCGACCGCCAGGCGCGCCGCGTCTAGGCCCAGCGATGCCGCGTGAGCAGCAACCCACTGCGTGGCGGCAATGCAGTCGTCGGCCGCAGCCGGAAAACGGTGTTCCGGCCCGAGGCGATAATCGACCGACAGCACCGCGCAGTTCGATGCCACGGCGATGCGCCGGCAGAACGCGTCATACAGCTCCAGATCACCGATCGTGAATCCGCCGCCGTGGAAGTAGATCAGCGCCGGCTGAATCGCGGCGTCGCCGGGGCGATACAAGCGCGCCGGCAGCATGCCGTCCGCGCCTTGCACCTGCAGGTCTCGGACCTCGCGCACCTCGACCTTGGGGGCCTGCATCGCAATGAAGCCCATGCGCGCCGCAACGCGCGCTTCGGGAACCGGTAGGTCTTCGATCGCCGGATGACCGGAGTTGGCCATCAAGTCGAGTACCTGACGCGCACTGGCGTCGAGGCTGCGGGTAGACGCTGCTTGAGAAGTCGATGTCATGAGATGTCCTTCGTTGTCGTGCTGCTTCAGCGAACCGAGTAAACGTCGTAGCGAACCTTGAGCGTGGAGAAATCCGCCTCGCCGATGCCGATGCACTGCAGTCGGTTGGCCCACAGATAATCCGGGTGCGAGGTCGCCATCCGCGGCGCCGTGCGCAGCGCCAAGGTCGGCGGCAACTCGCCGCGCAGGAAGCGCGCATGGCCGTCTTCGCCCAAGTCGCCGACGCCCTGGTAGCGCACGTCGATCAAGGCACCGTCGTGGGTTTCAATCGCGGCGCGAACGTCGAGCGTACCGACGCCGTCGGTCTGCAGATTGAAGAAGTCCGCACCCACGGCAAGCAGGCGCCCCTTCAGCCGCGGACCGCTGACGTCGCCACCGGCAATCGCGAAGTTGACGCGGACGCCGGTCGCCATCGCGCCCAAGACCTGCGGCGGCTGCAACTGGGCAACAAAGGTGAATAAGTGATCGAGGCGATAGTCGAGCATCGGCAGCTCCAGAAAATGGCGGGGATCGAATGGGTTGTGGGCTTGGTCAGCAGGTCACGCCGTCGTGGCGCAGCGCCGCCAGGCTTTCGAGCACGCGCTCAGGCGACAGGCCATGCGCCGGAATCAATAGATGCCGTCCCACCGGCACGGACGTGGCGTCGAGTGTGGCGCTGCGCATGTCGCGCACGGCACCACGCTGAGGCTGCGGCGTCAGCACCAGATCGATCGTCGAGGCGTCGTAATCACCGGCCCGCGGTTGCTGCAGCACCAGCGCCCAGCGGTAGTGCCTCGCCAGATTGGCGACGGCGCCATAGCAGGCCAGATCCTCATCACTGGCCGGCACGCTGTCGGTCGACTCGTGCAGCAACAAGCCATCGATGTCGATCTCGCCGAAGCCGCGCAGGAAGTCGGCGATATAGACCGATGCAGCATCCGCATCGTCCGCTTCGACCACGGGCGATGTTGCATCCACAAAAGCTTGTGCGTAAGCCAACGCAGGCCAATGCCGAGGCGACGGCACCGACAGCACCAGCGGCCGCTCGCGATGACTGGCGCGCAAGCCCTGGGCAATCTGGTTCAAGTGCGTGCGCAGCGCGGAATCGCCGAGCACGATCTTCAGCGGGGACAGCAGCCGCGTCTTGGTGGCGATGGCGGCGCGCAGATCGGCGTGGTGTTCGAGCCAGGCGGCGATGATGGTAGCGACCGGCAGCACGATCACGTCGCTGCGGATCAGGCCCTGCACTTTGTTCAGATACGCCAGCGCCGATGCCGCATCCGTCCATGGTGGAGTGCCACCGCAGAGCAGCTGCGCGGCATAGTCCTGCGCCTCGATCCACAGCAGTTGGGCGCCGTTGCCAGCGTCGTAGCATTGCAGCAGGCGGCTCATTGGACCTCCCTGTGCCCGGCTCGCCGAAGCATGGCGCTGCCGCTCATGTTGTCTCTCCTGCTCGCATGATCGTTTTCGCCCGTTCTATGTCCGACGGGCTGATGACATCGGCTACGAGACTACGACTGCGTCGATCGTGATTCCGCTACCCGTGCGGGTAGTCGCATCGCGATCGTCGAATCAATCACTACCGCCAATGCGCATCAAGGCGGCGTTAGTCAGATAGCGGTCGTAGATGACCGCATCGTTGACCATCGTCTTGTGACCGGCGATCTCGCGCACCTGCTCGAGACGCGTCATGCGGCCGGTCTGAATATCGAATGCATGGACGTGAGCCCACGACCAATAGGGGTGAGCGCCATCGTTGAATGACTTGCCGCCGGATTCATACAAACCGTAGGCACCGTCGAACGAGCGATACGGCTCGCCGCGACGGTCGTACGACACCATCGCGATCGGCAACTGCGTGCGCGCATCGATCCACACGCGCTTCTTGCTGACTGGCGCACGTGGAAACTTCACGGGCTCGGCTTCGATCACGACGGCTTCTGGCACGAACTCGACCTGCGTGTCCCAGAAGGTCTTGCCTTTGGGCCCGCCGTGGGTCTTGTGCTCCCAGTTCGGATGCTCGGCATTCCAGCCGCCCGACACACCCGACAGCGCCGGGCCGCGCGAGACGACGCGGTAATTGCCCCAGGTGTACAGCGGATCACCCGCCGCCCACGCGTCCGACAGATACAGCGTCGAGCCGGGAATCAGCGGCTCGAAGCGCTGGTCGGTCGGGAACTGCCGAATGCGCTTGAACGCCGACACATAGCCGTACAGCTCGGGGAATGTGTTCTGGTCGTAGTCCCAGATGTTCAGGAACGACGTGCCCTTGATGCTGTCGGGTCGCGTAAAAAAGACCGACTGATAGCGCAGCTTGTTTTCACGCCCCGGCAGATACGGCTTGGGATTCATCGACACCCGACCGATCGGCGACAGCTCGGCCCAACCGCAGTCGTAGTTGAACTGCACATCGCCATCAGCCGACAGATCGTATTCGCGGATCGCGTACATGCACGCATCGTGACGACCCCAGGTCATCGTCAGGCCGGCGTACAGCTCCAGTGCCGACGTGGCGTTGGGGAACGGTGTGCCGCCGATCCAGGGCTTGCCTTGCAGCGTGACGATGTTGCCGCGTTCGTCGAAGCGCGCCTGCCCGGCGTTCTTCAACGTCGCTTCCATGTATTCCCAGGGACTGAGCCGCATGATATCGCGCGTGGTCGGCACGATCTTCAAGCGCCGGCCCATGGTCTTGATCTGCTGGTACTTGATCGGCTCCAGCAGCTCCTTGACCAGGTCGACGTTGTCGGCCGTGATCTCGTCGCCGGTGTTGATGCGCCCCTTGGTATAGCCCTCGATCGACAGCAGCTCGTCGGGGTAGGCCTTGGACGGATCGCCGGTATTGGCGATCGCGTCCCAGACCGGCATCAGCACACCGCCGCCGAACACACCGGCAGCGACACTCTTCAGAAAGTGGCGCCGACCATAGTCATGATCGAAGCGGCGGATGTGCATGCCGGTTTACCTCGTGCGGTACAGAGAGATCAGACTCAGAACTGGTAGGCGACGCGCAGCGTCAGTTCGTCGGCAAAGCTCGCCGTCGACAGCAGCGTGTCATTCGGATTGCCGTTCAGATCGCCGTTGATGTACGAGTAGAACGCTTCGACGGTGATCGATCCACGCGGCTTCCACTTGACGCCCGGCTGCACCAGGATGCTGCCGCGCGGGTCGTACAGCACCGCGAAGGCAGCACGGTAGATGTCGTTCGGGAACGGCTGCTGTGCAGCGAGCACGACGTAGTTCGCGCTGCCGACGCCATCGGGCGTCGACGTGCGGCTGCCGCCATAGCCGCGCAATGAGCGACCGAACAGGTCGTCAGCATTGCGGTGCATCGCCTGGAACACGAAGTACGTTGCCGGGAAGCTCTGGCTGAAGCGCTGGTACTTCTCCATCACCAGCGCAGTGACCGACGCGTCGTGATTCTCGAAGTTCTGACCCAGGTCGATACCGGTGAACACGCGGTCCGGCGTGTACGAGGTTTCGAGGTTGATGATCAACTGATCCAGCGGCGAACCCGGCTCGGCTTCGACGACGTAGCTGACACCCAGACCCAGCACCGTCTCCTGGAAGTACTTGCGTTCGATGTGGCCGCGCAAACTACCGCCCGAAGCGATGAAGAACGTGTCGAGCTGGTTGTGAGCCTGGTCGAAGGTGTTGACCTCGGACGCCAGCAGATTGGTCGTGGCCGGCGCAAAGTCATTGATTGCCGCATTCAGGCCGGCAACGCCATCAAGCCGCACCATCGCCGCGTATTCGAACCATTCCTCGGCCGAGTAGACGCCGCCGGGCGATGCCTCGAACGGGGTGTTGGCCAGCGTCTGGCCGGACTCGAAACCGTTGAGCGTGTGCACCGTCAGACCCAGCGGATTGTTGGTCGGCAGATCCTTGTCGACGTTCGACTTGGTCCAGCGGAACACGCCATCCGGGTTGTAGCGACGTACCGCCATGCCCTGGAAGCCCCACTGACCGTAGTTGGCCTTCAAGCGCAGGCCGTAGCTGAACTTGTCGTCGAAGTCGCCGTAGCGATCCTGGACGGTGAACTGCGCCGGGATGATGTTGTACTGGGTGTTCGGATTGCCGAAGATCGTCGGCTGGAACTTGGCGACGTAGGCGTCGGCCAGGATCTCGTCGGTGATCTGATAACCCGCACGGATCGACAACTGCGGAACGCGCTTGTCGGCGTACTCTTCCTGCGCGTAGTCGAGTACCGAGTGGCGGCGCAAGTCCAGGCCGTTGGCCACGTCGAACACGCGGAAGAACAGCGCCTGTCCCCATGCAATCTGCTGGTTACCAACGCGCAGGTTCAGCGGGCCGCGGTTGTAGTCGAAGAACAACGACGGCAGATAGACCAGATAGTTTTCGCCAGCCAGTTCGAGCGGATTGGCGTGGCGCTTGCCCTCGGGCCGGAACTCGAAGTAGTTCGGGCTGTTGCCGCGATACAGCTTGCGGTCGCCACCGGTGATGCCGCCGCGATCAAAGTCGACACTGTTGGCATTGAAGTCGTCATAGCCCGGATCGTAGATCGCGCGCATGCGGCCGATCAGCGACAGGTCGTTGCTCAGACGGATGCCGGTTTCCACTTCACCACGAAGGATGTGGTAGTTCGACCAGTTGTTCGACGTCTCGATACCGGTGCGCTGCGTGGTGTCGGCCAGTAGCGGATTGGGCACTGCAAAGCTCAGTGCCGGCGAGCCGGGCACCGGCACGCCGGGCAAACGCGCTACGGTCTGGTTGTTGTAGATGTTGCCGGTCTGATTGAAAGGATTCTCGTCTCCGGTCTGGAATGCGTTCTCGACCCGGATGAAGCCGCCGATGCTGACGTCGACACCACCGAGAAAGCCGTCGAAGAAACTGCCGTCACCTTCGGCCTGTGCCGATGCGGTGCCGCTGGCGACCAGCATCGCCGCCGTCGCCAGCCCGGTCTTGAGCCAGCGTCCTGCTTTCGATCCGTCCATTGATTCTCCCCTTCTACGTTGATCCGCGGGCACGGGGCAGCGCGGATGTTGTTGTCTAACTCGCACGGTTCCATCTTCGTCGCGGCGGGTTCGATGACCTGCCGTCGTCACTCGTTTTGCTGCTGATGCTGCTGCGGCAACGGCCTGCGTCGCCGCAACTAAACTACGGCGCCTGAAGGCGCACGATGCGGCCGGTATGGCCCACCGCGAGCAACGCGCCGCCACCCGCGGGGCTGCCGATTCCGGCATACCAGGCCGACTGCGCATCGCCTGCCGTGATGTGCGTCCAGCTACGGCCATCGTCGCGACTGCTGACCATGTCGCGCATGCCGCTGGCGATCACGCTGCCGTCGGCTGCCGACTGAACGCCCAGCAGAATCGCGTCGCTGCCCGTGGTCAACGCAGACCAGGTGCTGCCGCCGTCGGCGGTCCGCAGTGCGGCGCCGCTCTGGCCCACGGCATAGCCGACGCCGTCGTCACGGATGTCGATCGCGAAGATCGACGCATCGCCCTTGTGTAGCAGCTGCCATGCGGTCTGCCCGGCCGGCAGGCGCAGAATCAAGCCGAACTCACCGGCGATGATCACCGCGCCACTGGCATCAACCTGGACGGCATACAGATGGGGCTGCGCGCCGTCTTCGGTGTACGCGGTCCAGTCCGGTGCGACGGCCGCCCATGTGGCGCCGCCGTCCTGCGACTTGAGCACGGTGCCGAACGAACCGACGATCGCGGCGACACCCCGCGTGTTCATGCTGACCGAGAACAGGCGCTCCTCGGTACCGCTGGCGATCGTCTTCCACGCCTTGTTCGCATCGCGCTTCAGAATCAGGCCCATCTGGCCGACGGCCAGCGCCTCGCTGCCCTGCACGTCGACGCCGAGCAAGCTCAGCTGCGTCGGTGACGGCGCAACGGGCTTCCAAGTCTTGCCGCCATCGGCGGTATCGAGAATGGCGCCGGCCGCACCGACGGCAATGCCCTGGCTCTGGCTGAAGGCCACCGAGAACAGCGCATCGTGTGCCTTGCCGCTGACGACGGGCTCCATCGTCATCGTCGCGCCGGCTGCATGCGCCGTCATCGACGTTGCTGACAGCCACACGGCTGCAGCGAACGCGGTCAGACCACGCTTGAATGTTTGCTTGTACTTCATGGTTCCCTCACAACAACGACTGACTCCATGCGATGCAGGCGGTCACGCGTGCATCGTGTTGCCGCAGCAGCGGTGGCATCCGTCGCCGTCGACGACGTGACGACGGCGGATGCCTCCACTCACTGCGCTTGCAGCGCGGCTGCGATCAGCTTTGACCGAGGCGCTGGATCGCCTGGTTGGTCAGGTACTTGTTGTAGACGTCGACACCTTGCGTGGAGAACTGGCTCTTGTAGCCGCCGGTGGTGTTCTCGGTGTGCATGATGCGCGTCATGCGGTTGGACTGAATGTCATGGCTGTGGATATACGTCCACGACCAGGCCGGCTTGCCGCTCTCGTCCTTCATCGCGACATTGCCCTTGCTGTACTGCGACCAGCCCGCTTCGAACGACTTCCAGATTTCGCCGCGGCGGTCGTAGGTGATGTAGGCGATGAACTGCTGGTTGCGCGCATCGATCCAGACGCGCTTCTTGCCGACCGGCGCACGCGGATAACCCGTTGGCTCGGCTTCGAGCACGATGCAGTCCGGGCACAGCGACATCGTCGTATCCCAGAACGTCTTGCCCTTGGGTCCGCCGTGCACGCTCGGCTCCCAGTTCTTCTTGTCACCCGCCCAGCCTTCGCTGACCGAGCCGAGCATCGGCTGACGACCGATGATCTTGTAGTTGCCCCAGGTCAGCATCGGGTCACCAGCGGCCCATGCGTCCGACAGGAACCAGGTGATGCCCGGCAATAGCGGCTCGAAGCGCTGGTTGGTCGGGAACTGACGTACGCGCTTGAACTGCGGCAGGTAGCCGTAGAGGTCGGGATACTTCTTCTGGTCGTAGTACCAGGTGCTCAGGAACGAGCTGCCGGCGGTGTCGCTCGGGCCTGTGAACCAGACCGACTGAATGCGCAGCAGATCCTTGCGGTTCTGGAACGTCGTGCCGTCGACGCGAGCCTGCGCCTGCAACTCGGCCCAGACGAAGTCGTACTGATAAGCCTGATCGCCGTCGGGCTGCATGTCCCACTGACGGATCGCATACTGGCAGTAGTCACTACGACCCCACGACAGCGTCAGGTTGCTGATCGCTTCTTCGCCGGTCTTGGCGTCGGGGAAAGGCAAGCCGCCGAGCCAGGCGCCACCGTCCGGTGCATAGATATTGCCATCCGGGCCAAACTTGGCCTTGCCCTTGTTCTTCAGCGACGACTCGAGGAATGCCGACGGGAACAGCACCGACGTGTCCTTCGGCGGCGCGATGATGCCGATCTTGCGGCCCATCTCCTTGACCTGCCGATAGGTGATCGGATCGAGCAGATCCTTGACCACGTCGACATTGGCGGCGGTCAGCGTGTCACCCGGCTTGATCTTGCCCTTGGTCAGCACTTCGATCGACAGCAGCTCGTCGGGATACACCTTGCCCAGATCGGCGCCGTTGGCGATCGCCGGCCACAGCGGTGCAAGCACGCCGGCACCGACACCGAGCGCTGCATTCTTCATCAGCGTGCGGCGACCGTAGTCGACGTCGAATTTACGGATATGCATTTTGATTCTCCTCTCGTGACAAGCTGGTTTTCCGTCGCTTGTTTTCCGGTGCAGCGACATCACTACGCCGATGGGCCGCCGCTACTTTCTACGGTGACAAAACATTTTTGGCTGCAGGTTTTCTAGATAACCGCCCTATCACTTGGCCACGGCCAGTTCGGCGTGGCGATTGGCGATATACGATTCGCGCTGCGCGGTGTAGGCCGACAGGTCAACCCCTTCACCCACCAGCAGATCATTGCGGCGCACGAAGGCCGGCTTGATCAGCCAGACCAGCAGCGGCAGCACCACCAGCGCCAACACCATGTTGATCAGCATGATCAGCACCAGCAGCAAGCCCATGTCGGCCATGAACTTCAGCTCCGACAGGAAGTACCACGGCAGGATGCCGATCAGCATGATCGACGCGGTGAACATGATCGCTTTGCCGGTGGTCGTCAGCGATGCGGTGATCGCAGCACCCCAATCGTTGTCCTGCGCGTGGAATTCCTCGCAGATCCGCGACAGCAGGTAGATGCCGTAGTCGATACCGACACCGACACCGATCGCCGCGACCATCAGCGAATTGATGTCGAGACCGATGCCGATCATGTGCATCGACGCGTTCAGCACGAAGTTCGACAGATTGACCGGGATCAGCAGAATCAGGCCGGCCACCAGCGAGCGATACGCCAGGCTGCAACCGATCAGAATCACCAGATTCAGCAGGCCGATGATCGCCCAGTGGTAGCGTTCGACAACCAGATTGGTGGCCTGCTGCAGCGCGATCGTGCCCGTGCCGAGGCGAACGCGGAACGCATCGTGATCGATGCCGACGCGATCAACGGCAGCGCGAGCGGCAGCGAGCGCACCGTCGACAGTTTCCTGCTTGTTGTCCTTGTACCAGAGCGACACCGTCGAGTTCTGCATGTTGAAGTCGATCACATGCGAAAACGCCTTGGTGCTGCTGCCCAGCGTCACGGCGATCGCCGCGGCGTTGACCGCCGGGTTGGTCGGATCCAGCGGCAGCCACTTCGGATTACCACCGGCGAACAAGCGGTTGCCTTCCATCAGGTAGTCGCCGAATGACAGCGTCGCACGCGGCGGTGCCTCGCCGTTCTCCAGTTCGCTCTGCAGCTTGAACATCGTCATGACCGTGTCGGCCTGGCGCGCGACACGCGCCGGATCACGCGGATTCTTGGCTTCGAGCACGATCTCCAGCGTGTTGACGCCAGGAAAGTGGCTGTTGATCTGGCGGATCGCTTCGTTGAACTCGGAATCCGGCCACAACAGATTGCTGCCCTCGACCGGGTTGCCGATCTTGATCTGCAAGGCCTGGTAGACGGCGATGCTGCCGACGACGGCAAATACCACCGTCGTCATCCGTGCCGGCTTGCCGTAGCTCAGATGCGAGATCGAGCGCAGCAGACTCTGGAACTTCTTCTGGAACGGCGACTCGCGGCCATCACCGCCGACCAGCCGGTCGACGTTCTTCGGCGCCGGCAGCGCCGCCAGCAGCAGCGAGATCAGCACGACGCCGGTCGGAATCAGCCAGATGCACCAGAAGCCGCAGAACAGCGCAAAGCGTTCCATCGCCGGAATCGGCGCAATCGCGATCAAGAACACGCCGACGATGTCGGTGAAGATGCCGAGCACCGACGGCGCCATCATCACGCCCATCGTGATTTCGGCGGCTTTGGAGCGATCTTTGACGTGCGCGTAGATTTCGTAATAGCGCTCGGTGAACTGCACGCAGTGCGAGAAGCTGCGAGCCACCAGCAGCAGCGGCACGATCATCAGCAGTGGCTCGATCGGCGACTTCAGCCAGCCGGTCAGGCCAAAGCCCCAGACGGCGGCGACGGCACTGGTGACGATCGGCGTGACGACGCCGACCACGTTGCGCATGTACAGCACCAGCGACAGGATCAGCGCGCTGAGCGTGACTGCGAAGATGATGTACATCTGCGACTGGTAGCGATACACCCAGCCGGTCAGCGCCGGCTGGCCGGCGAGATAGACGTCATGATCGGCATCGCGTGCTTTCTCCACCAAGCCCTGCACGTAGTCGAAGGCCACGCCGTAGTCGAGGCGCTGCTCGATGAACGTGGCGTTGATCAGCGTCGCCGCGTTGTCACCCGAGATCAGGAACGTGCGCGAGTTCGGCGACTTGTCGACGCGACCGCGAAAGTCGGCCAATTCTTCTGGTGTCTGCGGTACGCGATTCTCCATCAGCGGCCGCATGTCGATGCCGAACGGCGTGGCTTCGGCATAGCGCGCCTTTTCGGTGGCGATCGACAGGATCTGATCGTGATCGACGCCCGGCGCAAGGTCGATGTCGCGCGTCAGCTGCCACACTTTCTGCAGCGTTTCAGCGTTGTAGATGTCACCATCCTTGCGCTTGACCATGATGGTCATCGTCAACGGATTGCCGAAGTTCGGATGATCCTTGAACACCTGCACGAAGGGATCGTCCTTCGGCAGCAAGTCCGAGAAGATCGTCTTCAGCTCGACGTTGCGAAGCCCGACGGCGAAGAACGCGGTGATCGCGACGAATACCGCCCAGGAGATCTTCTGGTGTCCGATGATCCAGATCGCGATCCGTTGACGCAAAGAGAACATATTCTTCCTCGAAGCGGCGTAGCCGCTCGCTGCCCGACGTGTGATTAAAAGGAGATCAGCTGCAACGGAGACGCGCGTGGCGACGTGTCGGCGAGCAGTCCGCATCAATCGCAGGCAAGCCGGGCCCGATGGCCATGACATCGACTGTTTTCAATCATCCTCCGCACGCCTTCTGATGAAGGCTATTGAGTTGCCCGTTCGATACCCGCCGTATGACGGGGGTCGAGTCGACGCTCTTGTAGTAGTGGAAGCATTACAAGCTCGCTTCGTAAATCCGACGCCACCCTAAAGGGTAGTTAGCCTTGCCCGTCGGTTTTTGCAGCGCAGCAATCAGAGGCACCAAGCGATTCGATGGCGCGCGGAGCTGCACGAATAGCAGCGCATCGTGACCGAGACTCGGCATCGGCGTGGTGTCTGTGTTCGAATGAATGAGTACATTCATTCACTAACGGAATCGCGATGCTGTTCATGCTGATATTCAACGAGATGCCGCGCGACTTCGCGCGGCGTGAAGCGCCGGCCGAAGCGCCCACCTACTGGCGCGACTGGAACGCGTATATCAACGCGATGGTGCAAGCGGGTATCGTCGTCGGCGGCAATTTGTTGCAGGCACCGTCGACCGGCGCAACGGTCAGCGTTGCCGACGGACGCCCGCAACGACGCTATGGCGCGGCCGATACCGAGAGCCCGGCGATCGGCGGCTGTTTCATCATCAATGTGACGACGCTGGGCGAGGCGCTCGACTGGGCGGCGCGCAGCCCCAATGTCGGCGATGGCAGCCGTGGCCACACCGAAGTGCGTCCGCTGCTGCCACCTCCACCTCGCCCCGCTTAGCGCCCGCGGCGCGCGTTCAACCGAAGTACTGCTTCCACTTCATCTTGATCAGCAGCTTGATGAAGTCCCAAGCGGCGCCGAGTTGTTCGCCGATGCTCGGCTTGTAGCGCGAGCGCTCGCGGATGTAGTGGCGAATCGCGGTCAGATCGTCGTCGCTGAGTTCTTCGAAGCGCGGCATGCCGCGCGCTTCGAGCCCGCCACCCTGCACCACGGCCTTGAACGCATCGGCCGACAGCGGGATCGGTGAGGCGCGCAGGTCGGGTGCGTAGCCGCCGGCCACTGCGGACACGCCGTGGCAGATCACGCAGGACGAGTACAGCTCGCGACCCTTGGCGACCATGGCCGGGTCGAGCTGCATCGCCGGGTCATCGATCGGCTTGGCAAAGCTGGGCGCCGCGGTCGGCGGCAGCGTTGCCTCGCCATCGAGTACGTAGGTCAACAAGCGGCGCGGATGTTCGCGGCCGACCCAGCCGTGCTGCGCGCTGAGCGTGCCCAGCAGCATCTGGCCACCGGCCCAGCCGGCCAGCACGCTGACGTACTGCTTGCCGTCGACTTCATAAGTGATCGGCGGCGCCTGCGTGCCGACGCCCATGTCGCTGCTCCACAGCGTCTCGCCGGTGCTGGCATCGTGCGCCTGAAACTTGCCGTCGGCGCGGCCCTGGAACACCAGACCGCCGCGCGTGCTGAGCACGCCGCCGCTGGTCGCACCCGGCGTCTCGACGCTCCAGGCTTTCTTCTGCTGCACCGGGTCCCAGGCCAGCAGCGAACTGCTGCCGGCATTCTTCGGCACGTCGTCGAAGAAGCCCTTCAAGCCGAGCACGTCACCGGGCGTCATCGTCCAGGTGCTGGCCTTGCGGCCTTCGTCGTTGTAGTAGCCGGGCAGTTCGCGCACCGGGATGTAGGCCAGCCGCGTGTCGGGGCTGTACGACATCGGCTGCCAGTTGTGCATGCCGCCGGAGCCAGGCCAGATCAGCGCCTCGCCGTCCTCATAGCGCGAACCCTTGATCTCAACCGGACGGCCGGTGCTCATGTCGACGCGCTCGGCCCAGGTGACCTTGCCGAGCTTCTCGGCGCTGATCAGCTTGCCGGTCTGCCGATCGATCACATAGAAGAACCCGTTCTTGGGTGCGTGCATCAGCACCTTGCGCGGCTGGCCATCGATCTCGGCCGTGGCCAGCACGATGTCCATCGTCGAATTGAAATCCCAGGTCTCGCCCGGCGTGGTCTGGTAGTGCCACAAGTACTCGCCGGTATCGGCGTCAAGCGCGACCACCGAGCACAGGTACAGGTTGTCGCCGCCCTCGGGCGAGCGCAGCTTGGCGTTCCACGGCGAGCCGTTGCCGGTGCCGATGTAGACGCGGTTGAACTCCGGGTCGTAGGTCATCGCGTTCCACGCGGTGCCACCGCCGCCGTACTTCCACCACTGCCCGGTCCAGGTCTTGGCCGCGGCTTCCATCGCCGCGTTCTCAAAGCCGTCGTCGGGGTTGCCGGGCACGATGTAGAAGCGCCAGGCCTGTGTGCCGGTTTCGGCGTCGTAGGCGGTGACGTAGCCGCGTACATGGCCAAAGTCAGCGCCGCCATGGCCGATGATGACCTTGCCGTTGAACACGCGCGGCGCGCCGGTGATGTAGCGGTTGTCGCCCGGCGTCGTCGTCAGCGTCTCCCAGACCAGCGATCCGGTCTTGGCGTCGAGCGCAAACAGACGGCCGTCCTGCACACCGGTGTACAGCTTGCCATTCCAGTAGGTGATGCCGCGGCTGCCCCAGGCCATCCGCATCTTCTTGCCGTCGACTTTCGGGTCGTACTTCCACAGCAGCTTGCCGCTGCGCACGTCGACCGCGTGGACGACGCTGTAGCCGGCGGCAAAGTAGATCACGCCGTCGACTTCGACCGGCGCTGTGGACACGTTCCAGACGTCGTCCAGGTCCAGCGTCCACGCCAGCTTCAGCCGCGAAACCGTGCTGCGATTGATCTGGTCGAGCGGGCTGAAGCGCTGCTCGCTGAACGTGCGGCCGTAAGCGGCCCAGTCGCGGCCGTCGGCCTCGTTGGACAGCGCGGCGTTGTCGATCACTGCGGCGGCCTGGCCGCTGGCGGCGACCAGCAGAGCGCTGGCGGCGGCGTAGAGCGCGGCACGCACGGTGCGGCGGATCGGGTTCATCGGATCGGTCTCCCCTGCGGGCTGCGTACCCGGCTTGGTTTTGTCTGGCGTGATGCCGGCCCCGGTTATTGCGCACCCGCGCCGCGCTGTCCTGCTGCAAAGGGGTGAGCCGCACCGGGTGGCCCCGACGGGTCAGCCAAGCGCGTACGCTCGGCCCACGTTCGCCCCGGAGCACCCCGATGCCGCATGCCACGATCAACGGTCAGACCCTGCGCTACGACGACAGCGGTGGCAGCGGTCCCGTGGTGTTGTTCAGCCATGGCTTTTTGATGGACCGCACGATGTTCGATGCGCAGCGTGACGCGCTGGCACCACGCTATCGGGTGATCGCCTGGGATCAGCGCGGCTTTGGTGACACGCGCTACGACGGACAGCCGTTCACGTATTGGGATTCCGCCCGCGATGCGCTGGCCCTGCTCGATCACCTCGGCATCGACCGCGCGGTATTCGCCGGCATGTCGCAAGGCGGTTATCTGTCGTTGCGCGCGGCGCTGCTGGCGCCGCAGCGCGTGCGCGCACTGGTGCTGATCGACACGCAAGCCGATGCCGAGCACGCCGACAAACGCGAAGTGTATCGCGCGATGCTGCAAGGCTGGATCGACCACGGCTTGAGCGATGAGGTGGCGCAGGTGATCGCGCAAATCATCATCGACGACCCGGCGCACAACGACGCCTGGATCGCGCGCTGGAAAGCCTATGCACCGGCAAGCCAGTTGTTGGCACCAATGAACTGCCTGCTCGACCGCGACGACGTGGTCGACCGCCTCAGCGAGATTCATCAACCCGCGCTGGTGATTCATGGCAGCCGCGATACCGCGATCGGCTTTGATCGCGCCGAGCTACTGAGCCGCCGCCTCGGCGACAGTCGCGGCCTGATCCGCGTCGACGGCGCAGCGCATGCCGCCAACCTGACGCACCCGGCGATCGTCAATCCGCCGCTGCGAGCGTTTCTGGACGCCTTGCCTTAAGCGCGGCGATCTCCGCCCCAACGGTCGGGCCGCGTTCTGGCTACGCGGCCTGCGCCGTGATGACCGTCTGATCGGCGTCATCGATCCGGAACACGGCGACCAGGTCCGACAGGTTGCGCGCCTGGTCGGCCATCGACAGCGTCGCCGACGCGGTCTGTTCGACGAGCGCCGCGTTCTGCTGCATGTCCCGCTCCATCAGGGCGATGGCGCCGTTGACCTGCTCGATGTCATCGGTCTGGCGCTGCGATGCCTCACTGATACCGCTGATGATCTGCGCGATGCGCTGCACCGAGGCGACGATCTCGGTCATCGTGTCGCCCGCCGTGCCGACCTGCCGCGCGCCCGTGTCGACGGCCGCGTGGGAATGCCCGATCAGATCCTTGATCTCACGGGCCGAGCCGGCGCAGCGATGCGCCAGCGCACGCACTTCGGCGGCGACCACCGCAAAGCCGCGGCCTGCTTCGCCGGCCCGCGCGGCTTCGACGGCCGCATTCAGCGCCAGGATGTTGGTCTGGAATGCGATGCCGTCGATCAGGCTGACGATGTCACCGATCCGCGTCATTGCCTGCGTGGCCGCCTGCATGCTGTTCACGGCCTGACCGACGACCTCGCCACCGCGCATCGCCAGCTGTGCCGCACCACCGACCAACTCGCGCGCCTGCGCCGCTTGCGATGCGTTGCCGCGAACCGTGTCGATCAGCGTGCCCATGTTGCGCGCTGCCGATTCCAATGCAGCCGTCTGTCGCTCGTAGCGACTCGACAGATCGGTGTTGCCGCTGGCGATTTCCTGCGATGCGACATGGATCGACTCGGTCGCTTCGCGTATGCCGAACACGATCTGCCGCAACTGCTGCACGGTCGTGTTGGCGTCATCGTTGAGCCGTGCAAACGTGCCGCTGGCCTCGCTTTGAATCGTCTCGGTCAGATTGCCGCGCGCGATCTCGGCGAGCAGGGTGCCGACATCGCCCAGTCCCTGCTCGGCAATCGCCATCAGGCGGCTCAGGCCCTCGATCATCTGCCGGAAGTCGTACTCGAACCGCGCGGCCTCGCCGCGCGCCGAAAAGTCGCCGGCCGCGGCCTGCTGGACCAGCCGCAACAACTCGGCGTTGACCGCCTGAAGCTTGCTGCGGACCTGCGACATCGTGTCGGACAGGGCGCTCTGCTCGCCCGGCAGCACTTCCATTTCATGTGACAAATCACCGCGGGCATAGTGACCCATGATCGCGACGCACTTCTGCTGTACCGCGATATGCGACGCAGCCAGTTCGTTGATCGACGTGGCCATGTCGCGATAGACGCCGGCAAATGGCGTCACGACCATGCGCTGGCTGATCCGCCCCTCGGCATGGGCTTGCGCCATCTCGGTCTGCGACTCGACGAAGCGCACCAGCATCTGCTGCATATCGGTCATGGAACGCAGCAGGTCGCCGACTTCGTCACGATCAAACGTCTGCAAGGTTTGGGCATCCAGTTCGCCACGTGCGATGTTGGCCGCCATGCGTGCTGCGACGGCCAGCGGATCGGTAATGCTGCGCGTGATCAGTAGCGCGACCACCCAACCCAGGCCAAACAAGACCAATGCCAGGGCGACGGTCACGCGGCCGGCGGCTGCGGTCTGATGGCCCACATCCAGTAGCGTCAGCTGATTCAGCTTCTGCTGCATGTCGATCATCGTATCGAGTGCGTCCAGCACCTGGCGCTGCAGCGGACCGGCCCTACGATTGACAAAGACCACCGCTGCCGCCGCCTGGCCATCGAGTGCCAGCGTCACCGCCTTATCCAGCGCTTGGTCGACGCCCGCCATCGCCGACGTCGCCTGGGCGTATAGCGCCTGCTCCTCCGGATCGACCAACAGCGGCGTCACCTCATCGCCATAGCGGCGATAGGCGGCTCGCTGCTCACCCAGCGTGGCGGCATGCTGCTGCTTCTGCTCGTCGATCGTCTCCAGAATCAGATCGCGCACGGTCACCGACTGCGACAGCATCACGCTGCGCAAGTGGTGCAGCAGTTCGGTTTTGTGATTGTTCCGAACGACGATGTCGCTCATCTGCTGCTCGATGGTGTTCATCGAGTACAAGCACAGTGCGACCAGCGCGCCGGTGACCAGCAGCAAGCCGGCGAAAGCCGCGCGCAAGCGCACGCCGATACGCCATTGCGCCAAACGTCGCTGTGCATCCTGTAGCCGGCGACGCAGCAACAGATCCAGTTTGATCATCATCATCTCCGCATCGTCTGCCATGCATTTGAGTGGTGGCGAGCCCGCGGGCACAGCTCACGCCATGACGCACGCCATACGACGTTCAGTACGCGACATCCGTATCGGCTGCTGATCGAGACACGCTCGCTGGCGAGCGTCATGGACGAACGAGGTGCGCGATGCCGCACCGACCGATACCCAATCGGTGGCGCCTTGCCCTTTTCAGATTCAGGTATCGGCTCCAGACATGAAAACCTGAGACGAGGCGCCGGAGGGCATGGGGTCGCGGTCGGCCGACGTACGGCAAGCCAGCCGCGTTCAAGTGTTGGCGCGCAGGGCCGATATCCGATGACCCCATGATGCGACCGTCAGCGGAGCAGGCCGATGCAGCCTTCGATGATTCCCCGTTTGTGCGTGCTGTCCCTGTTTCTGGTGCACGCCTTTAGCAACGCTGAAACCATCACCGCACCGACGCCGCCGCCCCACGAATGGCGGCTGCCGGATCATGTGCCGTATCCCGATGGCAACGAGCCGACGCCACAGCGCGTCGAGCTGGGCCGCATGCTGTATTTCGACAAGCGCTTGTCGCGCGACGGTACGACCTCGTGCGCCAGTTGCCACGATCCGGCGCAAGGATGGAGCGACGGCCTGGCCACATCGCGCGGTCTGGACGGCAAGACCTTGCCGCGCGCATCGCCGACGATCATCAACGCGGCATACAACACGATCCAGATGTGGGACGGGCGCAAGGCCAGCCTCGAAGATCAGGCGATGGGCCCGATGGATTCGCCGGATGAGATGGCGACCGATTTCGACAAGCTGATGGCGCTGCTCGGCCGCGATGCGACCTACCGTGCCGCATTTCAAGCCGCCTATCCGGACGCGCCGATCGACAAGCTGCTGATCGCCAAGGCGATCGCCAGCTTCGAGCGCACGGTGGTCGCACGCAATGCACCGTTCGACCGCTGGCTGGCCGGCGACGTGACGGCAATGACGCTGCAGCAGCAACGCGGCTTCCAGATCTTCGTCGACCCCAATACCGGCAATTGCGCGGTTTGCCACCGTGCGCCGCTGTTTACCGACAACGGCTTTCACAACATTGGACTGTCATCTTTCGGCCGCGAAGGCGCCGATCCGGGTCGCTTCGCACACAAGCCGATCGCGGTTCTGAAGGGCGCCTTCAAGACACCGACACTGCGCAACATCGCCGAAACCGCGCCGTATTTTCACGATGGCTCCGCTGCGACGCTGATGGACGTGGTCGAGCACTACGCGCGTGGCGGCGACGTCAAGACCAATCTGTCGCCGAACCTGAAGACCGGCCCGCTGACGCAGCAGGACAAGGATGATCTGGTGGCCTTCATGCAGGCCTTGAGCAGCCCTATTCCGGCACCGATTGCCGCCGCATCAACCCGCGTATCGCACCTGCCGGTCGCCGGCAAATGAGCCGCCCGCGCATCACTCTGTCGAGGAATCCGATGAACGTTCAAGCCACCACGCAAGCCCTGCCGCCGTCGATGATGAAGACGGCGCTGTACGCGCTGACGCTGATGGTGCTGGTCATGGCCAGCACCGGCGATGCCGACGCCGAAGACCATGTCGTCACACAGAGCAACATGAGTTTCAGCGCCACCGACCTGACCGTGAAAGTCGGCGATACCGTCAGCTTCAGCAACCGCGACAGCATGGCGCACAACGTCTATTCGCTGTCGGACGCCAAGACCTTCGACCTCGGATCGTCGGCGCCGAACACGTCCAAGAAAGTCACGCTCGATCAGCCGGGCGTCGTCGACGTCGAATGCGCGCTGCATCCGTCGATGCGGATGAAGATCAAGGTCACGCAGTAGCGCATTGCATCAGCCGGCTGGCGCAGCGGCCACGGGTATCAGCGGATCGGCCGCCAGCGCCAGTAGAACGCGATCGCCGTGCCGATGGCGACCCGCCATAACGCCCAGAACCCCAGCGTTAGCAGCGCGATGCCGTCGTACGGAAACAACAGCAGCGCCAGCGGTATCGCCAGGCCGGCGTTGAACGTGGAGCAGGCCAGCACCACGCTGCGACGCTGCGCCGGAGCCAAGTGCGCCAGCCAGGCGAGGCCGTAAGCCAGCAGGCAGACCAGGGCGTGGTGGACGATGACCAAGGCCAGCAGCGGCGGCCAGTTCAGCTGCAAGCCCGGACGCAGCGCGTCCGCTGCATCGACCAAGCCGGCCAGCACCATCAGCAGCGTCAGTACCAAGGTGACGCGCGCCACCCGCGGCACTGCGGCCGGCCAGCGCTGCTGGATCAGCCAGCCGATCAGCAGCGGCAGCAACAGCGCCGGCACGACTTGCGACATGGTCGCGGCGACGCTGTCGAACGTGGACGCCGCGGTTGCCTCTGGCAACAGATAGCGCACACCGATCCACCATAGAAGCGGCGTCAGTAGCAGCTTCAGCGCGGTGGTCGTCAAGCTCAAGCCCAGCGCCGTCAGCAGGTCCGATCGAGCCGTCAACGCAAACGTCAGCAGCACGTAGCCGCCGGGCGTCGCCGTCACCAGCCATAGCGCGTTCGACGCGCCGGGCGGCACGGGCACCGCGACGATCAGCATCGCGGTCAGCAGCGGCAGTCCCAACCACTGCAGCGCGACGCCAACCGTCAGCGCCCTGGATTGCTGACGCCACGGGACCGAGGCCAGCGGCGGCATCTTCAAACCGATCGGGAACGAGATCAGCGCCAGCAGCAGCAGCGCAATCAGCGAGGTCGGGTTGTCGGTCAGCGTGATCGGCGGCATCGGGTGCGGATCGTAGCGGCTGCTGGCGTACGCCTGCGACCGCGCCGCCGCCATCGCCGCATCGTCAGCGCCGTATATTGGCGGCCGGATTGCGCCCGCTCCTGGGTAGCACACGCAGATTGAGGGCCCGCCCGATGACACTCCAGTACACCCGCATCTCGGTCAACGGCGTTGCGTTGAACGTCGGCGTTGGCGGCCCGGCCGATGGCCCGGCCGTGCTGCTGATTCACGGCTTTCCGGACGATCACCAGGTGTGGCGTCATCAATGGCCGGCGCTGATCGCCGCGGGTTATCGAGTGATCGCGCCGGACCTGCGCGGCTGCGGCGACAGCGACATGCCGGCACCCGTGCGCGCCTACCGGGTGCAAGCGCTGCTGGCCGACCTGATCGGCGTGCTCGATGCGCTCGGTGTCGCCCAGGCGCGCGTCGTCGGCCACGACTGGGGCGCGGCGATCGGCTGGCAGTTGGCGATCCATCATCCGCAGCGAGTCGAGCGTTATGCCGCGCTGTCGGTCGGCCATCCGTCCGCGTACACGCGCGCCAGCTGGCGGCAGAAGCTCAAGGGTTGGTACACGCTGATGTTCCAGCTGCGCGGCCTGACCGAAGCGCTGCTGAAGGCCGGCGATTGGGCGTTCATGCGCGCGTTCACGCAGGAGCCAGTCGAAGCCCCGCGCTGGATCGCGCGGCTGTCGCGCCCGGGTCGGCTGACGGCGGCACTGAACATCTACCGCGCGAATGTGCGCATGGTGCTGCCGGCCGACTACCCGCCGGTGCGCGTGCCGGTGCTCGGCGTCTGGAGCAGCGGCGACCGCTTCCTCAGCCAGGACCAGATGACCGACAGCGCCGCCTATATGGCGGCGCCGTGGCGATACGAGCAGATCGACGGCGTCAGTCATTGGATGACCGTCAACGCCGTCGACCGCGTCAACGCGCTGCTGCTCGACTACCTGCGCTGAGGGCCGGCAGCCCGCGCGGTGTTGCCGGCGCCGATCAGCGCGCCTGCATCCGCAGCGCGCCGTCGAGGCGCAGCGTCTCGCCGTTGAGCATCACGTTGTCGGCGATCATCGCCACCAGCTTGGCGTATTCGTCAGCACGTCCCAGACGCGGCGGGAACGGCACCGACGCGCCGAGGCTGGCGCGTACGTTTTCCGGCAGGCCGGCCATCATCGGCGTTTCGAATAGGCCCGGTGCGATCGTGCAAACGCGGATACCGACCTGCGCGAACTCGCGCGCGGCCTGAATTGTCAGCGCGATCACGCCGCCCTTGGACGCTGCATACGAGGCCTGGCCGATCTGGCCTTCGTAGCCGGCCACCGACGCGGTGTTGACGATCAGCCCGCGCTCGCCGTCTTCAAGCGGGTCGAGCTTCATCATCTCGGCGGCTGCAAGCCGCATCGTGTTGAACGTGCCGACCAGATTGACCTCGATGCCCTTGCGGAAATCATCCAGCGGCATCGGCCCGTTCTTGCCGACGATCTTGGCGGCCGGCGCGATGCCGGCGGTGTTGACCAGCACGCGCGCGGCACCGAGTTCGGCGCGCGCCGCGGCGATCGCCTGTTCGGCGCTCTCGGCGCTGGTCACGTTGCACGCATACGCGGCGCCGCCGACTTCGGCCGCGACGCGCTGCGCCGCTTCGAGGTTGAAGTCGAGCACGGCGACGCGAGCGCCGAGCGACGCGAGCTTGCGCGCCGTGGCGGCGCCCAGACCCGAGGCGCCGCCGACGACGAGCGCGACCTGATCCTTGAGATTCATTGCGAGTTTCCTGTTGGTGAGGGTGGGACGACGAGCGCGCAGCGGCGCTCAGGCGGCGGCGTGGAGCGCGCCGTACAGCAGGTACAGGCCCAGGCTGCCGACACTGCCGTGCATCAGCGCCAGCGGCAGCGTGGCGCGGTCTTTGAACAACACGCGAAACAACAGCAAGCCGCCGAAGAAACCCGCCGTGAACACGCCCAGCGACCACCAGGCCAGATCAGGCAAGGTGTCGGCCGCGCGCAAATTGGCCGTGAACAGCAGCGCCAGGCCGGCCAGCCCGCCAAGGCCATGTGCCGCACCGAGCCACGATGGGAATCGCACCTTGAGCCCCACCAGCAGCGTCAGGCCCAGGCCACCCGCGGCAATCGCGGCCATCCACCAAAACGCCATTTCCAGCATTTGCATGTCGCTCTCTCCCTGTGCGGCGCCTGCGGCGCTCGGTTTGTGTGCTCGTATCAGGCAGCGGCCGCGAGGCTGCGGCCGATGATGATCTTCTGGATATCCGACGTGCCTTCGTAGATCTGGCAGACGCGCGCGTCGCGCCAGATGCGCTCGACCGGATAGTCCTCGACGTAACCATAACCGCCCAGCGTCTGAATCGCAGCCGAGCAGACCGCTTCGGCGGTCTCGGACGCGAACAGCTTGGCCATGCAGGCCTGCTCCAGGCAAGGCTGGCCGGCGTCCTTGAGCCGCGCGGCCGACAGCACCAGTTGGCGCGCCGCTTCGACGCGGGTCTTGGCGTCGACCAAGCGGAACGACACCGCTTGATGGTCGAGCAAACGTTTGCCGAACGACTGGCGCTCGGTGGCGTAGCGGATCGCGTAATCGAGCGCAGATTGAGCCATGCCGACGCTCTGAGCGGCGATGCCGATGCGCCCCGCTTCCAGGCTCGACAGGGCGATCCGGTAGCCCTCGCCTTCGGCGCCGATCAGCGCCTCGTTCGGCAGCTCCATCGCATCGAAGCTCAGGCTCGCGGTATCGCTGGCCTTCTGCCCGGTCTTGTGTTCGAGCTTGGCCACGTTGAAGCCCGGCGTGTCGCTAGGCACCAGAAACGCGCTGATGCCGCGCTTCGGGTTGGTGGGATCGGTGACGGCGAACACGACGACCTGGCCGCAGATGCGGCCGCTGGTGATGAACTGCTTGCTGCCGTCGACGATCCAGCCTTTGCCGCCGCGTCGCGCGCGCGTGCGCAGCGCGCTGGCGTCGGAGCCCGCGTGGCTTTCGGTCAGCGCAAATGCGCCGATGAACTCACCGCGCGCCGCAGGCCGCAGCACGCGCTGCTTCTGCTCCTCGGAGCCGTAGCGTTCGAGAATCGCGCAGAACGGCGCGTTGTGGACGCTGACCATCGTCGACACGGCGCCGTCGCCTTCGGCGATCGCCATCAGCGCCAGCGCATAGCTGACGTAGTCGGCGCCGACACCGTCGTATTCGGGCGATACGGTGACGCCGAGCAAGCCGATCTGCGCCAGGCCTTCGATCACGGCCGGCTCGATCGCGGCGGCGCGTTCGCGCGCGGCGGCACCGGGCGCCAGCACGTCGCGCGAGAAGCGCCGCGCAGCCTCTTCGATCATCAATTGTTCGTCGCTGAACATGCGCTGCGTCCTCGTGAACTCAGTTGCCGGTGAAGCGCGCCGGGCGCTTGGCCAGGAAGGCGCTGACGCCTTCGCGGAAGTCCTGCGTATGCGTCGCCGCGCGCCAGGCTTCTCGCTCCTGTTCCAGATGCGCCGCCAAGCCGTCGTCATCCAGGCCTTGTCGGCTCAGTCGCTTATAGGCGCCGAAAGCCGAGGTCGGTCCGCTGGCGATCTGCTGCGCCAGCTGCTGCGTGCGCGCCGCCAGCGCATCGGCGGCGACGACTTCGTTGACCAGCCCGTAGCGCTCGGCGGTCTCGGCGTCCCAGCCCTGGCTCAGATACATGAACTGCGCCGCGCGGCGCTCGCCGAGCACGCGCGGCAAAAACCAGGTGCCGCCGCAGTCGGGGCTCGCGCCGATACGGTCATAGGCCACCAGAAAGCGCGTGCCTTGCGCGGCGACCGCCAGATCGCAGGCCGCCATCAAGCTCAGGCCCGCACCGGCCACCGCGCCGTGCACGCTCGCCAGCACCGGCGCGCGATGACGGCGCAGCGTCAGGATCGCCGGATGCAGCGCGTCGAGCAGGCCGTCGAGCACCTCCGGCGCGCGGTCGAAGTCGTCGGCAAAGCGCGCCAGATCGCCGCCGGCAATGAACGCGCGGCCGGCACCGCACAGCACGATGCAGCGCACGCGCGCATCGCCATCCAGCGGCAGCACCGCGTCGCGGATCGCTTGCGCGGTCGGCACATCGATCGCATTGAGCACTTCAGGCCGATTGACCCGGATCGTCGCGACACCGGTTGCGGTGTCGATCTGCAACTCAGCCAGTGCCATCGGTCGTCCTCAGGTCGTATGGAAACGCGCGCCGCTGGCTGCGAAATCGCGCAGCCGCACCGGCACCATGAAGCGTGCACCGCAGCTGGCGACCAGCGCATCACAGCGACGGACGAATTCGGCAGCGCCGGTCTGATCGACGACCGACAACGGGCCGCCCAAGTAAGCCGGAAACGCCCAGCCGAGCACCGCGCCCAGGTCGGTGTCGCTCGCATCGGTGGCCACGCCTTCGGCCCAGCAACGCGTTGCCTCAATCACCTGCGCGTACAGCAGCCGCTGCTGCACCGCCGACGATGTCGGCTGCGTCGCGGCCGTCGCCGCCGAGCGCAATGCGGTTTGCAGATGGCGCGGCGCGCCTTCGGGATACGCATAGAAGCCGGCGCCGCTCTTGCGGCCGAGTTGTCCGGCGCCGACCTTGGCGTCGAGCAGCGCATTGGCGCGTGCATGGCGATCGACCGCAGCCGGGCCGCTTTCGCGCGCCGCGAGGAAATGCGCGACGTGATGCGCCACATCAATGCCGACTTCATCAGCCAGCGCCAGCGGACCGACCGGCATCCCCAGCGCCACCGCCGCGTTTTCGATCAACACCGGATCGACGCCGTCGGCCAGCAAGTGCAAGCCTTCGCGCAGATAGGCATCGACGCAGCGCGTCGTGTAGAAGCCCGGACCATCGTTGACGATGATCGGTGTCTTGCGGATCTGGCGTACGTAATCGAGTGCGCGCGCCAGCGTCTCATCGGACGTATCACGGCCGCGGATCACTTCAACCAGCGCCATCTTCGATACCGGCGAGAAGAAGTGCAGGCCGATGAAGCGATCGCGGCGCGAGCTTGCGGCAGCCAGTTCGCCGATCGGCAAGGCCGAGGTGTTGCTGGCGAGGATCGCGCGATCGCCGAGCACCGCTTCGCAAGCCGCGGTGACCTTGGCCTTGATGCCGGCGTCTTCGACCACGGCTTCGATCACCAGATCGCAGCCGGCCAGATCAGCGTAGTGCTCGACGGCGCGCACGCGCGCCAGCGCCGCATCACGACGATCGGCCGTCAGCCGCTGACGCGCCACCGCGGCGTCCAGCGCGCGCTGGACCGACTCGTAGCCGCGCTGCGCGCTGGCCTTATCGCGGTCGATCAACACCACCTCGATGCCAGCCAGTGCCGACACTTCGGCGATGCCCGCGCCCATGAAGCCAGCGCCGACGATACCCAGGCGCTGCACCTTCGACGGCGCGACCCCGATCGGCCGGCGCACCAGCTTGTCGGCCGACTGCCGGGCGAAGAACAGCGTGCGGATCAAGTTGTGCGCGACCGGGTCGCGCACCAGCGTCGTGAACAGCTTCTGCTCCAGCCGCAGACCCTTGTCGATCGGCAACCGCGCGCCTTCGTAGACGCAGCGCAGGATCGCCAGCGGCGCTGGCATATGGTCGCGATGCGCCGCGTGCAGGCTCGCATTGGCCGCGACCAGTGCCTGCGTCGGCGCCGGTGCATAGGCATCACCGCCCGGCAGACGAAAGCCTTTCTGGTCCCAAGGCGCCACCGCGTTGACGCGACCGTCGCGCAGCGCGGCCTTGGCCGCATCGATCAGGCTGGCGGCCGGCACGACCTCGTGGATCAAACCAAGCTTGTGCGCCTCGGCCGCGCTCAGCGCCGTGCCTTGCGTCAGCAGCGGAATGCTGGCGGCGATGCCGACAATGCGCACCACGCGCTGCGTGCCGCCGGCACCGGGCAGCAAGCCGAGCTTGACCTCGGGCAGGCCGAACTGCGCGCCGGGCGCATCGGATGCGATCCGGTAATGGCAGCCGAGCATCAGCTCCAGTCCGGCGCCGAGCGCGGTGCCGCTGGCAGCGGCGACCACCGGCTTGCCGCCGGTTTCGATATGGCGGAACAGATTGCCGAAGGCGCTGATGCGATCGAGCGTCTGCGCTGGCGTCGAGCCTGGCTCGTTGAACGCTGCCATCTGCGCCAGATCGGCGCCGGCCAGAAAGCTGCTCTTGCCGCTGCAGATGACGATGCCGGTCACGGCCGCATCGGCCAGCAGTGCGTCGAACGCCGTGCGCAACTGGCGATCGAGTTCCGGCGTGAACACGTTCATCGACCGGTCGCGCTGGTCGATCGTCAGCAGGCCGATACCGTCTTCGATCCGCGTGGTGACGTGCGGCGCCGAAGCCGCCGTTGGGATGGAGGTGCTCGACATCAGATTCTCTCGATGATGGTGGCGACGCCCATGCCGGCGCCGATGCACAGCGTGGCCAGCGCCGTCGACTTGCCGCTGCGCTCCAGCTCGTCGAGCGCCGTGCCGAGGATGATCGCGCCGGTTGCGCCCAGCGGATGGCCCATCGCGATCGCGCCGCCGTTGACGTTGATCCGCGCCGGATCGATGCCGAGCACCTCAGCAAAGCGCATCGGCACCGCGGCGAAGGCTTCGTTGACCTCGAACAGGTCGATGTCGTGCACGCTCATGCCGGCTTTCTTCAGCGCCTTCTCGGCCGCATAAGCCGGGCCGGTCAGCATGATCGTCGGCTCCGAGCCGATCTCGGCGAACGCGCGGATGCGCGCTCGCGGCCGCAGGCCCGCCGCAGCGCCAGCGGCCTTGCTGCCGATCAGCATCGCGCAAGCGCCGTCGACGATGCCGGACGAATTGCCGGCGTGATGCACGTGGATCACGCGTTCAACGTCGGGATAGCGCGCAATCGCCAGTGCATCGAAGCCGGCCTTGACACCGAGTTCGGCGAACGAGGCCTTGAGCTTGGACAGATCGGCGCGCGTGCAGCCGGCGCGCACGGTCTCGTCACGCTCCAGCAGGATCTCGCCGAGCAGATCGCGCACCGTCACCACCGAGCGGTTAAAGCGGCCATCGGCCCAGGCGTGCGCAGCGCGGCGATGACTTTCAACAGCCAGATCGTCGAGCTGTTCGCGGCGATAGCCGTACTTGCTGGCCATCAAGTCGGCGCTGATGCCCTGCGGAATGAAGTTGGCCGTGTATGCCAGCGCGGGGTCGGTGCTCCAGGCGCCGCCGTCGCTGAGGATCGGCACGCGCGACATCGATTCGCAGCCGCCGGCCACGACGAAATCCGCGCCACCCGCTGCGACCTTGCCGGCCGCCATGTTGACCGACTCCAGGCCCGAACCGCAGAAGCGGTTGATCTGCACACCAGCGGTTTTTTCCGAGTAGCCGGCGGCAATCGCCGCCAGACGCGGCAGACACTGGCCTTGCTCGCCGACCGGCGCGACGACGCCGAAGATCACGTCATCGACCAGGCTCGTATCGAGCTGGTGACGATCGCGCAGTGCCGACAGCACGGTGGCGCCCAAGTGGATCGAAGTGACTTCGTGCAGCGCACCGTCCGGCTTGCCGCGACCCCGCGGCGTTCGCACATGGTCGTAAATCAACGCGTCCGTCATACCGCTCTCCGGATGAAAGTTCAGGCGATGACCGCCCCGGCGCGACCCGCGCCAGGACCGTCTGCAAAAGAAAGGAAACCGCTCAGCGGCTGGGCAGAAACTTGTCGGCGTGGATCCGCGATGCCGGCACGCCTTGGCGCAGCAAGACGCGCTCGACCGCTTCGACCATCGGCAGGCTGCCGCAGACAAAGGCCGATACCGCGCGATAGTCGATGCCGAGTGCGTCATCGAGCGCGGCCGTGACCAAGCCTCGCAGGCCGGACCAGTTGGAGTCCGCCGGCTCGTGCGACAGGATGCGCAGCACGCGCAGACGCGTCGGATAACGACGCTGCAGCGCTTCGAGGTAGGAGTCGGCGAATGCGTCCTGCTGCGAGCGCAAGCCGAGCACGATCGTGAACGTGGTGGCCTCATGTCGCGCCAAGCGGTCCGATGCGATCGACAACACCGGCGCCAGACCCGTACCACCGGCGACGCACAAGCCGTCGCGCGGCTCGTCGTCGATGCCCATCATGCCGAACGGACCTTCGACCCAGATGCGGGTGCCGGTACGGTCTTCGGCAAACAGCCATTCGGAAAACTCACCGCCCGGCAGACGCTTGATCATCAGCCCGATCTCGCGGGCCCCTTCGCCGGACGGGTCCGGCGGCGCGTCGCAGATCGAGTACGAGCGGCGCACGAACGAGCCGCTGGCGGCGATCGTCACGTATTGCCCGGCGTTGAACATCAGTGGCGATTCCAGCTGCAGACGCAGATCAATCACCTCGCCCGGCAGGCGCCGCCAACGCACGACCCGCGAGGCCACCATCGACACCGGCAGGATCGCCTGCGTGCCGAGCTGCACGTCGATCAGCAGATCGGTGCGCACCTTGGCCTGACAGGCCAGGATGTAGCCGTCCTTGAGTTCCTCGTTGGTCAGCGGCGACAGCGCGAAATCGACCATCGGGCTGATGCGGCCTTGCAGCAGCCGCGTCTTGCAGCGACCGCAGACGCCGACGCGGCAGTTGTGCGGATAGTCGATGCCCTGGCCGATGGCCGACAGCAGCAGCAAATCATTGCGGGCGACGTCGAACTGCTCGTCGCTGCCATTCAGACGGATGCGGCAAGTTGACGTGCGGCCGCCGTCGGCGGCAGGCGCCGCTGGGTTATCGGTAATCACGGATCGAGTCCTGGACGGCGCTGGCGGTCAGCGCGCCATCGCCATCGGCGGCAGCGTGAAGCGCGACGACTGGTCGATGCGCTCGTCGACCCAGCCGGCACGCAGGTTCTCAGCCCGCGCCAACTCGCGCTCCTGCTGCGTGGCGTAGTGCTCGTCCCAGTGCTTCAGCAGCGGCCGGATCATCATGAACCACAGCGGCGGCACGAAGGCGAGCAGCACGCACATCAGGAACTGCGGCTGCTTGGGACCGGTCGGGTCGGGAACCAGCCCGTAGAACGGCTTGTAGCTGTCTTCGTGGTGGCCGGCGTGATTGGTGATCTCCAGCGCCAGGATGCGCACGAACGGCGTCAGGTGATTCCAGGTGTGGCGCTTCTCAAAGCGACCCGGCGTGCCGGTGACCAGACCGTAGTGCTGGCAGTAGTTGAACACTTCCAGGAACAGGCGCGGCCCGAGCAGGCAGACGCCGATCGCCAGCAGCGCGCCATAGGCACCGCCGCAAGCGAGCAGGATCGCGGTGAAGCCGACCAGCATCGCCGCGCGCTGCACCCAGCCGTTGCGCGGGTCCCACCAGGCGCGACCGCGCTTGGTCCACATGGTCTTTTCCAGGTGATAGGACTCGACGATCTGCTTGCGGAACGTGCGGAACAAATGCCCGTACAAGGTATCGCCGCGGCGGGCGTAGTCAGGGTCGTAGGGCGTGGCCACTGCCATGTGGTGCGTCACCACGTGGGTGATCTCGCGCCACGGATCGAAGATCAGCACCTGGCCGATGCGGCCGTACCAGCGCAAGCCGGTGTTCTCGCGGTGAAACATCTCATGCAGCGCCGGCGCGGTGACGACGAACTGCACGAACATCATCGTGACGAATGCACCGACGGCGCTGCTGGTGGTGACGAAGTGGTCCTGACCGACCAGATACGCGTACTGGCAGATCAGCGCAAAGCCCAGCGCCATGTTGAACGCAACGACCGCGTCGTAGAGCCAGGGATAGCGTTGGTCGCGGATCGAATGATCCGGCTTGAGGAAAGCATCGAGCCCGAGCACGCCGAGCAGCACACCCAGACCCAGCCAGACATAAACGCCACCGATCCACAGGCCTGCCGTGGTCGCGGCCAGAATGACGGTGGAAACGGTGTACTTCAGGTAATCCAACATCGGTCGTCCTCCGGTGATTGCGGCGATCTGAGTCGCCATCTCGCCACCGTAGTGTCGACAAGCGCGGTGTCGGGGGTCCCAACCGTTAGTTTGGTCGGGGTCGCGGCCGCGCCGTCGAACTTCGATATACGCCAAGCCGAGCGGCTGCGACCGCGAACCGCCGTAGCCAAGCGCGCGCTATCGCACCAGCAGGTTCAAGGCCCGAGCCCGCGCCAATGCGGCGCCGCGGCTGGACACACCGAGCTTGGTGTACAGGTTGTACAGATGCCATTTGACGGTCGCCACCGACAGCGACAGCCGATCGGCTAACTGCTGGTTGGACAAACCGGCCTCGACCAGCATCAGCAGCTCCAGCTCGCGCGCAGTGGGCGTCTCGGCCAGCGTGTGGACGCTGCTGTCGGCGTCCAGCTCGACGTCGTCGCGATGCTGACCCAGCGGCAAGCCGCGGCAGATTTCGGCAAAGAAGCGCCGCTCTTCTTCGACGGCAAATCCCCAGTCCTTGGACTTGGTCTCGTTGACCAGCGCGGCCACCAGTTCGGCGCGGTCGCGGAATGGCCGGATATAACGGCGCTTGGCCGCCAGACTGACCGCCCGCGCCAGATGCCGTGCCGCCGGCGCCGGATTGTGCGAACACAGCGTGATTGCCGCTTCATCCAGCGCCAGCTCGACCAGACGACCGCTGCGATTGACCGCCTTGGCGTTGCGCGTCTCGTCGGCAATCAGCGCGGTCGCGGCCTTGAGCCGACCACCGGCAATGTCGAGTTCGATCAGCACCGCGGCGGCCATGGCCCGCATGCCGTGGAACTGCTCGAACTCGGCACTGGCCAGCTGCTCGATGCCGCGCTCGGGCACCAAACCGATCTGCGCGGCTTCCACCAGTGCTTCGTCGTAGCGGCCCAGCCTCAGTAAGCGGCGCACGATGAAGCAGCTCAGCCCCAGCGCCGCTCGCGGCGGATACGCCGCAGCGATTTCGCGGTAGCGGTTCAGCGTCGGCAGGTCGTCGCCGTTCCAGAGCTTGATCGCCGCATCCAGGCCCAGCAGCGCCGTCTCGACGATGCCGTGCGATTCGATGCGGCGCATGCCGAGCATCAACAGCTCGCGAGCCTCGTCGTCGCGGCCCGATTCGATGGCCGACTTGGACGCGACGATCGCCAGCGTGCCGCTGATGCCCGCGTTGTCGCCGAGCTGTGCGCGGCTCTTGGCCAGCGCACCGATCAAGTCCTGATGGACTTGGGAGTAGTCGTCGTCGTAGATCGCCACGGATGCGCTGGCGATCGCAACCCAGGATTCGCCGTAGACGCTCTGCGCCTGGGCGATGTGCGACTGCGCCAGCCTCAGCAAGCTGCGCGCTTCGGTCAGCTGGTGACGGCTGACCAACTGGAAGCACGACCCGGCCGCGACCGTGGCGACATCGAAGGGATCGTCGTCGGGTCGCGGCGGCAGCCAGCGCATCGCCAGGCGCAGCGCATCCTCATGACGGTCGGTATAGGTGTCGATCGTGAAGCTGATGACATCGATGCGACGCTGCACGTGCTCGGCTTCGTCGACGCGTCCCTGGCTTGCCGCTTCGCTGCGCAGTCGCTGCGATACCAGCTCCATCTGGCGCCGCGCAAACTCGTAGCGACGGTGGAACACCAGCGCCCAGACGTACCAGTAATCGACTTCCCAGCCGCCACGCACACCCATCCGGTGCAGACGCTCGACCCATTCGATGTACTGGTTGAGATCGCCGCGATCGCGGACGAACATCGCAGCGACACGTTCCAGAATGGCGGCCGCCAGATCGCCGCGCTCGGCCATCAGCGCGTAGTCGATCGCATCCTGCCAACGTCCGGCGTGCTCGCACCATTCGGCCGCGCGGCACAGCACCTCGTAGCGCCGCGCCGCCGGCACCTGCCGCTCGGCTTCGTCGATCAGAAACTCGCGGAACAACGCATGCAGCCGGTACCAGCTGCGGTTGCGGTCCAGCGGAATCACAAACAGATTGTCTTTCAGCAGCCGGCGCACGTGATCGGCGGCACGGTCGTCGCCGGTGGCTTGTCGGCACAGATTGACGCCGAACACGCGCAGCGGCGCGATCTCCAGCAGAAACTGCCGCGATGCCGGGTCGAGCTGATGCAGAATCTGCCGATTCAGCAGATCGGCCAGATCCTCATCGGCGCCGGAGAACTGCTGCAAGGCTTGCAGCGGATCGACCGCGCTGGCCAACAGGATCTGCATCAGCCGCACCGCTGCAGGCCAGCCTTCGGTCTGATCAATGATCGCATTGAGCCCGACGGCACCGATGCGCTCGCTCAACTCGGTGCCGAGCAGCTGCGCGATCTCGCCGGCATTGAGGCTTAGGTCGTTGTAGCCGATGCTGCGCACACGCCCTTCGAGTCGCGCGCGGGCGCGGTCGAACGGAAGGTCGGTGGTGCTCGACAACACCAGATGCACCCAGGACGGCGTGCTGAACACCAGTGCATCGATCAACGCCGACAAGGTTTCGTCGACGCAGTAGTTCAGGTTGTCGATGAACAAAACGGCCGGGTCGTGCGCATGCGACAGCGACTCGATGACAGCCGCGATGCGTTCGTCGACCGACCGGTCTCCCTGATGCAGCGCCTGACCTGGATCGACCGATTCGATTCCCGGAAGCAGCACACCCTCGAGCAGCGTCAGCAGGCGCTCGACCGTGGTGTCGCGGTCATCGAGCGCCAGCCACTGGCATTCGGCGCCGCTGCTGCGGTAATGGTCGAACAACCGCGACAGAAAAACCGTCTTGCCGTATCCGGTCGGTGCCGATACCGCCAGCAGCTTGGCCGGCGGCCGCAGCGCCGCGCCCAGTTCGTCGAGCATGCGCGTGCGCACCGGCGAAAAGGCGAAAAACGGCGGGCTATGGACCGTGGCGATCGACATGGGGCGCATAGCCTGCGCGGACCCGCCGCGGCTTGGCAAGCCGCGCAAGGCCAGCGGGAGCCGCCGAGAGGTCGGCAATACCGAGCCGATCGTCGAGATGCGTAGCGGCATGGTCCTACCTGTCAAGAAAAATGGCCGGCCGGCTCGTCAGGAGCCGGCATCGAGTGAAGACGTCGCGCGGGAAGAAGGGAGAACCCGCGGACCGGCCAAGCGGAGTGATCAGAACTGGTAGCTCAGGCGCAGCGTGAATTCCTGGGCGAAGTCCAGACCGTCGATCAGGTTGTTGTTCTTCTTACCCCAGAGGTGCCCATTGGTGTAGTTGTAGAAACCTTCGACGGTGACGTCGCCGCCTGGATGCCAGCGCACGCCCGGCTGCACGAAGATGCCGCCGTCCGGGTCGAACAGCGTCGCGAACTCCAGCTCGTAGAGCTTGTTCGGCCAGGGCTGCAGGAAGCCGAGCACCAGGTAGTTGGCATTGCCCTTCTTGCCGGGTGCAGCGCGCTCCTTGGTGCCGCCGTAGCCTTCCAGCAAACGGCCGACCAAGTCGCTGCGGTTCTTCGTCAGCGCCTCGAACACGATGTAGGTGCCCGGGAACTCGTTGAAGAAGCGGTGCCATTTGTCGACCACCAGCGAGATCGTGTACTCGTCGGTCTGCTTGAAGTTCTTGCCGAGGTCAGTCGCGGTAAACGTGCGGTTCGGGATGTACTGCGCTTCGAGGTTGAAGATCAGCTCGTTGAGGAAGTCGTTGTCGCTGGAATTGACGTAGCTGCCGCCAAGCATGATCACGTCTTCGCGGAAGTACTCGCGTGCGATGTGGCCGCGCAAGCTGCCGCCGGCACCGATGAAGAAGGTGTTGAGCTGGGCTGCGGCCTGCTCGTAGTTCTCGACCGGGGTGGCGTACAAGTCCTGCGATCCATCGAAGTCGTTGATCGCCGCGTTCAAGCCGGTGACGCCGTTGAGGCGCACGTGGCCGGCATACGTAAACCACTCGTCGGCGCTATAGACGCCGCCGGGTGAGGCTTCGAGCGGGCTGTTGGCAATCGCTTCGCCGGTGTTGGCGTAACGACGGCACAGCGACGGATCGTAGTTGGCGCCGCAAGCCGCCGCCGGCAACTTGGCGGCATACGCGGTGTTGACCAGCGAAGCTAGACTGCCAGGGCCGCCCTGCAGCGGTTTTTCGACATTGCTATTGGTCCAGCGGAACACGCCGTCCGGATTGACGCGGTTGACGTAGGCGGCCTGCCAGCCCCAGTCACCATAGTCGCCCTTCAAGCGCATGCCGCCGCTGAAGCGCGTGTCGTTCAAGCTCGGCTCGTACAGGTCGTGCACGGTGAACTGCACCGGAATCACGTTGTACGGCGTGCCGGGATTGCCGAACACCGAAGGCTGGAACTTGCCGACGTAGGCGTCAGCGAGGATCGAGTCGGTGACCTGGTAGGTCATGCGCGCTGACAGCATCGGCACGCGCTTGTCGGAGAACTCCTCGAGGCCGCGGTCGAGAATCAAGTGACGACGCAGGTCGATACCGTTGGGCACGTCGAATACGCGCAGGTAGATCGACTGACCCCAGGCGATGGTCTGGTTGCCGACGCGGACGTTCAAACCCCCATCGCGGTAGTTGAGCACCATCGCCGGGAAATAGGCCTGGTAGTTGCGACCGGTCCACTCCAGCGGATTGCCGCGCTTGCCGCTCTCGGTGAAGTAGTCGAAGTAGTTGACCTTGCCGTGATACAGCCGCGGATCACCACCGTCGATGCCACCCTGCAGCCCGTCGAGGCTGTTGGCGTTGAAGTCGTCGTAGACGTCGGGCTGGTACAGCGCGCGCAGTCGGGCGACGAAGTCCCAGTGCTCGCCGAACTTGGCGCCCAGCTCGACTTCGCCACGCAGCACGACCCAGTTGAAGTCGTTGTCGGTGCTGTCGACGAAATCCGACCGCTTGACGTCGCTGCGATACGGCAGCGGGATGTCACCCCAGTTGATCAGCTGCCCACCCGGCAGCAGACCCGGCGGCAGGAAGGCCTGCCGCGTCGCAGTCTGGTTCTGCAGGAAGTTGCCGCCCTGGTTGTTCGGGTTTTCGATACCGACCGTACTGACCGCCGTTTCCTGACGGACGAAGCCGCCGATGTCCCAGCTGAAGTCGTCGCCGAAGATGCCGGCCTGCGCGCTCGGCGCGGCCAATGCGGCCGTCGCCAGTGTCGTTGCCAGGCCTGCACGACGTAGTGCCCCCTTACCCCCATTGTTCATGCGGATCTCCTCTCCAGTGTCTTGCTATACCCGTGCTACGCGACGCTGGCGTGGTGCAGCGTCGCGGCGTGGGCGTTATGGAATGCTCAGAATCGTTCCGGCCTGGCCTGCGACCAGAACCTGCGGACTGCCTTCGGGCTGCACGGCCGCCGAGTACCAGGCGGTGGCGATGTCGCCACCAGTGACCGGCGTCCAGGTCTGGCCGTCGTCATGGCTGCGACGCATCTCGCGCATGCCGGTGACCAGCACGTTGCGGTCACGCGTCTCCACGCTCAGCAACAAGCCGGTGCTGCCGCTGGCGATTGGTGCCCACTGCTCGCCGCCATCGGTGGTCTTCAGCATCAAGCCGGACTGGCCGACCGCGAAGCCGACACCGTCGCGGCGGATCTGCATCGCGAACAGCGACGGGTCCAAGCGGCCCTCATTGACGGCACCCTGATGCACCACGCGCCAGCCGAGTGCATCGCGGGCACGCAGCACCATCGACACTTCGCCGGCAATCGTCACCAGACCGTCGTCATCCACCTGCACCGCAAACACGTGCGGACGAAAGCCATCGCCGAGCGTTGCCGATTCGGACGCGAACAAGCCATGCCAATCGGGCGTGGCTTCCTGCCAGCTCGCACCGTGGTCAGTGGAGCGCAGCACGGTGCCGAACGAACCGACGGCCACGGCAAGGCCCGAGGGATTCAGGTCGACGCTGAGCAAGCGCTCGGTCGTCGGCGTCTTGACCACGGTCCAGGGACCGTTGTCGGTGCGCGTCAGCACCAAGCCCATCTGGCCGACGGCGATGCTGTGCGCACCGCGGGTGGCCACGCCGAGCAGACTCAGCGGTGACGGCGACGGCTGCGGCGCCCAGGTCTTGCCCGCATCGCCGCTGACAACAATCTGGCCGCCGGCACCGACGGCGATGCCGTTGCGACCATCAAAATCAACATCAAACAGAGCTTGATGCGGGATGCCGCGCAGCAGCGTGGTCGGCTGCGTTGCGGTCGATGCCGGTGCGTTGGCATTGGCATACGCATTGGCGACCAGCACCGCAGCGGCGACCGCCGACAGCGGCAGCACCGAGCGCATCAAGCGAGGAATTCGAATCATCATTTTCACGGCCTTATGAACAGTCCCGCTATCCATCCTGCAAAGCCGGATACAGCGCCGCGCGAACACGGCGCTGTATCCGGTCAATCAGCCTGGGATCAAACCTGGCCGAGACGCTGCAGCGCCTGCTGCGTGAAGAACTTGTTGTACATCTGCTCGTGGTCGCCGTTGAAGATGCTCTTGTAACCACCGAAGCACTGCTCGGCATGCGCGGCGCGGCTCATGCGCTTGTTCTGGCAGTCATAGCTCATCACGTAGATCCACGAGTACGCCGGCGTGGTGCCGTCGGCACCGACGACCTTCTTGCTGCCGTTGACGTACTGGCCAAAGCCCGTTTCGAAGCTGACCCAGGGCTTGTCCTGACGGTCGAAGCGGATGTTGCCGGAGTACAGCGAGTTGCGAACGTCGACATAGGCCAGACGACGGCCCACGGGCGCACGCGGATAGCCGACCGGCTTGGATTCGAGAATCGCCACTTCCGGCGCCAGTTCGTACTCGGTGTCGTAGAACGTGATGCCCTTGGGTCCGCCATGCACCGGCTTTTCCCAGTTCGGACGATCGCCGCTCCACGTGGTGTTGTAGGCGCCGAGCATCGGCTTGCGCTCGATGATCTTGTACTCGCCCCAGGTCAGCATCGGATCGCCGGCCGCCCACGGATCGGTGAGGAACCAGGTCACGCCCGGAATCAGCGGCTCGAAGCGCTGGTTGGTCGGGAACTGACGCACGCGCTTGAACTGCGGCAGGTAGCCGTACAGCTCGGGGAACTTGCGCTGGTCGTAGTACCAGGTGCTCAGGAACGAGCTGCCGGCGACGTCGGCCGTGGACGTGAAGTACACGGTCTGGAAGCGCAGCAGGTCCTTCATGTCGCGGAAGATCTTGCCGTCCATGCGCGCCTGCGTCTGCAACTCGGCCCAGACCAAGTCGTAGTTGTAGGCGACGTTGCCGTCCGGATTGATATCGGTTTCCTTGATCGCGTACTGGTTGTAGTCGCCGCGACCCCAGCTCATCGCCATGTTGGCTTGCAGTTCCAGGCCGTTCTTCGGGTCCGGGAACGGCAGGCCGCCAACCCAAGGCTTGTTATCGTGGGTGACGACGTTGCCGTCAGCGTTGAACTTGGCCGTGGTGCCCGACGCGTTGTTGCGCTGCATCGCCTCGTAGAACTGACCCGGGAACAGATTGGTCGGCGTGCGCTCGGTGGCCTTGATCTTGATCTTGCGGCCCATGTCCTTGATCTGGCCGTAGACGATCGGATCGAGCAGGTCCTTCACGTGCTCGACGTTGGCGGCGGTGATGTAGTCGCCGGTCTTGACCTTGCCCTTGGTGATGGCCTCAATCGACATCAACTCGTCGGGATACGCCTTGCTGATGTCCTTGCCGGCGGCAATGACTTCGTGCAGCGGCATCAGTACGCCGGCACCGGCACCGACGGCGATCTTCTTCATCAACTCACGGCGGCCGTAGTTGAAATCGTACTTGCGGATATGCATTGGTTCTCCTCGCAATAAGCAGCAACTGTTCGACTAGCGCCCGCTGTGTGGCCGTAGGGCGAATCCGGCTTAGTCCATTACCCGCGCTCGCGGTGACTCCAGGTCCTACTTGATCGCGGCCAGATGCAGATCTGACGCTGGCGCGACATCTGGTTTTGCTTTCTGGTACTGGGACAGATCGACGCTCTCGCCGACGATCAGGTCTTCGCGGCCTGCAAAGCTCGGCTTGACCAGCCAGACCAGCAGCGGCAGCACGACCAGAGACAGCACCATGTTGATCAACATGATCGCGACCAGCAGCAGGCCCATGTCGGCCATGAACTTCAGATCGGACAGGAAGTACCAGGGCAGGATGCCGAGCAGCATGATCGTGGCCGTGAACATGATCGCCTTGCCGGTCGTGGTCAGCGCTGCATCGATCGCCAGGTCCCAACGCTTGCCGCGCGACGTGTATTCCTCGCAGATCCGCGACAGCATGTAGATGCCGTAGTCGATGCCGACGCCGACGCCCATTACCGCAACGATGACCGCGTTGATGTCCAAGCCGATGCCGAGCAAGTCCATCGCCGCCATCAACAGGAAGTTCGACAGGTTGACCGGGATCAGCAGAATCACGGCAGCCACGATCGACCGGTAGGCATAGGCCGAAATCACCAGAATCGCAACGTTGACCAAGCCCAGGATCAGCCAGTGATAGCGGGTGACCACGTTGTTCATCGCCTGCTGCAGCGCGATGAAGCCGCTGGCCATGCGCACCGTGAACTTCTCGTGGTCGACGCCGACCGCATCGACGGCGCGCTGCGCGCTGGCCAGTGCAGCGTCAACCGTCTCTTGCTTGTTGTCGCGATACCACAGCGAGATCGTCGAGTTCTGGAACTCGAAGTCGGAGATGTGCCCGAAGTTCACCGGGTTGGTGCCAAACGTGACGGCGGTACCCGCCGCCCGCACCGATGACACGGTCGGGTCCAGCGGCAGAAACTTCGGGTTGCCGCCGGAGAACAGGCGGTTGCCTTCCATCGCGTAGTCGGTGAACGACAGCGTCGCACGCGGCGGCAGCACCGGATCGGCTTCGACCATGGCCTGGATCTGCGCCGACACGGCGGCGACTTCCGGCGTGCGCGCGATGCGATCGTTCGGGTCACGCTGCTTGGCTTCGAGAATGATCTCCAGCGTGTTCATACCCGGGAAGTGGCCGTTGATCGCCCGCACCGCGGTGTTGTATTCGCTGTCTTCCCACAGCAGGTTACTGCCCTCGACCGGGTTGCCGATCTTGATCTGCATCGCCTGCCACACCGACCATATCGACAGCACGACGACGATCGCCGTGGTGATCCGCGCCATCGGGCCGTGGGTAATCCGTGCGGTTCTCTGCAGCACGCGCTTCTGGAACAGATGGATGCCCGATTCCTTGGCCTCGCCGCCGGCGATCTGTTCGAGATTGCGCGGCGCTGGCAGGTACGACAGCAAGATCGAAATCAGGAACACGCCGGTGGGGATGATCCACAGCGCCCAGGCGCCGCAGAACAGTGCGTGGTTGTACATCGTCTCGATCGGTGCGATCGCGATGAACACGATGCCGAACACGTCGGTCATGATGCCGAGGATCGACGGCGCCATCATCACGCCCATCGTGATTTCGGCAGCTTTGCGGCGATCACCGACGTGACCGAGGATTTCGTAATAGCGCTCGGTGTACTGGATGCAGTGCGAGAACGTGCGTGCGACCAGTAGCAGCGGCACGATCATCAGCAGCGGCTCGATCGGCCGCGCCAACCAGCCGATGAAGCCAAACCCCCAGACCGCGGCCACCGCTGCGCAGACGATCGGCGTGACGACGCCGGCGATGTTGCGCATGTACAGCACCAGCGCCAAGGTCAGCAGACCGAGCGTGACGCCGAAGATCTTGTAGGTCTGCTTCTGCAGCTGGTAGACCCAGCCGGTCAGCACCGGCTGACCGGCAAGATAGATTTCGTGCTGGTCGTCGGCGGCGGCTTTGATCAGTGTCTGCGCGTAGTCGAAGGCTTCGCCGTACTCGACAGAGTCCAGGAACGTGGCGTTGATCAGCGTCGCGGACTCGTCACCGGACACATAGAACGTCCGCGCGTTCGGCGACTGCTCGATGCGGCGCTTGAAGTCGCTGACTTCTTCGGCGGTGGACGGCACGTGATCGTCCATCAGCGGCCGCATGTCGATGCCGAACGGGGTGGCTTCCGCGAAGCGCAGCTTTTCCGTGGCGATCGAGATGATCTGGTCGTGGTCGACGCCCGGTGCCAAGTCGATGTCGCGGGTCAGCTTCCAGACCTTGCCGAGCGTTTCGGCGTTGTAAATCGAGCCGTCCTTGCGCTTGACCATGATCGACATGGTCAGCGGATTGCCGAAGTTCGGGTGGTCGTTGTAGACCTGAACGAACGGATCATCGAGCGGCAGCAGATCCTTGAAGATCGTGCGAATCTCGACGCGCGGGAAGCCGGCAGCAAACGCCAGCGTCACCAGCACGAAGGCGATGGCCACTGCACCGCGCCGGTCCATGATCCATTTGGCCAGCCGGAATCGCAGCGGCTGAATCTGATTCGTCTCGTCCACACACACCTCGTATTAGCTGCATCGATGAGGAGTGGAAGTGGCATGGCTCGGGGCAGTCACGCCCCGAAGCCGCAGGCTGCTGGCCTGCGCGCTCGGCTTCTCCTCCTGCTCTATGGCGTCGGGTTTCTCGTTGGGCCCGATGTCCTCTCATGCATTGACACCGGTCAAGGTGCCGCAACCTGAGGTCTGCAGTGTCGTCGAATCGGTTTGGGGCAACCCAACCTTTGGTATAGGCGGGGTTGGCCGACGGCCAACGACGATGCCGCCCACGCCGCCGCAACGGACGGCGACCGATAACGAGGAGAGGGATTGATGACTTCGACGATCAGCGCGCGCGCCGCCATCGTGCGCAGCAGCGGCGGCAAAATGAGCTTGGAATCGATTGATGTTGCACCGCCGCGTGCGGATGAGGTGCGCGTGCGAATGGTCGGCGTCGGCATCTGCCATACCGACATTGTCTGCCGCGACGGCTTCCCGGTGCCGATGCCGATCGTGCTGGGGCACGAAGGCTCCGGCATCGTCGAGTCGGTCGGGTCGTCGGTACGGTCCGTCAACCCCGGCGATGCGGTTGTGCTGTCGTTCAATGCCTGCGGGCATTGCCACAACTGCGAACACGAAGCACCGGCCTACTGTCACCAGTTCATGCCGCTGAACTTCGGTGGCGCGCGTGCTGACGGCAGTTCACCGCTGAGCCAGAACGGCAGCGTCGTTCACGGCAATTTCTTCGGCCAGTCGTCGTTTGCCAGCTATGCGATCGTCCGCGAATCGAACGTGGTCAAGGTCGATGCGTCCCTGCCCTTGCCGCTGCTGGGCCCGCTCGGCTGCGGTATCCAGACCGGCGCTGGTGCTGCGCTCAATTCGCTCGGCATCGGCCCTGGGCTGTCGCTGGCGATCTTCGGTGGCGGCGCTGTCGGACTGTCGGCACTGCTGGCCGCCAAGGCCGTCGATGCCGCGCAAGTGATCGTCGTCGAGCCGCTGGCAGCGCGGCGCGAGCTGGCGCTGTCGCTGGGCGCGGACGCGGTGATCGACCCGCGCGCTCCCGACCGTGATGCACTGACGCAACTGCGTGAAATCAGCGGCGGCGGTGTCCATCGCGCGCTCGACACCACCGGCATCCCGGCGGTGATTGCCACGGCGGCCGACGCCCTGCTGCCCAATGGCATGCTCGGCTTGGTCGGCGTATCGCCGATGGAGGCGACGCTGCCGGTGAACATCATGAGCATGATCATGCGCGGCATCGGCATCAAGGCGATTCTCGAAGGCGACAGCCAGCCGCAGCAGTTCATCCCGCGTCTGCTGGCGCTGTATCAGCAAGGCCGCTTTCCGTTCGACAAGCTGATCAGCACGTTCCCGTTCGACCAGATCGACGCCGCGTTCCACGCCACCGAAAGCGGCGCGGCGATCAAGCCGGTGCTGTTGTTCTAAACCTTGTATCGCGCGGCGCCGAACTAAAGCACGGCCTCGATGCGGCGGCCGACACCTAGAGTCGTCCATCAAGGATTCGGACAAAAACACAATGGAGAAGACGATGACCGCTGCACGACGCCGCGCTGATGCGCTATTCAACGACCTGCTACTGCCGGACGAAACGCGGCGCATCCGCCGCGAAGTTCGCCAGTTTGCCGATGATGTGTTGCGTCCGGCCGCGCATGCGTTGAACACGACACCGGAGACACGCAACGGCTTTCCGCGCGCGATCTTCAATGCGATGGGCGCTGCGGGCTTGTACAAGATTCCGTTCCCGGCCGATGTTGGCGGCCTGGGGCTAGAGTTTCCGACGCTGGCGACGGTCACGGTGCTCGAAGAGCTGGCCTACTACTCGCGCGGCCTGGCGTCGGCCTTGTACGACGGGCAAGCGATTCTGGTCGGACAAACGCTGAACCGCGCCGGGGGTGATCTGCGGATGCGCTACTTGCCAGCGCTGGTGCGCGGCGAGTTCGTCGGCAGCTTCGCCACCAGCGAACCCGAGGCCAGCACCGACTTGTCGGCCGGCAACATGCGGACCGTTGCCGAGAAGGTCGACGGCGGCTATCGCGTCACCGGCACCAAGCGCTGGATCACCAATTCGGTGGCCGCCGACTACATCTGCGTGCTGTGCCGCAGCGGCGAGCGGCAGACGTTCCTGTTCGCCGATATGAAGGCGCCCGGCATCCGCGTCAGCGATCCGGACCGCAAGATGGGCAATCACGCGCAGCTGACCGCCGACGTGCACTTCGATGGTGTGTTCGTGCCCGACGATCATGTGATCGGCACCGCCAACAGCGGTCTGCGCTCGGCACTCAGTGCGCTGATGCTGGGCCGCATGGGCATCGGTGCGATCGGCGTGGCGATGGCGCAAGCGGCATTCGACTATTCGTCGGACTACATCAGTCGGCGCAAGGTATTCGGCCAGCCGGTGGCCAGCTTCCAGCATTGGCAGTTCCGCTTTGCCGACTACGCGATGCGGCTGGAAATGTGCCGCAGCCTGTATCAGAAAGCGGCGATGGTCTACGACAAGACCGGCAACGCCGAAGCCGAAGCGGCCATGGCCAAGGTTGCGGGATCGGAGCTGGCCGTGGACCTGTCACGCGACGCGATCCAGGCCTGCGGCGCCTACGGCTTCGTGCAGACGCTGAGCGGTCCAGGCCTGGAATTCCCGCTGGAATCGATCTACCGCGACGCCAAGATCGGCGAAATCTACGAAGGCGCCAACGAGGTGCAGCGCTGGGTCGTCGCCCGTCAGGTGTTCGGTCGCGAGATCACCGGCTGATGCCGGCGATCGCGCCGGCGCTCAGAAGCGCCGGCCGATCGCCAAGCCGATGAAGCGCTGCTGTGCGGTGCCGTCGGCTTCGCCGCCACCGAGTGCCGGCGGAATCGAATTGCGACCGTCGACGGCGCCACTGAGTGCGGCGCCCAGCATCGCGGTGTAGTCCCAGCCGCTGTTCGCGCTGCGCCAGGTCAGGCCGGCCGTGACGTGATCGCGCATCACCAACGGCGCCATCATGCCGAGGAAGGTTTCGGACGGCGGCAGCAGCTGCGTGGCGCGGCTGTAGCCGGCGCGCAGCGTCCATTGCGGCGATGCGGTCCACACGGCGCCGAACTTGAGCACGGTTTGGTCGCGCCAGCCGAAGCCCGGTCCGTTCGGGCTACCCAAGGCCTCACCTTGAGCAAGGCGCTCGGCGCGATGGCCGGTGGCCTTCTGGTCGGAGTACTCGGCGCGCTGGGCTTCGAAGGCGAGTGCCAGCACCGGCACCGGCGTCCACATCAGCCCGGCGTTGTACGTCGTCGGCATGTCCAGATCGCCGTCGGGCAGCAAGCCGCGATAGTCGTCGAAGCGACTGAAGTTGGTGCGCGACCGCCACGATAGGCCCAGCGTCAGCGTGTCGGCCAACTGGCCGCGATAGCCCAGTTGTGCGCCGTAGCCGAACGCCCCTTCGCGACCCTGGTTGCTGACCTGCTGCGGTGCCACCGACAGCGCGCCGAGAAACTCGATACCGACGACGCTGATCGACTGGTACGCGAGGTTGATGCCGACGCCGATCGTGTGTCGCGGCGTCAGTGCATAGGCCAGCGCCGACGACAGGATCGACTGGCCGAGCTTGACGCCGCCGCGTGGCGAGCCACCGAAGCGCTGATACGGGTTGTCGGGGTAGTCGGTGCCAAGGCCCGCAGCAAACAGCGTGGCGCCATAGCCGATGCGGTCGCTGTAGCGCGCCACGAAGCCGCCTTGCGGAATGATGAAGACTTCCTGGCCGTCCGACAGATAGCGGGCATCGTCACCGGCCGCATTACCGCGCAGCGTGGAGCGGATCGACACCTTGTAGATGTCGGTGCCGAGGTCCCAGCGCGGCGCCACCGCCAGCGCCACCGCCGGATTGGCAGCCAGTGCGCCGCTGTCTTCAGCGAGCACGACGCCGACACCGCCGGCGCCCTCAGAGGTCTGGCCGTAGCCGTGGGAAAAAACGCTGTTGGTGGCCTGTGCGATGACCGGCATCGACAACAGCAGTACAGCGGCAAAGCGAGATACAGCAGGCAGTTTCATTCCATTCCCTGGTCGGCGCGAATTGGCGTCACGCTGATAGGTCAGCGTCGCTCTTGTGCACGGCACGGTCGCAGCATGACGCCCATCGCGCCATACCCCCTCACCTAAAGTTTGGGGAGCGCGACGGGGCTTGCCGCCACATTGCAGGGGCTGCACCCCACAATAACGAGGAGACCATCGATGAACATGCCCGTGCCGACCCCGGCCGAGGTCCGGCTGCCGCCCGCTCTGAACTTCATCGACGGCCAGTGGGTCGACGACAGCGCGGCGGCCCGCATCGAGGTCCGCGATCCGGCCACGGCGCAGGTCATCGGCGAGATTCCCTGCAGCACGCCAGCGGCGGTGGACCAAGCCGTCCAAGCCGCGCGGCGCGCGTTCGACAACCCGACCTGGCGCGACCTGTCGCCGCTGGCGCGCGAACGCTTGATCCACCGGTTCGCCGACCGCCTCGAAGCCGACGCCGAGAACATCGCGCGTATCGAAAGCCTCGACAACGGCAAGCCGCTGATGTTTTCCAGCATGCTCGACGTGCCGTACTCGGTGTCGTGGCTGCGCTACTTCGCCGGCTGGCCGAGCAAGCTGCACGGCAAGTCGATTACGCCAGCGATCCAGGGCAGCCAGCATCTGGCCTACACCTTGCGCGAGCCGGTCGGCGTGGTCGGCTTGATCGTGCCGTGGAACTTCCCGCTGGTGCTGGCCGTGTGGAAGCTTGCACCGGCGCTGGCCGCCGGCTGCACGATCGTGCTCAAGCCCGCCGAGCAAACGCCGTTCTCGGCGTTGCGCTTGGCGCAGCTCGCCGACGAAGCCGGCATCCCCAAGGGCGTGTTTAACGTTGTGCTCGGCGACGGTGCGACCACCGGCCAGGCGATCGTCGATCACCCCGGCATCCAGAAGATTTCGTTCACCGGCTCGACGCCAGTGGGCAAGCGCATCCTCGGCAGCGTCGCGCGTGACTTGAAGCGCGTGACTTTGGAACTGGGCGGCAAGTCGCCGACCGTGATCCTGCCCGACGCTGATCTGGCGACCGCGATCCCGGGCGCTGCGCAAGCGGTGTTCGTCAACAGCGGTCAAATCTGCTTTGCCGGCACGCGTCTGTTTGCGCCGCGTAAAGTGTTCGACCAAGTGCTCGACGGCATTGCCGGCGTCGGCGCGAGCTTCAAGATCGGCCCCGGCCTTGAGTCCGACACGATGCTCGGACCGGTGATCAGCGAACGCCAGGCCGAGTCGGTGATGAGCAAGATGCAAGCGGGCATCAAGGCCGGTGCCGGCGTGCACAGCGGCGGCAAGCGGCTGTCGCGCGACGGCTACTTCATCGAGCCGACGATCCTGGTCACCGAAGATGCACAGAACCCGGCGTATCGCGAAGAGCTGTTCGGCCCAGTGCTGACCGCAACACCGTACGACGATCTTGATCAGTTGGCCGCGATGGCCAACGACAGCGACTACGGCCTCGGCGCCCACATCTACACGCGGGATCTGTCGGCCGCACACCAACTGGCGCGCAAGATCCAGGCGGGCACGATCTGGGTCAACACCCAACTGGCGCCCGATCCGGCGATCCCGTTCGGCGGCTTCAAACAGTCGGGCTGGGGTCGCGAGAACGGCGAGGACGTGTTTGCGCACTACCTCGAAAACAAGTCGGTGATCGTCAACATCGGCAACTGATCCGCGGAGAACACGATGCGACTGACGCAAGCCCTGCGCCGCGCGGTACAACAGCGCCCGGCCGCCATCGCCAGCCACTGCAACGGACGCAGCACACGCTTCGATACGCTGCTCGATCGAGTGCAGCGCCTCGCTGGCGGTCTGCGTGACCTCGGCATCCAGACCGGCGAGCCGGTGGCGATGCTGGCACTCAACAGCGACCGCTATCTAGAGTTCTATCTCGCGGTGCCCTGGCTCGGCGCGCGCTGCGTGCCGCTGAACTTTCGCTGGAGCGTCGAGGAAGTCATCTATGCGCTGCGCGACTCACAGGCCACGGCGATCGTGCTCGACGACAGCTTTGCTGCGCACGCCGACGCACTGCGCGCCGCCTGCCCGACGCTGAAGGCCTTGCTGTTCAGCGGCGACGGGGAATGCCCGGCCGGCATGGTCGGCTGGGATGCGCTGATCGAACGCAGTGCGCCGACCGACGAGGCCAACGGCGGCGACGACGAGCTGTACGGCGTGTTCTACACCGGTGGCACGACCGGTGCGCCCAAGGGCGTGCTGCTGACGCATCGCAACCTGACGATGTCGGCGCTCGGCTTGATGGCCGAAGGTCCGTTCGCCGAGAACTGCATCGGCCTGCACGCGGCGCCGATGTTTCACCTGGCCGACATGATGATGACCTGCTGCCTGCTGCTGCGCGGCGGCACGCACGTGATGCTGTCGGCGTTCAAGCCCGATGTGCTGCTCGACATCGTGCAGCGCCATGCGATCACCGAGCTGCTGCTGGTGCCGGCGATGATGCAGGCCGTCGTCGACCACCCGGATTTCTCGCGCTACCAGACTCACAGCGTTCGCAATCTGCTGTACGGCGCCTCGCCGGCGTCCGAAGCGCTGATCGACCGCGCGACGGCTGCGTTTGCGAACACCGCGTTCTATCAGGTCTACGGCATGACCGAACTGGCGGCCACCGCAACAACGCTGCCGCCGTCGGAGCATCGCGCCGCCACTCGCACGCCCGGTCGCCTACGCTCGGCAGGCCGCAGCTTCAGCCATGTATTGATTCGCGTCGTCGATGGCCAGGGCCAGGATCTGCCGCATGGCCGCGTCGGCGAGATCATCGTGCGCGGACCCAACGTGATGCGCGGTTATCTGAACCAGCCCAAGGCCAGCGATGACGCACTGGCCGGCGGCTGGATGCACACCGGCGACATGGGTTACCTCGACGAGCAAGGCTATCTGTACATCGTCGATCGCCTGAAGGACATGATCATCTCCGGCGGCGAGAACGTGTACTGCGCCGAAGTCGAGAACGCGCTGGCGCGTCACCCGGCAATCGCCGCGTGCGCGGTGATTGGCGTACCCAGCGCCGAATGGGGCGAGACAGTGCACGCAGTGATTGTGCTCAAGCCGGGCGCCGAGCTGGATCTGGCCTCGCTGCAGCAGCACTGCCGCGAGCTGATCGCTGGCTACAAATGCCCGCGCAGCTTTGAAGTCCGCCCGGCCTTGCCGATATCAGCGGCCGGCAAAGTGTTGAAGACCGAGTTGCGCAAGCCGCATTGGGAGGGACGCACGCGCGCGATCAACTGATCACCGCGACACGTCCACAAAAACTAGAACGACAAGAGGAGCTAACCATGAGCAAAGCCAAAACCGCATCCAACGGTGTATCGAACGGTGTATTCAACGGTGTATTCAACGGTGTACTGGCCGCGACGCTGACCGGCGCAAGCGGGCTGGCACTGGCGCAGGAATCGTACGAAGCACCAGCCGAGCATCGCGCGATCATGCAGATGGGACGGCCGTTCTACGTCTCGCCGATGGTCAACTACACGTTCGCCGACAAGGCGCGCAATGTTGACGATGCGGTGGGCGGCACACTGGCGATCGGCACGCGGCTGTTCGAGTTCATGGCGATCGAAGCGCAGGCCGGCTACGCCCAGCATGACAACCAGCGCACCGACGGCACGGCCGACATCCTCAGCTATGGCGCAAACCTGCTGTTCTTCCCGCTGAAGACGACGCTGGCCAACTTCTACTTCTCGCTCGGCGTGCAGTACCTCGACGTCAGCGATCAGAACGTCGGCGAGAACACCGGCGGCTTCAACGGCACCACGGCCACGCGCGTCGACTACGAAGGCGTCAGCTTCGAGCCGGGCCTGGGTTTGATGCAGCCGTTTTCGCTGTTCGGCTTACCGGCCGCTGCACGCTTGCAAGCGGTCTATCGGATCGACGGCCACGAAGACCTCGACCAGACTTACGGCACCGAGTTTCGCGAAGACGTGGTGCTGAGCGCCGGCCTTGCGGTGTCCTTGTTTGCGCCCGCTGCCGCCGCGCCCGAACCGGCGCCGGTCGCCGAAGTGCCCGCCGAAGTGGTGCCGGTACCCGATAGCGACGGTGACGGCGTGCCCGATGACATGGACCGCTGCCCCGATACGCCGGCCGGCACCGCCGTCGACAGCAGCGGCTGCCCGCTGCCGGCAGCAGAACCGGCGAAGGCTTGCGACGCACCCAAGGCCGGCGAAGCGATGGACATCAGCGGCTGCGCCAGCGGCGATGTGATCGTGCTGCACGGCGTGACCTTCGAATTCGACCAAGCACGCTTGACGCCCAATGCCCGCGTGATTCTCGACGGCGTCGCCGATGCATTGAAGGCGGCACCGCAGATTCGCGTCGAAGTCGGCGGCCACACCGACAGCCGCGGCTCGGATAGCTACAACCTTCGCTTGTCGCAGGCGCGCGCCGAAGCGGTCGTGCAGTATCTGGTCGGCAAGGAGATTGATGCAGCGCGACTCAGCAGCGCGGGCTATGGCGAGAGCAAGCCGGTGTCGGACAACGCCACCGACGAAGGCCGCGAGCTGAACCGCCGTGTCGAGCTGAAGGTTCAGGGCTAATCGCGAGCCCCATGCCATGACGCCGATCCGCTACACACGCGACTATTCGCGCCGCAAGTTCTTGTCCGACGCCGCACGCGGCCTGCTCGCCACCGGCGTGCTGATGCCGCTGTCCAAAGCCATCGCCGACAAGGGCGATGTCAGCGCTGCGTATCCAGACGAGCTGCTGTCGATCGAAGCGTATACGCGCGGCCGGCTCAAGGCGGGCGATGTGATCGACGCCAGCAACGTCGAGGTGGTCAAGGATCTGCTGGAGCCGGTGCGCTACCAGCAGATCCTCAAGCAAGGGCGCCGGCTGAAGCTGCGGGCGACGACCACCGACGTGATGCGGCTGTCGCCGTGGGAATACATCGAAGCCACGCTGAAGAACGCGGGCAAGGCGGGCTTCGATGCCAAGGGCAATGTCGTCAACATGGCCGACGGCAAACCGTGGATCGGTGGCAATCCGTTTCCCAACCCAACGAACGGCATCGAGTTGTTTGCCGCACAAACGCTGAGCTGGGGGCGTCACGACGCCTCGTTCTACGCATTCAAGGAGTACGACGTCGCACCGAGCGGACTGGTGGAGTTTCAGTACGACGGCGGCTGGGCCGAAATGTCGCCCGTGGCACGGGTGGTCATGGAGCCGCGCCCGTACTGGCCCGATCACGTCAACAAGCTGCGCTTTCAGTCGGTGTTCTTCTTGTCGCCGCAGAGCTTCCGCGGCACCTCGTTCCTCAATGTGTGGGACTACGACCACAGCACGTTCCCGCTGCTGTACGGCTACGTGCCGGAGTTCCGCCGCATCCGCCAGTTTCCAACCGACCAGCGCTTCGAGCCGCTGGTGCCCGGCTCGGCGCTGTATCTGTCCGATGCCTGGGCCGCAGGCGACCCGCTGCATACCTGGGGTAACTACCGGATCGTCGGGCGTGGGCCGTTTCTGGCCGGCGTATCGGGCAATTGGAATCCGGACAAGCCGAACTGGCAGCGCGGCACGCACGGCGGACCGAAGGGTCACAACTTCTGGGATACCGAAGTCGAGCTGATACCCGAGGCGATCATCGTCGAAGCCGAGCCGCAGAAGTTTCCGCGTGCGCCGGTGTCACGCAAACGCGTCTGGTTCGATGCGCGCAATCAGGTCGTCGTCGGCATGGTCACCTATGACCGCAAAGGGCAGCCGTATCGCTCGTTCGACGGCGCCTACACGCTGTACGAAGCCGGCGACAAGACGGTCAAGGACGGCGCGCATCCGTACTGGAGTTGGGCGCACGTGACCGCGTCGGATATCCAGACCGGCCGCATCACGCGACTCGAACAAGTGCAGGCACTCGAAGCCCGCTACAAGAGCGGCGCCAACGATCCGGAGATCTACAACAAGTATCTGACGCAAGGCGCACTGATGAAGCTGGGCGCGGTGTAGCGCGTAACGTGCATCAGCGCCGCTCGGTTTTGTCGCGGGTCCAGACGCGCGACTGACCGAGGCTGCGCAAGCCGCGATAGCCGAGCAGCGTCAGACGGCCTTGTTCGTCGAGCGCCAGCTCGGCTTTTGCGTGTACGCCTTGCGTCAGCCCAGGACGCAGGTCGACGACGTCGCCGTCGATCCAGCGGCCTTGGTCGGGCTTCAAGTCGCGAAGGAAGCGCGCACCGACCACCGGCGCCTGATGCAGGTCGCCATCGCAGCGTTCACAGCGCCAGTTGCGCGGCTGGCCGTCGGCGCCGGCGATCGCCAGCATGCGTCCGGATAAGCGTCCCGCGTCGAGAGACAACTCGATGGTCGACGTCGTTTGGTCCGCAGCCTCATAGGCATACCAGATGCCGCGCAGATCGGGTGCGGTCGGCGCCGGATCGGCGTCAGCATCGGCCGCTGCGGTACAGGGCGCGATGCAGGCCGCGACTATCAGCGCGGCGATCGCCGGGCGCATTCGCACACGGGTCATTGAAAGCGGTAAATCAGGTCGACGCCGAAGGCGCGCGGCTCGCCCCAGATCACGGCGCGGTCCGCGTGCGGAAGATTGTCGATCGCCGTCAGTGGGTACTCGCGATCCGCCAGGTTGCGACCCCAGGCCGACAGATCGAGCCGGCCTTTGCCCAGCGGCAATTCACCGGCGGTAATGCGCGCGTTGTACAAGCCGTAGCCGTCGATCGCCGTCAGGCCGCGCTTGTCTTCGGTGATGACAAAGCCCTGCCGATCGCCGACGTACTGATAGCTCAGGTAAGCGCGCAGATTGCCCCAGCCGCGCTGCAGGAACGTCCAGTCGACGGTGCCGACGTACGAATGCGGCGGCGCGGCGATGAACGGATACAGGTTGGCGACATTGTTGCCGTTGATATCGAGCACTTCCTGCACGACGGCATCCAGGTACGCGTACTGCAGGCCCAGGATCAAGCCTTGCGTGACTGCAAAGCCGCCTTCGACCTCGAAGCCGCGTATCCGCGCCTTGCCCGAGTTGCGCGACTTGGTGTCGGAGATCGTGCCGGGGATCATGAAGTTGGTCTGCATGTCGCGATAGCGCGTGTCGAACACGGCCGTGTTGAAGCGCAGCCGTCGCTGAAACCACTCGCTCTTCAAGCCGGTTTCCAGCGAGCGCACGGTTTCGGGCTTGAAGCCGTCGACGAAGCCGAAGCCGTAGTTGGTGCCGTCGGACGCGGGGCCCGATGCACCGGACACCTGCGGGTCGCGCGTGTTGAAGCCGCCGCTCTTATAGGCGGTCGCGTAGGAGACGTACGTGGTCGCGCTGCTGCTGAGGTCGTACTGCAGATTCACGGTCGGCGCGAAATTGCGATCGCGCCGCTGTGCGCGCACGTTGTCGAACTCATCGACGCCGGGCAACAGCGCCTGCGGGACCGGCAACGCGATCAAACCCTGGCCCAGCACGGTGCCTTCGATGTACTGCGTCTGCAGAAAGTCCTTGCGCGCCGAGCGTCGATCCCAGGACTGGCGCAAGCCCAGCGTCACGCGCAGATCGTCGTCGAGGATCGGCGGCGTCCACGTCAGCTGGCCAAACAATGCGGTGGCTTCGTTGTCGATGCCGATGTCGTAATCCCAGAACGCCGCCAAACCCGGCAGCAGCGTGTCGCGCAACAGCGGCCGTAAGCCGGGCACGGCATCGAGCGCAAAGTTCAGCTGCGACGGATCGAGCTTGGTGTTGAAGATGTGATGCGTCGGGCCGCCACGCTCACCGCCTTTTTCACTGAACGTGTAAGCACCGACGATGAACTCGACGCGCTCGAACACGGTGCCGGACAGCTGCAGTTCGTGCGACCACTGGCGCTGGTAGACCTCGGGGATCACCAGCGGCGTGCCATCGGCCCCACCCGCCGCGATGCCAGCCGGCCCATCGTAGGACTGCGTGTCGACACGGTAGCCGGTCGAGCCGCCACCACCGCCCAGATCGGCGTACTGGCGGTCGTTCAAGCGGCGATACGATCCGATGTACTTGGCGCTGAGCTGTTCACCGAGCGTCTGCGTCAGCACCAGCGTGTGGCCCTGAATGCGCGCCGATGATTCGGCATACGGCGCACCGGTGGCGAGGCTCGACAGTCGCCGTGTCGAAAACACCGACTCAGACTGCGCATACGGCTTGAACAGGTCGGCCATGCCGTGCGGCGCATCGGATGGGCTGATCGCTTGGAAGAACGCGTTGTAGTAACGCAGATCGCTAAAGTCGTAGCTGTAGTCGACGTTCAACGCGTCGGTGGCGAGCCAGCGCGTATCCAAGCGATAAGCCTGCTCGCGGCGGTCACCGAAGTCGCCACCGGGCCCGGTGTTTTCGACGAAGCCGTCGCGACGCGCGCCGAGTACGGCGAGCTTGGCGGCGAAAGTGTCGCCCAGCGGCACGTTGATCGAGGTCTTGGAACTGAGCTGATTGCGCGATCCGACCGTCAGCGCTTGTGACAGCGCAAAGCCATCGACCGAAGGCCGGCGCGTGATCATGTTGACGGCACCGCCCGTGGTGTTGCGGCCGTACAACGCGCCTTGCGGGCCGCGCAGCACTTCGACGCGCTCGAGGTCGGCGAGGTCCAGTGCGAGACCGGCTGAGCGCGCGAGATAAACGCCGTCCAGATAAATACCGACCGCCGGGTCCTGCGTGACTTGCGCGTCGGTCACGCCGACGCCGCGGATCGTGATGCGCAGCGTCGTGCTCGACAGCGGATGCGGCTCGATGACCATGCTCGGCACGTTGCCGGCCAAGTCGTCGACGCTGTCGATGCCGCGCTGCTGCAGCTTGTCGCTGCTGAAGGCTTCCATCGAGATCGGCGTCTGCTGCACCGAGGCCGCGCGTCGCTGAGCGGTGACGATGATTTCTTCCAGCTGATACGCCTCGTCGTCGCGTGGCAGCGCTTCGGCTGGAGGCGCTTCGACGCTGACCGCGATCGTCGGCAGCGGGGTGTCGGCGTCGGACTCGGCCGCGCAAGCAGGCGCGGCGTGCAAGCCGGCGCAACAGGCCAGCACGGTGCCAATCGCGATCGTCGGCGGTGCTGCGCCGACACGCACATTCCCTGTGCTGCGCCGACCGGCGCTGCCCTGATTCCGCATCGTCTGCTCTCCTCATACCGCGACGCCGGTGTGGTCACCGGTCATTCCGATCCGCGCTTTTGCTAGCGCGGATTCCAAATCGATCCGGTGATCTGCTCGGTGCGCGCCCACAGGCGCAGCGCGAGGTCCGCGTCGCGGGCCGCAGGCCCGAGCGTCGACAGTGCCGGCGCGCCGACGCTCTCACCCAGCCAGCGCGGGCCGACCAAGCTGCCCGGCGCGAAGCGCTCGGTGGTGGCGACGGCGATCACCGACGCGGCGCCGGCCTCGGGCGACTGCCCGACGTAGCGCAAACCCCATTGCAGCGCCGCCGACGACAGCCGCTGCCACAAACGGTCATCCGCAGCGCGTGGCCGATGCGCGCCGATCTGCGTGCGGCACACGCCAGGATGCGCGGCGTAGCTGCGGATCGGGCTCCGCTCGGCGAACAAGCGTCGCTGCAGCTCTTGGGCGAACAGCAGGCAGGCGAGCTTGGACGCCTGATAGGCGCGGATCGGCTCGTAGCGCTGGGCATGGCTCAGGTCGTCGAGATTCAACCGCGCCTGGCGCTGCACCATGCTGGAGATCGACACGACACGCGCAGCCGGCGCCGCTTGCAGCGACGGCCACAGCGCTTGGCTGAGCCGAAAGTGCCCCAGATGGGCAATCGCAAAGCTCAGCTCATGGCCTTCGGCCGTGAGCCGCCGCTGCGATGGCGGATAGATGCCCGCGTTGTTGACCAGCACGTCGATCGGCGTGCCCTCGGCGTGCCAGCGCTGCCCGAGCGCCGCGATGCTGGCCGGGTCGGACAGGTCGACGACCTCGACGCGGACCGGTGCCGGCCCCGGCAGCTGCCGACGCAGCCGGTCGGCCGCGCGCTGCGCCGCCTCGCCATCGATGTCGGCCAGCGTCAGCGCGTAGCCGAGCCGGCGGAACGCGGTCGCGCAGCCCAGACCCAGGCCGCTGGCACCGCCGGTAATGAAGGCGTGTCGGTTCATGCGCCAACGGTACGATACGTTTCGTACACATCACGTCAGCCGAACGGATGAGCCCTCCAGCGCCGGCAGGCGCGCGGCGCGGCGCCGGCTTAGCGTCGCCCGCCGATGCCGTGAATCAGCAAGCGCACCAGCCCGGCGATCCAGTCGTCGGTCAGCGGGTCGAGCAGGAAGTAAACACGGATCGAGATCGCGCCCTGGATCACGTCGATCGTCAGCTCGATGTCGGCATCGGCGGCCAGCTCGCCACGCTCGATGGCCCGGCGCAGCACCGCGCGGATCGGCGCACGGCGGCGGTCGTTGACCTGCGCAAACATCGCCGACAACGCCGGGTTGTTCACGCATTCGGCCGTCAGCTTGGGCAACACGCCGGCCAGCGGCGAGTCGCGCATTGCCCGCAAAAACTGGCCAAACAGCGCGATCAGATTCTGTTCGAGACTGCCGTCGAGCGGCGGCTCGAACGCCGGCATGCCCGCCAGCAGCGCCAGCGCCAGATGCTCCTTGGTCTTCCAGCGCCGGTAGATCGTCGTCTTGCTCGACCGCGCCCGAGCCGCGACCCGGTCGATCGTCAGCGCCTCATAGCCGCCTTCGGCCAGCACCTGCAGCGTGGCATCGAGAATCGCCTGCTCCACGCCCTGCCCGCGTGCGCGAGGCGTTACGGGCTCTGACTCTGCATCTGCTGCCTGTGCCATCGATTGCCAGCCAACGCGCGGTGTCGGCGCCAAGCGCCAGGACGCCCAACATAGCAAAGCGGCGTGGAAGGGCGCGGCGGGCTGGACCAGCAGGGTCAATGACGGGTTGGCTCGGCAACGAGCCAAGCGCCGACGAGTTGCCCAATCGGCGGCGGACTACTGATCGATGCCTTAGTGACGCTGCGAGCACCCAGGGTGCTCTCGAACGCATAAGTGCCACCGTTTTCGAGTGCGCGGAGCAAGCCATCAAAACCCAGTTGCCGTGCGCGACTGTTGGCTTCTTCGAGCGGCAGACCGGGGTTGTCCTGAATCAGCCGCTTTGCCGCGAGATCCCGATTGAAGCATTCAGACTCAGCAGTCAACACGGCTTCGCCCAAGATCGATGACTTTCCAGCGCCGTCAAAACCGGCGATGACATAAATGGAAGCCACAATCTAGGCGCTGCGTTCGCTTTTGCCCGTGGTCGCAGCAGCATGAGCGATTTCGCCCATCCGCTTGACGCCCACACGCAAGGCCTTGTTCATCACCGCGATCGGGTACGTGTTGCTGCCGATTTCTGAGCTGGCTATGCGGCAGTGAACTCGACCACCGATGAAGTCGAGGCTTCACTCTTTTTCTGAGCTGCCTACGCGGCAGTAAACAAAGATCAAGCAGAGGCGGCTGCGCGCGCAGATTTCTGAGCTGCCTACGCGGCAGTGAACCCCGCGCGAAAGGAAAATCATCGTCTGTCCCTTTTCTGAGCTGCCTACGCGGCAGTGAACATTGATCAGTTCGCGGGTGTGGGCCGGCGTCATTTCTGAGCTGCCTACGCGGCAGTGAACCTCGCCGGGCGCAGCGCCTGGGCGCGGGCACTGTTTCTGAGCTGCCTACGCGGCAGTGAACCGACTGATCTGGATTGCGGCTGCAGCGTCGGGTTTCTGAGCTGCCTACGCGGCAGTGAACGTTAACTGGTTGGCGCTCAGGCGCAGGTAGAGTTTCTGAGCTGCCTACGCGGCAGTGAACGCGGAAGAACGCGAAGTCCACTTGGGCCGCAGCTTTCTGAGCTGCCTACGCGGCAGTGAACTGATTGCGCAGCGCTACCTCGGCCTTCTTGTCTTTCTGAGCTGCCTACGCGGCAGTGAACCGGCATGGTCACTCATTGGGTAACTCCGGTAATTTCTGAGCTGCCTACGCGGCAGTGAACGACGAGTAGCGAACGTGTACGCCGCCGTGACTTTTCTGAGCTGCCTACGCGGCAGTGAACCAGCGCGGAGCGCGTTGCGGTGCGGCTGCGCTTTTCTGAGCTGCCTACGCGGCAGTGAACCCTGGCGACGCGCTGCAGCTGGCGACCTGCATTTTCTGAGCTGCCTACGCGGCAGTGAACTCAATATGTTGCGAGTGCACATTCACGCGGTATTTCTGAGCTGCCTACGCGGCAGTGAACTTCGGCATTGATGGTGTCGACCTTCTGCTCAAGTTTCTGAGCTGCCTACGCGGCAGTGAACACGGCATAGCGCTGCCGCTGGCAGGCCATATGTTTCTGAGCTGCCTACGCGGCAGTGAACCCACTGCCGCATGTGCCGGAGACAATCGGAGATTTCTGAGCTGCCTACGCGGCAGTGAACATACGTTTCTGCGCGCTACTGCGCCTGTCGCGTTTCTGAGCTGCCTACGCGGCAGTGAACCTGCACCTGTTGCTGTGCGGCGCCATTTTCTGTTTCTGAGCTGCCTACGCGGCAGTGAACCCCCAGCCGATCCGCCGGGCTCATCGCCTCGATTTCTGAGCTGCCTACGCGGCAGTGAACCTCGACGCGGTGGCCGTCGGCGTGCGCGTCGCTTTCTGAGCTGCCTACGCGGCAGTGAACTCGACGACATCAGGCCCGCAGCAGCGCCAGCATTTCTGAGCTGCCTACGCGGCAGTGAACTTGACGCCCTGGTCCAGCGCGGCCTTTGCGCCATTTCTGAGCTGCCTACGCGGCAGTGAACGTCCTCAAGGCCGCATGCGCGGAGCGCTTTCATTTCTGAGCTGCCTACGCGGCAGTGAACGGAATAGATACGAAGGCATGGAGCTTTGTCCTGCTTCTGAGCTGCCTGCGCGGCAGTGAACATCGGCATGCGCATGCTGTCGCCGCGCGAACTTTTCTGAGCTGCCTACGCGGCAGTGAACGGTCGGCTGCGCGGCTAGATCGTTGTCATTGCTTTCTGAGCTGCCTACGCGGCAGTGAACGAAACCGCTGCGCGGGCACAACCTGGCGTGCTTTTCTGAGCTGCCTACGCGGCAGTGAACGAACGCTTCATAGCGCCGGGCCTCTTCGGATATTTCTGAGCTGCCTACGCGGCAGTGAACAAAAGTACCACCGGACTGCTGGCGTGTGGGATTTTCTGAGCTGCCTACGCGGCAGTGAACCATCTCGTTCAGCGGATTCGTCGCCGACTTCCCTTTCTGAGCTGCCTACGCGGCAGTGAACGACTTCGGCCTGACGCCGGTGGCGCAAGGCAATTTCTGAGCTGCCTACGCGGCAGTGAACCCACACGTCGCTTATTTCTTGACGCAACTGAGTTTCTGAGCTGCCTACGCGGCAGTGAACCGTCGCCGGTCACGAACGGCAGCGCTTGCTGCTTTCTGAGCTGCCTACGCGGCAGTGAACTACTTCGCGGTCATCTATGCGATTGATGATGATTTCTGAGCTGCCTACGCGGCAGTGAACCAGAGCTTGATGAGTTCAGCGGGGCCGATATTTTTCTGAGCTGCCTACGCGGCAGTGAACGCCGCGCTGGGGACGCACTGGCATCTGCGGCATTTCTGAGCTGCCTACGCGGCAGTGAACCCGCCGTCTGAGACGGACCTGATCATCTATCTTTTCTGAGCTGCCTACGCGGCAGTGAACCAGTTGTTGTTGACGATGTCGGCCGCGTTGTTTTTCTGAGCTGCCTACGCGGCAGTGAACCGCGTCACCAGTGACCTGGGGTTCCCTGTCCATTTCTGAGCTGCCTACGCGGCAGTGAACTAGATGTTCAGCGTGCACGCGACCGTCTCATCTTTCTGAGCTGCCTACGCGGCAGTGAACCCGCTGAGCCGGCTCGACACCAACGCGGTGCTTTTCTGAGCTGCCTACGCGGCAGTGAACTTCCAGGCGCGGGTCCTGATCGACGCCGTAGTATTTTCTGAGCTGCCTACGCGGCAGTGAACGCGGTGACGGTGGCGGCGATGGTGAAGGCGAATTTCTGAGCTGCCTACGCGGCAGTGAACGACCATCCTCGACCCCCACGTGTGCCGGATCTTTTCTGAGCTGCCTACGCGGCAGTGAACCCACAACTCGATGTCTTGCTTGACGGGCCGCATTTCTGAGCTGCCTACGCGGCAGTGAGCATGCCGCGCATCCAGATGGTCGATCCGCTGAATTTCTGAGCTGCCTACGCGGCAGTGAACGCATCGGAACAGGCACGAGCCGACGTGCAAGCTTTCTGAGCTGCCTACGCGGCAGTGAACCATGAAAGCGGCCGACGAGCTGGCCAACGAACTTTCTGAGCTGCCTACGCGGCAGTGAACTGATTGAAATGCCGCCCGCTTCGCGGATGCAGTTTCTGAGCTGCCTACGCGGCAGTGAACTTGTTTCGGCCGCAGTCGTAGACCACGACATATTTCTGAGCTGCCTACGCGGCAGTGAACCGCTTTGCCTTGGCTTGGCCGGATCTGCATGTTTTCTGAGCTGCCTACGCGGCAGTGAACCAGCGCAGGGCCTGGGCAGCGGAGGCGGTGGCTTTCTGAGCTGCCTACGCGGCAGTGAACTCACGCACGTCGTCGATAGACCGGTAGCCGTTTTTCTGAGCTGCCTACGCGGCAGTGAACGATCATTTCGCTCAGTACCGCGATGCCCGACTTTTCTGAGCTGCCTACGCGGCAGTGAACACGTAGACGAATCACGCCGACGTGCTGCTCGATTTCTGAGCTGCCTACGCGGCAGTGAACCGTGGATTCTCTGCGGCTTTCGTTTCGTTCCCTTTCTGAGCTGCCTACGCGGCAGTGAACCGCTCGGCCTGCTGCCGGAGGACGATGCGACGTTTCTGAGCTGCCTACGCGGCAGTGAACCAAAACGCCGTCGATGTCGAGGTCGCCTTCGATTTCTGAGCTGCCTACGCGGCAGTGAACTCTGGAAGGCCAGTTCAACGAGGCGGTGCAGATTTCTGAGCTGCCTACGCGGCAGTGAACATCGCGGGGTCGTCGAACACGATGCTGAGCTCTTTCTGAGCTGCCTACGCGGCAGTGAACCTGTCCATCCAGCTTGTGACCGAGATGGACGATTTCTGAGCTGCCTACGCGGCAGTGAACATTTGGCGCTGTGCGAAGCGGCCGTCGGCAAATTTCTGAGCTGCCTACGCGGCAGTGAACGCCACGCTGCTGCTCGAGCGCGAGCTGCGCAATTTCTGAGCTGCCTACGCGGCAGTGAACATCAACACGCCGCTGAGGCAAGCGCATTTCATTTTCTGAGCTGCCTACGCGGCAGTGAACGCGGATCGACCATCTGGATGCGCGGCATCGTGTTTTCTGAGCTGCCTACGCGGCAGTGAACGAGGAAGGCTGTTGGCCGCGAGTTTGATCGTCTTTTCTGAGCTGCCTACGCGGCAGTGAACGCCAGCCGCTACCCGCTGCAGCAGTAGCTGGCTTTCTGAGCTGCCTACGCGGCAGTGAACCTCGAGCGTGGTCACGGTAGGCTGCGCGGCGATTTCTGAGCTGCCTACGCGGCAGTGAACGTCCTGCATTACGCCAAGACCGTGCGCGCCAATTTCTGAGCTGCCTACGCGGCAGTGAACCAGGGACGGGGCAGCGTCGGCGATCTGCGACTTTTCTGAGCTGCCTACGCGGCAGTGAACTCTGCACGTCGTCGCCGCACCGTTCGACCGCTTTTCTGAGCTGCCTACGCGGCAGTGAACGTGCAATTGGCGCTCGACGGTGCTGGCTACCATTTCTGAGCTGCCTACGCGGCAGTGAACGTCGTACTGTGGCTGCGCGTCACCGGCCGCGATTTCTGAGCTGCCTACGCGGCAGTGAACCATCAGCCGCACGTTCAAGCAGCTGGCCAAGCTTTCTGAGCTGCCTACGCGGCAGTGAACATACGGTCTGCGTTGTAGCGCCAGTCGTACCATTTCTGAGCTGCCTACGCGGCAGTGAACGCTCGGGCGTGCGCCGACAGGCGTGTCGCTCATTTCTGAGCTGCCTACGCGGCAGTGAACAGCAGCGTGCGCGACAGCGCCGAGCGCGTTGCTTTCTGAGCTGCCTACGCGGCAGTGAACGCCGGTCGAGCATCGCGGCCTCCGGATCGTGTCTTTCTGAGCTGCCTACGCGGCAGTGAACACCGCGCCGGCTGATGCTGACGCGGTCGAGCTTTTCTGAGCTGCCTACGCGGCAGTGAACCTGCCGGATCTGCTACAGCGGGCGCGGCGGTGCTTTCTGAGCTGCCTACGCGGCAGTGAACTAGAACAAAACTCCGGCAAGGCCTCGACATTAAAGCGGAATCAGCAGCCAGGCGGTAGCACACCCAAAAAATGAGGCGGCCACCAAGCCTTTGAAATCATTGGCCGGTGCCGCCTCTCTAAAAATTTGGGTCAGAAGCTTGGGAGCGTCGCTTCGGTACTGAATCCGTAGGCGTTGAAGTTGCCGGCCCGCATAACGGCGGCCGGTTGCTGGCGAATGAACAGGCGGAACGTCTGACCGGTGCTGGCACTGCGGATGCTGAGAAACGGAAGGTCGAGCCGCTCGGCGGCGGCCGCCGGGATGGCGGCGGCTGCTTCCTCTGCGGTCCAGCCCTTACGCTTCATCTGCCGCCGACGAAGGCGATCGACATTGCTTTTCGCCTGGACCCGCCGAACGGAAATCCAACTCGTGTTCGCCGGCACTTCCAGCACGCCCGCAATCTCCAAATGGTCTTTCATGCCCACCAACCAGGCCGGAGAAGCGAGCGGCTCCAGCGCGGACGCGGTTCCATGCAGGCGCATTCGTGCACCCAAACCACCGTGGAGCCCACGCGCCTCGGGAAAGCTAAGTCCGATGGCTGTGCTGCCCCGCTGCACCAGCACCCGATGAAGGCGGGTAAACAGGGCGTCCATCAACTGATGCTGCGGAAACTCCGGATCGGCTCGCAATCGAAGGTCGAGATAGTGATCCATGGCATCAGCCTGCCTCACCGAACACACCACCACGCACCAGCACTGCCATCACGTAGTGCTGATTGCCTTTGTCGGGCATCTTGTCCTTGAGCATCCAGTTGTCCAGCAGCGTGTAGAAATCCGCCTTCGCTTTCGGCTGTCGGTACGCCTTGCCCTGCGTCGTCACTGACCCGTAAGGCTCGGCAGCGATCGGACCAAGCTCGGCAGCTTCGGGGTACCAGGTGTCGATCGTGCGAATCGCGTTGCCGAGCTTCTGCGAGTGAATCCCGGCCACGTTGTTGACGTGATACAGCGTCTTGCTCTTGTCACCGCGGCCACGATCAAGGATCAGCTCCTGCGATGGGAACACTTCCTGGCCCGCGCCAACCCGGACAAAGGCGGAGATTTCCAGCAGTAGATGATGGCGGCCAGCCAAACCACCGGCGATCAGCGCCGCCAATTCATCGAGCGAGGCCGATGCAGCGCCATCGATATCGAAGCCCCGCAGCGACAAGGCCAGCGCATCGAATGTCCAGGTCTTGTCGGCTTTGCCATCGATCAGCCGTGCGATCTGTACCTCCACCTGCTCCGCACCAATGCGGTTGCGCCACAGGAAGCGGCCGTTGGCCAGATTGATGGCGTAGCGCCGGGCCAGTTCGGTGAAGCCGTGCGTCTCTACATACGTCGCCACGGTGGCGGTCAACTTCTGCCGATAGGCCGCGTCGTTACAGGCCGATGGCGTGCCGGTACCGCCGAGCACGCGTAACGTGAAGCGCACCTTCAGTGTGTCGGCATCGGCGGGCAAGGCAGCGACATCGACGGTCTGCAGGTTGGGATTCTCGATCGCGGCATCGAGCTTGGTGGGGTCCTGATCCTTGGTCTTGAGTCGGTTTGAAATGGTGCCGCGCACGGATTTCTCATTCAGCGCGATACCGGGCCATGCTTTGCTGGCCGTGCGTTCGCTCCAGTTGCCGGAGAAGAACAAGGCGTCGGAAGGATCGAGCTTGCGTTCGAAGGCGAGGACGGAAGCGGTCTTGAGATTGTTGTCGGACATGATGTGGCTCCAGGATTCAGTTAACAGAGGCAACAGGGGCGTAGTCGTTACGAACGCGATACAGGCCGGACGACGGATCGTGATCGGCGTACCAGAGCAGTTCTCGGAACGATTGCAGGCGATGAGGGCCGATCCACTGGCCTATCGAGTAGAGGCTTTCGACGAAGCGGAAAGGCACGGACGGGTCACGGGCGTTGGCAACGGCGCCGGCTGGGTATTCGGCGAGCACGCCATAACCAACCGGGATCGGCACGATCCATCCCGGCTTACGATCAGGCTGCCATTCGTACTTGCCGGTTTTCGGGTCCGCTTCCGCTGGCGGTGACCAGTTCAGGCGCGACAGCTTGAGCCAGGCTTCGACCGCGTTGGCCCCCGAATCGCTCGCTGCCGCCGCACTCGGCAGAAGGTCATCACGACAGACCAGCGCATAGCCAGGCAACCAGCGGCGGCGCAGCGCGCGGAACCACGCCCCGCGATCGGACGGGTCTTCTGGAACGGGCAACAACTGCGGCTGCGACCACCGGCCCAAACGCGCCGGCGGCAGTACCGAGCCGCCCGCGACCCGCAACTGCGCCACGACATCGGCAATCTGTTTGGCCAGCGCCGCCCGTTCCGCATCGGCTTCGTTGACTAGGTCGCCCTCGACGCCAAACACCAATGTGATGTCGAGGTGGATGCGGCCTTCCTCGACGATCGCCGCCGTGGTTCCATCTTTGTCGACCGGATTGCGAGTGAGGCGAAACGCGCGGGTGTAGCCGTCTTCGGTGACCTGCTCATCGTGGTCGTGGCAGATCACCCCGACACTGTGCAAGCGCAAGCCCGATGCAACTTCGGGCGCCAACTTTCGCTGCAGTGCCCACATAAGACCAACGAACGCGGACATCGCCGGAAAGCCGTGGGTCAGCGGGCTGGAAATGGCGTTGGCGTTTTGGATACGCAGGCGCGGCAGAATCAGCAGGCCACTGGTATCAGGCAACTGGCTCATGACGCGCCTCGCGTCGGGATGTAATGCGGGGCGTTAAGGCGGGATCGCTGCTCGTGAAGCTGGCCGGCCCATTCCTCGTCGAGCAATAGCATCCGCGACCACTGCCGCTGTTCGACGCTGCCAACCGGCAGCTTTTCGTCCAGCCGGCTGTTCAGCCAGTTACCAAAGCGCTTGCCGATCTTCTCTGGCCACTCCATGCGGAGCCAGCGTCCGTGGAAATCAGGATCGCTGTCAGCCCGTTCCGGATCCCCTCGTTCCGGGTCAAGCCACAGGCATTCCTCCTCTGGCAAGACGCAGCGATCATCCGCACTCCAGCCCGGCGTCAAGGCTTGATGAAGCTCGGCGGCAAAGCTCGCGAGTTCTTCGGCAATAGCGTCGATGAGTTCGTCGACGCGGTCACGGGTTTCCATCGTCGGGTCAGGATTGCTGGCGAGGAATAGCGCCAAGGCCCGCAGTGACCGCCGAACCTCGTCGCGCCGCGCGAAACGCGGAAACACCGATTCGATCCCCAACGGCGGCTTCACCGCTTCCGACTTCCAGCGCGGCGGCAATGACGCCAGCAGGTAGTTGTCGCCACGCCGTTCGCTGTTGAGCTGACTGATGTTCTGAGGCTTGGTGCCGCCCAGCTTTTGCACGGCGAGGTTCGGGTAATCGGCGTAGCCGTCGTCGTGTGGAAGCTGCTCGCGCTTGGCCTGCCGCGCCGCCTTTGCAAGCTCCCCGAATCGGGTTTCCTGGATGCTCAGGTAGACCGCGTGCGCCAGCGAACTGGCATACAGCGGCGCCAGCAAGTGGAAGCCGGCGTCATCAGCCGCGTTGCCGCCAGTGAGCCAGAACAGCTGCTTGCCTCGCGTGTGGGTGGCGACCGCTCCACGTGGCTGGACCAAGCCAACGAATGCCTCGGTCCAAGCCTCGGCCACCGCAGACACCGGGCTCATCGCCGCCTTCAGATCGACGTCACCGGCCAGCATCCAGTCCAGCAGGCTGCGCTCATCCACCACTACACGCAGGAATTTGTAGACGTCGAGGGCTGCCGCATTGCCGACCACGTCCCCGGCAAAATCCTGCCCAAGACAGTGGCTGCCAATTTCGGATCGAACCGGAAGCTGATCAGGCGGCCGATAGAGATTGGAACCGCGGGCATCCGGGTGGATGGCTTTTAGCGAGTGCGTTACCGCCTGAATCTGGCCGACGCGCCGCGCTGCATCGTCGAGCCAGGTTTCGGGGACGAACTGCGCAATCAGTTCGTTACGTTTGGGATCGTCGGCTTGCAGTTTTTCGAGCTTGGCATCGCGGCGTTCTTGAAGAAAGCGGGCAATGGCTTGCTGAAACTGCAATCGACGATCCAGAGCGGTTCCTGTCATTTGGCACCTTTCTGGTTGGCTGAGGATCTCCTCGCAAGGAAGCCTACTCATCGAGGCGCGCCACTAGTCGAGCAAGCAGCGACCGAATTGGACGTGGCGCACACTTTCCTTCTGTCTTCCCGACGCTATGCACACCGGACGCACGACCGATTGACCACAGTTTTGCTATTCGCGCGCTGACTGCCGGGGAATCGAATCAAGCGGCATTGCGCCGCCTGATAAAGCATTACTTACTTCGTCCGAGAGAATCCGAGTGCAGGATGAAATCTCCAACCCTGCGGGGATTGCGGCAGTGACGCGTCGCCATATCGCGCAGCGCAGTCTCGCAATGGCAATTCCATAGCCTCCGCTAAGGCCGACAGTTCGGTGAGGTAGTCGGTTGCCGCCCATGCCTCGATGCCGACACCGCGCACGTCCTGTTCACGGATGCGATGCAAGGTGCCATCGACCTCGACCCAGAGGTCGTCCTGGCCTTTCTGCTCATGCAATCGATGGAGCTGGTAGCCGTCTTCGTCCTCATTCGGCAGAAGACGGACTTCGACTTGCGGAACTGTCTGCTGTCGGAAAGGCTGCTGCTGCGCAGCCACTCCCGTCAGATGCAGTAGCGGTCTCGCCCAGAAGCTGCTGGCGTTGAGCGGCGCCTGCTGCGGCTTCATCGCATGGCGCAGTCGTTCATGTTCCAGATCGACCAGTCGTTTGTTGAATGGCAGTCGCTCCGATGGTGGTCGCTCGACGATGCGCGGGCGGGCGTCGATCACGTCGCGCTCGTCCTCGCGCAACAGAGCTTGCAAGTTGCGCGCGCTAAGCCGGAACGGCTCGTCGCCCTCAAAGCCTGGCCGACAGTACGCGGCCTCGTTCGGTGCCTCGAAGCATTTAAGGTTGTGATCGAAGATCGCCAGATTCGGAGTTTCGCAGGCCGACGGCCGATGTCGCCGCACGCGGCCGGCAAGCTGGATCAGCGAGCGCATCGACGACGGTTCGACCACCGCCCAGTCGTAATCGTGATCCCGTCCCACTTCGGTCACTGGCGAGCCAAGCACGATGAACAATTGATCGGCCTCCGCAGAGGCGTCGATTCGACTACGGATGTCCGGCAGCGTGAACACCGCATCGGGGTTGCGGCGATCCAAGGTTTGATCCAGACGCCGTTCGATCGCCGAGCGCATCAGCAGCGGAAACTGAGAATGGTAGACACACAGATGGATACGAAACCCGGGAGGCGCCCCGAGGCGATACAGCGCCAGCGCGACGTCGAACAGCGGGTCGATATTCGCCATGCGGATCAGCCCAAAGCTGACCCGCTTCCCGCTCTTTGGATCCACCCCGTGATGCTCGGCGTGCAGCGACAGCGCCGCGTCGCGGGCCTGCAGGGCGAAACGCTCGCGCATCGCATCCTTTTTCAGTCCCTTTAGATTGAGCGGCTCCAGCCGGCCTCTACGACGAACAAGGTCCTGACCGAGCCGGGCGTGCCGCTTTACGGCAAAGGCCAAGTGCGCTGCCTCGAAGTCGTCGCTCGCGGCGCAGTCCTGCGCCTGCTGGTGGAATTCGTCGAACCACGCGCAGCAGATGTTGACCGGCTCACCGCGCCTCTGGCCACGATGACGTTGATGAATGGCGCGGCCGGCTCGGTAGGCTTCATACATACCTTTAACCAGCGTCGGCGGCAGCGTCGCTGAAGACACCAGTACGCGGGTGCCGAGCAGCCCGGCCCAGTACACAAGCCTGGTCAGCGCCGGCAGGTCACCGATATCGAAGTCGTCCAACTCGTCGAGCACCAAGTCACTGCTCATCAGCCGCAGCATCGGTGCGATCTGCCGGCCGCCGCGCTGGCTCTCGGTAGCGGGCACCAGATGGTCAACCGTACAGACCAGCAACGGCGCGGCGAGCAGCGCACGCACCTGCGGATCCTTCATTGCTCGCTTCAGCAGCGGCTGATCGAGATGGCCCTCATAGAGCACGCGACCGTCTTCGTCGAGCAGATCTTGAGACGATGCAGAGCCCGAACGCTCGGCCAGCGCCTCGAAGTGCTCGAACAGCTCGCGGCTCGCAGCTCCGCCGACACGAATCGCCAGTTCTTCGTCGGAGGCGTGGAGCAGGTCGCGGAAGGCCTGACCCGTTTGCAGCGTCAAGGTACGCAGGCCAAGCGCGAACGCACAGCGCATGCCTTGGTTCGGATCGGCCAGCGCATACATGATCCGTGCGTTGGCCAGCGTCTTGCCGCAGCCAGTAGAGGCCATGTTGACGATGAATGCGCCCTGCCGTGACGCGCGCTCGCGGATCGATGCAGCGGTGTCGCTTGCGCGGTCCTGCCAGCGAAAGCGCTCGTCCTGGCTGCGCTTGCGCAGGCCCTTATGGCGCGCCAGCCGCGGCAGTTCGCGCTCGAAGCCCGGCAAAGCGTGGACGATGAGGCCGGCGTGCTTTTCGACACCGATCAGGTGTTCGTCTAGCGGCTGGTTGTAGCGGCCGGTCTTTCGATCGGTGTTGGCATACAAGGCGTGGCCGTCTTCGCCTTTCTCACGTTCCGATAGCGCAGTGAGCCCCGAGTAGTGATGGTCGGCGAGCATCAGTGCTAGGCGGGACAGGTGCATCAGATAAGGATCGTCCAGCCAGCATTCACTGCCTGCGCGGCTGGTGAGTGTCAGCAGTCGCTCGGCGATCTTCGCGGCACGCTTGCGCCACGGTGCACTGGTCACGGGCAAACCATTCGGGAAATGCCAGTAGGCTTCGACCTGTTTGCGATCGAGGCCCAAAGGGCGTTCATTCCAGTCGGAAGTAATCTTTTTGAGGAGATTGTCGAGCTGACCGGCAGCGAACCCGTCATCTCTGGCCCCTAACCACAAATGTTTGCCGCTGCGGTCAGTCGCCGGCTTCACCGGCAGCCGATGGTGCGTCACCACCAGCCAAGCCACGGCCTGAGCCAGCGGCGGCAGGCTAGCGAGCGGCTTGTCGACCACCGTGTCCAAGCCATCACGTTGAAGCCTGACGAGCCAGCTTTGGTCGTCGGCAGCCGAAGGCGCGATCAGCCGTGCCAGCCAGCTCTCATCGGTCGCATCCATTCCGACGAAGGCTTGGAACAAGCGCAGCGAGGTCCATTCATGCCGATACTCGTTGCGCTCCACACGCTTACCGACGAGCCGCTCTTGGAACGCGCGGCTGGCCTTGCCGAGATCGTGCAGCAGGGACGCGAGCGCTGACAGCAGATGAATGATCTGCAGGCTATGCCAGTCGTTTTCATCGTCGCTGCGCAAGATGTCCCTCGTTGTGGTGTTGGTCGGCACCGCGCCATGGGCATTGAAGCGACTGCTGTCGCCGACAACCCATAGCAGCTCGCTGTGATCACGCCCGCGGATCCAGATGGAGGATCGACTTCAGCTCGGAGGGCGTAATCGGGTCCATTCACACTCTCGGGCAGCTTTCGCGATCAAGAAGATGGGATCTGCACAGAATTCTGCGCACGAACCGGCCGCTGGAATCAATCGAGGAGCGTGAACTCGTTCACCGAACTGGATGACAAGCGGCATTTGGACAGTTTGCGATGTGACGGTCGCAACCAAGCAACCGCTCGGTGAAGACATGAAGGTCGATGCCGCGCTCTTCGAGCTTGTTCAGCTCCGCATGACTGGCCTGCTTGGCGCGTTTCCACTGACGGCCCGTTACTAATGTCGTACGGGTGAATTGCTTAGCGTGGTGGACGACGGATCCACTCGATGTCGCCATCGATCTGGCCGATCGCCCCAACCCAACTACAGACCGCCGCCAGCGTGTTAAGCCGTCGCGTCACTATTGCGACACCGCTATCGTTCCTCGGGATCGTCGCAGGAGCGAGCATGGGCAAGTTGGGCGTGCCCCCCGTTCCGGTCGGGAAAATCAAAAGCTTGAGCGCCTTTGGCCCCAAGTACGAAGTGCGTGAGGCACTGCGCGCGCTTGATGACGGCGACTGGATGGTCTAAGTGATGCTGGTCGAGATAGGCGAGAAAGCTGAGTGTCGATTGACGCATGTGAACGATGATCCAGAGGCGCGTTAGATGTATGCCGTTGCGTTCGACCTCGTTGTCGCCGATACCGAACTGCATCATCCGAAAGGCGTCTCGCAAGCCTATGCCGACATCGGGTCAATCCTGAGTGAGCATGGTTTTCGGCGCGTATAGGGCAGCTTGTATGTCAGCGACAACGAGGACATGGCGATTCTGTTCCTTGCCATGCAGGCGCTGAAGTCCCGCACTTGGTTCCCGAAGTCGGTCCTAGACATCCGGGCCTTCCGCATCGAGCAGTGGTCCGACTTCACCGCCGTCGTCAAATCCCCATAGCGATACTCGGCGGCAGCGCTCTAGACGGAACCCTGAAGAGCCCACTGGTGCGCTGTGTCGGCAGCATCATCCGCGCAAATGGAAACTCGCTGGGCCCGAACGCGGGGCGCGTTGAAGACCGGGCGGCAACCGGAATAACAAGCGAGCTTTACGAGAGTGCCGAAGATTGCCGCGACCGCAGGGCAATACCTGGGCGGGCTACTGAGATGGTGCGCTCGACTGGATTCGAACCAGTGACCCCTGCCTTCGGAGGGCAGTACTCTATCCAGCTGAGCTACGAGCGCGACGTATTGCGAGCCGCGATTCTACAGGAAGCGCTGCCTGCTTCGGCTAGTGGCGCACGGGCATGCAAATTCCTGCTGCATACGCCTTACTAGCTCAGCGGCTTGCCCGTTATACTCCTGCGGCTAACAGGTCGCGACATTTTCGTTGGGAGCTCGCTTTGGAACACCAGAATCACGACAAGGTTTTCTTCGTCAATTTCAGTGTCGTGCTCGGCATTCTTGCCGGCATCGCCCTGGTGATTGCCGGCGTTGCCGCTTTGGTTACACCGGACAAAGAAGGGGCCGACCCCGAGCAGCTCGCCGTGCTGAGCGATCGCATCAAGCCGGTCACGCAGGTCGTCACCGACCCGGCCGCGCTGCTGAAAGTCACTGCCAAGCCTGCACGGGCACCGCTGGCGGCCGAGCAGGTGCTGGCCCAGGTTTGCACCGCCTGCCACGGCGCTGGCGTGCTGGGCGCGCCGAAGGTCGGCGACAAGGCGACTTGGTCGGCGCGTGCCGCGGCCAAGGGCGGCGTCGATGGGCTGACCAAGTCGGCCATCGCTGGCATCAACAGCATGCCGGCCCGCGGCGGTGATCCGGATCTGTCGGATGAGGAGATCCACGCAGCGGTCGCCCTGATGCTGAAGGAAAGCGGCGTCTAAAGAAGACGCACCGTCGACCGGGGCACCACCGCCCCGGTCGCATGGCAACAGCCGACGGCGCGACCCGCACCGTCGGTCTCAAGCAAAAGCCCCGCCCCCACCGTCACTGGTCGGGGGCGGGGCTTTTTTCGTTTAGCCGCTGGGCGCCAGGCAGTTGACTGAGGGCCAAAGCACCAAAGAAATGCAGCGCTTCATATTTTTTGGTGCGTCTGCACTTGAATAATTCATAAATGTCCCATGATCGTACTTGTGCGCACCATAACGACCGTTCGCACTAATACTGGGCCCCACAATGAGGACTTCCATGAAAACTGCCAAACCCCTGAATCTACGACTGAACCTGATCGGCGCTGCACTGGCGACCGTCCTGGCCGCCGGCTGCGCGTCGACACCGACTGCAGCTCCGCTTGCCGCGACGGGCTACCAGGACGTTTATCTGGTCAAGCCCGAGCAAGATCCCCGCGGGCTGTTCCCCCGGGTCGCGCAGCAGTTCGAAGCCATGGGCTTCAAGGTGCACACGGTCGAGGCTCAGCAGTTTCTCGGCAAAGCGGAGGGCAGCGGCTTTTTGGTTTCGCGCGACGGCCATCTGGTAACGGCAGCCCACACGCTCGAAGGCCACGACAAGGCCACCGTCTGGCTGGACGGGGTGCGCTACTCTGCTGACGTGCTGAGCCGCTCGGACGATCGCGATCTGGCGATGCTAAAGCTGAGCACGCCCCTTTCATCCGACGTGGCGCCGCTGGCCGTTCAACATCAGTCACCACTGGCGCTCGGGCAGCAGGTCTATGCCATCGGACATGCCCAGGGCCGCGGCAGCAGCGCTCATCAACCCAAGCTGACACCGGCGATGGTCAGCGTTGCGGGGTCGGCCAATACGCCGCACCAGGCCGAAGTCGCCGGCATGGCGCACGCCGCCAGCGGCGGCAGTCCGCTGCTGTCGGCCGACGGCCGGGTCGTGGGCATGGTTCAGCGTGGCCAGACCGATACGGACACCGTCGGCAACCGCAACGTCGTCGGAAGCCCGCTGATCGCCGATTACCTTCGCACCGCGCTTCCGGCGAGCGCCGGCGGCACCACGACCGCCGAACCGATCTCGATGCAACAGGCCGCGCGTGCGGTCGCCAAGGTTCGCGCAGGCCAGGCGGAGGCCGATGCGGCGAGCAAGCCACGCCTGGTGGCGACGGTCGATTACACCAGCGTCCAGGACAAGCTGCCGCGGCTTCAGGACTTTTCGATCCAGGTTCGCGACCTCGACACCGATCGCCTGGTGGTCCAGACCGACAGCGGCCACAACAGCGTCAACGAGACCGAACAGGCCGTCGTGCTCGGCGCCGTCAAGCAGGTCCGGACGGCATTGAGCTCCAACTGAGCCCCATCGGTAGAAGCGGAACAGCCCCCGACTCGTTCGGGGGTTTTTTTTGGCCCGATATCGGGAAATCCACCAGAACCACGCACCGCAACGGCGCGGCGCACGCGCAAACCCCCAACTTGGTGCGCCGAATCCCTTAAAAGGGACCCCGCCCTGGCGCACCACCGGCTCTTTATTCCCGACGCAAGAGCCACTTACCGCATTGGCAGACGAAAAATCAGGGGTAATGTCTCAGTCCGGTACAGACCTTGCTTAGCCCCCGGTGCAGGGAAATGCCGTGCGATTCAGCAACCGGCATACAAAGAAAGGGGTCGACAGCTGCCGTCGATCAGAAGGGAGGCCTTGCAGGACGCGAGCAGATCGACTCTGCCGTTTGTTGCAAGGACCTACGGGTCGGTCGCCGCCCGCGTTGGCTGATGGCGCCACAACCATGGGTTTTTATTCATCTCAGGAGAGGCACAGATAATGAAGATGCACTATCTCGCGGCTGCGGCTGCCGTTTTTGGTTGCACCACGGCTTCGGCCGCCACGCTTGCCGACCTGGCCAAAGAAGTTACGGCCAGCGGCTGGATCAGCGGCTCCTACGCCTACAACTTCAACGACAGCAATGGCCTGATCCAGGGCCGCGTCGCTGACGTGCAGGCCGACTCGTTCGTCCTGAACCAGGCCGTGCTGAACCTCAGCAGCGCGCCGACCGAAGGCTTCGGCGGCACCGTGATGCTGCTGGCCGGCGAAGACGCCGCCAACGTGATCAACCCGTCCTATGGCGACACCGACGACAAGCTGGCCGTTCAGCAGGCCTACCTGTCCTACGCCGCGGGCGACCTGACGGTCATCGCCGGCCGTTACAACTCGCTGGCCGGCTACGAAGTTCTGGCCGATCCGAGCAACACCACGCTGTCGCGCTCGCTGGTCTACATCAACGCGCAGCCGTACTTCCACACCGGCGTTCGCGCCGCGTACAAGGCGTCGGACGCTGCCACGCTGTTCCTCGGCCTGGCCAACAGCGCCGCGCTGGGCGCCTCGGTTGACGCCAACGACCCCAAGACGATCGAAGTCGGCGGTCTGTTCACGCTGAGCCCGGCGGTCACGGTCGGCATCTACGACTACTTCGGCGTGGAAGCGGGCGACACCGGCAAGAACACCAACTACCTCGACTTCGTCGGCACGCTGACCGCGACGGACACGCTGAGCTTCGCCATCAACGCCGACTACTTCTCTCAGGAAGACACGGTCGACGTCGTCGGTGTTGCCGGCTACGCCACGCTGAAGCTGAACGACATGTGGTCGGCCACGGTGCGCCTCGAGAACGTCAACATCGAGCCGGATGCCGGCTCCGATCTGACGATCAACGAAGCCACGCTGGCGCTGACCTACGCTCCGGCGTCGAACTTCAAGATGTTCTTTGAAGGCCGCGTCGACGATGCCGATGCCGACATCTACATCGACGGCACCGACTTCACCGGCACGCAGCCGACGCTGGGCGTGAAGGCGATCTACACCTTCGGCATGTAAGTCGAAGCGCAGCCCGGCGGCCCGTCCGCCGACTGCACCCAAGGCCCGCAGCGCAAGCTGCGGGCCTTTTTCGTGGCGCACGCTCAAGCCCCAGCCGAGTCCCAGCCGCGGTATCGCAGCGCTTCGGCGACCTGCGCCGAGCTGACGCGATCGGCACCCGCCAGGTCGGCAATCGTCCGGGCCACCCGCAGCACGCGGTGATAGCTCCGAGCCGACAGCGCCAGCCGGCTCATGGCCGACTCCATCAGCGCTCGGGCCGCGGCGTCCAGCGCCGCGTCGCGATCCAACTCGGCCGGCTGTAGCTCCGCATTGCGCTTGCCGGCCCGCTGCAGCTGCCGCTGCCGGGCCACGACAACACGCTCGCGCACCATCGCGCTCGGCTCCGCGTCACTGGCAGCGGGCCGCGTCAGCTGCGCGCGATCAACCGCAGGCACGAAGATCTGCAAGTCGATCCGGTCCAGCAACGGGCCGGAGATGCGCCCGCGATAGCGCGCGATCTGGTCCGGCGTGCAGCGGCACCGCCCGCCGTTGTCGCCCAGATACCCGCAGGGACAGGGGTTCATCGCGGCTATCAACTGGAAGCGAGCCGGGAAGTCCTCCTGGCGAGCCGCGCGCGACACGGTGACCTGCCCGGTCTCCAACGGCTGGCGCAGCACTTCGAGCACCCGGCGATCGAACTCCGGCAACTCATCTAGAAACAGCACACCACGATGGGCCAGCGTGATCTCGCCCGGGCGCGGCGACGAGCCTCCGCCGACCAGGGCCACGCCGGATGCGGTGTGGTGGGGCGCACGAAACGGCCGCTGCATCCAGTGCCGAGCGTCGAAGCCGCTGCTGGCAACCGACGCGATGGCCGCAACTTCGATCGCTTCGTCTTCGCTCATCGGCGGCAGCACGCCCGGCAGGCGGGCCGCCAACATGCTTTTGCCCGAGCCCGGCGGCCCCGCCATCAGCAGCGAATGCCCGCCGGCGGCCGCGATTTCGAGTGCGCGGCGCGCTTGGGCTTGACCTCGTACGTCGGCCAGGTCGGGCAGCGATACCGCGCTGGCCGACGGCGCGAGGGATACGCCGGGTTCGTGTTCGGTGAGTACTCCGCCGTGCAAGGCTCCGCACAGACGGCCGAGATGATCTGCAGCGACCACACGGACGCCGGCGGCTAACGCGGCCTCGTCGGCGTTGGCCGCCGGCACGACCAGCGCATGGCCGGCGCGACGCGCTTGCAGCGCCGCCGGCAATGCGCCGCGTACCGGCCGCAACTCACCCGACAGCGACAGCTCGCCCAGCACTTCGAGGCCATCCAGCAGCGCCGACGGAATCTGCGCCGACGCCGCGAGGATGCCGAGCGCAATCGCCAGATCGAAGCGGCCGCCCTCTTTCGGCAGGTCGGCCGGCGCCAGGTTGCAGGTGATGCGCCGCTGCGGAAACTCGTATCCGCAGGTGGTGATCGCAGCTTTGACGCGGTCTTTGGCTTCGCGGACCGCCGCCTCGGGCAGACCGACGATCGCAAGCCCCGGCAGGCCGTTGGCGAGATGGACTTCGACGCGAACCAGATCGGACGTAAGGCCGTTCTGCGCGCGGCTGAGGACGGTGGCAAGCGACATCCACCAAGCATGCCGCGCAGGCCGCAGCGGCGTGGCGAACCAGCGCTCAGTGCAACAGCAGCGCCGTCAAACCCGGCGCTCAGCCGGCGTTGGAACGCCCGCTCGCGTCGGTCGACTCCAGCGCGGCGAGGCGCTGTTCCAGCTGCAGCAAGCGCTCCTGGGTGCGCGACAACAACTGCGCCTGGATGTCGAAGCGTTCGCGCGACACCAGGTCGAAGCGTTCGAGATTGGCGCGCAACACGGCGCGAAAGTTTTCTTCCAACTCACGACGCAGACCGAGCAAGCCCGGCGGCAGCACCGAGGCCAGGCGCGCGGCGACGTCTTCGATCTTTTGCGGGTCCAGCATCGTCGGCTCCAAGCCACATCGGGGGCCACTAGTGTAGCGACCCCTCGGGTGACGGCGCTGACGCGCGCGACGCGGCACGCGATGATTTCGCCCGTACAATGCCGGCGCCGCGCGGCTCGGCATGGAACCGTGCCGGCCGAGCGCGGTCAGAGCCGCGCCTTGCCCCGCACGGCGTGGTCCGGCGGCCAGCAGGCCTCATTCCCTTACTCACCAGAACCCGACACGACGATGGATAGCGATTCGCTGATCGAGGCGCGCGGACTGACGCGCCGATACGGGCCCAACCTCGCGGTGGGCGACCTGAATCTGACGCTGCGCAAGGGCGAAGTGCTCGGCTTGCTGGGGCCCAACGGCGCCGGCAAGTCGACCAGCATGAAGATGCTGACCGGCAATCTGGCGCCCACCAGCGGCGACGTGCTGATTCGTGGCATCAGCCTGCGCGAATCACCGCAGCTGGCCAAGCGCCATCTCGGCTACTTGCCCGAACAGCCGCCGGTCTATCCGGAGCTGACCGTCGACGAATACCTGGGCTTCTGCGCCGGCCTGCATGGCATCGGCAAGAAGCAGCGCGCCGAAGCGGTGGCCGATGCCAAGCGCGACTGCGGTCTGACGCATATGAGCAGCCGCTTGATCGGCAACTTGTCGAAGGGCTATCAGCAGCGCGTCGGCCTTGCACAGGCCATCATCCATCGCCCCGACGTGATCGTGCTCGACGAGCCGACCGTTGGTCTCGACCCGATCCAGATTCGCGAGATCCGCAGCCTGATCGCCGAGCTGGGCAAGAACCACAGCGTGATTCTGTCGAGCCACATCCTGCCGGAGATCCAGGCCGTTTGCGGCCGCGTGATGATCATCAATGCCGGCCGGCTCGTGTACGACGCGCACATCGACGCGCACTTGGGCAAGAAGGGCTTGGTGGCGCAGTTCGCCAACGCACCCGCCGCCAGCGAGCTGCAGTTCACCGGCGTGCAGAAGGTCGACATCGGCCCGGCGGGCCGCTTTTTGCTGGAACTCGCCGACGGCGCCGATCCGCGTGCCGAGCTGGTCAACGCGGCGGTGCAGCGCGGTTGGGGGCTGCTCGAGCTGCGGCTAGAAACGCGCACGCTGGAAGAAATCTTTGTTGAACTGACCTCGGGCGATGCCACGCTGCGGGAGGCCGCATGAACGCTGTCTGGACCATTGCGCGCCACGAGGCGCGCCGCATCTTCGTCTCGCCGCTGGCCTGGGCCGTGCTCGCGGTCACGCAAGTGATCTTCGGCTGGGTCTACATCGGCATGCTGATGCAGTACCTGCAGAACTATCAGACCGCCGATCAATACACCGGCGTGTCCGACTTCATCGGCGGCGGCTTGTACGGCACGGCGACGATCGTGCTGCTGCTGGTGATGCCGCTGATGACGATGCGGCTGTTCGCCGAAGAGCGCAAAAGCAACACGCTGACGCTGCTGTTTTCAGCACCGGTATCGCTGACGCAGATCGTGCTCGGCAAGTTCTTCGGCTTGCTGAGCTTCGTCGGCGCGCTGGTGCTGCTGCTGGCCGCGATGCCGGCGGCGCTGCTGCCGGCGGTCAACCTCGACTTGGGGCGACTCGGCGCCGGCCTGCTCGGCTTGTTTCTGATCACGATGTCGTTCGGCGCGGCCGGCATGTTCATCTCGTCGCTGACGCGCGAGCCGACGATCGCCGCGATCGGCAGCTTCGGATTGCTATTGCTGGTGTGGCTGCTGCGGATGCCGGCGCAGTTCGATAACGGCTTCAAGAGCGTTCTCGAATATCTGTCGCTGATCAGTCACTACCAAGACCTGATCTCGGGCTTGTTCCACAGCTCGGACGTCGTCTACTACCTGTTGTTCACCGCGTTGTTCCTGTGGCTGACCGTGCTGCGACTCGATATCGAGCGCAACTGACGCCGCTGGCACACAACGACTCAACACCGGTGAGACTGGAAACATGAAGAAGAAGAATCTGTTGTTGCAGCAGGCGATCAGCGCGCTGCTGTTCGTTGCCGTGCTGGTCCTGCTCGGCTACTTGTCCAAGCGCTATGACGTGGTTTGGGACTGGACGGTGGGCAAGCGCAACACGCTGACGCAGGCCAGCCAGAAGCAGTTGCAGTCGATGGACTCGCCGATCAAGTTCATCGCCTTTGCCTACCCTGGCGCCGACGAACGCGCGTCGGTCGACTTCTTCGTCGGCCGCTACCAGCGCGTCAAGCCGGACATCGAAGTGGAATTTGTCGACCCGGCCAGCCAGCCGGCGAAAGTCCGCGAGTACAAGATCAGCACGCCAGGCGAAGTGGTGCTCGAGTACCAGGGCCGCCGCGAAAATCTGCGCGGCTTGTCGGAGCAGGAGATCACCACGGCACTGCAGCGCTTGAGCTACACCGGCGACAGCTGGATCGTGTTTCTCGAAGGCCACGGCGAGCGCAGCACGGCCGCCAATGGCCCCGAAGATTTCTCGCAGTTTGCTCAGGCGCTGAAGGACAAGGGCCTGAAGGTTCAGGGCCTGAACCTGGTCAAGACCCCGCAGATTCCGGACAACACCTCGCTGCTGGTGATCGCCAGCCCGCGCGCGGCGCTGCTCGACGGCGAGATCAAGCTGATCCAGCAATACGTCGAGAAGGGCGGCAATCTGCTGTGGCTGGCCGACCCGGAGAACGACCCCGGTTTGAACGCGGTGGCCGACGCGCTCGGCATCCGCTGGCAGAACGGCTATGCGATCTTTCCCGAGTACGAAGCGCTGGGCACCGGCCACCCGGGCATCTACGCAGCGCTCGGCTATCCGCCGACGCCGGTGACGCGCGATCTGCAGCAGGTGACGCTGTTCCCGCTGGTGCGTTCGGTCACGGCCAGCGGCAGCGGCTGGACGGCATCGCCGATGCTGGTCACCACCGAAACGGCGTGGCTGGAAACCGGCAAGCTCGATGGTGGCCCGGTATCGATGGACGAGAGCAGCGGCGACGTCCCCGGCCCGCTGAACATCGGCATGACGCTGACCCGCGACCGGCCTGGCGCCGAGGCACCGGCAGCGGCGCCCACGTCGCCCGATGCACCGCCGCCGCCCAAGCCGCAGCAGCGCGTGGTCGTGATCGGCGACGCCGACTTCATCTCCAACGCCTACCTCGGGCAGCTGGGTAACCAGCAGCTGGGACTCAACGCGGTGCAGTGGCTCGCCGCGCGCGACAACCAGATGAACATCGACATCCCCAAAGCGCCGGACGTGAATCTGTTCCTGCCGGATTGGGCGATCGCATTGCTGGCGGGCGGCTTCGTGCTGGTGCTGCCGCTGCTGCTGATCGGCATCGGCATTGGACGCTGGATTTCGCGCCGCCGCAAATAACTCCGGAGCGCTGACGATGAACCGCAACCATCTGAATCTCGGCCTGCTGGTCGCTGTGGCCGGTCTCGGCACGGCCGCTTGGCTCGGCCAGAAACCCGATGAAGAAAAGAAACCACCGCTGACGGCGCTGACGCCGTCGATGGTGCAGACCATCGCGCTCGAACATCCCGGTTCGCCGACGATCCGGCTGGCGAAGCAAGACGGCCAGTGGGCGATCACCGAGCCGGTGAAGGCTGCCGCCGATCCATTCGAAGTCAATGCGTTGGTGGGGCTGTCGGACACCGGCGTACAGATGATGCTGGACAGCGGCGATCTCAAGGAACTGGGCTTGGTGCCGGCGCGCTACCGGATCACGATCAACGACCAGACGATCGACTTCGGCGGTGAAGAGCCGCTGAAGTACCGCCGCTACGTTCGCGTCAACGAAAAAGAGCTGGCGCTGATCGCCGACCCCGGCAGCGCGGCGTTCGACGCCGACTATTCCGACCTGGTTGCCAAGAATCTGGTACCGGCCGGCGCGGCGATCACGCGGATCGTGGTGCCCGGCCTGACGTTGGAAAAGTCGGCCGACGGCGCTTGGGCCTCGCCGGATCACGCCGACGCCAAAGCTGACCAACTCAAGGCCATCGCCGATGCTTGGACCTCGGCCAAGGCGCTGTTCAACGGCAGCCTCCAACCGGAGGACGCGCAAGGCGAAGCCGCCACGCTGACGCTGGCCGACGGCCGCACGCTGAGCTTCACGATCGTGGCTCGCGATCCGCAGCTGGTGCTGGCGCGCGCCGACCTGGGCGTGCGCTACACGCTGTCGCGCACCGATGTCGACACGCTGCTGCGGCTGCCGGCGCCCAAGCCAGCCGATGCAGCACCGGCTGACGCGGCGGCGACGCCAGCGGCACCAGCGGCACCAGCGCCGTAGAGTCGCATCGATGCCCGAGTTGCCCGAGGTCGAAACGATCCGGCGTGGTGTCACGCCGCATGTGATCGACCGACGCATTACGCGGGTCGTCGTTCGTGAGTCGCGGATGCGCTGGCCGGTGCCGGACGATCTCGCCAGCCGTGTCGCCGGCCAGCGCGTGCTGTCCACCGACCGCCGTGGCAAATACCTGCTGCTGGCGCTCGATGGCGGCGATCGGCTGCTGATCCACCTGGGCATGTCGGGCCGGCTGTTCGTGTTGGCGCAGGGGCATCCGCTGGTCAAGCACGACCACGTCGATATCGAACTCGACGACGGCCATCTGCTGCGCTTCCACGACCCGCGGCGCTTCGGCGCCGTACTGCTGTGGCGGCACGACGAGCCCACGCATCCGCTGCTGACCGGCATGGGGCCCGAACCGTTTTCGGACGCATTTGACGGTGACTACCTGCACCGCGTATCGCGCGGCCGCAGCGCGGCGGTCAAGACCTTTGTCATGGACGGACGCATCGTCGTCGGCGCCGGCAACATCTACGCCGCCGAATCGCTGTTTCGCGCCGGCATCCGGCCGACGCGACCGGCCGGCGACATCAGCCTGCCACGCTATCGCGTGCTGGCTCAGAAAATCCGCGACGTGCTGGACGAGGCGATCACGCAAGGCGGCACGACGCTGCGCGATTTCGCTGGCGCCGACGGTGCCGCTGGTTACTTCCAGCAGGACCTTTACGTGTACGGCCGTGAAGCCCTGCCCTGCCGGCAATGCAGCACGCCGATCCGTCGATTGGTGATCGGACAACGCTCGAGTTTTTTCTGCCCCGGCTGCCAACGCTGACCGCCGCCTCGCACAGGTATCATCGCCGCTCATTTTTGAGTTGGCGCGCAACATGACCCCGATCGGAACCCCGCTGTCCTCACAAGCCACCCGCGTGCTGATGCTCGGCTCCGGCGAGTTGGGCAAGGAAGTGGTCATCGAGCTGCAGCGGCTGGGCGTCGAATGCATCGCCTGCGACCGCTACGACAACGCACCGGCGATGCAGGTCGCGCACCGCTCTCATGTGTTCAAGATGCTCGACGGCGCCGAACTGCGCCGCATCGTCGAGCTGGAACGTCCGCATCTGATCGTTCCGGAAATCGAAGCGATCCACACGCCGACGCTGCTCGAGCTGGAAGCCGAGGGCTGGAACGTGGTGCCAACCGCGCGCGCCGCGCGGTTGACGATGGACCGCGAAGGCATTCGCCGGCTGGCGGCCGAGACGCTCGGCCTGCCGACGTCGCCGTATCGCTTTGCCGACAACGAAGCCGACTATCGAGCCGCGGTGGCCGCGCTGGGCATCCCGTGCGTGGTCAAGCCGCTGATGTCGTCGTCAGGCAAGGGGCAGAGCGTGATCAAGTCAGCGGCCGACATCCAGCCGGCGTGGGACTACGCGCAGGCCGGCGGTCGCGCCGGTGCGGGCCGCGTGATCGTCGAAGGCTTCGTTGACTTCGATTACGAAATCACGCTGCTGACCGTGCGCCATGGCGCGCAGCGCGATGCGGTGCAGACCTCGTTCTGCGCGCCGATCGGCCATTTGCAGATCGACGGTGACTACCGCGAAAGCTGGCAGCCGCACCCGATGTCGGCCAAGGCACTGGAGCGCGCGCAGGCGATTGCCGGCGCCATCACCGCCGACCTCGGTGGCCGCGGCGTGTTCGGCGTGGAGCTGTTCGTCAAAGGCGACGAGGTGATTTTCAGCGAGGTGTCGCCGCGCCCGCACGATACCGGCCTGGTCACGCTGATCGCGCAAGACCTGTCGCAGTTTGCGCTGCACGCTCGCGCGATCCTGGGCTTGCCGGTCCCGAACATCGCCCAGCGCGGTGCGGCGGCCTCGTGCGCGCTGCTGCTGGAAGGCGATCGGGTCGCACCGGGCTTCGCCGGCGTTGCCGACGCCTTGGTCGAGCCCGACACGCAGCTGCGACTGTTCGGCAAGCCTGAAATCGTCGGCCGTCGCCGCATGGGCGTGGCCCTGGCCCTGGCGACCGATGTCGAGGCGGCTCGCGCCAAGGCGCGGCGCGCCGCATCGGCGATCTCGGTCGTCTAACGCCGACGCCGACGCCGACGTCGGCGTCGCGGGCGCTAGTGCACCGGCGCCCGCGTCGGCGGCGACGGCCGCACGTCGGTCTCGGTCAGCTTGACCGGCACCACGATCATCTCGCGGCTGCGCTCGTGCAGATGACGCTGTACCGCCAGCGGCAGCTGGTTGTGCAGCAGCGAGGTGAACAGGTTTTCGCTGCGGAACACGATGCGGCTGGCGAAGCAGACGCTGTCGGGATACTCGTCGAACACGTGGTCGACCAACGCGAACAACTCGCTCTGCGGATCGGCGCCATAACTCTCATACGAGACAGCGGCCAGATTGCGGCTGGCGCAGTAGCCGACGAAGTACGCCAGCGAATTCTGCAAGCGCGCCTGCAGCGCCACCAGCGAGCGCTCGCTGTCGAATGCGTCGCGGTCGACCTCGCCCACGGCAACGAATACGAAGTTGCGGAACTTGCCGGGAAACTTGTCGAGCACCCATTCCAGCGTGCGATAACCAGCACCCCGATTGGCACCCACCAAGATGATCGCCGTGCATCCCTTCGGGTCCAACGGCGGTGACGGCAGATCTTCGATCCAAGTCACGCGCGGCGCGTACTGGTCGATCCGCTGCATCAGCCGGCGGACTTCGTCGTAGTGACGACGCACGACGATGCACAGAGCGGCCACGGCGCCGGTGATCACCAGCGTGACCCAACCGCCGAGCAGGAATTTTTCGACGACGATCACGGCCAGCATGAAAGCGGTCACCGACAAGCCCAGCAGCGACAGCAGCAACGGACCACGCCAACGCAGGATGTAGCGGCGCTGCGTCCACCAATGCCGCGACAAGCCGAACAGCGTCAGTGTGAACGTGATGAACACATTGATGCTGTACAGCACCACCAGCAGCGACACGCGGCCGCGGGTCGCCAGCACGATCACCAGCGCGGCGATGCCCATCAGCAGCACGCCGTTCTGCGTGACCATGCGATTGGACAACTGCCGGAACTGGCGCGGCACCCAGCGGTCGGACGCCATGCTCGCCAGCACTGCCGGGCCGCCAAGAAAGCCGGTGTTGGCGGCGACCATCAACAGCCCGGCTTCAAGCAGCAGCACGATCGCGAGCACGACGCCGGCGGTAGGCCCTTCACCGAACACCTGGCCAATGATCTGCCGAAACGTCACGGCATTGAGCGTCTGCCCCGGCGTCGGCGTGGCGTCCCACAGCAAGTACAGCAGGATGATGCCGCCGGCCATCAAGGCCAGTGACACGGCCATGTAGAACATCGTGTAGTGGCCGGTTTTGACGCGCGGCTCGGCCAGCATATTGATGTTGTTCGATACCGCCTCGATACCCGTATAAGTGCCGCCGCCGATCGAGTAGGCGCGCAAGAACAGCGCGATCACGAACATCACGCCGCTTTCGCGTGACAGCGACTCGGCTTCGGCGACGCTGTTGGGCCACAGCGTTCCGATCGCGTCGGCGTGGGCACTGACGCCGTAGACGATCAGGGCCACATGCGACACGACGAAGCCGAGGAAGATCGGCGCCAGCACCCGGATCGATTCCTTCATGCCCCGCAGGTTGAGCACCAGCAGCGTCACCACCAACAACGCCTCGGTCGCCAGCTTCCAGCCGACCAGCGAATGGGGCAACAAGCTGAAAAGCGCGTCGGCGCCGCTGGCGACGGAAATGGCGATCGTCAGCACGTAGTCGACGATCAGTGCCGAGCCGCTGATCAGTCCGGCGCGCGGGCCGATCAGCTTGGTCGCGGCCTTGTAGCCACCGCCGCCCGACGGAAACAGGTCGATGACCTGGTTGTAGCTGGCCGCGATGATGAACACCGTGGCCGCCGTTGCGAGGGCCAGAAACAGCGCAATGTCGGTGTGGCTGCCCAGCGCGAGGAACGCCTCCTCCGGGCCGTAGCACGACGATGACAGGCCGTCGGCGCCCAGCCCGATCCAGGCCAGGATCGCGACCAGCGCGATGTTGTGCCGGGTCTTGGGGTCGAACGGATCGAGCTTCTCGCCGACGAGCAGGCGTCGCGCCTTGTTCAGGATCGTCATCGCGGGCGGGGTGTCTCGTTATGCGACTCGGGCGGGGCAAAAGCCATCGGTGATTCTAGCGTCATCAGCTGGCCGGCATTGGCATGACAGATGCGGTGTCATCGTCGTCCACGTATACTCCGCGGCCGTTTTAGCCATACCAGGCCAAAGCCGGGCTCTTTTTGGCCCGGACGGTCGACTCGGGGCAGCGTCGCCGCCCTGTACTCCGCTTGTTTCTCCCGGTGCCCTTCTCGTGATTCAAAACCTCCGCAACATCGCCATTATCGCGCACGTCGACCATGGCAAAACCACCCTTGTCGACAAGCTGCTGCGTCAGTCGCAGACGCTGGACGCGCGCGAAAACCTCGGCGAGCGCGTCATGGACTCCAACGACCTGGAGCGCGAGCGCGGCATCACGATCCTGTCGAAGAACACGGCCATCCGCTGGATGGACAAGCGCACCAACACCGATTTCCGCATCAATATCGTCGACACCCCCGGCCACGCCGACTTCGGCGGTGAAGTCGAGCGCGTGCTGAGCATGGTCGACTGCGTCTGCCTGCTGGTCGACGCGCAAGACGGTCCGATGCCGCAGACGCGCTTCGTCACGCAGAAGGCGTTCGCGATGGGCCTGAACCCGATCGTCGTCATCAATAAGGTCGACCGCCCCGGCGCACGTCCGGACTGGGTCGTCGACCAGGTGTTCGACCTGTTCGACAAGCTCGGCGCCAACGACACGCAGCTCGATTTCCCGATCGTCTACGCCTCGGCGCTGCACGGCTACGCCGGCCACACTGCCGATGTCCGCGAAGGCAACATGGACCCGCTGTTCCAGACGATCGTCGACAAGGTCGTCCCGCCGGCCGTCGATCCGGAAGGCCCGTTCCAGATGCAGGTGATCTCGCTGGCCTATTCCAGCTACGTCGGCGTCATTGGCACCGGCCGCATTTCGCGCGGCAAGATCAAGGCAAATTCCCCGGTGTCGGTCGTCAACCGCAACGGCGAGGTCCGCCAGGGCCGCGTGCTGCAGGTGCTGGGCTTCATGGGCCTGGACAAGGTCGAAGTTCCGGAAGCCGAGGCCGGCGACATCATCGCCGTCACCGGCATCACCGAACTGGGCATTTCCGAGACCATCTGCGACCCGAAGAAGCCCGAGGCGCTGCCGACGCTGACCGTCGACGAGCCGACGATGAGCATGGTGTTCGAGGTCAACAAGTCGCCGTTCGCGGGCAAGGAAGGCAAGTTCGTCACCAGCCGCCAGATCGGCGACCGCCTGCAGAAGGAACTCCAGACCAACGTCGCGCTGCGGGTCGAGCCGGGTGATTCACCCGACCAGTTCCGCGTGTCCGGCCGCGGCCTGCTGCACTTGGGCATCTTGCTCGAAAACATGCGTCGCGAAGGCTTCGAAATCGCCGTGTCGCGTCCGCAGGTGATCCTCAAGGAAGTCGACGGCCAGATCTGCGAGCCGTACGAATCGCTGGTTGCCGACGTGGAAGAAGCCCACCAGGGCGGCACCATCCAAGGCTTGGCCGAGCGCGGCGGCAAGATGCTCGACATGGTCGTCGACGGCAAGGGTCGCGTCCGCCTGCAGTACATGATCCCGTCGCGCGGCCTGATCGGCTTCCAGACCGAGTTCATGTCGATGACCTCGGGTACCGGCCTGCTGTTCCACAACTTCGACCACTTCGGCCCCAAAGCCGACAACGCCGACATCGGCCAGCGCCACAACGGCGTGCTGATCTCCAATGAGCAGGGCAAGACGGCGCCTTACGCGCTGTTCAACCTGCAGGAGCGCGGCCGCATGATGGTGGACCCCGCCGTCGAGGTGTACGAAGGCCAGATCGTCGGTATCCACTCCCGCGACAACGATCTCGTCGTCAACGTGCTCAAGGGCAAGAAGCTGACCAACATGCGCGCCTCGGGATCGGACGAAAACGTGATCCTGACACCGCCGGTGAAGCACTCGCTGGAGCAGGCGCTGGAGTTCATCAACGAAGACGAACTCGTTGAGCTGACGCCGACCTCGATCCGCATCCGCAAGAAGTTCCTGAAGGAACACGAGCGCAAGCGTTCGGGCTAATCGAGGCTCGTGCAGCGACGACTGAGGACTTTTACTCAGTCGTGGCTTGCGTTTGCTGAGGAGTTCCCCGTAAATACGGACCGCAGACGAACCGTCTGTCAGGTCAATAAGAGGCCCCCACGGGGCCAATACGGGGAACACAATGGTTTCAAACCGCCTTGCCGCCCGCCGCGCGGCACATTGGCTCGTCGGGGTCAGCCTCGCGCTGTCGTCGACATTGGCGACGGCTGCCGGGCAGCCCGGCTGGTACGTTGGTGCCGAGGGCTTCGCTACCGCGCCCGATGACGCCGACGCGCGTGCGTCTGCCATTCCGGGATCCAACGGCGTAGAGCCGATGCCTGGGCAAAGCTGCCTGCTGTCGCTCGGCGGCGCGACGCTCGACTTGGGCATTCCCGGTCTCTGCGTTCTGGGCCCGGACGTACCGGCCACGCCCGGTGTCGATCCCATTGCCGGCATTCCGGCGCAAAACTTCGCGTACGACTTCAAGACCGGCTTCGGTGGCGGACTGACGTTCGGCTACCGCTTCGAGAATGGCCTGCGCCCGGAGCTGGCGCTGAACTACAGCACGGCCGACGTCGATACGTTCACCGCCGTCACCGCTGGCACGCCGTCCGCGGGCGCCGACGGCAAGGTCGAAGCGTTGCGGCTGATGAGCAGCCTCTGGTACGACCTCGACTTCGGTCGGTACATCCCGTATCTCGGCGGCGGCATCGGCGCGCAGCGCACCGAAACCCAGATCGGCAACTTCATCGATGGCAAGGACACGACCTTCGCCTTCCAGCTGGGTGGTGGTGTTGGCCTGCTGCTTAGCGACGACTGGACGCTGTCGCTGGACTATCGCTACGTCGATGCCGATCGTCCCAAGTACCGGACCTCGCTAAATCAGCCGATCGAGAGCGAATACAGCTCACACAACCTGGGCCTGGGCCTCACCTATGCCTTCGGTGCCGACGGGGGACGTGATACCGACGGTGACGGCGTGCCCGACCGCCGTGATGACTGCCCGAATACGCCAGCCGGCGTGACGGTCTATTCCAACGGCTGCCCGACCGATGTCGACGGCGATACCGTGCCGGATTACCTCGACAAGTGCCCCAACACCCCGCCCGGCGCGCCGATCAACTCCGACGGCTGCCCGATCGACTCGGATGGCGATGGCGTGCCCGATCACGCCGATCAGTGCCCTGGCACACCACCGGGCACGCCGGTGGACACGCGAGGCTGCCCGGCTGACGCCGATGGCGATGGGGTGCCCGACTATCTCGACAAGTGCCCCGGCACGCAGAAAGGCGTCAAGGTCGATGCCAACGGCTGCGACTTCCGCGATGCGGATGGCGATGGTGTACCCGACAGCGCCGATCGTTGCCCGAACACGCCGCGCGGCGAACTGGTTGGCCCGGATGGCTGCCCGCTCGACTCCGATGGCGACGGCATCCCCGATTCGCGGGACGATTGCCCGAACACGCCGGCCGGTTACAAGGTACTTCCGGATGGCTGCGCGCCCGTTGGCGACTGCCGCAAGCCTCGCCCAGGTGAGCCGGTCGACGCCCGAGGCTGCGCACTCGATCGTCGCTTCGTACTGCGCGGCGTGAAGTTCGAGTTCGACTCCGACCGGCTGACGGCACCCGCCAAGGAAACGCTGAATGAAGTTGCCGCGACCCTCTCGGCCTATCCCGACCTCAAGCTCGATGTCGAAGGTCACACCGACAGCCTCGGCACCGATGCGTACAACCTGAGTCTGTCGGAGCGTCGCGCGATTGCCGTGATCCGCTACCTCGGTGAGCAGGGCGCGAAAACGGCGCGTCTCAAGGCGATCGGTTTCGGCGAAACGGTCCCGATCGACAGCAACGACACCGAAGTCGGCCGCGAAAATAATCGTCGCGTCGAATTCAAAGTCACCGGCGACTAACGGACGCTGGATCACGATGAACGGCAGAATGCAGCCGCTGCTGCATTTTGCCGTTCAGCTTGGTTCAGATCGGGTTCATTGCACGTCGATATCGTGCACTCGCGACATTGCCCTTCAGTCGGAGTGCTTCGATGAAACACAAATGGTTAGCTGCCGCGTTGTTGATGATCGGCGGCATCGGCGTTGCGAATGCCCGTACGGATGTCTCGATCGGCATTGGCGTCGGCGTGCCGGTAGGCGTGGTCGTAGACCGCTACTACGCGCCGCCGCCTCCGCCCGTCTATTACCGTGAGCGGGTTTATTACGAACCGCGCCGCGTTTACTACGCGCCGGCTCCGGTGTACTACGCGCCGCCGCCGCGCTACTACCATGGTCACCATCATCACGGTGGCCACGGCGGTTATCGCGGCTACGAGCGGAACGTCAGCTATCAGCGCGAAGTGTCGCGTGGCGACGGTCGTTACGAGCGTCGCGTCGAATACACGCGCGAAAGCCGTTATCGCGATTGATGCGAGGCGTCTAAGTAGCGGTCGCTACTTTCCCGCCCAATAAAAAACCCCGCCTCGGCGGGGTTTTTTATTGGCTGTGGCCAAGCGCTAGAACCGTGACCGCGAAGATGCCCGCGAACGTGTCGCGGGCAATGCCAACTCAGGCCGCCTGCAGGCTCAGCAGACGGACACGGCGCTGCTGGTAGCGCAGGGATTCCTCAAGCGCCTGCATGCGGCGACGGACCTCGCTGGTTTCCCAGTGATCAGACAATTGCTGCTTGGCGTGCTCGAACTTTTCCTGCTGCAGCCGCGCCCACTCGGACAGCGTGGCCGAAAAGGTCTGAAGCTCCTGCTCGAGCAGCAGCTGGAGGTGCGCGATCCGCCCACCCGCATCGGCCTTGGCGATCCGTTCCTTGGCTCGCTCGAACTGCCGCTGCAACTTGGCGCGCTGGATCTGGAACTCGGGCGTGCGGCGCAAACCGCTGGTCAGTCCCACCCACGAGAAAGCAGCGATCCACCACTTGGTCGGATCCCACTGATACCAGCGGATGCCGTTGCGGTAGTCCCACTGAAACAAGTGGTGGAAGTTGTGGTAGCCCTCGCCGTAGGTCAACACTGCCAACAGATCGTTGTCGCGCGCCGTGTTTTCCGTCGTATAGGGCTGGCGGCCCCAGTAGTGCGCAAGCGAGTTGATGAAGAACGTGAAGTGGTGGTTCACCACCAGCCGCATCAAACCCGCGAGCACCAGCGTGCCCCACAAGTCACCTGACGCCCAGCCGACCAACGCGGGCAGCGCGATGTTCATTGCCAATGCGATGGCCAGATAGTGCTTGTGCTGCCAGCGGACGATCGGATCGCGGGTCATGTCGCGACCGATCTTGTCGTCGAACTGGTGGCAGGGTTCGTCGCGGAGCATCCAGCCCATGTGCGAATACCACAGGCCGCGGCGAGCGGAGTACGGATCATGTTCGACATCATCGACTTCGCGATGGTGAACGCGATGCATCGAGCACCAGATCAAGATGCTGTTCTGCAGCGCCTGCGCACCGAACAGCGCATAGAACAGTCGCAAGCTCCAGTGCGCTTGGTAGGCGCGGTGCGAGTACAGGCGATGGTAGCCGGCCGTGATCGACAGCCCACTGGCGTACAGGAACACGCCGAACCAGACCCAGGCCGCGGTGCTGAAATCGTGGGTCCATGCGTACCACGGGAACACCGTAACGGCGAGCGTCGTGGTCAGCGAAAACAGGATGATGGCAGGCCAGTTGTAAGACCGCTTTGCGGCGACAACGGGCTGACCGGATGAATCGTCAGCAGGGGACGAAGACATAGAAAAAGCAAAGGCCTCGGCAGGCGCCGGAACAATACCGGCTACTGCATTCTAGCAGCGGCATTATCCACGCCATGTGACAAAAAATTGCCAATAGTGATGTCGGCTGCCGCCGTCGAGCGGCTCGACCGGCACTCTGGTCACTTGGTCATACCCGGATTCGACAAGCAGTCCGGCTGAAAGCAGAACGCCGCCCGAAGGCGGCGCTCTGTGCAGCCGAGGCGGTGCGAGCTACGGCGTGGCGCGGGCCGGGCTGTTGTCGGGCAACAAGCCCGACTCGATCATCTCCATCGCGCTGTCGATGATTTCGTCGGCCGGCATACGGCCGGTCCACAGGCAGTAGCGCAGCGCCAGGAACTGGCCGATACCGAGAATGGCCCATGCGCGCGTATCCGCGTCACCCGGCTTGAAGATGCCGGCGTCCGCACCTTCGCTCAGCGTTTGCGCATAGCTACGGGCCAAACGCTCGTGGTACTCGCGAAACACCGTTTCGTCGACGAACTGGGACTCCTGGACGATCCGGTAGCGGCCGGGGAACTCCAAGGTGTAACGCAGCAGCGCAACCAAGCCCTCGCGCTCGCCGGCCAGCCGCGTCGGCGCGGCGGCCCCGGCCTTGGCTGCATACGAACGCAAGGCGCGGCCGATCTCGCGAACCAGCGTGATGAAGATTTCTTCCTTGCTATGGAAGTAGAGATAGAACGTGCCCTGGCCGACATCGGCGCGGGTCGTGATCGAGCTGACCGACGCGGCGTGGAACCCGCGGGCGCCGAATTCGATTTCGGCGGCAGCGAGCAACTTGCGGCGCGTGGCTTCGCCTCGTGCAGTAGCAGGCACGAGCGCTTTGAGCATCAGTGGAGTGAGCGGCTGATTCATGACATGGCTTCCCTTGCATTAGTCGTGGAACGTCGGCCGCGGTTGAGTTGCCCTCCTGGCTTGCGAACGACATGGTCGGATGGTGCCCACGGAAGCTGACACAGCGTCCGGGGCGCTGACCGACGGCACATTTGAGCAGAAAATCGGCTCGTGAATCGTGCGTCAGCAGGGTCTCGCGTCAACTTTTGTGACTTTTCGGCGGCACCATACCGTCCGGACGCCGAGCCCCTAGAATGCGCGCATGCAAGGACTGGAACCGGGAAAAGGGCGCGCGATCGCCGCCGCACTGTTAACGCTCGGGATCTTCGCGGCCGCGCTCTGGGTGCTCGACGACAGCCTGCGCCACCTCGATCCCGCCGACTTGCTGGTGCCGCTGCGCCAATTGTCGGCCCAGCAGTTGTTTGGCGCGATCGGGTGGACGGCCGCCAGCTACTTCGCCCTAACACTATATGACGCGCTCGCCTTGGACATCATCGGCCGGCCCCTTCCGTACCGGCGGGTGGCGACGATCTCGTTCATCGCGTGTGCGCTGGCCCACTCACTGGGCTTGGCGTCGTTGTCGGGCGGATCGGTCCGCTTGCGCGCCTATTCCAACGAAGGCATCAGCGCGGCCGACATCGCGCTGGTACAAGGCCTGTTTTCGCTGACCTTCCTGCTCGGCGCCGGCACACTGCTGAGCGGCTCCCTGCTGCTGGAGCCGCATGCAGCCGCGCGTTTGCTGCACCTGAGCATCCCGACGATCCATCTGATCGGCGCGACGCTGCTGTCGGGCATGATCGGCTACGCCGCTGTGGCCAGCCTGCGCCAGCGTCCGCTGCAGCTGCGCCACTGGCGCATCGCAACGCCGCGCGCCCCTCAAGTCGCCTCCCAATTCCTCGTCAGCGCGATCGACATTGCGTGCTCGGCGGCCGCGCTGTGGGTGCTGCTGCCGGCATCAGCTGCGATCCACTACCCGACATTCCTCGGCATCTACGTCATCGCGATTACCTTGGGCGCCGTCAGCAACGTGCCCGGCGGCTTGGGCGTGTTCGAGTCGGCCTTGCTGTTGATGCTGCCGACACCCGAGCCTGGGCTGCTGCTTGGATCACTGCTGCTGTTTCGTGCGGTCTACTACATCGCGCCGTTCACGCTGGCGCTGCTGATGCTGGCCACGCGCGAAGCCACGGCGCTCAGCGGTCCGCTTCATCGCGCTGCCACGTCACTGCGACGCTCGCTGGAGTCGATAGTGCCGCAGGCCGTTGCCATTGCCGTGTTCGCCGCCGGCGCCGTGCTGCTGGTATCCGGCTCGCTGCCGGCGATCGGCAGCCGCGTCCAATGGCTGGCGCAAGCGCTGCCGCTGGGTGTGCTCGAAGCCTCGCATCTGGCCGGCAGCGCGCTGGGCGTGGGATTGCTGATCCTGGCACGCGGCCTTTATCGGCGGCTGGCAGCGGCTTGGTGGCTGACACTGATCGTGCTCGCCGGCGGCATCGCCGCGTCGCTGCTCAAGGGCGGCGACTTCGAGGAGGCGCTGATCCTGCTGGTGGTATTGGCCGTGCTGGCCGTGTCGCGCGACCGCTTCTACCGCCATGCGCCACTGACCGAGGCGCGGCTGTCACCGCTATGGCTGGTCAACGTGGGACTGGTGATCGGCGCGGCGATCTGGATCGGCTTTGTGGTGTTCCGTGACGTCCAGTACGACGATGAAATCTGGTGGCGCTTCGCGTTCGACGAGAACGCGCCGCGCATGCTGCGCGCGGGCGTCGTCGCGGTGATGGTCGGCCTGATCTACGGGCTGTGGTCGCTGCTCGGATCGGCCCGCCCCGAGCCCGAAATGCCGACTGCCGATGACATCGAAGCTGCGCGTCAATGTCTCGGCCACGGCACCGACAGCGTGCCCAACCTGGTGTTGCTCGGCGACAAGCAGCTGCTGTTCAGCGACCAGCGCGATGCCTTCATCATGTATCGGCGATCGGGACGCAGCTGGATCGCGATGGGCAACCCGGTCGGCAACCCGGCCCGTCATGCCGAACTGGCATGGCGTTTCCGCGAACTCTGCGACAAACACAGCGGTTGGTGCGTGTTCTATCAGGTCACCGCCGACAAGCTTCCGCTTTATCTGGATCTCGGCCTGTCGCTGTCGAAGCTGGGCGAAGAAGCGCGAGTGCCGCTGACCACGTTCTCGCTGGAGGGCAAGGCCCGTGGCGAATTGCGCACGTCGCAGCGCAAGGGCGCGCGCGAAGGCCTGGTGTTCGATGTGCTAGAGCCGGGGCAAGTCGCGGCGCGCGCCGACGAGCTTGAACGCGTCTCCTCGGCTTGGCTTGCAGACAAGTCGGCGGCCGAAAAGAGCTTTTCGGTCGGCCGCTTCGACCCGGCCTATCTGGCGAACTTTCCATGCGCGGTCGCGCGGCGCGGCGACCAGATCGTGGCCTTCGCCAATCTGTGGCAATCGGGCGACGGAACCGAGCTGTCGGTGGACCTGATGCGTTACGGCCAGGACGCACCCAAGGGCGTCATGGATTATCTGTTCGTCGAGTTGCTGCTATGGGGCAAGGCGCGCGGCTATCAGTGGTTCAACCTCGGCATGGCGCCGCTGGCCGGGCTGGAACAACATCCGCTGGCGCCGCTATGGCACCGTCTGGGTCTGCTGGTGCACCGCTACGGGGGGCCGTTCTACAACTTCGACGGCTTGCGCAAGTACAAGGACAAATATCAGCCGGTATGGCGGCCCCGTTACCTGGCATCGCCCGGCGGCTTGGCTCTGCCGCGGATCATGCTCGACACCGCAACCTTGATTGCCGGTGGCATGCGCGAGATGGTGCGTAAATGAAGTGCTTGGCTTCGGTTGCCGCCATCGCGCTGGCGTTGGCTGCCGGCTTGCTGGCACTGCCAGCACTGGCGTCACGCCCACCCGACCCGGCCCGCGACGAGCGCATCGAACACGGCCGCTTCAAGCCACTGTATCTGTACAAACCCGAAGGCCCGGCGCGCAGCACGGCCTTGCTGTTTTCCAGCCAGCGGGGCTGGGACCGCGAAGCGGACGCTTATGCCAGGGCGCTGCGCAGCAGCAAAACGCTGGTCGCCGGCATCGACACGCCGGCGTTGCTAAAGGTGCTGGCGCAGGACGGCGACAACTGCGAGTTTCTCGACGGCGACCTCGACAACCTGAGCCGATTCGTTCAGGCGTACACACGCCAGGACGACTACCGTCCGCCGCTGCTGATGGGCTTGGACGAGTCCGCCGCACTGGTGTTCGGGGCGCTGTCGCAAGCGCCGCCGAAGAGCTTTTCGGGCGGCGTCGGCGTGGGCTTTTGCCCGTTCAGCCCGCTGCGGCCGCCTTTGTGCGCGGGCACTGGACTGCGCCAGCGTCACGAGCCGGGCGGCGGCAGCACGATCCTGCCAACGTCGCGTTTGCAGTCGCCCTTCTTTGCCGTGGCGACGCCAGCGAGCGAAGCCTGCGGCGCGCGCGACTTCACCAACCGCGTCGACGGCGCCGAGCTGCGGTGGCCGGTTCGCCGTCAAGCCGGCGCGCCGAGCGCGGTCGGTGCTGCGCTGCTGGCCTACGGCACACTGGCAGCCAATATCGCCCCGGCCCATCGCAAGCCCGAGGCTTTACCCGATCTGCCGCTGGTCGAGGTCGCCGCCAGCCGTGATGATCCAAGCCATCGCGACCTGTTGGCGGTGCTGCTGTCGGGCGACGGAGGCTGGGCCGGCCTGGATGAAGAGATCGCCGACCGGCTCGCAGCCGAGGGCATCCCGGTGGTCGGGCTGGACTCGCTCCGCTACTTCTGGACCGAGCGCAAGCCGGACGACGTGGCGCTGGATCTCGGGCGGCTGATCCACCATTACGTCGAGACCTGGAAGCGCCCTCGCGTGATGCTGATCGGCTACTCGCAGGGAGCGGACGTGCTGCCGTTTGCGCTGAACCGGATGCCGCCGAGCCTGCGTCAGCAGATCACGCTGACGGCCGCCATCGCGCTGTCGAAACATGCGGCCTTCGAGTTCCATGTCGGCGCCTGGGCCGGCCAGGCCGGCGACTTCGAGACGCGACCAGAAGTCGATCAGCTTGCGGGCGCACAGGACCTGCTGATCATCTGCGGCCAGAACGACGATGCTGCAATCTGTCCCGAGCTTGACCCAGCGCGTCATCGGATGCGGATTCTGCCGGGCAGCCATCATTTCGAGGGCAATTACGCGCTGCTGGCCAAGACGCTGATCGACGGCCTGTCAGCACCGGAGGCGCGCTGATGGACCCGACCTTGCAGATGGTGCTCGGACTGCTGGCGATCGCGCTGGTGCTCGGCGGCCTTGCCGGCGCCGTGCTGCCGTTGCTGCCCGGACTGCCGATGCTATTCGGCGGGCTGCTGCTCGGCGCCTGGGTCGACGGCTTTGTCCATGTCGGCAAATGGACGCTCGGCATCCTCGGCGTGATGCTGGCCGTCGGCATGGCGCTCGACTTCATTGCCGGCAGCCTGGGTGCCAAGCGCGTCGGCGCCAGCCCCAAGGCTGTGCTCGGCGCCACGCTGGGCAGCGTGGTGGGTATCTTCTTCGGCTTGCCCGGACTGATACTCGGGCCGTTCATCGGCGCCGTCATCGGCGAACTGGGCGCACGTCGCGGGCTCGATCAGGCTGCTGCTTCGGGCGTTGCCACCTGGGTCGGCCTGCTGCTCGGTACGATCGCCAAGCTCGCCATTGGCCTGGCGATGATCGGCGTGTTCGCCTTCGCCTGGCTGGTGTAAGCCAGGCGCCACGATGCTGTTGCTGCAAGGACGCAAACAATGACCCTGCACCTCGACCCGATTCCGACGCTGTCGCTGCTGGCCGGCGTCTTGATCCTGATCCGCCCCAAGCTACTGAACTACGTCGTGGCGCTGTATCTGATCGCCGTCGGCGTGATCGGCCTGCTGCGCTAGCCGCGTCAGGCGATCGGCGCGGTCGGCGTCAGCTGGCCGGAATCTTCAGCTGCTGCCCGACGCGGATGTGCCCCTTCTCGTTCAGGCCGTTGGCCGAGCGCAGCTCCGCGACACTGACCTTGTAGCGCTTGGCAATCTCGCCGAGCGTCTGTCCGCTGCGCACCTTGTGCAAGCGCGCCACGGCCACGCGCTTGCCGCGCGGCGACGATACAGCAGCCTCGCTGCGGACCCGCTCGGTGACGGCAGCGACGGTCTGGTCGCGAGTCAGCGTCGGCTTGGATTCGCCGACGGCGACGACCACCGGGCCCGGCCGGCTTTCTTCGCGCGGCGGCACTTTCAGCACCTGGCCGAGCTTGAGCTTGGACGCATCCTTCAGCCCGTTGGCGCTCTTGATCGCGGCCTGCGGCACGCCGTAGCGACGCGCGATCTTGCCGAGGCTGTCGCCCTTGCCGACTTTATGCAGCAGGAAAAAGCTGCGCTGCGCATCAAAGCGTTCTGAACTGCCGAGCTTGGCGTAGGCCACGTTGAACGCGTCGGCGCGGCCTGCCGGCACGCGAATCACATGGCCCGGAGGCACGTACAACTTGCCTTCAATCACCTCGGGGCGATATGCCGGATTCAAACGGCGGAATACCTCGTCGTCGGCATCGCACAAGCGGCGCAAGGTGTCATACGGAACATAGTTCTTGGTTTCGACCGTGTCGAAGCGCAACGCGTCGCGGCGACGGATCTCGCCGAAATGCTGCTTCCAGTTGCGTTCCACGTCGGTAGCAGCCAGGAACTCCGCGTAGAAGTTGCGCGACGCAAAGCCAAAGCTCTTGGCGTCGTAGCGCGCGATCAGGTCAGGCAGCGCCGAGCCGCCGGTTTCGCGCAAGCCGCGCGCGATCCCGCCGCGGCCGTGGTTGTAGGCGGTCAGCGCGAGCGGCCAGCTACCGAGCGCTGCGTAGTCGTCGCGCAAGTGACGCGCAGCAGCGTCGGTGCTGGTCCACGGATCACGGCGATCGTCGACCAGCTCGTTGAGCCGCATGTAGATCTTGGCGCTCGACGGAATGAACTGCCAAAGCCCAGCGGCGCCGACCTTAGAATACGCATCAACGTTGAAGCTCGATTCCACCAGCGGCAGGCGCGTCAGCTGCAGCGGCAGGCGATAGCGGCCGAAGATGCTTTCCATCTCCGGCAGGTAGCTGCCCGAGGTTTCCAGCGCCACGGCGGTGCGTTCCTTGAGCCCTCGCTGGGCGCGGAACGTACCGACCGCATCGAGAAAGCGGTTGTCGCTGCGCACGTCGGCAAACATCTGGTAGACGCGACGCTGTTGCTCGTTCATCTGGTCAGGCGCGTTGCGCAACTCGTGCACCTGGCGCAGCAGCCGGTCGACGCGCGCCTTGGCATCGGATTCGGCGTCGGCCTTGTATCGCGCCAGCTGGCCGGCGCTCAGCTCCCGCGCTTCGCCGCGGAAGTCCAGCAGCTCGAACACCTTGTTCGGGTACTGCGTCGAATGCACCGCGCTCTGATGCTCCGACCATTGGCTGAACACCTTGGTCCAGAACGCAACGTTGGGCTTGAGCACCTCGTAGCGTGGGAACAAGTGCTCGTCGATCGGAGCGGGAGCCGTCGTCGTCGGTGACGCTGGGGCGTCGGGCGCATCGGCAGCGGGCGACGGAGATTCAGCCGGCGCCATAACGGCCGACGGCTCTTGATCCGGCGACTGCGCCGCTGCCACTCCGACCGCAGCCAACAGTGCCGAAATCGTCAAAACACGCACAAACTGAGCAGCCACTACGAACTCCGCACTCACGAACAAAATTGACGTCGGGACGACCGATGCTAGCCCACGGTCAGTGTGCACTCAAACTCAAGCCGTCGACGCGCAGGCCGCGACGATCGCAAGTTCATCGGCCGGGTACGCTACGCTACTCGCGACCCGGCGCAGCGCGCGCTCGCGACCCGATTGCAACTGTCACGCACGACAACAGGATCTTCGACGATGGCCCAGCCCTACCCCGCGATCGAGCCGTACAAGACTCACCGCCTCAAAGTCTCCGATCTGCACGAAATCCATGTCGAGGAATGCGGCAATCCGCGCGGCAAACCAGTGATCTTCGTCCACGGCGGCCCTGGTGGCGGCACCGAGCCCTGGCATCGTCAGTTTTTCAATCCGCAAGCCTATCGGATCGTGCTGTTCGACCAGCGCGGCTGCGGCCGGTCGACGCCGCACGCCGAGCTGGCCGAGAACACGACTTGGGATCTGGTCAGCGACATGGAGCAAATCCGCAAGCTGCTGGGGATTGACCGCTGGGTCGTGTTCGGCGGCTCCTGGGGTTCGACGCTGGCGCTGGCCTATGCGCAGACCCATCCCGACCACACTCGGGCGCTGATCCTGCGCGGCATCTTCCTGCTCCGCCCGGCCGAAATTCGCTGGTTTTATCAGGAGGGTGCCAGCTGGATCTTCCCCGATGCCTGGGAGCATTTCCTGCGGCCGATTCCGAAGGAAGAACGCGGCGACATGGTCAGCGCCTACCACCGCCGACTGACCAGCGAACGCGTCGACGAGCGTCGCGAAGCCGCACGCGCCTGGAGCATCTGGGAGGGCGCGACCAGCAAGCTGCTGCCGAGTCGCGACATGGTGCAGCGCTTCGGTGAAGACCGGTTTGCGGAGGCATTCGCGCGCATCGAATGTCACTACTTCGTCAACGGCGGCTTCTTCCGCTCGCCCGACCAGTTGCTGGAAGATGCCTACCGCATCCGTCACATTCCGGGGGTGATCGTGCAAGGCCGCTACGACGTGGTCTGTCCACTACGGTCGGCCTGGGACCTGCACCGCGCCTGGCCCGAGGCAGACCTTCAAATCGTCGCCGACGCCGGCCATGCGGCCAGCGAGCCGGGCATCCTGTCGCGTCTGGTTGCGGCAACGGATCGATTTGCAGACTTGAACTGAGGCGCATCACGACGCCAACCTGGCGTGTAAGCGTTTTCTTACACGCCAGGTTGGCCGTATTTTTTAGACGCACTGGCTATTGGTCGATGCGCTCTTCAGACCGATAGCCTTGGGTGACCGTCTTTCCGACGCCCAACCGGTCCGTCTGCCATGAAAACCGTCGTCATCATCGGTGCAGGTTTCTGCGGTGCTGTGACCGCCGCGCAGTTGCTGCGCGGGACCACCGAACCGATCAACGTGGTGCTGCTGAACCGGTCCGGCTTGATGGCCCGCGGGCTGGCCTACGGCACGCGTACCGACGAGCACGTGCTCAACGTGCCAGCGGGCCGCATGAGTGCGTTCCCAGACGACGAAGACAGCTTCTTGCGATACGCGCAGCGCTTCGACGCCGACGTATCGGCCAACAGTTTCGTATCGCGCCGGCTGTTTGGCGACTACCTGGAGTGGATCACCCGCGAAGCCGCCCGGCGGGCTCCGGCCGGCAGCCGCTATCGCCCGATCGTGGGCGACGTCGAACAGATCCAACCGCTGGCCGCTGGCGCTCGGGTCCGCCTGGCCGGGGGTCAGCAAATCGAGGCCGATCGCGTCGTGTTGGCACTCGGCAACTTCGCGCCTGCCGACCCTCGCGTCGAGACCGGCAGCGGCGACTTCTACGGCAGCCCGCGCTACGTCCGCGACCCTTGGCGTGCCGATGCGCTGTGGGTCGCGCGTCCCGACGAGCCGGTGTTTCTAATCGGCACCGGCCTGACGATGCTCGACACGCTGCTCAGCTTGCGGGCGCGCGGACATCACGCGCCGATCCATGCGCTGTCGCGGCGCGGCCTGCTCCCGCAAGCGCACCGCGAACTCGAAATCCGGCCGGTCTACACCACCGGCCTGCCGCAACGGCTGCCGGCCACGCCGAACGTGCACGACTGGCTGCATGCGCTGCGTCACGAACTGGAGTTGGCGCGTACCGAAGACGTCGACTGGCGCGACATCATCGGCGGCCTGCGCGGCGCCACGCCCGCGCTGTGGAAATCGTTGTCGCTACGCGAGCGGCAGCGTTTCCTGCGGCATCTGCGCACGTTCTGGGACACGCATCGTCACCGCTGCGCGCCAGCGCTGGGCCGGTTGCTGGATGCCGAGCGCGCCGATGGCAGTTTGAGCATCCACGCCGGTCGCGTGGTCGGCTACGACGAAACCCAAGATGGGGTCGAGGTGCTGTGGCGCCCGCGCGGCAGCAATCGCATCGAACGCACCGCCGCCGGCACCGTGATCAATTGCACCGGGCCGGAGAGCGACACGCGCAGCGTGCGCGAACCGCTGATCGCCCAGCTGCGCGACGCCGGCCTACTGACGCCCGATGAGCTGGGCCTGGGCCTGATCGTCGACCACGAATACCGGCTCGTCGACCGCCAAGGGCATTCGTCGACGACGCTGCATTACGTCGGACCGTTCTTGCGTGCACAGCTGTGGGAAGCCACGGCGGTCCCGGAATTGCGCCGCCATGTGTCGGCGCTGGCCGGCGTGCTGCTGCGCTCGCTGACCACGGCACCGACCGCGGTCGCCGCCTTGGCGTAACAGCGCCGATCGAAGCGGCGCGTCCTGCGCGGCAGTCAGTCGAACAAGAAGGAGCCCGAGTCCTTGCGCTTGACGCCGACGCGCTCGATCTCGCCGTAGCCGACGCGGTAACCGTCGCCGTAGAGCGCCTTGTTGGTGATCTTGGTCACCGCGAACCGATAGTGCTGGCCGCCCTTGGTGTTGATGTCGACTTCGTCGCCGATGTTGACGGCGTCAATGACCGCCTGCGGCGACCGCGCATCAACGGCCTTGTTCGACGCACAAGCTGTCGCCAGCAACGCGGCGGCGCCAATCAACACCGCCTGCAAGCAAGACCGCATCTTCATCTCAACCCTCCGCTGCCAGTGCCACCATTGTAGTCGTGCGCCACGCGCGACTCAGCCGCGGCTCAATACTGCGGCTCCAGCTGATAAACCCCGCTGTACTCGTCGAGCAGGCGCAGTTCGTAACGCGCCGCTTCTGCGTCCAGCCAGCCGTCGCCGGCGATCGTCAGCCGTCGACCATCGTCGTAGTCGGTGTCGCCATCGAGCCGGTACATGGCGCCGGACGGCGGCACCCGCACCCGAAGCTCGGCGCGGGGGCGCGCACGGCTCAGCTCCATGCGCAGCGTGCCGCAGCCTTCGACTGTGATGTTCAAACGCTCGCGACGCTGGCCGGGTCCGAGACGATCCGCAATACGGACGATGGTCATCGGCTCGCCGTTGGCGGGCAGCGGCGACGGGCAATCGCCAGCCGCTTCGTTGCCGCGACGCGGTGCCGCCTCCGTGTTGTTCGGCCGGGCCGATGGTGGCATCGGCGCGGGCTTGGCCGGCGGATCCGGCAAGGCCGGGCGATCGATCGACGCGGGTAACGGCGTTGGCTCGGGCATCGGCGCCAGCGCCGAGCGCGGCAGCAGCGGCGCCGCGCCCGACGCCGCCGGCTCGGCTTGAGTCGACGGCACCGCGTTGGCCTGTGATTCATCCCACAGCGGCGCCACGGGCCGCGGGACGCCGGGGCTGCTGTAGACCAGCGCTGGCGCGCTCGACGGCGCGGCGCCGAGCCAGCCCTGCCGCGCTGCAAAACCCGCACAGGCCAGTGCCAGCGCAACGGCGACCAGACCAGCGCGCAAGCTGGGTGACATCGGCATCCAGCGGCCGTCGCCCGGGCGAGGCCAGCGGCCGGCCACGACCGCGACCAGCAGCAGCACATCGATCAAGACGATCAGCGAAAGGGCCAGGGTCATCGGGACAGCCGAGATTTAATATTGATCATTAAACTATTAGTTTATTTTTGTTCACTGCTTCGGCAGCGGCGGCAATCGGTAGAACGGGAACCGGCCGGCGCGGACCTCGTTCCACGACAAGTAGCCGCTGTGATCGGCGTCGATCCGCTCGAACACCCGCGACAAGGGTTCGATGTCCGGCACGGCCGCCACTTCATCGCGGTCGAGCCGACCGTCGTGATTGGTGTCGGCGTCTTCGAAAGCCTGGAACGGGATCGGCGACCGGCTGCGGTCGTGAGACGGCGACAGATCGTCACTGGCACAGCCGCCGAGCCACAGGCTGAGCAGCAACGTGGCGGCTGGCAATCGGAAAGGCAGGGTCGGCATGCGAAAAGGCAACACGGTCAGGATGGCCGCAGTGTAAGACCTCGGCATCGCGATTCCGTGCGCGCATTCGTTCATCGACGGTGCTGGGGCCGGCGACCACGCTGGGCCTCCACGTTGGAACCGGAGTCCGTCCATGAAAGCCACCCGGAACAAGGCGCCGCGCGCCATCACCACCCACACCGATTCGGCCACGCCGCCGCCGCAGGATGCACCACGAGGGGCCGATGGCGCCGCGTGTGACGACCCGCATCGCCGCCGGCCCGAGCACGGCGGACATCAGGGCAGCACCGGGCAACGCGATCGGCACGATCGATAGCCCCGGCGCCAGCGGCCGCCTGCGATGCGCTAGCGGACGGCGGCGGGCGCCGGGCGCGAAGCCTCGGCGGCGCGATCGAGTTGCTCACGCAACTGCGTCAGCTGATCGCGCAGCTTGCCCAGCTCGTCCCAACCGAGGCCGCAGGCCGCGCCGATCCCCTGCGGAATCGACCGCGCCTGGTCGGCCAGCGCGCGACCCGCATCGGTCAACGTGATCCGCAGCTGGCGCTCGTCGGCCGCATGGCGGCGGCGCGCCAGGTAGCCGATCGCCTCCAGCCGCTTCAGCAGCGGCGTCAGCGTCCCCGAATCCAGATGCAGCAGACGTCCGATGTCCTTGACCGGCACATCGTCCTGCTGCCACAGCACCAACATCACCAGGTACTGCGGATAGGTCAGATGCAACCGATCCAGGATCGGCTTGTAGACCGCGTTGAACGCCAGCGCCGTGGAATAGACCGCAAAGCACAGGTTGTCGGCCAGCGGCAGCGGCGCGTCGAACGCAGGGGCGGACTTGGGCATCGGGACTCCGGATCAGACGCCTGAGTATGAACGATTGTGCGCAATTCGATTGCACGGCATCGAATGGCATAAGAACCGACCGGCTCAGTCCGAATAAATACTTTGTGTGCAATCTAATTGCCGCTAACGTGGCCGCTGTTGAACCCACCCACTCCAAGGAGATTCCAATGCCGACCAATGTCCTGTATCGCACCAGCGCCACCGCCAATGGCGGCCGTGATGGCCAGTCCGCCGTCGACGATGGCAGCCTTGCCGTCCGCCTCGCCACCCCGCGCGAACTCGGCGGCGCCGGCGGCCCCGGCAACAATCCGGAGCAGTTGTTCGCGGCGGGCTACTCGGCCTGCTTCCTCGGCGCGATGAAGTTCGTCGCATCGCAGGGCGGCCCCAAAGTGCCGGCCGACACGACGGTCCAGGCTACGGTCGGCATCGGCCCGCGCTCTGAGGGCGGCTTCGGCCTCGACGTGGCGCTGGCGATCAAGCTGCCGGGCGTCGAGCGCGACGCGGCGGTCGCGCTGGTCGAAAAAGCGCACCAGGTCTGCCCGTACTCGAATGCCACGCGCGGCAATCTCGACGTCAAGCTGACCGTGCTGTGATCCAGGCCGGCAAGACCCGCCGGTGACGTCGCTCGACGCCGGCGAGGCCCGCCACACATCGATGGGCTTCCGTCCGGCCAGGTCCCGGGCGCCGCAACGGCGTCCGCCGATAGGCCATCAACCGAGCGAAATGCCTCAGCCGCGGCGCAAATGCGCTTCGATCAGCGTCTTGGCGGCGCAGGCGGCGACCGCCACCGGCGAGTCATTGGCCGCGAACATCATCCGTGTTTGATGGGTACCGCCGAGCAATAGCATCAGCGCATCGCCGAGCTGCTCGGGCTCGCGAGCGCCCATATCGGCGGCCAGACGGCGCAAGCGCTGGCGCACATCGGCCTTGTGCTCGCGCACGACCTGCAACGCAGCGTGGTCCTGCTCGTGGATTTCGACCATCACATTGGCCATTGCGCAGCCGCGGTCGCAGTGCTGCGTCGGCCGGTCGACGGTGGCTTCGAACAATGCTTCGGCCTGACGGCGCGGATCGCCGGCGTGCGGCGCGATCGTCTGCTGCCACCAGGCGTCGAACTGCCGCGCGGCCTCGCGCACGTATTCGGCGACCAACTCGTCCTTGGACGGAAAGCTTCGATAGAAGCTCATCTTGTTGGTACCGGCCTCGCTGGCGATCGCGTCGACGCCGACGCCGCGGATGCCCTGGCGATAGAACAACTCGCAGGCGGTGTCGAAGATGCGGTCGCGTACCCGCACCTTGGCCGCACAGGCGGCAGCGCCCGGCGCCGTATCGCCATCGCACAGCGAGGAACCAGGCTCGATTTCGGTCGTCGTAACGGCGTTGTTCGGGATCATCGCAACCTCTTGACAGGGGTGTGACCGGTCAGTAACTATAACTCATCGTTACTGACCGGTAACACACGGACGGCATTCTCTCCGCTGCACCCGGCTTCGTCAAAGCCCAGCGCAGACCGGTCGTTCTCTATTTCAGCAGGAGTCGAACATGAGCACTCGCATTGCACTGATCACCGGCGGCAATCGCGGCATCGGACTGGAAACCGCGCGACAGCTCGGCCAGCAGGGCGTCCATGTGATCGTCGGTGCGCGCGGGGCGGCGGCCGGCGAGCAGGCTGCCGCCACGCTGAAAGCCGAGGGCGTGGCCGCCGAATCCGTGGTGATCGACGTGGCCGATAGCGCCAGCGTGCACGCGGCGGCCGCGGCGATCGACGCCCGCCATGGCCGGCTCGACATTCTGGTCAACAACGCCGGCGTGCTCGGCGAGATGGTCGCCGGACCGTCTGCGCAGACCTTGGCGCAGTGGCGCGAGGTGTTCGACACCAATCTGTTCGGCCTGATCGAGGTGACCCAGGCCATGCTGCCGCTGCTGCATCGGTCCGACGCCGGCCGCATCGTCAACGTGTCCAGCGTGCTGGGCTCGATCGCGTTGCACGGCCAGCCGGGATCACCGATCTACGAGATGAAAGGCATACCCGCGTACAACGTCTCCAAGAGCGCCGTGAATGCGTGGACCGTACAGCTGGCCTACGAGCTGAAAGCGTCGCGTATCAAGGTCAACACGATTCATCCCGGCTATGTGAAGACCGAAATGAACCGAGGCGGCGGCGAACTCGAAGTGCCCGAAGGCGCGCGCACCAGCGTGGCGATGGCACTGATCGCCGACGACGGCCCCAGCGGCAGCTTCACTCACCTGGGCGAAACCCTGCCCTGGTAGTTCTCGATTTCTGAATCCCAAATCCGATCCGAAAGGACCTTTTTCGAATGAGCCCCATGCCTAGCCACGATTCCCTGCTGACCCCGACCCGCCTCGGCGCGCTGACGCTGCGCAACCGCATCGTGATGTCGCCGATGACGCGCACCCGCGCCACGTTCGACCACGTGCCGACTGAGCTGATGGTCGACTACTACCGCCAGCGCGCCAGCGCCGGCTTGATCATCACCGAGTGCGCGATGGTCGCACCCAAGGCATCGGCATTCATCACCGATCCGGGCATCTATTCCGACGAACAAGTCGCGCAGTGGCGCAAGGTCACCGACGCCGTACACGCCGAAGGCGGCTTGATCGCCCTGCAGATCTGGCATCCGGGGCGGGCGGCGCACCCGTTCAACAACGACGGCGCCGAGACCGTGTCGTCGACCGATCGCGCGATCAAGGACGATGGCATTCCGACGCTGCAGGGCACGGTGCCGCAAGTCGCACCGCGCCGGCTGCGCCTCGACGAACTGCCCGGCATCGTCGCGCAGTTCCGCGCGGCCGCGGTCAACGCCCAGCGCGCTGGTTTCGACGCGGTGCAGGTGCATGGCGCCCACGGTTATCTGATCGACCAGTTCCTGCGCGACAGCGTCAACGATCGCCAGGATGAATACGGCGGCTCGATCGAGAATCGCGCCCGTCTGCTGTTCGAGATCGTCGACGCGGTGATCGAGGTGTACGGCGCCGACCGCGTCGGCCTGCGGATTTCGCCGCTGGTGGCCTACAACGACATCAGCGACTCCGACCCGGTTGCGCTGGTGCGCTACGTCGCCGAGCAGTTCGAAGCGCGTGGCGCTGCGTTCTTCGAACTGCGTCACAACCAGTTCGACGACGCGGCCGAGCGCGAGCTGGCCCAATTGGCGCGCGGCATCCTCAAGCGCGTGCCGCTGCTGCTCAATGGCGGCTATACCCGCGAGGCCGGCGAAGCCGACATCGCCAGTGGCGTCGCCGATGCGATCGTCTATGGCAAGCCGTACATCGCCAATCCGGATCTGGTCGAGCGCTTCGCCCTGCGTGCACCACTGAATGACGTCGATTTCAGCAAGCTGTACGCCGGTGGTGCATCGGGCTATGTCGACTACCCCCGTCTGTCGGCGTCGGCAGCGGCGGTCACGGCCGATGCCACGGCCTGAGGCCTGCTGCGCGGTGAATCCGGTGGCGGCTTGTGCGCCGCCACCGTCCGCTCGTCGCCGGTTCCAATACCGTTGGCGGACAGTGGCGTCGACCACGACGCCGCGTGCCGGCGGCGGCATGGTTCGCGCATGCCAGCGTCCTGAGCAACCCGCCGGTACCCCCATCATGGACGACACACTGACTTCGATACCCGACGACCACGGCCTCGATCGCCGGGCCGACGACCGCGAGCCGTCAATGCTGACGCCGGTGCTGATCGTTCTCGCGGCGCTGACGCTGATCCTGCTCGGCCTGCAGAGTGCGGCCGAGCTGTCACGCCCCACCGGCGGCGCGATCGACCGATCGGCGCCGATGCTAAACCGCGCTGGCTGAAACTTAGGCGGACCCGACAGGGCCGCCTCAGCGCGCTACATCTGAGCGTCGCACTGAGGCGTCGCGACGCGGCACGACGTGCCGCAAGGCGATCAGCGGCGAGAGAACATCGTCCGCAGCTTGATGATCGCCGACACCATCGGCACGACGAAGCCCGGAATCGGCTTTTCGCGGTCCAGCAAGTCGCTGAGCTGCTTCTTGTACTTGTCGGTCAACGGCGGAAACATCTCGCGCGGGTCCATCAGCGGCGGACCTTCTTCGACAATCGCGCGGCCGTTGCTGCATTCGTTGAACGTCGCGAAGCCAACCATGCGACCGATGCCGCTGGAGTTGACGCCACCGAACGGCAGATGCGGATTGGTACCCGACTGGACCACATTGTGGTTGACCACCGAACTGCCGGACGTGGTGTGGCGGATGAAGTATTCGGTTGCGTCGGCATCCTTGGAAAACACATACAGCGCCAGCGGCTTGTCGCGAGCGGCGATGTATTCGACGACTTCTTCGCGGGTGCGATACGGCACCACAGCGATCATCGGCCCGAAGATTTCTTCCTTCATCAGCCGCATGTCGTCATTCACCTGGGTGACGACGGTCGGCGCGATGTAGCGATCCTCGGCGCGGTACTCACCACCGATCTCGAAGCGCGCACCCTTGGCGCGTGCATCTTCGATCAAACCCTTGATGCGCTCGAAATGCCGCGTGTTGATGATCCGCGGAAACTCGGGGTTGTTCTCGAAGCCCGTGCCTTTCGGGTTGTACATCGCCTTGATTTCCCGCACCAGCGCCTCGGTGAAGCGCTGCGCCACCGATTCGTGCACCAGCACGTAATCAGGTGCGATGCAGGCCTGGCCGGCATTGCACATGCGGCCCCAGCTGGTCTTCAGTGCCGCGTCTTCGACGTCGGCACTCTTGTCGATGATCGACGGATTCTTGCCGCCCATCTCCAGCGTCACTGACGCGAAGTGATCCGCCGCCGCCTTCATCACAATGCGGCCGACGTGATTGTTGCCGATGTAGAAGATGTGATTGAACGGGCAGGCCAGCAGCGCCTGCGCCGCTTCGGCACCCCCTTCGATGCAGCTGACCTCGCCGTCCGGGAACGCTTCCTTGACGATCCGTGCGCACAGCGCCGACGAATGCGGCGACAGCTCGCTGGGCTTGAGGATGATCGAATTACCGGCAGCGATCGCGCCAAGCACCGGCAGAAAGCCGATCACGTAGGGCGCGTTCCAACTCGGCAACACCAGCACCGTGCCCTTGGGCTCGTAGCGGACGTAGCACTTCTTGCCCAGCGTCATCAGCGACGGTTCGGCCGGCTTGGGCGTCATCCAGTCGTGCAGGTTCTTGGCGATGAACTCCGCCTCGAACTTGAGCATCACCAACTCGCCATCCATGTCCGGCGGCGACAGGCCCCGCTCCAGCTTGCCGGTCTCGTAGATCTGCTGACGGTACTTCATCAGCGTCTTCATCAGCCGCTGAATCTTGGCGATGCGCTGGTCGGCCGTGGTGTCGACCAACGGCGGCGCCAGCGCCCGCACGCGGTCGAACGTGGCGCGGATCGATGCGGTGGGCATCGGCATGTCAGTGGCTGTGTTCATCGCATCGATCCTGTTGATTGCGGCTGCGCGGCGGCGTCAGTGACCGGCGCGGCCGGCGGCTTCCGGCGTGAACTGCGACGGCGACATCGGCTGGTTGATCCGCCACCAATCGTTGCCACGCTCGTTGACCAGATAGCCCGCTTCGTAGCCGCCGGCGATCAGGTCGACGTAGAACGACGCACCGCGGTGGAAGCTCGCCGATTCCTGCGAGTAGTGGTACGTGATCATGCTGATGCGCCACAGCTGGTCACGGCCGTCGTAGTTGTCGGCCCACATCACCTGCCAGTTGTCCTCGTCGACGTAGATCTGACGCTTCTTGTAGATGTGGCGGACACCGTCCTTGAGCGTGGCTTCCAGCACCCAGACGCGGTGCAATTCGTAGCGGATCAGGTCGGAGTTCGGCACGCCCGGCTTGATGATGTCGGCGTACTTGAGCGACGGATCGTTGATCTTGAAGTTGTGGTACGGGATGTACATTTCCTTCTTGCCGACCAGCTTCCACGTGTAGCGCTCAGGCGAGCCGTTGAAGCCATAGTCGTCGTCGATCGTACGCGCGCCCGCCGGCGGCACCGGATAGTCAAAGCCGATTTCCGGCGCCTGGCGAACGCGGCGCGTACCGGGCAGATACTGCCAGGCCTGCGTGTGATCCTTGGCGAAGTTGTTTGGCTGGAAGCCGACCGCGACGTAACCCTTGTCGCGCTCCGGCAGCGAGTAGCCGGTGTAGAAGTAAGCGTTGATGCGCTGCTCGGCGAACGACAGACGCTTCTTCGGGTCGTTCATCAAGTTGTACGTCATGAACTTGTTGCGGCCCCACGCAACGCTGCCGTTGGCGTAGACGTTGGCGATATCGCAAACCGCCTTTTCGGTGCTCGGGCGGAACGAGGTCGTCGTGTTCCAGATCACTTCCAGGCCGCTCTGCGGAATCGGGAACGACGATGCGCCACCGATGCCGGTTGCGCCGCGACCATCGTCGACCAGCTCGCCGGTCGTCGCGTTCTTCTTGGCGGTATCGCAGACCCACGACGGCACGCCGAAGTCGCGATGGCTCGGGTACACGTTCATCTTGTAGTTGGGGTACTTCTTCAGCATCGCCTTCTGGCCTTCGGTCAGATTGGCGGCGTACTGCGCCATGTTGGCGGCGGTGATCGTGAACTTGGGCTTCTCGTCGGCATAGGGGCCGGGTTCATAGCCGTATTCGCCCTTCATGCCGGGCCACTTGCCAACCCACTTGCCGGTGAACTCGGCGACGCCGCTGGGCGTCCCTGCGCGCTCGGCGCCGACGCAGGTCAGCTTGGGGCCGTCGAGTTCGGCCGCCTTGTCGGCACTGACTTTCGCCATCGCGGCGGCCGGCAGCAGCAATGCGCCCAACAGGGCCAGGCCGCTACCTAACCGGAATGCACGCTTCATACAGTTCTCCTCGTTTGTCGCATTGGCCCGGCGCTGGTGTCGACGGGTGATCGTCGATCGCCGCTGTGTAGGCCTGTCATATTGGCGGGGTGCTTAGGGCGACATCGTCCGACGGCCGCCACAAGCTCACCTCATCCAAGTTAAGTATTTGGTCGATCGGTATCGACAATGGCTTGGACGACGCTTCAGCCGGCAGGTTCCAGCGGCGGCAGAACCTCGCCACGGGTCGCGGCGATGCCGGCCAGCAACAAATGCAGCAAGCCTGGCCACTGGTTGCCGACCAGATCAACACGCTCGGCCAGCGCAGCGCGGATCAGCGGCAATTCGGAGGGCGCGCGCTCGGCGAGCACGCGAGCAAACGCGTCGGCGCCATCTTTGTCGCCAGCAGCAACGCGCGCCTGCACGGCGGTCGCACCCACAGCAGCGCCGACGGTGACCATGCCGATCGCGCGAAACAAGTGCAGACCTTCGGCCGGGGTAAAGCCATGCTGGCTCATCGCCAGCAGAAACGGCTCCAGATAATCGACTTCGACGTCGGGACCCAAGCGGCCGCGCATCAACTCCTGGATCACCAAAGGTTCGCGTGACAAGGAGTCGAACAAGCTCTGCGCGTAGCGCATCGCCAACGCCGACCAGTGCGTCTGCGGTGCACTCGGCAAGCGCCGCTCCAGCGCCACCTTGACCGTGGCAAGCCGCAACAACTCGTCGCGATTGCGCACGTGGCGATACAGCGTCGACGAGCCGACGCCGAGCTTGTCGGCGACCATCGGCAGGCTGACGCGGTCCAAGCCGATCTCCAGCGCCGCATCGACGATGCGCTGCAGATTGACGCGCGGCGGACGACCCACGCGCGGAGCCGCGCTCGGGGCCTGGGACGGCGTATCGGCGGCATCCGGGCTCATGTTCAGAGTTTCGAGAATCGCCCACCGAATTGCATACCCCGCACGGACTAGCAGCGGCGCGTGCACCCGCTTGACAGGCTTTTTCTGTGCGAGCAGCATCTGCCCGCGCAATATCTGCCTAGGCAGCGATAATCAATGACGGTTCGCCACTACACCGCCCGCAACTTCAAGTCCGCGACCAGCATCGGCTACCTCGCCAAGATGGCGCACATGCTGATGCACGATCACGCAACGGCCGCTTTTGCCGGCCACGATGTGACGTTTCAGCAATGGCTGGTGCTGTTGCGCCTGAAGGAAGGCCGCGAGCTGACCGCCAGCGACCTGTGCCGCACGCTACGACACGACACCGGCGCCCTGACGCGCTTGCTCGACCAGCTCGAAGAACGCGGCTACATCAGCCGCCAGCGCAGCCGCGACGACCGACGCGTGGTGCACCTGCAACTGACCGAGGCCGGCGCCGGCAAATGCAGCGAGCTGACGCCGATCATCGTCGACAAGCTCAACGCAGCGCTTGCGGACTTCAGCAAAGAAGAGTTCAACGAACTGTCGCGTCTGCTGAACAAGCTGATCGACACGATCCGCAAGACGCCAATCGAAGGAGCCGACTGATGCACGTCCCACGCCGTTTGTCCGCACACGGGCCGCGGATCGCGCTCGGCGCTTCACTCGCACTGCTCGCTGGTGGTTGCGTGACCGCACCCACGTCGGCACCCACCGTCGAAACAGTCGCTGAGGAAACGCTCGGCCTGGGCAGTGCAGCGCGCGCGCCGGTTGATCCGCAATGGTGGAAGGGCTTCGGCGACCGCCAGCTCGATGCCTTGATCGACGAAGCGCTGGCGCACAACCCGACGCTCGACGAAGCGCTCAGCCGCGTTCGCGCCGCGCAAGCGCAAGCACAGGCCGTCGGCGCGCCGCTGCGTCCGGGCCTGACGCTCGACGGCCAGGAAGTGCGTCAGCGTTTGTCGGAAAACTACACGGCGCCACCGCGTTCGCTCGGCTTCCCGGCGGGTGGCGGCGGCACGTACTGGGTCGGTCAGCTCGCAGTGAATCTGAACTGGGATCTGGACTTCTGGGGCCGTCAGGCCAGCCTGCTGAAAGCGTCGCAAGCGCAGCAGCGTGCGGCCGACCTCGACGTCGCCGCCGCACGCCTGGCGCTGTCGGGCGCGATTGCACAAGCCTATGTCGACCTGTATCGCGCCTATGCGCTCGCCGACGTGGCGGACGCTGCCATCGCGCAGCGCCAAGCCCTGCTGAAGTTGGCGCAGAGCCGCGTTCGCGCCGGACTCGATAACGAGCTCGACCAACGCACGGCCGAAGCGCTGCTGCCGCAGGCCAAGCTGGCGCGCTTGCAGGCTGACGATGCACGCGAACTGGCGGTACACCGACTCGCCGCGCTCGCCGGCCACGGCGCCGACTATTACGCGCAGATCCAGCGCCCGCAGATTCAACTCGATACCGCGCTGCCGCTGCCGGACGCATTGCCGATCGACTTGCTGGCGCACCGTCCCGACGTGCTGGCCGCCCGCGCCCGCGTCGATGCGACGCGCGCCGGCAGCGAGGCCGCGCGCGCCGCGTTCTATCCGGACATTAGCCTGAATGCGTTTGCCGGCTTCCAGTCGGTCGGCTTGGATCAGTTGTTCGACGCCGGCAGCCGCGTCTATGGCGCCGGGCCGACGCTGCACCTGCCGATCTTCGATTCGCAGCGTTTGAAAGCGAAGTACCACGGCGCCACGGCGGACCTCGACGCCGCCGTGGCCGCATACAACGACGCCGTGCTCGGCGCCGTGCACGACGTCAGCGACCAACTCAGTCGGCGTGATTCGCTGTTGCTGCAGCGCGAGCAAGCGCAGCAGACCTTGCAAGCGGCACGCAAGGCGCTGGCACTGGCCAGCAGCCGCTATCGCGCCGGGCTTGCGACACAACGCGCCGCACTCGATGCCGAGTCGCAAGTGCTGAGCAGCGAGCGTGACCTGATCAGCGTCGAGTCGGCGCTGGTGATCGCTCGCGTATCGCTGCTGCTGACGCTCGGCGGCAGCTTCGAGCCGCCTGCCGACGCCGTGGCGGATGACGCTGCGCCCTCACCTTCTTCCCTTTCTTCCGCGGCAGCGGTTGCCGGAGCTGCTTCATGAACCAGACCGTCCCCCCCAATCCGCGTCGTGCCCGGCTGATCGCGCTGGCACTGCTGGTCATCGTTGCAGTCGGCGCCTACGCCGCGTACTGGAGCCTGCATGCGCGCTACTTCGTCGAAACCGACGATGCCTACGTCGCCGGCGATCTGGTGCAGATCACCAGCGACGTCGCCGGCACGGTCGTCGCGCTGAATGTCGACGACACGCAACACGTCGAGCGCGGCCAGACGCTGCTGCAACTCGATCCGGCCGACGCCAACGTCGCGCTGGCCGCGGCCGAAGCGGAGCTGGCGCGCAGCGTGCGCCAGGTTCGCGGTGCGTTTTCGCAGGCTGACGGCATTCGCGCGCAGATTCGCGAACGCGAGATCGCGCTGGCCGCAGCACGCGCCGACCTGAAGCGTCGTATCGACGCCGCAAGTGACGGCGGCGTGTCGGCTGAAGAGCTGCAGCACGCGCGCGATCAGGTCGCGCAGCTGGGCGCGGCACTGGCCGTCAGCCAGGAGCAACTGGTGACGACGCAGGCGCAAATCGCCGATACCGATATCGACACGCATCCGCAGGTGCTCGCCGCGGCAGCCCGGCTGCGCGAAGCGGCGCTGGCGCTGAAGCGCACGCGCATCGTTGCGCCGGTCAGCGGTACGGTGGCGCGGCGCAGTGTGCAGATCGGTGCGCGGATCGCGGCCGGTGCGCCGCTGATGGCGGTCGTGCCGCTGGATCAGGCTTGGGTCGACGCCAACTTCAAGGAAGTGCAGCTGGCCGATATCCGCATCGGCCAGCCGGTGAAGCTGCAGGCTGACCTGTACGGCAGCCGCGTCGAGTACGACGGGCGCGTCGTCGGCCTCGGCGCCGGCAGCGGCAGCGCGTTTGCGCTGCTGCCGGCGCAGAACGCCAGCGGCAACTGGATCAAGATCGTGCAGCGCGTGCCGGTGCGCATCGCGCTCGACCCCGAGGCGCTGCAACGCAATCCGCTGCGAATTGGCTTGTCGATGAAGGCCGAGATCGACCTGCACGACACCAGCGGCTCGCGCGTGGCCAGCAACACGGTGCGCGCGCTGCCGCCGCGCACGATCACTGCCGACGGCAATGATGCCGACGTTGATGCGCGCATCGCGCGGATCATCGCCGCGCATCGCGGCGGCGCCGCACGCGCGCCTCACGCGGCGCCATGAGCGCCGCTGCGGCGTCGGCCGCGCCGGCGATGCCGCCGGTCAAAGGCTCGCATGCGCTGGTGGCGACCGCGCTGGCGGTCGGCACGTTCATGCAGGTGCTCGACACGACGATCGCCAATGTGTCGATCCCGACGATCTCCGGCAACTTGGGCGTGGCCAACGACCAAGGCACGTGGGTCATCACCTCGTTCGCTGTGGCCAACGGCATCTCGGTGCCGCTGACCGGCTGGCTGATGCAGCGCTTCGGCGTGGTGCGCGTCTTCGTGCTGTCGGTGCTGGCGTTCACGATCGCATCGTTTCTGTGCGGCATCGCCTGGAGCTTGCCGTCGCTGATTCTGTTTCGCGTGCTGCAAGGCGCCGTCAGCGGCCCGATGATTCCCGGATCGCAAGCACTGCTGATCTCGATCTTCCCGCCACACAAGAAAGGGATGGCGCTGGCGATCTGGTCGATGACGACGCTGGTGGCGCCGATCTGCGGACCGCTGCTCGGCGGCCACATCTCCGACAACTATTCATGGCCGTGGATCTTCCTGATCAACGTGCCGGTCGGCCTGTTCTGCGCGGCGATCTGCTGGAGTGGCTTGAAAGGCCGCGAGACGCCGACGCGCAAGATCCCGATCGACGGCATCGGGCTGAGCCTGCTCGTGGTCTGGGTCGGCGCCCTGCAGATCATGCTCGACACCGGCAAGGACGCCGACTGGTTTTCGTCGCCGGCGATCGTCGTCGAAGCCATCGTCGCCGGCGTCGGCTTCATTGCGTTCATGATCTGGGAGCTGGGCGAGAAGAACCCGATCATCGACCTGTCGCTGTTCCGCAACCGCAACTTCAGCTTCGGCGTGCTCGCGTTCTGCATCGGCTACGCGCTGTTCTTCGGCTCGGTCGTACTGCAGCCGCTGTGGATGCAGACCTGGCTGGGCTACACCGCGACCTGGGCCGGCCTCGTCGCCGCGCCCAGCGGCATGGTCGCCGTGCTGCTGTCGCCGCTGGTGGGCAAGAACATCGGCCGCTTCGACCCGCGCTGGTTCGCGACCGCGTCGTTCATCGTGTTCGGCATCTCGTACTTCATGCGCTCGAACTACACGGCCGACGCCAGCTATGTGACCTACATGCTGCCGCTGCTGGTGCAGGGCATCGGCATGTCGATGTTCTTCGTGGCGATGCTGACGATACTGCTCGACGGCGTGCCCGATGCGCGCGTACCCGCCGCGTCGGGCTTGTCGAACTTCCTGCGGATCACGGCCGGCTCGTTCTCGACGTCGATCACGACCACGTTCTGGGACCGCCACGCGGCCTTGCACCAGTCACGCCTGGCCGAAGCCACCAGCGTCTACGATCCGCGCCTGCAGCAGTCGCTGGGCGGCTTGCGCGATCTAGGGCTCAACCCGACGCAGGCGCTTGGCGCGATCACGCGCACGATGAGCAGCCAGGCCTATCTGATGTCGGCGCTGGACTTCTTCTGGATCTGCGGCTGGATCAGCTTCTCGGTCGCCGGCATCGTCTGGCTGACGCGGCGGCCGCGCGGTGCCGCGCACGCGGTCGCGGCCGACTAGCGACGCAGCGCGCGCTGAGCGCGTGCGTCAGGCGCGCTTGCCCGCTGCGCGCACCAGTAGCACCGCGATCAGCGCCAGCACCACCAAGCCAACGAACTTGCCGAACTGGAAGCTCTCCGGCAGCGCCAGCACCTCGGCGCTGCCGGACACCACGATCGGAATCGCCATGAAGATGCCCATCAGGGCCTCGCCGGTGATCAAGCCGGCCGAGAACAGCACGCCGGGGCGATGCACGCGCTCGCGCTCTTCTTCGGCGGCGCCGAGCACACCGTGGCGACGCTCGACGATGTACGCCAGCAGACCGCCGACGAAGATCGGCACCATCAGTTCCAGCGGCAGGTAAATGCCGATCGCCGCGCCGAGCACCGGCACGCGGAAGCTGCTGCGACGCGCCTTGAGCCATTCGTCGAGTGCGATCACAGCGGCGCCGATACCGGAACCGATGGCGATCATCGACCACGGCAACTGGCCGCCAAACATGCCCTGGGCAACCGAGGCCATCAGGTTTGCCTGCGGTGCGGCCAGCGCATTGGGATGCTCTGGCGTCGGCGCGCCGATGCCGTAGGCTGCGGCCAGCAGATTGAGCACCGGCGCCATCACCAGCGCGCACGAAAACGCGCCGATGCCGAGCATCAGCTGCTGTTTCCACGGTGTCGCGCCGACGATGTAGCCGGCCTTTAAATCCTGCAGGTTGTCGCCGCCGACCGCCGCCGCGCAACAGACCACGGCGCCGATCATGATCGCGGCGACGGCGCCGATCGGCGAGTCGCGGCCCAGCAGCAGAATCAGCACCAGCGACGCGAATAGGATCGTCGCGATTGTGATGCCGGACACCGGGTTGTTTGACGAGCCGACCAGGCCGGCCAGATAACCCGACACCGACACGAACAGAAAGCCGGCGACGATCATGATGATCGTCATCGGGATCGCGACCAGCCAGCTGCCGACGATGGCCTGATACAGCAGCGCCAGCGGGATCGTGAACACCACCAGCGCGATCAGCATCCACTTCATCGGCAGGTCGCGATCCACCTCGGCCACGGCCACCCCGCCGACGTTCTTGCGCGCCGCCGCCAGGCCGCTCTTGATTCCGCTGGCCAGCGACTTGCGCAGCGAGAACAGCGTCCACACGCCGCCGATCAACATCGCGCCGACGCCCAGATAGCGGATCTTGGCCGACCAGATCGCGTAGCCGATATCTTCGGCACCCGCGCCGGCGATCTTCGCGGCCAGCGTCGGATCGCTGTCGAGGAAGAACGCGTGATACAGCGGGATCGCGATGTTCCACGACAGGATGCTGCCGGCGACGACGACGATGCCGACGTTGAGCCCGACGATGTAGCCGACGCCGAGCAGCGCCGGCGACAGATTGGTGCCCATGAACGCGAAGTAGCGGCCGAAGAACGTCGCGCCGATCGCGGCATCCGGAATCAGTCGCAGGCCGCTGGCCGCGGCAAGCTTGATCACCGCACCGAGCGCGCCGGCAAAGGCCAGCGTCTTGACGCCGTCACCGGGGTTTTCGCCGGCCTTCAGCACTTCGGCCGCGGCCTTGCCTTCGGGAAAAGCCAGCGGCTCTTCGACGATCATCGTGCGCCGCAGCGGCACCGAGAACAGCACGCCGAGCAGGCCGCCGAGGCCGGCAATGGCCAGCACCCAGCTGTAGCGGAAGTCCTGCCAGTAACCGAGGATCACCAGCGCCGGAATCGTAAAAATCACGCCCGCCGCGATCGACGAGCCGGCCGAGGCGCCGGTCTGCACGATGTTGTTTTCCAGAATGCTGCCGCCGCCGAACAACCGCAGCACGGCCATCGACACCACGGCCGCCGGAATCGCCGTGGCGATCGTCAAGCCGGCAAACAAGCCGAGGTAGGCGTTGGCGGCGGCGAGGATCATCGCCAGCACCATCGACAGGATCACGGCGCGCAGCGACAGCTGGCGGACGGCAGGTTGGGCTGCGTTCACGGCTTGGAGACCCCTGGTATGACGAGCGCCGCATTGTCAGCGTGGCGCTCGCCGCCGCGCAAACCTGCAAAACCCTCAGTGGCCGCCGGCGCGATAGCGCAGCAAGGGAATGCACAGCAGGTACAGCGAGGCCGCGGCCAGCCACACCAGCCCCGGAAACGCGTCGCGACTGGCGGCATAAGCGGCCGTTGCCGCCAGCGGCCCGATGATCGCGCTCAAGCTGACCAGGCTCACCAGCGTGCCCTGCAGCTGGCCCTGGCGGCTCTCATCGACCTGCGAGGAGATCAGCGCCTGCAGCGCTGGCAGCGCGACGCCGCCGAGCGCGAACAGCGGCATCAGCGCCAGCACCGCGCCGGTGCCGGTAACGAAGGCCATCGCCGCATAGGCGCTGCCGTCGCAGACGATGCCGACGATGATCGCGCGGCGTTCGCCGAGCCAGCGCGTCATCGGCCCAGTGACCAGCGCCTGTACCAGCGCATGCAGCAGGCCGAAGCCGGCCAAGGTGATGCCGATCAGCCGCGGCGTCCACGCGAAGCGGTCCTCGCCGTAGATGACCCACAGCGAGCCCGGCAACTGGCCGATCAGGTAGATCACGAAGTAGATCGCGATCATCGGCAGCAGCGCCGGCATCGCGGCCAGCCGCGTGAAGGCCGCCAGCGGGTTGATCGCCGCCCAACTCAGCGAGCGCGGCGCGCCGCTGCGCGACTCGGGCAGCACCAGCAGCGCCATCAGGAAGTTGAGGCCGTTTAGCACGGCCGCTGCGACGAACGGGTAGCGCGGCGACCATTCGCCGAGCAGGCCACCGAGCATCGGCCCGGCGATGAAGCCCAGACCGAAACAAGCATTGAACCAGCCGTAGCGTTGCGCGCGTTGCGATTCGGGCGTGATGTCGGCGATGTAGGCCGTGGCCACGGCGACGTTGGCGCCGGTGATGCCGGCGACCAGCCGGCCGATCACCAGCAGGCTCAGCGTCGTGCTCGACGCCATCACCAGATAGTCGAGCGCGGCACCGCCGATCGACACCAGCAGCACCGGCCGGCGACCGTAGCGGTCGCTGAGCGCGCCCAGGATCGGCGAAAACACGAACTGCATCAGCGCGTACAGCGCCAGCAGCAGGCCGTAGACGGCGCTGACGTCGGCAGCCTGCATCAGTTCGCGCAGCAGCCGCGGCAGCACCGGCATGATCAGGCCGATGCCGGCGGTGTCGAGCACGACGGTGAACAGGATCAAGCTCAGGCGCAGGTTCAGGCGCGAGTTCATCGGGACGGCGTCAGGCCGGTAGCATGGAGGCCGCGCATCATCGCCGCTGACGGTGACCGGCGCGAATCGGCCGGCGCCCGCCTGCGCCGGATCTTGCTTGTCAGCGCCGACGCCGTCCCTGCCCCCAAGGAGAACCCTCATCGTGGATGCCATTATCGGCGCCATCAACAACCTCGTCTGGAGCCGGGCGCTGATCGCGCTGTGCCTGGGCGCCGGCCTGTACTTTTCGATCCGCACGCGCTTCATGCAGGTGCGCGGCCTGGGCGAGATGCTGCGGTTGATGGCACATAGCGAAAAATCCGCGTCGGGCGTGTCGGCGTTCCAGGCGCTGGCGATGTCGCTGTCGGGGCGCGTCGGCATCGGCAACATCGCCGGCGTCGCCACGGCGATCGCCTATGGCGGGCCCGGCGCGGTGTTCTGGATGTGGATGGTGGCCTTCCTCGGTGCGTCGACGGCCTATGTCGAGTCGACGCTGGCGCAGATCTACAAAGAGCGCGATGAGCAAGGCCAGTATCGCGGCGGGCCCGCTTACTACATCGAAAAGGCGATGAACCAGAAGTGGTACGCGTGGACGTTCGCGATCGCCACCGTGATCGCCACCGGCTTGCTGCTGCCGGGCGTGCAGGCCAACGGCATCGCGGCGAGCCTGAACACCGCCTGGGGCGTCGCGCCGGCGGTGACGGCCGGCGGCCTGGTGGTGGCGCTGGCCGTGATCATCTACGGCGGCGTGCGCCGCATTGCGCGCTTTGCCGAGCTGGTGGTGCCGTTCATGGCCGGGGCCTACATTCTGGTGGCGTTCGCGATCATGTTCAGCAACGTGTCGAAAGTGCCCGAAGTGTTCGGCTTGATCATCGGCAGCGCGTTCGGCGCCAACGCGGCGTTTGGCGCGGTGCTGGGCCTGGCGATCGAATGGGGCGTCAAGCGCGGCATCTATTCCAACGAAGCCGGCCAGGGCACCGGGCCGCATCCGGCCGCGGCGGCCGAAGTGGCGCATCCGGCGCAGCAGGGATACGTGCAGGCGTTTTCGATCTACGTCGACACGCTGATGGTCTGCTCGGCGACCGCGTTCATGATCCTGTCGACCGGCTTGTACAACGTGATCCACCCGGCCGGCGGCATGATCACCGAAGCGCTGCCCGGCGTGTCGCCTGGCCCCGGCTACGCTCAGGCGGCCGTTGAATCGATCATGCCCGGCTATGGCGCCGGCTTCGTTGCGATCGCGATTCTGTTCTTCGCTTTCACGACGATCGTCGCCTACTACTACATGGCCGAAACCAACATCGCGTACATCAACCGCAAAGTGCATCGGCCCTGGATGACGCAAGTGCTGCGGGTCGGCCTGTTGCTGGCGGTGGGCTACGGCACCGTGCGCAGCGCCGAAACGGCATGGGCGCTCGGTGACATCGGCGTAGGCCTGATGGCCTGGCTCAACGTGATCGCGATTCTGATTCTGCAAAAGCCGGCGCTGATCGCGCTGAAGGATTACGAAGCGCAGAAGAAGGCCGGCCAATCACCAGTGTTCGACCCCGACGCCTTGGGCATCGCCAACGCCACGCTGTGGCGCGACAAGCTGCGCGGCTGATCGCGGTGATGCACGAATCGCGGCGACCGTGCGCAACCGTGCACGGTCGCCGCGAGTGGATGCGCGCTTACTCGGTGAACTCGTAGACCTCGGTGTCGCACAGGTCGACTTTGCGCTGTTCGACTTCTTCGCCGCCTTCGAACACGGCTTTCAAGTCGTAGCGGCAGTCTTCGCGCTTGTCGGCGATCGTGATCGTGACCTTCTCGCCGGGCTCGAGCACGTCGCGGCCGAGAATGTCCTCTTCCCAGTCGTCGGTGCCCGGAGGCGATGCGTAGAACTCGGTCAGCGCCTCCGACGTCTTGTTCTTCAGCACGAACTCCAGATCGTCGGTCGCCGCTGCTTGCGTCGCTACGACCGACGCGGCCAGCCCGATCAGAGCCGCCATGCACTGCTTGCTCGTCATCATGATTGAACCCCTCCCCAGGGTATCCGGGCCCTGCGCCCGGCGCGGCGAGCATAGCCCGAGCCTGCGCCGGGTGGTGCCGCGCCGTTGGTCAGCGCATAACCTCGCTTGCCCCTGCTATTGGCCCTCGCCATGACCGCCTCCGCTCCGCTGCTGCGCAACGCCCCGGTACACCGCATCGACGTTGGTCACGGCGAGCCGGTGCTGCTATTGCACGGCAACCCCGACTCGTCGGCGATGTGGCAGCCGGTGATCGACCGGCTGGCGCCGACGCTGCGCTGCGTTGCGCCCGACCTGCCCGGCTTCGGCGCCACGCCAGTGCCGCCCGGCTTTGATTATTCGCTGGAGCACATGGCGGCCTTCGTCGACCACGCGGTGACGCAAGCCGGCATCGATCAACCGCTGACGCTGGTGATGCACGACTTCGGCGGCCCCTACGGCATGGCCTGGGCGGTGCGCCATCCGCACAAGGTGCGGCGCATCGTCGTCAACAACACGCTGTTTTTCTCCGACTACCGCTGGCATTTCTGGGGCCGCGTGTGGCGCACGCCGTGGCTCGGCGAGTTGTCGATGCGGCTGATGAACCGCTGGATACTCGCGCTGGAAACGCGGCGCGGCTCGCCACACATCAGCGACGCGCATCTGGACGCCGCCTACGCGCTGATGACGCCATCGATGCGGCGCATGGTGCTGGCGCTGTACCGCAAGTCGGACCCGGCCAACTTCCGCGGCTGGGAAGATCAGCTGCTGGCACTGACACAGCGCGTGCCAACGCTGGTGCTATGGGGCGAACGCGATCCTTATCTGCCGCGCCAGTTTGCCGACCGCTTCGGCGCGCGCCAGATCGTGGCCGTGCCGGACGCCGGCCATTGGCTTGCCGTGGAACAGCCGCAGACGGTGGCCGATGCGATCCGCCGCTTCATCGACGCGACGCCCAACGGCTGAGCCAGCTCAAGCCGCGCGCGGCAGACGCCACAACAGCAGCGCCGATACCAGCGCGGTGACGACTTCGGTGGCCATCAGCGTCAGGATCACGTGGTTGGGCAAGCCATCGACGACCAGCCCGACGATGCGGCCCGCGACGAGGCCGCCGCAAATCGCGAAATAAATCCATAACGCCGGCCGCAGGAACGACGCCGACAGCGCGCCGGCCAGCAACAGCGCACCGAATGCGATCTGCAGGCTGCCGTAATTGGCGCGCACTTCGTTCAGCGCGCTGGCGGAGGCCGGCACCAGGTCAATGCCGGCCATCGCCGCGACCGGGTCGTGAAACGTGTTGAGCCCGATCAGCAGAAAGGCCAGCGCCGACAGCGCCAGAAAGACACGGGTGAAAGTGAGCATGCAAGCCTCGTGAACGTGTTGGAGCGGGGCTCAGGACGCTGCCGGCATGGCGCCGCCCGATGGTGATGCAGCGGATGCTACGGTCGTCGTCGCTGTCGCTGAAGACGACGGCGACGATACCGACTCGACCGTCCAAGTGTGCAGCGGCGTGTGTCCTTCACGCTGCCATTCGGGCGGCATCCACAAGTGGCGCAGCCGCTGCCGCAGCGGGCCAGGCGCCAGCACGTCGCGCCACATATCGACGAACTCGTGGAAGTTGAGCACAAACACGTTGTATGAGCGGATCTGCCGCGTGATGCCGTAGTCGACCGGCTCGCGTTCTTCGGCGTAGGTGCCGAACCAGCGGTCGAACACGATCAGCACGCCGCCATAGTTGCGGTCGATGTACTGCGGGTTGCGGCCGTGATGGACGCGGTGATTCGACGGCGTGTCGAACCAGTATTCGTACCAGCGCGGAAAGCGTCCGACCGCTTCGGTGTGCACGAAGTACTGGTACGCCAAGTCCACCGCAAGCAGGAACATCACCACCGCCGGCGGCACGCCGAGCCACACCGGCGGCAGCATGAACACGAACGTGCCGACGAACGCGTTGAGCACCGACTGGCGCATTGCCGTGGTGAAGTTCATCACCTGGCCGCTGTGATGCGGCACATGCGCGGCCCAGAACCAGCGCACGCGATGCGAGCTGCGATGGAACGCGTAATAGCACAGCTCCACCAGCACGAAGATCGGCAGGATCGTCCAGCCGTTGACCGGCACCGTGAACAGCCGGTGCTGATACACCCAGGCAAAGATGCCACCGGTCAGCAGCGTCCACATCAGCACTTCGGCCACTTGGTAGCCGGCGCCGAGCGACAGGTTGGCGGCGATCTCCTTCCAATGGAACGCAGCGCGGCGACCACGGCGACGCTCGACGACGAACTCGGTCATGAACGCCAGCAGAAACAGCGGCGTCATACCGATCAGAAACACCTGCTTCCAATCGACGTCGTCACCGAGCAGCGGGCGCAGCCCGGCCCACAGATCCGCCATCAACGACCCCACGGTTTCGAATGCCATCATCGGCTCCCCGCACTGTTTCAGTGCCGACAGCTTGCCGCGGCACCAGCGCCACCGCGTTGACAGCGGGAGCCAATCGCTTGACATTTTCGGACATGGCCACGCCTTCGCCGACGACGATCCACGACGTCTACTACTCCAGCACCTATGTTCGGCTGCTGTTCGACTACCTGTCGTTGCAAGGGCTCGACGCGCAGCAAGTGCTGGGAGAGGCGCGGCCGGCCGATGCTGACCGCGGCCTGGGCCGCTACGCCGGCCGCCACTGGCGGCAGATGCTGGAGCGCGCAGCGGCGGCGCTGCAGGACCCGCTGCTCGGCTTGCACCTGGGCCAGCAGATTCGCACTGCGCATCTGGGCGTGCTCGGGTATGTGCTGCATGCCTGCCGCGACGTCGGCGCCGCGCTGCTGCGCTGGCAGCAATACGACCGGCTGATCGCGCATGTGGCGCAGATGGACGTGCGCGTCGAGCCGCACACGGTGACCATCGAATGGCGCAACGCGCCGGAATCGATGGGCGCGCTGGTCGACGAAACCGCGCTGACCGCGCTGGTGCAGTTCGCTCGCAACATCACGGTTGGCGCGCCGCAAATCGAAGCCGTGCGCTTTCCGCATCCACGCCCGGCCGACGTGACGCCGTACGAAGCGTATTTCGGCTGCCCGGTTCTGTTCGACCAACCGCTGCCGGGCGTGCGCTTCGCCGCCGACTTGCTGCAACAACCGCTGCGCCAGCCCGACGACGCACTGCTCGACTTGATGGAACAGCAGGCGCGCACGCTGCTGGCGCAATTGCCGGCCGGTGACGAGCTGGAACGCGAGGTGCGGCAGGCGATCACGCGGCAACTGCAGAGCGGCGAGCCGAGCCTGGAGCCGATCGCGACCGCCATGCACATCACGCCGCGCACGCTGCATCGCCGCTTAAGCGATCGCGGCCTGCAGTTCCGCCAACTGTGCGATGACACGCGCCGCCAACTGGCCGAAAACCACTTGCGTGATCCGCGGCTGTCGCTGGCCGAGGTCGCGTGGCTGCTCGGCTATTCGGAACACAGCGCATTCACCCGCGCGTTCCGGCGCTGGACCGGCGTATCGCCTCAGCAATGGCGCAGCGGCAGCGGTTGAGCGAGGCGACGGCCGAGACGGCTCCGTTCGATCAATGGCGGCTCGGGAGCAGCGGCGCTAAACGGCGCCGACCACGCTGATGCGCTGCGTCAGCGAGCGCTGCGCATACGGCGCGCGCTCAGGTTCTCCAGTAGCCGTTAGCGGCCGCAATCGTGGCGAATTCGATCGCGACGGTCTGCCCGACCTGCAGCAAGGCCATCGCGTCATTGGCGTAGACATCGCGCAGCCGCGATCGCACTGCCTCGTCGGGTTGTGTGGCCTTGATGACGAGTCTCGCCATCGTCATCGCGAGCTGTCGGCCTTCTTCGGGTGTGGCCGTGATCAACGAACCATTCGGGATCATCATGGTGATTCTCTCGTTAAGGGTGATGGATGCGCTTGGAGGTTTCGGGCCCGCATGCGACGCGCCCGCGCCACGCTACAAGCCCCGGTGGACTGGTCATCGTCCATCGGGGCCGTGGCACGGTGCTTCGGTGGCGATCAGCGGATCACGGAGCGACTTTGCGGGTCGGCGGCAGGCTGTTCACGACGGCTTCGTGCGCCTTGAGCTCGCCGCAGACTGGCTGACTCCAAGGGCCGCTGAACGCAATCTGATCCACGCCATTGGGCCCGAGCCCGGCCGGCACGTAGTCGAGCTTCAGCGTGTTGCGCGTGCGCCAGCTGATGTAGTGATCGGCGCAGGAACTGTCGCCCGAGGTGCCGAGCGCGCCCAGCAGCTCACCCTTGGCGTTGTACAGCGGCAGGCCGCCGCCGAACACGTTGAAGCCGCCGACGCGCTCACCGACCATCGGGTCGTTGGCCTGGCCCCAGTAGGCCGTCGGGCCGGCGTAAACATGCTCGGGCACGATCGGGTTGGCTTCCTGGATGCCGAAAGCAAAACCGCCGGGCTGCGCGATGCTGTACAGATTCGCAGTGGCCATCGCCAGCTTCGGCAGGCTGAAGTTGTTGCTGGTGCCGGCCTTCTGCGCGGCGATGATGCGGCTGCCGGGCCACTGGTCGCCCCAATTGTCGCCGGTGAACGCCACTGCGCAGACGATGCCCGCGCGATTGACCACGGCGCCCCACATGTTGAGTCCGAATGCGGCGTTCTTTTCCTTCTGAGCGGCCTGCAGCGCCGCCTTGAACTCGGCATGGGTCGGCAGACCGGCGCAGGACTGGTCGGCGGCCAGCAGAGCGGCGGTGGACTTGTCGGCCGGGGCCGCCTGCGCGGTGACAGCAGCGGCGGCAAACGTAAGGGCAGCAAAGGTGAGCGTGTGCTTCATGGCGATCTCGGTAACGTCGTGGGAGTGCGACTGACGGGGCGAGAGTGTGTGGCCACGGGCGGCAGATATTGCGTGGCAGGCAAGACAAGGAACAGGCAAAATCCGCCAATCGTCCAAGCCGGTCCGACTGCATGCACATCGTCCTGCTCGCCCTCGATGGCAACCTGCCGTCCGGCCTCGTCGGCCTTGCCGACGTGTTCTGGCTGGCAGCGCAGGCCAGCCAGAGCCAGCCCAAGGCGCAGAGCTGGCCGCTGTGCGACGTGATCGTGGCCAGCGCCAACGGCAAGCCCGTCACCGATGGGCGTGGTCGCAAGCTGCCCGTGGATGCGGCGATGGAGGACGTGGTCAAAGCCAGTGCGGTACTGATCCCGGGACTGATGCCCGCGAGTGACGGCCTGCCGCCGCAGACCGCGCAGACCGCCAAAGCAGCGGCCTGGTTGCGCCGCCAGCATGCACACGGCGCCCTGATCGGCGGCAGCTGCGCCGGTGTGTTCGTCATGGGCGAAGCCGGCCTGCTCAACGGCCGTCGCTGCACCACGACCTGGTGGCTTCACGACGAACTGAGGCGCCGGTTTCCGAAGGCCGACGCCGCCTGGGGCAGTGCGCTGATCGAAGACGGCCGCGTCGTCACCACTGGCGGACCGCTGTCATGGATCGATCTGGCGCTGCACACGATCCGCACCCTGGTCGGGCCGGAAGCCGCGCGCATCGCCGCCGACTTTGCCGTGGTGGATACCGCGCCGTTGACCCAGAGCGTCTACGTGCCGCCCCGCCATATGCAGGCCCACAACCCCTTTCTGCTGGCGGCAGAGAAGGCGGTACGCAATCACCGCGGCGACACGCCGCTGACACCGCAGACCTTGGCCGCCCAGCTCGCCACCAGCGAGCGCACGCTGCACCGGCGCCTGAAAAGCCTGGGGCAAGAATCACCGAAAGGCTTCATCGCCCGCGTACAGCTGGAAACCGCCCGCACGCTGCTGGAAACCGGCAGCGCAGCGGTCAAGGCCGTCGCACAGGATTGCGGCTGGCGCGACGAAGGCAGCTTCCGCCGCGCCTTCGTCCGCCACACCGGCATGACCCCGTCAGCGTATCGAGCGTGGATCGGACGACGTCGGGGCGGCGGTGCGGGCTAGCGGCGTGCGTACAACGCGAGTGTCACGGTAGACGCGATGCCGCGCGTAACAGGTGCGGGCTCTGAAACGGAAGGCTGCAAAAGGCGGGAGTACCGTCAGAAACGCCGAACCAACCATTGGTGGGCCCTGTCGGACTTGAACCGACAACCAAGGGATTATGAGTCCCCTGCTCTAACCAATTGAGCTAAAGGCCCTGGCGCAGATGGGCTCGCCGCGCGGGTGGCGGGAGCGAGGCGATGATAAACGATCGCGGGGGCGGGCCGGCTTGCGGCGGCGGGGGCAGGCGGGCGCTGCGCGGCGCGGGCTCGGGTCGGTAAACTGCCCCGGCGCCGGGCGCGGCCGGTGGCGCATCCTTTTTTGGGCCGTGGCGGTATTGCCGACGACGGTTTTGTCACTCGTTCTCTACGGAGTTGATTCCATGAATGCTTCCAATCGCAGCAGCAAGTCGAACCTGTCGCTGCAGCAGTTGCTGGTCGGCGCGGGCCTGAGCCTGTCGGTGATCGGTGCGGCGCAGGCCGGCAGCACGTCGTTGTTTGAAGCGCGCGATCTGGCCTCGGGCTACGCGGTGGCGATGGCCGGTGACGGCAAGACCGGCGGCGAGCACGCCTGCGGCGAAGGTGGTTGCGGCGCGATGGGCGGCGACACCGGCAAGGACGACGGCAAGAAGACCGACGCCGACAAGAGCGGCAAGCCGGCCCCGGCTCCGGCGCCGAAGAGCTAAGCGCTGAACCCGCCGCCAAGCAGCGCGTCGCCGTCGCTGGACGGCGATATCGGCCTGGGCCTGCGCCGCGCGCTGCTGGCGCCCTTGCTGAGCGCCGCCGACGATCGTGCGGCGGCCGGCCCGGTGCCTGGGCATCTGGAAGTCGCGCCGGAAAACTGGATCGACATCGGCGGCGCGCAAGGCCGGCAGTTCGCGGCACTGGCCGAGCGCTATCCGCTGCGCGCACACGGCCTGTCGCTGTCGATCGGCGGCCCGGCGCCGCTGGACCTCGAATGGCTGCGCCGCGTGCGCGTGTTTCTCGACGCGCACGATATCGACGACTACAGCGACCATCTGTCGTTTTGCGGCGACGAAGGTTATCTGCACGAGTTGTTGCCGCTGCCGTTCACCGACGAAGCGGTCGAGCACGTCGCGCAGCGCGTCGCGATCGTGCAAGACGTACTGGAACGCACGATCGCGCTGGAAAACATCAGCGCCTATCTGCGCTGGCCCGCGCCGCTGAGCGAAGCGCAGTTCATCAACGCGGTGCTCGACCGTGCCGGCTGTGATCTGCTGCTCGACGTCAACAACGTCTACGTCAATGCGATGAATCACGGCGAAGACGCGCTTGCGCTGATCGACTCGTTACCGGCCGGACGCGTCCGCGCGATCCATGTCGCCGGGCATTGGCAGCGCCACAACGACGGCCTGCGCATCGACACGCACGGCGAGCCGGTGATCGACCCGGTGTGGTCGCTGCTCGACCACGCTTATGCGCGCTTCGGCACGCTGCCGACGGTGCTGGAACGCGACTTCAACTTGCCGCCCTGGAGCGAGCTGATGCAGGAATTGCAGCGCGTCGCTGCGCATCACGCCGCTGCGCGAGTGGCGGCATGAGCCCGCTGGAAGCGGCCCAGCGCGCGCTGACGGCGGCACTGCGCAACCCGCAAGCGCCAGCGCCCGACGGCGTACCCGATGCAACGCTGGCGCTGTACCGGCAGCTGCTGCGCGGCAACATCGATCGCGCGCTGACGCGGGCGTTCCCGGTGTTGCGCGCGATCAGTGACGACGCCGCATGGGCGGCGCGCGTCGACGCCTTTGTCGCCGAACACGGCATCGACGAGCCGCAGCTGCGCAAGTTGGCCGAGGTGTTCATCGCCTGGCTCGATGGCCGCAGCGACGAGGCACGGCAGCAGGATCCGCCCTGGCTGGCCGAGCTGTGTCATTACGAATGGGTGGAGCGCGCGCTCGGCGACGACACCACGCCGCTGCCCAAGGCGGCTGCGTTTGCGATGAACCGCCCGCCGCTGGTATCGCCGCTGGCTTGGCCGCTGAGCTACCGCTACGCCGTCCACCAGATCGGCCCCGACGCGATCCCCGGCGAGCCGCCGGCGCAACCGACCTATCTGATCGCCTACCGCGACCGCAGCGACGCGGTGCGTTTCATGGAGATCAACGCGCTGACACTGTTGCTGTTGCGTGCGATCGACAGCCAGCCCGACGTCGCTGCGGCCGACCTGCTCGCGACGCTGGCCGACGAACTCGGTCATGCCGACGCCGGTGCCGTCGTCGAAGCCGGCACGCAGCTGCTGCGGCAGCTGCTGGAGCGCGGCGTGCTGCTGGGATCGCGGCCGGGCTGATCAGCTGCCGCCGGCCGTCGGCGCGACGCAGCGGCGCAGGTCGACGGGCGCTGGTTGCAGTTCCATGCCGACCAGCCGCCACGGTGTCACGCAGGCCACGCGCCGGGCAATGTCGTCGGCGCTGCGGGTTTCCAGCGCGGCTTCCCAGGCCTGCAAGCGGCTGTCGTCGCCGCCGCTATAGAGCGTGTCGCCATTGCGCGAAAACGCCACATTCACCACCTGCCCGGCGTGCACGGCGAGTGTTTGCAGCAGACGGCCGTCGTGGCTGTCGGACAGCGCCGCCACGCCATCGCTGCCGGCCGTGGCAACAAAGTTGCCGTCCGGGCTCCAGCGGGCTGTGAACACGGTGCCGTTGTGCTCGCCCATGTTGATCACGCTGCCGCCCTCGCTGGCGCTCGGCTCCCAGACAACGGCCGATGACCCGCCCTGCATCAACAGCACGCGCCGGTCGTCGCCGTTGAACTCGGCATAGACGCAGCCGTAGGTGCTTTCGATGGTTCGCGAATGGCGCAGCCCGCTGCCCAGCAGATACCAGGCCGCGGCTCCGCTGTCGTCATCGGCCATCGCGACGAGCTGCCGTGAATCGTGCGCAAACCGCATGCAGCCCACCGGCGGCGCGTCGGCCGACAGCGGCGCCTGCTCGCGAACGGTGAGCGTGGCCAGATCGAGCACCTGTACCTGGTGCCCAAGGCCGATCGCGATGTGCTGGCCGTCGGGGCTGAAGTCGAATGCGAAGCGCGAATCGAGCGCCCACTCGGCTCGCAGTGCGCCGGTGTCGAGCCGCCACAGTCGGCCGATGTTGGATCGCTCGGCGGCAAACAGATGCTGCCCGTCCGGGCTCAACCGAACGACCGAGAAGAACCGCCCCGGCACCGCCAGGCGCTGCACCACCTGGCCGCTGGGCAGGTCCCACACGGCCAGGTCGCCTTGCGCCGTCGCCGCGGCTACGCGGCGGCCATCAGGGGTACTGGTGACCGCGCTGATGGGCGCATCGAGCCGGGCCAGCTCGCCAACCGGCTCCAGCCGGCGCGGCGTCCAGCGCCGCACCCGGCCGTCAGGGCCGCCGCTGATCACCTCGCCGTCTGGCAACTGCGTGAAGTTGACGGCCGGCGACCACCAGCCGGGCGCCTCACCGACCTGCGCACCATGGCGCGCGCTCGACAACGGCCGGAAGCGCTCGTCCCAGACGGCGACTTGCCCGTTCTGGTCGGCACTCACCAGCTGCGACCCGTGGCGCGTGAACAGCGCCACGATCGTGTCGATGCTGAACGCAAACAGCGGCCGCGAGCTGAGCACGTCGGACACCAGCGTCTGGCGCCAATCGACGCGGCCGAGCTTCTCGCCGTCAGCGCGCAGCGAGCTGAACGCATAACGGCTGCTGCTGGGCCCCGCATAGACCAGCGCGCCGTTGTCGGTGCTCCAGACGCGCTCGCCGTCCGCGCCCAGCGTCAGCAAGCGGCGGCCCGCCGACGCGAACTGCAACTGGTAGATCGGCTGGGCGTGGCCGCCGGCAAATGCGACGCGGCCCTCAGGCAGGCTCCAGGCGCGCAGCGCACCCGCGGCGCCACTGGCCACCAGCAAGCTGCCGTCGGGATGCACATCGAGCGCGGTCACCGGCTGACCCAGCCCGATCAAGCGCAGCGCTGGGCCCGGTTCGCCGAGGCGCCAGGCCAGCACTTGGCCGTCGCGCCCCCCGGCCGCAAGCCAGCGACCATCACGACTCAGCGTGGCGACCGTCGCCTGCCCCGGCGCGGCGTCGGCCGGTGAAAACGGCGCGCCGCCCGCCATCGGGTAAAGCTGCGGCCGGCCGTCTGGGGCGACGGCGACGATGTGTTCGCCGTCCGGCGTGAACGGCACGGCAATCGTGCAGTTGGTGCTGTCGATCGGCGTTTCCAGCCGCAGCACGCCCTCGGGCAGTTGCCAGACGCGCAGCGTGCCGTCGCCGCCGGATGTCGGCATATACGACAGCGACAGCCAGCGGCCGTCGTTGCTCAACGTCGGGCCGCAGAAGGATTGCGTCTGCTCCAGATCAAAGCCGTGAAAGCTCGCAAGCTGTCGTCCGCTGGGCAGCTCCCAGGCGCTGACGTCACCGGTCGACGACAGCGCCACCAGCGTCCGGTCGTCGGCGCTCAGCTCCATCGTGCGCAGCACCGAGCCGGTGTTGATCACCTGCGATAGTGCGTCGATCGGCTGCATCGCCTGGCGCAACATCAGCCGCAGCGCCGGCGTGTCGACGCCGCGGCGATAAGCTTCCGACAAGAACACTGCTGCGCGCATTTGCGAGCCGGCCAGCAGCTCTTGGCGTCCGGCTTCCATCAGCCGGACGCGTTGCTCGGCCTGCTCGCGGCTGGTGAAGCGGCGCTGCTGGACGTTCAGCAGGCTCACCACCACGACCGCGGCCAGGGCGACACCGGCGGCCCATGCCGCGCGCTGCAGCAGACGGCGACGGCGGTCGCTGCGGATCAGTCCTTCCAATCCCTCCTGCCGCAGTTTCGCCGCGAGTTGATCCATCGGCAGCGCCCGCGCGCTGGCCGCCGCCTGTTCCAGCTTGAGCGGCGTGCCGCTGAGCCCGCGACAGATATCGGCAACGGCCCGCGCCTGGACCGCATCCAGCCGAAATGCCGGGCGGCGTTCCTGTACGCGCTCGACGAACAGCCGCTCGGCATCCGACAACTCGCCGCCGCTACCGGCTTCGACCGGCAGCGGCCCTAGCCGCAGCAGGCGGGCGTTGACCCGCCGCAGCGGCTCGCAACGCGTCACGACGACGCGGCAGGCCGGGTTGTGCAACAGCACCTCGACCAGCGAGTCGACCTCGGCATCGAGGTGGTCGCAGCGATCAATCCAAACCAGCATCACTTTCGAGGCGACGAACGCCTGCACCGCCAGATCGAGTGGCAGTGCGGGTGAATCGAGCACGCCCAGCGCGCTGGCCAGTGCCGCCAGCGACGAATCGCGGTCATCGCAGCTGGCCAGATCGACCAGCCACACGCCGTCGGCATAGTGCGGCAGCACATCAGCCGCCAGCTCCAGCGCCAGGCGGGTCTTGCCGATCCCGGGCGGGCCGACGACGCAGACCAGCGCGCTGTCGCTGACCAAGCGGCCGAGCTCGGCGCGCTCGGCACTGCGGCCGATGAACGAGGTCGTGGTCCTTGGCAGGTTATGGCGCGTCAGCGACAGGCTGCGCACCGGCGCAAAGTCGAGCGGCAGGTCGGCGTGCAGCAACTGCATCAGTCGCTGCGGCTCGGGGAAATCCTTGAGCTGATAAGTCCCCAGGTCGGCCAGCGACAGCGCCGGCGGCAGACGACCATGGACCGCATCGACCGTCTCGTGCGACACCAGCACCTGGCCACCGTGTGCCGCCGCTGCAACGCGGGCGGCCTGGTGCACGGCCAGTGCGATGTAGTTGTCGCCATAAGGCTGGGCCAGGCCGGTGTGCACGCCGATCCGAACGCGCAGCGCCGCACCATCTGGCCAGGGCTCGGCCAGCAACGCCCGCTGGATGTCGACGCAGGCCAGCATTGCCAGCAAGGGGTCGGCAAAGGCGCAAAAGCAGGCGTCGCCCTCGTGACCAAACACGACGCCAACGTAACGCGACACCGCTTCGGTGATGATCGCGCGCTGCCGCATCACCAACGGCGCACCGGCTTCGCCAAGGTGGCGCATCAAGGCCGTCGATCCTTCGATGTCGGTCATCACAAACGTGACCCGGCCGCGAGGCAGGTCGTGCTGCAAACTCATATTGATGGCCCCCGCCCCCAATCGCCACCAGTCTAGCCCAAGGCCTGGCGCGGCCCTGTCAGACAATCCCGTCAACGGCCATCAGCGTCGAGGGGCTACAATCGGCGCCCTTCAGGAAAGCCGCCCCGACATGTCCACCGTCGCCGAGCAGGCGCTGCGCCGCCGCACGTTCGCCATCATTTCCCATCCCGACGCGGGCAAAACCACGCTGACGGAGAAGCTGTTGCTGTTCGGCGGCGCGATCCAGCTGGCCGGTACCGTCAAGGGCCGCAAGGCGAGCCGTCACGCCACGTCGGACTGGATGGCGCTGGAACAGCAGCGCGGCATCTCGATCACCACCTCGGTGATGCAGTTCCCGTACAACGGCAAGATCGTCAACTTGCTCGACACGCCCGGTCACGAGGACTTCAGCGAGGACACCTACCGCACGCTGACCGCGGTCGACAGCGCGCTGATGGTCATCGACGCCGCCAAGGGCGTCGAAAACCGCACGATCAAGCTGATGGAGGTCTGCCGGCTGCGCGATACGCCGATCATCACCTTCGTCAACAAACTCGACCGCGAAGGCCGCCCGCCGCTGGAGCTGCTCGACGAAGTCGAAAAAGTGCTCGGCATCCAGTGCACGCCGATCACCTGGCCGCTGGGTATGGGCCGCGAGTTCAAGGGCGTCTACCACCTGCTCGAAGACCGCTTCTATCTGTATTCGGGCGACAAGCACCGCGTGTCCGAGATCGAGACCATCGACGGCCTGAACACGCCGGGCCTGGCCGAGCGCTTCGGCGCGCCGTACCAGACGCTGCTCGACGAGATCGAGCTGCTGCAGATGGCCGGCACCGACTTCGACCTCGAGCGCTACCGCGCAGCCAAGCTGACGCCGGTGTTCTTCGGCGCGGCGATCAACAACTTCGGCGTACGCGAGCTGCTCAACGGCTTTACCGACTGGGCGCCTGACCCGCTGCCGCGGCACACCGAATCGCGGGAAGTGGCGCCGACAGAGCCCAAGTTCAGCGGCTTCGTGTTCAAGATTCAGGCGAACATGGACCCCAAGCACCGCGACCGCGTCGCGTTCCTGCGCGTCTGCTCGGGCATCTACCGCAAGGGCATGACGCTGCACAGCGTGCGCCTGGGTGGCCCGGTGCGCGTCAACCATGCGTTGATCTTCATGGCCGCCGACCGTGAATCGGTCGAAGAGGCGTATCCGGGCGACATCATCGGCCTGCACAACCACGGCACGATCGCCATCGGTGACTCGTTCAGCGAAGGCGAGCCGCTGCGCTTTACCGGCATCCCGAACTTCGCGCCGGACCTGTTCCGGCGCGTGGTGCTGAAGGACCCGCTGAAGGCCAAGCAGCTGAACAAGGGCCTGGACCAGCTCAGCGAAGAAGGCGCCACCCAGGTGTACCGGCCGCTGACCAACAACGACATCATCCTCGGCGCGGTCGGCACGCTGCAGTTCGACGTGGTGCAGTTCCGGCTGCGCGACGAGTACAGCGTCGAGTGCGTGTTCGAGCCGGTGCAGGTCTACTGCGCGCGCTGGGTCACCGGCAGCGACGACAAGCTGTTCAAGGCCTTCGTCGACAAGAACGAGACCCGGATCGCCAAGGATCACTACGGCGACCTGGTCTATCTTGCATCCAGCAGCGTCAACCTTTCGATGACCCAGGAGCGCCATCCAGACGTGCGTTTCCTTGACACAAAAGAACACGGCGGCGCGTGATATAGAACGCTCCCAAGAGCAAAAAATGCTCTTTTTACTTGGGCTTACATCACTGACGTTCAGGTTGAGTTAATTGGTTCAGCCAACCATAGCGCCTGCTTGATGGGTCGGCGCAGCATCGGGGGGACTCCCGGATGGGCGGCGAAACCGTTCGAACAAATTATTGCTGTGGGATTTTCCCCTAACAGGAGGTTGCTCATGTCGTCCCGACTGCGTTGTCTTGCGCTCTCGGCCGCCGCGTTCTGCGCGGTTGCCGGTTTCTCGCAAAAAGCTGCTGCCCAAACCGAAGGCTACGAAGAACCCAAGGCCTATGTCGGCGGCGGTGCGTTCTGGAACAAGCCCGACTCGAACCGCAACATGGACGATGGCTGGGGCTCTCGCGTCTACCTCGGCACGCGTCTGAACAGCGGCCTGATGTTCGAAGGCAACCTGTTCGGCCTGCAGGGCGAGCGCCAGGTCGGCAACGGCAAGGATTCGTCCTGGGGCGTTGGCGGCGACTTCCTGTTCCCGTTCACCACCGGCGGCTTCCAGCCGTTCGTGCTGGCCGGCGGCGGTTATGTCGACGAGAAGGTCAACGGCAGCAATGAAGGCGCCGGCTACGCCAATGCAGGCGTCGGCTTCTTCGTGCCGCTGATGGAAGGCCTGAAGCTGCGCACCGAAGGCCGCTATGTAGCCGTGTTCAACGATTTCGCCTCCACCAATGGCGACGACCCGCTGTACGACGTGCAGGTTGGCCTGGCGCTGCAAGCCGACATCGGCAAGCGCAAGCCGCTCGACGCCGACGGTGACGGCGTCGTCGACCCGAACGATGCCTGCCCGAACACGCCGGCTGGCGTGTCGGTTGACACCCGCGGCTGCCCGCTCGACGCGGACGGCGACGGCGTGCCGGACTACCTCGACAAGTGCCCGAACACGCCCAAGGGCGCGCCGGTCAACGCTCAGGGCTGCCCGGTCGACTCCGACGGTGACGGCGTGGCCGACTACCTCGACAAGTGCCCGAACACCCCCAAGGGTGCCTCGGTCGATGCCAGCGGTTGCCCGCTCGACAGCGATCGCGACGGCGTGCCGGACTTTGCCGACAAGTGCCCGAACACGCCGTACGGCTTGAAGGTCGACGCCACCGGCTGTGTCCGCGAAGCCCAGACCATCGTGCTGCAGAACGTCAACTTCGAGTTCAACAAGTCGACGCTGACCGCTGACAGCAAGACCGTGCTCGACGGCGTTGCCGCCGGCCTCAAGAGCGACCCCGACATGCGGGTCGAGCTGGCCGGTCACACCGACAGCAAGGGCAGCGATGCGTACAACAAGAAGCTGTCGCAGAGCCGCGCCGACTCGGTCAAGGCCTATCTGGTCAGCCAGGGTGTCGCCTCGACCCGCCTGGTCGCCAAGGGTTACGGCGAGGTCGCTCCGGTGGCCAGCAACGACACCGACGACGGCCGTGCGCAGAACCGCCGCGTCGAGTTCCGCGTGCTAAGCAAGTAAGCCTCACCGCAGCACGTTGAATCAGGGCCGGACGGCGCAAGCCGTCCGGCCTTTTTCGTGGACGCGACAGCCAGCGCGGCTCTCGCTACGCTGCGCGCCTCCATGAGCACCCCCACTTCTCGACACGACGCCTACGCGGCGCTTCGTTTTCCGGCGTTTCGCCGGCTGATCACCGCCAATCTGCTGCTGTCGACGGCCTTGCTGATCCAGGAGGTGATCGTCGGCTACGAGCTGTACCGGCTGACGCACGACCCACTGGCACTCGGGCTGGTCGGGCTTGCCGAGGCGCTGCCGTTCATCGGCTTGGCGCTGTTTGGCGGGCATCTGGCCGACCGGCGCGAAAAAACCGGGCTGATGCAGATGGCCGGCGCCGTGATCGTCGCCGGTTCGCTGCTGCTGATCTGGGCCACGCTGCCATCAACGCAGGCCGCGCTGCCGCAGAACACGATGCTGGGCATCGTCTACGGCTCGATCTTCATGCTCGGCCTGGCGCGCGGCATCTACTCGCCCACGGCCGGCGCGCTGCGGCCGTTCCTGATTCCGCGCGACGCCTATTCCAGCGCGGCGAGTTGGGCGGCGACGTTCTTCCAGGCCGGCGCGATCGCCGGGCCGGCGATCGCCGGTTTTTTGTACGTGCTGTTCGGACTGACCGGCACGCTGTGGGTCGTGCTCGGCATGGTGATCGCCAACATCGTGCTGATCGGCCGCATTCCGCGTCAGCCGGTGCCGCCGGCGCCGCCGGGCGTAGCGCTGTGGGCGAGTTTGCGGGAGGGCATCGCCTACGTCTGGAAGACGCGGATCATCCTGTACGCGATCTCGCTGGACATGTTTTCGGTTCTGTTTGGCGGCGTGGTCGCGATCCTGCCGATCTTCGCCGAAGACATTCTCAAGGTCGGGCCGCAGGGGCTGGGCTTGCTGCGTTCGGCACCCGCGGCCGGCGCGCTGATCACGGTGATCATCTGCAACTGGTATCCGCCAACGCGCCGGCCCTGGCGCACGCTGCTGATCGTCGTCGCCGGCTTCGGCGTATCGACGCTGGTGTTTGCCGTGTCGGAGGTGTTCTGGCTGTCGGCGGCCGCGCTGTTTGCCACCGGCGCTTTCGACAGCGTCAGCGTGGTGATCCGCAACACGATCATGCAGACGCTGCCGGCCGAGCACATGCGCGGGCGCGTGTCGTCGGTCAACAGCATCTTCATCTCCGCGTCCAACGAGCTTGGCGCGTTCGAGTCGGGGCTGGCGGCGCGGCTGATGGGCACGGTGCCGTCGGTGCTGGCCGGCGGCGTGGCGACGCTGGGCATCGTCAGCTACATCTGGGCGCGGTCGCGCGATCTGTTCAAGCTGCGCCTGAGCTGACCGGCCGCACCGGCGCCGATCCGACGCCGACCGGGCAACGGTATGGATTGTTGGCTTGGCTTGGCTTGCGCCGCGTGCGTCGATAGGCTGACGACTTACCTGGGGGGATCTTCATGTCGGGGCATCGCATCCATGCCGGCCTGCTGCTGGCAGCGCTGATCGCAAGCCCGCTCGCCTTGGCGCAGCAGACCACCACCGCCTACGACGCCAGCCTGCCGCTGCTGGCACGCCCTGGCGAATGCTATGCGCGCGTCTACACGCCGCCACAGTTCAAGACCGTCACCGAGTCGGTGCTGCGCAAAGCGGCGTCGGAGCGCATCGAGATCGTCCCCGAACGCTACGAGTGGGCCGAGGAGACGGTGATGGTCAAGCCGGCCTCGGAGCGCATCGTCGAAGTCGTGCCGGCCGAATACCGCTGGGAAGAACAGTCGGTGCTGGTCAAGCCTGAATCCGAACGGATCGAGCAGGTGCCGGCGACCTATCGCAACGTGACCGAGCGCCAGCTGGTGCGTCCGGCCAGCCAGCAATGGCAGCGCGGCCGCGGCCTGGTCGAGAAAGTCGACAACCTGACCGGCGACATCATGTGCCTGGTCGAAACGCCGGCCGAATACCGCGACGTAACCCGCAGCGAAGTCGATCAGCCGGCCACGACGCGGCGCGTGACGGTGCCGGCCGAATACCAGACCGTGCGCCGCCAGGTGCTGGTCAAGGAGGCCGAGGTGCGTCGCGAGACCGTGCCGGCGCAGTACCAGACCGTCAAAGTGCGCAAGCTCGTCGAGCCGGCGCGTGAGCAGCGGATCGCGGTGCCGGCCGAGTATCAGACCGTCAGCCGCGAAGAAAAAATCAGTGACGGCCGCATGGAATGGCGCGGCGTGCTGTGCCAGACCAACGCCACGCCCGACACCGTCCGCGCGCTGCAGAACGCGCTCAAGAGTGCCGGGTTCTACAGCGGCCCGATCGACGGGCGGATCGGCTCGGGCACTGTCGACGGCGTGCGCCGCTACCAGGCCGCCAACGGCCTGGCTCAGGGCGGCATCACGCTGGAGACGCTGCAGGGCCTCGGCGTCCGCCTCGCCGACGGCCGCGACGGCCGATGACGCCCCAGCACGCCAGCCGGCTGCCGCGCGCGCGCTGGTGGTGGTGGCTGTGCTGGGCCGCGCCGCTGGCGATGGCCGAGCCGCTCCCCGATGCGCTGCAGCTGGCCGAGCCGCCGCAAGCGCGGCCCGGTGAATGCTGGGCGCAGTGGGTGGAGCCGGCGCGATTCGAGCGGCATAGCGAATCGGTGCTGGTGACGCCCGAAACCACGCGCTTGCAGACGATTCCGGCGCGTTACGAGTGGGTCGAGCAGCCGGAGCGCCGGCCCGCCGGCAGACGCCGCGTCGTCGTGCGGCCGGCCGAATACGAGATCACCGAGCAAACCGTCGACGTCACGCCGGCCGGCAGCCGTCAGCGCACGCTGCGCCCGGCGCAGTACGAGACGGTCGAAGAACGCGTCGCGACGCGCACCGGCACCGTGCTCAAGCCAGACCCGATCACCGGCGAGCTGTGTGCCGTCGAAGGCCCGGTGGAGTACCAGATCGTCCGCCGTCAGCGGCAGATCACGCCGGCCGAACGCGTCAGCGAGCCGGTGGCGGCCGTGACCCGCACCGTGCGCCAGCGGCGCTTGGTAACGCCGGCCGAAACACGCTGGGTCAACGTACCGGAGCGCACTGTGATGCGCCGCGTGCGCCAGTTGGTTGAGCCCGAGCGACAAATCAGCGTGCCGGTCCCGGCGGTCTACGAGATGCGCGAGCGCCTGGTGCAGGTCGCGCCGGCGCAGCAGCGCTGGGTCAGCGTGATCTGCGACACCAACGCCACGCCCGAACTGCTGCGCCGCGTCCAGACCGCGCTGGGCGCCGCCGGTCACGATCCGGGCACGCGCGACGGTCGCTGGGGACGGCGCTCGTCACAGGCGCTGGGGGCGTATCAACGCGCGGCTGGGCTGACGCCGGCCGGGCTCACCGTGGAGACGCTGCAAGCGCTCGGTGTGGCCGAGCGCTGACGGTGGCGGGCGCTACTTGCGCTCGGCGGTGTTGACGATCGCGGCGGCCAGCTGGAATGGCTGATCGCCGAAGCGGCGCGACAGGTCCGGCGGCAGGTCGGACTTGTCCAGCTGCAGCAGCGACAGCTGCGCAAAGCCCTGGGCGCTGCGCGTGATCCAGTTCTGCGGGCCGCTGCCGCGCGCCGCGACGATGCCCATCGCCGCGAGCTTGTCCTGCTGCGGCACCAGCGAATGCGCGCCGTCGTTCAGCGGCTCGGTCGAGGCTTGCACCTCGACCCAGGTGTTGAAGTCATGCGTGGCCAGCGAATCGCCGATGCGCTGCGCCAGCGGCGTGGCCAGCACGCGCTGCAGGCCGCGGGTGGCGAGCCGCGCGGCGCGGTCGGCCGGCGCCAGCGACCGCGACGCCGAGCGCGGCGCGTCCAGCACTTCGGCGCTGGCGGCCTGGGCCAGCGCCGGGCGCAGCACCGAGCCGAAGTTGGTTTGCAGGTGGGCACGCAGATGCAGACGTTCGCCGTCGCGCTGCGGCTCGCGCAGCAACTGCAGGTCGATGCGGCAGATCGAGCCGAGGCCCGCGACCGGAATCGCCGCCGAGAACCGGTACCGCTCGGTCTGAGCCGCGTCGTCGTCACCGGTCAACGATGCGTTGCGACGCTCCAGACGATCACGCCAGCGCTTTAACATTCCCATTTCCGACTCCTGCCGAGCCCTGTGCCGATGAACCCGCCTGCGACCGAATGTTACCGCTTCAGCGTGAACGGCCGGGTTCAGGGCGTGTACTTCCGCCAGAGTACCTGCGACCAGGCCCGTCGGCTGGGACTGCAGGGCTGGGTGCGCAACCTCGCCGACGGCCGTGTCGAGGGCCTGGCACTGGGTGCGCCCGCCGCGCTTGATCAACTGCGCCAATGGCTGCTGCAAGGCCCGCCGGCCGCGCGGGTCGATGCCCTCGACTGGCAGGCAGCCGAGCCGTCGCCCGGACTCCAGGGCTTCGAGCTGCGGCGCGACTAGCGCCGCCCTGGCGTCAGGCCTTCAGCGTCTGCGCCAGATGCGTGGCGTTACGGCCGACGAAGGCGTAGATCGACAGCTGCGGATTGGCGCCGATGCTGGTCGGGAAGATCGAGCCGTCGAGCACCGACAGGTTCGGCAGCTGGTGATGCTGGCCGTTGCTGTCGACGACGCCACGCCCCGGGTCGCTCGACATCGTGCAGCCACCCATCAGGTGCGCCGTGTACAGCGTGACGCGGTGCTTCTGCATCGCCAGCGACTTGATCGCCTCGCGTGCCTGTTCCCAGCTGGTGTAGTCGCGGCCGTCCAGATGTCCGGGCCGTACGCTGCGCGCGCCGGCAGCGAACTGGGCTTCGGCCATGCTCAGGAACGAGCGCTGGAACGCTGCCCACAACTCGTCGCTGATCTCGTAGTCGAGCAGCGGATTGCCGGCATCGTCGATACGCACGCGTCCGCCGGCCGTGGCCTCGGTAAAGCCGTCGCGCATCAGGGCGACGTTGACCTGGGCATGGTCGAGCCGCGCCATGTCACGGGTCAGATCGGCGCCATGGCTGCCGAACAAGCCGGTGGTCAGCATCGGCTGCAGCGGCGGCACTTCGAGCTTGTAGCCGACGCCCTGCTCCGGCCACAGGAACTGATCCGAGTAGATCGACTGCGGCGCGCCGTGGAAGCCGTTGACCTTGTCGTCGAACAGCGCCAGCGTGCCGTTGACTGGATGAATACAGGTGCGCCGGCCAAGCGTGCCGTGCGGGTCGGGCGCACTGGATCGCAGCAGCAGCGCAGGCGTGTTGATCGCGCCGCCCGCGAGCACGTAATGGCGTGCGCGCACGGTCAGCTTCAAGCCGGTCGGGGTGCGCACATCCTGGCCCAGTGCGCTGATGCTCAAGGCCTCGACGCCGGCCGGGCCGAGCAGCAGCCGGTCGACGCGCGCGTGGTGCAGCAGCGTCATGCCTTTTTGCAGCGCAGCGGGGATCGTCGTCACCAGCATCGACTGCTTGGCGTTGGTCGGGCAGCCCATGCCGCAGTAGCCCAGGTTCCAGCAGCCACGCACGTTGCGCGGGATCGTCTTCCACTTCCAGCCAAGCTTTTCGCAGCCGTCGCGCAGCAGCGCGTTGTTACGGTTGGGTTCGGCGGCCCAGGGCGCGATGCCGAGCCGCGCTTCGGCGCGCTCGAACCAGGGGCCCATCGTCGCCATGTCGGCCCCTTGCACGCCGAAGGCTTGCGACCAGTGCGCCAGCGTCTGCTCCGGCGTGCGCAGGCTGGTGGTCCAGTTGACCGTCGTCGTGCCGCCGACCGCGCGGCCCTGGAAGATCGCCACCGCACCGTCGGACGTGCTGCGGCCGCCGCCTTCCTGATACAGCGTGGTGTAGCCGCGCCACTCGTCCATGTCCTTGAAGTCGGCTGCCGTGTACAGCGCACCTTCTTCGAGCATCAGCACGCTCAGGCCGGCTTCGACCAGGATTTCGGCGGCGGTGCCGCCACCGGCGCCGCTGCCGACGATGACGACATCGGCCTCGAAGGTGCGCGACTCGGTCAGCGTTGCCGCGTTGATCAGCTTCCAGCCGCTGGCGATGCCGTCGGCGTAAATATCGTTGATAGTGGACATGGCGGCGGGGTCTAGGCGGACGGCGCGTTCAAGGCGGCCAGCGCCCATGCGGGCGGACCGGGATAGGTGCTACCGGGCCAGCTCGCGGCTTGGCTCCACCAACCCACCGCTGCGAGTTTGGTCAGCGCGCGGTAGCCGGCGTTGAACAAGCCGACGCGGCTGTCGCGCCAGCGCTGCAGAAACGCGGTCAGCTCGCCGGCGCTGGCCTGATCCCAGCCAGTGGACACGCCGCAGACCAGCCGGCGGAACACGCGCAGATGCAGCAGGCCGATCAGCTTGCGCAGCTCGGCGCGGGCCGGCGCTTGCAGCAGCGCGCAAGCCTCGTCGATCCGTTGCAGCGCCCGGTCGCGCACCGCCGCGTCAGCCGCCGGATACGCCGTGCCGTTGACCACCGGCAGCAGCGCGGTGAACAGCGCCACGTCGTCCGGCGTCAGGAACTGCATGCCAGGGGCGGCGATGACGGTCGCCGAGCAGCCGGTGAGCTGGCTGCTGGCGCCGAGCAGGGCCAGCGTCGCCGTGCCGCCAGCCGACAGCTTCAGGAACTGGCGCCGGTCGATGCCGGTACCGGGTGACGACAGCGTGCGACTCATGCGACCGACCTCGGAATGGAGCGCGGGGCGAGCCCGCTCCGCGTTATTAAACAATCGATCAACTGGCCGCGCCCTACCCGCGCGGAGGCGGCCCATCCGCGTCGCCACCGTCGAGTCGCCGCACCGCGCGGCACGACGGCGACGGGCTCATCAACGCGCCAGAAACGCCTCGGTCGCCTTGCGCGCCATCCGGAAATAGCGCTCCGGCAGCAGCCGCTTCAGGTGGTAGCGCTGTCGGGCATCGGCATGCGTGATCACCAGGAACCGCGGGCGGCGCACCGCATCGACGATGTCGGCGGCGACGTCGTCGGCGCTGACGGTCGCCTTTTGCATCAGCCGGGCGACGATGCGGCTCATCTGCGGCGCCACATCGCCACCGGCCGCGGGTGCCGCAGCGCGCGAGGTTTCCATCAGCGCGGTCTGGAAGAACGACGGGCAGGCGACGCTGACGCCGACGCCATGCGGCGCCATCTCGAAGCGCAGCGTCTCCGACAGCGAAATCACGGCCGCCTTGGTCGCGTTGTAGCTGGCCAGCGCCGGCGGATTGGCGATGCCGGCGAACGAGGCGATGTTGACGATGTGGCCGGCGCGCTGCTGCTGCATCAGCGGAATCACCGCGCGCGCGCCGCGCACGCAGCCGAGCAGATTAATGTCGATGATGAAGCGCCACTGGTCCAGCGGCGACTCGGCCACCGTGCCCGCGGTGGCCACGCCGGCGTTGTTGACCAGCACGTCGACGCCGCCCCAGGCCTGCTGCACGGCGGCAACGACATCGGTGAATTCAGCTTCGGATCGGACGTCGAGCGCCAGCGCCAGCGCCAGCGTTGCAGCGGCGCCGCGCGGCGGCAGCAGCGCGGCGGTTTGCTGCGCGCTTTCCAAATTGACGTCGGTACAGGCAACCCGGGCGCCGGCGCTGGCGAACTGCAGCGCCAGCGCGCGACCCAGGCCACTGCCGGCACCGGTGATCAGGACCCGCTGGCCGGCGAGCGTCATGGGCAGCGGCCTACAGCGTGATGTCGCGGTGATACGCGAACGCGAAGCGGAACGTGCGCGGCTTCTGCTTGGCGTCGACGCGGTCGGCGAGCTTTTCGAGACGCGGCGCCACGTTCATCAGCTTGTCCTGCGCCTCGGCGCCCTCGGCCGACAGGCCGCTCATCGCGCCCAGCTGCCAGACCTCGAGCACTTCTTCGACGATGCGCTGGAACTGGCGCGGCCCGAAGATGTTGGAGCGGCGCACGACTTCGCTCATGTCGTCGAAGCCGGCGATGCGATGGCCGGGCATCGAAAAATTGCTGACGATCTTCTGCAGCGCCACCAGCGCGCGGTTCGGATCGCGCTTCAGGATCTCGCCAAACATCGAACGGTAGAACACGTAGTGCCGCGACTCGTCGCCGGCCAGATGCGCCAGCACGCGCTGCAACAGCGGTTCGCGACCCGAGCCGAGACGGCCGGTGTTGGCATGCGACAGCTGCGTGGCCTTTTCCTGCAGCGAGGTGTAAGCCAGCAGACGGTACGGGTCTTTCTCCCACTCGGGATTGAAGCCGGCTTCGATGTACGAATACTGCAGACGCTCCAGCTCGCCCATGTTGAACAAGCGCGCGTCGCGCACGTAGTCGCGCAGCGCGCAGCCGTGGCGGTCTTCTTCGGCCGTCCACATGTTGTTCCAGTCGCCCCACGCGGATTCCTCGCCGAAATGCACCGCGATCAGCCGGTGAAAATGCGGCAGGCCTTCTTCGGTCAACAGGTTCAGCGCCACGGCGACGCGCACGGCGTCGGGCAGCTCGCGCGCACCCGCGCGCACTTCGACCAGCTGCTCGTCCCACTCGGCTGCCGTGTCGGCATCGGCCTGGACCAGCTCGTTCGGGAACCACAGATTGCGGCGCTCCTTGTGCGCCTCCATTTCGTCACGAACGAAAGCCTCCATCGAGGCGAGGACCTCGACTTGGGCCGAGTTCTCAAGAGCAATGCCGGGTGCAGCTCCCATGATTCAATCTCCAGCGTGGGTAACGCGCGCTTGTGGGTTTGACAGGGCCGGTGGCGGTGGCGGCACCTGCGCGCCGGCCTGGATTCTAGCTGACGTTCCAGCCCGTCCGGGCCGGAAGCGAATGGGGTCGGTCTAGCCGCGGACCAGGTTCAGAAACTCGGTGCGGGTGCGCGAATCCTCGCGAAAGCGACCGATCATCATCGACGTGACCATCGCCGAGTTTTGCTTCTCGACACCTCGCATCATCGAGCACAGGTGTTTCGCTTCAATGACGACGGCCACGCCCGCGGCGTTGGTCACCTGCTGAATGCACTCGCCGATCTGCTTGGTCAGGTTTTCCTGGATCTGCAGGCGCCGCGCGAACATGTCGACGATGCGCGAAATCTTCGACAAGCCGACGACCTTGCCCTGCGGCAAGTAGGCAACATGCGCCTTGCCGATGAACGGCAGCAGATGGTGCTCGCACATTGAATACAGCTCGATGTCGCGGACGATGACCATCTCGTCGTTGCTCGACTCGAAAATGGCGCCGTTGACGATGGTGTCGATATCCTGCTCGTAACCCTGCGTCAGAAACCGCATGGCCTTGGCGGCACGGGCCGGCGTGCGCAGCAGGCCTTCGCGGTCCGGGTTCTCGCCCAGAGCCTCGATGATGGCTCGGTAGTGCTCTTCCACGATAATGCCCTTCTGGGGTGGCTTGTTCTGCATTGTCGCATAGGCTTTCGGTCGCGCCGGCCCGCTGGATTCAGCCCGCTCCCCGTTTCACCATCAGGATTCCCTGCCGCACTGCAGCATGAGCACTCGCCCCGCCGACACCATCCGCACGATTCCGGTCGACTTGATCCGGCCCGGCTCGCAGCAGGCACGCCGCCACTTCGACGCGGCGAGTCTGGCCGAGCTGGCCGAGTCGATCCGCGAGTCGGGCGTGGTCCAGCCGGTGGTACTGCGCACTCGCGTCTGGGGCTACGAGCTGCTGGCCGGAGAGCGCCGCTGGCGCGCCGCGCAGAGCGCGGGGCTGCACGCGATTCCCGCGATCATCCGTGACGATCTGTCCGACACCGAAGCCTTCGTCGTCGGCCTGATCGAAAACCTGCAACGCGAATCGCTGACGCCGATGGAAGCGGCCGCGGGCATGAAGCGCCTTGGCGAAGTGTTCGAGCTGACGCATGAGCAGATCGGCAAGCGCATCGGCAAGTCGCGCGAATACGTCAGCAACTATTTGCGGCTGCTGCATCTGGCGCCCGAAGTGGCCGCACTGGTCAACGAAGGCCACATTCACCTGGGCCATGCCAAGGTGCTGGCGGGCCTGGCACTGCGCGACCAGGTCGGCATGGCCGACGAGGTGATCCGCCACAAGCTGACGGTGCGCGCGCTGGAGCGGCGCATCGCGGCGATGCGCGATGCGCGCATTGTGTTCAAGCCCGCGGGCAAGGCCAGCGACTGGACTGCACTGGAGCGCGCGCTGTCGGATCAACTCGGCTATCCGGTCAGCGTCAGCGCCGAACGCAGCGGCGAAGGCGAACTGAAGGTCAAGTTCCATTCGCTGGACGAGCTCGAAGGCCTGCTTGAACGGATCGGCTACCGCGCGGACTGACGAACGGCACTGCGCCAGAGCGCATGTTGCATTGCGATCCATCGCCAAAGTTATCGACAGATCGCGGGGATAAGCCTGTGGATAAGCACCGCCTTGATGCGCGCGAATGACGGTAAAACAACGCCGCGCAGCCCGATGACGATTTTTTTACCGCTCGACGACCGTCAGCACCGTGTTCGCCGATACTGCGCGTCTGTCAATGCCGACACCGCCGTTTTTTTTCGCAAGCTCAACGAGCCGATATGAACTCTCTCAGCCCGACCCGTCTGCCCTGGGACCAACGCCAGCGCTTGATGCTGCTCGAAGCACGCGTGATCTGGGACGGGCTGATTCGCGCGGGCGACTTGCGCGACGCATTCGACATCAGCACGCGCAAAGCCGAGAAAGATATTGCGCTGTACCGCGCACGCTGCCCGGACAATTTGGATCTGGACGTCGCCACCGGCGTTTACCGCGCCAGCGATCGCTTCGAGCCTGCGTTCCTGCGCGGCAGCGCCGAGGAATGGCTGAGCGTGCTGCGCCATCACGATCTGGCGCAGGACCTGCCGCTGGCGATGGCCGCCGCCGGTCATGTGCCTGCCGAGATTCTCGAACTGCCGCAGCGCGAATTCGACGTGCGTGTGCTGCAGCGCTTGGGCACTGCGATCCGCGAACAGCGCTGGCTGTCGATCGAATACCAGTCGATGAACCGACCCGATCCGCGCGCGCTGCAGATCGCACCGCATTCTCTGGCCTACGTCGGACGCTGGCACGCACGCGCCTATTCGCTGGAACATCAGGGCTTCCGCGACTTTCTGCTGTCACGGATCATCGGGCTGCCGGGCCTCGGCGACAGTGCCGGCATCGACAGCGCGCAGGACTGGGACTGGCGCAACCACGTCACCGTGCGCGTCGGCCCGCATCCCGGCCTGACCGAGCCGCAGCGGCGCGTCGTCGAGCACGACTTCGGCATGCATCACGGCACGCTGGAAAAGCATTTGCGGCTGGCCTTGGTGCCGTACTGGCTCAAGTTGATGAACGTCGGCCGCGGCGACATCGAGCGCCACGCCGCGGAGCAGCAGATCGTGCTGCTAAACCAGGCCGAGCTGGATGCATTCAATCGCCTGGGCTAGTCCCGCTGGCGCCGCGTCGTACTTCGGCCCGGCGCCGATGCAGCGCGGTTCCACGCCGCCGGCTGTCGCGTGATTCAATAGCGCTTCCAAGCCCCGCCCCGCGCGCTGACCCGACCCCGTGAACCCGACGAATCAGCTCGACCTGATGTTCGACGCCTATCAGGTGACCGAGCGCATCAGCAGCAAGTCGCACAGCATCCGCGTCGAAGTCATTTCGCCGACCGAAGTGGTGCTGGTGATTCCGCGATTCGTATCGCGCACGGTGGCGCACGAGTTTCTGCGCAGCCGCGAAGACTGGGTGCGGCAGAAGATCGCCGAGATGAAGCTGCGCGCCGCCCGCGATGCGCAGGCCGGTCCGTCGCCGCAGCTGCGCTGGGACGGCAGCGACCGCCTGCCGCTGCGCGACAAGCCGACACCGCTGCGCGTGATCCCGGCGCAAGTGCGTGCGCCGATGCTGCGGATCGAGCCCGAGGCGCTGAGCCTGTTCTGCCCGCCCGCGGCGCTGTCGACGCCGTCCAAGCTCGAAAAGCTGCTGCGCGATGCGCTGAAGAAAGAAGCGCTGCATGACGCGACGCACTGGATGACCGTCGAAGCGGCGCGCATCGGCGTCAGCTTCGAAGGGCCGCGGATTGCCGATCAAAAGACGCTGTGGGGCAGCTGTGCGCCGTCGGGCTTGATCAGCCTGTCGTGGCGACTGGTGCTGACGCCGCCCGAGGTGTTCCGGTACGTGGTGATCCACGAACTGTGTCACCGCGTGCACATGGACCACACCGACCGCTTCTGGGGCCTGGTCGAGCACCACATGCCCGACTTCGAGCGTCACCGCCGCTGGCTGCGCGAGCACGGCCAACGGCTGCACTGGTATCTGAACGGCTAAGGCCGACAGCCGGCGCCGCGGGGGTCGCGGCTCGTCCGAACGACGGTTGTGGCAGCGCGGGGTCGGGAGTAACTTGCCCGGCACCGCCCTGCAATGGAACCGCTCATGGCCACACTCGATTCGGTCGTCGTCCGCAGCTACATGACGACCACGCTGGTGTCGTTCTCCCCGGATACCGAAGTGATGTCGGCGGTACACGATCTGGTCCGCCATCGGATCGCCAGCGCGCCGGTGCTCGACGCTCAGGGCAACCTGATCGGCATGCTGTCGGAGCGCGACTGCCTGTCGATCGCGTTCATTGCATCGAGCGACACGTGCGTCGCCGGGCCGGTGAGCCAGTTCATGAGCACCAAAGTCGTCAGCGTGTCACCCGACACCAGCATGACCCACTTGTGCTCGCTGTTCACCAACTCATCGCACCGCCGCTATCCGGTCGTCGATGGCGGCAAGGTCGTCGGCATCATTTCGCGGCGCGATGCGCTGCGTGCAATCGGCGACGTCTGCTCGGGCGTCGAAGTCTGAGCGACGCCGGCCCGGGCTAGCCGGCAGCGGCCAGCCGCAGCAGGCCCTGCTTTTTCAGATGCACCAGCAGCAGTGACACCGCCGCCGGCGTGACGCCGGCGATACGGGATGCCTGCGCCAGCGTCTCCGGCCGATGCTGCAACAGCTTCTGCCGCACTTCGTTGGACAGCCCGGCGACAGCGGCATAGTCGAAGTCCGGCGGCAACGGCGCCTGCTCGTAGCGCGCGGCGCGCGCAATGTCGGCCTGCTGCCGCGTCACATAGCCGGCGTACTTGACGTCGATCTCGACTTGTTCGGCGGCAGCCGCGTCGACATCGTCGCGCGCCAGGCCCAAGCGACGCAGCACCTCATAGCTGCCTTCGGGGCGGCGCAGCAGATCGAGCGCCGACACGCGGTTCGACGTCGGTGCCGGACCGAACACGGCGACGATCTCCGGCGCCGCCAACTCGGCCGGCTTGAGCCAATGCGACTCCAATCGCGAGCGCTCGGCGGCAATCGCATCGCACTTGGCGCTGAAGTGCCGCCAGCGCCGCTCGTCGACCAGGCCCATGTCGCGGCCAACCGGCGTCAGCCGCAAGTCGGCATTGTCTTCACGCAGCAACAGCCGGTGCTCGGCGCGCGACGTGAACATCCGGTATGGCTCATTGGTGCCGAGCGTGATCAAGTCGTCGACCAGCACGCCGATGTAAGCCTCGTGACGCAGCGGCACCCAGGCCGCTTCGCCGCGCGCATACCGCGAGGCGTTGATGCCGGCGAGCAAGCCCTGTGCAGCGGCTTCCTCGTACCCGGTGGTGCCGTTGATCTGGCCGGCGAAGAACAAGCCCTGCACGGCCTTGGTCTGCAAGCTGCGCTGCAGGTCGCGCGGATCGAAGTAGTCGTATTCGATCGCGTAGCCAGGACGCACGATCTGCGCGTGCTCAAGCCCCTTGATGCTGCGCACGAAGCGCTGCTGAATGTCGAACGGCAGCGACGTCGAGATGCCGTTGGGATAGATCTCGTGCGTGCTCAGGCCCTCGGGCTCGAGAAAGATCTGGTGGCTGGACTTGTCGGCGAAGCGGTTGACCTTGTCTTCGACGCTCGGGCAGTAGCGCGGGCCGATGCCCTCGATCACGCCAGTGAACATCGGCGAGCGGTCGAAGCCGCTGCGGATGATCTCGTGCGTCGCCTCGTTGGTGTGCGTAATGTGGCAATCGACCTGCCGCGGATGCTGAGCGGCGTCGCCGATGAACGAGAACACCGGCGTCGGCGTGTCGCCCGGCTGCGGCTGCAGCACCGACCAATCGATGGTCCGGCCGTCAAGCCGCGGCGGCGTACCGGTCTTGAGCCGGCCGGTGCGCGGCATCAGCTCGCGCAGCCGCGCTGCCAGCGGCAGCGACGGCGCATCGCCGGCACGACCGCCCGGATGGTGGGCCAGGCCGACATGGACGCGGCCGCCGAGGAAGGTGCCAGCCGTCAGCACCACCGCACGGGCCGTGAAACGCAGACCGATCCGCGTGACCACGCCGGCGACGCGCGTGCCGTCGACGATCAGGTCGTCCACCTCGTTCTGGAACAGCTGCAGACCCGGCTGGTTTTCGAGCGCGCTGCGGACATAGGCCTTGTACAGCGCCCGGTCGGCCTGCGCGCGCGTGGCCCGCACAGCCGGCCCCTTGCTCGCATTGAGCATGCGGAACTGGATGCCGGCGTGGTCGGCGGCTTGCGCCATCAAGCCGCCGAGCGCGTCGATTTCGCGCACCAGATGACCCTTGCCAATTCCACCGATGGCCGGGTTGCAGGACATCTGGCCCAGCGTCTCGATCGACTGGCTGACCAGCAAGGTGCGCGCGCCGCTGCGCGCGGACGCCAGCGCCGCCTCGGTGCCGGCATGGCCGCCACCGATGACGATGACATCGAACTGCAGATCGGAAGTCGACATGGTGGACACTTGCGGAATCAGACGCGGTTGGCGATTTTATCAGCGGCCGCCCGCGGCCACAGCCCGCTTTAGATCGGCGAGTCTCGACCGATAAACCGTTTCATTCCACAGGGACGTGCTCCATGAGCCGACGAGTCGAACCCTCCATCGGCCTCCCGCCGCGCGACTGGACCCGCTCCGACGTGGCGATCGAGCCGCGGTTGCCGGCAGCGGGCGGGCTCGACCATGCGCCCGACGTCGACGCCCCAGTGGCTCGGGATATCACCGCCGATGCCGGCCTCGACCGGATCAGCGAGGCGCCCCAGCTGCGCAGGCCGATCGAGACCGGCACGCCGGTCCAGGGCCCTGACTGGGCGGCGCTGTTCGACCAGTCACCGATCATGCAGGCCGTCTTGACGCTCGACGGCGACGTGATCGCCGCCAATGATCAAGCCGTGATGCTGTCGGGCTGGCCGCGCGAGGTGCTGATCGGCCAGCCGTTCTGGGATGCACCCTGCTGGAATCCCGACGAGATCAACCGAGCCCAAGGTCGCCACTTGATCAACGTCGCGGCGGCGGGCGTGATCTCGCGCGAGCAACGCAGCTGCCAGTTGCTTGATGCCGAAGGCCAGCTGCAGCAACGGTCGATCGAATTGACGCTGACGCCGCTGCGCGACGCCCACGGTCGCGTCGTGCATCTGCAGGTGATCGGCGTCGACATCAGCGAACTGGAAAACCGCTGGCAGGAGATCAGCGATCAGGGCGTGAGGCTGTTCGAGTCCACGCTGCAAGCGCTGCCGTCGGCGCTGTTCATCTGTGAAGCGCCGAGCGGTCGCCTGATGTACGCCAACGAGCCGTTCGACGCGCTATGGCGCCAGAGCGTGCAGCCGGTGATGAGCTTCGACGACTACGGGCAATGGCGCGGCTATGACGCCGAAGGCCGCCGCTACGACAACCGGCAATGGCCGATGGCGCGCGCGATCCTGAGCGGCGATGTGGTCCGCGGGGAGCATGTGGAGATCGAGCGCGGCGACGGCAGCCGCGGCCTGTTGCGGATGTCGGCGGCGCCGGTGCGTGACAACACCGGCCAGATTCTCGCCGGCGTGGTGATTTGCGACGACATCACCGAACTGCGCCAGCTCGAACTCGCACACAGCCAGGCACAAGTACGCGAAGCGGCGGCCGTGGAAGCCTCGCAGCTCAAGTCGGCGTTTCTGTCGAGCATGAGTCACGAGATCCGCACGCCGATGAACGCGATCATCGGCATGACCAGCATCTTGCTCGACACCGCGCTCAGCGCCGAGCAGCGCGACAGCGCCGAAGTGATTCGCAGCAGCGGCGAGCATCTGCTGACCGTCATCAACGACATCCTCGACTATTCGAAGATCGAAGCTGGGCGCATGCAGCTGGAATACACGACGTTCAGCCTGCACGAATGCATCGAAACCTCGATCGACCTGGTGGCCGGCAGTGCGCAGAAGAAGAATGTGGAGCTGGGTTACCTGATCGCGGCGGGCCTTCCGGACACGCTGCTGGGCGACAGCGGTCGACTGCGCCAGGTGCTGGTCAATCTGCTGTCCAATGCCGTCAAGTTCACCCCCGACGGCGGTCAGGTGTCGATCGAGGTTCACGCCCAAGCCCTGGCAGATCAGGCGTACCAGATCATGATCGACGTCCGTGACACCGGCATTGGCATCGACCCGGCGGTGCTGCCGACCTTGTTCGACGCCTTCACCCAGGCCGATGCCAGCACCACGCGCCGCTTCGGCGGCACCGGCCTGGGCTTGTCGATCAGCAAGCGCCTGGTCGAGTTGATGGGCGGCGAAATCGGCGCCGAAAGCGAGCCCGGTGTCGGCTCGGTGTTCCGCTTCAGCTTCCGCACCGAAGCGGTGGCACTGCAGCAGCGTGTGGCCGCATCGACGCTCAGCTCCGCGTCGTTGCGCGGGCGTCGCGTACTGATCGTTGACGACATCGAGATCAACCAGCGGATTCTGCGTCATTACGCCGAGCAATGGGGCATGACGCCGGTCTGCACCACCTCGCCGATCGAGGCGCTGAACTGGGTGCAGCGCGGTGACGCCTTCGACTTCGCGCTGCTGGATTTCAACATGCCGGCCATGGATGGCATGCAACTGTCGCGGGCCTTGCGCGAGCTGCGCAGCGAAGCCGAACTGCCGATTCTGATTCTCAGCTCGGCCGCGCAGGAGGTGCACGAGCCCGGCGTGGTGTCGGGCATCGTGATGAAGCCGATCAAGCCATCGCGGCTGCTGGAAGAAATGAACGCCGTGCTGCTCAAGACGACGGCCGTGCGGCCCGCGGCCAGCGCCAGCTACAAGCTGCCGCACGACTTGGGCGAGCGCCATCCGTTGCGGATTCTGGTGGCCGAAGACAACGCCGTGAACCAGAAGGTCGCGCGGCTGCTGCTGCAGCGGCTCGGCTACAACGCTGACTTCGTCGGCGACGGCCGGGAGGCGGTGACCTCGGTCGAGCGCCAGACCTACGATCTGGTGCTGCTCGACGTGCAGATGCCGGTCATGGACGGCTTGTCTGCAGCACGCGAAATCACGCAGCGCTGGCCGACGGGGCAGCGGCCCCGGCTGGTCGCGATGACCGCCAACGCCACGCTGGAGGACCGCCGCGCTTGCGAAGCCTCCGGCATGGACGACTACATCGCCAAGCCGGTCGCGCCCGAGCGGCTGGTCGACGCGCTACAGCGCTGTCCGCGCCGCGACGACCTCGCCGCCGTCGACGAAGACCGCGACTTCAACCCGGACATGGTCGCGTCGGTGCGGGCGACGTTCGACGACGAAGGGCTGCAAGAGATCGTCGCCGCGCTGGTGCTCGACCTGCCCCGGCAGCAGCGTGAGATCGCCCTGGCAATTGAGCAACGTCAATCGGCACCACTGATCCGCCAAGCTCACACGATGCGCGGCAACTGCGAGATGTTCGGCGCGCTGCAGTTGGCGGCGCTATGCCGTCAGGTCGAACTGCGCGCCGCCGTCGATCTCGACACGGCGTTGACCGACGCCGGTCCGATGTTGTCGCGCTACCAAACCTTGGTACAACGCCTGAACCGCCTCGCTCCCATCCACTGAGGATCCCGTGCCGTCATCCCCCCACACCGATGGCGTCCAAGCGGCGCCGCTGCCCGCCGGCGAATCCCAACGGCTCGCCGCGCTCCACCAATATCGCTTGCTCGACACGCTGCCGGAGGCGGTATACGACGACCTGGCGTTCATCGCGTCGCAGATCTGCCAGACGCCGATCGCCCTGGTCAGCCTGATCGACGAACACCGTCAGTGGTTCAAGGCCAAGATCGGACTGGAGGCGACTGAAACACCACGCGATATCGCGTTCTGCGCCCACGCGATCCTTGATCCGAACGCGGTGATGCAGGTTCCCGACACGCGACTCGACGAGCGTTTTGCCCGCAACCCGCTGGTGACGTCAGCGCCGGGAATCCGCTTCTATGCCGGCGTTCCGCTGGTGACGCCGGGCGGTCATGCCATCGGGACGCTGTGCGCGATCGACCAACGCCCGCGTCAGCTCAGCGAAGATCAGCTGCGCGCGCTGCGAGCGCTGGCTCGGGAGGTCATGGTTCAGGTCGAGCTTCGCTGGACGATTGCGACGCTGGAACGCGAGCTCAATACCGCGCGCAGTGGCAGCCGGGCATCGCCGCCGCGTGACGCCGACGATCGCTTGCGCGCAATGCTGCAACGGATGCAGCAACTGCAGCAGCGGCCACGCTGATCGCCGCCGTCGCCGGGGCGACGATGCCGGCGGGTCCGCGCTTCACGCGCAGGCCATCGCGGACCGGTTAGGCTTTCGGCCCCGTCATCGCCCGCCATCGGCCGCCCGATCCATGAAGCCCACGACGTTCTCAAGCAGCCGCCGCAGCGGCGATGTGCCCGCGCAGCGGATTCTGGTCGGCTGGCGCGAATGGGTGGCACTGCCGGCACTGTCGATTCCGTACATCAAGGCCAAGATCGATACCGGTGCGCGCACGTCGACGATCCACGCTTTCGCCGTCGAGCGGCCGCAGCCGGGCCGCGTCCGCTTCGGCGTCCATCCGGTACAGCTCAGCGACGCGCCGGTGTGGTGCGAGACCGACTTGCTCGATGAGCGCTGGATCACCGACTCCGGCGGCCACCGCGAACTGCGGCCGGTGATCCTGACGCCGGTGACGATCGGCACCCAGACCTGGCCGATGGAGATGACGCTGACGGCGCGCGACAACCTGCGTTTCAGGATGCTGCTGGGGCGCTCGGCACTGGCAGGGCGCGTGCAGGTCGACCCCGGCGCCAGCTTCGTGCTGGGCCATCGCCCGGCACGGCGGACCAGCTGATGGCACACCGTTCAATGAAAATCGCTCTGCTGTCCCGCAACGCCAAGCTGTATTCCTCGCGCCGCTTGATCGAAGCCGCCAAGGCGCGCGGCCACAGCGTGCAAGTGATCGACGTGCTGCGCTGCTACATGAAGATCGCGCCCAACTGCACCGAGATTCACTATCGCGGCAAGAAGCTCGAAGGCTTCGACGCGGTGATCCCGCGGATCGGCGCGTCGGTGACGTTCTACGGCGCCGCGGTGGTGCGGCAGTTCGAGATGATGGGCACTTACTCGCTGAACGAGTCGGTGGCGATCACGCGCGCCCGCGACAAGCTGCGCGCACACCAGCTGCTGGCGCGCCACGGCATCGGCATGCCGGTGACCGGCTTTGCCCATTCGCCCGACGACACCGGCGACTTGATGAAGGTGGTCGGTCCGGCTCCGCTGGTGATCAAGCTGATCGAAGGCACCCAGGGCCAGGGCGTCGTGCTGGCCGAGACCGACCCGGCGGCCGCATCGGTGATTGATGCGTTCCGCGGCTTGGACGCGCATTTTCTGGTGCAGCGCTTCATTGCCGAGGCCAAGGGTGCCGACATCCGCTGCTTCGTGATCGGCAAGAAGGTCGTCGCGACGATGATGCGCCAAGCCAAGGTGGGCGAGTTTCGATCCAACCTGCATCGCGGTGGCACCGCACTGCCGGTACAGATCACGCCTGAAGAGCGCCGCACGGCGCTGGCCGCCGCGCGCGCGATGGGACTCAACGTCGCCGGCGTCGATCTGCTGCGCTCCGCCGACGGACCGGTCGTGATGGAGGTGAATTCCTCTCCAGGGCTGGAGGGCATCGAAGGGGTCAGCAAGGTCGATGTCGCCACGCAGATCATCGAATTCATCGAGAACAATGCGCGCCCCTGGCGCACGCGGACGCGAGGCCGCGGCTGAGCGTCGGCATCGGCCAGCCCAACGACGGCGCCGATGACGGTACCGCGCGCTACCATGCCGACATGAGTTCCGGCACCGACAGCCTTACGCCTTTCACGATCGGCGACATCGCCGTGATGGCAGGGCAGCGGCGCAACGTCGATCTGCCGATCGCCACGCTGTACACCAGCGCACCGGTGTCGCTGCCGGTGATCGTGCAGCGCGGCAGCGTCGCCGGCCCGACGCTGTTCGTCAGTGCGGCGCTGCATGGCGACGAAATCATCGGCGTGGAGGTGATCCGCCGGCTGCTGAAGCTGCCAGTGCTGCAACAGCTGCGCGGCACACTGCTGGCGGTACCGGTGGTCAACGTGATGGCGTTCCTGCACCAGTCGCGGTATCTGCCCGACCGTCGCGATCTGAACCGCAGCTTCCCCGGCAGCGAGAGCGGCTCGCTGGCAGCGCGGCTGGCGCACGTGTTCATTCGCGAAGTGGTCGAGCGCAGCGACTACGGCATCGACCTGCATACCGGCGCGATCCATCGTCCGAACTTGCCCCAGATCCGCACCGACCTGCGCAACCCGGTCAATCTGCGGCTGGCGCAGGCCTTTGGCGCGCCGCTGTTCCTGAACTCCAAGCCGGCCAGCGGCACGCTGCGCGAGTACACAACGCGGCGCAATATCCCGGTGATCCTGTACGAATCGAGCGAAGCGCTGCGCTTCGACGAGACGGCGATCCGTATCGGCGTGCAAGGCGTGCTCAACGTGATGCGCGAGCTGGAGATGCTGCCGCGATTGCCCGATGGCGCACCGGCCGCGCCATCGCCGGTGCTGGCACGCGCCAGCCGCTGGGCGCGTTCGCCGTCCAGCGGCATCCTGCGCGCCCAGGTGGCGCTGGGCGATCACGTCCGCGCCGGCCAGACACTCGGCGTGGTCGGCGACCCGTTCGGCGGCGTCGATGTGCCGATCGTGGCGCCAGACGACGGCCTGGTGATCGGCCGTCTCAGCCTGCCGCTGGTCCACGAGGGCGACGCGGTGTTTCACATCGCCGAAGTCGCCGACCCGCGCGTGACCTCGCTGGCGTTTACCCAACTCGAAGCGATGACCCGCGACATCGAGTCCGACGAACCGCCGATCGTTTGAATCCGCCCGCTGCATCCCTTCTCCCCTCGGGAGAAGGTGGCGCGTAGCGCCGGATGAGGGCGTTCGAGCGTCGAGCTTGG
>NZ_FQWZ01000002.1:270679-427320 GCF_900129825.1 Hydrocarboniphaga daqingensis | reverse complement strand
CCCCGGGAGAAGGTGGCGCGTAGCGCCGGATGAGGGCGTTCGAGCATCGAGCTTGGCTTCAGTCTCAGACACCCTCACCCCTGCCCCTCTCCCGGCGGGAGAGGGGTGAAAAGCCGGGCCGCCGCTGCTCCGCTGCCGGTCGCGAGGTCTCAGATTCTTGCGACGTTACATGAGATTCGTGCGCTTGCAGCCTGATTTAATTGGGACTAGTCTCGCTCCCAACTCACTTGGAGCTTGGCGATGACGAGCCCTGTACGCGATCTGTTGTTCCGTCCGGCCGCCGCACCCCCGTCGCCAGCGCCAGCGCCCACAACGTCGGCACCCCGGGGCAGCGCGCCCCGGTCGGAGTTGCAGCAGATCTTCGAGCGTCTCGCCCAGCCGGCACCCGCCCGCTGAGCCCGAGGCGGCCCGGGTGATCAACGACGCAACGGTCGGCTCGATCGCCCATGTGATCCAGCTTGCGGTGGCGCCGGTGTTCCTGCTGACCGGCGTCAGCGGCATGTTGGGCGTGCTGACCAATCGGCTGTCGCGGCTGGTCGACCGGGCCCGCAAGCTCGACGCCGAGCTGTCCGGCGAAGACGAATGGCGCGTGCAGCTGCTGCGTCAGTGGCTCAAGGATCTGGCGCGGCGGACGCGGCTGATCAGCTGGGCAATCAGCCTGTGCATCGGCTGCGCGGTGATGGTCGCCAGCGTCGTTGTGCTGCTGTTCGTCAGCAGCGTGGCCGACGTGCGCTTGGGCGGCGTGATCGCCGCGCTGTTCATCGGCGCGATGGTGGCGCTGATTGCCGGCCTGCTGTGCTTCATGCGCGAGATCTACCTGGCCACCAGCCAGCTGCGCATCGGCGAACCCGAGCGCCCGGCGGTGCTGAAAGCCAGCCCGCCGTAGCGCCGCCGCTGCGCGGTATCAGCCGCGTGCGAGGTTGGCTTCGGCCACGGTCAGCGCGGTCATGTTGACGATGCGACGCACCGTGGTGCTCGGCGTCAGGATATGCACCGGCGCTGCGCAACCCAGCAGGATCGGTCCGACCGCGACGTTGTTGCCGGCCGCGGTCTTGAGCAGGTTGTAGGCGATGTTGGCCGCGTCGATGTTCGGCATCACCAGCAGGTTGGCCGGGCCTTCGAGCGTGGTCTCGGGCAGGATGCGCTTGCGCAGCGCTTCGTCGAGCGCGCAGTCGCCGTGCATTTCACCGTCCACTTCCAGATCCGGTGCCGCTTCACGCAACAACGCCAGCGTGCGGCGCATCTTGATCGCCGACGGCGAGTCGTAGCTGCCGAAGTTGCTGTGCGACAGCAGCGCCACTTTCGGCGTCAGGCCGAAACGCGTCACCGCTTCGGCGGCCATCTGCGTGATTTCGGCGAGCTGCTCGGCGGTTGGGTCGACGTTGACGTGCGTGTCGACGATGAACACCTGGCGCGTCGGCAGAATCAGTGCATTCATCGCCGCATACACGCTGGTGCCGGCCGCTTTGCCGATCGTGCGATCGATGAACTGCAAGTGCCGGGCGGTGCCGCTGATCGTGCCGCAGATCATGCCGTCGGCCTCGCCCTTGCGCAGCAGCATCGAGGCGATCAGCGTGCTGCGACGACGCATCTCCAGTTGCGCGTATTGCGCGGTGACGCCGCGGCGCGCCATCAGCTGGTGATACTCCTCCCAGTATTCGCGATAGCGCGGATCGTGAGCGGTGTTGATGATCGTCAGCTGCTCGGACTTCAAGCGCAGGCCGAAGCGGCGGATGCGCTCTTCGATCACCGCCGGGCGGCCGACCAGCACCGGCCGCGCGAGCTTTTCGTCGACCAGAATCTGTGCCGCGCGCAGCACACGCTCTTCTTCGCCTTCGGCGAACACGATGCGGCTGCGCTCCGGCGCGGCCTTGCGCGCCGCGTCGTAGACCGGCTTCATGAACGTGCCGCTCTGATAGACGAACTGCTGCAGCTTCTGGCGGTAGGCTTCGAAGTCCGTGATCGGGCGTGAAGCCACGCCGCTGTCCATCGCCGCTTGCGCCACGGCCGGCGCGATCTGCACGATCAAGCGCGGATCAAACGGCTTGGGGATGATGTATTCCGGGCCGAACGACAGGCCTTCGATCGCGTAAGCGGCAGCGACGACGTCGCTCTGCTCCATCCGTGCCAGCGCGGCGATCGCGCGCACGGCGGCGATCTCCATCTCGCGCGTGATCGTCGTGGCGCCGGCATCGAGCGCACCACGAAAGATGAACGGGAAGCACAGCACGTTGTTGACCTGATTCGGATAGTCCGTGCGGCCGGTGGCGATGATCGCGTCACTGCGCACGGCCTTGACCTCTTCCGGCAGGATCTCCGGCGTCGGGTTGGCCAGCGCGAAGATCATCGGCCGATCGGCCATCGACGCGACCATCGGCGCCTTCAGCACGCCGCCGGCCGACAAGCCGAGGAACATATCGGCGCCCTGAATCACTTCGGCCAGCGTGCGCAACTCGGTGGGCTGTGCAAAGCGCGCCTTGTCCGGGTCCATCAGCTCCGTGCGGCCCTGATAGACCACGCCGGCCAGATCGGTCAGCCAGATGTGCTCGATCGGCAGGCCCAGGTCGACCAGCAGATCGACGCAGGCCAGCGCCGCGGCACCAGCGCCGCTGACGACCAGCTTGATCTCGCGGATGTCCTTGCCGAGCACTTGCAGACCATTGAGCGTTGCCGCACCGACGATGATCGCGGTGCCATGCTGATCGTCATGGAACACCGGGATCTTCATTCGCGCGCGCAGCTTGCGCTCGACTTCGAAGCATTCCGGCGCCTTGATGTCTTCGAGATTGATGCCGCCGAACGTCGGCTCCAGCGCGGCGATGACCTCGACCAGCTTGTCCGGATCGCGCTCGTTGATTTCGATGTCGAACACGTCGATGCCGGCGAACTTCTTGAACAGCACGGCCTTGCCTTCCATCACCGGCTTGGCAGCGAGCGGGCCGATCGCACCCAGGCCCAGCACGGCCGTACCGTTGGTGATCACGCCGACCAGATTGCCGCGCGCGGTGTAGCGGAATGCATTGACCGGATCGCTGACGATCTCCTCACAAGCGGCCGCAACGCCGGGCGAATAGGCCAGCGCCAGGTCGTGCTGGTTGGTCAGCTGTTTGGTGGCGCTGACCGCAAGCTTTCCGGGCGTCGGGAACTCGTGATAATCGAGCGCGGCCTGGCGGAGACTCTCGCGGACCTTGCTGGGAACGGACGCTGGTTGGCTCATCGGGCTCTCATCGTGTGACGGCAAGCGCGGCGCGGTCGGAAGCCTGCAGGGGCTCGGCGGGCCGCAACGCGGGGCGATCGGTGCGACCTTGCGGGTTGGCGGGTCGCGAAGCGCGGCGATTATACGGGCTGGCGGCACGGTGCCCCGATCGCTTTCACAGCACCAGCCGATCACGCCCATCGAACTCGCGGCATCATCGGGCGCCGCGCCGCGGGCTATTTGCCTGTGGCCGGCGCCGGTCCACTATCGGCGCCATCGCCAGCACCCCATACGCCGTACGGACCCACCGGCCGGCGCAGCGCATGGGGCACCGTGAACACTGGAGCCACACCATGAGTCCGTCACCGCAAGCCGACGCCGCGCCCCATGGCGGCTCGTTCAAGCGCCTGTACCTATGGGTACTGCTGGCGATCGTCATCGGCGGCGCCATCGGCCATTACGCACCCGATACTGGCGTCGCGCTCAAGCCGCTGGGCGACGGCTTTATCGGCCTGATCAAGATGCTGATCGCGCCGATCATTTTTCTGACCGTGGTGATGGGCATCGCCGGCGTCGCCGACGTGAAGAAGGTCGGACGCGTCGGCGTCAAGGCGATCCTGTACTTCGAAGTCGTATCGAGTGTGGCGCTGCTGATCGGCTTGTTGGTGGTGAATCTGCTCAAGCCGGGCGCCGGCTTCAATGTTGACCCTGCGACGCTCGATGCCGGCGCCGTCGCGCGCTACGCGCAAGCCGCGCACGACCAGAGCACGGTCGGCTTTCTGCTGCACATCATTCCCAAGACGTTCACCGACGCCTTCACCGGCGACGGCGACTTGCTGCAAGTGCTGCTGGTGGCACTGCTGTTCGGCTTTGCGTTGAGCGCGCTGGGCGCGCAGGGGCAACCGGTGCTGTCGTTGTTCGATGCGATCTCGACAGTGTTCTTCCGGATGATGACGATGATCATGCGGCTGGCGCCGATCGGCGCCGGCGGCGCGATGGCGTTCACGATCGGCAAGTACGGTCTCGACAGCCTCGGCCCGCTGGCGCGGCTGATGGGCAGCTTCTATCTGGCCTGCGTGCTGTTCGTCGTGCTGGTGCTCGGTGCGATCGCGTGGCTTGGCGGCTTTTCGATCTTCCGTTTCCTGCGCTACATCCGCGACGAGTTGCTGCTGGTGCTGGGGACGTCGTCGTCGGAATCAGCGTTGGTACCGCTGATGCACAAGCTGGAGCGGCTCGGCTGCAGTCGCTCGGTCGTCGGTCTGGTCGTACCCAGCGGCTATTCGTTCAATCTCGACGGCACCAACATCTACCTGACGATGGCGGCGATCTTCGTTGCCCAAGCCTTGAACGTGGAGCTGAGTCTGACCCAGGAACTGACGTTGCTGGCCGTGGCGATGCTGACGTCCAAGGGCGCGTCGGGCGTCACGGGCGCCGGCTTCATCACGCTGGCCGCAACACTGGCCGTGGTGCCGTCGGTACCGGTCGCCGGGCTCGCGCTGATCCTCGGCATCGACCGCTTCATGAGCGAGGCACGCGCGCTGACCAACCTGATCGGCAATGGCGTGGCGACGATCATCGTCGCGCGCTGGGAGAACGAGCTGGATCGTCCGCAACTGGCGCGTGCGCTGGCGGCCGGGCCCGACGCGGCTCCAACTTCGGCCGAGGCATCTCGCTGACATCGGGCGCTGCGACAAGTCCGCGATCCATAGCCGTGCGTCGCAGTCCATCGGTTAGGCTCCGGGCATTACCGCCAAGGACATGCGCATGAGCACACCCGATCCCCAGCGGCCCATCGGCGGCACCGCATGGCGCCTGCAGTCGATCTTCCGCGGATCGGTGGGCAACTTGGTCGAGTGGTACGACTGGTACGTCTACTCGGCGTTTTCGCTGTATTTCGCCAAGGCATTCTTTCCGAGCGGCGATCTGACGGCGCAGCTATTGAACACGGCGGCGGTGTTCGCGGTCGGCTTTCTGATGCGGCCGATCGGCGGCTGGCTGATGGGCTTGTACGCCGACCGGCGTGGCCGCAAGGCGGCGCTGCTGTTGTCGGTGTATCTGATGTGCGGCGGCTCGCTGATCATCGCGCTGACACCCAGCTACGCGACGATCGGCGTGGCGGCGCCGGCACTGCTGTTGCTCGCGCGGCTGCTGCAAGGGCTGTCGGTCGGCGGTGAATACGGCACGTCGGCGACCTACCTCAGCGAGATGGCGACCGCGCAGCATCGCGGTTTTTATTCGAGCTTCCAGTACGTGACGCTGATCATGGGCCAGCTGCTCGCGCTGGCCGTGCTGATCCTGCTGCAGCGCGTGCTGCTAACGGCCGAGCAACTCGATCAGTGGGGATGGCGGATTCCGTTCGTGATCGGTGCGGCGGCGGCGCTGGTGGCACTGCTGCTGAGACGCGGCATGTCCGAAACCAGCGCCTACCAACGCGCCGCCCAGCGCTCAGCGGCCGGCACGATGCGGCGACTGCTGCAGCACCCGCGACAGCTGGCGACCGTGGTCGGGCTGACGATGGGCGGCACGCTGGCGTTCTACACGTACACGACCTACATGCAGAAATACTTGGTCAACAGCGCCGGCATGAGCAAGGCCGATGCGACGCTGATATCCGCATCGACGCTGTTTCTGTTCATGCTGCTGCAGCCGCTGGTCGGTGCGCTGTCGGATCGCATCGGCCGGCGTCCGGTGCTGATCACGTTCGGCGTGCTGGGCACGCTGCTGACAGTGCCGATCCTGACCGCACTGGGCGAAGTCAAAACGCCGATGGCTGCGTTCTGGCTGATCTTATCGGCGCTGGTGATCGTCAGCGGTTACACGGCGATCAACGCCGTGGTCAAAGCCGAGTTGTTTCCAACCGAGATTCGCGCGCTCGGCGTCGGTCTGCCGTATGCGGTGACCGTGTCGGTGTTCGGCGGCACGGCCGAATACATCGCGCTGTGGTTCAAGAGCATTGGCCATGAAAGCGGCTTCTACTGGTACGTGACCGCCTGCATCGGCTGCTCGCTGCTGGTGTACGTGACGATGCGCGATACCCGGCAGCATTCAATGATCAGCGACGACTAAGGCGCGACGGCAGCGCACCGTGCGCACGGCGACACCGGTTAACGCGCGAACAGTGTCAACCGGGCCCGGCAGCGGCGCGCTGGCGACGCGCCAAGGTCAGGCCGGTGGCCATCACCAGCAACGCGCCGGCCACCGATGAGAGCGTGTGCGACCAGGCCGGCCATGCGGCAGCCCAGCGGTGCAGCGCCGGGTCTTCGATCCACAGGCCGCCGGCGATCCAGCCGAGCAGCGCGCCACCGATGACGATCACGATCGGATAGCGGTCCATCAGCGCCAGCACCAGCTTGCTGCCCCAGACGATGATCGGGACGCTGATCGCGATGCCGAGCGCGACCAGCCCGATACGGCCGTCGGCGGCGCCGGCAATCGCGATCACGTTGTCCAGACTCATTACCGCGTCGGCGACGATGATCGTGCGGATCGCGGTCAGCAGATGCGCGCTGGCGGCGACCTCGGGCTCGTCGTCGCGGTCGGGCACCAGCAGCTTGATGCCGATGTAGATCAGCAGCGCGGCGCCGACCAGTTTCAGATACGGCAGCGCCAGCAGCTGCACCGCAAAGAAGATCAACAGGATGCGCAGGCCGATCGCACCCGCCACGCCCCACAGGATACCGCGGTTGCGTTGCTGCGGCGGCAGCTTGCGGCAGGCCAGCGCAATGACGACGGCGTTGTCGCCGCCGAGCAGGATGTCGATCAGGATGATCTGGAGGACGGCGATCAGCAGTCCAGAATCCAGCGTCAGTGCGTGCATGGGGCAGGGGCAGTCGAAAACGGCGCCTAGTGTGCACTGCGCCGGATGAATCCGGGGCGCCGTTGAACTTCAGGCCGTGGCGGCCGACGCGCCGGGCAGGTCGGCGCGCTCGATGTCGTCGAGCTGGCGGCGCAGCGCCTGGCGGCGGCGCGACGCGGCGAAGCGCCGCTGTTCTTCAGGCGTGGACGGCTGGAACGGCGGCACCGTCGTCGGCCGGCGATCGTCGCCGACGGCCACCATCGTGAAAAAGCAGCTGTTGGCGTGGCGCACGACCTTGTTGCGGATGTCTTCGGCGATGACCTTGATGCCGACTTCCATCGACGTGGTGCCGGTGTAGTTGACCGAGGCCATGAACGTGACCAGCTCGCCGACGTGAATCGGCTGGCGGAACACCACGCGGTCAACCGACAGCGTCACCACGTAGGCGCCGGCGTAGCGGCTGGCGCAGGCGTAGGCGACCTGGTCGAGCAGCTTCAGGATCGTGCCGCCGTGGACATTGCCGGTGAAATTGGCCATGTCGGGCGTCATCAGCACGGTCATTTCCAGCTGGTGGTTGGGCAGGCTCCTCATGGTGTCGGCGTTCCTTGCAGTTGCGAGCGGCTTGCCGCAGCAGGTTTCGCGCCACGGCCACTCCGGCGAGCGGCTAGACTGGCCGCAATGAAAATCCCCAAAGCGCTGCAGCCGCTGATCGAAGACGGCATCGTCGACCGCGTCGTCCGGCAACTCAAGAGCGGCAAGGAAGCCTCGGTCTTCCTGGTCGACTGCGGCGGGCGCATCCGCTGCGCCAAGGTCTACAAGGAGGCCGAGCAGCGCGGCTTCCAGAATCTCGCGCAGTACCAAGAAGGCCGCAAGGCGCGCGGCAGCCGCGACGAGCGCGCGATGGGCAAGCGCAGCCGTCACGGCCGCAAGCAGTCGCAAGAAGAATGGAAGAGCGCTGAAGTCGACGCGCTGTATCGACTCGATGCAGCCGGCGTGCGCGTGCCCAAGCCCTACGGCTACTACGACGGCGTGCTGGTGATGGAAGTGATCGCCGACGAGCACGGCGAAGCAGCACCGCGGCTCAACGACGTGCAGCCGACGCCGGAGCAAGCGCGGCAATGGCATGAGTTTCTGATCCGCCAGATCGTGCTGATGCTGTGCGCCGGCCTGATTCACGGTGACTTGTCGGAGTTCAACGTGCTGCTCGGCACCGACGGCCCGGTGATCATCGACCTGCCGCAGGCGGTCGACGCGTCGAGCAACAACAATGCGTTCCGGATGCTGGAGCGCGACGTCGGCAATATGACCGCTTACTGTGGCCGCGTCGCGCCCGAACTGCTGACCACGCAGTACGCGCACGAAATCTGGCACTTGTACCAGCGCGCCGAACTACGACCCGACACGGTGCTGACCGGCTGCTTCGAGCACGACGACACCCAGGCCGACGTCGGCGACGTGATGCTGCATATCGAAGAAGCGCGGCGCGAAGCCGAGATCCGCCAGCGCGGCCGCGACGAAGCGGCAGCGGCCGACGCCGCCGACTAAACCGTCGATCGGCACGGCGCGCTCGGGCCGGCTAGTCGAGCGTCTTGTACATCGGCACGAATTCGATCGTCAGCCCCTCGCCGACCGGGTGATGGATCATCGCCCCGCTCTGATAACCCGATGCGCGATACAGCCTGACGCCGGGCAGCGTGGCCATCATCTCGCAGCGACGAAAGCCGGCGGCGCGTGCGGCCTGCTCGCAATGCGCCAGGATCGCGCGGCCGACGCCGCGCCGGGCGAACGCCGGGGCAATGAAGAACGCGCGGATCTTGGCCGCGTCGACGGCAGGGTCCAGCGCCGCCGCATCGCGGCCGCTGCGCGCATCGCCGCCGAACAGCGTGCGGCGCCAGCTCCAGCCGCCGCAGCCGGCGAGCTCGCCGCCGATTTCGGCGACGAAGTAGGTGCCGTCACGCAGCAACTGGGTGTCGACGCCGAACGCGCCCTGAAGCGCGGCCTCGATCTGCTCAGCGCGGTAATCGGCAGCGCCGAGCGTGCGAATCGAATCGGCGATCAGCTGTTGCAGCCGGTCGCGCTCGTCCAGGCGGGCCAGCCGCAGCATCGGCATGTGCATCGGACACCGCTCCGGCTGGGGGACTGGGCCGAACCTAGCAAGGCCCGCGCCGCGATCCGGCCAGCGGGCCCGGTCAGGCGGCGGCGACCACCAGCGTGGCGCGGGCGTAGCGGCGCGAGCCGACCTGCAGCAGATACTCGCCAGGCGCCAGCAACAGAGCCCGGTCCTCGACCCGCTCGTTGTTCACACGCACGGCTTTCTGCTCAACCATGCGGCCGCCGTCGGCATTGCTGGCGACCAGACCGGCCTCCTTGAGCACGCGCGGCAGCGCCAACCCTGTAGCCGGCACGGCGATCGTCACTTCGGGAATCTGGTCCGGCAGCGCGCCCTGGCTGAACTGGGCGATGAACGCGGCCTTGGCGGCTTCACCGGACCCGGCGCCGTGGAAGCGGTCGACGATCTCGATGCCCAGCGCCATCTTGACGTCGCGCGGGTTGGCGCCGCCGTCGACGGCAGCGCGCAGCGCGGCGATCTGGGCCAGCGGCTTGAAGCTCAGCAGCTCGTACCAGCGCCACATCAGCGTGTCGGAGACGCTCATGACCTTGCCAAACATCTCGCCGGCCGGGTCGGTCAGGCCGATGTAGTTGTTCAGCGACTTGCTCATCTTGTTGACGCCGTCGAGCCCTTCCAGGATCGGCACCGTCATGATGCATTGCGGCCGCTGGCCGTAGACGCTCTGCAGGTGGCGGCCCACCAGCAGGTTGAACTTCTGGTCGTTGCCGCCGAGCTCGACGTCGGCCTTCAGCGCCACCGAGTCGTAGCCCTGCAGCAGCGGATACAGGAACTCGTGGATCGCAATCGGCTGGCCGTCGCGGTAGCGGGTCTGGAAGTCGTCGCGCTCGAGCATCCGCGCGACCGTGTGCTGGGCGGCGAGCTTGAGCATGCCCTCGGTGCCCAGCGTGTCGAGCCAGCTGGAGTTGAACGCGATCGTGGTCCGCTCCGGGTCCAGGATCTTGAACACCTGCTCCTTGTAGGTCTGGGCGTTCTCTTCGACCTGCTGCCGCGTCAGCGGCTTGCGGGTTTCGTTCTTGCCGGTGGGGTCCCCGATCATGCCGGTGAAGTCCCCGATCAGAAAGATCGCCTCGTGGCCGAGCTCCTGAAAGGCACGCAATTTGTTAAGCAAAAGCGTGTGGCCCAAGTGCAGATCTTTTGCAGTTGGGTCAAAACCGGCCTTGATCTTCAAGCGAGTGCCGGTTTCTGTGGCCTTGGCCAGGCGGGCGCGGAACTCATCCCGGGGGATGATTTCATTGGTCGCGCGTTCGAGTTCTTCGAGTGACATGGGGGCGCCGATGTTGTGCCGTTCGTCTGTTCAGAATCCGGCCCGGTAGAGCCGTTGGGGTCGGAACAGCGACAGTTTGTTACAGAGATGTAGGGAACAAGCTCTTGCGGCAGGTCAGGATTCTGTGGTTTCTTACGGACCAGAGCATTCGGTCCAACGAAGACCGCAAACCCCTGTTGCGACTAATTACAGCTCTTTCACGAGCACCGAATGCGAGGCGACCGCTGTCGCCGCATTACCGCGTTTTAGACGGGTCGATGAATGAAATTTGATTATAGCGCAGCCGAACCGGCGCCCCGCCGTTCGGCTCACCGCATCGTATTGATTGTCGCGCTGTGCGGCGTCGGCATCGCCGCGCTGATGTCGCGCGAAACCTCGGCCAACCGCCACATGCCGGACTCGGCAATGGCCCCGATGCTGCTCGACGGCGACAACGCCGCCCGTTACGACGAGTCGATCCAGTCGGCTCTGACCGACTCCCTGGCCGTGCCGCAGGCCAGCGAATGGACCAACATCAAGGTCCGCAGCGGCGATACGCTGTCGACGATCTTCGACGCCCAGGGCTTGCCTCCCGATGAATGGATGGCGCTGCTCAAGCTCGGCGGCGACACGCTGGAACTCAAGCGTCTCAAGAGCGGCGAAGAGATCAAGATCCGCCGCGAAGGCGACCAGTTGCAGGAGTTGATTTACGCGCTGGACGAGCTGCGCACGTTGAACGTGCGTCGCGTCGACGACCAGTTCGAAGCCGTGACGCTGACCGCCGAAATCGAGCACCGCCAGGCGCAGGCCGCCGGCACGATCACCAGCTCGCTGTTCAACGACGGCGCCCGCGCCGGCCTGACCGACCGCATGGTCATGGAACTGGCCGAAATCTTCGGCTACGACGTCGACTTCGCACTCGACCTGCGCCAGGGCGACCGCTTTGCCGTGGTCTACGACGAGCTGTACAAGGGCGACAAGCGGATCCGCCTCGGCGACATCCTGGCGGCCGAATTCGTCAATCAGGGCAAGACCTACCGGGCGATCCGCCATGTCGGCGCCGACGGGCGCGTCGCCTACTACACGCCGGAAGGCCAGTCGCTGCGCAAGGCGTTCATCCGCACCCCGCTGGACGTGTGCCGGATCAGCTCGCCGTTCAACATGCGCCGCCGCCACCCGATCCTGAACACGATCCGCGCCCACAAGGGCGTTGACTATGCCGCCAGCGCCGGCACGCCGATCAAGGCCGTCGGCGACGCCAAGGTGGCGTTCGTCGGCAACAAGAACGGCTTCGGTCGCGTCGTCGTGCTGCAGCACGGCTCGCAGTACGAAACGCTGTATGCCCACATGTCGCGCTTCCGTCCGGGCCTCAGCGTCGGCCAGCGCGTCAGCCAGGGCCAGGTGATCGGCTACGTCGGCAGCTCGGGTCTGGCCACGGCGCCGCACCTGCACTTCGAATTCCATATCGGCAACAAGGTCGTCAACCCGGTCACCGTGGCGATGCCGCGCGCCAACCCGATCTCGGGCAGCGAATTGGCCAAGTTCAAGCTGTCGAGCAAGACGATGACGGCAGTGCTCGACCAGGTTAACGCCGGCCGCATGGCGGCGATGGCCGAGCCGGCCACCGCCAAGACCGTTACGCGCTGAATCCTCCCCGGTCACGACGACGCGCTTCGGCCGCGATGCCGACCGAACGCGCCATCGGGCTGATCTCGGGCACCAGCCAGGACGGCATCGACGCCGTGCTGGTGGAGTTTGACGACGGCCAGTTCCAACGCTTGCTGGCCACGCACACGGGCCAGTATCCCGCTGACATTCGTGCCCGGCTGCTGACGCTGGGCTACGAAGCCACGCCGGTCACGCTGGCCGAATATGCCGCGCTGGACCGCGCCGTCGCCGACGCCTTTGCCGACGCGGCGCTGGCGCTGATGGCGCTCGCCGGAGTCGGCCCCAGCCAGGTGCGGGCGCTCGGCAGCCACGGGCAGACGGTGTTCCACGACGCGGTCAACATCGGCAACAGCCTGCAGATCGGCGATCCGTCGCGTATCGCGGTCCGTACTGGGCTGCAGACGGTGGCCGACTTCCGTCGTGCCGACGTCGCGCTCGGCGGCCAGGGCGCGCCGCTGCTGCCGGTGCTGCACCATGCACTGTTCGCTTCGGATGAGCAGCCGCGAGCGGTGCTCAACCTCGGCGGGATCGCCAATCTGAGCCTGCTGCCCGGCACCGACCCCAATGCGGTGCGCGGCTTCGACTGCGGCCCCGCCAACGGCCTGATGGACGAATGGGCCGAGCAACATCTGGGCACGCGCTATGACGCCGACGGCGCGCTGGCGTCGCGCGGCACGGTTCACGAGCCGCTGCTGGCAGCGCTGCTGGCCGACCCCTACTTCGCGTTGGCGCCCCCGAAAAGCACCGGTCGCGGCTACTTCCGGCTCGACTGGGTCCGGGCTCGCTTTGCGGCGCTGGACACGCTGCCGGCGGCCGATGTCCAGCGCACGCTGTGCGAACTGACCGCGCGCAGCGCGCTCGACGCGCTGCGCGGCGCGATGCCGGACGCGCGCGAACTGCTGGTCTGCGGCGGCGGCGTTCGCAACGGCTTTTTGATGCAGCGTCTGGCGGCGCTGGCACCCGCGTCGTTGCTCGTGACGTCGACCGAAGCCCACGGGCTGCACCCGGACTGGGTCGAGGCGACCGCCTTCGCGTGGCTGGCACTGCAGCGGCTCGACGGCGGCGCCGGCAACCTGCCCAGCGTCACCGGCGCGCGGCGTGCTGCTGTGCTCGGCGGGGTGTTCGATCCCTGAGGCCGCGCGGCCTCAGTACAAGTCGATCGGATCCACGTCCAGCGACCAGCGCACTCCGCGCGCGCCGGGGATCGCGTCGAGTTCCAGCGTCCACGGCTTGAGCACGCGATGCAGCGAACTGCGGTCGGGCGACTGCAGCAGCAACTGCGCGCGATAGCGGCCGGCGCGGCGCTCCATCGGCGCCGGCACCGGGCCTAGCGCCTGCACCCCATCGACGGCTGGCAGCTGCGCCAGCGCCGCTTGAAGGAAGCCGATCGCATCGGCTTCGACGCGGGCTTCGGCGCGCAGCATCGCCAGATACGCATACGGCGGCAGCCCGGCGATCTGCCGCTCGGTCAGCAGCAGCTCGGCCAGCCCGTCATAGCCCTGCGTCACCAGCCGGCGCAGCGCCGGATGCTCGGGCTGATGGGTCTGTACCAGCACTTCACCGGGCCGGTCGGCACGTCCGGCGCGTCCGGCGACCTGGGTCAGCAGCTGACCCATGCGTTCCAGCGCGCGGAAGTCGACGCTGTACAGCGCTTGATCCGCGTCAACGATGCCGACCAGCGTCAGGCCGGCGAAGTCATGGCCCTTGGCCAGCATCTGCGTGCCGACCAGGATGTTCACCAGACCGTCGCGGGTGTCGCGCAGCAAGGCGTCGAGCTGGCGCAGGCTGCGCAGCCGGTCGGAGTCGAAGCGTTCGACGCGTGCGCCCGGGAAGCGTTCCCGCAGCGCCTCCTCGACGCGCTCGGTGCCCTGCCCCAGCGCCAGCAGCTGCCGCGACTGGCATTGCGGGCAGGCGCGCGGCGCCGCTTGGCGGGCGCCGCAGTGGTGGCAGATCAGCCGGCCGCGGCCGCGATGCCAGGTCATCCTTGAATCGCAGTGACGACATTGGGCGCTCCAGCCGCAGTCGTGGCACAGCAGCGTTGGCGCATAGCCACGCCGGTTGACGAACAGCAGCACCTGCCCGCCATCGGCCAGGTGCCGGCCGATCGCCGCCGACAACGGCGCTGACAAACCGTCCTGCAGATGCAGGCCTCGCACGTCGAGCAACTGCAGCTGCGGCGGCGGCACTTGGCGCACACGACGCGGCAAGCGCAGCCATTGATAGCGGCCGTTGACCGCGTGCTGCAGCGTCTCCAGCGACGGCGTCGCCGAGCCCAGCAGCACGGGCGCGCCCGCGCGCTGGGCGCGCAACACGGCCACGTCGCGTGCCGAATAGCGCAAGCCGTCCTGCTGCTTGAAGGACACGTCGTGCTCTTCGTCGACGATCACCAGCCCCAACCGCGGCAGCGGCAGCAGCACGGCCGAGCGGGTGCCGACGACGATCGCCAGTTCGCCGGTCGCGGCCCGCAACCACACTTGCGCCCGCTCGGCATCCGACAGCCCCGAATGCGATCCGGCCACGGCGACCGGCCCGAAGCGTTCACGGACCCGCTGCAGCAGCTGCGGCGTCAGGCCGATCTCGGGCACCAGCACCAGCACCTGTCGGCCGGCGGCCAGCGCCTCGGCGATCGCCCGCAGGTACACCTCGGTCTTGCCGCTGCCGGTGACGCCGTGCAGCAGGTGCACGCCAAAGCCCGGCGCCGCCTGCAAGGCCGCAACCGCGGCCGCTTGATCGGCGGTCAGCGCCGGCTGCGTGGCAGGCACCGGCACCGGGGCGGCGACCGCAGCGACCGTCTCGACGACCCAATGCGCATCGAGCGCACGGCGCAACACGGCGGCCGGTGCGGCGATCGCAGCGCGCAGCAGCGCGCCCTGGTCGGCCAGTTGCTGCAGCAGCACCCGCAAGCGCAGCGACCGCGCCGGCAGCGTCGCCAACGCGGCGCGCCCGGCGTCGGTCAGTGCATAGGCCGGCTCATGACGTATCCGCGCCGGCTCGTCGCTGCGCAAGGCCACCGGCAGCATCGCGGCGACGACCTCGCCGATCGGGTGGCGGTAGTAGTCGGCAATCCACTGCGCCAGCGCCAGCGCGTCGTCGGTCAGCAGCGGGGCCGGGTCGAGCGCCTGCAGCAGCTCACGGTAATGGCCGTCCGGCGCCGCTGGGTCGGGCTCGACACCGCTCCGCAACACGACCCCGGTCAGTTCGCGGCGTCCAAACGGCAGCCGCACCCGCATTCCCGGGTGCAGCACGAGGCCGTCCGGGACCCGGTAATCGAATGCCGTGTACAAGGGCACCGGAACGGCCACTGAAACCAGCAGGCCGCTCATGCCCGAAACTTGTGGATAACTTTGGGGAAAGAAATGTTGTCCACCGTGATGCCCAAGGTGCGCGGCAAGTCAAGCAAATTACCGGCGTCAACAGCAAAATTTTTTAGTTTCGACTATTCAGCTACTTACAGCACTGTTGCAAAGCGGTGACCAAAGTATCGCTTGACCTGGCTGCCGGCAGAATACTAGGCGACGCTGTGCATAGGCGGGCCGGCGCGGCGCGGATTTGAGCAAAACAACAGCGCTTGTCAACGTCTTTCGACCTGGTACAGCAAGTCGCCACCCGTGAAGGTGCCGGATTCGGTCGACAGCTTGAAGCCTTTGCCCAGGTCGTACAGCAGCTTGAACACGTTGCCGGGCTGGAACAGGCCGATGCCGTACGACACGAAGATTTTCGGCGACAGGTACTTGCCGACCGTCAACCGCGCTTGTTCGTTGCTTTCACCGGGATCGGAGCCGAGCGAGATCGAATCCAGGCCCAAGCCCTTTTGCAGGCCCTGCGCCAGGAACGAACCGCCGCCCAGGCCCAGTGCCATCGCCGCGCCGGACAACGCGCTGCGGTCCTGACTCGACGACGACTGTTCCAGCGGACGCCCGAGCAACAGCCACGACAGCTGTTGCTGCTGGGTCATCGTCGGCTCGGAATACAGTGTCAGCACCGGCTTTTCGAGCGTGCCGCGCACGTAGATGCCGACGCTGACGTCCTCGGTCGGCTTGCGCACGGCGCGAATCTCCAGGCCGGGCTTGGAGATCGGGCCGCCGTTGAGCAGCAGCTTGCCGGTCTCGATCTGCAGGTCCTGGCCGTAGGCTTTGTAACGGCCCTCGACCAGCCGGAACTCGCCGTAGCCAACCGTCTCGCGGCCCGGCTGGTCCACGGCCGTGGCGACGCCTTCGATCCGGGTTTTCAGGCCGAATCCTTCGATCTTGACCTGGTCGCCGAGCACCAGCTTGACCTCGGTGGCCAGGCTGAACGATTCGCTGCGCTGCGGCACTTGCCCGCTGGCGTCGACGATCACCTGGTCAGATGACGGGCCGACGCCGCTGTCTTCACCCTGCTGCAGCCGCACGTCGGCGCGCGGAATCGTCAGCCGACCCTTGAGGCTGGCCTCGGGGCCCGACAGCGTGAAGCGCAGATTCGGCGACGCCCAAACCTGGGCCATCGGCAGGTTGGCGATCTGGAAGTTGTCGCCGTCGACCTGCACGACCAGCTTCAGGCCTTCGGTGTTTTCGGTCGGCAGCACTTCGGGTGGTGGCGGCTGCGTCGATGGCGACGCGGCCACCCCGACCGCGTTCTGCTGCGGCGTGTTGGCATTGCCGGCCGGCGCATCGGGCGCCTGGACCGGCGTGACCGCCTGCGGTGCCCGCACAGCCGCGCCGAGGTCGGCGATCGGGTCCTCTGGCTTGGCGCGGCGGCGCTGGTTCGGCGCCGGCGAGCCCGACACCGGCTCGACCGCCAGCGGCCCGGTCTCGACGCGGCCGTCGACGCTCAGCGTGCCGCCACCGGAGCGTGCTTGGGCCAGCAGTTGCACGCGGCCGTCGGGCGAGCCACTGACGGTCGCCGTGAGGTCGGTCAGCTCGATGCCGGGGCGGGTCAGCTTCATCCGGCCGTCGGTGAGCCGGGCCTCGCCTTCGAATTCGGGCGCGGCGACGCGGCCGCCGATCCGGTACTGGCCGGCCAGCTTGCCGGTGGCGCTGCTGACCTCGTTGGTCAGCGCGGAAATGAACGCGATGTCGGGAAAGTCGATCCGCAGCTGCCCCGCCAGCACGCGATCGGCCAGCACCGGCCCCGGCGCCAGCGTCGCCTCGCCCTCGATGCCGCCGACTTCCAACGGCAGCCGCAGCGCGGCGCGGCCCTGATCGGGTGCATCGGACACCGTCAGCGAGCCGGGCAGGAACTTGAAGCGGCGATCGCCGAGCTGGATCTGCCCGGCCGTCGTGCTCAGCTCGGCGCTGGCCTGGCGCAGCACGCCCGCATTCAGTTCAGCCGACGCGCGGCCGTTGAGCTCGCCGTCGATCTGCATGTCCGGCGGCAGCAGCGCCTTGAACGCTGCAAACGCGAGCTGCTCGATCTGCACCGAGCCGCGCGCGGCATCGGGCGACCGGTGCGCTTCCAAGCAGACGCGGCCGGGGTCGCTGGTCCAGCACGCCGGACCCAGATCGGCCTGCGCTGCCGACAGGCTCAGCGGCGCGCCCGGCTGCAGGGCCCAGCCCGGCAACCGCACCGGCTTGATCTGGCTGGCCGCGATACGGCCCTGCCACTGCGCCGCTGCATCGTTCCATCCGCCGTCCAGCTTCAGGTCGGCGTTGAGCTCGCGGCTGGTCATCGCCAGCGTCAGCTCATGCGCGCCGCGACGGCCGCTGCCCTGCAGGCTCAGCGTCTGCAGATGCAGGCCGGCGATCAGGTCGCGTGCGGTGAGATCGAGCTTGAGCGCGCCGTTCCAGTCCAGGTCGGCGCTCAGCTTGAGGCTGGCCAGCGTCGTACTGCCGACGCTGGCACGGGTCAGCGTCGCGTCGGCGACCAGCTGCGGTGCGTCGAGCTGCCCCCGGAACCGGGCTTTGGCCTGGGCGCTGCCGCCGAGCCCCGGCGCCAGCTCGTTGAGCTGCGGGCTGCTCAGCTGCGCCTGCAGATCGTAGGGTGCGCTGGCGCGTCCGCTGAGCTGCAGCGTGCTGCTGCCGCTGGCCAGATCGAGCCGATCGATGTCGAGCGCCGTATCGGCATAGCGGCCTTCCAGATCAAGCTTGAACGGATAGTTGCGCAGCCGCGATTCGGCGAGCTTGAGTACGAAATGCAGCGCCGGCGCCTGACCCTCGGCCAGCACGCCATCGATGCTGAAGTCGCCGTTCAAATCGCCCGGCCATGCCGCGGCGACCAGTGCCGGGTCGAGCCGCACGATGCGCCCCTTCAACGCGCCCCCGGGCTGCGGCGCCCAAGTGACCGGGCCGGCGGCTTCGATCAGGCCTTGGCCGAGCGCGATCTTCAGCGCCTTCAGATCGACCGACCGCGGCGTGCCGGCACCGCGGACGTCGACACGGCCGGCCTGTTGCTGGGCCGCCACGTCAGCCGCGACATCGAAGCGGTACGCCTCCGGTGTGCCCTGAACGGCCACGGAGCCGGACGCGGACTGTACGAGCGGCGGCAACGGCTTGCCGTCAGGCCCGGGTGCCGCGACCAACGGCCAGCTCAATCCGGTCCACCGGGCTTTCGCGTCGAGCGCGCCATTCCATCCGCCATCGGCCTGAATCCGGCCCTGGTCACCGAGCGCGGCCGCCAGCGTGAAGCGCAGATCGCGCCACGGGCCTCTCAGCGTTAGCTGGCCCTCGCTGCTGGTGACGATCGGCAGCGCGTCGGGCGCCGCGCCGAGCACGCCCGGCATCGGCCAGCGCAGCTCGCGCCACGCGGCTTGCAGGTCGGAGTCGGCCTGGTCGTAGGCGACGAAGCCCTGCGCCGTGACCAGCACTGGGGCCAGCACCGACAGCTTGCGGATGTCGACACCGCGACTGCCCAGCCGGGCATCGGCCTGCAGCGACACCGCGCCGACGCCTGGATAGTCGGCCTCGAAACGCTTGATGGCGACCCGCGAGCCAATCCAGCGGCCGACGAATTCGGCGCGCGTCACGCGCAGCGGCTGAGTGGCGCCGGCCGCCGTGAACTGAAAGTCGGTCAGCGCCAACAGGCCGATCTCGATGTTGACCGGCAAGCGTGACGGCGGCGGGCTGTTGCTCGGCGGCGGCGGGTCCTGGCGCGGCTTGAGCGCCACATGCAGACCGTCGGCACGCAACTCGGCAACGGCGACCAGACGCTCCCACAGGCGCAGCGGCTGCCACTTCAGCACCAAGCGCGCGATCGTCACGTGCGCATGGGCGTCGTCGTACTCGATGTCGCGCCATTCGAGTGCATCGGCGATGTCGCCACGACGCTCGCCGATCCGAAGCTGGGCCCCGATCAGCGGCGCGACCCGGTCGAGCAGCACGCCATTGCCCGGCTCGGTGCCCATCAGCCACCAGGTCGCCGCCGGCAGCGCGACGATCAGCAACAGCAGCAGTGCGGCAAGCGCCAGCAGCAGACGCTTCACAGGCCGACCCTCACGCCGATGTGCAGCCGCAGGCCGAGCAGCTGACCTTCGGCGTCACCGGTCAGCGGATGCGCCAGATCGACCTGGAATGTCCCCACCGGCGAGCGATAACGGACGCCCGCGCCGGTACCGAAGAACAGCTCGGGTACGAAGCGGTCGTCTGCGCCACCGGCATCGAGGAACACCGCCGCGCCCCAGCTGCCACGAATCCGCTGCTCGATTTCGCCGCTGAACACGGTCAGATACTGGCCGCCGATCACATCGCCGTTGCGATCGCGGGTGCCGATCGACTGATAGCGATAGCCGCGCACGCTCTGATCGCCACCGGCGAAGAAGCGCTGCGAGGCTGGCAGATCGCTGAAACGCTTCTGCACGTTGGCGCCGAGGTCCATCCGCGCCAGCAAGCGCGTGCCGCGACCGAGCGAGTACACGCCGCGCGTCTGGACAAAGGCGCGCACAAATGTGGTGTTCGACAGCAGTCCCTCCTGCGCGCCATGCAGATCAGCGAACAGGAACCAGCCCTTGCGCGCGAAGATCGGGTCGTCGGACGCGGTGCGCGTGAACGACACACCGGGCGTCATCAGGTCGGCCGTCGCCCGCTGGTTGCCCAGCTCCGACTCTTCGTGCGTGAACTCCATATAGACCCGTCGCGCCCACTCGCCCGGATGCCGGTTGAGACTGGCGCCGAGCGTGTATTTGATCGAGTCACCATCGGCCAGCTGCTCGGTCTGGCCCAGCGCAGTGAAGCTGATGTTCTCGCCGGGTTTGCCGCCTTGTGGCACGCGATAGTTGGCGGCCATCGTGTTCTTGATCTGCGACAGCCGCGCGTCACCGTCGAGGTTGTGGCCGTATTGATTGATCTGCCGCCATTCGGTGCCGACCGATACGCGCGCGCCGGTATCGGTGCCGTAGCCGGCGCCCGCCTCGTAGCGATGTTTGTTGCGCGGCGTGGTGTGAATCACCAACGGCACGCGGTGCTCGGCATCGGCCAAGCTGCGTTGCGGCACGATCTCGACCGATTGGAAGTAGCCCAGGTCACTGAGTGCGAACTGCTGGTCCAGCAACCTCTGCGGGTCGAACGGCTCGCCGACTTTGAGCGTGACATAGCGCTGCACAAACGCCGCGTTCAGGCCCTGGTCGTCGGCATTGTCGATCGTGACTTCGCCGAACGAATAGCGCGGCCCGGTTTCCATGTGCAGCACGATGTCGGCCTGGCGCGTGTCCGGGTTGACGCGCAACTCGCTGACGGCCCAATACGCGTCGAGAAAGCCGCCCGCGTACGCGGCGTCCGTCAGCAATTTCTTGGCCTCTTCGTAATCGGCGTGCTTGAGCCGCTCACCAACGGTCAGCCGTCGCGTCGCGCGACGCAGCGCGGCAGCAAACGCCTCGTGCTCGGCGCCTTCACCCTTCAACTGGATGTCGATCGTGTGCACGGCGGTGTAGGCACCGGCATCGACGTGGTAGTGCGCCGTCCAGTTCGGCGCCGTGCCGACCAGCGAGCTGTCAGTCAATACCGGCGAATACCAGCCGAAAGGCTGCATCGCGCTACGGATGTCGGCGGCCGCCTGATCGTGCAGACGCTCGACCATCGCATCGTTCAGGTCGTCACGCTGACTCTGCTGACGGATCGCCAGCCGCGCCATCACGTTGTCGCGTTCGTCGCTGCCCAAGCCCTCGACTTCCACGCGCACGCCGCCGTGGGCGGCAGAGGCAAACAGCAGGGTCAGCAGCAATAGAGCGATCGAACGGCCGGTCATCGGTCCGCATAGTAGGAGAGCGGACCGCAAAAGTCCGGCAGGCCATCAGGCCGTCGGGCGATGCCGACGGCCTGGGATACTGCGGTCAGCCGCGCCAGAGGTTGTCGGTGTTGACCTTGCCGTCGCTGACGACGCGACGCGACAACTCGACGGCGCGATAAATCATCGGCACGGATTTGACCTTGCCCGACAGCAGCACTTCGCCATTGAGCACCGAGACGGCGATGCGTCCGCGCAGCTTGTCATCGGCCGCGAGAATATCGATGACTCGAGCGGCGATCTTGCGGTCGGCGTCGGTCATCGTGAACGGCGTGTTGTCGATGACCACTTCGGCGCCGGTCGGCACCTGTGCTTCGATGCCGGTGATCGGCGCCGGCTCAGCAGCACCGGACTCGGGTGCCTGGGCCCAGGCGGCCGACAGCGGCAACAGCATCAATGCCGACACCGCGATGGAACGCTGAATGGTGTGCATGGAGTTCTCCAGATGGATGGGCGAAAACGCAGGACGAGGCGTTTGTGCCTTGGGGATTACGATCGCACGGCCCACGCGGATGCTCAAGCAGTAAAGCCACGCCGATGAACGAGCATCGGCGTGGCTTGGTTTACGACAACAGGCGGCTACTGATCGAGCTTGCGCACGCCGTCCTTCACCGCTTCCTTGGTCTTGCCGTAGCCCTCCTGAATCTTGCCTTCGACGCGCTGGGCGCCGCCCTTGGCCTGCATTTCCTTGTTGTCGATCAGCTCACCGGTCTTCTGGCGAGCGGCGCCGATCACCTGCTTGGCCTTGCCTTGAATCTGATGCTTGTCCATGCGGATCTCCTGCATAAAGGTGGGTGCTACCGGGTACAACTCGGATGGCGACTCAGGACGACTCGCCGACCTTCAACTCGTCATCGATGCTTTTGACGCCGTCGACGCCGCGCGCAATGTCGAGTGCGCGCTGATGCACGTCGCGATTGGCGACGTCGCCGCGCAGCGTGACCACGCCGTTGTCAGTGTCGACATTGATCGACATGGCTTTGACACGGTCATCGGCCGCGAACTGGGCCTTGACCTTGGTCGTGATCGTCGCGTCCGACACCGTCTCGCCGACACGCGCAGCGGCGCCTTCGGCCTTGGCGCTCAAGTCATCCATCGCGCCAGGGGCGCGGATCTGGTTGTCGATGCCCTGCACTTCGGCCACGTTGCGCGCCAGATCTTCGGCGGCGCGACGCGCATCGGTGTCCTGGGTGCTGCCAGTGAGGGTGACAACGCCGTTGTTGGTTTCGACGTCGATCGACGCGCTCTTGAGACGGTCATCGGACGCCAGGCGCTGCTTGACCTTGGCGGTGATCGCCGTGTCGTCCATCGCGGCACCAAGGCTTGCGCTTTCCTTCGGCGCGCTCGCCGCATCGATGTCGGACATCTGTCCCGGGTTGCGATTGCAGGCGGTCAGCCCCAGCGAGGCCGCTATCGCAGCGGCCATCAGCGTCTTGGTGGTGAGCGACAGTTTCGAAGTGTTCATATCCAATCCTTTTTCATGGGTGATTCGTACAACGTCACGCCGCGGCAAAGCCGATGCGTAAGTGGCAGACCGCACCATCGCGACGGCGCGGTCTGCCAAGGGTCATGGCACCGAACGACGACCGCTGATCAGCGACACGACGAACAGCACCAGAAACACGAGGAACAAGACTTTCGCGATCCAAGCCGCCGTGCCGGCGACACCGAAAAAGCCCAGAGCGCCAGCGATCAGCGCGATGACAAGAAAAATGACGGCATAGCTCAGCATGACAGCCTCCTTGACTTGGTTGCCGATGCGATACGGCACGCTGCCGTTCGATCAACTGCCGCCAGACTGCCTGTGCGTCAATGAGCCGGGGCTGAAGTGAGACTTGCTGCGGCATGAATGAAAAAGCCCTGCATTTGCAGGGCTTTTGGTGACCGGAGTGTTCGATCGATCAGCGACGCAGCGCCGCCAGCACCGGGTCGGTGTCAGGGCGATGCCCGAGCCAGATATCGAAGGACACGGCAGCCTGTTCGACCAGCATGCCCAAGCCGTCGGCGACGACTGCGACGCCGCGCTGTGACTGCGCCCACGCGGCGAACGGTGCGTGCGCTGGGCCGTAGCTGAGGTCGTAGCACGCACCACCTTCCGCCAACAGATTCGACGGAAGCCGCGGCATTGCGCCTTCGTGGCCGGCCGAAGTGGCGTTGATGATCAGGTCATAACGATCACCCTTGAGCGCCAGATGCGTACGCGGTGTCAGCGCGCCTTGCGCCTTGAAGCGTTCGGCGAGTTCTTCGGGCTTCCACGGATTGCGGCTGGACACGACCAACTCGCTCGGCGCTGCGGCGAGCAGCGGGCCGATGATGCCGCGCGCGGCGCCGCCGGCACCGACGATCAGCACGCGGCGCCCGGCGATGGCGATGCCGAGTCGCAGCAGATCGCGCACCAGCCCTTCGCCGTCGGTGTTGTCGCCGATCCAGCCGGAATCGCGGCGCGACAGGCAATTGACCGCACCGGCAAGCGCCGCACGCTCGCTGACCGATTCGCACAACGCGGCGACGGCCGCCTTATGCGGCAGCGTGACGTTCAATCCGGCGTAGCCGTCGGTGTGCAGCTGCGCGATGCGCGCCGCCAGATCGGCCGGCGCGACATCCATCGCCTCGTATTGCAGCGCAAGGCCGAACTGGGCCGCAAACTGCGGATGAATGCGCGGCGACAGTGAGTGCGCCACCGGCTGGCCGATCACGGCATAGCGGGACGGCGAGCGGCTCATCGGGCTTCTGCCAGCCAACGCGCGGCCTGCTTGGCGTAATAGGTCAGCACGATGTCGGCACCGGCGCGGCGGAAACACAGCAGCGCTTCCATCAGCGCCTTCTTCTCGTCGAGCCAGCCATTGGCGATGGCGGCGCGCAGCATCGCGTACTCACCGCTGACCTGATACGCGGCCACCGGTACGCCGAAGCGATCCTTCACGCGGCGGATGATGTCCAGATACGGCATGCCCGGCTTGACCATGACGATGTCGGCGCCTTCGGCCAAGTCGAGCTCGACTTCGCGCAGCGCCTCGTCGGTGTTGGCCGGGTCCATCTGATAGGTCTTCTTGTCGCCGCGACCGAGATTGCCGGCCGAGCCGACCGCATCGCGGAACGGACCGTAGAAGCTCGATGCGTACTTGGCGGCGTAGGACAGGATGATCGTGTTGTGCTGGCTGTCGCGCTCCAGCACCTCGCGGATCTGGCCGACGCGGCCGTCCATCATGTCCGACGGCGACACGATGTCGGCGCCGGCACGCGCGTACATCAGCGCCTGCTTGCGCAGCACTTCGAGCGTCAGATCGTTGGTGACGTAGCCGCTGGCATCGAGCAGGCCGTCGTGGCCGTGCGTGGTGTAAGGGTCGAGCGCGATGTCGACCATCACGCCGATCGCCGGCACCGCGGCTTTGACCGCCTTGATCGCGCGCACCACCAGCCCATCCGGGTTCAGCGCTTCGGCACCGTCCTCGGTCTTCAACGATTGCGGCAACACCGGGAATAAGGCCACGCAGCCGACGCCGAGTGCGGCCAGCTCCTGGCATTCGGCGATCAGCTCGGGGATATCGAGCCGGACCACGCCGGGCATCGAGCTGACCTGACCCTTCTGCTCGCCTTCGGCAATGAAGATCGGCTGGATCAGCTGGCTGGCATCCAGCGCCGTTTCGCGCACCATGCCGCGGATGAATTCGGCGCGGCGCAAGCGGCGCGGGCGGGTACGCGGAAAGGCGTGCTGGCTCAAGACGAGATCCTGGGGTGAGCAAAGAGGCCGCGATTATATGCGCGGCGGTTTGGGCCGGCGTCGTCGCCGGCCGCTCCCCGAGGCCGTGCTCAGCCGGCCGCGACGCGCTGGTCGAGCCAGGCCATCAAGTCGGCCGTCACCTCGTCGCGACACTGATCGTTGAGCAGCTCGTGCCGCGCTGCCGGGTAGCTGCGCGCGCTGACGTCGGTCAGGCCGGCGTCGGTGTAGCGGCGTTGCAGCGATAACGGACCTTTGCGCCCGCCGCAGACCGGATCGGCATCGCCTGCGATTGCCAGCAGCGAGAGCCGCTTGGGTACGCGCGCCGCGCGCCGCGCATCGAGCCGGCCGATCGCTTCGAGCAACTGCACCCACAGGCCGGTCGTGCAGCGAAACCCGCAATGCGGGTCGGCGACATAGCGGTCGACTTCGGCCGCATCGCGGCTGAGCCAGTCGAACGCGGTTCGCGTCGGCGCAAAGCGGCGGTTGTAGCTGCGAAACGTCAGATGGTCGGCCAGCGCACTGGGTTCATCGTCGCCGCGCCACAGGGCTTCGGCTTTCAGGAGTGCCAGTCCGATCGCACGCAGCGGGCCGGGATCGGCGGTGCCGGCTGACAACACGGCGCCGCGCAAGTCATGGGCGTGCCGGCTCAAGTAATCCTGCAGCAGAAATGAGCCCATGCTGTGGCCGAACATGAACTGCGGCGCGCCGGCATGCCACTCACCCAGCTCGCGCTGCAGGCAGCGCATCGACTGCAAGGCCAGCCGCCAGCCAGCGTGCTCGGAGAAGTGGCCGAGTTCGTCGGGTGCGCGCGCGGTGCGGCCATGGCCCGGCAGGTCCTGCGCGTACACCGCATAGCCTGCGGACGTCAGCGCCAGCGCCAGCCGCTCGTAGCGGCCGCTGTGCTCGGCCATGCCGTGAATCAGCTGCACGACCGCGCGCGGCACGTCGACATCGGGCAGCCAGCAGCGCACGAAGGCGATCGCGTTCTTGCTGACGGTGAGTTGGAATTCGCTGGATTTCATTCGTCCGCGCCTCGTTGGGCGCGATTCGTTCGTGTTGTGCTATCTGTTGCGCCGCTCCTGCGGTGCAGTGTTCCAGCCACTGGAGCGAATGTCGAGACATGCCAGGAGAGCCGACGATGACCCGCGACACTGCCGACGCCACCGACCGCGACACCTGCCTGCTGGCGATCGATCAGGGCACCACCAGCACCCGTGCGATCGTGTTCGACCGCCTGGGCCGGCGGCTCGCCAGCGCTGCGCGCGAACTGCCGCAGTCGTTCCCGCAGCCGGGTTGGGTCGAGCACGATCCACAGCGGATCTGGGACGACACCGTCGCCTGCGTCCGCGAGGCGCTGGCCAGCGCGGCGACCGATGCGCGCGGCATCGCGGCGCTGGGCATCACCAACCAGCGCGAAACCACGCTGATCTGGGATCGACGCAGTGGCCAGCCGATACATCCGGCGATCGTCTGGCAAGACCGCCGCACGGCCGCGTTCTGCCGGGAGCACGCCGATCGCGACGGCTGGATCGCCGAACGCACGGGCCTGGTGCTCGACCCTTACTTCTCGGCCACCAAGATCGCGTGGCTGCTCGACCACGTCGACGGCGCCCGCGCAGCCGCGGCACGCGGTGAACTGGCCTTCGGCACGATCGATACGTGGCTGCTGTGGAACCTCACGGGCGGCCAGGTGCACGCCACCGATGCCACCAATGCGTCGCGCACGGCGCTGTTCGATATCCGCCGGCAGCAGTGGGATGACGAGCTGCTGGCCTTCTTCAACGTGCCGCGCTCGCTGCTGCCCGACGTGCGCGACTGCGCGGCCGACTATGGCCACACCGTGCCGGCGCTGTTCGGGGCGGCGATCCCGATTCGCGGTATCGCCGGCGACCAGCAAGCCGCTGTCGTCGGGCAAGCCTGCTTCGAGCCGGGCATGGTCAAGAGCACCTACGGCACCGGCTGTTTCATGGTGCTCAACACCGGCAAGCAGTTCACGCACTCACGCAAGCGTCTGCTGTCGACGGTCGCCTACCGACTCGGCGGCGAGACGACCTACGCACTCGAAGGGGCGATCTTCGTCGCCGGCGCGGCTGTGCAATGGCTGCGCGACGCCGTGCGGCTGATCGGCGCGGCCGGCGAAACCGAAGCCTTGGCGCGCTCGATCCACGACACGCAAGGCGTGTATCTGGTGCCGGCTTTCACCGGCCTTGGCGCGCCCTATTGGGACCCGGAAGCGCGCGGTGCGATCTTCGGGCTGACCCGCGACTCGGGCATTGCCCACATCGTCCGCGCGGCGCTGGAATCGACCTGCTACCAGACGCGCGACTTGATGCAGGCGATGGCCGCCGATGCCTGCGTGCCGACTGAGTTGCGCGTCGATGGCGGCATGGTGGTCAACGACTGGCTGACGCAGTTCCTGGCCGACGTGCTGCAGATCGACGTGCTGCGCCCTCAGGTCGTCGAGACCACGGCGTTGGGTGCCGCCTACCTGGCGGGGCTCGGTGCGGGCGTGTACGCGTCGCTCGACGATATCGCGGCGCTGTGGCGCGCCGACGCGCGCTTCGTCCCGGAGCGGCCTCGCGCCGACGCCGATCGGCTCTACGATGGCTGGATCAACGCGGTACAGCGGGTCCGCGTCGGCGGCACCCACGGAACATGACGGTTGATTCTGGTAACGGTTGCAGACGTCCGAGGCCAGCCTGGCGGCCGGCGGATCAGGCGCCCGGCGCGCCGCGCTGGGCCACCGTCGGCGGCTTGGCGCCGACGACGCAAGTCGCGCGTTCGACCAGCACCGGTTCGAGCACGGTCGGCAGAGGCTGACGGCCGTCGAGGACCGCCAGCAGCGAGTCCACCAGTGCAATGCCGGCCTGCTCCAGCGGCTGACGGATCGTCGTCAGCCCCGGGCGGAAATGGCGTGACAGCTCGATGTCGTCATAACCGACCACGGCCACTTCGTCGGGCACGACGTGGCCGTTCTCGGCCAGCGTGTTGATCGCGGTAACGGCCATCAAGTCGCTGCAGGCGAAAAGTCCATCGAACGAGTGTCCCGACAGCAGCAGCCGCTGGGTGGCTTCTCGCGCACTCTCGGCCGTGAAGTCGACCTTGATGCACAACTCGCTGCGCACGCGAAGGCCCGCGTCGGCATGCGCGCGCTTGAAGCCTTCAAAGCGCATTGCCGCTTCGGGAAAATCGACATCGCCGAAGAACACCAGACGCTTGCGGCCGCTGGCGATCAAGTGCCGCGTCGCCAAGCGGCCGCCTTCGAGATTGTCGCTGCCGACGCTGCAATACAGCTGCCGGGGCAACTGCGCGCCCCAGACGACGATCGGGAAGTCGTTGGCCGCCAGTTCGTTGAGCTGATCGTGATGACGCCACTGGCCGATCATGATGATGCCGTTGGCGCGACCACTGCGGACCAACTTGCTGACGGCATGCAATTCATCGGCATCGACGCGCGACAGCAGCATGTCGTAGCCGCGATCGGTGATCGCGTCGGCCAGGCTGCCGAGCATGCTCAGGAAGAACGGCTCGGACACATGCTGCCGCGTGCTGCGGTCGTAAGGCACCACGACGGCGATCGTGCGGTTCTGCTTTAGACGCAGATTCTGCGCACCGATATTCACCGCGTAGTTCAGCGTACGCGCCAGATCTTCAACGCGTGTGCGCGTCTTTTCGCTGATCAAAGCGCTGCCGCTGAGCGCACGCGATACCGTCGACACCGACACGCCCGCCATGCGAGCGATATCAGCCATCTGCAGTGAACGAGTGTCCACTGGTTTGGCGCGAGAGCCGGCCTTGCCGGTCGTGGTCTTTTTCATGGGCCCTTAGGATAAGGTCGCCCCGACATCAAGGGGCGCGTGCAGCGGACGATGATGCCGCACTGGTAATGACTTCGGACGTATTGCAATCGATTGCATCCTAGTGCAGTCTGCGCCGCATGGCTGGTGGGTACAGGCCCCAGCAGCTTTCAACGACGGCGGCAGCAGCCACGGCAATCGTCGAATACGCCTGGAAAAATGTGCAGGACCTTCATCAGAAGGCCGCGAGGAGATTACCGATGAACGCAGTCCGTCTTCAGAAGACACAGTGGGCGCTCGCCCTGAGCCTGACGTTGACCAGCTTGGGCGCTGCAGCGCAAACCGCTGCGACCACGAACCCCAACGAGGCCCCCGCCGCCAAAGCGGCTGAAGGTTCGAGCGAAAGCCCGCTGGATCTGGGCGAAATCGTCGTTACCGGTTCCGCCAAGGGCGGCTCCAAGATGACGACCAGCGTGTCGGTCAGTACGCTGGATTCGGTCGCGCTCGAACAGACCGTGTCGACCAGCGCGGCCGAACTGCTGCGTTCGATCCCCGGTATTCGCTCCGAGTCGAGCGGCGGTGAAAGCAACGCGAATCTGACGGTGCGCGGCGTGCCGATTTCGGCGGGCGGCGCACGCTATGTGCAGTTCCAGGAAGACGGCCTGCCGGTGCTGCAGTTCGGCGACATCGCATTTGCGACCCCCGACAGCTTCGTGCGCGCCGACATGATGGTGAAGCGCCTCGAAGTGGTTCGTGGCGGCTCGGCGTCGACGCTGGCGACCAACGCCCCCGGTGGCATCATCAACTTCATCACGCGCAAGGGCGAAGAAGCCGGCGGCAGCATCGGCCTGGGCTACGGCGTGGACTTCGACCAGGCGCGCTACGACGCGCGCTACGGCGGCCCGCTGGGTGAGAACACGCGCTTCGAGATCGGCGGCTTCTATCGCGCCGGCGAAGGCGCGCGCGAATCCGGCGTCAACGTCGAGCAGGGCGGACAGATCCGCGGCAACGTGACGCGCGATTTCGACAACGGCTTCGTCACGCTGAGCTTCAAGCATCTGGACGATCAAGCGCCGACCTTGCTGCCGGTGCCGGTTCGCTACAGCAGCAATGGCAAGATCCAGCGCATTCCCGGCATCGACCCGCGCGATGCGACGTTCTATTCGCCGTACCTGCTGCAGGACAACACGCTGGCCGCCAACAACGACCGCGTGCTGTCGAACATCAACGACGGCCTGACCGCCAAGTCCGACGCGTTCGGCGTGCAAGCCGAGTTTGAATTCGACGGCGGCTGGACCGTGGCCAACAACTTCCGCATCGCCAAGAACTCCGGTCGCTTCATCGGCGTGTTCCCGGGCAGCGATGTGGCCGACGTCAGCACCACGTACGCCACCGGCCCCAACGCCGGCGACGCTTATAACGGCCCGGCCTTCACGGCGGTGATCTTCAACACCTCGCTCGACGACATGAGCCTGACCGCCAACGACCTGAAGCTGTCGAAGGCATTCGACCTGGCCGACAATGGCGAAGTCACGGCCGGCGTTGGCCTGTATACGTCGATGCAGACGCTCGACGTGACCTGGAACTTCAACCAGTACCTGCTGGAAGCCAAGGGCAAGAAGGCCGCCGTTCTGACGTCGGCCGACAACGGCAGCAACGCATTCGGCGGCTGCTGCAGCAACACGCAGCAATCGCAGTACGACACGACCTCGCCGTATGCGTTCGTCACCTGGCAGCGCGATGCGGTCACCGTCGACGCCAGCGTCCGTCGCGATCAGCAGGATGCCACCGGCACCTACAACCAGCTGTTGCTGGCGCCGGCCGGCTCGACCGAATACGACCTCGACGCGGCGCGCATCATCGACTACTCGGTGGATCACACCTCGTACTCGGTCGGCAGCAACTACCGCTTCACGCAGGATCTGGCGGTGTTTGCGCGCTACAGCGATGGCGTGGCGTTCAACGCCGATCGCATTACGTTCTTCAACGCGGCCGGCTTGGTCGACGGCTCGTCGCCGGTGCCGACCAACACGATCAAGCAGACCGAAGCCGGCGTGAAGTGGCGTAGTGGTGCGTTGAGCACGTTCGTGACCTTCTTCAAGGCCAAGACCGACGAGAGCAACTACGACGTCACCACGCAGAAGGCGAGCGCCAACACCTACGACTCACAAGGTGTCGAACTGGAAATGGGCTATGCGATCGGCGGCTTCTCGCTCGGTGGCGGCCTGACCTACACCGATGCTGAAGTCACCCGGTCGAACAATCCGGCGCTCGAAGGCAAGGCGCCGAAGCGCCAAGCCGATGTGATCTATCAGCTGACGCCGTCGTACAGCTTCGACAAGGCATCGCTGGGCCTGAGCATCATCGGCACCACCGACTCCAAGGACGACGGCACCGCCGGCCCGCTGACGGTCACGCTGCCGGCCTATGTGGTCGTCAACAGCTTCGCCAACTACCGTCCGGTCGATGCGGTCGAACTGTCGCTGGGTGTCAACAACCTGCTCGACGAGATCGGCTACACCGAATCGAACGATGGCCGTGGTGCGGCCCGCTCGATCAACGGCCGCACGATTCGCGCTGGCATCCGCTACTCGTTCTAAACGACGCACCCCTGGCCGCAAGGCCAGGGGTGTTGCCGCCGCGATCACCGCTCACTGCCATTGGATGGATTCTTGAACGTCATGAGCACGACGCAAACCGACAACGCCGATCGTCAGTTCGATCGGCGGCTGTCCGAACAAAACTCGCTGTTGCAGCATCGTCTGCGACAGCTTTATGGCCACACACCGGGCTTCGAGCCCTGGTACGCGCAGCTGCTCGATCAGCTCCGCCAGCTGCACCGCGAACGCAGCGCCGCACTGCAGGCCCTCGACGCCGCGCGTGAGGCCGACCCCGGCTGGTTCCAGCATCAGACGATGCTCGGCTACTGCAGCTACGTCGATCGCTTCGGCGGCGACTTGCAAGGTGTGCGCAGCCGCATTGATTACTTGCGTGAACTCGGTGTTCGTTATCTGCATTTGCTGCCGTTTCTACGGGCTCGTGCAGGCGACAGCGACGGGGGCTTTGCCGTGGCCAGTTTCGATGAAATCGAACCGCGGCTCGGCAGCATGGAAGACCTCGAAGCGCTGACCGCCGACCTGCGCGCAGCCGGCATCAGCCTGTGCTCGGATCTGGTACTGAACCATGTCGCCGACGATCACCCGTGGGCGCACGCCGCAGCGGCAGGAGACGCCCACCACCGCGCGTTCTTCCATTGCTTTGCCGACCGCACCGAGCCCGATGCCTACGAGCAGACGCTGGTGCAGATCTTTCCGCGCACGGCACCGGGCAACTTCACCTACGTCGAGGCCTTGAATGCCTGGGTCTGGACGACGTTCTTTCCGTATCAGTGGGATCTGAACTACGCCAACCCGGCGGTGTTCGCCGAGATCGCGCAAGCGATGCTGCGTCTCGCCAATCGCGGCGTGGATGTGTTCCGGCTCGACTCGGCGCCGTACATCTGGAAGCGCCCCGGTACCGATTGCCGCAACCAACCTGAAGCACACTGGGTACTGCAAGCGCTGCGTGCCGTCGCCAAGCTGGTGGCGCCGGGCGTGCTGCTGAAAGCGGAGGCCATCGTGCCGACGCCGGAGTTGGCGCCCTACTTCGGCACGGGCGATGCACACGGCCGCGAATGCGATCTGGCATATCACAGCAGCGCGATGGCCGCTTGCTGGGCCGCGGTCGCCGAGCAGCGCACCGATCTGCTGCAGTCGGTGATCGCCAGCATGCCGCCGCTGCCGGCGCGGGGTTCGTGGATCACGTACATCCGCTGCCACGACGATATCGGCTGGAACGTGCTGCGCCCCGACGCCGAAGCCAATGGCGGCTTGCAGCGCTTATCGAAAGTGGCGCGCTTCTACAGCGGTGTCGACGCTGACAGCTTTGCCGAAGGCACCAGCTTTCAGGCCGACGACGCCGATGGCATCCACGGCAGCAACGGCATGTCGGCGTCGCTGCTCGGTCGCAATCGGGCCCGCAGCACGTTGGAACGCGAACAAGCCGAGCGCCGCTTGCACCTGCTGCATGGCGTGGCCCTGACGCTCGGCGGCCTGCCGCTGCTGTACATGGGCGACGAACTGGGCATGACCAATGACGACAGCGACGACTCGCGAGCGGCGCAAAAGATCGACGGCCGCTGGCTGCAACGGCCACCGCTGGATTTGACACGACTGCAGCAGCGCCACGATCCCGACACCGAAGCCGGACGGCTGTATCAGCGCCTGCGAAACATGATCCAGTTGCGTGGGCACCTCGCGTCGCTGTCGGCCGACGCGCCGTTGACGCTGCTGCCGTCGGCACAGCCGGCGCTGCTGGCCTACCAACGCGGCGGCGACTTCGTAATGCTGGCCAACTTCAGCAGCGAAGCGCTGCAGATCGATCTGTCGTCACTCGGCCTGGATGCGGGCGCGACCTGGCACGACCGACTTGCGAACGCGTCAGTGTCGACGACATCGTTGACACTCGACGCCTGGTCGCAGCGCTGGCTGCAACGCATCGGCTGAGCATCGGTGATGACCCGGTCCGCGCTGCCGCTGTTGGTCTTCGGTGAAGCACTGGTCGACGACTTCGCCGACGGCCCCGTGGTCGGCGGCGCGCCGTTCAACGTCGCGCGTCATCTGGCCGGCCTCGGCCTGTCGCCGCGCGTGCTGACGCGAATCGGGCGCGACCGCTATGGCGCGCTGATCGAGCACGACTTCCAGGCCTATGCATTGCCACGCGCCGGCTTGCAGATCGACGATCACCTGCCAACCGGCCAGGTGCGCGTTCACGAAGTCGCCGGACAAGGCCATCGCTTCGAAATCCTGCGCGACCAAGCGTATGACGCCATCGATGCGAGCGACGCGCTGACGGCGCTCGCCGGGATATCGCAGTCCCCCGGGCTGCTGCTGTATCACGGCACGCTGGCGGCTCGCGCCGCGCCGTCGCGTGCCGCACTGCAAGCCTGCATCGACGCCTGTCCGCAGGCCCGTGTGTTCGTCGACCTGAACTGGCGCGACGGACAGATCGACGTGGCCACCGCCGCCGGTTTGAGTGCGCGCGCCGACACGCTCAAGCTCAACGAGCAGGAACTGCTGCGTGTCGGTAGCTGGTTCGGCGTGATCGGCGACCTGCCGATGCGTCCGCCGCTATCGGGCACGCGCCTGTCGGCCGTCAACGCGCTGATGTCGCGGATCGCAGCCCGGCAACTGATCGTCACCTATGGCGCTGAAGGCTATGCCCGCTTCGACCGCGATGGTGTCTGCGTCAGCGCCGGGCGCGCATCGCCGCAGTCGCAGTTGGTGGACACCGTCGGCGCCGGCGACGCGTTCAGCGCAATCACGCTGGCCGGCATCGCGCTCGACTGGCCGCTATCGCTGACGCTGCAGCGCGCGGCCGAATTCGCCAGCGCGGTTTGTGGACTGCGCGGGGCTGTCCCCGCGACACTGGACTTCTACACGCCCTGGCGCGCGGCTTGGGCCCTGCCGCCGCGAGCGGCGACGCCCTGACGCCGAGAAACTGTCGATGATTGCCGACCCGGTCGCACCCCCGAAGCAGCGGCTGTCGCTGCGGCAGATCCTGAGCATGAATCTGGGCTTTCTCGGCATCCAGTACAGCTTCGGCTTGCAGCAAAGCAGCATGAGCCCGATCTACAAATACCTGGGCGCGGACGAAGGCTCGTTGCCGTACTTGTGGCTGGCCGGGCCGATGACCGGCCTGCTGATCCAGCCGCTGGTCGGTGCGATCAGCGATCGCACGGTCAGCCGCTACGGCCGTCGAGTGCCGTACTTCATGATCGGCGCGATCATCTGCAGCTTGTGCCTGCTGGCGATGCCGTTCAGCCCGGTGCTGTGGATCGCGGCCAGCCTGCTGTGGATGCTCGACGCCGGCAACAACATCACGATGGAGCCGTATCGCGCGTTTGTCAGCGACAAGCTGCCGGCCTCGCAGCATTCGCAAGGCTTTCTGACGCAGAGCGCATTCACCGGCCTGGGGCAGACGTTGGCCTACCTGACGCCGAGCCTGCTGGTGATCGCCGGCATGAACAAGGATGCGGTCAGCGCGACGAACATTCCGCATATCACGTACGCAGCGTTCATCATCGGGGCGTTCATCTCGATCGGATCGATCCTGTGGACCGTGATCAGCACGCCGGAGATTCCGCTGACCGATAGCGAGATCAGCGAAATGCGCGCGCGACCGGTCGGTGCGATCGCAACGCTGCGCGAGATCGCCGCGGCGATCCGCGAGATGCCGCCGACGATGCGGCAGATGGCGCCGATGATGCTGTTCCAGTGGTACGCGCTGTTCTGCTTCTGGCAGTACATCGTCGTGTCGCTGAGCCAGTCGCTGTACGGCACCACCGAAGCCAGCTCGCAGGCGTTTCGCGATGCCGGCCTGGTGTTCGGGCGCATCGGCGCGTTCTACAACTTCATCGCGTTCATCAGCGCGTTTGTGCTGGTGCGTTTCACGCATCGCCACGGGCCCAAAGCCGTGCACGCCACCTGTCTGATCGCCGCCGGCGTCGGCCTGCTGGCGCTGCCGCTGATCACCGACCCGTGGCTGCTGCTGTTGCCGATGGTCGGCATGGGCCTGGCGTGGGCCAGCATCATGGGCAATCCGTACGTGATGCTGGCCGGTTGCGTGCCGGCGCATCGCACCGGCGTCTACATGGGCATCTTCAACATGTTCATCGTGATTCCGATGCTGATCCAGATCGCGACGCTGCCGCAGTACTACCACCGGTTGCTGGCCAGCGATCCGCGCAATGTGGTGCATCTGGCCGGCGCGCTGCTGATCGCAGCGGCGATTGCGACCCTGCGCATCCGCACGCAGCCGGTCGCGAGTCGCTAAGCCGATACCGGCAGCGTAACGGCGCGCTCGAACACGCCTTCGATCTCCACGCACAGATCGCGGCGGCAAACCTCGCCCTGCAGCACCAGCAGCGGCGCCGCATTGCCGAGCACGTCGCGCACGGCGGCAACGACTTGTGGCGCTTCGGCCGGATCGCGCAGGTACAGCTTCAAGGACTGCGCGTGCCACGGCCCGCCTTCGGCATGCGACAGCAGCGTGCGCACGTTGTCGAGCATCGCATCGACCTGTGGCATCAGCTGATGCGGATGCTGGGTCTGGTGGCCGACGATCGCCGCGGTGCCCGACAGCAGCAGCGCGTCGCCGTAGCGCGTCGCGCGCGAAAAGCTCGGGCTGCTCGGCCCGTACTCGCGGGGATAGCGGAACGCGCTGGTCTGGCGCGGGTTTTCGACTTGAATACCCGCGTTGCGCGACGCCACGCCATACAGCTGCAAGCCTGGCTTGCGCGTGCCGATCAGCGTTGCGGCCGGCAAGCGCCGCTCGAAACCCGGCTCGGCCAGCGCACGATGCCGGCCGACGCAGAAGCGGCGGTAGCGCTCGTCATCGCCGTCGCCGTCGGTGACGCCGTCGAAGTAGTTCCAGATGCGCAGCAGCTGCGGATAACCGCTGTCGGCGCACAACGCGCGCAAGTCGCGGTAGGCATCGTGCGCAGCGCGTTCGATATCGGCGCTGCTGGCGTCGATGCGCCAAAAGAACAAATGCTGGCCATCGTCAGCGCAGGCATAGCCATGCGATTCGTAGCGATGCACCGGCCCCGATGCCGGCCAGACTTCGATCGTGGACGCAGCATCGCTCGCCCAGGGCGGCAGCGGCAGCGCATAGCCGGCGGCCAGCTGTGGCGCGGCCGCGTTGCCGAACGACAGGCAAGCGAGGACGTGATCGGGCATCGCCTGACCGGCGCGCAACATCCGCGGCAACGACAACACGGTCATGAGAGAACGGCCAGCACGCGCTAGAAGTAGCCGCGCCGCTTGAACAGCAGCAGCAGGCCGCCAGCGATCAGCGTCAACGTGGCCAGCACCGCGTAATAGCCGTAGTGCCAGTGCAGTTCGGGCATGTGGTCGAAGTTCATGCCGTACAAGCTGGTGACGAAGTTCAGCGGGAAGAACACCGCCGATATCACCGTCAGCGTGCGCATGATTCGGTTGGTACGGTGGCTGACCGTGGCGAAGTACAACTCGACGGCTGCTTCGACGTCGCGTTCGAGATTGCTGGCGTGCTGATGAATGCGCCCGATGTGCTCGCTGATGTCGCGCAGCCGCACTTCCTCGGCCTGCGACCATTCGAAGCGCGTGCCGCGCCGCCAGGCATCGAGCGCCTCGTGCTGCGATTCGCTGAGCGACTCAAGCCGGCGCACGATGCGCCGCCCTTCGAGCAAGCGGCGCCAGTCATTGTTCTGGTTGGCTGGGTCGAGCAACTCGTCCTGCATCTGCGTCAGCCGCTCGTCGAGCACTTCGCGGAAGCGCAGCCAGCGGTCGACCATGCAGTCGAGGATGAATTGCGCGATCTGCACCGACGACGGGCTGCAGCGCAGCCGTCCGGTGTGCAGCCGCTGCTTGACCGTGGCATAGCTCGGCGCGTCGCTCTCGCGGATCGATACCAGCACGCGGTCGAACAGAAACAGCGTGCCGACGCGGGTTTCCAGCGGCGTGATTTCATCGCGCGGGCCCAGGCCTTCGAACACCAGCATGTCGTAATCGCCGGTGCCGTCGAAGAACGGAGGATGGCGCGCGTTGAGGCTGTCGGCGACATGCTCGACATCGATCTGCACGCCGAGCAGCGGCTCGATGATCGCCGGCCAGTCGTGGCATTCGCTGCGGATGAAGTCGATCCACAGCAAGCCCTCGTCGGGCAGCGTGTCGATCCGCTCCAGCGGAACGGGCGGCTGGCCGGGCATCAAATGCAGGATTTCCATGGGCGCGGAGTATAAGTCGGGGCTTGCGAAGCCCGGCGCTCTAGCCGCCGCCGAAGTTCAGCCGCGCGTTGACGGCGCCGTTGGGCGGCAGCTGCAGGAAGTAGCCGCTGCTGCCGATCGCCTCGATCACGCGCAGCACATCGACCCGCGCCAGCCGGCGATCGGGGCTCAGTTCCAGATTCATCACTGGCGTCAGGCGGCCGACCTTGGCCAGCAGCGGCGGCGGCAGGTCCGTCGTCGGCAAGTCGGGTCGCAGATACAGATACATTTCCGGCTGCTGGCTGCAGCGGTAGACGACACAGGCAACAGGGGCAACGGAGGTGACGGACATGGGGCGCGGGAACTCGGCGAGACGGCAGCACAGCGGCAGCAAGGCTCGCATGATGCCACTGGCCACCGTCGCGGCGCTGAGCGCGGCGCTACTGGCATTGATGGCGCAGGCCAGCGTGATCGGCGACGACGGCCGCCAGACCGCCGATCGCGAGGCCCTGCCGCTGGCGTCGATCGGGTCGCTGCTCGACCTCGACAGCGGCGCGCTATGCACCGCCAGCATCGTCGCCGACGACCTGCTGCTGACACCGGCGCACTGTGCGCTGCGCGCCGCTACCGACGCCGATTGCGCCTGGCCCCGCACACGCAGTGACTGCCGCGAGCCCGGCGCGCTGAGCTTGCGCGACTTACGCTTCGTGCCGGCCGACGATCACCAGATCGCGCCGGCCGACAAGTTCGCGCACAGCCGGCGTATCGACCGCGTGGTCGCGCACGGCGCTGCCAGCGCCGACTACCGGCAGCAGCGGCACAACGACTGGGCGCTGCTGCAGTTGGCCGAGCCGCTGGCCGTGCAGCGCCATCCGCCGCTGCGCGTCGCGGTGCCCGACTACGCCACGATCGGCGGCACGGCGCTGGCGATGCCCGGCTATTCGGCCGATCGCTATTACCGCGACGGCAACCCGGTCGCCGATGTCGCCTGCACGCTGGGCTTCGTTGCCGCGCCGGTGAGCTTGATCGAGCACGACTGCGATTCCACCGCCGGCGCATCGGGCTCGCCGATCCTGATCCGTGACGGCGACGGCGGCTGGTCGCTGATCGGCCTGCACAGCGACGGCCCCGACCCGCGCTACGCCCGGTCGCGCAACGGCGAGCACCGCAACTACGGCACGCCGTCGAGTGCGTTCTGGCCGGCGCTGATGCAGCTGCAACGTCAACGCAGCTTGCAGCCGCCGCAGGCCACGGACAGCCGCCGCTGACCGCGCCCGTTGCGGGCCGCGCGGCACTGAAGGCCAAAGAAAGACCGGCAGGGAAACCCCTGCCGGTCTGGTTGACGCTGGGCTTGTCGGCCGAAGCCGCAGCTTCAGCCGCCTGCGATTACGCCAGCAGGTCTTCGATCGCCGCGCGCTCTTCGCGCAGTTCGGCGTCGGTGGCGTCCATGCGGGCGCGGCTGAACGCGTCGATCGGCAGGCCCTGCACGATCTCGTACTTGCCGTCCTTGCAGGTCACCGGGTAGCCGTAGACCACGCCCGGCTTGATGCCGTAGCTGCCGTCGGACGGAATGCCCATCGACACCCACTTGCCGTTGGTGCCCAGCGCCCAGTCGCGCATGTGGTCAACCGCAGCCGACGCGGCCGAAGCTGCCGACGACAGGCCGCGCGCCTTGATGATCGCCGCGCCGCGCTGCTGCACGGTCGGGATGAAGTCGGACTCGATCCACTGCTGGTCGACCAGGCTCTTGGCCGGCTTGCCAGCGACCGTGGTGCTGGTGATGTCCGGGTACTGCGTGGAGCTGTGGTTGCCCCAGATGATGATCTTGTCGATGTCGTTGCCGCTGACGCCGGTCTTGGTGGCGAGCTGGCTGATCGCGCGGTTGTGGTCGAGGCGGACCATCGCGGTGAACTGCTTCGGATCCAGGCTCTTGGCGGCCGAAGCGGCGATCAGCGCGTTGGTGTTGGCCGGGTTGCCGACGACCAGCACCTTGACGTCACGGCTGGCCTTGGCGGCGAGCGCCTTGCCCTGCGGCACGAAGATCGCGCCATTGGCGGTCAGCAGGTCCTTGCGCTCCATGCCGGGGCCGCGCGGACGCGCGCCGACCAGCAGCGCGTAGTCGGTGCCGTCGAAGGCTTCCATCGGGTCGGCGGTGGCGACCACGCCCGACACCAGCGGGAACGCGCAGTCGTCGATCTCCATCACGGTGCCCTTGAGCTTTTCCAGCGAGTCCGGGATGTCCAGCAGCTGCAGGATCACCGGCTGATCGGGGCCCAGCATGGAACCGCTGGCGATGCGGAAGATGAGCGAGTAGGCAATCTGGCCGGCGGCGCCGGTGATGGCGACCTTGACGGGCTTCTTCATGAGACGGGACCTTCCTTCGGTGGTTCGATGAGCGGGCGATACCGGCTGCCGCTGATCGACGCGACGGCCCGGGGGCCGCGATTTTAGTCGATCTGAACAAAAAGCGGTCAGGCCGGTCGACAATGCGCCGCGCCCAACCGCGCTTCACCCATCGATGCCCTGATGCCACCGAATCCCGATCGCGACGAACTGCTGCACCTGCTGTCGATCTCCGGCACCTTGTCCGGCATCTGCATCGGCGGCGTGACGCTGTTCCACACCGTGCAAACCGAATCGCGCGCGGCCACGCTGGTCGACGACCTGCTGGCGGTCTGCGCGCTCGGCTTTCTGGTCTGCACGTATCTGAACGTCTGGGCGCTGCGCACGCGGCTGCGGCGCTACGCCCACGTGCTGATCCGGATCATCGACCTGCTGTTCCTGGCCTCGCTGACCGGCCTGGTGCTGGCCGGATTCCTGATGGTCTACACGGTGCTGTGACGGCCAGGGCCGCGATCAGCGGCCACCGGCCAGCACCACGCGCGGCGGCGTGTCGAGCACGCGGCGCAGCGACCACCAGCCCAGCGCGACCACCAGCAGCGCACCGCCGCCGCCACCGAGCAGCCACAGCAGCGGGCTCGCTTGATACGGCAGGTCGAACACCTGCCGCGCCAGCACCAGCGCGGTGATCTGCGCAGCGGCCGCCGCCACCAGCCCCGCCAACAGGCCGAGCACCGCGTATTCGGTGACCAGCCCCAGCGCGATCGTGCGACGGCGCGCGCCGAGCGTGCGCAGCAGCGCGGTTTCGCGAACGCGCTCGGCACGCGTGCTCTCGATCGCGGCCAGCAGCACGCAAGCGCCAGCGGCCAGCGCGAACGCGAACAGGAACTGCACCGCGCCGACGATGCGGTCGACGATGCCGCGCACCTGGTTCATCGTCGCTTCGATGTCGATCGCCGTGACGTTCGGGAACTCGCCGATCAGCTCACGCAGCACGGCGCGCCGCTCGCGCGGCAAATGGAACGCGGTCAAGTACTGCACGGTGCCGCTGGCGTCGTCGAGCACGCCGGGCTGCGTCACCAGAAAGAAGTTGGGCTTGAAGCTTTCCCACTTCACCTTGCGGATGCTGGTGATCGTCATCTCCACCTCGCGGTCGGCGATCGCCAGCGTCAGCTTGCTGCCGATGCCGACCTTGAGCCGCTCGACCACGTAGTCGTCGACCGACAACTCGGGCACGCCCTTGGACTCCGGCGCCCAGTAGCGGCCTTCGATCAGCTCGTTGTCGTCACCGAAGCGATCGATCCACGACATGTTGAATTCGCGGTTGATCCAGCGCCGCGTCTCCGGGTCGTCGAATGATTCGGCCGTAACCGCCTTGCCGTCGACGGCGATCAGCCGGCCGCGCGCCATCGGCCAGGTCGGCGGCGCCGCGATGCCGTTGCGGGCGAAGAACGCCTGCAGCGGCGCCACTTGCGCCGGCTGGATGTTGATCAGGAACTGATTCGGCGCATCTTTCGGGATGCGCTGCTTCCAGGCGTCGAGCAAGTCGTTCTGCACCACGGCCAGCAACAGCAGCGCGAGCAGTGCCACACCCAGCGCCACCACTTGCGCAACGCTGGCGCCGCGCCGCCGCGCGACATTGCCCAGGCCGAAGCGCAGCGCGGTATGCCCGGCGCGGCGCAGCGGCGTCAGCACGGCCACCAGCAGCAGCGCAAACAGCGCCAGCACTGCGCAGGTGGCCAGTGTGCCGCCGAGCACCCACAGCGCCAGGCGCGCATCGCCCGCCTGCCACCACAGCAAGCCCACGGTCGCTGCGACGGCGACCCCGGCGATCAGCGCACCGCCGGTGTTGCCGTCGTCGCGCTGGAACACGCGGATTGGCGCGACTTTGCGCGCCTGCAGCACCGGCGGCAGCGCAAAGCCGAGCAGCAGCATCAGCTCCAACGCGCCAGCGGTCAGCAGCGGCTGGATCGACGGCGGCGGCAGCGGCGTATCGACCAGCTGGCCGATCAGCACCGCCAGCACCGCTTGGCCGGCGTAGCCGATCGCCGCGCCGACGATGCCGGCGATCAAGCCGAGCAGCAGCAGTTGCAACAGCAGCGTGATGCCGATCAGGCGGCTGCTGGCGCCCAGACATTTGAGCAGCGCCACTTCGTCGCGCTGCGCCTGCCCATGCTGGCGCGCCGACAGTGCGACCGCCGCCGCTGCGAGCAGGATCGCCGCCAGCACCGCGATGTCGAGAAACTGCCCGGCGCGGCTCAGCGCGCGGCCGACTTCGGGCCGCGCGGTGTCGGGCTTCAAGTAGCGCGCACCCTGCGGCAGCGGGAGCGCTTCGGCCTTGGCCAGGTCGCCCGGCTCGCCGGCCAGCAGCTGCGTGTACTGCACGCGCGAGCCGACGCTGACCAAGCCGGTCGCCGGCAGGTCTTCGGCGCCGATCAGCACGCGCGGCGCCAAGTCGGTGAAGCCCGAGCCGCGGTCGGGTTCGTACTCGATCACGCCGCTGACGCGAAAGCTCGACTGCCCGAGCTGGATCGTCGCGCCGGGTTGCAGCCGCAGCTCCTGCCAGACGCGCAGGTCGGCCCAGGCTTCGCCGGACGGCGGTCGATCGCGGCGCTCGCGGGCCGTGCCGTAGGGCTGGTCGGCAACGCGCAGCGCGCCGCGCAGCGGATAACCCGACTCGGCGGCCTTGACCGACACCAGCAGCGTGTCCTCGCCCGACAGCACGACGCTGGCCAGCTCGCTGACGGCCGCGCGCCGCAGCGGCAGCGCTGCGAGTTGTTCCAGCAGCGCAGCGGGCAGTGCTTCGCGGCTGCTGATCAGCGCATCGGCGCCGATTGCATCGCCGCTCTGCGTCTGCACTGCGCGGCGCACGCGATCGCCGAACAAGCCGACAGCCGACGCGGCGGCAACCGATACCACCAGCGCCAGCGCCAGGATCAGCAGCTCGCCGCTGCGCCAGCCGCGCCGCAGCCGGCGCCAAGCAAAGCGCAGCGCGGTCATCACGCCCGCCGACGATGCAGGGCGCGCCATCAGACGATCCGCCCGCTGCGCAGCCGCAGCACGCGGTCGCAGCGCGCTGCCAGTGCCGCGTCGTGCGTGACCAGCACCAGCGTCGTACCGCTGACGCGGTTGAGCTCGAACAACAACTCGACGATGCGCTCGCCGGTTTCGCTGTCGAGGTTGCCAGTGGGCTCGTCGGCAAACAGCAACTGCGGCTCGCCGCTGTAAGCGCGGGCGATCGCGACGCGCTGCTGCTCGCCGCCGGACAGCTGTTGCGGATAGTGGTGTAGACGCGCCGCCAAGCCGACGCGATCCAGCGCAGCGCGGGCCCGGTCGGCGGCATCGGGCAAGCCGGCCAGCTCGGCCGGCAGCATCACGTTTTCCAGCGCGGTGAAGCCGCCGAGCAGCTGGAACGACTGGAACACGAAGCCGACGCGGCCGGCGCGCAACGCCGCGCGTGCGTCCTCATCCAAGCCCGACAGAGACTGGCCGTCGAGCAGGATGTCGCCGCTGCTGGGACGGTCGAGGCCAGCGAGCAGCGACAGCAGCGTGGTCTTGCCCGAGCCGCTGCTGCCGACGATGGCGACGCGCTCACCGGCGCCAATGCGCAAGTCCACGCCGTCGAGAATCGTCAGCCGTGCGGCGCTGCTGCCGCTGCCGCTGCTAATGTGTTTGCTGACGCCTCTGGCCTCGACCACTGACCGGACCGACGCTTCCATGATCACGCTGCCGCTACCTTCGCTCATCCGTATTCCCTTGCTGACCGCACTGCTGATGCTGCTGGCGACCTGGCTGGCCGTGGCGCCGACGGCGCTCGCAGCCCCGGCCAAGCCGGTGATTCTGGTTCTCGGTGACAGCCTGTCGGCCGGTTATGGGCTTGACGCCCAAGCCGGCTGGGTGGCGCTGCTGCAGAAACGGCTCGACGCACAGGGCTACGACTACCGCGTGGTCAACGCCAGCATCTCTGGCGACACCACGTCGGGCGGCCTGGCGCGACTGCCGAGCGCCTTGGACCGCCACAAGCCGGCTATCGTTCTGATCGAACTCGGCGGCAACGATGGCTTGCGCGCGCTGCCGCTGAAGGCAATGCGCGACAACCTGACCCGGCTGGCCGATCTGAGCCTGAATGCCGGCGCCAAAGTGCTGCTGCTGGAAATGCGCATCCCCCCCAATTACGGGGCGGCCTATACCGAAGGATTCACTCGCACTTTCGGTGAGGTGTCGCAGGACCGCAAGCTGACGTTGGTACCGTTCTTTCTGCTGCCGCTGGTCGGTGTGGCAGGCGCGTTTCAGGACGACGGCATCCATCCGTCGGCGGCCTCGCAGCCGACGATGCTCGACGCGGTGTGGCCCAGCTTAAAGCCGCTGTTGAAGTAAGGTAGCACCGGGGCCGTGCATCCCCACCGCCGAACAGGACGTAAAGCGGAAACAAGCGGCTTGTGGCGAAGCCGCTTTTTTATGTTTGCTAATCCTGTTTTGTTAACTAAAAAATCACATGAAGATCGCGGTTATCGGTAGCGGCATCACGGGGCTCGGCGCAGCGCATTACCTGAGCCAGCGCCACGACGTGAGCCTTTTCGAAGCAGCCCCCCGGATCGGCGGGCACACCAACACCGTCGACGTTCAGGACGCGCAGGCCGGCACGCTGGCGATCGACACCGGCTTCATCGTCTGCAACCCGGTCAACTACCCGAACTTCTACCGCTTCCTCGACGACATCGGCGTGCCGCGGCAGAACACCGACATGTCGCTCGGCGTCAGCGTCGAGAACGGCCGCGTCGAATGGGCTGGCGACGAAAACCTGGCCAAGATCTTCGCCCAGCCGCTGCTGATGTTCTCGCCGACGCACATCCGGATGCTGCTGGCGGTGCTGCGGCTGAACAAGGACGTCAAGCAGCGGCTGGTCAACAACGACCTGCCCGACATCACGCTCGGCGAGTTTCTGGAGCGCGGTGGCTACCCGATGGCGCTGCGCGTGCGCTACGTGGCGGCGATGGCCGGGCCGATCTGGAGCACGTCGACGCGCGGCACGATGGACTTTCCGTTCCCGTTTTTTGCGCGCTTCTTCGACAGCCACGGCCTGCTCAACGTCTACGAGCGGCCGCAGTGGCAGACCATCGTCGGCGGCTCACAACGCTACATCGACCGGATCATGTCGTCGTTCCGCGGCCAGCATCTGCTGTCGACGCCGGTGCGCGAACTGCGCCGCGACGAGACCGGCGTCAGCCTGCGCACCGACAACGGCGAGGCGCGCTTCGACGCCGTGGTCTGCGCCACGCACAGTGACCAGGCGCTGCGGATGCTCGGCGACGCCAGCGAGGCCGAACGCGCGGTGCTCGGCAACGTGACCTACGCCCGCAACATCGCGTGGCTGCACACCGACGAAGGCCTGATGCCGCGTCGCCGCTGGGCCTGGTCGGCATGGAATGCGCTGCTGACCAGCGACCAGCTCAACGATCGCCCGATCGGCGTCAGCTACTGGATGAACCGGCTGCAGAACCTGCCGACCAAGACGAATTACATCGTGTCGCTGAATCCGCCGCGCGAGCCGCGCGCCGACCGCGTGCTGTATCGCACCGAGTACGAACACCCCGAATATCGGCCGGCGACGATCACCGCGCAGAACGCGCTGCCGTCGATCCAAGGGCAGCAGCATGTCTGGTGGGCCGGTGCGTGGACGCGCTACGGCTTTCACGAAGACGGCTTCAGCGCCGGCTTGCGCGCGGTCGCCGGCATCGATCGCGACTGTCTGCCGGCCTGGGCGCAACTGTGAATCGCGCGGGGCATACACCGGCCGGCTCGCTGTATCGCGCCAAGGTGATGCACCGCCGTCGTGTCGCGCCGCTGTATCGCTTCGTCTACCGGATTTTCTATCTGCTGCTGGACATCGACCGGATCGACCAGCTCGACCGCAGCCTGCGCTGGTTTTCACGCAACCGCTTCAACCTGCTGTCGTTCCACGACGCCGACTACGGTCGCGGTGAACGCGGCGGCCTGCGTCGCTGGGCGCAGAGCGTGCTCGCCGATGGCGGCATCGACCTGGCCGGCGGGCGCATCCAATTGCTGACTTTGCCGCGCGTACTGGGCTTTGCGTTCAACCCGATCAGCCTGTGGTACTGCGACCACGCCGACGGCCGCCGGCTCGCGGTGATCGCCGAAGTGCGCAACACCTTCGGCGAAAAGCACAGTTACCTGCTGCCGGCGCCTGCATCCCGTGACGGCGGCGCTGCGTATCCGTGGATTCAGCACAAGGACAAGAACTTCCATGTGTCGCCGTTCTTCGACCTGGTCGGTCGTTATCGCTTCGAGCTGAACGACCCGGCCGATGAACTGCGGGTGGTGATTCACGAGACCCGCGAGGGCGAGCCGATCTTCGATGCAACGCTGGCAGGACGCCGCTTGCCGATGACCGATCGGCAGATGGTGTTGCAGGTCCTGCGCATGCCGTGGATGACGATCAAGGTGGTGATCGGCATCCATTGGCAAGCGCTCAAAATCTGGCTGCGTGGCGCCCGCTTTCATCGCAAGCCGGCACCGCCTTCTACCGAGATCAGTTGATGAGCAAACCTCCGATTCGCCCGGCACAAGAGCCGCTGCCCACGCTGATGCAACGGGACGGCTTTTCGCCCGATCTGCCGGCATCGCTCGCGCCCGGCGCGCTCAAGGGCAGCACGCCGCTGGTGCTGCGCGTGCTGATGTACATGTTCCGCGGCATCCGCATCGGCAGCCTCGACGTGCGCCTGCCCAACGGCACGCTGCGTCACTTCAAGGGCAGCGAGCCCGGCCCGCATGGCCAGGTCCATCTGCACGACGCCAGCGTCGTGCGCCACGTGCTGGCGGGCGGAGAAGTCGGCTTCGGCGACGCGTATCTGGCCGGAGCCTGGGATACACCCGACCTGACCGAGCTGCTGACCGTGCTGTACCTCAACGAGCCGTATTACAAGGGGCCGTTCGAGTTCAACCGCCTCGGCCGAATCTGGGGCTACATCCAGCACAAGCGCCGCGCCAACTCCAAGCCCAAGGCCCGCGCCAACATCGAGCATCACTACGATCTGGGCAACGACTTCTATCAGCTGTGGCTGGACGCGACGATGGCGTATTCCAGCGCCGTCTACGCCGAGCCGGCGCAGCCGCTGTACGACGCGCAGATCAACAAGTTCCGCCACATGGCCGAACGTCTCGACCTGAAGCCCGAGCATCACCTGCTCGAAATCGGCTCAGGCTGGGGTGGGTTTGCGATCTACGCGGCCACGCATTACGGCTGCAAGGTTCACTCGATCACGCTGTCGAGCGAGCAGCTGGCCGAAGCGGTGCGCCGAGCCGAGCAGGCCGGCGTCGCCGACCGGGTCCACTTCGAGCTGCGTGACTATCGCGACGTGGTCGGCCAGTACGATCGCGTGGTGTCGATCGAAATGTACGAAGCCGTCGGCGAGGAGTACTGGCCAACGTACTTCAGTGCGATCGAAAAAGCGCTCAAGCCCGGTGGCCGCGCCGCGATCCAGGGCATCACGATCAGCGCCAAGATCTTCGACGAATACCGCGTCAAGCGCGACTTCATCCAGAAGTACATCTTCCCGGGCGGCATGCTGTGCCCGCCGGGCAAGTTCCAGGATCTGGCGCTGGTCGCCGGCCTGCGCCCGGAGGCGCCGCGCTTCTTCGCGATCGACTACGCCGACACGCTGGCCGAGTGGCACCGCCGCGTGCTCGACGTGCGTGACGAAGTCGTGCGCATGTTCGACGAGCGCTTCCTGCGGATGTGGCGCTACTACCTGTCGTATTGCGAATGCGGCTTCCGCGTCGGCAGCATCGACCTGATGCAGATCACGCTGGTCAAGCCAGGCTGAGCATGAACACTGCCGCGCCCAAGCCGGGCCTGTGGGCGCGATCGCGCAACGTCGTACTCGAACAGCTGCGGCGCGGCATCACCCCGCATCAGTTGGCGCTGACGGTGGCCGTGTCGTCGGCGCTGGCACTGTTCCCGGCGCTGGGCACGACCACGTTGCTGTGTCTGGCTGCGGGTGCGGCGCTGCGCTTGAACCATCCGCTGATGCAGCTGGTGAACTACCTGTTGTCGGGTGTGCAACTGCTGCTGATCCTGCCGCTGTGGAAGGCCGGCCAATGGCTCGGCGCGCCGGCGTTTTCGCTGTCGCTGGACGAAGTCAAAGCGCGGGTTGAAGCCGCGCCGTGGCAGGCGCTTGCCGACTTCGGCGGCGTGATGCTCGGTGGTATCGGCTTCTGGGCGATTTGCGCGCCGGTGTGGGTCGCGCTGGTGTACGCCATCACCCGGCCGCTGTTCACGGCAGCCGTCGCGCGGCGTCTGGCCGCTGCCGCCGAGGCTGCAGCCGGACCGCCAGCCGCTTAAGCTCGCAGGCTTCGACACCAACGAGGCCTGCCATGACCACCGCTTTCTCCCGCAAGCTGGACCAGACCCTGATCGGCCGGCTCGGCATCGAGCTGACCGAAACGACCCGCCAGCGGGTGGTCGGCACGATGCCGGTCGACGAGCGCACGCACCAGCCGTTTGGCCTGCTGCACGGCGGCGCGTCGGTGGCCCTGGCCGAAACGCTGGCCTCGGTCGCGGCCCAGTTGAACGTGGCCGAAGGCGAAATGGCCGTGGGCCTGGAGATCAACGCCAACCACTTGCGCGGCGTCCGCAGCGGCACCGTGACCGGCACCGCGACGCCGATCCACATCGGCCGCCGCACGCAGGTCTGGTCGATCGACATCCGCGACGAACAAGGCAAGGCCGTGTGCCTGTCGCGCTGCACGATCGCCGTGGTACCGCTCAACGCCGGCTGAATCGGCGCCGGCGTTCCGGCTGCGCGAGTCACTAGGGGGCGATGAAGGTCATAGCGCGGTTCCTAGCATCACGCTAAGGGTCGCCACCCGAGGCCGGGCTACGCGATCCTCACTGCCGCAAGGGCGGTCGAGAAAATCGGAAACCGCGGAAGGGGGGCAGGTGAAGCCCGCTCCGAAAGGCTCAATCGCGATCAATTCCAAGCTGCTCCCGTATCAACGGGCTATCAATGCAAATCGATTTGCCAATCGTTTCTGCCAGCTTGTCAAAAGCATCCCAACGATCATCCGTTTCATTCTGGGAGATTTCTATTTCCGTATAGAAGTCCCTTTTTTCACCGATCAGTCGATCTATGCGGACGAACCGCTTTCCGTCTCGGCTCACGACGGATACAACGTGAGGATAATTACTGAACATGGTGTAAACCTACTGTGGCCAGCCGTGGAAAGGTGGTTCCGGCCGATTGTTTCGGCACGCCTACAATCGCGCTTCGGCGGATTCGTAGCAGCGCGCCGCGCTGCCATTCTTCAAATGTCCCGCCCTTTCTCTGCGGCCAAGCGCGCGGCATGTCTTCAGTTCTGCTTCAAGCCTTCGTTCGCAGAACTCCGTGTTGTCGTCGTCTGTACAAGCGTCGTAGATCAATGCTCCCGTGAGTATGCCGAGGCCAACTAGGTCGCCTATCGGAAGCGGACCATCAACAACACCAGCCGCGGCGCGGCAAGCGCCGGCTGCCGGATCGCATCCAGACGCCACTGGCGATCCCGCTGGCCGCCGATCACACGTGGTCGGCAGACTTCAAGACCGATGCCGTGTGGTCGGGTCGGCAGTTCCGGACCTTCAACGTCAACGACGACTTCAACCGCGAATCGCTGCGGATCGAGATCGACACCAGCCTGCCGTCTGCCCGGGTCGTCCGTGCGCTCGACGAACTGATCGAGACCCGCGGCACGCCGCGGCGCCTGCGACTCGACAAAGGGCCGGAATTCATCAGTCAGGCCCTCTGCAAGACTGGGCGACCCAGCACGGCGTCGCGCTCGTCCATATCCAGCCGGGCAAGCCGACCCAGAACGCCTACATCGAGCGATTCAATCGAACCTTCCGGACCGAAGTCCTCGACCGCTATGTCTTCGAGAATCTCAATGAGGTCCGCCGCATGGCCGAAGACTGGCGGCACCGCTACAACCACCAACGTCCGCATCGCGCCCTCGGCGGGCTTCCGCCCGTTCCCTATGCGCTGGCACACTCACCACACCCTCTACCTCAAGCTGTCTCTGAAAAACGAGGACGCTACAGCTTGCCGCGTGGGCAGAGAAGCCTGCCCGCGCTACGACTCCTTCGGGAGACTGAATACCTTCTCCCGCATAGCTGGCACCAGAAGTAGCAGCGTTTGGCCGACCCACTTCGATGCTTCGTCTGATCCCATGTCCTTCAGCATCTCCAAGCGCAAGGAAATCGGGACATCGCTATCGGGCTTGCCGTTCTTCAGCGTGTAAATCAAAAGTCGCTCACCCGATTCGTCATAGCGGACAAGAAATTCGTTGGTCAAAACCTCGCTTACTTTCATTCGAATCGTCCGGGTTAGATCGGCGTGTCAACGCCAGTGAGTGGCTGACGTTCTGATTCAGGCACCCCACGCAAACATTGTGCGTACCTTTGGAATGCGGCCATCTTGCAGACAGTCACAGCCTGTGCCCGATTGCCCGGATACCGTGATCCGGCGATCGCTTCACACAGTGCTTCTTCACGCTCCAACTGCTGCTCGCATTTCTTATCGTCATCGTCTGAGCACATCTCCGTAACAGCGTCCGCCGCCTTTTTCGCAGCATCGCGTCCGGCCGGCGTCGACATGTACGCGCCCAGGCCGATCGCAATCGCAGCCGCTTCACATCCGCCTGCAGCACAGACGCCAGGAATCACCAAGAACGGGAATAGCCCAGTGGGGTCGGTGTTGCTAGTGGGATTGTTCAACCCGTAGGCATAAGTATTAACGCCCCCTTCAAGTCGGCCCACGCGCTATTGATCATCATCTGCCGGATAAACACTCACCTCAAGCTTAGCCCCAAGGGCAGCGATCTGGTCTAGTCGAGGCAAAAGGACCGTGCAGGTCACGTTTGGATTGAAGACTGCGAGCCTGAGCGTGGGCTCGCAGTCTGCGATCAACGACTGTACCGCTGCAAGCGGTTTTAGAAAGCTGTCAACCGCCTCCGCCAACGACAACCGCACTTCATCGCGCTTGCGAAGGACCAAGCCCCAGCCTTGCTTCGTCCGATCTTCAAACAAATATTCATCGCCTAAGCTTCGTTGAAGCGTGACTTGCGCGCCAGCGAAGTTATGCAGGGAAAGCTCAATATCGAATGTCGCTTGGCTCATGGGCTCGGCTCATCGTAATCAGGCAGGCCGTTCCCGTTGCAGTCCTCGTTGAGGCACCCTGCATTCATAGGCATGATTTGCCAAGGGATCAGCCATTCGAGCAGCCCCAAGTCAGCTGAACCCTCCTGATCGCGATTGCCCTTGTTGTCTGGACCGGGTTTACCTTGTGCCTCCCAATCCTTACACATGGACTCCGCTTCATCTTTCTCTAGGTCCGCATCGCCTGGTCTCTTTACTTGGCGGTGATACCAGTTCCAGAACTGCTTGGGCAGTCCAAACGTCCTGTCATATTTGGAGAGGCCGTATGGATCGACGTAGCTAATTGGGTTGCCGTCCACGTAGCTGTAAGTATTGATGCCCCCCGCCAGGCCAATCGGATCGGATTGCAGATATCGACCCGTTTTGGAGTCATAGTCGCGGAAGTAGTTATAGGAAACACCCGTTTCTGAATCAAAGTATTGCCCTGGGAAACGCAGGTTTAATGTGAAGCTCTGCCCGGGTGCACCACTTGGATTCTCATTCGGCGCGCCTGTACCGAAGGGGCCTGGATTCCAGTTCCACACGACTTGGCTTGATGCGAAGCTGATAACGGCACGCGGCGTCTGCAGATGATCAGTGAGAATCAAATACGATCCGGCCTGGGTCACTGCTATCAACGGCATTCCGGCAATGCGGATGTATTCTTTATAGGTATTTGAGCTCGGCGTGTATTCGCCGACAAGGTTTGCTTCTTCATCGTATTGAAAATAGATCGGCGATCCGCCAGTCAATTGCTTGCTCGTACGCTCGCCATTGCCGCTATAAGCGTAAGACGCAGACGTTAGTTTGCCAGTGGCGCCAGACATCCGGCCTGCGGCGTTGTACCGATACGTGTTCGACTGGTCGGAAAGCACGTTTCCTGCTGCATCGTAGGTGAATGCGGTCGGGATCGAATTGGTTACGGCCTGTGATACTCGATTGCGATTGGCCGCTATCTGAAAGGTACTTTTAATCGATCCTTCAGTTTGTGATATTCGATTGCCATTCACATCGTATTGGTACGAGGCAGCCGATGTACCAGTCGACGATATGAGCCGGCTTAGCGAATCGTATCCGAATGTATTGGCTAACAATCTAGCAACGCCCCAGTAGCAGCACGCCACAGTGCTTATCGGTTTGCAAAAGGAAGTGACGGATCTCGGACAGCGTAGTGCACGCTGACGGGTCGTAGATGTGACGCCGGGCACGGCCGGGCCGTGTATCGGGGCTCGCCCTCAGGCGTGCGCCTGTAGCTAGATTTACAGCTTGGCCGCACACGCTCCGGGCCGGCATCTGCGAGCGGCGTTCACGCGCTCGGAGAAGCGGCAATCGCATGGTTCCCGCACGGCGCAGGGCGACGCCCAAGAAAAAGGGCGGGTCTTTCGACCCGCCCCAAGAACAACACCCCTAGGAGATCGTGCAGCTCGAACTCAGTTGTAGGCCTTCTCGCCGTGTTCGGCGACATCCAGGCCTTCGCTCTCGGCTTCTTCGCTGACGCGAACACCGATCGTGAACTTGAGGAGCAGCATGGTCACGGCCGACACCACGGCGCTGAGGACGATCGCCACCAGCACGGCCTTGACCTGAATCATGATCTGAGCCGACGAGTAACCCGCCACCAGCTCGACCCAGTTGTTGTACACGCCGACGCCGCCCTTGGCCGGGTCGACATACACACCGGTCAGCACCGCACCGATGATGCCGCCCACCGCGTGGACACCGAAGGCATCGAGCGCGTCGTCGTAGCCGATCAGCTTCTTCAGGTAGGCAACCGAGAAGAAGCAGACCACGCCAGCAACGGTGCCGATAACCAGACCGCCGGTGATGCCGACATAACCGCAAGCCGGGGTGATGGCGACCAGGCCGGCGATGGCGCCGGAGATGATGCCCAGCAGCGACGGCTTACCCTTGAAGATCCACTCGGCAAAGAACCAAGCGGCGCCCGCAGCGGCCGTGGCGAACATCGTGTTGGCGAACGCCAGCACCGCGTAGCCGTTGGCTTCGAGGTTGGAGCCAGCGTTGAAGCCAAACCAGCCGAACCACAGCAGCGAGGCACCGATCATGCTCATGACCAGGCTATGCGGCGCCATGGCAACCTTGCCGTAGCCCGAACGCTTGCCGAGGATGATCGCGCAAACCAGACCGGCCACACCGGCGTTGATGTGCACGACGGTGCCGCCCGCGAAGTCCAGCGCGCCGAGCTGCCACAGGTAACCGGCACCTGCGTTGAGTTCGTCGATCTTGTCGGCGCTCGTGTACGCATCCGGACCCGCCCACCACCAGACCATGTGGGCCATCGGCAGGTAAGACAGCGTGAACCAAACCACCGAGAAGATCAGCACGGCCTTGAACTTCATGCGCTCGGCATAGGCGCCGGCGATCAGGGCCACGGTGATGCAGGCAAACGTCATCTGGAACACGGCGAACAGCAGTTCAGGAATGACCACGCCCTTGCTGAACGTGCCGGTGGCCGTGAAGAAGCCATTGGCGTCGTAGACCACGCCGTTCAGGAACGCCTTGGACAGGCCGCCGAAATAGGCGCTGCCGTCGGAGAACGCGACGCTGTAGCCGTAGACGACCCACAGCACGCCGATCAAGCAGAAGATCGCGAACGTCTGGGTCAGCGTGGACAGCATGTTCTTGCTGCGGACCATGCCGCCGTAGAACAGGGCCAGGCCCGGCAGCGACATCAGCAACACGAACGCGGTGGAGACCAGCATCCAGGCCACGTTGCCTTCGTTGAACACCGGCGGCTTGGCAGCTTCGGCCGGCGCTTCAGGCGCGGCTTCGGCAACTGCAACCGGAGCCGCTTCCGCCGGAGCGGCTTCGGCCGGCATTGCCTCGGCAGCGGCAGGCGCCGCTTCGGCAACCGGCGCTTCGGCGGCTGCCGGAGGCGTTTCCTGGGCCCAGACTGCGGCTGAGCCGCATGACGCGGCCAGCATCAGGGCCAGTACATATTTACGGATCATTTACATCTCCCCTGGTTTATCGATTGAAACGTTGAGCTTTGGTTAGAGAGCGTCCTTGCCGGTTTCGCCGGTGCGGATGCGTACGGCCTGCTCGAGCGAGAACACGAAGACCTTGCCGTCACCGATCTTGCCGGTGTGGGCGGCCTTGCTGATCGCGTCGATAGCCGAATCCAGCTTGTCGTCGTCAACCGCGACTTCGATCTTCACTTTCGGAAGAAAATCAACAACATACTCAGCACCACGGTACAACTCGGTATGACCCTTCTGCCGACCGAAGCCTTTGACTTCGGTGACCGTGATACCGGCGACGCCGATCTCGGACAGAGCCTCCCGTACCTCATCGAGCTTGAACGGCTTGATGATGGCTGCAATTAACTTCATTGTCTTAACTCCTTGAACTGGCAGCGGTTTCTGATTGCAAGCGCGCGTCGCAGGCTGCACCCCGGTCTGCGGAATTGCATCTAAGCATGGACCATGCCACTCCAAACCCCCGAGATGATTTGGGGGAAAGCCCTCAGGCAGAGAGTGTGTTGCACCACAATGGTGCGACGCGGCCGCGTCGGGCCGGTCGCGCCCCATAGCGAGCCGTCAGCGCTTCAGGCGGGCGTACGGATTGAGCGAGCCGGCCGGCTGGCGGCGGTAGCGCTTGTAGCTCCACCAGTACTGCTCGGGCAGGTGCGTCAGCACCGATTCGATGCCCTGGTTCAGCATTGCGGCGCCCAGCGTCGGGTTATCCACTTGCTGCGGCGCCGGCGTGATGTGGAAGCGAAATCCGCTGCCGCGACCCAAGCGTTCCGCGTAGCAGAACCAGACCGGAGCACCGGTGCGACTGGCCAGGCGGGTGACCAACTCCGAGGTGTGTGCCGGTAAGCCGAACAACGGCGCGAACACGCCGGCGCCCCAGGGCGGATCCTGGTCGGGCAGGATGCCGACCATCTGGCCGTTGCGCAGTGCATGCAGCAGCGCCTTGACGCCTCCGCCGGTGGTCGGCACCAAATTGGCGCCCAGCCGTGAACGGCCTTCGAGCATGACGCGGTCGAGCGTTTCACCCTGCGGCTTGTACAGCGAGGTGATCGGCGCCACCGTGGAACAGAACAAGCCCGCCAATTCCCAAGACCCGATATGCGGGCACAGGATGATCGCGCCTCGCCCTCCGGCGACGAGCGACTGGAGTTGGTCACGCGCGGCCGCGTCGTCGAGCCAGCGATCGATGCGGTCGCGCGGACCGAACCAGATCGCCGGGGCTTCGCAAACCGCCTTGGCCATATGAACCAGGCTCAGTCGCGCGATCTGTTCGCGATCGGCGGCGGGCAGTTCTTCGAGGCACAGGTCGAGGTGCAGCTCGGTGACGCGCTTGAGGTCGTTGGGAATCCACCACATCAGACGACCGACGACGACCGCGAACCCGTGCAGCACCGGCAGCGGCAGATGGCCCAGCAGAATGAGCAAGCCGCGCAGGAGAGTCGACATACGCCATTCTAGGCAGCTACTGGCAAGTCTCAAGTAGATGGAACAAAGGATGCACCCCAGATGATCGGACTACTGCAGCGGGTCAGCAGCGCCAGCGTGCGCGTCGACGGGGAGCTGACCGGCGCCATCGACCGTGGCCTGCTGGTGCTGATCGGCATCGAAAAGCCCGACGACGAAGCGGCGGCCGAGCGGCTGCTGAGCCGCTTACTGGGGTACCGCGTATTCGCCGACGACGCCGGCCGAATGAACCGCTCGCTGGCCGATGTCGGCGGCGGCTTGCTGCTGGTGCCGCAATTCACGCTGGCGGCCGACACTCGCAGCGGGCTGCGCCCGAGCTTTTCGGCGGCCGCTCCGCCGGATCGCGCCAAGGCCCTGTTCACCCACCTGCTCGGCTTGGCCGTCGCCCGGCACGGCGCCGTCGCCAGCGGCCGCTTCGGTGCCGACATGCAGGTGAGCCTGACCAACGACGGTCCGGTGACGTTCTGGCTGACGTCTTAGTCAGTCGACATTTGCCAGCGCGGCGCTGCGGAGTATCCTTGGCGCCCTTTTGATCCATACGACGGCTGCCAGCCGACATGCCAGCACGCATCGCCAGCATCGCCCGCGACACTCGCGAGACGCAGATTCAAGTCCAGATCAACCTGGACGGCACCGGCACGTCGGATTTCGCCACCGGCGTCCCGTTCCTCGACCACATGCTCGATCAGGTGTCGCGCCACGGCCTGATCGACCTGATGGTCAAGGCCCACGGCGACCTGCATATCGACGCGCATCACACGGTCGAAGATGTCGGCATCACGCTCGGACAAGCGCTCGACCAGGCACTCGGCGACAAGCGCGGCGTGCGCCGCTACGGCCATTCCTACGTGCCGCTGGACGAGGCGCTGTCGCGCGTCGTCGTCGACCTGTCGGGTCGGCCGGGCCTGGAATACAACGTCGAATACCCGCGCGCGCTGATCGGCGGCTTCGACGTCGACCTGCTGCGCGAGTTTTTCCAGGGCCTGGTCAACCACGCCAAGATCACCGTGCACATCGACAACCTGCGCGGCCGCAACGCCCACCACGTGGCCGAGACGATCTTCAAGGCGTTCGGCCGTGCGCTGCGCATGGCCGTCGAACCCGATCCGCGGGCCGAAGGCACGATGCCTTCCACCAAGGGCAGCCTGTAAACCCCACGCGAGAGCATCGCCTTGGCCAGCATCGGCGTCATTGATTACGGGATGGGCAACCTGCATTCGCTCGGCAAGTCGCTGGAGCGGGTTGCCGGGTCGCAACGCATCGAGATCTCCTACGATCCGGAGAAGCTGCTCAAGTGCGACCGCTTGGTGCTGCCCGGCGTCGGCGGTGTGCTGGCGTGCATGAACGAACTGCGCCGCCTCGAACTCAACGATCTGGTCATCGAAGCCTCGCGCAAGGTACCGATGCTCGGCGTCTGTCTGGGCATGCAGGTGATGCTCGACCATTCCAATGAAAACGGCGGCGTTGATGCGCTGGGACTGTTCCCCGGCAAGGTCGTCCGCTTTCCAGACCCGCCGGCCGATGCCGTCGAACGCCTGAAAGTGCCGCACATGGGCTGGAACCGGGTCCGGCAGAATCGCCCGCATCCGGTCTGGAACCGCGTGCCAGACGACAGCTGGTTTTATTTCGTGCACAGCTACCATGCGCAGCCCGACCGGCCCGAGCACGTGCTCGGCGTGACCGACTACGTCACGAGCTTCGCGTCGGCCGTGGCGCGAGACAACATCGTGGCGTTCCAATTCCACCCCGAGAAAAGTCAGGCGGCCGGTTTGCAGCTGCTGGCCAATTTCGCCGAGTGGAACGGGCAGGCCTAGGCGCCGCGCGTCTGGCGGCGACAACCAACTTGCCAATGCGTCCCGCGTTCGGGCAGAGTCCCTCGCAACGGAACACGCAGTACCCGTCCTCTACTCGCGGCGCTCGCGCCGCATCCGTCAGTCTGACCGGCCGTCCGCCCAAGCTCCCATGCTGTTGATCCCCGCCATCGACCTCAAGAACGGCCATTGCGTGCGCCTGCGTCAGGGCAACATGGACGACGTGACCGTGTTCTCCGAAGACCCGGTCGAAATGGCCCGCAAATGGGCCGATGAAGGCGCTGAGCGGATTCACGTCGTCGACCTCGACGGCGCGATCAAAGGCCAGCCGGTGAACCTCAAGGTCGTCGAAGCCATCGCCTCGGCGGTCGACGTGCCGGTGCAGATCGGCGGCGGCATCCGCGACGAGGAAACCGTACAGCGCTACCTCAATGCCGGTGTCGCCTACGTGATCATCGGCACCAAGGCGATCAACACGCCGCATTTCCTGCGCGACGTGTGCCTCGAATACCCGCGCCACATCATCGTCAGTCTCGACGCCAAAGATGGGCGTCTGGCACTAAACGGCTGGGCCAAGCTCACTCACTTCGACGCCATCGAAGCCGCGCAGCATTGCGAGCGCGACGGCGTCGAAGCGCTGATCTACACCGACATCGGCCGCGACGGCATGATGGCCGGCTTCAACGTCGAGTCGACGCGCGCACTGGCGCAGGCGGTCAATACGCCCGTGTTCGCCAGCGGCGGCGTGTCCACGCTCGACGACATCCGCAAGCTCAAGGACCTCGAAGGCGAAGGTGTCGCCGGGGCCGTGATCGGCCGCGCACTCTACGAAGGCGGCTTCACGCTCGCCGACGCCGTGAAGATCGCCACCGCCTGAGCTGTCTTCGCAAAGGCTGCAAAAATCATGTTGGCCAAACGCATCATTCCGTGCCTGGACATCGACCGCGGCCGCGTCGTCAAGGGCATCAAGTTCGCTGAAATCCGCGACGCAGGTGACCCGGTCGAAGTGGCGCGCCGCTACGACCTGCAGGGTGCCGACGAACTGGTGTTCCTCGACATCACCGCCAGCAGCGAGGAGCGCCCAACGCTGTTCGCCACGGTCGAAGCCGTTGCTCGCGAAATCTACATTCCGCTGACGGTCGGCGGCGGCGTGCGCACCAGCGCCGACGTGCGCGCACTGCTGAAGGCCGGGGCCGACAAGGTGTCGATCAACACCGCCGCCGTGCACAAGCCGGACTTCGTCACCGAAGCGGCCGAACGCTACGGCGTGCAGTGCATCGTCGTGGCGATCGACTGCAAGCGCGTCAGCAAAAAGAAAGAACCACCACGCTGGGAAGTCTTCACCCACGGCGGCCGCAAGGCCACCGGCATCGACGCCGTCGAATGGGCCGTGAAGATGGTCGAAAAGGGCGCCGGCGAAATCCTGCTGACCAGCATGGACCGCGACGGCACCAAGGAAGGCTACGACCTGGACGTGCTCAAGGCGATCAGCTCGGTGGTCACGGTGCCGGTGATCGCCTCCGGCGGTGTGGGCAATCTCGAACATCTGTACGAAGGGTTCGACCGCGGCGGCGCCGATGCGGTGCTGGCCGCGAGCATCTTCCACTCCGGCACATACAGCGTGCAGGACGCCAAAACCTATCTGGCGAGCCGCGGCGTGCGCGTGCGCCAGAACGAGATTCGCAGCGCCGTCATCTGAGCGTGGCATCATCAGCCATGACCACCGCGCCTGATTTTTCGTCCGTGATCGATTCGCTGTACACGCTGCTTCAACAGCGCAAGACGGCCGATCCCGGCTCGTCCTACGCGGCATCGCTGTACGCCAAAGGCTTGGACACGATTCTCAAGAAGCTCGGCGAAGAAGCCGCCGAGACGCTGATCGCCGCCAAGAACGAAAGTGACACGGCGCTGGTCTATGAGTTGGCCGATCTCTGGTATCACACGCTGGTGCTGATGGCGCAGCGCAATATCGCACCGCAGCAGATCGCCGACGAACTGACGCGTCGCAGCACCCAATCCGGGCTGGCCGAAAAGGCTTCGCGCGGCACCCCAACCAAAGAGTAGCTTGGCGGTCCGGACATCGCGTTAGACTCGCCGCCCGGGCACACCGACCACAGGAGCAGACATCATGGGTTCATTCAGCATCTGGCACTGGCTGATCGTGCTGGCCATCGTCGTGCTGGTGTTTGGCACCAAGAAGCTGCGCAACATGGGCGGCGACTTGGGCGGCGCGATCAAGAACTTCAAGTCGTCGATGAAGGAAGGCGAAGCCGAAGCCGAGCGCCACAGCGCCGAGCTGATCCAGCAGCGCGCCGACCAGCATCAGAGCAGCACGCAGTCGGAAAAAGACAAAGTCTGATCCGCCGCCGGATTCGGTCGCATGTTCGACATCAGCTTCTCCGAACTGGCGCTGTGCTTCGTCGTCGCGCTGGTCGTGCTCGGCCCGGAGCGGCTGCCCAAGGTGGCGCGCACGGTCGGTCGCTGGAGCGGCCAGGCGCGCGCCTACATGCGCAATCTGAGCAACGAACTGGAACGCGAGACCAGCGTCGCTGACATCAAGCGCCAGTTCCAGGAAGCGCAGCAAGCGCTGCGTGAATCCAAGTCCGCGATCGAAGAATCGGCCCGCTCGCTGACCAGCGACGTCAAGGACCGGATCACGCCGGCCACCACGCGCGCCGACATCACGGCCGCTGCCAACGCCGCGGCCAGCGAAGCCGACGCGATCGACGCGGCCACCGCGATCCCACCCGCGCCGACCGCCACGGCCGACGCGCCCGCTGCCGCGCCCACGCCCACTGAGGTGACGCCCGCGCCGGCTGCCGAGCCGCCCAAGCCGCGCCCGGCGCCACCGCCCGAGGCGCAGTACCCGTGAGCAACACGCCCAACGCGGCCTCCGACGGCGAGCTGCCGCTGATCGCCCACTTGCTGGAACTGCGCACGCGGCTGGTGCGCATCCTGATCGGCATTGCGGTCGTGTTTGCACCGCTGGCCTACTTCGGCAAGGAAATCTACGCCTTCGTCGCAAAGCCGCTGCTGGCCCTGCTGCCGGAGGGAGCGACGATGATCGCCACCGAAGTCGCATCGCCGTTTTTTGCGCCGCTGAAGCTGGCCGGCATCCTGGCCGCGGCGCTGTCGATGCCGTGGACGCTGTACCAGGTCTGGGCCTTCGTCGCGCCCGGCTTGTACAAGAACGAGCAGCGCTTCGTGATGCCGTTGCTGGTGTCGAGCACCGGGCTGTTCTATGCCGGCATCGCGTTCGCGTACTTCCTGGTGCTGCCGACGGTGTTTCACTTCATGGTCGGCATCGCGCCCACGGGCGTCGCGGTGATGACCGACATCAACAAGTACCTGGATTTCGTGCTCGCGATCTTCCTGGCCTTCGGCGTCACGTTCGAAACCCCGGTGGCGATCGTGCTGCTGGTGCGCACCGGCTTCGTCACGCCGGCGCAGCTGCGCGAACACCGCCAGTACGTGCTGGTCGGCGCCTTCGTCGTCGCCGCCGTGCTGACGCCGCCCGATGTGCTGTCGCAGCTGCTGCTCGCGATCCCCAGCTACCTGCTGTACGAAGTCGGCATCTTGGCATCGGTCTGGGCCTCGCCCAAGGTCGAGCCAGGCGCCGCGCTGCCCGCCGAAAAGAGCTGAGCGCGCGGCTGATTCAGCGCTGCGGCGTCACGATCCAGCCCTGGGCCGCCAGCAGCGCCGGAACGCTGTCAGGCCCGACCAGATGCGCAGCGCCCACAACGATCAGCAACGGCCGTGATTCGCCAAGCATCGCGTCCAGCCGCGCCAGCCACGCCCGATTACGCGCGGCGAGCAGCCGGTCGTACACATCCGGATAGCGGCGCTTCAGATCCACGACGTTGCGGGCCATCGCCGGCTGATCGTTGAGGCGCCACTGCCGCAGCAGCTCGTTCGGATCGGCGCCGTCCTCGCCCAAGCCCTGCAGCGTGGCCGCCAGAAACTGCTGCGACTGGACATCGCTCATCGTCGTGAACAGCGCCAGTTGCTGACCCGGTTCTTCGAGCCAGCGCACGCTGCGCTGATCGCGTAGCGCACGCTGAAAGTAGTGTTGGTCCAGGCCGAAATCACCGTCGACGCCGGCCTGCTGCAGCTCGAACAGTTCCAGCGACAGCGCGCAGAACCAGGCGCGGAATGCATCGCAGTAGCCGTCGGGCAAGGCCAGCGCGGCGGTGCGCTGCTGAAGCCGCTGATACAGCGCCGGCTCGACGATGGCGCGCAAGCCGCCCGGCGCCTGTGCGCGCTGCAGGAACTGCTGCTGGAACGCCGGCTCCTGCAATGCGGCCAGATCGGTCTCCAGCACCAGCGCGCTGGTGCGCGCGTAGGCCTGATCCAGACCCGGTGGCAGCGGATACGCCGATGACGGCAGCAGATGGACCGAGCCCACCAGCTGGTGCACCACCGGCGCCCGCGTGGCGTCCTGCTCGGCAGCCGCAAGGTCGGGGGTGCGCTGGACGGTCCAGGAAAACGGCGTCGCGGCGGCCGCTTCGGCCGATAACGCCGCGCCCGGCGCGGTGACGGTGTCTTGTGGCGCCGCGGTTCGGGCGGCTGCAGTGTCGCCGGCGTCGACGCCCAGCGACGACAGCAGCAACAGACCCGCGACGATCGCGCGCGCCGTGCCGGCGTCAGCGAGCCGCAGCATCGGCGTCGGGCATCAGCCAGTCGCCCTGGCCCTCAGCGAGCGGACGGTCGCCGCCCAAGCTGGCGAAGTCGAACAAATTGCGGTCGGCCAACTGTGACGGCGCGACATTGCTCAGCGCCCTGAAAATGATCTCGCTGCGGCCGGGATGCTCGGCTTCCCAGGCTTCCATCATCCGGCGCACCTGCTTGCGCTGCAGTTGCTCCTGAGAGCCGCACAAGTTGCACGGAATGATCGGAAACGCGCGCTGCCGCGCGTACTCGGCGATGTCGCTTTCACGGCAGTACGCCAGTGGCCGGATCACGATATTGCGGCCATCGTCGGACTGCAGCTTCGGCGGCATGGCCTTCAGCGAGCCGCCGAAGAACAGGTTCAGGAAGAACGTGGCCAGGATGTCGTCGCGATGATGACCGAGCGCGATCTTGGTATAGCCGTGGTCGTGGGCGTAGCTGTACAGCGCGCCACGACGCAGCCGCGAACACAGCGAGCACATCGTCTTGCCTTCGGGCACGACGCGCTTGACCACCGAATAGGTGTCCTGCTCGAGGATATGGAAGTCGACGCCACGACTGCGCAGATAGTCGGGCAGCACGTGTTCGGGGAAGTCGGGCTGCTTCTGGTCGAGATTGACCGCTGTGATCGAGAACCGCACCGGCGCCTTGGCCTGCAGTTGCAGCAGCAGGTCGAGCATCGTGTAGCTGTCCTTGCCGCCGGACAGACAGACCATCACACGATCGCCGTCGACGATCATGTTGTAGTCCTGGATCGCCTGGCCGACGTTGCGGCGCAGGCGCTTGGCCAGCTTGTTGGACTCGTGAGACAGCCGCGGCGCGCGGCTGCCGCCAGCGGGCGCGAAACGGACGGGGACTTCGACAGCGGACTCGGACACGGCGGACTACCCGGCAGGCACGCGCTAGTTTAGCCCGCCCGCCGCGCCCCGGACCGCTGGCTCAAGCGTCGTCGCGGACGAAGGTGCGCTCCTTGATGCTGACGGCGAAGAAGATGAACAGTACGGCCATGCCGCCCATCAGTGCCGCGAAGAACAGGAAGTACACCGGGCCGACCAGCGCGTAGGTCGACACGTCGGCCTTGTCGGCAGCGAACGCACCGCTGCTGACGACGTCGCGGCGCTCGACCTTGTCGAGCAGGCGGATGCGCTTGCCGGCGGCGTCGATCTCACCGATCAGGAAGGTGCCGGCCAGCGGCGCAGCGGTGCCGTCGACGTCGGTGATCGTCACGCCGTTGTCGCCGGCAAAGTCGATCTTCTGGCCGGTGACGAAGTCGTCGACCGCGCTCATCGTCGCCCAGGTCTGCGCGCCGGTTTCGACCGACGAGGCCTGCAGCGGCTCGACCATCAGCGCGTTGACGGTCGCCGTCAGTGCATTGCCCAGGCTGGTCGAGACTAGGAACAGGCTCATGATCGTGCTCTTCATCACCGGCGGCGCCTGCTTGTACGCGTATTCCAGGCAAGTGATCGACACCAGCACTTCAGCTGCGGTCAGCACGCCGTAGGCGCTGATCTGCCACCACAGGCTGACCACGTGGCCGCTCTGGATGCGCTGCTCGATCCAGGCGACGACGACGAACGACGAGGCGGTGATGAAAAAGCCCATGCCGATCTTGCGCAGCGGCGTCACGGCGAAGAACTTGCCGAGCAGCGGATAGATACCGAAGCTGAAGATCGGAATCATCACGATGATGTACAGGCCGTTCACGACCTGCAGCTGCGCCGGCAGCATCTCGTAGGTCGCCAGCGCCGGGAAGACGCCGCCGAGAAAGCCGAACAGATGCTTGTCCATCAGGCCGGACTGGGCTTGTACGGTCCAGCTGTTGCCATTGCTCTGATCCCACAGCGCCCAGAAGAACGCAACGAACAAGAACAGCACCGACAGACGCAGGACGATGCTCAAGTGCTCGCCGGTGAACGAGCGCTGCAGCCAGGCGAGCAGCTCGCTCGGCAAGGCCTTGCCGAGCGGCGTGTTCATGCAGATCGCGGCCGACGCGGCCAGCATCGCCAGCATCATCAGCAGCGCGAACAGGAAGTTGGTCGCCAGGAAGATCGCCGCCGAAATCGCCAGCAACGCCAGGAAAAACGCGATGAAACCCAGCGGCGCCCAGCCGGGGTTGGTCATCGCGGCCGGCACAATCGCAAAGCGCTTGCGACCGAGCCAGAACACCAGCGTCGCCAGCGCCATCATCAAGGCCGGCATGCCGAATGCGAAGCGCGGGCCGTAGTCCGGGTCGCTGAGCAGCTGCGGGCAGAAGTAGATCGAGATCGACGAGCCGAGATTGATCGACAGATAGAAGTACGAGAACGCGCGCTCGATCAAATGCGCATTGGCGGACGTGAACTGGTCACCGACATTGGTCGACACGCAAGGCTTGATGCCGCCGGTGCCGAAGGCCATCAGGAACATGCCGACGACCAGCATCGTCGGCGTGCTGCCTAGCGCCAGCGTCGTGCAGCCGATCACGTAGACGATCGAGAAGTAGATGATCGTGCGGAACTTGGCCAGGAAGATGTCCGAGACCATCGCACCGAGCAGCGGGAACAAGTAGGCCGCGCTCTTGAACATCGCCTGCCAGCCCTGCGCCTTGGCGTCGCCGAAGTGCAGGAACTGGATCATGTACTGCACCAGGATCGCGTTGATGCCGTAGAAGCAGAAGCGCTCCGCGAACTCGTTGACGATGATGAACGGGATGCCGGACGGCATCTTGTCGGATCGCGCAGGGGCCGCGACGCTGGCGCTGGTCATGTTTGGGGACGCTCCAAATGAGAACGCCGCGAGGACGCGGCGCAGGACCGGCCGAGTCTAGCCAATGGGCGTCGCCGCCGCGCCGGGGGATTTCCCTCAGCCGATGCGACGCCGCAGTTCGTCGACGTCGGCCAGTCCGTCGATCTCGACCCATTTGTCCGGCGTGGTGCCGCCGCGCAACAGCCGCACCGCGCTGCGCGGCACGGCCAGCGCCTCGGCTAACACGTCGAGCACTGCCGCATTGGCCTTGCCGCGCTCGGGCGCAGCCGTCACCGACACTTTGAGGACATCGCCGCGCCAGCCGGTGACCGCGCTGCGAGAGGCTTTGGCCGATACCTTGAGCGCCAGTCGCAGCGTCGCGGTCACGGCGCTGTGGCGGGCGCCGCGCCCGCCTCGCGCATCAGCTGGGCGTAAAACTGGATCATCTTCAGGTAATCGTCGACGGCAATGCGCTCGTCGATGCCATGAATGCGCGTGGCGTCGTCTTGCGTGTACGGCATCGGCGAAAAGCCGTAGCCCTGCTCGCGCACGCCGGCGTAATAGCGGTTGTCGGTTGCGCCGAGCACGACGCCACTGGTGACCAGCGCTTCGGGGAACACCTCGTTGATCGCGCGCTCGATCAGTCCGAACGCGGGCGCACCGGCGTCGGAGGCGGCCGGGGCATCGTGATTGAACGCATCGACCGGTGCGATCGCGATGTCGTCGTCGGCGATCACCTCGCGTACGTGGCGCAGCACGTCGGCGATGCTGTCGCCGGGCAGCAGACGGAAGTTGACCAGCACTTCGCCGCGGTTGGGCAGCACGTTGTCCTTGACCCCGGCGTTGAACATCGTCACCGCCGTGGTCGTGCGCACCAGCGCATTGGTCGTCCGCGAGCCCGACAGCGCCTGCAGCAGCACCGGTGTCAGCCAGTCACGATTGGCCACGACCAGCCGTGTCGGATACGCCATTTCGGGCGCCAGGCGCGCCAGCATTGCGTCCACCGGCGGGATCAGCCGCGCCGGCATCGGATGCGCTTCGAGCTGCGTCACGGCATGCGCCAGCCGGCCGACGACGCTGCTCGGCCCGGGCGTCGACGAATGCCCGCCGTCGGCGGCCAGCGACAGCTTCAACGTCAGATAGCCTTTTTCGCCGGCCATCACCGAGGCCACGGGTCGGTCGACGCCGGGGACCAAGCCGCGTGTCACGGCGCCGCCTTCGTCGAGCGTGAACGCGGCTTTGATCTGGCGTTGCGCCAGCAGCGCGGCGATGGCGGATGCGCCGCGCTGGCCGCTGACTTCCTCATCCTGTCCAAACGCGAACAGCAGCGTGCGCTGCGGCGCGTAGCCGAGCTGCAACAGCGCCTCGCAGGCTTCGAGGATCGCAACCAAGCTGTTCTTGTCGTCCAGCGTGCCGCGGCCCCAGACATAGCCATCGGCGATCACGCCGTCAAACGGCGGGTACGTCCAGCCGGCAGCATCGGCCGGCACGACATCCATGTGCGCGGCCAGCAATACGGGCGCCTGCTGCGGGTCAGAGCCGGCCCAGGTGTACAGCAGGCTAAATTCGTTGACGCGCTCAAGTTGCAGGCGCTGGTGCGTCAGCGGAAAGCGCCGCTGCAGATAGTCCAGAAAGCCGTTGAACGCAGCGCGCTGCTCAGCGCTGATATCGGCAGTGGCATTGGCCACCGTCGCGAACCGCACCGCCTCAGCGAGGCGGTCGGCGACCGCGGCGCGGTCGACGGCAATCAGCGCGGCACTGCGGGTGACGGCTTCATGCAGCGGAATCTGCGACGTGCGCCATACGGCAAACCCGGTGGCGCCGGCCAGCGGCAGCACCACCGCAATCAATAGCAGCTGCTTGAACATCGGATCACCGGGATGGGCACCGCAATGCGCGGCGCAGACCCAAGGCTAACCGACCGCAGCGCTGCTGCGGGAGTCGCTCAGGCCAGCAGGCCACCGATCAAGGCACCGACCACCAGCGTGCCGGCGCCGATGATCGCGAACATCACGGTGCCCAGCGCGATCAGCGCGGCCAGCCAGGCGATACCGGTCAGCCACTGCGCCAGCAGCAACAAGGCGGCGCCCAGCACCAAGCTCGGCAGGATTGATGCGAGAAACGCGCGTCCGACGCTGCCGGCGATCTTGCCGCCGACGATGCCCGCGATCAGGCTGCCCAAGCCCGGCAGCCAGAACAGCAGCACCGACAGCACCAGCATCCAGAATGATCCCCAGAACACGCTGCCCTGCGCCTGCGGTTGACTCGGCAAAACTTGCGACATCGAAAGACTCCTATTGCAGCGGCCCGCGCTCAAGGGACCACAACGTGACGATTCGTTTGCGTCGGCTCGGGTGCTAGCGGACGTCGCGCGGCGACAAGGACACACCGCGCGCACGCGCCACGATGCGGCTGCCCCAGATCCGCATGTCATCGAGCATGCAGTAGATGCTCGGCAGCGCGCCCAGGCTGACCAGCGTCGAAAACACCAGGCCGCCGATGATCGCGCGCGCCATCGGGTAGTACGCCGGGCCGTTACCGCCGATCGCGGTATCGCCGATCGCCAGCGGCACCATGCCCAGCGTCGCGGTGGCGACCGTCATCAGAATCGGCCGCAAGCGGTCGCGCGATCCAACGATGACAGCCTGCTCGCGCGGCATGCCAAGCGCACGCAACTGGTTGACGTGATCGACCAGCACGATGCCGTTGTTGACCACGACACCCATCAGGATCAGCAGCCCGATCATCGCCATGAACGAGAACGTCGTCGCCGTGATCAAAAAGAACCAGAACACGCCGACGAATGAAAAGAAGATGCCGGTGATGATCGCCGTCGGCGCCAGCGTGGACTCGAACAGCGCCGCCATCACCAGATAGATCAGCACGATCGCCAGCACCATGTTGATCAGCATCGTCATCATGCTGTCGGCCTCGTCGTCGAACGCCTGGCTGTAGCCCCAGCTATAGCCGGGCGGATATTGCAGATCGTTGAGTACGGCTTCGACTTTCTTTTTGGCGTCTTCGGCGGTCACGCCGTCGGCGGTGCCGAACTGCACTTTCAGCGACGCCATGCGGTTTTCGCGCGTGATGTTGCCCGGCGTTGCGCCGACGTCGATCTGCGCTACTGACGACAGCGTGATGCGCTGCCCGTCGGGCCGGATGATCGGCATCGACAGAATCGCATCAAAGTCGGATCGGTCGGCTTTGCGGAATTCGACCAGCGTGTCGACTTCGCCGGTCGTGGTGCGGAACGGCCGCAACTCGGTGCCGCGCATCGCGGCCGCGACGGCGTCGGCCACCTGCTGGCTCGACAGGCCATTCTGGCGTGCACGATCGCGATCGATCCGGATCCGCACTTCCTGATCTTCGGCTTCGGCGATCACGCGCACATCGGTCAGGCCCTCGACGCGGCGCAGCACAGTGACGACGTCCGAGGCGACATCGCGCAGCCGCTCGGCTGACTCGCCAAAGATACGCACGCCGAGCTTTTCGGCCGAGCCGCTGCGATTCTGGTCGAAGCTCGGCTGCGCAATCGCCAGCTTCGGCCAGTGCGTGCGGATGTCTTCCATGACCTCCGCGTTACGGCGCTTGCGCAGTTCCTTGTCGGGCATGATCAGCGTGGTTTCGGCGCGGCTGACGTCGAAGTAGCTGTACACCGACTCAAAGCCCAGCTCGTCCTTGTGGGCAAACAGATAGTTCTCCATCGTGTTGACCGCTTCTTCAACCTTGTCGAGCCGGTAGACGCCGTTGAGGTTGTAGCGGATCTGCAGACGGTTACCGTCTTCGCTCGGAAACAGATCGGTTTTGATGAACTTCAGCGGCAGCGCAGCCGAAGCCAGCACCGCGACGATGATGAAGCTGGTCCAACCCCGGTGAAGCAGCGTCCAGCGCAGCGTGCGCTCATAGAACGCGGTCAGCGGCACCAGCCAGCGCGCGCCGCCATGCGCATTGCCGGTCACCATGCGCGTGGTCAGCTGCGGGATCAGCGTCACAGCCACCAGCAACGAGGCCGCCAGCGAGATCGTGATCGTCAGCGCGACCTGGCTCATGAACACGGTGATTTCGTTCTGCGCGCCGAACAGATTGGGCAGGAACACGATGGCCGTGCTCAGCGTGCCGGCGACGACGGCCATGCCGACCTTGTTGACGCCATCGAGCGTCGCCTTGACCGGATCACCGGTATGCGTGCGTTCGGTGAAGATGCTTTCGGTGACGACGACCGCGTTGTCGACCAGCATGCCGACGGCCAGCATCAAGCCCATCAAGGTCAGGATGTTCAGCGTAAAGCCGAGGAAGTACATCGCGGCCAGCGTCATGCACAGCGACAGCGGAACCGACAGCGTGACAATCAGCGTCATGCGCATGTCGCGCAGGAACAGCCACAGCACGATCAGGGATAGCAGGCCGCCGATCGCGCCGGCCTCCAGCAGGTCACCGAGCGAGCTTTTGACGTCGTGCGCTGAGTCCTGCATCACGAACAAGCGGATGCCGCGCATCTCGGGCAGCGTCTTGACCTGCTCGACTTCGGCCGTGACGCGCTCGCCGACTTCGACGAGGTTGGCGCCGGTTTCCTTGAACACATTGATGCCGATCGCGAACTTCTGGTTCAGATGACGACCGTAGGTCAGCTCCGGATCGGTGTAGCGAATCTCGGCGATGTCGCGCAGCTTGACGCCCCCTTGATCGATCACGATGTTGCCGATCTGCTCCAGTGACGTGAACTCGCCTTCGGGGCGTACCGTGTAGCGCAGCCTTCCATCGGTCAGCTGCCCGGCGCTGAGTGCGAAGTTGGCTTTCTGCAACTGCTCGCCGAGCCGCGCGATATCGACGCCGTGGCTGGCGATCCGGTCGGCGGCGAGCTGGATGCGAACCTGCTTTTCCTCGACGCCATACAACTCGACCTTGGAAACGCCGGCGATACGTTCCAGCCGGCGCTTCAGGTTGCGGTCGAGCATGTCGTGCGCACCCGACAAGTCGCGGTCGGCCGAGATGCGCAGCTGTAGCATCGGCTGGTCCGAGCCCGAAAACTTGACGATCTGGATGCGGTCGACATCGTCGGGCAGGTTCTCGCGGATCGCGTCGATCTTGTCGCGCGCCTCAACGCCCTTGACCGCCAGATCCGTGCCCCAGTCGAACTGCAGTTCGATTTCGACGCCGTCGTCTTTGGACGTCGATTCGATCTGCTTGAGGCCCGGCAGCGTCGCGATCGCCTCTTCGACCGGCCGCGTGATCCGGCGCTCGACTTCTTCGGGCGTCGAATTGCGATACGGAATATTGACGACCATGAACGGGAATTCGATATCCGGCAGCGACTCCAGCGGCAAGCGCTGACCGGCGATCAAGCCGATCAGCGTCATGCAGACGAAGAACATCGCAACCGATACCGGACGCTTGATCGACAGCGCAGTGAGGTTCATGGCGACGTCGGCTCCGAAAAGCGCAAGCCCAGCGGACGGCCGAGCAGCGCGGTCACCAGCACGATGTGGATCAGCACGATCACGGTCGAGGCCGTGACGTCCCCGAGGTAGTGGTCGCCCTCGATCACGCGCGCCAGCGAGCCGAGCGTGGCCACCAGCAGCAGCGGCAGGCGCCACTGCGGCAGTACCAGTGCCAGCGGCAACAGCACCGCCATGTAGGTACCCGCGTGTCCCGACGGAAACGAATCATGTCCGGCGACACCGAAGTCGGCGAGCCGCGGATCGTTCAGGTACTCAAATGGCCGCACGCGATCACAGGCCGCCTTCAGCGCCGATACCGTGGTACGCGTCAGCACCAGCACCAGCGCGATCAACCATAGCGTGCGCGCCGCCAACATCCGGCGCTGCCATGCCAGCAGCAGGCCGGTCACGATCAACGCGACCGGATGCACCCAGCGCGGTAGCGACGGCAGAAACAGGGCCGACAGATTGTCAGTGAACGCGCGCGCCGGCTCGACCCAATGGCCCGCATGAACCGCTAGCCACACGGCCAGCGGTCGATCCAGAAACAGCAGACACATCATCACGAACGTCGACAGTGACAGCACGAACTGCAGCAGTCGTTGCCACGGCGGCAGCATCAGCGGCGTCGACGTGCTCATGCGCGATGGCCGTCGGCCGCGACACCGGCCAGTGCGCTGTCGGTGACCCGATCCGGGCTGCGGTCGAGCAGCGTGTACAGCACCGGAATCACCAGCAGCGTCAGCAGCGTGGACACGGTCAGCCCGCCGATCACGGTGATCGCCATCGGCCGCTGCATCTCGCCACCCGCGCCCATGCCGATTGCGATGGGTAGCAAGCCGAGCACGGCGGTCGCGGTCGTCATCAGGATCGGGCGCAAGCGCGTGCGCCCGCCGATCAGGATCGCGTCGAAGCGGCTGTAGCCTTCTTCGCGCTTGCGGTTGACCAAGTCGATTAACACGATGCCGTTTTTCACAACGATACCGGCCAGGATGATCATGCCGATCAATGCGACGACGTTGATGATCGAGCCGGTCAGGTACAGCGCCAGAATCGCGCCGATCGCCGCCAGCGGGATCGTGAACAGAATGACGAACGGGTGCACCAGCGACTCGAACTGCGAGGCCATCACCAGGTAAACCAGAAACACCGCCAGCGCCAGCGCGAACTGCAGCGACTTGAACGACACCTCCATCTCCTCGCTCTGCCCGGTAACCGAGGCGCCGATGTTCTGCGGCATCGGCACGCTGGCGACGATGCGGTCGAGCTCGGCCACCGCTTCGGACAGGTCGCCGCGTGCCAGCTGCGCCGACACAACAACGACGCGTGACTGGCCGATGCGACGAATCTCGCTCGGACCGCTGCGCAGCCGGACATCGGCAACGGCTTCCAGTGTCACCGGACGCGCTGCGTCGGGGTTGATCACCAGACGCCGTACATCGTCCACGCTGCTGCGATCGCCTTCGGAGCCGCGCACCAGCACGTCGATCTCGCGATCGTTCAGGCGATAGCGCGTGGCCACATCGCCCTGCACCGAGTTGACGACGCGAGCGGCCAAGTCGGCCGTGTCCAGACCGAGCGCGGCCGCGCGCTCCTGATCGAACTGGATCTGGATCTCGGGATGCCCAGGAGCCTGCGTGGTTTCGATCTCGCTGAAATAGCCCGAGGCCCGCATCTGATTGCGGATCGCCTCGCTGATGCGCACCAGCGCGTCGAGGTCATAGCCGGCAATCTCGACCTCCAGCGGCGCCTTGAGCGTGAACAAGGTCGGACGCGTATAGCGATACGTCAGGCCCGGCACCGCTTCGAGCGGACCTTGCAGCTTGGCGATCAGATCGGACTCCTTGTCGTAGAAGCCCGGCTTGAGGCTCAGATTCAGAATGCCGTTGTTCTCGCCGCCTTCATCGGCCGATACGTCGAGCCGATTGCCTTGGCCGGCGATCGAGTAGTTGGAGCCGAGCCAGGGCGCGGCTTCGGTATCCGCCTGCAGCGTTCGCGACAGGTCGCGCAGCGCGGCGTCGCTGCGCGCCAGCGGCGTGCCCGGCGGCAGCTCGATTTCGGCGCGCAGTTCGCCCTGGTTGAACGGCGGAATCAGCTCAACGCCAATCTGCGTCAACAGCCACGCGCTGCCGGCGAGCATCGCCACCGCGCTGCCGAGCACCAGCGTGCGATGTCCCAGCGCCCAGATCAGCGCGCGCTCGTAGCGCGCCTCGAAGCGGTCGAACATCGATTGGAATCCGCGCGACAGCGGGCGGAACACGAAGCCCAGCAGCCAGCCGATACCGCGCAGCACACGGACGATGACCCAGCCGATCGCGTACGGCAGCTGCTCGAACAGCCCGTAGCGCACCGCGGACAGACCGTGACGCATATGACCCGAGTCGCGGCGAATCGGCGCCGCCGCGGGTGGCGGTGTCTTGTCTGCACCGCGCGCCGCCAACATCGGAATCAGCGTGAACGACACCACCAGCGAGAAGATCAGCGCGCCGGTGACGACCAGCGCCTGGTCCGAAAACAGCTGGCCGGCGATGCCTTGCACGAACACCATCGGAAAGAACACGGCCACTGTGGTCAACGTCGAGGCGATCACCGCGCCACCGACTTCGGATGCACCGGCGACAGCAGCGTCGGCCGGCGCAAGGCCGGCTTCGCGCTTGCGCATGATGTTTTCGAGCACGACGATCGCATCGTCGACGACCAGGCCGATCGCCAGCGCGATGCCGCCCAGCGACATGATGTTCAGCGACAAGCCCGCGCCGTACATCACGTTGAACGTGGCGATCACCGACACCGGGATCGAAATCGAGATCACCGCCGTGATCCACGCGCTGCCCAAGAACAGATAGACGATCAGCACGGCAAGCACGCCGCCAATGATGGCCGCGTCGCGCACTTCGTCGATCGCGCTTTCGATGAACACGCTCTGGTCGTACAGCGGCTTGAGCTCGACATCGGCCGGCAATGATTTGCGCAAGGTCTCCAGACGCTTCTGCACGACTTGCGCGGTTTCGACGGTGTTGCCGTCGCCTTCCTTGTAGACGTCGATCTCGACGGCTTCGTTGCCGCCGATGCGGATCACCGCCTCGCGCTCCTTGTAGCCGCTGCGAACCTCGGCGACGTCGCGCAGATACACCGGCTGCAGCACGCCGCCCGGCGTCGGCCGCGATACCAGGATCACGTTGCGCATCTGGTCCAGATCGCGGAACTGGTTCAGCGTCCGCACCAGATAGCGGCTGGCGCCCTGTTCGACACGACCACCCGACAAATTGACGTTCTCGGCCTTGAGTCGCGTGCTGATCGATTCCAGCGTCAGGCCCTGCTGCGCGAGCTTGTGCAGGTCGACCAGCACCTGCACTTCGTCCTCCAGGCCGCCGGATATCTTCACCGCCGCCACGCCGCCGACGGCCTCCAGCGGCTTTTGCACCAGGTCTTCCGCGATGCGGCGCAGGCGTTTGAGGCTGACGTCTTCGGCGACGACGCTGCGCGTCTCGTCCTGAGCTTTCAGCGCCAGGCCCATCCGTAGAATCGGGTCCGACGACGGATCGAAGCGCAGCACCACCGGGCGCTTGGCGTCCTTGGGCAATTCGAGCGTGTCGAGCTTTTCGCGCACGTCGAGCACAGCGTAGTCCATCCGCGTGCCCCAGTTGAATTCCAGCGTGACGTCGGACGTACCGGCGCGTGAGGTCGAGGTGACGCGGCGCACGTTCTTGATCACGCCGACGACTTCTTCGATCGGCTTGCTCAGCAGCGTTTCGATCTCCGTTGGCGCGGCGCCTTCCAGCTCGGTGCGCACCGTCAGCGTTGGATACGACAAGTTGGGCAGCAGCGTCACCGGGAGTCGCGACAGCGACACCATGCCGAATAGCAGCACGGCCAGCGTGAACATCACGACGGCGACCGGGCGCCGGGTTACGAAAGCGAGCATGGCTACGGATTCCTTGCGGCAGCGTGGTCATCGTCGCGCAGTGCGATCCGGCAGTACGACGGCATCGAGGCTGCCGGCGGCTGACGTGGCGCGGCAGCGGCGCTGCCGTCGATCGCGACGTGGTGGAGCGACTGACGCATCTCAGCTCGCCTTGGCCGGCGCCGCAGTCGCCGGTGCGGCCGTCGCTGGCGCTGCCTTCAGCGGTTGCACGACGTCGACCTTGGCGTCGTCCTTCAGGCTCGATTGCCCGGTGGTCACGACTTGGTCGCCGAGCTTGAGGCCGTCAAGCACCTCGAAATGCTCGGCGTCGCCATAACCGACCTTGATCGGCCGGCGCTGGGCGCGGCCGTCATGCACCAGATAAACCGACTCGGCGGCATCTTCGACCAGCACGGCATCGCGCGGCACCAGCAGCGCTTGTTCGTGGCGGTCGTACAGGATTTCGGCGCGGGCGAACATGCCGGGCCGCAGCGTCGACTGCTTGGCGTCGATCCGCACGGTGACCTTGACCGTGCCGGAGCTGGCATCGACGACCGGGTTGATCAGCATCACGACACCGCCGAACACCTGATCCGGATACGCGTCGACCGTCAGCTTCACATCGTGCTCGGGCTTGAGCTTGTCGATGTCGCGCTCGGGCACGTAGATCGCCGCGCGCAGCCGGTCGAGCTGCGTGATCCGAAACGCTTGCGTGTTGGCCTGGATCAGGTTGCCGCGCTTGATGAAGCGTGCGCTGACCACGCCGTCGAACGGCGCGCGGATCTGTGCCTCTTTCAGCGCCAGCGTGGCGAGGTCGGCGGCCGCGTGCGCGGCGGCCAGGTCGTACTGGGTCTTGTCGTAGGCCTCGCGCGACACCAGGTTGCGCTGGTAGACGGACTTGAGCCGGGTGAAGTCCTGTTCGAGCCGGTCGACGTCGGCCTGCGCGCGCGCCAGTTCGAAGCGCAGCTTGTCGGTTTCGAGCCGCGCCAGCACTTGGCCGGCCTGGACGCGGTCACCCTCCTCGACCATCACCTGCTCGATCACACCGCCCTGCTTGGCCATCACCGTGGCCTCGTTTTCGGCCTCCAGCGTCGCCGTGCCGCGATATGCCGCATCGATGCGGCCCTGGGTGACCGGCGCGACTTCGACCGGGATCGCCGGCTCCTCCTTCTTCTTTTCGTCCTCGGCCTTCTTGCCGTTGCAGCCGGCCAAGGACAGCGCCAGCAACAGCATCGTCGTCAGGCCGATTGCGTTCGGGAGGGGGAGCGCGCGCAGAGAAGTCGTCATGTCGAGGTCGTGTACGGAAAGCGTGTTCGGGCAGCCATTCCACGCATCGTGCCAGTCGCCGATGTCATCTAAATGGCTGAAATAAATGGATTTTATGATGAGGTGCAAATCATCGTCAGCCGCTTGCGTCGCGCAATCGGCCAGCTATCGGCGAAAACCGCCATTGTCTTGGTCAAAGTCGTTCTCCCCCCGGGCGACGTTGGCGCCTGCGCCGTTGCTTGGACGCGCGCCGTGGCGACAGGGTTGCAAGAGCCGTCACAAGTTGTCGATCGGCTACCATAGCAGCGGGTCACCGCACCCATCAGTCCATTCCAGCCGAGCCCCTGACATGCAGATCGCCGACCGCTGTGCGGTTTCGTTCCATTACACCCTGAAAAACGACGCGGGCGAGGTCATCGACTCGTCGGAAGGTTCGTCGCCGCTGGCCTATCTGCACGGCGCCGGCAACATTGTTCCCGGCCTTGAAAACGCACTGGCCGGCAAGGCCGCCGGCGACAAGCTGAGCGTCAAGGTGGCCCCGGCCGAAGGCTACGGCGAGCGCGATGCGCGCCTGGTGCAGGACGTGCCGCGCCGCGCGTTCCAGGGCATCAAGGACATCAAGCCGGGCATGAGCTTCACCGCCGACGGCCCGCAGGGCCCGAGCCGTGTCGTCGTCACGCGCGTGATCGGCGACATCGTCACCGTCGACGGCAACCACCCGCTGGCCGGCGAAAACCTGAACTTCGACGTCGAGATCACCGACGTGCGTGAAGCCAGCGCCGAAGAACTCGAGCACGGCCACGTGCACGGCGAGGGCGGCCACCATCACTAAGCGGTCTTTCAAGCACTGCGCCGCGGTCGTCGCGGCCGCAGCGGCTGGCTGGCTGCTGAGCAGCTGCGTCACGCCGCCGCCCGCAGCGCCCGAGACGCTGCCGACGATCACGCTGGAGCAGGCGATCGCCGCGCCGTATCGCGACGCCAACCGGGCGCGCGATCTCGATCGCCATCCGCTCGAGACGCTGGAGTTTTTTGGCGTCGAGAACGACATGACCGTGATCGAGATCTGGCCCGGCGGCGGCTGGTATACCGAGATCCTGGCGCCGTTCCTGCGAGCACGCGGCCTGTACATTGCCGCGCATTTCGCTGACAGCCCCAATCAGCCGGCGTACCAGAAGCGCACGCTGGACCAGTACAAGAAGGCACTGGCGGCAACGCCGCAGCTGTTCGATCGTGTCCGCTTGACGGCCATCGGCGCGCCCAACGCCTGGCAGCCAGCACCGCCCGACAGCGCCGACATGGTGCTGACGTTCCGCAACGTGCATAACTGGCTGGCCGACGGCACCGAACGCGAGATGTTTGCCGCGTTCTTCCGCGTGCTGAAGAAAGGCGGCGTGCTCGGCGTGGTCGAGCATCGCAACTACGACGACGTCAGCCGCGAGGAGATGATCCGCAGCGGCTACATGAGCCAGGACTACGTCGTGCAGTTGGCGGTCGAGGCCGGCTTTACCTGGGTGGCCTGGGAAGAAATCAACGCCAACCCGCGAGACACGCGCGACCACCCGGGCGGCGTCTGGACGCTGCCGCCGACGCTACGGCTCGGCGACGTCGACCGCGCCAAGTACCTGGCGATCGGCGAGTCCGACCGGATGACGCTGAAGTTCGTCAAACCCTGAGGTTTCTCGGGGTTTTCAGCTCGGCGTTTTGTTGCTGTACGGAATCGCACCGAAGCGCAGATCCCAGTCGTCGCGCTCACGCACCAGACGCAGGTCCTGCCACAGCACGTAGGGCTCGGTGTTCAAGGACCGGCCGACGTCGCTGGCGGCCAGGTCGCAGTTGGTGGCGATGCGCTGGCTGCCCGACGTGCGCTCGGCGCGGCCGTTGGCGTCGCGACGAAGCTTGGAATCGGCGGCCTTCAGCGATCGGGCACAGGCGCTGGCGTCGTCCGGACGAAAGCCGATCTCGAACAGGCGGTCGTTGAAGAACTGCAGCGTCAGCTGGCCGCGCGTACCCAGCAGCGGGAAGCGATCCACCGTCAGCGTGTCCAGCGTTCGGGGCGGATAGCGCGGGTCGGGCGGCCGGGCCAGCGTGCGCCGTTCGACGGCCACGCGACCGGTGCGCAGCGTCAGACTGACATCTTCGACGCTGGCGTAGCTGATCAGGCCGGCGGTCAGCGGCCGGCCCGGCTGGCGACGCGTGTAGTCGGCAGTGTCGACGGGCACCGCGAGCGTGGCCATGTCATCGCGAGACCCCGACGACGGGGCCATCGAGGCCAACTGCGCCGGATCGCTGCGCATCAGGAACCAGACGGCCGACCCCGACATGCACAGGACGGCCATCAGCACGTACGGTGGGCCCACTGAACTCATCGTCAATTTCGGCTCCGGGTCTACACAGAAGTGATGGACCCAGTCTGTTGGCAACCCCTTGTAGGCAAATTTCCCGCGAGGATGACCGGTCGCATTCGGGCTCGTGGTCGGTCATCGCCGCGGATCGCTACGCTACGCCTTCGGCCGCCGCGGGGCAGCGCAAAAGGCCCGATGGCGGCCATGCGGCATCGGCGGGGCGACCAGCGCGGCGGTGAGGGGCCGATCGCAACCCGACGAACCAGTCGCCCCCCGCGTCGCCGCGCTAACGGACGGCAGCGCGGTCGACCGCCGCGGCGCCCGGTTCAGCCGATGTGCTTTTAGTCCTCGGGCTCGTAGCCGAGGTTGGGCGTCAGCCACTTCTCGGCTTCGGCCAGCGTCCAGCCCTTGCGGCGGGCGTAGTCGGCGACCTGTTCCTTGTTGACGCGGCCGACGATGAAGTACTGCGCCTGCGGATGGGCGAAGTACCAACCGCTGACGGCCGCACCGGGCCACATGGCGTAGCTCTCGGTCAGGCGGATACCAGTGTTGCGCTCGACGTCGAGCAGCTTCCAGATCGTGTCTTTCTCGGTGTGCTCAGGGCAGGCCGGATAACCCGGCGCCGGACGAATGCCCTGGTACTGCTCGTTGATCAGCGCGCCGTTGTCGAGGTGTTCGTCGGGCGCAAAGCCCCACCATTCCTTGCGTACGCGCTGGTGCAGCCGCTCGGCGAACGCTTCGGCCAGCCGGTCAGCCAGCGATTCGAGCAGGATCGCGTTGTAGTCGTCGTTGGCCTGCTTGAAGGCTTCGACTTTTTCGGCCGAGCCCAGGCCGGCGGTGACCGCGAAGGCGCCGACGTAGTCGTGCAGGCCGGTACTCGCTGGCGCGACGTAGTCGGCCAAACAGCGATGCGGTACGCCCGGGCGATGCTCGCTTTGCTGGCGCAGGTTGTGCAGCCGGGCGATTTCGCGCGTCCGGGTTTCGTCGGCGTAGATCGCGATGTCGTCCTCGTCGACCGCATTGGCCGGAAACAATCCGAACACGGCGTTCGCGCGCAGCCAGCGGTGCTCGATGATGTCGTCGAGCATCTTGTTGGCATCCGCCCAGAGCTTGCGCGCGGTCTCGCCGCTGGCCGGGTTGTTCAGCAAGTCCGGGAAGCGGCCCTTGAGCTCCCAGCTGATGAAGAATGGCTGCCAGTCGATGTACTCGCGCAGCTCGGCGATCGGATAGTCGTGCAGCGTCTTGACGAACTGCGTGGCGTGATCGTGGTGCGCGTGATCGCAGGCACCGGCTGGGCTCGCACAGACGTCCATCGCCTGCTGCAGCAGCATGCGCGGCCGGAACGGCGGCGTCTGGCTCCAATCTACCGGCGTGCGATTGGCGCGCGCGGCGGACAGCGCGATGAACTTTTCGTGGCGGTCCTTGTTGGCGTGGCGCTCGCGGATCGTTGCGTAATCGGCGTCGATCTCGGCGAGCAAGCGCGGCCGCTGCTCGGCCGACAGCAGCGCTGACGCTACCGGCACCGAGCGCGATGCGTCCTTCACCCAGACCACCGGGCCGTGATACTGCGGCGCGATCTTGACCGCGGTGTGCGCGCGCGACGTGGTGGCGCCGCCGATCAGCAGCGGGATGTCGAAACCCTGGCGCTCCATTTCCTTGGCCAGCGTGACCATTTCGTCGAGGCTCGGCGTGATCAGCCCGGACAGGCCAATGATGTCGACGTTTTCGGCGCGCGCAGTGTCGAGGATCTTCTGGTACGGCACCATGACGCCGATGTCGATCACCTCGTAGTTGTTGCACTGGAGCACGACGCCGACGATGTTCTTGCCGATGTCGTGAACGTCGCCCTTGACGGTCGCCATCAGGATCTTGCCCTTGGCCTGCTGCACGTCACCGGGCTGCTTCTCGGCCTCGATGTACGGAATCAGATAGGCCACGGCCTTCTTCATCACACGCGCTGACTTCACGACCTGCGGCAGGAACATCTTGCCGGCGCCGAACAGGTCGCCGACGACGTTCATGCCGTCCATCAGCGGGCCTTCGATGACTTCGATCGGCCGGCCGCCGCGCGCGGCGATCTCGGCGCGCAGCAACTCGGTATCGGCTTCGACGAAGGCGTCGATACCCTTGACCAGCGCATAGGTGATGCGCTCGCCCAGCGGCAGCGAGCGCCACGCTTCGTCGGCGACTTCCTGCTTGCTGCCATCGCCCTTGAACTTGCCGGCGATCTCGAGCAAACGCTCGGTGCTGTCGGCGCGCCGGTTCAGGATCACGTCTTCGATGCGCTCGCGCAGATCCGGATCGAGCTGGTCGTAGATCACCAGCGCGCCAGCGTTGACGATGCCCATGTCCATGCCGGCATTGATCGCGTGATACAGAAACACGCTGTGGATCGCTTCGCGCACCGGGTTGTTGCCGCGGAACGAAAAGCTCACGTTCGACACGCCGCCGCTGATATGCACGCCCGGCAGATTCTGCTTGATCCAGCGCGCGGCCTCGATGAAATCGACGCCGTAGTTGTTGTGCGCCTCGATGCCGGTGGCGACCGCGAACACGTTCGGGTCAAAGATGATGTCTTCCGGCGGAAAGCCGACCTGCTCGGTCAGGATCTTGTACGCGCGCGAGCAGATCGTCTTGCGCCGTTCGAGGTTATCGGCCTGGCCTTCTTCGTCGAAAGCCATCACCACGACCGCGGCGCCGTACTTGCGGCACAGCCGCGCCTCGCGGATGAACTTCTCCTCGCCTTCCTTCATCGAGATCGAGTTGACGATCGGCTTGCCTTGCACGCAGCGCAGGCCCGCTTCGATGACCTCCCACTTCGACGAGTCGACCATGACCGGCACGCGCGAGATGTCGGGCTCCGATGCGATCAGCTTCAGGAATCGGTCCATCGCTGCGACGCCGTCGAGCATGCCCTCGTCCATGTTGACGTCGATGATCTGCGCGCCGGCCTCGACCTGCTGCCGTGCGATCGTCAGCGCAGCGCTGTAGTCGCCCGCCTTGATCAGATCACGGAACTTGGCCGAGCCGGTCACGTTGGTGCGCTCACCGACATTGACGAAGCGGATCTCGCTGGACAGGTTCAGCGGTTCGAGCCCCGACAGCTTGGTGATGCCGTCATGCGGCGTCGGCACACGCGGGCGGATGCCGGCGACTTCGCGCGCCATCGCTTGAATGTGGCCGGGCGAGGTGCCGCAGCAGCCGCCGACGATATTGACCAGACCGGCCTGGGCGAATTCGCGCACGATCGCCGCGGTTTCGTCGGGCGTCTCGTCGTATTCGCCGAATGCATTGGGCAGGCCGGCATTCGGATAGCAGCTGACGTAGCAGTCCGCGAGCCGCGACAGTTCGGCGATGTAGGGCCGCATGTCCTTGCCGCCGAGCGCGCAGTTCAGACCGATCGCCAGCGGCCGCGCATGGCGCACCGACGCCCAGAACGCCTCGGTGACCTGCCCCGACAGCGTGCGCCCGCTCGCGTCGGTGATCGTGCCCGAGATCACCACCGGCCAGCGGCGTCCGCGCTGCTCGAACAGCGTCTCGCAAGCAAAGATCGCAGCCTTGGCGTTGAGCGTGTCGAAGATCGTCTCGATCAGCAGCAGATCGACACCGCCGTCGACCAGCGCATTGGCCTGCTCAAGATAGGCCGTGACCAGCTCCTCGAAGCTGACGTTGCGCTTGCCGGGATCGTTGACGTCGGGTGAGATCGACGCGGTGCGGTTGGTCGGACCGAGCGCACCCGCGACGAAACGCGGCTTGCCTGGATCGCGCGCGGTGACCTCGTCAGCCGCGCTGCGCGCCAGCTGCGCGGCAGCGAAGTTCATCTCGTAGGCCAGCGGCTCCATGCCGTAGTCGGCCAGCGAGATCGTCTGCGCGTTGAACGTATTGGTTTCGATCAGATCGGCGCCGGCATCGAGGTAGCGCCGGTGGATCTCACCGATGATCTGCGGCTGGGTCAGCACCAGCAGGTCGTTGTTGCCCTTCAGGTCGCGGTGCCAGTCGGCAAAGCGGGTGCCGCGGTAGTCGGACTCTTCGAGTTTGTAGCCCTGGATCATCGTGCCCATTGCACCGTCGAGCACGAGCACGCGCTCGGACAGCAGGCGCTGCAACAGGGAGGAGCAATCGGGGCGGAGGCTGGGCTGGGCGTCGTACATACTCAATTGTATCTCGTCATCCGGATAGACGGATGATGTGGCGAAGTGTCGGGCTGGCCGCTCGTCAGAGGCGACTTGCCGCCGACGGATAAAGCGCTCATTCCGATCCCCGTGGAGGCCGATAAACGCAGGTCATGTCCAACTCGATCGAAAAGCAGCCCCAGGGACCCGACGGACCCGCAGCGGGGACGGCAGGCCTATTGTGCGGCATGGTGCAGGATCACCTGAGCCAAGCGCTCGGCGACCTGCTGGGTCGGCTCGACCGGCTTGTCGCTGACGGTCGCGACGTACCGGGCCCGCGCCTGCATGCCGAACTGTCCGCGCGGCTCAGGGTCGAGCGCAACAGCCTGGACCGGCGCTACCGGCGCGAGATCGCCCGCTTGTTTTCACCGCCGTCAGCCGCCGGTGGGCGCGGTGATCGTGAGCTGGTTCGCTATGGACGGCCGGCGGCCGAGGCGCGCGTCGAACAGCTTGCGATCGACGCCCTGGCCCAGCGCCTGCGCCGCGCACACGACCCGCCGCTGGTGCGACTCGAACAGCGGCTCAGGGTACGGGCCCTGCGCGGGCAGATGCCGAACCTGGCCGCAGCATTCGCTCCGGCCACGCTGGTCGACACGCTGCGCGTCGCCTTGGAGGCTCAGGACATCGGCGGATCGCAGCGCCTGGCGCTGTATGCACTGCTCGAACCGGTGCTGGGTGCGGCGCTGGAGCGAATCCTGATCCAAGCGCTGGATACCCTCGACAACCCGTTACCGACCACCGCCGCCGGCACGACCGACGCGATGATGGTGACAGCGGCCGATGCCGAGCACAGCGTCGACGAGGCGATGCTGACGGCGCTGCGCCACGAGCAAGCGCGCGGCCTGCAGGATGCCGACGCACAGCTGGCCGCAGTGCTGCTGGCCGCGCTGCATCGAGCCCCGGCCCCGGCTGGAGATCCGCGACCGATCGCCCAGCGGCTGGCGCTGCTGGGGCAGCTGATCGCCACCTCGCTGGAGCCGCTGGCCGCGAGCGCGCGTGCTGCATTCGAACCACTGCGTTTCACGCTGACCAAGATCGTGCTCGCCGACGGGGCGCTGCTGTACTGGCCGGCACATCCGGTTCGTCAGTTGCTGCGCCAAGCCTGCGAATGCCACGACGAGCGTCAGCGCCGTCAGCTGTGCGCACGGATCGACCAGATGGCCTTGAGCGCCAGCTTCGTGCAATCGACGTTGCCGCAGATAGCACCCTTGACGGCGACCCAAGTCACCGACTGCCTTGATGGACTGCGCCTGCACAGCGGTCTAGGCGAGGACCGCGGTTTGGTCGATGCGCGCCGCGACGTTGCCGAAACCCTGGCTCAGGCGACCTTGCAGCACACGCTGCCACAAGGGTTGCGGCTGTTTCTGCGAGCCGGTTGGGGGCCGCTGCTGACACAGCGGCTGCTGCGCCACGGCCGTCCGTCGGCACCATGGCAGGACGGCCTGAACCGGCTCGACCAATTGCTGGACGCGATATCCAGCGACGCCACGCGGGTCCGCGAGTTTGAATCGCTGCTGGCGACGATCAGCGCCGAGTTGCTGGAAGCCGGGCTGCGCGGCGACCGCTGCGACCGGCTGCAGCAAGCACTGCGCGAGGCGTTCTACGAGCGACGCACCGACACCACGGCGATCGGCGAGGCAACGCCGACCGCGGCGCCGCAAGGCGCGGCGCGCCTGCCAGGCAGCGGCGTGATCGAGTTGCCGGAGTCCTAGCCGCGCGCACCGTCGCGGCGATCAGGCCGGAAACGGCGCCTCGTACACATGGGTGCCCGCTTGGTCGCGCAGCGCGATCACGCGCATCGCCGTGGCCACGGTGGCGGCCTGCACCGGCGCGTAGCGCGCCATCGGCCCGCGCGCCAGCCAGCCCAGTGCCGGCGAAAGGCGCTGCGCCAACTGCTCCATCGGCCGCGACTCGCGGCGGTCACCGAGCAGCAACGACGGCCGCAAGATATGCAGGCCCGGATAGCCCAGCGCACGCAGGTCGGACTCCACGCGCGCCTTGGTGCGGCTGTAGAACGACGGCGATGTGGCACTGCTGCCGGCCGCCGACACCAGCACGAACTGGCGCGCGCCGGCCCGGCGGGCCGCGTGGGCCAGCGCCAGCACCATGCCGTGATCGACCTGTTCGAACGCGCTGCGCGAGCCGGCGCGCGCCATCGTCGTGCCCAACGCGCAGAACACGTCATCGGCGCCCAGCATGTCGCGCCTGCGATCCAGATCGTCGAAGTCCGTCAGCAGCACGTGCAGCCGCTCGTGCTGCAGCGGCAGCTCGCGGCGACTCAGCGCGGTGACGCGGTCGTAGCGAGGGTCGTCGAGCAGCTGGCGCAGCAACAAACTGCCGATCAATCCCGTACTACCGGCGAGCAAGGCATGACGTGACATCGGGACGCTCCAGCATGGGGTTGTCGCGATGGTAGCCCTCCTACGACGGCAATACGCGAGCGGGCGGGGCAAACAGTAAGATCGCCGGCGGCGCCGCTGGGGAGCGTCGATCACCGGAGTTGACGATGTCCTATCTATCGACGCTGACGCGTCGCGGTCTGGCGGAAGTTCGCATGCCGGCCGCGCTGCTGGCGCTGCTGCTGGCTGCCGGCTGTGTCGCGCCCAGTCCCGTTGCGCCGACACCAGCGCCTGCGACCACGGCATCGACGCCGGCCAGCGCGCCCGTCGCCCCGGTCGCCGCACGCAAGCCTTATGCAGTGACCTCACCCAACGGCACCCGCAACGACGACTACTACTGGCTGCGTGACGACACGCGTCAGTCGCCCGAGGTGCTGGGCTATCTGAACGCTGAAAACGCGTATCGCGATGCGGTCATGGCCCCGGCCGCTGACCTGCAGGCGCGGCTGTATGACGAGATGGTGCAGCGTCTCAAGCCCGACGACGCTTCGGTGCCGGTGCTGCAGCACGGCGTCTGGCGCTACACGCGCTTCGAAGAAGGCAAGGAGTACCCGATCCACGCCCGGCGCGTCGGCTCGATGTCGGCACCCGAGCAGGTGATGCTCGACGGCAACGCGATGGCGCAGGGTCATGCGTACTTCCAGATCGGCGACACGCAGATCAGCCCCGACGGCAAGCTGCTGGCCTACGCCGAAGACACCGTCGGCCGCCGCCAGTACACGCTGAAGATCAAGAATCTCGAAACCGGCGCCACGCTGGCCGACAGCGTGCCCAACGTCGAGCCCAATATCGTCTGGGCCGCCGACAGCAAGACGCTGCTGTACGTGGCCAAGGACCCGGTCACGCTGTTGTCGGTGCGCGTACACCGCCACCGGCTCGGCGAGGCGCCCGCGCAAGACACGCTGATCTACGAAGAAAAAGACCCGAGCTATTACCTGAGCCTGGGCAGCAGCAAGTCGGAGAAGCTGCTGTTCATCCAGCTGCAGAGCACCTTGCAGACCGAAGTGCGCTACGCCGCCGCCAACGACCCGCAGCTGCGCTTCAAGCCGCTGCTGCCGCGCGAGGCCGGCCACGAATATCAGGCCGACGCGATCGGTAACGACTTCGTGATCCGCAGCAACTGGCAGGCGCCGAACTTCCGCATCGTCCGCGTGCCAATCGCGCGCGCGGCCGACAAGGCCGCGTGGAAGGACGTGCTGCCGGCGCGCCCCGACGCCTTCATCGAAAACTATGCGCTGTACCGCGATTACCTGGCGGTCAACGAACGCAGCGGCGGGCTTCTGAAGCTGCGCGCACGGCGCTGGGACGGCGGCCGCGACTTCGTGATCGCCAGCGACCAGCCGAGCTATTCGATGACGCTGGTCGACACGCCCGACGCCACGCGGCAGAAGCTGCGCTACGTCGAAACCTCGTTGGTCACCCCGCGCAGCACCTACGAATACGACCTCGTCGACGGGCAGCGCACGCTGTTGAAGGCCGAGCCGGTGCTCGGCGGCTTCGACGTTGCGAATTACCGCACCGAATTCGTCCACGCCACGGCACGCGATGGCACGCGCGTGCCGGTCTCGCTGGCCTACCGCAAGGACACGCGGCTCGACGGCAGCGCGCCGCTGTATCAGTACGCGTACGGGTCCTACGGCTATTCGACCGACCCGGTGTTCCGATCCAACTGGGTCAGCCTGCTCGACCGCGGCTTCGTCGTGGCGATCGCCCATATCCGCGGCGGCCAGGAACTGGGCCGCGCCTGGTACGAAGACGGCAAGCTGCTGAAGAAGATGAACACGTTCACCGACTTCATCGACTGCACGCGCTGGCTGGTCGCGCAGCGCTACGCAGCGCCGGACCGCGTGTTCGCGGCCGGCGGCAGCGCGGGCGGCCTGCTGATGGGTGCCGTCGCCAATCTGGCGCCGCAGGACTATCGCGGCATCGTCGCCTATGTGCCGTTCGTCGATGTCGTGACGACGATGCTCGACGAGTCAATCCCGCTGACCACCAACGAATTCGACGAGTGGGGCAACCCCAAGCAGAAGGCGTACTACGACTACATGCTCGGCTATTCGCCGTACGACAACGTACGCGCGCAAGCCTATCCGGCAATGCTGGTCGTCACCGGCCTGTGGGACAGCCAGGTGCAGTACTACGAGCCGGCCAAGTGGGTCGCACGGCTGCGGGCAACCAAGACCGATCAACGGCCGCTGATCTTCAGCGTCGACATGGCCGCCGGGCACGGCGGTAAGTCGGGCCGGTACCAGAAGTATCAGGACACCGCGCGCGAATACGCGTTCATCCTGAGCCAGCTTGGCGCTGCACCATGAGCGGCTTCGAACTGCACGCGCAGCTGGCTGCCGACTGCCAGCCGCTGGCCGACGCGCCGCTGTGCCGGCTGCTGCTGATGAATGATGCCCAGTACCCGTGGTGCATCCTGGTGCCCCGACGTCCGGCGCTGCGCGAGATCTACGAACTCACCGACGCCGATCAAGCCCAGCTGCTGGCCGAATCCGTGACGCTGGGCCGCGCGATGATGCAGGCCTTTGGCGGCGACAAGCTCAACGTCGCCGCGCTGGGCAACATGGTGCCGCAGCTGCATCTGCACCATATCGTCCGCCGCGTCGGCGATCCAGCCTGGCCGGCGCCAGTCTGGGGCCGGCACCCCGCAGCGCCCTATACGGAGGCATTGCGAAACGAACGGATTGCCGCGCTGCAAGCGCAGATCGGCGCGCAATGGCGCTGGTTTGCCGCCGATTCGCGGTTGCGATAGCGCCGCGCTGGCAACACACTGGCGGCCTTCGAGCCGGACCGTCCCCATAGGCCCCGAACGGCGCGCGTCACCGACCCGGCGCCGGGCGATGGCGGCTCGACCCCGCTATTTCGTTGATCGGAGCATGTGGATGGAAACCGTTGCAGGCAAAAAGGTGCTGATTACCGGCGCCGCCATGGGCATGGGCAAGCTGTACGCCGAACTGGCAGTGCGTGAGAAGGCCGGCGCCGTGGTGCTGTGGGACATCAATCAGGCGGCGCTCGATCAGACCGTGGCCGAACTCAAGGCGGCCGGCGGCACCGTGTTCGCGTACACGGTGGACGTGTCCAGCCTGGAAGACATCGAGAAGACGGCCGCGCAAGTGCAGCGCGAGATCGGCGACATCGACCTGCTGTTCAACAACGCCGGCATCATCCGCGGCAAATACTTCTGGGATCACGACAACCGCCGCGACATCTGGGCGACGATGGCGATCAACTCGCTGGCGATCATGTACATCGCCCGCGCGTTCATCCCGGCGATGATCACCGGCGGCCGCCAGAGCCGCATCATCAACATCGCCTCGGCCGCCGGCACCGTCAGCAACCCGCGGATGAGCGTCTACTGCGGCAGCAAGTGGGCGGCTATCGGCTGGAGCGATTCGCTGCGCCTGGAACTGCAGCAGGCCGGTCACCATCACGTGAAGGTGACGACCGTGTGCCCGAGCTACATCTCCACCGGCATGTTCGACGGCGTCAAGGCGCCACTGATGACGCCGATCCTGACGCCGGAAACGGTCGTCAACCGCGTCTGGAAGGCCATGAAGATCGGCAAGCCGCTGATCACGATGCCGTGGACCGTTCGCTTGGCGATGTTCACGCGCGGCGTGCTGCCGTTGTCGGTCTGGGACGTCATCGCCGACAAGGTGTTCAAGATCTACAGCAGCATGGAGCACTTCAAGGGCGGCCGTAACTGATCGTGTTCGACCCTTGCCGGTCAGCCAGGGTCAGGTGACCCTGGCGCAGCATCAAAATATAACGAGAGGAGAACGTCATGAATTACTTCGTCACCGGCGCCACCGGCTTCATCGGCAAATTCCTGCTGGAGAAGTTGCTCGAGCGCGAGGACAGCAAGGTTTATGTGCTGGTCCGCGAAAGTTCGAAGGACAAGTTCGCCGAGCAGTCGCTGCGCTACGGCGATCATGCACGGCGCTTGGTGCCGGTGACGGGCGACATCACCGAGCCGGGTCTGATTCGCGCCGCCGACTTCAAGAAGATCGCCGGCAAGATCGACCACGTGTTTCATCTGGCGGCGATGTACGACATGACGATGGACGATGCGGTGGCCGACCGCATCAACAACGAAGGCACGCGCAACGTCGTGGCCTTCACCAACGACCTCGGCGGCGAAGTGCGGCTGCACCATGTGTCCAGCGTCGCCGTGGCCGGCGGCGAGCATGTCGGCAAGTTCACCGAAGACATGTTCGATGTCGGCCAGTCGGTCGACCATCCGTACTACCGGACCAAGTTCCAGTCCGAAGCGATCGTCCGCAACGAATCCAAGGTGCCGTTCCGGATCTATCGCCCCGGCATCGTCGTCGGCCACAGCCAGACCGGCGAGATGGACAAGATCGACGGGCCTTACTACTTCTTCAAGGCGCTGCAGAAAATCAGCCACAAGGTACCCAAGTGGCTACCGCTGCTGGGCATCGAAGGCGGCCGCATGCCGGTGGTGCCGGTGGACTTCGTCGCCGCCGCAATGGACGCGATCGCCCACAAGCCCGGCCTCGACGGCCAGTGCTTCCACCTGATGCAGAACAAGGCGCCGACCGTCGGCGAGTTGCTCGGCACCTGCATGGAAGTCGCGCACGGCCCCGAGTTCGCCGCGAAGATCGATCTGCCGGTGATCCCCAACGCGGTCCGCAATCTGGGCAGCCGCATGGCAAGCATGGTGCCCAAGGCCACGCAGAAGCGCGTTGCCGACACCATCGGTGTGCCGATGTCGGTGATCGGCTATGCGTTCAACCGCGCAGTGTTCGACAACAAGCGCGCTCGCGCTGCGTTGAAGGACACGTCGATCACCTGCCCTGACATCCGCGACTACGCCGACAAGCTGTGGGCGTACTGGGAGCTGTTCCTCGACCTGAAGGTCAAGATTCCGGCCGATGCGATGCAGAAGCTGGCCGGCAAAGTGGTGCTGGTGACCGGCGGCAGCTCCGGCATCGGCTTCAACGCAGCCAAGAAGTTCGCGGCTGCCGGCGCCAAGGTGATTCTGGTGGCGCGCACGCTCGACAAGCTCGAAGAAGCCAAGACCGTGCTCGAAAAAGCGGGCGGCGAGGCGTACATCTACAGCTGCGACCTGTCGAACATGGAAGACATCGACCGCATGGCCGACGAGGTGCTGCGCGACTTCGACCACGTCGATATCCTGATCAATAACGCCGGCCGGTCGATCCGCCGCGCGGTCATGGAATCGACGACGCGCTTCCACGACTTCCAGCGCACGATGGACTTGAACTACTTCGGCGCGATCCGGCTGATCATGAAGCTGTTGCCGAGCATGACCAAGCGCAAGAGCGGCCACATCGTCAACATCAGCTCGATCGGCGTGCTGGCCAACGCAGCACGCTTTTCGGCCTATGTCGCCAGCAAGGCCGCGCTCGATGCGTTCACGCGCTGCCTGTCAGCCGAAGTGCGCAACCACAACATCCACACCACGGCGATCTACATGCCGCTGGTGCGCACGCCGATGATCGCGCCGACCAAGATGTACGACTACGTGCCGACCTGGAGCCCCGATACCGCCGGCGACGTGGTGATGCGCGCGGTGCTAGAGCGGCCCAAGTCGATCGCCACCACGCTGGGCACGGCGGCCTCGGTCAGCTACGCGCTGTGGCCCAAGCTCAACGACTATGTGCTCAGCTGGGGCTTCCGCTTGTTCCCGTCGTCCTCGGCCGCGCGCCAGGGCCGCAAGGAAGGCCACAAGCCGACGCTGGAGCAGATGGTGTTCGCCAACGTGTTCAAGGGCGAGCACTGGTAGGCGCAGGCTCGACCTGCTGCACGCCGGCCCCGCCATCGCGCGGAGCCGGCGCAAGCGGCGCGGGTTTCGCATAGCCTTGCAGCCCGATCATGTACGCCGCAACGCTCCCCACGCCGCCGCCCCGCCTGTCGATCGCCTTTGCGGCGGCCGTGGTGCTGCACTTGGCAGCGGCGCTGTCGCTGCCGTCGATCCAACAGGCGCTGCGCGACGCGGCCGAGCGCATCGCGATGCGGCGCGCGCCGGCGCTGGAACCGATGGCGACTCCGGACGTGATCCCGGTGCGGCTGCCGTCATCGCTGCGGATGACCACCGAACTCGGCGCCGCCATCCGTGACAATCCGCCGAGTCGCGTGCCGCTGCCGCCCGCGGCCGGCATCGTTCGCATCCGACTCGACTTGAGTCAGAACTTGGGCGACGCGGCCCGCGAAGCCCAGGCTGCATATGAACGCTTGAACCCGACGCCGGCACCGGCGCCGGCAGAAGTGGTCCGCAGCGTCGTCGAACTGCGCTTGGCGCGGACGCGGACGCCGCCGCAAGCGGCGCCGGATGTCGCGGCAAAGCCGGCAACGGCCAGCGCCATCGTCGCGCCGAGTCCAGCGCCGGCCGGTCGCCGGCCGCGTGCCGCCACCGTAGCCGAGGCCGCCGGTCCGACCGCGTCGCCGCGACCCGAGCCGCGCCGCGAGCAGAACCGCGACCGCGAGGCGCCGCCGGCAGTGGCGGTTCCAACGCCGACTCCGGCCGCAGCGTCGCCACCGACTCCGCCCACTCCAGCTGCGATCGAACCATCCGCAGCGACGCCGACCGCGCCAGCGCCGAGCCCGACGCCGGCTGCGGCTGCGGCACCTGCACCGGCCACACCGGCGCCCGCAGCGCCGGTACCGGTCGCGCCGGCCGCCGAGCCGGCAATCCGGCCGCAGATCATCTACGCGCCGCCATCGACGACGATCTACCGCAGCCCGCAAGCCGAGCGACCGGTAGCACCAAGCACCGACCTCGCCGCGGTCGAATCGCCGGGTGCAGCACCGCAGGTCACGAGTGCGGCGCCCGCGCTGCCGGGCATGGCCGTGGAGCCACCGGCACGGCCTGCCGGCGCCGCCGTCGCCAACCGCGCCGCGTTCTTCCAGCAACTGACCCAGCATCTGTTCACGGTGAACCAGCGCGTGCTGGCCGAAGCGGTGCGCGCTTCGGCCAAGGTGACCGTCGAAGTGCGGTTTTCGATTGATCGCGCCGGCCGCGTGCTCGACGCCTCGGTGCTGCGCGGCAGCGGCAATGCATCCGTCGACGCCAAGGCCGTCGACGTGATCCAGCGCGCGTCACCGGTGCCGCAGATGGCGCCAGACATGCCGCAGTCGCGAATCGAACTGAGCTTTCCGGTGCAGGTGTACCAGTGAGCGCGCACACGATCCGACTCACGCAGGCTTCAGTCACGGCCGCGCCTAATCGCGGCCACCGTCATCACGCGCGGGTTGCCCTTTGAAACTCGACGACGCCCTGGCCGAGTCCGCTGACGCCGACACGCCTGCTAACAAGCCGCGCTGGCCGTTGATGCAGCGGCTGATGCTGCGCGTGCTGCGGCTGCTCGACCGCTATCCATGGCTGCTGCCGCTGGGCAGCTTCGTCGCCGGCGCCGGCAGCTATTTCATGGTGCGGCGTGGCGAAGGCCTGGCGCGGATGATCGCCGTGGTGGCGCTGCTTGGATGGCCATGGCTGCTGGTGCAAGGCTGGCTGCATCGCTGGCTGTTGCGCCGCTTCAATTCACGCTGGACGCCCTACGCGCTGCAGATGATCACGCAGTCGCTGCAGCAGGAAGTGCTGTTCTTCTCGCTGCCGTTCGTGATCGGCGCCACGCAGCCCGACTGGGGCCAGTGGCTGTTCACCAGCCTGGCCGTGCTGGCCGCGTTGATCAGCACGCTCGACCCGATCTACGAGAAACGCATCGCGCAGCGGCCGACGCTGGGTTTGTTGTTCCATGCCTACGTCAGCTTTGTTTGCGCGCTGGTGGTGATCCCGATCGCGCTCAAGGTGCAACTCGAAAACGCGCTGCCTCTGGCGCTGGCGATTACCGGTGTGTGGCTGCTGCTGGGCTTGCCTCGGGTCTGGGCCGATCTGGTCACGCCGCGCGCGCGGCTGATCGGCCTGGCGGCGCTGGCGGTTGCGCCGGTGCTGCTGTGGCTGCTGCGCTCGCATGTGCCGCCCGCCGGCCTGTCGGTGACCGAAGCAAGGATCGCGCAGCAGATTCAGGGACTCGATCCGGGGCCGGCCGTCAACCAGTTCAGCGTGACCGCGCTGCGCGCCAGCGGCGCGGTGGCGTTCGTCGCGATCCGCGCGCCGATGGGACTGGAGCAGAGCGTCGTGTTCCAGTGGGTGCAGAACGGCAAGAAGCTCGACCGGATTCCGGCCGAAATCCACGGCGGCGGCAAGACCGGCTGGCGCACCTGGAGTCGCAAGCGCAACTTCCCCGAAGACCCGCGCGGTGATTGGCGCGTCGACCTGGAAACCCCAGACGGGCAGTTGATCGAACGGCTGGAGTTTCGCGTTTCGTGAGCAAGCGCAGCCGGCGCATGCGCGAAGAGGCCGTGCTGGTGTGCAAGCCCTGCCTGCATGAGCAGGGCCGCGACGCCGACGTTGACGGTGTGCCGCTGGATGAGTGGCTGCGGCTGCAACTGCAGGCGCTGCCCGGCCCGGCGCTACCGCTGAGCCGCTGCAAATGCCTGGATCTGTGCCCGCGCCACGGCGTCGTGGTCGCACTGGGCGGGCGGCTCGCTGGCAGCAAGCCGCTGCACGTGGTCAAAAACGATGACCCGCCCGAGCGCGTGCTGCGCTGGCTGGCGACGCGGCAGACCTAGTCGAGGCCTGCCGCGCTCCGCTCAGGCGGTCTTGGCCAGCTGCTGGCGGCGCTGGGCGACGTTGGCGGCGAGGCCGCGCAGCACTTCAACCGTGTCGTCCCAGCCGATGCAGGCGTCGGTGACGCTCTGGCCGTAGCACATGCGGTCGCGCGGCGCGATTTCCTGCCGGCCTTCGACCAGATGGCTTTCGACCATCACGCCCATGATCCGCGTGTCGCCCGATGCGATCTGCGCGCCGACATCCTGCGCCACGACGATCTGGCGCTTGTGCTGCTTGGAGCTGTTGGCGTGGCTGAAGTCGATCATGATCCGAGCCGGCAGCGCCGCCTTGGTCATCGCCGCACTGGCGGCTTCGACCGCCTGCGTGTCGTAGTTGGTGCCCAACGTGCCGCCGCGCAGGATGATGTGGCAGTCCTCGTTGCCGGTGGTCTCGAAGATCGAGATCTGGCCTTCCTGCGTCAGCGACAGGAAACGATGCGGCGAACGCGCGGCCATGCAGGCATCCACGGCAACCTTGACGCTGCCGTCGGTGCCGTTCTTGAAGCCGACCGGGCACGACAGGCCGCTGGCCATTTCGCGGTGCAGCTGCGACTCGGTGGTACGCGCGCCGATCGCGCCCCAGCTGACCAGGTCCGACAGGTACTGCGGCGTCAGCAGGTCGAGGTATTCAACGCCCGCCGGCATGCCCTGGCCGTTGAGATCGAGCAGCAGCTTGCGCGCGGTGCGCAGGCCCAGATCGATGTCGTAGGTGTCGTCCAGGCCCGGATCGTTGATCAGGCCCTTCCAGCCCACCGTGGTGCGCGGCTTCTCGAAGTACACGCGCATGACGATCAGCAGATCCTGCTTGAGCGCGTCGCGCGCGGTGGCGAGGCGCTGCGCGTACTCGAGCGCGGCATCGACGTCATGGATCGAGCAGGGCCCGACCACGACCAGCAAGCGGTCGTCGCGGCCGGCCAGGATGTCCTGGATTTCGCGGCGTGCATCGAACGTGGTCTGGGCGGCGCGCTCGTTCAGCGGCAGCTCGTTCTGAACCTGCGCCGGCGTCGAAACCGCACGCGCGCGCAGACGAATGTTGTCGGTAACAAACTTCATGTTGAAAGGCCGTGTCGGCGTGTTGCATTCAAACGGGCCCGGATGCTAGCAGAGCGCGCAGATCGGCCCTAGACCTGCGTTAAGCTTCGGGCTGAAACCGTATGTGATAAACCCTACCAGGACTCAACCGTGATCAATGTTTTGACACGCCGTGCACCGCTGTGTCTGGCGCTGTTGCTCAGCGTCGAGCCGGCGTTGGCCGCTGGCCCCGGCGGCCCGCTGGCGACCTACAACCAAAGCGCGCTGGCGCGTGCGTTCGAACTGCCGGTGCTGGGGCAGGCGCGGGTGCTGGCGGCCGGCGAGTCGGCCGATGCACTGCGTTACGACCTGACCACCGAGTACCACACCAGCGGCGACGCCAGCGAAGTGGTGGTGCTCGACGGCGAAACCAATCTGCTGACGCTGGCGTTCCGCCGTGGTCTCGGTCGCGGGCTGGACCTGAGCCTGCAGCTGCCGGTGATGTACCAGGGCGGCGGCTTCATGGACGGCCCGGTCGAGGACTGGCATTCGCTGTTCGGCCTGCCGCAAGGCGGTCGCGAGCAAGCGCCGCGCAACCGCTATCTGTACGGCTACGCGCGCAACGGCCAGACCCAGTTGCTGGAACAGCGCAGCGGCGCCGACTTCGGCGACGTGCGCATGGCGCTGGGCTGGCAGGCGCTGGAGAGCTTGGCGTTGCGTACCGAGATCAAGTTCGAAACCGGCAGCGAATCGCATCTGGCCGGCGGCAACAGCGGCGTTGCAGCTTGGGGAGACTACGCGCTGCCGTTTGCGCCCGGCTCGATGTTCAGCGGCTATTTGTCGGGCGGTGTGTCGTACAACGGTCAGACCGCGATCCTCGGCGAAATGCAGAACCAGTGGGTGCCGTTTGCCGGCGCCGGGCTTGCGGCACGGGTGTTCGATCCGCTGTCGCTGCTGGTGCAGCTGTATGGCCATGGCGCGCTGTACGACGAGTCCGAGCTCGACCCGTTCCGCGACGGCCTGCAGCTGACGATGGGCCTGCGCTACCACGTCGACCCGCGCTTCGACTTGGACCTGGCGTTCCAGGAAGACCTGATCACCAGTTCCTCGCCCGACTTCAGCGTGCACCTGGCGCTGAACTGGCGCGGCTCACGCTGAGTCACTGTGGCGGGGCTATGCCGGCAAGTCGAACAGCAGCAGTTGCGCGTCGTCACCGGCGGTAACGTGCAGCGCATTCTCGCCGGTCAGCGTCAGTGCATCGCCGGCTTTGAGCGTGCGGCCGCTGGTTTCGACGCTGCCGGTGGCCACGTGCAGGTAGTACTGGCGGTCGGCGCGGATCGTCGGCATCAGGCGCTGGCCGGCTTCGGGCCACGCGATCTGCAGGCGCGCATCCTGCAGGATCGTGAACGGCGCGCCCTCGCCGGCCGGCGCGACCACGGTGGCAAAGCCGCGCTGCAACGCCGCCGTGTCGAGCGCCGCCTGCTGATAGCCCGGCGCCGCGCCGCGCACCGACGGCACGATCCAGATCTGCAGGAAGTGCACGCCATCGATCGGCGAAGCGTTCATCTCGCTGTGCGTGATGCCGCTGCCGGCGGTCATCAGCTGCAATTCGCCGGGCAGGATCACCGACGTGCCGCCCGTGGAATCGCGATGGCGCAAGCCGCCGTCGATCACATAGCTGATGATCTCCATGTCGCGATGCGAGTGCGGCGGAAAGCCGGCGCCGCCGACAACGCGGTCGTCGTTGATCACGCGCAGCGGGCCGAAGCCCATCTTCGCCGCGTCGTAGTACTCACCGAACGAAAAGCTGTGATGGCTGTTGAGCCAGCCGTGATCAGCGTGGCCGCGGTCGGCGCTGGAATGGAAGCGGATCATGAACGTGCTCCTGCATGGCATTGGATCGCGCCAATCTATGCCGCTGCACCGCGTTAAAAAATCGGAATGATTTGGACCGCCGCTTCAGCGGCTTTGAACCTGGAACTCTGCCGATGCGCTTGAGCCTGGATGCTCTCGAAACCCTGGATGCCATCGCCAGCGCTGGCAGCTTCGCGCGCGCCGCCGAGCGGCTGCACCGTGTGCCGTCGGCGCTGACCTACACCGTCAACAAGCTCGAATCGGACTTGGGCGTGGCGATCTTCGACCGCAGCGGCAAGCGCGCCGAGCTGACGCCGGCCGGGCGTGAGTTGCTGGAACAAGGCCGCGATCTGCTGCGTCAGGCCGAGACGCTGGAACGGCGCGTCAAGCGCGTCGCCCAAGGCTGGGAAACACAGCTGACGATCGCCGCTGATGAAGTGCTGCCGCTGGAACGCTTGCTGGCGCTGGTGACCGAGTTCGACGCGCTCGGCAGCGGCACGCGGGTGCGCTTCACGCAGGAAATCTTCGGCGGCACTTGGGATGCGCTGATCGACAACCGCGCGGACCTCGCCGTGGCCGCGCCTGGCGAGCCGCCCGACGATTTTGGGCTGGTGTCCCTGGAACTGGGCCACGTCGCGTTCGTCTATGCGGTGGCGCCGGATCACCCGCTGGCCGATGCCGACGAGCCCTTGCAGGCGGCCACGATTGCGCGCCATCGCGGCATCGTCGCCGCCGACTCATCGCGACGCTTGCCGGCCCGCAGCCTCGGCATTCAGCCCAATCAGGACACGCTGATCGTGCCGACGCTCGCAGCCAAGATTCAGGCGCAGCTTGCGGGCCTCGGTGGCGGCTTTCTGCCGGAGCATCTGATCGGCGGCCACGTCGCCAACGGCCGGCTGCGGGTCAAGCGCGTCGAGCAGGAGCGCGGCAGTGCACCGCTGCGCCTAGCCTGGCGCGGCGGTGGTGAAGGCCGCGCGCTGGTCTGGTTTCGCGACGCGATCGCGGCACGCGGACAGGCGCTGTTTGCGCCGATTTGAACGCCATCACCGGCAATCCCCATTCATCTGTTCGCGAATCTGAGCCACACTAGTCGGATGCGGACCCGTCGTATGCCCACCTTGCTGCTGGCCCTAGCCCTGCTGCTCACGCAGTGGCTGAGCTTTGCGCATGCGCTGGAGCATCCGGCGCTGGCGCAGGACAAGGCCTGCTCGGTCTGCGTGCTGGGCATGAACCTCGACGGGGGGGCACCGCTGCCGGCATCACCGGCCGTTGCCCACTGGATCGCGCCCGATGTCTCCTCGGCACCGCTGCAGCTGCATGCCAGCGTCGCCACCCCGCTGACCGCCCGCGCAAGGGCGCCGCCTCACTCGACCTGCTGATCCCGCGCTGCCCGGCCGCTCACGGCCGCGTCGCGTTCGTTGCCTTGCGTGCGCGCCGGTGTGCGCGCCGCTTCCGATCCGTTTTGTCGAGGATGTCCACCATGTCGCGTCTGTTCCGTCGCTCCGCGCTTGCGAGCGCGCTGTATCTGTCGTTCTCCACCCCCGCCGCCCACGCTGCCGGTCCGTCACCCGCCGCAAGCCCTGACGGCACCGTGCTGCCCGAAATCATCGTCACCGCCGACCCGTTCGCCCGTCCCGCCGACACACTGACCCAGCCGGTGGAAGTGCTCACTGGCGACGCGCTCGACCGCCGTCGCGGCCTGACCGTCGGTGAAACGCTGGAAAACGAGCTGGGCGTGTCGACCACCGACTTCGGTCGCGGCGCCGGCCGGCCGATCATCCGCGGCCAGGGCGGCCCTCGCGTGCTGGTGCTGCAGAACGGCAGCCCGTCGATGGACGCCTCGGACGTCAGTACCGACCACGACGTCGGCATCGATCCGGCGCACGCCGAGCAGATCGAAATTCTCAAGGGGCCGACGACGCTGATCTACGGCAGCGCGGCGTCGGCTGGCGTCATCAACGTCGTCGACGGCGCGCTGCCGTCGGCGGTCACGCCGGGGCTCAGCGGCGAAGCCGGTGCCGGCTACGGCAACAACGGCGATCAGCGCTTCGGCAATGCACGGATCGGCTACGGCGTCGGCGGCACGCAACTACGCGCCACGATCGCCGGCAACCAGGCGAACAACTTTGATCTGGCCGGCAATTCGGCGCTCGACGGCAGCGGCTTTGGCGGGCGCATGCCCAACAGCGGCGCGCGCAAGGATTCGGGGTCGCTGTCGGCAGCGCAGTTCTGGGACGGCGGCTCGATCGCCGGCAGTTTCAGCCGCGTGGTCTCCGAGTACGGCTTGCCGGTCGAAGAAGAAGCCTTCATCGACATGAGCCAGAGCCGCTACGACCTGGAAGCCAAGCTGTATCAACCGCTGCCAGGCATCACGTCGCTGCGGCTGCGCAGCGGCTACAACGACTACGGCCACGTCGAGTTCGAGGCCCCCGGTGAGCCAGGCACGCGCTTCGAAAACCGTCAGAGCGACACGCGCCTTGAAGCGCTGCATGCTCCGCTGGCCGGCTGGACCGGCGTCGTCGGCCTGCAGTATGGCCATCGCGACTTCGCTGCGATCGGTGACGAGTCCTTCGTGCCGGAAACGGTGACCGAGTCGCTGGGCGTGTTCGTCGTCGAGCAGCGCGCGGTGTCCTGGGGCCAAGCCGAGTTCGGCTTGCGCATCGATCACGTCGACAGCGACACCATCGGCCGCGACGCGCTGACGTTCAAGCCATTCTCATTGTCGGGCGGCACGACGATCGACCTGAGCGCCGACTACCACCTGAAGCTGTTCGCAACGCGCTCGCAGCGCGCGCCCGTCACCGAAGAGCTGTACGCGTTTGGCCCTCATGGCGCGACCTCGACCTACGAGCGGGGCGACGACCGCCTCGCCAAGGAAACGGCCAACAACTTCGAGATTGGCCTGGACAAGCACAACGGCCGCTTCCAGTGGCGCGGCAACGTGTATTTCGAGCGCATCCAGAACTACATCTTCGAACAGGAAGTGGATGAAGGCCTCAATGCCGACGGCAGCGGTGTCGCCAATCAAGACGGCGTTGCCGATCGGGTCGACGACGAGGGCACGTTTGCCGAAGACGGTGAACTGCTGCTGGTCAACTATCGTCAGGCCGATGCCCGGTTCTATGGCTTCGAAGGCGAAATCGGTTACGCGCTGGTGCAGAACGGCCGCTTCGACGTCCGCAGCCGCCTGTTCGGCGACATCGCCTATGGCGAGCTCAGCGGCGGTGGCCGCGACCTGCCGCGGATGACGCCGGCGCGGATCGGTCTGGGCCTGGAAGCCGATCAGGGCAACTTTTCCGGCAGCCTCGACTTGATCCGCGTGCTGCGCCAGGACCGCGTCGCGCCGCTGGAAACCGAAACCGACGGCTTCACGATGCTCAACGCCAGCCTCAACTACACGCTGCCCGGTGCCGGCCACGACACGTCGATCTACCTGCGCGGCCGCAACCTGCTCGACGAGAATGCACGTCGCTCGACGTCGTTCGTCAAAGATCAGGTGCCGATGCCGGGTGCCAACCTGATTGTCGGCTTTGAGGTCAAGCTGCAGTAACGACGTCGATTTCGAGCCGGGGAGCGCAGCACAAGGGCTGCGCTCCCCGGACCGAGACAATCAACGGCGCAGCGTTCGTCTCAGCCGCGACAGCACCGAGCGTGCCGCGCGGCGAATCCGCGCCCATACATTGACGGCGCGCAGCCGTATCGACGCCGCGGACGCGCGCTGGAGTTGCTGCATTCGCTCAGCGCGGCGCAACGCGCGTCGAATCTCACGACGTTCGGCACGTTTCAATTCGCGCTCTTCGGGCGACGGACGCAGCGATGGCTTCGCCGCCAGCGCTGCCGCTCGTTCTGCCTGCGCCGCTTGCTCGGCGCGCTCGATCTCCAAGACCGTGACGATGACCGCCTGCAAGCCGGCTTGCAGCAGTTCCTGAGCACTGAGAACCGCAGCCGGTCTGAGTGCCGGATCCGCATCGATGGAAGCATCCTCTCGCTGCGTCCAACCCAGATCCGCTTCGATCTTGGCAATCAAGCCCTGGGCCATCATTCCCCGACGGTCGTCGGACTCCGTAATGCAGGGTGGCAAGCCCAGCACCGTGGCCAACTCCGAGCGTCGCCGCGATTCGCGGTGTTCCGGCAAGCTGGCAGGCAACGGAGGTAGGCCTAGCGCCTCCCATTGGTCCAGCGCGTGGTCCCAGGCGGCACGGACGAAACGCTGCCGATCCTCGACCGGCAGCGCGTCGGCCGTCAGCGAGTCGGCTACGAATTCAGCGTCCGATGCCAGCGGCGCAAACAGCACACCATCGCGACGCCCGAGAAAGTCGATGGCGATCCGCTGATACTCCGGCGCCAGCATGGCTTCATATCGCCGAATGTCCTCGCTGCTGACCAGTACAGCGCGCGGCTGGTTCCAGCCCAGCTGAGACGCGATCACCTCGACGTGTTCACGGACCTGTCGCTTGGCACTGTGACCGAGTGGCTCGACTTGCGTCGGATCCACCGAGGCGTAGACGCGCAACGCCGGCAGACCGGGCATCTCGTTGCGGTTAGGCACAGCGACGTAACGCGGTCCGCCACCCAGCGCCGGCAAGCCCACCACCGAGAGAAAATCCTCGATCAAGTTACCGTTGGGCCATTCGGCCTTGTCGAATACTCGAACACTGAGCCGGCAATTGTCGTAGCCCGTCCAGCTTTCCAGATCGCGGTAATCACCTCGCCCAACACGTCGCTCGACCTTGCCCATAACCGGGCCGAACCGGTAGAGATTCTTCAGACCCTGGGTATGCGAGGACGCCGCCCGCTCCCAGGATCGCCGCAGGTAGTAAATGATGGTCACCGGCCAGGCCGACAGGTCGCGCAGTAGCCGCGCCCGATCCTCGCCTGGGACCCGGGTAAAGGCTTCCGCACTGAGGATCACTCGCGTTCCCGGAGGGGCGCTGCGGATCTCGTCGACGATCGAACCGAAAGGTGTTGCCCGCCCGACACGCAGCTGGTTGGCAACGTTGTTGTGGTTCAAGGCCTGCCCGGGATAAAGCGCACCCTCCGCCCGAAGCACGTCGCGGTTGGCGCTGAGCCAGTTCTGTATCGTCGAGGTGCCCGTTTTATGGGGGCCGACATGGAGAAATATCTGCGTCATGGACACGGCGACCGAGCCTACACGGGAGGATCTCCGGGGCTACGAGCCATGGCGGCCGGTATACCCCTTGCGCGACCCCTGCAAAATTCGTGACGAGACGAGCAGTGTCGCCGTAATAGCATGACAGTCCGATGATCCAGCGCGCTGGGTCAGCGTCACATTAAACCAGCCCCAAGGTCCTCAGCACGCCGGCGAACAGCACGACGAAACCGCCGATTTCGGCGGCGGCGAGCGCCACCATGAACAGCAGCAGGCCGTGACGCGGCAGCGCGACCGGGCCGACCGTGTGCGGGCGGCGGAACTGGTTGTCGGTGTCGCGCAGCAGGCCGTGGACGACGTAGCCGACGATCGCGCCAGCGAAGAACAGCAGCGGCAGTGCCACCGCCCAGAAGTCGACTACGGCCGACCACGCCGACAACGCGGCAAACGCCGACAGCAGCAGCGAGGCGAAGCTGTACATCAGCGACGCACGGTGCGCGATGTCGACATAGGCCGGCGCGGTCGCGTCGGCGCTGCGCGCGAAGTGCAGGTACTTCCAGACGCCGGTCAGCAATCCCGACAGAAAGAAGACGCCGGTCGCCACCAGCGAAAGGCGCACGGCGGGTTCGGACAGCAGATCAATCGTCATGTGATGGTCCCTTGTATTCGGTGTTTTTGTGAATGTTATAAAAACAATAACTAACCACCAATCGCATCGCTTTGATCACAAACAGCCGGCGTTCGCAAGCCGCATCACCATTCAAGCCAAATGCGATTTTTAATTGCTAAATCGTTTTAAGTTAACTGTTTTATCTCACTTTTGAGATTATTTATTGCTATTCAGTATTTTGTTTATTGATTCATAACCAAGATGCACGTCTCCACCGTTTGCCGGACAATACCCGCACACCCTTTTTCGGATTGATATAAAAAGCGCTTTTAGACGCTTTTTTATCACAACCGCATGCTGCCCCTGTTGCTCTCCGCTGCCTCGGTCTTCATGGCCGCCGCGCTGTTCGTCGCCGGGCAAATGCTGCTCGGCACTCAGTTGTCGCTCGGCCTTTCGGCTGCCGGGCTCGGGCCGATGCAGATCGGCCTGATCATGATGTGCTATTCGTTTGGCTTCATGCTCGGCTCGATCGCCGGGCCGAGGCTGATCCGTCGGGTCGGCCACATCCGCGTGTTCTCCGCGTTCGCCGCGCTGACCTGCTGCGCCGCGCTGGCACATAGCATCGTGTTTGACGAGCGGTTGTGGGCGCTGTTGCGCGCCGTGTCCGGCTTCTGCGGCGCACTGCTGCTGATCGTGCTCGAAAGCTGGATCAACGCCCATGCCACGCCGCAGGCGCGTGGTCGGTTGATGAGCTTGTACATGGTCAACTACTACCTGGCCGGCGCAGGCGGACAGCTGCTGGTCGGCCTGTATCCGCCCGGCGATACGCGACTGTTCTCGATGGCCGCCGCCCTGCTGGTGCTAGCCTCGGTGCCGCTGTCGCTGACGTCGCGACCGGCGCCGGCGCTGCCCGCCTCGTCGCGCCTGAAGTTTGGCGAGCTGTTTCGCGCCTCGCCGGTCAGCGTCGTCGGCGCACTGACGGCCGGCTTTGCGATGGCCGCGTTCTATCAGCTGTCGCCCGTGTCGGTGAAGGACTTGGGCCACGACGTTCAAACCGTGGCGCGCTACATGGCCTGCGCCGTGGTGGCGTCGATGGCGCTGCAGTATCCGCTCGGACGCTGGTCCGACCGCTACGACCGTCGCCGCGTGATCCTCGGTATCGCGCTGGCCGTGGCGGCCGCATCGCTGCTGGCGGCGACGATCGGGCAGCTGTCGCTGGCCGCACTGTTTGGCGCCAGCATGCTGTTCACAGCGACCGCGTCGTGCCTGTATCCGGCTTGCCTTGCCCGGCTCAATGACCGCACGCAGGGTCGCAATCCGGTGGCCGCCAATGCCAGCCTGCTGCTGTGCTACGGCGTTGGTCAATGCCTCGGGCCGGTCGCCAGTGCAGCCGTGATGCATCTGATCGGGCCCGCTGGCCTTTACGTGGCGGTGTTCGTCGTGTTGCTGGCATTTGCCGGCTACAGCTTGCGACGGCTGCAGCGCGCCGATACCGCTGTCGACGAGCAGCAACGCTTCGTGCCGATGCCGTCGACTCCGTCACCGGCCATCGTCAACGACCGCCCCGCAGGTGACAATGAGCGATGACCACGCCCGCCCCCTCCCGCCGATCCCTCGATAACGACCTGTTCCTGCGCGCACTGCGCCGTGAGCACACGCCGCGCACGCCGGTCTGGATGATGCGGCAAGCCGGGCGTTATCTGCCCGAGTACCGCGCCACCCGCGCAAAAGCGGGCGGCTTTATGGACCTGTGCCGCAACGCCGAGCTGTGCTGCGAAGTAACGCTGCAGCCGCTGGACCGCTTCGGGTTGGACGCGGCGATTCTGTTCTCGGACATCCTGACGATTCCCGACGCGATGGGCTTGGGCCTGAGCTTTGCCGAAGGCGAAGGCCCGCAGTTCGCCCGTCCGCTGCGCAGCGTGGCCGAGATCGACGCGCTGCCCGAACCCGGCCCTGAGGACGAGCTGCGCTACGTAATGAATGCGGTGCGCACGATCCGCTCGGCGCTCGGCAACACGCTGCCGCTGATCGGCTTTGCCGGCAGCCCGTGGACGCTGGCGACCTACATGGTCGAAGGACGCGGCGGCCACGACTTTGCCAAGGTCAAAGCGCTGGCGCTGAACGAACCCGATGCTTTCGACCGGCTGACGGCGCGCTTGGCGCGCACGGTCACGCAGTACCTGCTGGCGCAGATCGCAGCCGGTGCCGACGCGGTCATGGTGTTCGACACCTGGGGCGGCGTGCTGGCGCCGCATGCGTATCAGCGCCTGTCACTGCAGCCGATGCAGGCGATCGTCGCCGGCATCAAGGCGGTGGCGCCCGACGTACCCGTGATTTTGTTCACCAAGAACGGCGGCCATCATCTGGCCGACATGGCCGACACCGGCTGCGATGCGCTCGGCGTGGACTGGACCACCGATCTTGCGACCGCCCGCGAGCGCGTCGGCGGTCGCGTCGCGCTGCAGGGCAATCTCGACCCGGTGACGCTGTTCGCCTCGCCGGAGCGCATCCGCGCGGAAGTCGCGCGGGTACTGCATAGCTATGGGCCGGGATCGGGCCACGTGTTCAATCTGGGGCACGGCATTCTGCAGCAGACGCCGCCCGAGCACGCGGCTGCGATGATCGACGCCGTGCGCGAACTGAGTCCGGCGTACCACGTGGGCACGCCATCGGCCTGAGAGCCGAGAAAAAGGAGAGCCGATGCTGTCGATGCTGCTGCCGGCGCCGTTGATCGGCGTTGCCACGTTCTGCGTGATGTTGGCTTGGCTGTTGATGATCACCGCGCTGCTGGTGCCCGGCATCGCACTCAAGACGGTGTTTGCATTCGTGCTGAGGCTGCCGTCGGCCAGCCGGCTCGCAACGCGCTACCTGACCGGCGTCGCCGATCTGTGGGTGGTCGGCAATGCACTGATCTACCGGCTGATCCAGGACCTGCGCTGGCAGGTGCGCTTCAACGGCGTGGTCGAGCCGGGCAAGAGCTATCTGTTGATCTGCAATCACCAGAGCTGGGCCGACATTCTGGTGCTGTGCGACGCGCTGCGCGGGCGCAATCACTTCCCGCGGTTCTTTCTGAAACGCGAGCTGATCTGGGTGCCGATCATCGGCGTCACCTGCTGGGCGCTGGACATGCCGTTTATGAAGCGCCACTCACGCGAGGCGATCGCCCGCAATCCGGCACTGCGCGGCGACGATCTGCGGACGACGCGCGAGTTTTGCGAAAAGTACCGGCGGCAGCCGATCACCGCGATCATGTTCCCGGAAGGCACGCGCTTCACGCCGGCCAAGCGCGCGCTGCAAGACGTGCCCTACGCCCATCTGCTGCGGCCGAAGTCGGCCGGCCTGGCATTCACGCTCAATGCAATGAGCGACCAGTTCGCCGGCATCATCGATGTGACGATTGCCTACAAGCCCACCGGCGGAACCAGCCTGGTGTGGAGCTGGCTGTGCGGCCAGCAGCAGACGCTGGTCGTCGAAGCCGAGATCAAGGCGATACCCGAGGCGGTGATCAACGGCGACCACGACGGCGACCCTGCTTACCGGGCCGCGTTTCAGGCCTGGCTCAACGACTTGTGGGCGCGCAAGGACGCAAGGTTGCCGCAGCTCAAAGCACAGGCCGTCGACGGTTTGGCGGGCTCGTCACCAGCGGCCTCGTCACACTAAGCAGGCGGCGTATTGGAAACGGCGCTTCTCCAAGCGCCTGCGCTTTGGCTAGACTGCGGCCCAGTCACCCTCACCAGCAAGGCCTGTCCGTCATGAAAATGCTCATCGCCATCATCAAGCCCTTCAAGCTCGACGCGGTGCGCGAGGCGCTGTCGGACATCGGCGTGCAGGGCATGACCGTTACCGAAGTCCGCGGCTTTGGTCGCCAGAAAGGCCACACCGAGCTGTACCGTGGCGCCGAATACACGGTCGACCTGCTGCCGAAGATCAAACTGGAAGTTGCCCTGACGCCGGACAACGTCGACAAGGCGATCGACGCGATCAGCAAGGCTGCGCGCACCGGCCAGATCGGCGACGGCAAGATCTTCGTCTACGACCTGGGCCAGACGGTGCGCATCCGCACCGGCGAAAACGGCATCGACGCGGTTTAGTCGCCGCTCCAACACGGCGCTCGAACGCCTCGCCCGAGGCGCGGGCGCCGCATGCGACGCCCTCAGCGCGGCGCCGCGTCCGGCAGTCGCTCAAAGCGAAATCCCAGCAACGGCGGCCAGTCGCCGACCGAGTACAAGTTGAGGTTGCGCAACAGCACCGTGTCCGGCGGGTCGAGCGTGATGCGGCAAGCACCCGGCGCGCGGACGAAACTGCGCAGCGCTGCAGCCGATCCAGCATCCCAGCGCCAGCGTTCGCGACGCGCGCGCTGATCGAGCAGGCGGACGATGGCCTCACCCACTTGCTCGCGATCCACCTGCAACTCGGCCGCTCGCCGGTCCTGGTAGCGCTGCATCAAACCCCGATCCTCGAAGTCCAGCCGCAGCTTGCGCAGCCCGATCTGGTCGGGCGCGCGCGCCAGCTGCGACGGCGTGGCGTCGAGCTGCAAGTCGAATCGCAGGTACGCGCTGTCGTCGCCGCCGATATCCCCGCCGACCAGCAGCAGCCCGGCATCGGCCAGCGCGCGCACATCGAGAGCCGCCTGCAAGCGCAGGCTGGAGTAGCCCAGCGTGGCCAGCGACGGCGGTGCGTTGCGGCCGCGAAGGCGATAGCCGTCGCTCATTGGCAAGTCCAGATCGATCAGACGCAGGCGCACGCGCTGCAGGCTGCGGTCGTCGCCCAAGTCCAAGTCGTCGATGCGGACTTCGCCGACGCTGATCCGGTAGTCCAGCGGGGTGCCGAGCATGCCCTGCATCAAGCCATTGGGGTGGAACGACACGTCGTACAGCACGCCGGTACCCCACAGGTTGAACCACAGCCGCTCATAACGCAGCGTGCCGTAGCCCTGCCATTGGTAGGCGATGCGCTGCAGGCTGCGCTCCGCTTCGCGCAGTAACCACCACTGCGCTCCGGCCGCCAGCAGGCCCAACAGCAGCATGGATCGCAGCAGCAAAGTGCCAAGTTTCAAGGAGCGGTCCGGCGGTAGTGATGGTCGGATTCTAGGCGCAAGCCTCGGCGGCTGATGCGCTTAGACTGATCGCCGTCCGTATTTGACTGGTTGCATGGCATCGATGAGCTTGCGAGGCGTCTACCGGGTCCCGATCGCGCTGTGGCTGGGCGTGCTGGCCAGTGCCGGCGCCAGCACCGTGCACGCGACCACGGTCTATCGCTGGACCGATGATCGCGGCCGTGTCCACTACGGTGACGCGCGCACGCCTGGCGCCCGTGCCGTCGAGGTCAAGCCAGGCAGCGGCGCGGCACCGGTGCCGACCGACCCGGTACAGACCGCCCGCAGCGAAGAGTGCGAGCGCCGCAAAAGCCAGCTCGAAACCTACCGCCGCGCGACCTCGGTGGTCGAAACCGATGCGCTCGGCCAGCGCCGCGAATACGACCCGCAGCAGAAAGCCAAGCTGCTCGAGATCGGCGCGCAACAAGTCCGGATCGCCTGTGGCGAGGGCGCGACCGAGGGCGGTTCGTGAGCCGGCAACGCGCCGCCGCGCTGCTGGCGGCCGCGCTGCTGACCGCACCGTTTGGCGATGCCAAGGCCGCGGTCTACAAAGGAACCGACGGCAATGGCCAAGCGCGGTATGGTGATGTCAACCGCGACGGCGGACCGGCGCTGACCCAGGACGATTTACGACAGCGGCGGATCGCGCCGGCGCCCGCCGGCGAGCCACAGCGCTCGGCAGCCGATGCAGCGCAGCGTCGCCTGGAGTGTCAGCAGCTACGCGACCGCCTCGACGGCTATCGCAGCGCCGTGCAGATCTATGGTCGCGATCCGGACGGCAACGTTTACGCGCTGTCACCGGCGCAGACCGGACTGCTGCTGCTGGAAACCGAGCGCGATCGGCGTCAGCTATGCGGCAACGCGGCCGGCGCCGCGCTGCATTAGCGCGGCGTCGGCCTTCCGATCCGGCTCAGGCCAGCGCCTTGGCCACGTAGTTGGGCAGCGCGAAAGCGCCGCGATGAATCGCTGCGTTGTAGTACTGCGCATCCAGCGCCTGCACAGCGCTGGCATCGAGGCGTTCGGCCAGCGCGCCGGCCGACTTGCAGGCGATCGAACCCGACCACCAGCCCGACGGATACAGCGGCTGCGGGAACGTGAACAGATGCGTCTGGGCGAAGCCGGCGACCCGCATCGTCTGATGCATTTCGCTGATCAGCGGCAGATGCAGCAGCGGCGATTCGGACTGCTGCACCAGCATGCCGTTGGGCTTGAGCGCCTTGAGGCAGTCCAGATAGAACTTCTTGCCGAACAGACCTTCGGCCGGACCCACCGGATCGGTCGAATCGATGATGATCAGGTCGATGCTGCCGGGCGCTGCATCCTTCATCCACTGGATGCCGTCGCCGAAGAACAGCGTGGCGCGCGGATCGTTGTTGGCGGTGCACAGCTCAGGAAAATACTGTTCGGCTAAGCGCGTGACGCGTTCGTCGATCTCGACCTGCGTCGCTTTGCGGACTTCCGGGTGTTTCAAAACCTCCCGCAAAGTCCCACAATCGCCGCCACCGACGACGACGACGTTCTGCGGGTCGGGATGCGAGTTCAGCGCCACGTGCGACATCATCTCGTGGTACAGGAAGTTGTCGCGGGTCGACACCATCGTGCAGCCGTCGATCGACATCAGGTAGCCGAAGGTTTCGGTCCGGAAGATCTCGATCTTCTGGTACGGCGTCTGCTCTTCGTGCAGCTTTTCGCCCAGCTTGAGCGAAAATGCCGTGCCGGTGGCCTCGACGGGTTCGGTGAACCAGCTGCTATCCAGTGCCATGTCGCGCTCTCGTAACGTAAGTAGGTCTGCAATCAGGGCGCGAGTATAAAGGCCCATCATCTTGTTTGAGTGACGATCCGATGCCCAAGCCTGTCTGGTCCGCCGCCCGCGCCCGCGAACGCTACAACTTGCCGCAGTGGGGCGAGGGCTACTTCGATGTCGCCGAGTCCGGCCCGTCGGCCGGCCATGTACTGGTACGGCCGTTCCGCGACGCCGAGGGCCCGGCGATCGACTTGTACGAGATCGCGCGGCGACTGCCGCTGGAAGGCTTGGACCTGCCGGTGCTGGTGCGCTTCAACAACATTCTCGAAGACCGCATCGACGCCCTGACCGGCGCGTTCGCCCACGAAATCGAAGCGCTGCATTACCAAGGCCGCTACACGGCCGTATATCCGATCAAGGTGAATCAGCAGGCCGACGTGGTGAAGACCATCGTCCGCCACGGCGGTACGCGCGTCGGGCTGGAAGCCGGCAGCAAGCCGGAGCTGGCCGCGGTGCTTGGTCTTGCGCCAAGCGGCAGCCTGATCGTCTGCAACGGCTACAAGGACCGCGGCTATATCCGCCGCGCGCTGATCGGCCAAAAGCTCGGCCACTCGGTCTACATCGTCGTCGAGAAACTGTCGGAGCTGCCGATCGTGCTCGAAGAAGCGCGTGCGCTCGACGTGGCGCCAATGATCGGCCTGCGCGTGCGCCTGGCGGCGGATTCGTCGAGCACGCAGCAGAATACCGGCGGCGAGAAGGCCAAGTTCGGTCTGACGACGCCGCAAGTGCTGCAAGCGGTCGAGATGCTGCGCGATGCCGGGCGGATCGACTCGATCCGCATGGTGCACTTCCATCTTGGCTCGCAGGTCGCCGCTGTGCAGGACATCGCGCGCGGTCTGCGTGAGGCGGCGCGCTTCTATGTGGAGCTGCGCCGGCTCGGCGCGCCGATCGACGTCGTCGACGTCGGTGGCGGCCTGGGCGTCGACTACGAAGGCACGCGCTCGCGCAGCCATTGCTCGATGAATTACGGCTTGCGCGAATACGCGCGCAACATCCTGCGCACACTACGCGACGTCTGCATCGAAGCCGGCGAGCCGCAGCCGAACGTGATCTCCGAATCCGGCCGTGCGCTGACGGCGCACCACGCGGTGCTGATCACCAGCGTGATCGACCAGGAAGTGGTACCGACGTCGGCGATTGAAGCGCCCGGCGCTGATGCACCCAGCGTGCTGCTGGAGCTGCACGGTTTGATCACCGACATCGATACGCGCGGTCCGATCGAGTCGCTGCACGAAGCCGCGCAGTTTCTCGGTGAAGCCCAAGCGCTGTACACCGAAGGCCTGCTGAGCTTGGCGCAGCGCGCCTGGGCCGAGCGCGCGTACTTTGCCGTCGCACGTTTGGTGCAGCCGCGCCTCGACAGCGGCATCCGTGCCGAGCGCGACGCCGATGAAGGACTGAGCGAAAAGCTGTCGGCGAAGTACTTTTGTAACTTCTCGGTGTTCCAGTCGGTGCCCGATGCCTGGGCGATCGAGCAAGTGTTTCCAATCCTGCCGATCCATCGGCTCGACGAGGAGCCGGCGCTGCGGGCGCGGCTCTGCGATCTGACCTGCGACTCCGACGGCCGACTCGACCGCTACGTCGACCGCGAAGGCGTGATGCCGACGCTGGCGGTACACCCGCTCGAAGAAGGTCAGCCGTACCTGATCGCGCTGTTCATGGTCGGCGCCTACCAGGAAATCCTCGGCGACATCCATAACCTGTTCGGCGACACCAATGCGGTCAACGTCGTGCTCGACGAGCGCGCGCCCCAAGGCTGGCATCTGGAAGGCGCCGAGCACGGCGACCGCACCGATGAGCTACTGCGTTACGTGCATCTGGTGCCCGAAGAACTGGCGCAGAGCTATCGCAAGAAGATGGCGAGCCTGAACCTGCCGCAAGCGGAACGCACGGCGCTGCTGGCTGAGCTGGAAGCCGGCTTGTCGGGCTACACCTATCTGACTTGAGAGGCGTCGCCGGGATTCTGCTGCAGCGCTTCGATCAACAAGGCTCGCGCGACGCGCTGCTGCAAGCCGCGCGGCGCCTGCAGTTGCACGCGCCGCAGATCGGCCATCACACCGTCGTCGACCACCGCTGGCGATCGAGCCGCCTTGATCAGCAAACGCCAACGCGGCAGCGCTGCCACACGCGCCTGCACGGCCTTGAGCGCCTGCGCCAGGCGTAGCTCCTGTGCCGTGAACTCATGACCGAACGGAAACACCGGGAATACGTCGCGGCGTGATCCGAGCAGCGCCGCCAGCCGCTGCGGTGTGTTGTAGCGATGGGATGCCGGCAGTTGCCACTGGCGTTCGATCTTGCCGGCTTGCTGAGCTTGCGCGAGCAGCTCGGCTTGGAAGCGCGAATCGGCGATGCCGATCATCGCCTTGGCAACATCGCAGTCGGTCTTGCCGCGCAGATCGGCGATGCCGTATTCGCTGATGACGATGTCGCGAAGATGACGCGGGATCGTGCAGTGGCCGTAGTTGAACACGATGTTGCTGGTTGCCTGGCCACCGGATTCGCGGACCGCGCGCACCAGCAGAATCGACCGCGCATCCGGTAGCTGATGCGCTTGCGCGACGAAGTTGTACTGGCCACCGACGCCCGATACCACGCGACCATCAGCAAGACCGTCGGACACCACGGCGCCGGACAGCGTCGCCATCATCCCGGTATTGATGAAGCGCGCATGCCGCCGCTGCGCGCGATACAGCGGCGGATCGAGGTCGAGCTGGTTGACGTGCTCGACGCCGGTCATCGCGATCCGGTCGCGCTGTGCCTGTGTCATATCGCGCAGCGCCGCGTAGAACCGGCGCGGCCCCAAAAAGAATCCGGCGTGCATGACCACGCCGCGTTGCAGGCCCGGACCCAGGCCCCGTGACGCGATCGTGGCGCGCGACGGCGGGTCGACGAGGCAGGCCGACACCCGCTCGCCATCGTCACCCTGCAGTTCGCCCTGCTGATAGCGCCAATCGGCGCGCAGCACGCCGTGATGCTGCAGTACGCTCAGGTCTCGCTCGCCGATGTAGTGCAGACCCTCGTCAACCAGCGCATCGAGCAGCGCAGCATCCACGGTGCGATGACCGCGTTCGACGACGCGCTGCAAGGCCGCATGGCCATAGACCTCGCGCTTGAGCACGCCGGCCTGCATCAACTCCCAAAAACCGTCGACGAACATTTCACTGGCGCCGTACAGCCCCAGCTCGAACGGCGCGGTGCCGCCGATGCGCGCGGCCAGCTCGGTCTGCTGCGGTTGTGTCAGCAGCGCCTGGACCGCGCTGCAGTACGCCGCGTTGTCGACATGGCGCAGCCGCAGACAATGCGCAATCGCGTCTCCGAGACTGCCGATGCCGATCTGCAAGGTGCCGCCGTCGCGGACCAGCGTCGATGCCTGCAAGCCGATCGCATAATCAGCGATGCCCACCGGCGTCTTCGGCGTCGAGAACAGCGCGCGGTCGTACGCGGCATCGTCGAGCACGATATCGAAGCTGCTTTCGGCGACTTCGGCATCGCCGCTCATGTACGGCAGCTGCGGGTTGACCAGCGCAACGGCCAGGCTGCGTCGCGTGCCGCTTGCCTGCGCGGCACGCAGCAGGCGCATCAATTCCGGCCCGGTATCCGGATTGCTGCTTAGGCTGAAGCAAACACCCTGCTCGGTCTGGCGCTGCGCGACCATCTGCGCAACCAGGTTGCAGCCCTGGCCAAACACGTCGCGCGCAGCAAACGTGTAGTTGGTGCTGATGTAGTCACGCTGCGCTTGCAGATCGTTGAGCCGGCTGCCCGGCGCGATGAAGAACTCGACGATGCGCACGTTCGGCGGCAAGCGTCCCGCGGTCTGGTCGACGGCGTACTGCAGGACCGGCACGCCGTCGAACACACGATCCAGAAACGGCGTCAGCAGCGCGGCTTCCAGCCCCTTGGGCTGCGGCCGCTCCAACGACAGCGCGGTCAGCACCGTCAGCTGCAGCGTCGCGTCGCGCTGAGCACGCTGGTACAGCGCATTGATCAGCTCCACCGGCTTGCCCAAGCCCAGCGGTACGCCGATGCGGATGTCCTTGCCGAGCTCGGTGATGATCCGATCGACCGCCTCGTCCAAGCCGCAGCGCAGCGGCGCTGGCATCAGGGCTTCTTGCTGACCGACAGGCCGGCGAACGACTGCGACACCGGCATCAGTGAGATCGTGTTGACGTTCATATGCGGCGGGCAGGACGCGATCCAGTAGACCGTATCGGCGATGTCTTCCGGGCGCAGCGCATTGGCGTTTTCGTAGAGCTTGGCGGCGCGCTCATCGTCGCCGTGAAACCGCACGTTCGAAAACTCCGTGCCGCCGCAGAGGCCGGGTTCGACGTTCGATACCCGCACCAAGGTGCCGGCAAGATCGGCGCGCAGGTTCAGCGAAAACTGCTGGACGAACGCCTTGGTCGCACCGTACACATTGCCGCCAGCGTAGGGCCATTCGCCGGCCGTCGAGCCGATGTTGACGATGTGCCCGCGATTGCGCTCGACCATGCCCGGCAATACAACGCGCGTCACCGTCATCAAGCCCTTGCAGTTGGTGTCGACCATCGTCTCCCAATCATCGAGCGAAGCGCGGTGCGCCGGCTCCAAGCCCAGTGCAAGGCCGGCGTTGTTGACCAGCAGATCGATCGACGACCACGGCGGTGGCAGCGAACCGATCGCGCGCTCGACCGATGCACGGTCGCGCACATCGAGTTCCAACGGATAGGCGGCATCGCCCAACTCGGCGGCCAGCGCGTCGAGCCGCTCACGGCGGCGCGCCGCGATGATCACGCGAGCGCCGCTGGCCGCGAAACGACGGGCGATCGCCGTGCCGAAGCCGGCGCTGGCACCGGTGACGAGCACGATCATCGCGGACTCCGCTGCGCGAGGGCACGACGCGCGCGCGCAATCGCAGCACGCACTTGGTCGGGCGCGGTGCCGCCATAGGTTTTGCGCGCCGAGACCGAGGCTTCCAACGTGATGTGCTGATGTACATCAGCTTCGATCGCCGATGAGAAGCGGCGCAGTTCGTCGAGGCTCAGCTCGGCCAGATCACGCTGATGCTGCGCCGCATAACCGACCACGGCGCCGACGACGTGGTGCGCGTCGCGGAACGGCAGGCCCTTGCCGACCAGGTAGTCAGCCAGATCGGTGGCCGTCGAAAACCCCTTGGCGGCAGCGGCGCGGCAGGCGTCGCGGCGCACGACGATGTGCGGCACCATTTCGGCATAGACGCGCAGACAGATCGTCACCGTGTCGATCGCGTCGAACAACGGCTCCTTGTCTTCCTGGTTGTCGCGGTTGTACGCCAGCGGCTGGCCCTTCATCAGCACCAGCAGCGCGTTCAGATCACCGATCACGCGCCCGGTCTTGCCGCGCACCAGTTCGGGCACATCGGGGTTTTTCTTCTGCGGCATGATCGAGCTGCCGGTGCAGAAGCGGTCGGGCAGCGACACGAAGCCGAACATCGGCGTCGACCAGATGATCAGCTCCTCGCTCCAGCGTGACAGGTGCACCAGGATCATCGCGGCGGCCGCGCAGAACTCGATGGCGAAATCGCGATCCGACACGGCGTCCAGCGAGTTTTCGCTGACCGCGGCAAAGCCCAGCTGCTCGGCGACGTAGTGACGATCCAGTGGATAGACGGTGCCGGCGAGCGCGGCGCTGCCCAGCGGCAGCACGTTGAGCCGTGCGCGCGCATCGACCAGCCGCGAGCGATCGCGCAGGATCTGTTCGCGCCAGGCCAGCATGTGATGCCCGAACGTCACCGGCTGCGCGATCTGCAAGTGCGTGAAGCCCGGCATCACGCTGTCGGCCTCGGCCTCGGCCAGGCCGAGCAGGCCGTCGGCCAGCGTGTCGATCAGCGGCAGCAGCCGGTCGATCGCATCGCGCGTGTACAGCCGGATGTCGGTGGCGACCTGGTCGTTGCGCGAGCGGCCGGTGTGCAGCCGCTTGCCGGCGTCGCCGATGATTTCGGTCAGCCGCGCCTCGATGTTCATGTGCACGTCTTCGAGCTCGGTCTTCCACACGAAGGCGCCGCGCTCGATCTCGTCGCGGACTTGTTCAAGACCGGCGGTGATCGCATCGGCATCAGCGGTGCTAAGCACGCCGACGCGCGCCAGCATCCGGGCATGCGCGGTGCTTTGGGCGATGTCCTGGCGGTACAGACGCTGGTCGAAGCTGACCGATTCGCTGAATGCGGCCACCAGCTCGGAGGTCGATTCGCTGAAGCGGCCGCTCCACATGCGGTTCTTGTTGTCGGGCTGGCTCATGCGGTTTCGGGAAGAAAAGACGGATTACGGCGTCGGGCCGGGCAGTATAGCGGCCGACCAGCGGCGGCCTTCGCCAACCCGATGGAGCCAGCGCGGGGACGATCTCCGTAAGCTGCGGCTTACAATACGCAGGTCGTCCGCTTGCGGACCGTGTTCACAGTCCACCGCCGGAACCATGCTCCAAGTCCAGTCCAATCCGGCGACCCGCGTTCGCCTGATTCCCAATTTCTGCACGTTGCCAGTGGCCTTGTCGCTGGCGCTGGCCATGGAACTGGTGGCGCTGTGCTTCACGCTCAGCGCCAGTGTGCGCACCGGCGGCTTCATCCAGCGCCTCGGCTTGCTGTCGCTGTATCTGCAGTGGATCGGTCTGTGCAGCGCGGCCAGCCTGTGCTGGCTGCGACGCTTCCTCAGCATCGCGCGGCCGGGCCTGGTGTTCTTCGTTTGCTGGGCGGCGCTGGTGATTGCGGTGATGGTGTTGTCGAATCTGGCCTGGATGGTCGGCACCAACCCGCGCTGGGGCGTGCTGGACCCCAATGAACCGCGGCTGTGGTTCGTGATGCGCCACAGCGCGATCGCGGCGATCGTCGCCGTGCTGCTGTTGCGCTACTTCTGGACGCGCCACCAGTGGCGCGAACAGGTCCGCGCCGAATCCGAAAGCCGTTATCAGGCGCTGAACGCGCGCATCCGGCCGCATTTTCTGTTCAACGCGCTCAACAGCCTGGCCGCACTGATCAGCGTGCGCCCGGCTGAAGCCGAGGGTCTGGTCGAAGACTTGGCCGACGTGTTCCGCGCCAGCCTCGAAAAGCAGGGCCAGATGGCGCCGCTGGTCGACGAAATCAGCATCTGCAACGCCTACCTGCGGATCGAGAAGGCCCGGCTCGACGAGCGCCTGCAAGTCGACTGGGACGTGCCCGAAGACCTGCTCAACCACCCGGTGCCGTCGCTGATCATTCAGCCGCTGGTCGAGAATGCGGTGCATCACGGGGTGTCCAAACGCCGCGACGGCGGCACGATCCAGGTCAGCGTGCGCCGCGACCGTAACGAAATCATCATCGAAGTCAGCAATCCGCTGGCACCGCAGGACGAGGTCCGCGTCGGTGGTTCACACAGCGGCAACCAAGTGGCCGTCGACAACATTGCGAGTCGCCTCGGGCTCATTTACGGTGAGCGTGGGCGGGTCGAACTTGGCATCGACGACGGGCTATACAAGGCAAGGCTGTTTCTGCCGACATAGCGCCACCGGCGAGCCGGCTCCCCCAGTGTCCAGGCCGTTGCACAGGGAGGAGTTGCGCGATGAGAGTGGTGATCGTGGATGACGAACCGTTGGCGCGCGAGCGCCTGCGCCGTCTGCTGTCGGAGTTTCCGGGTTACGAGATCGTCGGCGAAGCCGGTGACGGTGAAACCGCGCTGGAGGTCGTCGACAACGAAGAGCCCGACCTGGTGCTGCTCGACATCCGCATGGGCGGCGTCGATGGCCTGCAGGTCGCCCGCCAGCTGGCGGAATACGATCCGCCGCCGGCGATCATCTTCACGACCGCCTATTCAGAACACGCGCTGTCGGCCTTCGACGCCAACGCCGACGCCTATCTGCTCAAGCCGATCCGTGTCGAAAAGCTCAAGGAAGCGCTGCTGCGCGCACGCCGCCCGACCCGCGCACAGAAGTCGCCCGCCACCGTGCCGGCCGCCGGCGAGCGCCCCAAGCGCGAACACATCCTGGCCACGACGCGCGAAGGCCTGGTGCGGATTCCGGTCGATGACATCGTCTACTTCCTGGCCGACCAGAAGTACACGACGGTCTGCCATCTGCACGGCGAAGTGCTGATCGAAGAATCGCTCAAGACGCTCGAAGACGACTTTGCGCCCTGGTTCCTGCGCATCCATCGCAAGGCGCTGGTGGCGACGCGCTTCATCGCCAGCCTAGAGCGCGAGCGCGGCGGCGAGCAGCACCACTGGCTGAAGATGAAGCACGCCAGCAAACCGTTGCCGGTGTCGCGCCGTCGTTTGGCCGAAGTGCGGCGCTTTCTCACCGACGGCTGAGGCGCCCGGCGCGCGCGCCGACGGGGGTCGTCGGCGCGCAAACCGTCACGCGGGCGCAAGTTTGCCTAATATGTCGCTCCTTGCCCGTAGCAGATGGGCGACATGACCCCGAGGAGTTTGTCCCATGCTGGACCCCATCATCGCCGCCGATGACGACAAGGCCGACGCGGTGACGCCCAAGCGCCCCAACGCGCTCGAAGAGCGCCTGTTCCAGGCGCGCACGATCCTGATCTACGGCGGCATCAACCAGAAGCTCGCCGAAGCGGTCACCAGCCGGCTGCTGGCGATGCAGGCCGAGTCGCTGGACCCGATCACGATCTTCATCAACAGCCAGGGCGGACACGTCGAATCCGGCGACACGATCTACGACATGATCAAGTTCGTGAAGCCCGAAATCCGGATGATCGGCACCGGCTGGTGCGCCAGCGCCGGCTCGCTGATCTACAGCGCGGCCAAGCCCGAAAACCGCTACGCGCTGACCAATACGCGCTTCCTGCTGCACCAGCCGTCTGGCGGCATGGGCGGCACGGCGTCGGACATCGCCATCGCGGCCAAGGAAATCGTGCGGATGCGCCAGCGTCTGAACGAGATCTACGCCAAGGAAACCGGTCAGAGCGTCGAGCGCATCGCCGCCGACACGCAACGCGATCATTGGATGAGCGCCCAGGAAGCCAAGGAATACGGCCTCGTCGGCAAGATCATCAGCAGCGCCGCCGAAGTCGTCTGAGCATGGCGGCGACGGCGACCCGCGTCCGCATCGCCACACGCGAGTCGCCGCTCGCGCTGTGGCAGGCGCACCACGTGCAGCGTCGCTTGCAGGACCTGCACCCGGCGCTGAGCGTCGAACTGGTGCCGATGACCACGCGTGGCGACCAGCTGCTCGGCAGCCCGCTGTCGGCCGTCGGCGGCAAGGGTCTGTTCGTCAAAGAGCTAGAACAAGCGATGCTCGAACGGCGCGCCGACATCGCCGTGCATTCGATGAAGGATGTGCCCGCGCAACAGCCCGAGGGGCTGGTGCTGAGCGCGTTCCTGGCCGGTGAAGACCCGCGCGACGCGTTCGTGTCCAACCGCTACCGCTCGATCGCCGAGCTGCCGCAAGGTGCGCACGTCGGCACGTCGAGCCTGCGCCGTCAGACCCAGCTGCGCGGGCTGCGGCCCGATCTGCGGATCTCGCCGCTGCGCGGCAACGTCGGCACCCGGCTGCGCAAGCTCGACGACGGCGACTACGACGCGATCCTGCTGGCCGCCGCTGGCCTGCTGCGGCTCGGGCTTGCAGCGCGGATCGGCGAATTCCTCGACGTCGAACGTTTCATTCCGGCGATCGGCCAGGGGGTGATCGGCATTGAATGCCGCGAGGACGACCACGCGACGCGCGACTTGCTGGCGCCGCTGCACGACCCGGCGACGACCCAGCGTCTGCGCGCCGAGCGTGCGCTGAATTCGCGCCTCGGCGGCGCCTGCCAGGTGCCGGTGGCCGGCCATGCACGGATTGCCGCTGACGGCACGCTGCATTTGCAGGCGCTGGTCGGCGACCCCGACGGCACTCAACAGGTGCGTGACGAAATCCGCGGCCCGGCCGACCAGGCCGAAGCGCTCGGCGTGGCCTTGGCACAGCGACTGCTGGCCGACGGCGCCGGCACGATCCTGCAACGGCTGGGAGTGCTCGTATGAGAGCCCGCGCCGACGCGCTGCCATTGTCCGGCCTGCGCATCATCGTCACCCGGCCCGACCTGCAGGCCGGCACGCTGTGCCTGCTGCTCGAAGCCCAAGGCGCGCAAGCGGCGCGGCTGCCGCTGTATGCCGTCGAGGCCAGCGGCGACGATGCGGCCACACGCGCCACGCTCGACGCACACCGCGATGACGCCGGCTGGCTCTTCACCAGCGCCAACGCGGTGCGCTATGCCGCGGAAATTGACATCGCCGACGCGCGCTGGCCGCCGCTGTATGCGATCGGCGCCGCCACGGCTGCGGCACTGGATGCTGCGGGCCATCCCGGTGCCGCGGTCCCCGAGGAGCCCGCGTCCAGCGAAACGCTGCTGGCCCTCGAAGGCCTGCAGCAGATCGACGGTCAGCGTTTCCTGCTGATCACCGGCGAAAACGGCCGCGAGCTGATCGCACCGACGCTGCAGGCGCGCGGCGCGACGGTCGACACGCTGACGCTGTATCGGCGCCGGCCGGTCGAGCACGAACCCGAGCGCATCGAATCCGAGCTGGCGATCGCCGATGCGATCGTCATCACCAGCGGCCAGACGCTGGACCGGCTGTGGGCACTGACGCCGGAGCCGATGCGCCCGCTGCTGCGGGCGCTGCAATTGATCGTGCCCAGCGCGCGCATCCGCGAGCAGGCGCTGGCGCTCGGCTTTGCCGACCCGCTGCTGCCCGAGGCGGTCAGCGACGAGGCGATCGTCCGTTGCCTGTGCCAATGGCAGGCGCAGCGAAAACCGGATTCCGACATGACCACGCCCGATCCGATCGCCATCGGCACCAAGATGGTCCGCGAACCCGGCGCGGCCGGCGATGCCGCCGACCCGTCCCGCTCCGCGACCCGCGACAGCCCACCGCCACCGCCCGCTGTCGCGGCGCCATCGCGCAGCAGCGGCATCGTCGCCTGGCTGCTGGTCGTGGTGCTGGCCGGTGCACTCGGCTACGGCGGCTGGCTGCTGTGGGACCTGCGCCAAAACCAGGGCGCGTTGCTGCAAGCCCAGGATCACGCGCTGCGTCGCTTGATGCGGATGACCTCCGAGCTGGAAAACCAGGGCTCGCAGACCGCGACGCGTCAGTCGGACCTCGCCCGCGTGATGCAGCGCGCCAGCAGCGATCTGGCGGCGTTGCAGGGCCGCATCGACAACAGCGAGCAGCTGATGGGCCGCATCACCGAAGAGCTGCAAGGCGGCCGGACGCGCTTTGCACTGGCTTCGGTCGAGCAACTGCTGCTGCTGGCCAGTGACCGACTGCTGCTGCAGCAGGACGTGCGCTCGGCGCTGCTGGCGCTGCAGATTGCCGATCAGCGTCTGGGCACGATGAACGATCCCCGCCTGTTCCGGGTACGCGAGGCGATTGCCCGCGAGCGCGCCGCGCTGCAAGCGTTGCCGCGCCCCGACCTGACCTCGGCCTCGCTAACGCTGTCGAGCTTGATCGACCGCGCGGCGACGCTGCCGCTGCGGGCGCGGATCGAGCCGCGCGTGTTCGGCGGCGGCCTGCGCGGCGGCAACAGCGCGGCACAAGACACGGCCACGGTCGATACCGCCTGGTATCAGCGCATCGGCGATGCGATCCGCACCGCGCTGGCCAATCTGTTCGTCGTCCGTCGCGACGATAAGGCCGGCAACCTGCGCCTGCTGCCGCCCGAAGATGAAGCGGTGATCGTCCACGTGCTGATTCTCAAGCTCGAATCGGCGCGCGTGGCGCTGCTGCGCGGCGAGACCGCGAGCCTGCGCGAATCGCTGGGATCGGCGGCCGACTGGCTGCGGCGCTTCTTCCGCAACGGCGATCCGGGCGTCGAAGCGTCGCTGGCGGAAATCGAGCGCTTGCAGAGCCTGGAGCTGTCGGCCCCGGCACCCGACCTGAGCGAGTCGCTGACGCTGCTGCGTCAGGCGATCGAATCGGCGCCGCCGTGATCCGCTCCTGGCTGCTGCTGATCGTGGCGCTGGCGGTCGGCGCTGCCATCGCCTGGCTGCTGCGCGCCGACGGCGGCTACGTGCTGATGAACTACGGTCCCTGGATCGTCGAAACCTCGCTGCTGGGTTTGTTCGCCACGCTGCTGATCGGGCTCGCCGCCGTGGTCTGGAGCCTGCGGCTGCTGCTGGCCGGCGTGCGCCTGCCCGGCGCGATCAAGCGGCTGCTCGACCGCCGCCGCCAGGAGCGCGCCCGCGACACGTTCGAAGAAGGCTTGCTGCGGCTGCTGGAAGGCAACTGGCAGCGTGCCGAGATCGAGTTGGTACGGCGCGCGGCCGACCATCATGCCTCGCACTTGAACTACTTGGGCGCTGCCCGCGCCGCGCAGCGTCTCGGCGCCCCCGAGCGTCGCGACCACTATCTGCAACTGGCGGCCAATGCCAGCAGCGGCCACGACTTTGCCGTGTTGCTGACCCAAGCCGAGCTACAGCTGGAACGGGCCGAATACGCGCCGGCGCGCGACACCGCGCTGCACCTGCGCGAAAAAGACCCGCAGCACCCTTATGCAATCGACCTGCTGGCCCGTGCATTCGAAGGCCTCGGCGACTGGCAGGCCCTGCGCGGCCTGCTGGTCGAGACCGCCAAGACGGCGGCACTGACCACGGAACGACGTCAGGCCCTGCTCGATCGCACCACGGCCGAACTGATCACCCAGGCCGAAGCGACGGCGCAGCTCGACCGGCTCAAGGCTTTATGGGATGCCAGCGAGCCGGCGCAGCGACAGCAGCCGGCGCTGCGCCTGCGCTACGCCCGCGCATTGCACCGGCTCAATGCCGACGCCGATGCCGCCGCGCTGGTCGGCGAGGCATTGCGCCAGCAGTGGGATGGCGAGCTGGTGACGCTCTATGGCCATTTGCACGGCAGCGACGGCGTAACCCGGCTGGCGTCGATCGAACAATGGCTGACGCAATACGGCGAGCGCCTCGAACTGCTGGTCACCGCCGGTCAGGCCTGCCTGCAAAACAAGCTCTGGGGCAAGGCGCGCAGCTATCTGGAATCGGCGGCGCGCATCCAGCCGGCGCCGGCCACTTATCTGGCGCTGGCCCAACTGGCCGAGCAGACCCAGAACCCGGACGAGGCGGCGCGCTATTACCGGCTCGGCCTCGAACGCGTAGCGGACCCGGTCTGATGCGCGCGCCGCGCCTGTCGATGTTGGCAGCCGCGGTGATCGGCGGCTTGTCGGCCGTGGCCAACGCCAGCGAGCGCAGCCCGCTGCCGGCCGCCCGTGAAGTACCCGAGCAAGTGCGCTCGCTGGTGCAGCGCTTCGTCGACCAGGTCGACGCGCTGCCGGGTTATCAGGTGGTGATGACCAAGCAGCAGCGCATCGGCGGCACGCTGTCGCCGGCCGAAACCTTGCTGCTCAAGCAGACCCGCAGCCCCGACTGCCGCTATATGAAATGGATCGCTGAGCCGAATCAGGGCCGCGAAGTGATCCTGTGCAGCGATCGTTACGACGGCAAGATCAAGGTCCACGAAGGCGGGCTGCTCGGCATCGCCACGCTGTCGCTGGACCCGGATGGATCGCTGGCGCGCCAAGGCAATCTGCGGCCGATCCGTCAGGCCGGCGTCTACAACATGGCGGCGATGCTCAAGGCCGACATCCAGCGCCGCGCGGCCAGCGGCACGATCGACGCCCCCGATACCACCGAGCGCGACGTCGACGGCCAAGCCTCGCTGTGTCTGCACCGCGATGGCATCGGCCGTGAAGAGCAGAACGCACCGTATCCGATCGGTGCCGCCGAGCTGTGCTTCGACAAGGCGCTGGCGATGCCGACCGAAGTGCGTTTCTGGCACCAGAACGGCCAGCTAATGGAGCACTACCGCTTCCGCCAGTGGAACCTCGCGCCGGGGCTCGGCGCAAAAGACTTCGACATCGACAACCCCGACTACGATTTCTGAGCGGCTGCCTCAGAAATCGAGCTTGAGCGCCGCGTACAGCTCGCGGCCGCGATCCTGGCGTACCGCACCGAAGTTTCCGGGCGCCACCGGCTCGTCGGTGACCTGGGCCAGCACGCGTTCCTTGCTCAGGTTGGCAGCGAACAGCGACAGGCTCCAAGCGCCGTCGCGGGCACCGACCGAAGCCCGCGCATTGAACATCAGCGTCTCGGGCTGCAGCGTGTTCGGGTCCAGATCGACGTCCAGATAGCGCTGCGAGGTGTACAGCGCTTCGACCTGCAGCTGCACGCCCCAGGCTGGAGACGCCCCCGGCAAGCTCACTTGCGGGATCAGGCTGGCCGACCAGCGCGGCGCCGACGCCAGCGTGCGGCCGGACAGATCGACCGAGTCGACGTCGGCCGTGGCCGGCGCCGGGCCGTTCGGATAGCGACGATAGTAGGCATCGGTATAGCCGGCGTTGCCGCGCACCGAGGTGCCGGGGAACGGCGACAACCAGCGGAAGTCGGCTTCGAAACCCTGGCTGCGGGCCGAAGCCGCGTTTTGGATATTGAAACTGCTGCCGTCGAACACCGACACCTGCAAGTCGTCGAAGTCGGTCAGAAACGCGGCCAGATTGACGTCCAGCGTGCTGTCGAGCAGCCGCGTCTTGAGCCCGGCTTCATAAGTGTTGGCCGTCTCGGGGCCGTATTCGAGGCTCTGGTCGTTGAACGGCAGCGCGTTGTAGCCGCCGCCCTTGTAGCCCTTGGCCCAGACCAGATACGAGGCAATCGCCGGCGTCCAGTCGTACTTGATGCCGAGTTTGGGCGAGCTTTCGGTTTCGTTGCGCTGACGGCGCGTGTCGAAGTTGGCCTGGCCGAGAATCGCCGGCAGAAAGATCGCACCGTCCGGCGCCTGTGACGACAAATGCGCGCGCTTGGATTCCACGCCCAGGCGCCAGCCGACGATGCCGGCGAAGCGCTCGGTCAGATACGTCGTGAACTGCCCGTAAGCCGCCGCGGCCTGCTGGCGCTGGTCCAGCAGCAGCTCGGCGCGCTCGCGGTTGGTCTGGCCGGTGACCAGCGCATCGTCCAGCGGGGAGGCGACGATGCGGCCCAGCAGCGAGGCCAGCGAGTCGGCCAGCGCGCCGCCGAGCGGCCGACCTTGTGCGGCGCTACCGCTGCGCGCGGCAATCACGAACGCGGCAGCGGCGCCCAGGTCTTCAACCGCGGCCAAGTCGTGGCTGAGCAAGCTCGACTGCAGGTAGTACAGGCCGCCGACGAACTCGGTGCGGCCGAAGGCGCCGAACAAGCTCGGCGCCAAGCCGTTGAAGCGAAGCTCCTGGCTGAACTGGGTGTACGGCGTCGGCTCGACCAGGTCGAGTCGTACCACTGGCAGCGGCGAGAAGTCGAAGTCGATTGTGCGTTCGCGCACATCCGACCGGGCGTAAGCGCTGACCGACGTCAGCGTCAACGTATCGAAGCCGGCGGTTTCGGTCCACGGCACTTCGATCGCGGCGCTGGCGGTCTGGGTTTCGACGTCGACCCGCGACGGCACGTTGCTCGACAGATTGCGGTCGTAGGGATTGGCTTCGACATCGGGGTCGTACTGGCGAAACAGCGCCAGCGTCGCGTCACTGGCCTTGGACAGCTGGAACAGATTGCCATTGCCAGTCTGCCGCCCGCCCGACACCGCCAACCGCAGCTCGGCGTCGCCGGGCAGCTCGGTGAAACGCAGCTTGGCGCGGCCGGCGTACGACTGGAGATCGGCCTCGGGCCGGTCCAGCGCGGTGTTGTAGTACAAGCCGTCGAACTGTTGCACCGCGCCCGATAGCCGGGAGAACAAGGCGTCGCCCAGCGGCAGCGAGACGCCGCCGCGTGCATCCAGAATCTCGCCGTCGCGACGCGCGAACACGGTCAGATCGCCGGTGCGCACGCGGTCGGCATCGACCGTGGTGATGTTCACCACGCCCGCCACGGTGTTCTTGCCGAACAATGCGCCTTGCGGGCCGCGGATCACCTCCAAGCGGTCGACGTCGTACATCAGCGTCGACAGAAACGCGCTGCGTCCGTAATAGACATCGTCGATCACCAAGCCGACCGAAGGCTCGAAGCCGACGTTGCTCAGCGAGGTGCCGTAGCCGCGGATGCGCAGCTCGCCAGCGAACGGCGACACACGAAGCTGCGTGTTGGGCACATACCCGTTGACGTCGCCGGCGCTGAGAATCTTCGAGTTGCGCAGCGACTCGCCGGACAGCGTGCTGACCGAGGCCGGCACCTGGCGCAAGCTCTGCCGCGACTTCTGCGCGGTGACGAAGATCTCCTCCAGCGCGACCGGCTCGGACTCTCGCGCCGGGTCAGGCGCCGCATCGGCAGCGCCTTCGACCGGAATCACGTTCAGCACCGGCGGCGCGTCGGACGGCGCCGGGTCGGCGGCGGACGCGATGCCGGGCACCGCCAACATGAAAAGCATCAACCGCCAGCGGCCGCTGCCGGTGGCCTGAGTCGCGTGCTGCGAAATCCGTCTCGGCTTACAGATCATGACGTCCCCCCGGATGTCAGGCGCCGGAGCCGGCGCGCCTGCCGGGCACCCGCAAGCTTCGTGCAATCCTGGCCCGAATCAGCGCATGGAACTTGCATTAGCCGGAATAAGCTCATGTCGGTGCGAGCCGGCTGGGATGGCAGCCGGCTCGGTGGGACCAGGGGCTGCGAGCCGGCGCAGGACGTCGGACCGCCTTCAGAGCGCTTCAGGGAGAGATCGTGATGAGGTTTTTCAACGGCCGTTTCATGGCGGCCCGCTGCTTGCTGTCGGCGTCCTCCGTGGCCCTGGTGCTGAGCGCCTGCTCGTCGCCGAATGACGATGGCGAGCCACCGCAGGTCACGTCGCTGACCGGCACGATTACCGGCACGATCCTCGACACCGATGGAACCCCGATCGCCGGGGCCATCGTGCGCTACGCCGGTGCCACCGAATCGGGCAGCGCGCTGGCGGCCACGACCAATGCCGACGGCCAGTTTTCGATGTCGGGCGTCACTGTCACCGGCGTGTCCGGCACGGCGACCAACGACGCCAACGGCCCGATCACGCTGGCGATCGCGCCGCCGACCGGCGGCAGCGTCCGCTATATGGGCGCCACCGTTCAGGCGCTGCCGACCGCGCAGAGCACCGGCACCGTCGGCGGCGGCACGGTGTTCATCGACAACTTCAATGTCGGCGTCGGCGTGGTGCGGCTGCCGGCGCTGGCCTCGACGGTCAGCGGCGTGCTGCGCGACAGCAGCACCGGCGCCGCGCTGGCCGGCGCCAGCGTCAGCCTCGACTTCGTCGGCGTCGAATTCGGCAGCAGCACCGTCACCGGTGTCGCCACCAGCTACGACGCCGGCAGCTTGCTGCCGGTGATCAGCGCTGCCGACGGCCGCTTCGAGCTGACCTCGGTCTTCAACGACAGCTGCCTGCAGCTGTCGGTGTCGGGCTTCCGAATCGACGGCATCAGCGGATCGGCACCGCCGTGCCCAATCGGCGGCACCGCCACCGACACCGCGACGCTGAACCTGCGGACGCGCAATGCCAGCAGCCCGGTCCAACTGGCCAGCGTCGCGCTGACCCCGTTCACCAGCGCCGACACGACGCCGCCGGTGGTGTCGTCGCTCGATGGCGTGATCGACCCCACGCAAGCACAGGCCCGCCTTGAAAGCCGGGTCACGACCACGTTCACGCTGCGCTTCAGCGAGCCGATGCAGGCCGCGCTCGACGCCGGCGATGTGGCGGTCGTGCTGGGCACGGCGCCGAACCAGACTGCTGCGGCCGTCGCCAGCGCCAGCCAGCCCGATGCGGTCAGTGCGCAGATCGTGCTCGCGCAGCCACTGCCGGCCAACACCGCGGTATCACTGCGGATCGCGCGCGAAGCGCTCAAGGACAGCGCCGGCAACGGCATCGCCGACGGCTCGACGATCGCCTACGACAGCCTGTCCAGCCAGGAGCTGGTGCTGTCGCTGATCAGCTTTGCATCGAACAACACGGTGGCCAGCGCCGCCACGGCGAGCCAGCTGGCAACGCCGGCCGTCAATGATCTGGCCTACCTGAGCACCGACGCGCTGATCGACACGGTCGACGCTGCGGCGACGACGATCAACCCGGCGCTGACGCCGACCTCGACCGCCGTCGCCTACGACAGTGCGCCGGCGCTGGAACAACTCAACAGCAGCGGCGCCACGGCGGCGCTGGCCGCGCTGAAGACGGCGATCGCCCCGGCCGACACGCGCAGCGTGCAGACCGGCACCGCGCGCGTGCGCATCGGCGCACCGGCCGACGCGACCGACTTCGTCGTGTCGCTCGAACGCGGCGGGGTCAAGCAGGACGTGCTGTTCTATCCGGTGGTCAACAGCAGCGGCAATCCGCGCAACAGTCAGTTCATCGACAACAGCGGGCCGACCTACGTGATCACGCCGGGCGGTGCCAGCAGCTTCGATCTGCTGATCGTCAGCCGCGTGCCGGCTAGCGTCGTCGTGCAGCCGGGCGACGTGTTCAAGATCACCTCGCGCAATGCCGGCGGCGTGCTCGGCGGCAGCAGTTCGCTGACGCTGCAGGACATCGGCCGGCCGAGCGTGGCCCTGCAGTTGCTCGACGCGATCATCGCCGGCGCTGGCGGCGGCACCTATACCGGCGGCGGCGGCGGCGTGATCACGCCCGGCGGCGCGTCGAGCCCGGCAACGGTGTTGCTGTCGATCACGCCGCAGGCGGCCGACGTCAACGACAGCAGCAGCGGCTATGCCGCCGACAGCTGGCGCGGCGACCAGGAGCTGCTCGGCCTGTCGCATGTCGAGCTGCGCAACGACAGCATCGTCACGACATTGCCGGCGACCAGCACGATCGGGGACGCCGACGGCACGCAGGCCTTCCTTGCCACGGCACCGGTGCTCGGCATCGCGCTGACCGAGCCGAGCGTGTCGACCGGCGGCGCGCTGGTCACCAGCGGCGTCAGCACCACGGTCAGCGCCTCGGGTGTACTCAATGGCGTCACCAACGAGGACGGCAGCCAGTCCGACCTGCTAGCGATGGCCGTCGGCGGCGTGTTCGCGCTGGCCGCCGATGCCAGCCCGGGCACGGCGACGATCGACGTCAGCGCGGCGATCCGCGACCGCAACGGCCTGACGCCGGATACCGCCACCCGCGCTCAAGTGCGCTTGCGCGACCTGATGCCGCCGCTGATGACGCTGGGCTTCTACGACGGCAGCCAGTTCGTGATTCGCTTCAACGAACCGATCACCAAGACCGGCGCGATCGCGTTCGAATCCGACAGCTGCCGCGTCAGCATCAACGTCGCCGACAGCGACGTCAGCGTCGTCGATGCGCGCACGCTGAGCTTCCCGGCGAGCAAGCTGGCGACGGCCGGCGTCGCCGACATCAACGCCTGTTTCGTGCTGCCCGCGTATGCCGAAGATGCGTACAGCGCCGCCGCGCTGGCCGGCCTGACGTCGGTAACGCCGGTGGCCACGCCGCGCCACGGCACGGTCAGCTACGCCAACGTGCCGGATACCTCGACCGACCCGATCACCAGCCGTGTCGGCCACGACTGGGCCACCTGGAGTGCCGAGCGGCTCGGCATCACCACGCCGCGCTTCGCGATCGCCAACATCGCGCCCTGATCGTCCGGCCGGCAACGACGATGAGCGATCAGGGGCGCAGGGACCGGACCCGCCCGCTGCGGCGCGGTCTGCTGCTGGTGGGCAGCGCGTTGATCAGCGGCAGCGCGCTGAGCGGCTGCTCGCTGTTTCAGCGCGAGGCGCCGGCGGCGCCGCAGTCGGTCGTCAGCGGCGTCGTGCCCGCGCAGTGGTCGGCACCCGCGACCGGCAACACGGCCGCCACCGCGGTAGCCGACAACTGGTTGGCCGACTTCAACGACGCAACGCTGACCGACCTGGTCGAAGAAGCCTGGGCGCACAACTCGAATCTGTTGTCGGCGATCGCGCGGCGCGATGCGTCCGCAGCGCGGGCGGCCGTCGACAAGGCCGCCAACCTGCCTCGGCTCGACTTCCAGGCCTCGGTCGGTCGGCAGCGGCAGATCAACGATTTTCTCGGCGGCACCGCGCTGACGCCCGACGACGCCTACATCTCGCGCATCCGGCTCGGCGTAGGTTTGTCGTGGGAGCTGGACGTCTGGAGCCGCGTGCTCGACCTGAGCCGCGCGGCCACAGGCGATGTGGTGTCGGCGATGCTCGACGTCGAAGCCGCGCGCTTCTCGCTGGCAGCACAGACCGCCAGCCTGTGGTTTTCGCTGCTGGCCGCTGACCGCCGTCTGACCTTGTCCGAAGCGCTGCAGGCCAGCGTCGCCGAATCGCTGCGGATCGCCGGCGAGCGCGAGCGCTCCGGTCTGCTGACGACGGCCGAGCTGATCCGCCAGCAAAGCGACGATGCGGCGGCGCAGATCGACTTGATCGGCCGGCGTGTCGAGCGCGACCGCCTCGCCCGCCAGCTCGAAGTGCTGCTCGGCCGCTATCCAGCCGCCAATCTGGTCGGCAACGTCGCGTTGCCGCCGATGCCACCACCGGTCGCCGCCGGACTGCCATCGTCGCTGCTGGAACGGCGCCCCGACATCCAGGCCGCCGCGCTGCGTGTCACCGCCAGCGACAACCGGCTGCTGGCCGCCAAGAAGAATCTGTTGCCGCGGTTCTCGCTGAACGGCTCCGGCGCCACGCAAGCCAAGTACCGCGACATTCTGTTCGACGACGACAGCTTCACGTGGTCGATTGGCGGCGGCCTGCTGCAGCCGATCTTCGACGGTGGCCAGATCCGCGCCGGCATTCGCGCGCAGCGCGCGCTGATGATCGAGTCGATCCATCGCTACCGCGACAAGGCGCTGACCGCATTCCGCGAAGTCGAAGACGGCTTGGCCACCGAGGCCGCACTGCGCCAGCAGCGCGAGCAGATGCAGCGGATGCTCGAACTGGCGCAGCGCAACGCGGCGCTGGCGCAGCAGAGCTACGACAACGGCACGCTCGACAGTGCGACGCATCTGGCGGCGCAGCGCGGGATGCTGCAAGTGGAACTGCGTCTGCTCGATGTCGATACCGCGCTGCTGAACAACCGCATCGCGCTGGCTCTGGCGCTCGGCGGCAGCCCGATCGTCCACGCGTCACCCGCATCGCCGGAAGCGCCGCAGACGGCGCCGGCGCCGGTCGCCGCGCCCATCGTCAGCGAATCCAACGCGCCCGCTGCGCCGGATGCCAAGGACGCCGCCGCAGCCGCGACACCAACCGCGCCAACCGCGGACGCGAGCGCTGACGCTGACGCCGAATCGGATGCCGATGCCGGCGCCGCTGCCACCGAAGCAACCGGTTCAACCGAGCCCGGCCCTGCCGGTGACACCGCCACGCCGCCGCCGGTCCCCGTACCGGCGCCGGAGCCGGTTCCCGTTCCAGTTCCGGTCCCTGTAGCCGTCCCCGCGCCAGAGCCTGCGCCGCTTCCGGTACCCGAGCCGATGCCGTCGCCGACGCCGGCGGACGTCCCAGCCGCAGCGCCGTCGACACCGGTCGACGATGCCCCGGCGATGGCCCCGGCTGACAACGGCGCAGCGCGCGAAAAAGCGACATCGAGCCGCGTCGAGACGCTGCAGCCGGCATCGCTGACCTGGGTGCCGCTACCGACCGAAACCAGCCCGCGCCTCGCGCTGCTGCCCCTATGACGACGATGCGAACCCAGGTGCGCCATCCATGATCGTGCTCCGCAAAATCACCTTCTACATCGCGCTCATCAGCATCGTGATGATGGGTATCCAGATCTATCGGCTGTCGCACCGCCCTGAGCCGCCGCCGCCGACCGGGCAGCCCCCGGTCAAGCCCGGCATCAAAGGCATCAGCGCCGCCGGGCTGGTCGAAGCGATCCACGACAACACGCAGCTCGGCGCGCCGGTCGCCGGCATCGTCTCGCAGGTGTTCGTCGGCGTCGGCGACCGCATCAAGGTCGGCCAGCCGCTGTTTCAGGTCGACGACCGTGACCTGCGCGCGCAACTGCTGCTGCAGCAGGCGAATCTGCGCGTCGCCCAAGCCCAGCTCGCACGGATCAGCGCCGTGCACCAACGGCTGACCGCCGTCGCCGATCCATACGCGGTCACCCGCGGCGAAGTGTCGGCACGCGCCGACGAAGTCGAGGTCGCCAAGGCGCAAGTGGAAGCCGCGCAAGCCGCCGTCAAGGCCACGCAGACGCTGGTCGAACGCACGCGCGTGACCTCACCAATCGACGGCAGCGTGCTGCAGATGAGCATCTCGCCCGGCGAATTCGTCGCGCCGCAGTCGGCGGTGGCGCCGATGGTGCTCGGTGCGATCGACGAAGTGCAGGTTCGCGCCGACGTCGACGAGCAGATCGCGCCACGGATCAAGCCCGGCAAGAACGCCGTGGGCTACATCAAGGGCGAGCCCGACCGGGCGATCCCGCTGACGTTCGTGCGCATCGAGCCGCTGGTGATACCCAAGCGTTCGCTGACCGGCATGGTGGCTGAGCGCGTCGACACGCGCGTGCTGCAAGTGGTGTTTCGGTTCGCCAACCCGGTCGAAAAGCCGGTCTACGTCGGCCAGCAGATGGACTTGTACATCGAGGAATAGCGCGGTGCGGTGCTGACGGCCAACGGCCGTCCCTTACTGCCCGCTGCGCCGTCGCTGCGGTGGCGGAATCGGCTTGCCGCCGCCGCTGCGCCGCGTGTAGACCGCAGGATCAAAGCGCTCCATGGCCGTCTCGGGGCGCTGCACCCGCGCAAAACCAAAAGCGGCGTACAAAGCGTGGGCGTCCGAGGTGTTCAGCGCAAAACGACGCAGGCCCTGCAAGTCCGGCTCATCGATCACCGCTTGCAGCAGCGCGCGGGCGCAGCCCTGGCCGCGATGCTCGGGCAGCACGAATACGTCGAGCAATTGGGCGAAGGTCGCGCGGTCGCTGACCACGCGCGCGAAGCCGATCTGCTGGCGGCCTCGATACGCGCCGAAGCACAGCGAGTGGGCGATCGCCCGCTGCAGCGTCGCCAGCGGAATGCCGCGCGCCCAGCTGGATTGCGTGCTTAGAAACGCATGGATCAGCGTGACATCCAGCTCGGTGGGGTCGGTGCTGATCCGCAACGCGGTCGTCACGGCCGGTCGGCCTGCGTCAGACGCCACGTCCGGCTAGTGACGACGGCCGCGCAGCGCGTTGACCAGCGTGACGACGGCGACGATGACCGCGCCAACGACGATGCCGGCGACGCCGTTGAGCAGCATCGGCGTCACAGCGCCGGCAATCGGCCCGACGGCGGTCGCCGCGTGTTCGATCGCATGGTGCAGCGGCGGGATGCCGTGCGTGACGATGCCGCCGCCGACCAGGAACATCGCGGCCGTGCCGGCGATCGACAGCAGCTTCATCAGCTTGGGCGCCATGCCCAGCAAGCCGCGCCCCAACGCGCGTGCGGCCGCGCTGGACTTGCGGCTCAGCGCCAGCCCTGCATCGTCGATCTTGACGATGCCGGCGACCAGTCCATAAACGCCGACCGTCATGATCAGCGCAACGCCGACCAGCACCGTGGTCTGCTGCGCCAGCGTCGCATCGGCGACGGTGCCCAGCGAGATCGCGATGATCTCGGCCGACAAAATGAAATCCGTGCGCACCGCGCCTTTGATCTTGTCTTTTTCCAGCGCCAGCAGATCGATCGACGGATCGGCCAGCGCCTGCAGATGCGCTTGTCGTTCGGCTGCGTCGGCAGAGGCGTCGTGCAGGTAGCGGTGCGCGAGCTTTTCGGCGCCTTCGAAGCACAGATAGGCGCCGCCGATCATCAGCAGCGGCGTCACCAGCACCGGCGCCAGTGCGCTGATCGCCAGCGCCGACGGCACCAGGATCGCCTTGTTGACCAGCGATCCCTTGGCCACGGCCCAGACCACCGGCAGCTCGCGGTCGGCGTTGACGCCGGTGACTTGCTGCGCGTTCAGCGCCAGGTCGTCGCCGAGCACGCCGGCGGTTTTCTTCATCGCGACCTTGGTCATCACCGACACGTCGTCGAGAATCGCGGCGATGTCGTCGAGCAGGATCAGCAGGCTACTGGCCATGGAGGATCGATTGGCAAAAGGGGGCGACGAACGCTGCGCGATCAGCCGGTATTCTGCAAGCCCTGCGACACGCCGTTGACGGTGGCGACCAGCGCATGCAGCAGCGCCTCGTCCTGGCTGCCGCCATCGCGCCAGCGGCGCAGCAAGTCGACCTGGATCAGGCTGATCGGGTCGACGTACGGATTTCGCAGCCGGATCGACTGCGCCAGCTTGGCGTCGCCGGCCAGCAGGCGATCGGCGTTTTTCAGCCGCAGCACCCAGTACACGGTGCGGTCGAATTCGGCGCGGATCATCGGGAAGAAATGCGCATGCAGATCGCCGGCGAGCTGTGAAAACGTCTCGGCGATGTCGAGGTCGCACTTGGCCAGCACCATGTCGACGTCGTCGAGCATCGAGCGCACAAAGCCCCAGTCGCGCGCCATTTCCAGCAGCGCATCCTCGCCGAACTCGGCGGCACCGCGTTCCAGCGCGCTGCCCAAGCCATACCACGCGGTCAGCACCGCGCGGCACTGCGTCCACGCGAATACCCACGGGATCGCGCGCAGCGACTCGACGCCCTTCATCGTGCCGCGCCGCGATGGCCGCGAGCCCAGCGTCATTTTTTCGATGACGTCGATCGGCGTCGCGCGGCGGAAGTAGTCGACGAAGGCCGCGTCGCCGACGAAGGCGCGATACGCCTGACGGCTGGTCCCAGCGATGCTGGCCATCATCTGCTTCCAGTGCTGCTCGCGCGGCTCGGTGATGCGCGGCCTCAAGCTGGCGCGCAGCGTGGCAGCGACCGACTGCTCCAGTTCGCGCAGCGCCAGCGCGCGGATGCCGTATTTGCGATGAATCACTTCGCCTTGTTCGGTGACGCGGAACGTGCCGCCGACCGAGCCGCGCGGGCTGGCCATCAGCGCCGGCATGATCCGCGTGCCGCCGCGGCTGGCCGAGCCGCCGCGACCGTGGAAGAAGCTGATGCGGATGCCGAGTTCGGCGGCGGCTTCGAGCAGCTCGACCTGCGCGCGCTGCAAGCCCCAGCGCGAGGCCAGCGTGCCGCCGTCCTTGCCGCTGTCGGAGTAACCCAGCATCACGTACTGACGGTTGCCGCGCGCTTGCAGGTGCGCCTTGTACACCGGGTTGGCCAGCAGCGCGCGCAGTGTGTCGGGCCCGCCTTTGAGGTCATCGACCGTTTCAAACAGCGGCGCGATGTCGAGCGGCACATCGGTGCCCGGCTCGGCCAATCCACCCTGGCGCGCCAGCGCCAGCACCGCGAGCACATCAGCCGGGCGCTGCGCCATGCTGATGATGTACAGCCCGGTCGCGTCTGCGCCGTAGCGCGCCCGGGACTGGTCGAGCTGGTCGAACATAGCCAGCGTGCGCGACGCCACGGCGGCGCCCGGCCGCGGAAAGCGCGCATCGCCGGCCGCATACGGCGTCAGCGTGTCGGCCTGTTCGGCGGCATCGCGCTCGGCCCAGTCGGGGTCGTTCAACAGCGCCCCGACCGCTTGCGCGTGAATCCGCGAGTCCTGGCGCAAGTCCAGCCGCGCCAGGTGAAAGCCAAACGTGCGCACGCGCCAGCGCAGACGCCGTACCTGGAACCAGCCGGCGTGCAGGCCGCGATGCGCGCGCAAGCTGTCGGCGATCAGATCGATGTCGGCCAGAAACGCGGCCGCGTCGGGATACGCATGCAACTCGTCGCGCTGCGTGGCGCGCAGCCGCGCGCGCACCAGCGTCAGCAGCACGCGATACGGCATGTCGGCGTGGCGCGGCCGGATCGCAGCGGCGGCAGCCGGGAAGCGCGCCCGATAATCGTCCGAGCGCGCCAGCACCTCGGGCGCGATCGCGGCGCGGTTGACGGTTTGCGACAGCAGCCGCGCCAGCTCGCCGACGTCGGCGGCGTAGCGGTCGAGCACTTGCGCGCGCTGCGCCGACAGCGTCGCGGCAATCGTGTCGGCACCGACGTTCGGGTTTCCGTCCATGTCGCCGCCGACCCAGGTGGCAAAACGCAGCAGCCGCGGCAGCTCGCGGGTGACGCCGTAGACCTGTGCCAGCGCGTCTTCGAGCAGTTCGTAGAACACCGGTACGACCAGATACAGCGGGCCGCCCAGATAGAACCCGACGTGCTCAAACTCGTCCTGCACGGTCAGCCGCACGCTGGAGGTGTCGCTGGTCTGCCAGCCGGCGGTCATCGCCATCCGCAGCCGCTCCCAGTCGGCGCGCGCCTCCATCGGCGTGCGCGCATCGTCGAAGCCATTGACCAAGCAGCGGACGATTTCCTGCTCTTTTTCCAGCAGCGAGCGGCGGATCGCCTCGGTTGGATGCGCAGTGAACACCGGCTCCACGTCGAGCCGGTCGAGCATCGCCAGCAGCTCGTCGACGCCGACGCCGTCGGCCCTGAGCTTGTGCAGCGCGTCGAGCAGACCGTCGGGCTGCGGCCGCGTCGAGTCGCGCTGGTATTGGCGCCGGCGCCGGATGCGGTGCACGCGCTCGGCGATGTTGACCATCTGGAAGTAGGTCGAGAACGCGCGGGTCAGCGATTCGGCGGTGTCGACCGGCAGGTCGAGCAGCGGTGCGGCCAGCTCGGCCAGCGGCCGGCCCTGTTCGCGGCGCGCGATCGCCTGCGTGCGAATCGCTTCGACGCGATGGAAGGCATCCTCGCCCAGTTGTTCGGTCAGCAGTTCGCCGACGGTGGCGCCAAGATGGCGCACGTCCTCGCGCAACGGCGCGTCGAGCGTACCGCGGGCGGCGGGCAGAGCGGAGTCGGGCGACGCGTCGGGGCTGTTCATGCCCTCAGGCGCAAGCAATTGGCATACCTCAGGCCCCCGCATCCAGGCATATCTCTCCATCCGTATAAGCGGATATACTCACCAGCGACCCCACCAGGAACCCTTCAATGAACGCTCCGCTCGTCCCCGCGCAGGACTACAAAGTCCGCGACCTGTCCCTGGCCGAACTCGGCCGCAAGCGCATCACGATGGCCGAAGAAGAAATGCCGGGCCTGATGGCGATCCGCGCCAAGTACGCGCCGCTGCAGCCGCTGGCCGGCGTGCGCATCACCGGCTCCTTGCACATGACCAAGGAAACCGCGGTGCTGATCGAGACGCTGACCGCGCTCGGCGCCTCGGTGCGCTGGGCCTCGTGCAACATCTTCTCGACCTCGGACGATTCCGCCGCCGCGATCGCCGCTGCCGGCATCCCGGTGTTCGCCTGGAAGGGCGAGACGCTGGAAGAGTACTGGGACTGCACGCTGGACTGCGTCACCCATCCGGGTCTGAAGGGCCCGCAGATGGTCGTTGACGACGGCGGCGACGTGACGCTGCTGATCCACAAGGGCCTGGAGATGGAGCAGGGTTCGCTATGGGTCGACACCGCCTCGTCCAACCATGAAGAGCAGGTGATCAAGGACCTGCTCAAGCGCACGCGGATCGAGCGTCCCGGCTTCTGGACCGCGGTCGCCGCCGAATGGCGCGGCGTGTCGGAAGAAACCACCACGGGCGTGCACCGCCTGTACCAGATGTTCGAAGCCGGCAAGCTGCTGGTGCCGGCTATCAACGTTAACGACTCGGTCACCAAGAGCAAGTTCGACAACCTGTACGGCTGCCGCGAATCGCTGGCCGACGGCATCAAGCGCGCCACCGACCTGATGATCGCCGGCAAGGTTGCCGTCGTCTGCGGCTACGGCGACGTCGGCAAGGGCTCGGCGCATTCGCTGCGCGGCTTGGGCGCCCGCGTGATCGTCACCGAAATCGACCCGATCAACGCGCTGCAGGCCGCCATGGAAGGTTTCCAGGTGACCACGGTGGAAGACACGCTCGGCTCGGCCGACATCTACGTCACCACCACCGGCAACAAGGACATCATCACCTTCGAGCACATGTGTGCGATGAAGGACAACGCGCTGGTCTGCAACATCGGCCACTTCGACAACGAGATCCAGATGGACCGTCTGAACACGGCCGCTGGCATCACCAAGGTCAACATCAAGCCGCAGGTCGACAAGTACACGTTCTCGAACGGGCGCAACCTGTACGTGCTGGCTGAAGGCCGTCTGGTGAACCTGGGCTGCGCCAACGGCCACCCGGCGTTCGTGATGAGCACCTCGTTCTCCAACCAGGTCCTCGCGCAGATCGACCTGTGGAAGAACAAGGACCGCTACGAGAAGGCCGTCTACCGCCTGCCCAAGAAGCTCGACGAAGAAGTCGCCGCGCTGCATCTGGAGCAGATCGGCGTCAAGCTGACCAAGCTGACGCAGGCGCAGGCCGATTACCTCGGCGTGCCGGTCGAAGGCCCGTACAAGCCGGAACACTACCGCTACTAAGCGGCGCTCGACGCACATCAAAGGGCCGCGCAAGCGGCCCTTTTTTTCGGAATCACTGGAATGAACCCGACCGCCAAACCGCATTTCTCGCTGGAACTGTTCCCGCCGCGCACGCCCGAAGGGACGGCCAAGCTGCCTGCAACGCTGCAGACGCTGGCCGCCACCGGCCCCGAATTCTTTTCGGTGACCTACGGCGCGGGCGGCTCGGACCAGAACGGCACCTACGACACGCTGATGACCGTGGTCCGCGAAACCGGCGTCGAAGCGGCGCCGCATCTGACCTGCATCGGCAGCACGCGCCAACGCATCGCCCAGTTGCTGTCGCAGTACCGCGACGCTGGCGTCAAGCGCATCGTCGCGCTGCGCGGCGACCTGCCGGCAACGGCCTACAGTCCGGCCGCGCCCGGCGAGTTTCACTTCGCCAACGAGTTGGTCGCGTTCATCCGCGAAACCCATGGCGATCACTTCCGGATCGAAGTCGCGGCGTATCCGGAGCTGCATCCGCAGGCCACCAGCGCCAAGGCCGACTTCGGCCACTTCGTCGACAAGGTCCACGCCGGCGCCGATGCGGCGATCACGCAGTACTTCTTCAACGCCGACGCCTACTTCGATTTCATGGACCGCTGCGCGGCCGCCGGCGTCACGGTGCCGGTGGTGCCGGGCATCATGCCGATCGTCAACGCGGCGCAGCTGATCCGCTTCTCGGCCGGCTGCGGCGCCGAGATTCCGCGCTGGCTGCGGCTGCGGATCGACGAGCTGGCCGACGACAAGGCCGCGCTGCAGGATTTCGGCACCGACGTGGTCGCGCGGCTGTGCGAAAAGCTGCTCGCGGGCGGTGCGCCGAGCCTGCACTTCTACACGTTGAACCAAGCCGAGCCGACGCTGCGGCTGTGCCGCGCACTCGGCATGGCCTGAGCCGTCGGCTGTGACGCTGCCGCAGGCGCTGCAGTATCTCGGCACCGCGGTGTTCGCGGTGTCGGCCGTGCTCGCGGCCGGGCGCAAAGGCCTGGACCTGCTCGGCGTGCTGGTGATTGCGCTGATCACCGCCACCGGCGGCGGCACCGTGCGCGACCTGCTGCTGGATCGCACGCCGTTCTGGTTCACCGACACCGGCTACGTGGTGACGATTCTGCTCAGCGGCTGCGCCACCGTGGTGCTGCTGCGCTGGCGGCATCCGAGCGAGCGCGTGCTGCAGATCGCCGACGCGCTCGGTTTGGCGCTGTTTTCGATATCCGGTGCGCGGATCGCCGAAGCCGCCGGCCTGCCCGGCTTGATCGTCGTCGTGCTGGCGACGATCACCGGCACCTTCGGCGGCGTGCTGCGCGACGTGATGTGCAACGACATCCCGCTGCTGCTGCGGCCCGGCACGATCTACGGCACCGCGGTCATCGCAGGCGCCACGCTGTACGTGCTGCTGCAGAGTGTCGGCGTGCCGCGCGACACGGCCGCCTACGCCGGCATGGTGGTGATCGCCGGCCTGCGGCTGGCGGCGATCGCACGCAACATCAGCCTGCCGGCGCTGACGATCCGCGACACCGACGCCGACTGAGCGGCGCACCCGGCATCCAACGGCGGCCCGCTACAATCGCTGGATGCCGACGCTGCCACCCGATCAGATCCAGGTCCCGGACCGCCGCACGCGGCCGGTGGTCGCGGGCGTCGACCCGGATCCACCCGAGGACCCTCCCGACGTGAGCCGATCGCGCCGAAGACGCAAGTGGGGGCGGCGCCTGCTGCTGGCCTTCAGCGGGCTGTTCGTTGGCCTGCCCGTGCTGTTGATCCTGCTCGGCAGCGTCCTGCCGGTCTGGGTCACCAGCTACATGCTGCAAAGCCCGGTGCGGCCGGTGCAGCACGACTGGGTGCCGCGCGAGCAGATCGCCGAGGTGGCGCGACGCGCCGTCGTCGCCGCTGAAGACCAGAAGTTCTGGGACCACCACGGTTTCGATGTCGAAGCGCTGCAGAAGGCCTACCAGCGCAACCGTCGCGGCGGCCGGATTCGCGGCGGCTCGACGATCAGCCAGCAGACCGCCAAGAACCTGTTTCTGTGGCCGGGTGGCGGCTATTTCCGCAAGGGCCTCGAAGCCGGGCTGACCGTGGCCATCGAGCTGGCCTGGTCCAAGGAACGGATTCTCGAGGTGTATCTGAACTCGGCCGAGTTCGGCCCTGGCGTCTACGGCGTGGAAGCCGCAGCGCAGCGCTATTTCGGCAAGCCGGCCGCCAAGCTCAGCGCATTCGAAGCCGCTCGGCTGGCCGCGGTGCTGCCGAGCCCGCGCAAATGGCGGGTCCAGGCGCCGGGTCGCTACGTGCAGCAGCGCGCCGCGTGGATCCAGCGGCAGATGGGCTATGCCGGTCGCCCGGCGCCGGTCGAAGACGACGAACCCGAGCCGCCACCGGGGGAAGAGCCCGGCGATGAGGGGATCGACGGCCGTCGCGGTCCGGTCGTCCCTGCGGTGCTCGCACCGGCCGCCCCTACGGCCGAGCCCAACGAGCCCGCCCCCTCAGCGCCGTCACCGCCTGCAGAAACCGACGCCGAACCGGCACCGGCCGAACCACCCGCCGATCCACCGGCGGAATCGCCGGCAGCCGATACCTCGGCGGCCCCGTAATCCGCCGCGGCATTGCCGCAGCGACTCGCGCCGCGCGCGTGAGTCCAGCGGCAAACCTCAGGTGGCTCGGCAACGGATGGCATTGGGGGCTTGGGCCTCTTCTTCGGCCCTCGTCCTCGCCGGGCCGCCGATCGTCGGGAATACCCGGCTTTCGCGATGACCCGCGACAACCCGTGGCCTTGAGCCCAAGCCGATGCGCACCGACTTACCGCGCCGGCCGCGGATCGAATCGGCCGTTCCAGCGCCGGATCGGCGCGTTGGCGCGCTCGCCCGACACCAGCGCACCCCGGCCGTCGGCGTCGTAGGCGGCGGCCTCCAATAGCGGCGTTCTGGGCAGCTTCAACGCGCCCAGCGTGCCGGCGCGAGCGGCGTCGGCCCAGCTCTGGTCGGGTTCTCGGCGCAGTTCCAGCAAGTGCGTATAGGTCAGCAGCAGCAGGCGCAGGCCGTCCGGCGACAGGTCGAGCGCGGTTGGCGTGCCGCGATAGCGCGACGCGCCCAGGGCTTCGGCCGGCGGACCGGCGCCGGGAAACAGCGACGGCAGGCTGGCGATGCGCCGCGCAACGGCGATGCCCGGCGGCGGGTGCATCGGCAGCGCGTACAAGCCGACCGGATGGCGCGCCTTGTCGACCAGCAGGAAGCGGTCCTGCGCCGGGTCGGCGGCCAGGCCCTCGCAGTCGCGCGGGCCGTCCTCGAAGCGGAATTCGATGGTCCGCACCGGCGTCAGTTGCGCCGGCAGCTCGGCCGGCGGCTCTTCGAACACCTGCACGCTGAGCCGGTTGCGCGCGCTGAAGTTGTCGCCGGTATCGGCGACCGCCAGCAGCGCGACCCCCTGCTGCCGGTAGCTGGCCATGTCCTCCCAGTCGAAAGCGCCGACCGTCGCCAGCACCCGCCCCTGTTCCTGGCCACGCTCGTCAAATGCATACAGCCAGGCGCCGCCGCCGCTGTCGTTATGACCCCACCAGCGCCCGGCGACCCGCTGCGACGGCGCCAGCCCGGACAGCTCGATCAAGTCCGGGACCTGGACGCGGCCGGCTTCTCGCAGGGACGGCGTCGGCGGCGCCGCCAAGCTGCTCGCCGACGTCGCGAGCAGTGCAACCGCCATGCCCGACCGCCATGCGTTCCACCCATACGTGATCACATGAAGTTCCAGTCGTAAGTGCATTGCATCATTGAAAAATTGCGCTTAGCTAACAGTTGCTGTGGATAAAACTGTGCGCAATGCCGTGGCAACGAGCTTAAGTGATCGCCACCATTGGCATTTATGCGCGGCGACCAGTTTCTAATCAGGCTTAATTTCCACAATCGAATCAATTGTTTGTGGAAATATTGCAACATTCCTGCAGCAACATGTCGGTAAAAACGCGCTTTCAGAGGCCTTGCATCAGAACTGTGCATAACGGTTCCACCGGCACCCGCCTCCGCTGCGCTGGGCGCTGCGGCTACACTGCCGCCCATGCCGAATCTGCCGCTCTCTAGCCCCCCGCCGCGCGTGCTGTGCATCGCCGGCCACGACCCCAGCGGCGGTGCCGGCATCATCGCCGACGTGCAGGCCGTGACCGCGCTGGGTTGCCATCCGCTGACGGTGATCACCTCGCTGACCGTGCAGGACAGCCGCAACGTGCTGGCGGTCGAGGCGGTCGACACGGCGCTGATGGCGCGCCAGCTCGACTTGCTGATCCAGGACAGCCGCATCGATGCGATCAAGATCGGCCTGGTCGGCGCGCCCGAGCAAGTGCCGTTGCTGGTCCGCGTGATCCGTAAGCTCGACGTGCCGGTGGTGATCGATCCGGTACTGCGGGCCGGCGGTGGCGGCGACCTGGCCGGCGCCGCCGTGCAGCAGGCGCTGGTCGAGCAGCTGATGCCGCTGGCCACGGTCAGCACGCCCAATGCGATCGAAGCGCGCCGGCTGGCCGGGCGGGACGACACCGACGCCAGCGCCGCCGCACTGCTGGCCCAGGGCTGCGCCAGCCTGCTGATCACGGGCGGCGACGAGCCGACGCCGGGCTGGGTCCACAACCAGTGGCATGTCGCCGGCCGCGAGCCGCGGCGCTGGGACTGGCCTCGCTTGCCGGAAGGCTTTCATGGGTCCGGCTGCACGCTGGCCTCGGCGATCGCCGCGCGGCTGGCCTTGGGCGATGCCTTGGAACCGGCGCTGGACCATGCACAGCGCTGGGTGCACGACGCGCTGAGCCGGGCCTACGCGATCGGCCAGGGCCGGCGCATTCCCAACCGTCTGCCGACGCGATGAACGCCGGCGCGCCGCTGCGCGGCTTGTACGCGATCACCTCGCAAGCGGTCTGTGACGACCCCATCCGGCTCGACGCGGCAGTGCGCGCGGCGATCGGCGGCGGCGCCGTGCTGCTGCAATACCGCGACAAGCTCGCCAGCCCGGCGCAGAAACGCGCCAATGCCGCCCATCTGCTCGGCATCTGCCGGCAAATGGGCGCGCGGTTGATCGTCAATGACGACATGCAGCTGGCGGCCGAGATCGGCGCCGATGGCGTCCACCTGGGCCAGAGCGACGGCGCCGTCGCCGCGGCGCGGGCGCTGCTGGGGCCGGCGGCGCTGATCGGCGTCAGCTGCTCGGGCTCGCTGGACCGGGCGCAGGCGGCGCAGGACCAGGGCGCCGACTACGTCGCGTTCGGGCGCTTCTTCGATTCGCGGACCAAGCCGCAGGCGCCGCAGGCCGCCATCGAGGTGCTGGTGCAGGCGCGTCGGCAGCTGCGCCTGCCGATCTGTGCGATCGGCGGCCTGACGCCGGACAACGCCGCGCCGCTGCTGGAGGCCGGCGCCAGCCTGATCGCGGCTGTCGACGGCGTGTTCGGCGCCGACGACATCGCGGCCGCCGCGCAACGTTACGCCCGCTTGTTCGACTAACGCGCCGTCTCCGGCCGGCAAAACGCCGGCAACGGTATCGACGAGGGCGCCAAGTCAGGCCCGGGCTGGCAACAGACCGCTACAATCCGGCATTCGCCAATCCCCACGCGGCCCTGCGGCCGCCCGGCCATGACCCGATCCGAAGAACTGTTCCAGCACGCGCAAGTCCGCATTCCCGGTGGTGTGAACTCGCCGGTGCGCGCGTTCCGCTCCGTCGGCGGCACGCCGCGCTTCATCGCCTCGGCGACCGGCGCCTGGCTGACCGACGCCGATGGCCGGCGTTACGTCGACTACATCGGCAGCTGGGGGCCGATGATCCTCGGACACCAGTGCGAGCCGGTGCGCGAGGCGATCCTGCGTCAGGCCCAGATCGGCGTGTCCTACGGCGCGCCGACCGAGCTGGAAGTGCAGATGGCGGATCTGCTGTGCGAGCGCGTGCCGGGGCTGGAGATGGTGCGCATGTGCAACAGCGGCACCGAGGCGACGATGAGCGCGCTGCGGCTGGCGCGCGGCGCTACCGGTCGCGACCACATCCTCAAGTTCGAAGGCTGCTACCACGGTCACGGCGATGCGCTGCTGGTCAAGGCCGGCTCCGGCCTGCTGACGTTCGGCGTACCGACCTCGCCGGGCGTGCCGGCCGACCTGGCCAAGTACACGCTGACGGCGACCTACAACGACCTGGCCTCGGCGCAGGCGATCTTCGCCGAGTACGGCGACCGGATCGCCGCGATCATCGTCGAGCCGGTGGCCGGCAACATGAACTGCGTGCCGCCAGCGCCGGGCTTCCTCGAAGGCCTGCGCCAGCTGTGCGACGACAGCGGCAGCCTGCTGATTTTCGACGAGGTGATGACCGGCTTCCGCGTCGGACCGCGCGGCGCCACCGGCGTCTACGGCGTCCGCGCCGACCTGATCACGCTGGGCAAGATCATCGGCGGCGGCTTGCCGGTGGGCGCGTTCGGCGGTGCAGCGACCGTGATGCGCCACCTCGCGCCGATCGGCCCGGTGTACCAGGCCGGCACGCTGTCCGGTAACCCGCTGGCGATGGCGGCGGGCTTGGCGATCCTGCGCGCGCTGGCCGACGAGACGATCTACCAGCGGCTCGATGCGACCACGGCCACGCTGCTGGCCGGGCTGCAGCAGGCCGCCGACGCGGCCGGCATCGCGTTCACGACGACCCAGGTCGGCAGCATGTTCGGTTTGTACTTCGGCCACGGGCCGATCCGCGGACTGGCCGACGTGTCGGCCTGCGACCAAGACCGCTTCAAGCGCTTCTTCCACTTGATGCTCGACCGTGGTGTGTACCTGGCGCCGTCGGCCTACGAAGCCGGCTTTCTGTCAGCCGCGCATGGGCCCGACGAGATCGCCCATACGCTGGACGCGGCGCGCGCCAGCTTCGCTGCCCTCGCTGCCGCCTGAGCCCGCCGCGCAGCGCCGCCGTGCTGGCGAACGCCCAAGCGTTTCTCGACTGGATCGCCGCCCACCCCGGGCTGGCGCTAGCGCTGCTGTTCGCCGCGTCGCTGCTGGATGCGCTGTTCATCATCGGCGCGTTCGTGCCGGCGTCGATCTTCCTGTTCGGGGTCGGTGCGCTGGTGGCGCTGGGCACGCTCGACCTGTGGCCGGCGGCGGGCGTGGCCGCAGCCGGTGCGCTGATCGGGGATGTGATTTCGTTCGGAGTCGGCCGCCACTACCGCGAGCGGCTGTTCAACATGGCGCTGATGCGCCGCCATCCGGAATTCGTCGCCCAGGGCCGTGCGTTTTTCGAACGGCATGGCGGCAAGGGCGTCTGGCTGGCGCGTTTCCTGGGGCCGGTGCGCTCGGTCACGCCGGCGATGGCCGGCGCCTCGGGACTGCCGCTGTGGCAGTTTGTGCTGATCGACAGCAGCGCGGCTTATCTATGGGCGCTGATCTACATCCTGCCGGGTGTGCTGTTCGGCGCCAGCATGGGCCTGGCGGCCGAAGTGGCGACCCGTCTGGCCGGCTTGCTGGTGCTGGTGTTCGTGCTCGGCGGGCTGATCTTCTGGCTGGTGCCGCTGCTGATGACCGCGCTGCAGCAGCGCGGCGAACGGTGGCTGGGCCCGGTGCTGGACTGGAGCCGGCGCCACCGCCACTTGGGCCGTTTCGGCGCCACGCTGGCCGATCCGCAGCAGCCGGAAACGCCGGCCTTGGCCGGCGTCGCGCTGAGTCTGGTCGTGCTCGGCGGCTTGTGGCTGTTCAGCTTGGCCGATGCAGCCGAGCACCCGTACCCGTCACCGGTCGACGCGCTGATCTACCAGACGCTGCACGACCTGCAGACGCCCTGGGGCAACCTGCTGGCCTATGCGATCGCCCAGCTGGGCAGCCCCTGGGTCTACGGCCCGGTGGCGCTGGCCGTGCTCGGCTCGCTGGTGGCGCGGCGCAAGCCGCGCGCGGCGGCGCACTGGGTGGCGGCACTGGCGTTCGGCGCGCTGATCTCGCTGGGGCTGCACGCGGTGCCGATCCGGCCGGCGCCGGCGACCTACTACCACGGCCTGGGCGCGGCGGCGCTGCCGCGCGACCTGGTGATGGTCATCGTCATCTACGGCTTCGCCGCCGTGCTGCTGGCCACGCAGCGGCCGCAGCGGCTGCGACGGCGCTTCTACGTCGGCAGCACGGTGCTGGTGTCGATGATCCTGCTGTCGCGGCTGTATCTGGGCATCGAATGGTGGAGCCTGACGCTGTTCTCGATCGTCGTGTCGCTGACCTGGCTGGGCGCACTGGGCTTGGGCTATCGGCGGCACCAGCCGGAGCGGCTGTTCGTGCGCGGCTTCTTGCTGCCGGTCGGTCTGGTGTTTTTCGTCGCCGCCGGCGCGCGCTGGAGCAGCGACGCCCCGTTGCCAGAACGGCCGTTCGCGATCGCCCACGAGCAACCGATCCAGCCGGCGACCTGGTGGACCGGCGGCTGGCAGCAACTGCCGCTGCAGCGTGTCGATCTGCGCGGCCGCAGCGGCGCGCCGTTCAACCTGCAATGGGCTGGTGATCTGGCCGCGATCGCAGCGGCGCTGAAGGCCGACGGCTGGCAGCCGCTGGCCGAGCCGTCCGGCGGCAACCTGCTGCGCTGGCTGACGACGACCAGCAGCGTCGACCTCCTGCCGCTGCTGCCGCTGGTGCACGCTGGACGCCACCCGGCACTGGCGCTGCGCCAGCCGATCGACGACGAGCATCAGCGCGTGATCCGGCTGTGGGATTCGGGCTTTCAGCTCGGCCTCGACGGCGGCGGCAGCGAAGCGGTTTGGCTGGGCGCACTGAGCACGCAGACAGCGCGCACCTACTACCGGTTGTTCCGCTACCCGGTCACCGACCGCGCCGTGCCGCTCGATTTCAAGGCGCCGCCGCCATACGAGCAGCGCCAGGTCGAGCCCCCGACCGGCCCGCTGTGGCTGATCGCCGAGAACCCGAGCCTATACACTGCCGCCTATCGCGACACCGGCGCCGTGGTTCCGACGCCGCTCCCTTCCCCGATTCCGTAGACGACGCCCCCCGGCATGGCCGACCTGCTTTCCAAGTTCCGCACCACGCTCAACAAGGGCCTGGGTGGCGACAGCTGGCTGACGAAAGACATCTCGACGCTGTTCAGCGGCGCGGCGCTGAGCGCCGACGCGCTCGAAGAGCTGGAAACCCGGCTGCTGATGGCCGACGCCGGCCTCGAAGCCACGCAGTGGCTGATCGACAAGGTCCGCGCCGATGTCGACGGCGGGCGGATCAAGACCGAAAAGCAGCTGCGCGACGCGCTGCGCAAGGCATTGCTGGAGCTGCTGCAGCCGATCGCCAAGCCGTTGAAGATCCCGGCATTCGTAAGGCCTTACATTTTGTTCGTCGTCGGCGTCAACGGTGTTGGCAAGACCACGACGATCGGCAAGCTGGCGCAGCGTTTCAAGAACGACAAACTGTCCGTTTTGCTGGCCGCCGGCGACACGTTCCGCGCTGCGGCCGTGCAGCAGCTGACGACCTGGGCCGAGCGCACCGGCACGCCGATCCTGAGCCAGGGCGAAGGCGCCGACAGCGCCAGCGTGATCTTCGACGCCGTGCAGTCGGCCAAGGCGCGCGGCATCGACATGGTGATCGCCGACACGGCCGGGCGGCTGCATACGCAGAGCCACTTGATGGAAGAGCTGCGCAAGATCAAGCGCGTGATCCAGAAGCACGACGCATTCGCGCCGCATGAAGTGTTGCTGGTGGTCGACGCCACCACCGGCCAGAACGCGCTGAACCAGGCGATCCAGTTTCATGAGGCGATTGGCCTGACCGGCATCGCGGTGACCAAGCTCGACGGGACGGCCAAGGGCGGCATTCTGCTGGCGATCGCAAGGCGCATGGCATTGCCGATCCGCTACGTCGGACTTGGTGAGGCGGTCGACGATCTGGAAGTGTTCGACGCCGGCCTGTACGTGGAATCGCTGATCGGAGGAACGGGCGCATGAGCCAGGCGCTGGTGCAGTTTTCGCAGGTGTTCCATCGCTATCCCGGCGGCAACGGCGACGTGCTCAAGGGCGTCGACTTTCAGCTCGACGCCGGCGAGATGGTGTTCCTGACCGGCGCTTCGGGCGCCGGCAAGTCGACGTTGCTGCGGCTGCTGGCGCTGCTGTCGCGCGCCAACCGCGGTCAGGTCGTCGTCGCCGGCAACAACCTGGCCCAGCTCAAGCGCGGGCAAGTGCCGCTGTATCGCCAGCAGATCGGCATGATCTTCCAGAATTTCAACTTGTTGAACGACCGCAGCGTGTTCGACAACGTGGCGCTGCCACTGGTGATCCGCGGCTATTCGCACCAGGACATCGGCCGGCGCGTGCGCGCCGCGCTGGACACGGTCGGCTTGTTGCACCGCGAGCGCGCCCGTCCGGCGACGCTGTCCGGTGGCGAGCAGCAGCGCGTCGGCATTGCGCGCGCCGTGGTCACCAAGCCGCTGCTGCTACTGGCCGACGAGCCCACCGGCAATCTCGACCCGGTGATGGCGCAGGAAGTGATGCGCTTGTTCGAGCGCTTCAACGACGTCGGCGTCAGCGTGCTGGTGGCCACGCACGCGATCGATCTGATCGAGCGCATGGGACACCGGATCGTGCATCTGGAAGACGGCCGCGTCGTCGCGGGTGCCGGGATGGAAGCCGCGTCGCGGCTGTCGCTGGGGGTGCTGTGATGGCCGTGCGTCCCAACGCCGACATGCAGGTTGAAGCGCCGGGCTGGTTGGCGCGCATCGCCCAGGATCACGCCCGGGTGTTCTTCTTCTCGCTCGGCAAGCTGGTGTCGCAGCCGGGCGCCGCGCTGCTGACGGCGGCTGTGATCGGCATCGCGTTGGCGCTGCCGGCCGCGCTACATCTGGCGGTCAACAACTTTCAGCGGCTGGCTTACGGCTGGCAGGACGAGCTGCAGCTGTCGCTGTTTCTGAAGGACGAGGTCGATGAAGCGCGCGGTCAGGCGCTGGCCGTATCGTTCATCAAGCGCGACGGCGTCAAGCAGGCGCGCTACTTGTCGCGCGAGCAGACCGCGGCCGAGTTTCGCGAGTTGTCGGGCTTTGGCGAAGTGCTGGACCTGCTGGAACGCAACCCGCTGCCGGCGGTCATCGTCGTCACTCCCGATGCGTCGCGCAGCGCCGATCAGGTCGAAGCGCTGGCCAAAGAGCTGGCGGCGCTGCCCGAAGTCGAGCTGTCGCAGATGGACCAGCAATGGCTGCAGCGCTTGCAGACGCTGCTGACCATCGTCGAACGCGTCGTGCTGCTGGTGTCGGCGCTGCTGGGCGTGGCGGTGCTGGTGATCGTTGGCAACACGCTGCGACTCGACATCGAAGCGCGCCGTGACGAGATCGAAGTCATGAAGCTGATCGGCGCGCCGGATGCGTTCATCCGTCTGCCGTTTCTGTACGGCGGCTGCTGGCTGGGGCTGCTCGGCAGCTGGGTGGCGCTGCTGATGCTGGCGGTCGGGCTGGCCGTGCTGCAGACGCCGGCCGCGCAGTTGGCCGCGCTGTACCACAGCGATTTCGCCGTCCAGGGACCGGGTGCCGGCACCATCCTGCTGATCATCGGCGGCGGCGTGCTGCTGGGCGTGGCCGGCGCGTGGTGGACCGTCAGCCGCCACCTGGCCGCGATCGAACCGTCGTGACACGGCTCGGCCGGCGGCTGTTGTCGGCCGCGCTGCTGGTGCTGGCAGCCGCGTTGGCCGCGGTTGCACTGACGCTGGCACCCGATCGTCCGGTCGAAGACCTGGCAGCGCGCTGGGCACCGCCGCCATCGCAGTTCGTCGACATCGACGGCATGCGCGTGCACCTGCGCGACGTCGGGCCGCGCGGCGATGCGCATCCGCTGGTCTTGCTGCACGGCACCTCGGCCAGCCTGCACACCTGGGAAGGCTGGGTGTCGGCCTTGTCGGCGCAGCGCCGCGTGATCACGCTCGATCTTCCGGGCTTTGCGCTGACCGGTCCGTTCCCCGACGGCGACTACCGGGTCGAGCGCTACGTGGCATTCATGCGCGCGCTGCTCGACCGCCTGGCAATCGACCACGCCGTGCTGATCGGCAATTCATTCGGCGGCCAGGTGGCGTGGACCACGGCGCTGGCGCTGCCCGACCGCATCGACGCGCTGGTGCTGGTCGACGCAGCCGGCTATCCGCGCGCGGCCAAGTCGGTGCCGATCGGATTCCGCATCGCGCAGACACCCGGCTTGCGCCTGCTGATGCGGCAGGTGCTGCCGCGTGCCTTCATCGAATCCAGCTTGCGCAACGTCTACGGCGACCCGTCCAGCGTCAGCGATGCGTTGGTCGACCGCTATTGGGAGCTGACGCTGCGAACCGGCAACCGGGCCGCGCTGGCGGCGCGGTTCGAGCAGAGTGCCCCTGGCCCCGAGTGGGTCGCACGAATCGCGACGCTGACGCTACCGACACTGATTCTCTGGGGTGGGCGCGACCGGCTGATTCCGCCGCCGCTAGGCGAGCGCTTTGAGCGCGACATCGCCGGCAGCCGCCGCATCGTGTTCGACGAGCTGGGCCACGTACCGCAGGAAGAAGATCCGATGCGCAGTGTGGCGCCGGTCGACGGCTTCCTGCGCGACCACCGACTGTAACGACGGCAAGCTGGGCAGCGACGGCGACGCCGCCGCTGCCCGGTACGCTCAGTAGCGACCCGAGGCCAGCTTGAGCAGGTCGTAGCCCTGCAGCGTGGCGTCGAACGAGTCCGGCTTGGTGTTCAGCTGGCTCGGCAACGCCCCTTCGATCGCCGTCACCTGGCTCGGCCAGCGGTGGATGCCGTCCTGGATCGTGACCAGGTACTGCCGGCGATTCTGGCGGCAGCCATTGCTGGCCTCGTCGAACACGGTCGTCAGCCGGGTGTCGTCCGGTGCGGTCTGATAGCGGATGTCGTTGCCGGTGCAGCCGTTGGCGGCCTTGAACTTGGCGTGCACGTCCGGAATCGACAGACCCAGGTTCAGCGCGCCGTCGTACGGCGTCACGACGTCGGCGGTGCCGTGGACGATCACCGTACCGACCGCGCGGGACGGCGCGCAGCGGCGGGCGATTTCGGCGCTCATCGACGAGGCCACCGACAGCACCGCGTCAACGCGGTCCGACGCGAGGCAGGCGTACTGGTAGGCCATGGCGCCGCCGTTGGACAGGCCACTGATCAGCAGCGGCAAACCATCGGCGTCAAAGCGGTTGCGCACGTCGGAGACCACGTCGTCGAGGAACTCGATGAACGGCTCGACCGCCTCCACCGCCGGGTAGACCGGCCAGCGAGAACCGGGCGCGTCCAGCACGCCGCCGAGTGGCAGGCCCAGCGCCTCCAGTCCGAGCGAATCCAGGCCCAGCGAATCCAGACCGAAAGCCGACGGCGCCTGAGGGACGATGACCAGGGCGTCGCGTTCGCGCGCCAGCTCCTGCAGACGAATGACGTTGGAAAACGTTTCGACGCGCGACGCCAGGTAGTGCAGCGCCATGTAGATGCTGGCTGGCTGGCGGCTCCCCTTCAGCACCAGATAGTGCGAGACCTGTCCGCTGCGGCTGGTGAACTGGATGGACTGCACGGTAACGCCATCGCAGGGAGCGACCGAGCCGGACAGAGCAAACAAGCCCTGCGGCAGCGCGCAGTACTGACCCGCCTTGTTGGAGCAGTCGTCGCCGGCCGCGATGCGCGCCGGATCGAACTCGGCTTCACAGCTCTTCGCCGTCGGAGGTGGTGGCGGTGGTGGAGGCGGCGGAGGTGGCGGTGGTGGATTACCGCCGCCACCAGTCCCTCCACCACCGGTACCACCGCCATTGCCGCCGCCGCCCGTCGCCGGTGGCGGCGTGCCGGTATCGTCACCGGGGACCGTCGGGTCGCTGACATTACCGCCACAGGCGCTCAGGCACGCGGCGACGAGCGCAATTCCTAACCATCGCTTCATAACGAATGACACCCCAAAACCCATTTTTCTAATCAGTTGTGTCGCGGTCCGGACCTATCGCCGGCGTCCGGCCGCGCGGCCACAAAAAAGGCCGGCGGCGCCGGCCTTTTTTTGATGTTGAAGACTACTTCTGCTGCTCGAGCTTGAACGTGTAGATCGGGCTCGCCTGGTGCGCAAAGTACTGGGACAAGGCCGCGATATCGGCATCGGTCAGATTGGCGGCCTGGGCCTTCATCACCGCGTTCTTGCGGGCGCCGGAGCGATAGTCCTTCAGCGCGTGCTCGATGTAGCTGGCGTACTGGCCGGCCAGCACCGGGTACTCCGGCACGATCGGTTTGGCGCCATGCTCGCCGTGGCAGGACTGGCACACCGGCAACAGCTGGTCGATCGCGGCGCCAGCGGCACCGTGGTCGGCCGCCTGGGCCGACAGGCTCGGCAGCGCCAACGCAGCGGCGCCGATCAGCAGGGTCTTGAGGTCGAGACGGATCACGGCGCGCTTCACTTTTCGGCCTTGTCGGACGGATGGCGGGGGGCCTGGGTCAGGAAGGCAGCAATGTCTTCCATGTCCTGGTCGGTCATGCTGGAAGCTTGGGCGCGCATCGTCGGATGCGGGCGTTCGCCAGAGCGGTACGCCTTCAGCGCCGCCACCAGATACGCCGGCTGCTGGCCGCCGAGCTTGGGCACGCGGTAGTTCGGGTATGCGTTGACGTAGAACGGGATGCCGTGGCACCCGACGCAAGTGTCCGACTTGTCGCGGCCGGCGGCGGGATCGCCCGCAGCTGCGGCAGGCAAGCTCAGCAAAGCGGCAAGGGCCATGATGCCCCGACGCGCGAGTTTCATACCATCGACTCCCAGGATACGGTTGGTTCTAAGGCCGCTGGCACTCGTGCGGGCGAGATTCGCCGACGGGGCTGGCAGCAGCTTGAAATTGTCGAGGATTTTAGCATCGTGGGTCAATGAAAGCCGTATGGAACCGGCGGTTGATATAGTCGACACGCTCGTCGGCCGGATCACAGTGGTTTGTGATCTTTTCTGCATTAATACGTTTTTGATGTCGGGTTTATCACTATGAGCTCTCACGCCGACCGCCTCGGCGCCGCGCCCGACCCGACCGTCGTCGCTGCGGTGGACCTCGGCTCCAACAGCTTCCACATGATGGTGGCGCGCAGCGCCGGGACCGATCTGCAAGTGATCGACCGGCTACGCGAGCCAGTGCGCTTGGCGGCCGGACTCGACGCGCGGCGGCGCCTGACCAGTGAAGCGGAGTCGCGCGCGTTGGCTTGCCTGCAACGCTTCGGTCAGCGCCTGAGCCACATCCCTCGCGAACGCGTCCGCGCCGTGGGTACCAACACCCTGCGTCGCTTGCAGGAAGCGGGCGGTGCCAGCGGTGGCTTTGTCGAACGGGCCGAAGCGGCGTTGGGCCATAGCATCGAGATCATTTCGGGTGTCGAGGAGGCACGGCTGGTCTACGGCGGCGTGATCCACGGCATGGGCGGGTCGGAAGATCAGCGGCGACTGGTCGTCGACATCGGCGGCGGCAGCACCGAGGTGATCATCGGTCGCGGCGCCACAGCCGAACTGATGGAGTCGGTCGGCATGGGCTGCGTCGTGCATCAAACCGCACATTTCGCCGACGGCACGATCAGCCGATCGCGGTTCCGTCAGGCTCGGTTCGCGGCCCGGCTCGAGTTGGAATTCCTCGAAAACCGCTATCGCCGCGCCGGCTGGGATGTGGCCATCGGCGCCAGCGGCACCGTTCGCGGCGTCTGGCGCGTGATGCGCGAGCAGGGTTGGGCCGACGAGCAGATCACGCGCGACGGCCTGGAAAAGACCGTCGAGTTGGTAATCGACCGCGGCCACGTGTCGAAAATCGACTTCCCGGCGTTGCGCGACGACCGCCGTCCGGTGTTCGCCGGCGGGCTGGCCGTACTGGCCGGCGTGTTCGACGCACTCGACTTGCAGCGCATGCAGACCTCCGACCGAGCCCTGCGCGAAGGCCTGATCTACGACCTGCTGGGGCGGTTGGCCGATCACGACGTTCGTGACGAGTCGGTGCAAGCGATGGCACTGCGTTACGGCGTCGACGCCGCACACGCGGCGGCCGTGAACAAGACCGCGCTTAAGCTGCTCGGGCAGATCTGCGGACCGTGGCAACTGGAGCGCAAGGCGGCGACGACGCTGCTCGGCTGGGCGGCGACGCTGCACGAAATCGGCTTGGTGATCGCGCATTCCTCGTACCAGAAGCATGGCGAGTACATCCTGCGGCATGCCGATCTTCAGGGGTTTTCTCAGACCGACCAGAAGCAGCTCGCAGCCTTGGTGCGGCTGCACCGCAGCAAGTTCAGCGAGAGCGCGCTCAACGACTTGCCGGCAACGCAGGCCGAGACGATCCGCAAGCTGGCCACGCTGCTGCGCCTGGCCACGCTGCTGCACCGAAGCCGGGCACCGGAGCTGGACCCGCCGGTCAGCATCCGCAGCGGCAGCGGCCAGTCGCGGCGGCAGATCGATCTCGCGTTTCCGCGCGGTTGGCTGGCGGCGCATCCGCTGACTCAAGCCGACCTGCAGCAAGAAGCCGACTATCTGAAATCCGCAGACGTTCGACTGCGCTTCGAGTGAGGCCGAGCACCGCACTGCCACAGTACGACGATGCTCGAACCGCTCCGCCCCCTGCTGCGCTGGTCGCTGTGTCTGCTGGCCCTGCTGCCGCCGGCCACGTACGCCGAGGTATACCGATGGACCGACGCTCAAGGCGCGGTTCACTACGGCGACCGCCCTCCGACGCCTGGGGCCAAACCAGCCCAGCTGCCGCCTTTGCAGCTGATCCCCGGTAGCAGCTCCGCGACGCGGCCGTCGACAGCCGCAGGCACCGCGCCGGCACCGACGACACCGGCGCATGGCATCAGCGTCGTGTCGCCGACACCCGATCAAACCTTGCGCAACACCGACCGCACGCTGCGCGTGTCGGTCCAACTGAGCCAGCCGCTGCCCGAGGGCGGTGGACTGCTATACCTGCTGGACGGCAACCCGCGTACGCCGGCGCCGATCCGCGACCTCAGTTATGCGATCACCGACGTCGACCGGGGCACGCACATGGTCAGCGCGGCGGTCGTCGATGGTCGCGGCAAGGAGTTGGGGCGCGCCGCGCCCGTCCTGGTGCACCTACTCCCGCCCGGGCTGAAGTAACGGCGCACCAGATCGGTGCATCTCGAGCGGAAGCGGCGGTTTTTAGGGCTCTTTTTTGGCCCAGCTTTTGCTAAAACGGAGCAATGAAACTCGCCCCCAGCAAAAGTGCGGCGCCGGCGCACATTCTGGATGCGCAGACGACCGCGGTAATCAGTCTCGACTCGGCCTTGCGCGTCGTGTTCATCAATTCCACGGCCGAATCGGTGTTCGGCGTCAGCCGACGCTACGCGATCGGTGAGTTGTTCACGCACGCCGTGCCCCAGTTCATCCCCCACGCCGAACGGCTGCGCGAAGCGCTACGCGCCGGCACCGGCTTCATCGAGCGCGAACTGCAGCTGCGCAAGAGCGGCGACCAGGCGATCACCGTCGACTGCACGGTAACGCCGATGCAGCTCGGCAAGCACGTCGGGCTGCTGATCGAAATCCTGCCGATGGATCGCCACCTGCGGATCTCGCGCGATGAATTGCTGCTGGCCCAGCAACAGGCCAGCCGCGAGCTGATCCGCAGTCTGGCGCACGAAATCAAGAATCCGCTGGGCGGCATCCGCGGTGCCGCTCAGTTGCTGGAGCGCGAATTCCCCGACAGCGAACATCGCGAGTACACGCGCGTGATCATTCGCGAGGTCGACCGCCTGCAGAACCTGGTCAACCGCTTGCTCGGCCCCAACCGGGTGCCGCAGAAAACGGCCGTCAACGTGCACGAAGTGCTCGAGCACGTTCGCCAACTGGTCGAAGCCGAGGCGCCGCGGGGCGTCAGCTTCATGCGCGACTACGACCCGTCGATTCCCGAACTGATCGGCGATCGCGAGCAGTTGGTACAAGCCGTGCTCAACATCCTGCGCAATGCACTGCAAGCCGTCGGCGATGAAGGGGCGATCGCGCTGCGCTCACGGACGCGGCGCCAATACACCATCGGCGGCATCCGCCACCGACTCGTCGTCCAGATCGACATCGAAGACGACGGCCACGGAATACCCCCCGCCATGATCGATAAAATTTTCTACCCAATGGTCACCATGCGTGCCGAAGGCACGGGACTTGGATTGCCGATTTCGCAATACCTGATCCATACGCATGGCGGAGTCATCGAGTGCAAGTCTCGCCCGGGCAACACCGTTTTCTCGATCTACCTGCCGCTCGACGTTTCGGCCGGGACGCCGGCATGAGCCCGGCACTGACGGTCTGGGTCGTCGACGACGACGAGTCGATCCGCTGGGTGCTGGAGCGCTCGCTGGCACGCGAGGGCATGCAGGTCACGGTGTTCCCTGGTGCTGCCGAATTGCTCGACGCGCTGTCCGACGGCACGCCCGACGTGCTGGTCAGCGACATCCGCATGCCCGGCGTCAACGGCCTGGAGCTGATGGAGCGCGTACGCGCCAGCAAGCCGCTGCTGCCGGTGATCATCATGACGGCGCATTCCGACCTGGACTCGGCCGTCGCGGCATACAAGGGTGGCGCGTTCGAATACCTGCCCAAGCCGTTCGATGTCGACGGTGTGGCCGCGCTGGTGCGCCGCGCCGCATCCAAGCGCCCTGCCATCGAGCCGCAGGAAGACGCCACGCCCACCGCGATCATCGGCGAAGCGCCGGCGATGCAGGACGTGTTCCGCGCCATCGGTCGTCTCAGCCAAAGCCAGATCACGGTGATGATCACCGGCGAATCCGGTACCGGCAAAGAGCTGGTCGCGCGCGCGCTGCACAACAATTCGCCGCGCGCGAACCGCCCGTTCATCGCCGTCAACACGGCGGCGATTCCGAAAGATTTGATGGAATCGGAATTCTTCGGCCATGAACGCGGCGCATTCACCGGCGCGCAGATGCAGCGCAAGGGCCGCTTCGAACAAGCCGACGGCGGCTCGCTGTTCCTCGACGAGATCGGCGACATGCCGTCCGATTTGCAGACGCGCTTGCTGCGCGTGCTGCAGAACGGCGAGTTCTACCGCGTCGGCGGCGTCGCGCCCGTGCGCGTCGACGTCCGCGTGATCGCCGCCACGCACCAGGACCTCGAAACGCTGGTCCGCGAAGGCAAGTTCCGCGAAGACTTGTTCCACCGGATCAACGTGATCCGCGTCCGAATCCCGCCGCTACGCGAACGCGCCGAAGACATTCCGCACCTGATGCGGCACTTCCTGGTCGCGGCCGGTCGCGAGCTGAAGACCGAACCCAAGCGCCTGCTGCCCGAGGTGATGGAGCGGCTGTGCCGATTCGACTGGCCGGGCAACGTCCGCCAGCTCGAAAACACCTGCCGCTGGCTGACGGTGATGGCGCCGGGCCAGGACGTGCACCTGCAAGACCTGCCGCCCGAGTTGCGCGATGCCAAGCGCACGACGGAGCCACCGGCCCAGACCATTCCTGAACCCGCGCCGGTTCCGGCGCCTCCGGTCGTCACGACCCCGCCTGTGATGCCGCCATCGTTGAGCGCTGCCGCGATCGGCTTGCCGATGGTCACGATCCCGACCGCGACCACAGCGCCGGCTCACGAGGGTCAGTGGGCAGCCCACTTGCGCGCCTGGGCTGCAATCGAGCTCAAGTCCGGACGCAGCGATCTGCTGGCCGAAGCCACGCCGGCGTTCGAACGCACGATGATCGAAGTCGCACTGGAAGCCTGCCATGGCCAACGCCAGGAGGCCGCGCGCCGGCTGGGCTGGGGCCGCAACACGCTGACCCGTAAAATCAAGGAACTCGGGATGGAGTGAGGCGCCTGCAGCGCCGGGGGCTCACAGGTTCAAGACCGCGTCACTCTGAAAGTCCCTCATCCGGCGCTTCGCGCCACCTTCTCCCGGCGGGAGAAGGGAGCAAAGCCAGCAGCACCGCCAGCCGAAGCCCGTTGACTCAGAACCCCTCTCCCCCCGGGAGAGAGGCAGCGGTGAGGGACTCGCAGACTCAAGCCAGGCTCAATCCTCAAACACCCTCATCCGGCGCTGCCGCGCCACCTTCTCCCGGTGGGGGAAGGGAGCAAAGCCAGCAGCACCGCCAGCCGAAGCCCGGTGACTCAGAACCCCTCTCCCCCCGGGAGAGGGGCAGGGGTGAGGGA
>NZ_FQWZ01000002.1:0-270080 GCF_900129825.1 Hydrocarboniphaga daqingensis | reverse complement strand
CCCCCCGGGAGAGGGGCAGGGGTGAGGGACTCGCAGACTCAAGCCACGCTCAACCCTCAAACACCCTCATCCGGCGCTGCCGCGCCACCTTCTCCCGGCGCGAGACGGCGCCGAACCGTTACAAGATGTAGCGGCTCAGATCCTCGTTGCCGGCCAGCTTGCCGAGTTTGGCGTCGACGTAATCGCTGTCGACCGTCAGCGTCGAACCGGCACGATCCGGTGCGTCGAACGCAACGTCTTCCATCAGGCGTTCCATGACCGTGTGCAGGCGACGCGCGCCGATGTTCTCGGTGCCTTCGTTGACCTGCCAGGCGATCTCCGCCAGGCGGCGAATGCCGTCGTCGGTGAACGCGACCGTCACGCCTTCAGTGCCCATCAGCGCGCGGTACTGCTCGGTCAGCGAGTAATTGGGCTCGGTCAGAATCCGCACGAAGTCCTGGGTCTTCAGCGCTTCAAGTTCGACGCGAATCGGCAGCCGGCCCTGCAGTTCCGGAATCAGGTCCGACGGCTTGCTCATGTGGAACGCGCCGCTGGCGATGAACAGGATGTGGTCGGTCTTCACCGCGCCGTACTTGGTGGTCACGGTCGAACCTTCGATCAGCGGCAGCAGATCACGCTGCACGCCTTCGCGCGACACGTCGGCGCCCGCGTATTCACCGCGCTTGGCCACCTTGTCGATCTCGTCGATGAACACGATGCCGTTCTCTTCGACGTTGTGCAGCGCTTCGGTCTTGATCGCTTCTTCGTCGACCAGGCGCAGCGCTTCTTCGTCCGCGATCTGCTTGATCGCGTCCTTGATCTTCATCTTGCGCGACTGCGGCTTGCCTTGGTTCATGCCGGCAAACATCTGCTGCAGCTGCTGGGTCATTTCCTCCATGCCGGGCGGGCCCATCAGCTGCACGTTCGGTGCCGCGGCATTGATCTTGATCTCGATCTCGGTGTCGTCGAGCTTGCCTTCGCGCAGCTGCTTGCGGAACACCTGGCGCGCGGCGCCGTTCTCGTTCTGGCGCAGGCTGCTGGCTTCGCCGAAGTCTTTCGGCGGCGGCAGCAACACGTCGAGCACGCGCTCCTCTGCCGCGCTTTCGGCGCGATCGCGCACGCGGCGCGTGGCGTGCTCGCGCGTCATCTTCACGGCGGCATCGACCAGGTCGCGGATGATCGAATCGACGTCCTTGCCGACATAACCGACTTCGGTGAACTTGGTCGCCTCAACCTTGACGAACGGGGCGTTCGCCAACTTGGCCAAGCGGCGCGCGATCTCGGTCTTGCCGACGCCGGTCGGCCCGATCATCAGGATGTTCTTCGGGCTGATCTCGCCGCGCAGGCTGCCTTCCACCTGCTGACGCCGCCAGCGATTGCGCAGCGCAATGGCGACCGCGCGCTTGGCCGCTTGCTGGCCGACGATGTGGCGATCGAGTTCCTGGACGATCTCGCGCGGCGTCATCGTGGCGGCGGCGTTGCGGGTGCTGCCGCTGCTCGCGGCGGAGTTGAAGTCGTTCATCACGCTCCCGGCTGGTCGGACCCGATGGTCTCGATCGTCAGATGGTGGTTGGTGTAGATGCAGATCTCGGCCGCGATATGCAGCGATTTCTCGACGATTTCGCGCGCGCTCAGCTGGCTGTTCTCGACCAGCGCGCGCGCGGCCGCCGTGGCGAAAGCGCCGCCGGAGCCGATCGCGATCACGCCGTGTTCTTCTGGCTCCATCACATCGCCGTTGCCGCTGATCATCAGCGAGGTTCCTGCATCGGCGACGATCAGCAAGGCTTCGAGGCGTCGCAGATAGCGGTCGGTGCGCCAGTCTTTGGCCATCTCCACGGCGGCGCGGGTCAGCTGGCCGCCGTGCTTTTCAAGCTTGCCCTCAAAGCGCTCAAACAGCGTGAACGCGTCCGCGGTGCCGCCGGCAAAGCCAGCGATGACCCGCTCGCCATAGAGACGACGGACTTTGCGTGCGTTGTTCTTGACGCGGGTGTTGCCCATCGACACCTGCCCGTCGCCGCCGAGTGCGACCTGGCCGCCGCGGCGGACGCTGACGATGGTGGTTCCGTCGAATTGCTGCATGGCACTGCCCGTGATGGAGGTCCGGGCAATCTGGGGATGTGGGGGGCCGTATTCAACCGGACCCCGGAAACGACAAAGGCGGAGCTTTCGCTCCGCCTTTGTCATACCGCTGTCTCAGGCCGGCGTAGACGCCGGCCGAGTGAAGCGACTTACTTCGGCGCGTCGGCCGGAGCCGGGGCGGCTTCCGGGCAAGCAGCGTTCGGGTCGGCTTCGGTCGGGCACTTCGGCGCTTCGGCCGGAGCAGCGGCTTCGGCGGCCGGAGCGGCAGCTTCAGCAGCCGGCTCGGCAGCCGGGGCAGCGGCTTCAGCGGCCGGAGCCGGTTCAGCAGCAGGGGCTTCTTCTTTCTTCTTGCACGCGGCCAGCGCCAGCACGGAGGCGAGGCCCAGGGCGATCAGCAGTTCACGCTTCATTGAACAACTCCCAGGTCAGTAAATGGTGCTGGCATCACGGCCAGCGACGCCGCCGAACGGCGACCCGCCAGATTATGCAGCAAATAAACGGAACCACGGCGAACGATTCACCTCCAATTCAGTTCGGCGGCCCGGACGTTGGCTTTCGAGTCCGCTTCGCACGCGGATGCGCTTGGTCGTAAACCTGAGCCAGCCGCTTGAAATCGACATGCGTGTAGATCTGCGTGGTGGCCAGGTTGGCGTGGCCCAGCAACTCTTGCACAGCGCGCAAATCCGCACTTTCCTCAAGCAGATGCGTTGCAAACGAGTGGCGCAGCCGGTGCGGATGCAAGCGCGCATCCAAGCCCAGCCGCAGCGCGTGATGGTGCAGCCGCTGCGCCACGGTCGAGCGGCCGATGCGGGCGCCGCGCTGGCCGACGAACACGGCCGGCTCGCGCGCCGATGCCCACTGGCTGCGCAGCATCAGCCAGGACTGCAGCGCAGCGCGCGCTTGCGCGCCGACCGGCAGGATGCGCGTACGCGAGCCCTTGCCGGTGACGCGGACCTCGCCCAGGTCCGACGACAGATCGGGCAGATCCAGGCCGATCAGCTCGGCCAGACGCAGCCCCGACGAATAGAACAGCTCGACCATGGCGCGGTCGCGCTGATCGGCCGGCGTGTCGGCCCAGGGACCGTCGAGGAACGGCATCAGTTGGTCGCGCGCCAACGTCTTGGGCAGCCGCTGCGGCGGCTTCGGCGCCTGCACTTCCAGCGCCGGGTTGTTGGCCATGCCGCGCTGTTCGACCGCGTAGCGGAACCAGGCGCGCAAGCTCGATAAATGCCGCTCGATCGTGCGTGCGTCACGGCCCAAGCGGCGCAGCCGCGCCGCGTAGGCGCGAACCGCGTGCAGGTCGATCTTCGACAACGCGCCGATGCGCGTCTCGCCGCACCAGTGGATGAAGCCTTCAAGATCGCGGCGACGACCGGCGACCGTGTTCGGTGACAGTCGGCGCTCGTGCGTCATCCAGTCGAGGAAGGCTTGCAGTTCGGCGTCGAGCACCGTGGTGTCAGCCGCCGCGACGTTGCCGGAAGCCGGCGTCGCGCCGGCCTCCATCAGGACACCAGCTTGGCGCGGACCGCGGCGGCGACCAGCTCGGCCGTCATCTCCAGAAACACCTTGCCCTGGCGCGGCACGAAGCGCTGCGGATCGCGCGAGGCCAGCACCAGCATGCCGAGGTTCTTGTCGCGCTCCAGCGGCACGATCGCCGCCGACTGCGGACGCTCGGCGGCCTTGGGGAACAGCAGCTTGGCGCGCGCTTCGGACAGCGGACCGCACTCGATCAGTTTGGTGCGCAGTAGGTCGTCGAACTGGCGCGCGATCGGTCCGTCGGCGTCGAGCCGCTGCAGGCCTTCGATGTCGCTGCGCTTGAGCAGCCCCGGCGTGACGCCGACCCAGGCTTCATCGATGCCGAAGTCGTCGCGCATGCAGGTCTGCAGGCCCAGGATCGCCGCGGCCAGCGTCGGTGCGCGGATCAGCGTGCGCGCCAGGCGGTGCACGTTGGTGGCGCGCCGTTCGTTGTCGCGAGCGTTTTCGAGCAGCTGAGTCATCCGGTCTTCGAGCCGCTGACTGCGCCCGCGCAGCACTTCGACCTGACGCTCGATCAGCGACACCGCGCTGCCGGCCGCGTGCTGCAGCTCGAGGGTTTCGAGCAGCTCGGGATGTGCCGACAGAAACCCGGGATGCGCCTTCAGATACGCCAGCACCTGCTCGGCGTCGATCGCCGGCGCTGCGTCGTGCTCTACCGTTGCCATTCGATTTCCCCGGTGAAAACGGTCTCTGCCGGACCGGTCATCAGCACCGGCGCATCGGCGCCGGCCCATTCCAGATTCAACTCACCGCCGCGCAGCGACAGCGTCACGTGAGGGCCGAACAGGCCCCACAGCCGGCCGACGGCTGCCGCGGCGCAAGCACCGCTACCGCAGGCCAGCGTCTCGCCCGAGCCGCGCTCGTAAACGCGCAGACGGCCGTGCTCACGGTCGATCACCTGCAGGAAGCCGACATTGACGCTCTGCGGAAACACGTCGCGGCGCGCTTGCAGGCTGCGGCCGATGCCCTCGACGTCGACCGCATCGACATCGGCCACGCACAGCACCGCATGCGGATTGCCCATGCTGGCGGCACCGAATTCGAGCGCGCCATCTGCCGTGTCGATCCGGTAGCGCTCGGCCTGCGGCAGTAGCAGAGGAATCTGCGCCGGCTGCCAGCGCGGCGCGCCCATATCGACCTTCACCAGCCCGTTGTCGAGGCGCTGCAGTTCCATCGTCGCGGTGGCCGTCTGCACGCGCAGTCGCGGCTTGTCCGACAAACCCTGCTCGTAGACGTAGCGCGCCAGCGCGCGCGTGCCGTTACCGCACTGCCCCACCTCGCTGCCGTCGGCATTGAAGATGCGATAGTCGAAGTCGATGCCGGGCGCCGACGGCGCCTCGATGACCAGGATCTGGTCGCAGCCGACACCGAAGCGACGGTCGCCGAGACGCCGCAGCAGGTCCGGCGTCGGCCGGAACCGTTCGCGCGTGGCGTCGATGACGACAAAGTCGTTGCCGGCGCCGTGCATCTTGGTGAATGAAAGCTTCATGGGGCGATTCGGAGTTTCACGGCGTGTGCAATATTATTGACTTTTCTGCTGCCTATCAATTTTTACTCTCAACATGAACGCCAAGATCGACCATACCGGTGGCTGTCATTGTGGGGCCGTCCGCTTTCGATTCCAGGCACCGGCGCACGTGCAGGTGCAGCGCTGCAACTGCTCGATCTGCTCGATGACCGGCTACGAGCACTTGATCGTCGCCGGCCGCGACTTCGAGCTGCTGTCGGGCGAGGACGCGCTGACCACCTACACATTCAACACGGGCGTGGCGCGACACCGCTTCTGCTCAATCTGCGGCATCAAGAGCTTCTACGTGCCGCGATCCAACCCCGACGGCTACTCGGTGAGCTTGCGCTGCGTCACGCCCGGCACGATCGAGCACGTCGACTACGAAGACTTCGACGGCCAGAACTGGGAAGCCGCCGGCCACACACTGGCGCACCTGTCGGCCTGAGCCGCCGCCTCAGCCGGCGTCCATGCGGCCGAGCTGAGCCTGGCAGCGCGCCAGCCAAGCGCGCAGCGCCGGGTATGGCGTCAGATCGTAGTCGCCTTGTTCGGCGACATGGGTGTAGGCGTACAACGCGATGTCGGCGATCGTCAGACTCTGGCCGGCCAGATATGGCTGGCGCGCGAGCGTGGTTTCCATCACCGCCAGAGCAGCCTCGCCTTTGACCCGCGCTTCGGCGATACGATCACGCCACAGCTCGCGCTTGCCGAGGAAATGAATCCAGAACCGCACCGTGGCGATGTAGGGCTCGTGGCTGTACTGCTCGAAGAACAACCATTCGAGCACTTTGGCGCGATCAAAGCCTGGCGGCGGCATCAGCGCGCTGCCTTCGGCCAGATAACACAGCATCGCGTTGGATTCGGCCAGCAAGCGGCCGTCGTCGAGCTGCAGCAAGGGCACGCGACCGTTCGGGTTCATCGCCAGAAACGCCGGTCGGCGCGTCTCACCGCCGACGCTGTCGACTTCGACCCAGCGATACTCGATGCCGAGTCGCTGCATCAGTGCCGCCGGCTTCCAGCAATTGCCGGAGCCGGTCATACCGTAGAGGGTGATCATGCTGAGCTGCCGCCTGGATGGGAACGGCGCGCAGTGTCGCAGCGCGCGGCTCAGCCGGGAATCGAAACCCATTGGCGCAGGCTGTGAGCCGGAATGACGCACGCCGCGCCGGCATCTCATACTGCGCCCCGCATCCCGACCGTCGACCGCCGTGAATCCGTCCGCACCGCATTCCCACGCCCGCAGCACGATCGACAGCCGCATCTGCCCGGCACAGAGCGCCGAGGGCGATCACCACGCCTTCCTCGGCGACGACCACGGCGCCAACGGCCAGCGGATGAGCGCGGTCGTCGTGCTGACGCTGCTGATGATGGTGGTCGAGATCGTCGCCGGTTACTGGTCCGGCTCGATGGCGCTGCTGGCCGACGGCTGGCACATGGCCAGCCACGCCGCCGCGCTCGGCGCCGCCGCGTTTGCCTACCGTTACGCCCACCGCCACGTACACGACGCGCGCTACAGCTTCGGCACCGGCAAGGTCGGCGATCTGGCGGCATTCACCAGCAGCCTGCTGCTCGGTGCGATCGGCGCGGCGATGATCTGGGAATCAGTACAGCGCTTGCTGGCGCCGACCGCGATTGCCTACAACGAGGCGCTGATCGTGGCCGTGCTCGGCCTGGTCGTGAATCTGGCCAGCGCGCTGCTGCTGCGCCACGACCACGATCATGATCATGATCACGACGATCACGACGATCACGACGATCACGAACATCATCACGACGACGGCCATCACGACCACAACCTGCGCGCGGCTTACCTGCATGTGCTGGCCGACGCGCTGACGTCGATCCTGGCGATCGTGGCGCTGTTGGCCGGTCGCCACATGGGCTGGGTGTGGATCGACCCGGTGGTTGGCATCGTCGGTGCGCTGGTGATTGGTCAGTGGGCATTGGGCTTGGCGCGGCGCACCGCTGCGGTGCTGCTCGACGCCAGCGTCGACCCGCGCCTGACCGACCGCGTCCGCCGCCTGCTCGAAGGCAGCGGTGATGCACACGTCGCCGACTTGCACCTGTGGCGCCTGGCACCTGGCAAACACGCGGTGATCGCCAGCTTGCGCGCGTCGGCTCCGCTCAGCGCCGCCGCTTACAAGGCGCGGCTTGCCGACGTGCCGGGCCTGGTCCATGTGACGATCGAAGCCGAAGCGGTCGCGACGGTCTAGCCGCAGGCTCGCACGGGCGCTGGACAAACTCGCCGCGCCGCGTTGCACGGACTACAGTCGGTCCACAACAAACACCGCGAGGAGACGCGATGAAAACGCTGCTGACTGCCGGCGCCGTGCAGGAACTGATCCGCACCGGACTGCCATCGACCGAAGGCGAAGGGCTGGTTGTCGACGAAGTGTCGTCCGATACGGCCACAGTGCGCATCCCGTACAACCCGCGAATGCTGCGACCCGGCGACTCGGTCAGCGGGCCGGTGCTGATGGCGGCCGCCGACGCGGCGATGTACGCCGTATTGCTGGCCCAGCATCACGACGAGATGGCGCTGACCTCGCAGTTCAATTGCAGCTTTCTGGCGCGGGCGCTGCCGGGCGATGTCATCGCGCGGGCCCGCGTACTCAAGTCGGGCCGCCGTCTGGTGGTGATGCAGGTCGAAGTGTCGACCACCGCGCGCGACGACGTCGCCGCGTTCATCACCGGTAGCTACGTGCTGCCGTAACGGCGTATCGCGACGGCCATTAGGCCGTATTCGCTAATCACCTGACGCACCGTTTGGGGGTTTACCCCCTTTCGATGCATTTCATCAGCCCGGAGCATGCGTTCGTCGGGCAGATGGAGCTTGTCCGATCCCTTTTCGCAGGTCGACCGTCTCGGGTTGTCGAGCGGCACGGCCATCCACGGATTCTTCCTGAATGAAACTGCATTCCTTGTGGCCCACGTCGGCCGGCCTGGCGATGGGCTTGTGTGCGGCACATGCCGGGCTGGCGTCGGCCAGCGCCGAGCGGTTGCACAACGTCGATCAGTATCGTGCGGATCTGGCACCCCGGACGGCGTCGGCGGCAGCGCCGGTCAACCTGGGCGGCGTTCTGCCGGCGCAATGGGATGCGCGGATGAACAAGCCCACGTTCCTGTGGGCCGCAGCGGCCGAGCCTCTGGCCAGCGTCGGCGCCGTCAAGGCCGATGAGCTGCTGGCCGCGCAAGCGCGCGCTTATCTGCGCAGCAAGGCAGGCGAGCTGCAGCTGACCGAGGCGATGATCAACGACGCCGTCGTCACCGAGGCGCAGTACAACGGCAGCAACGGCCCGGCGATCGTGCGCTTCAAGCAGCGTGTCAACGGCATCGACGTGTTCAGCCGTCGCCTCAACGTGATGATGGATCGTAGCGGCAAGCTGGTGGCGATCTCCGGTTATTTCGCCACCGACTACGGCAGCAATGCGCCGACGCAGTTCGCGCGCAGCGCAGCGCAGGCGATCGGCTCGGCCTGGTCGGCCATCGGCGGCAGCGCGCTCAACGCGGCAACGCTGGTCGTCGACCGCGTTCAAGGCGACTACCAGTGGTTCAAGCTGCCGGCGTTGTCCGGTACCGGCATGGCGATGTCCCGCGCACCGCGCGTCAAGCGCATCTACTACCCGCGCGCCGGGCGTCTGCAGCCGGCGTACTACGTCGAGCTGTGGGGCGTGTCGCAGCGCTCGGGCAGCACGGCTTACGGTCTGGTCGTCGCGGCCGGCGACGGCGCGCTGCTGTTCCGCAACAACCTCGAAGCCGAAGCGGCCTACACCTATCGCGTGTTTGCCGATGCCAGCGGCAACTTCCAGCCGTTCGATGCACCGCTGGGCAATGGCTACCAGCCGTTCGCCGGCACCAGCGTCGCCAACCAGCCGCCGCGCGTCGGCGTCGAATCCAAGCTGGTAACGCTCGATCATGGCCCGATCTCGACCGGCGACCCGTGGATCGCCGAATCTGGCGTGACCACGACCACCGGCAACAACGTCGATTCGTACATCGACTCCGGCGTCGGCGTGTTTCTGCCGCTGGTGTTGCCGGTGCGCACGCCCGGCGACGGCTTCGTCGCCGGCACCGGCGATAGCCGCGCCACGGCAACGTCGACCGACACCTTCGACTATCCGGTGGTCGGCGACGACGACCCGGCGCAGGACGCGGCCAAGAACGCGGCCAACGTCAACTTGTTCTACGTGAACAACTGGCTGCACGACTTCTGGTACGACCACGGCTTCAACGAGCTCGCCGGTAACGGCCAGACCAGCAACTTCGGTCGCGGCGGCAGCGAGGGCGACCCGATCCAGGCCGAAGGCCAGGACGCGTCGGGCCGCAACAACGCCAACATGGCCACGCCGGCCGACGGCAGCTCGCCGCGGATGCAGATGTATCTGTTCGACGGCGAAATCCGCGGCGAAGTGCGCATCACCGCGCCGGACTTCGGCGCGATCAAGTTCAACGGCGCCAGCTTCGGGCCGCGCGTGTTCGACACCAGCGGTGAAGTCGGCGTCGCGGCCGATCTATTCGATGCGCCGGGCGACGGCTGCACCGGCGTCGAAACGCCGCCGGACCCGATCCTGGGCATCACCTACCCGCTGCCGAACCTGATCCCCGACCCGAATCTGGCCGGCAAGATCGCGCTGATCGACCGTGGCAACTGCAACTTCACCAGCAAGGCGCTGTACGCGACGATCAGCGGCGCAACGGCGATGGTCGTCGTCAACAACGGCGACGGCGATCCGACGTCGATGGGCAACGCCGACGTGCCGCTCGACATCGTCAGCACCGATCAGGTCTATCAGATCCCGTCGATCATGATCCGCAAGGACGACGGCCAGAAGATCAAGGACGCGATCGCGGCCGGCACGCCGGTGACGATGTCGTTGCGCCGTGAAGCCTCAATCGACCGCGACGGTACGTTCGACAACCAGGTGATCGCGCACGAGTACTTCCACCACGTGTCGAACCGCTTGGTCGACGACGGCTCGGGCCTGTCGAACAACCAGGGCGGCAGCATGGGCGAGGGCTGGAGCGACGTCGCCTCGATGATCCTCACGGTTCGTCCCGAAGACCGGCAGCGTCCGGGCAACGACCGCTATCAGGCGCCGTACGGCGTCGGCTTCTTCGTCACCGGCGACAGCTACTTTGCGATCCGCCGCGTGCCGTACTCGACCGACACGAGCAAGAACCCGCTGACGTTCAAGCACATCGCCGTCGGCGAGCCGTTGCCGGCCGACGAGGCGCCGATCGCTTACGGCACCGATGGTGCCGGCAACGCGCAGGTTCACGCCTCGGGCGAAATCTGGGCGAACTCGGTTTGGGAGTGCTACGCGGCGCTGCTCAACAAGCCCAGCCTGAGCTTCGAGCAGGCGCGCGGACGGATGATGGATTACCTGATCGCCGGTCTGAAGATGACGCCGTCCTCGCCGACCTACACCGAAGCCCGCGACGGCATCCTGGCGGCCGCGATGGCCGCCGACATGGACGACTACGCACGCTGCGCCCATGGCTTTGCACAGCGCGGCATGGGCAAGAACGCGATCTCGCCGGACCGTGACAGCACCGACCATGTCGGCGTCGTCGAGGACTTCACCGAGTTCGCCGCCGTGCCGGTCGATCCGCCGCCGAGCGGTGGCGGTGGCGGCAGTGGCGGTAGCTCGGGTGGTGGCGGCGTCAGCACCGGCGGCGGTGGTGGCGGCGGCGCAGCCGGTGCCCTGCTGTTGGCGCCGATGCTGCTGGCCGCGGCACTGCGTCGTCGTCGCGCCTCGTTCAGGTAAGGCGAACGCCGGCGGCGCAGAATCCGCCGCACAACGTCGAATAACGTATCGCTGCTTGAAGCGCCCGGTGAGTTCCTGCACCGGGCGCTTTTTTATGCGCGGCGCGTGCGCTTAGTCGAGCAGCGGACGCCCGCGCGTCTCGACGACCCAGGGCAGCATCATCAGGCCGACCACCGGCACCAAACCGACCCAGAACAGCACTTGGACCGCGCTCTGCACGCCCTGGGCGGCAATGCTGCCGACCAGGAACGGCCCGGCCGCGGCGACGATGCGGCCGATGTTGTAGCAAAAGCCCGAGCCGGTGCCGCGCAGCCGCGTCGGGAACAGTTCCGGTAGGTAATAGGTGAAGCTGCCGAACACGCCGAACACGGTCAGGCCGATCGCGAAATAGCCGTACAGCCGCGTCTGGCCCTGCCAGTCAGGGCCGAACGTGCCCAGCAGGGCGACCGCCGACAGCGCCAGATACAAGCCGAACATCGGGCGGCGACCGAGCAACTTGGCGGCGGGAATCGTCAGCAGCGTGCCGATCAGGCCACCGAGGTTGAAGTAGGTCGTCGCCAGCGTCTTCCAGTGCTCGGCCAAGGCGCGCGTTGCGCTCGCGTCGAGTCCCAGCGTCGCCGCTTCAGTCTGCGCGAGGCCCGTCGACACCACCGGGATGAACGCATTGCAGCTCCACCAGGCCAGCAGCGTGATCACCGCCATCAAAAAGCCGCTCAGCGTCAGATGCCGCGTGCCCGGAGCAAACAGCTCGCGCAGACGCGGCGGCGGACCGCTGGCGCGCGCGGTCTGCCAGCGCTCAGGCTCGTGAACAAACAGCCGCACGATGAACGCGATCACCGCCGGCAGCAGGCCGAACAGAAACACATAGCGCCAGGACACGGCCGGGTCGTCGGCGAACCAGTTGCCGGCGACCTGAAAGTTGACGAACGTGGCCAGGAACAAGCCCATCGGTGCTGAGGTGTACAGCAGCGCACCGGCTTCGACGCGCTTATGTTCCGGCACCGCTTCGGCCACCATCGACGCGCCGGCCGCCCATTCGCCGCCGATGCCGAGTGCCGCAACGATCCGGAACGCCAGCAGCACCCAGATGTTGGGCGCAAACGCGCAGGCCGCGGTGCCCAGCCCATAAAGCAGCATCGTGATCAGCAGCGTGCGCGTGCGGCCGATGCGGTCGGCGACCAGGCCGAAGACCACGCCGCCCACGGCCCAGCCGATCAGCAGCGTCGCGGTCATGATGCCGGTCCACAGCAGCGTGGCGCTTTTGGCTTCGGGCGAGCCGATCTGCAAACCGAGCAGCGTCGGCACGCAGTTGGGCGCCACGTAGTTGAACAGCAGGCCGTCGAAGATATCGAAGCCCCAGCCCAGCCAGGCGGCGAACAGCACCGTCCATTGATACCGCGTCAGCCCCATCATCCGCGTCGCTCCCCGTTGTGATCCGGGGATGCTATCGCCGTTGCGGGCTGCGCGGGCAGGTCAGATCAGCAAGCCGCGCGGCGGGTTGTCGCGGTGGTGCACCAGAATCCGCCGATAGGCGTCCGGGTCCTTGATGTGGACGACGTCGCCTTCGCGGGGGAAGGTCCAGTCCCACAGCCGCGACAGCCAGAAGCGCAGCGCAGCGGCGCGCAGCACCAGCGGCCACGCGGCGCGCTCGGCGGCATTCAAACTGCGCCGCGACGAATAGGCGGCGAGCATCGCGTTCCAGCGCTCGGCGTTGGGCACGCCGTCGGGCTCGACGCACCAGTCGTTGAGCGTGATCGCGAGGTCGTATGCCAGCGCGTCATTGCAGGCGTAGTAGAAGTCGATCAGACCGGTCAGGCGGTCGTCGACGAACAGCACGTTGTCGCGAAACAGGTCGGCGTGGATCACGCCCTGCGGCAAGGCCGCCAAGTCGAGCTGCGTCTGCGCGGCCAGCTCGTCATCGATCAAGGCCCGCGTATCGGCATCGACATGCGCCAGCAGTCCCTGACCGGTGGATGCGCGCCAGGCCGCGCCGCGGCCGTTTTCGCAATGGCCTGCGTAGGAGGCCGTTGCCACGTGCAGATCACCGAGCGCGCGACCGACTTGCACGCACTGCTCCAGCGTCGGGAACAACACGCTCTGGCCGACCAGCCGGCGCACCAACGCGGCCGGCTTGCCGTTGAGCGTGGTCAGGTTGTCGCCGCCGCGCGTGCGGGCCGGCATCGCACCAGGCAAGCCGCGCGAGGCGATGTGATCCATCAAGCCGAGGAAGAACGGCAGATCGGCGTAGTTGAGCCGCTCGAACAGCGTCAGCACCCAACGACCATCGTGCGTGTCGACAAAGTAATTGGTGTTCTCGACACCTTCGCCGATGCCCTGGAAGCCGATCAGTCCGCCGATCGGATACTGCTTCAGAAACTCGACCAGCTCGTCGTGGCTGACCTTGGTGAATACCGACATGCGTTGGGCTCGGCGGGGGCGGGCGGAGGCCGTTGTCGCGCGATTTGAGCGGGCGCGGCGACGGACGTCGACGGCATTCTATCGTCCAGCCGCGTAGATCGCGCCGCACGGCAGCGCCACCGAGCAGATCAGCGCCGCCAGAAACTCGGCGTGAACACCACCAGCAGCGTGAACACTTCGAGCCGGCCCAGCAGCATCGCAAAGATCAGGATCGCCTTGCCGGTATCGCTGACGCCGGCCATGTTCGCATTGACGCTGCCCAGGCCCGGGCCTGCATTGTTCATGCAGGCAGCGACCGCCGAGAACGCGGTGACCACGTCCAGGCCCGTCGAAATCATCGCGAACGTCAGCATGATCGTCAGGCCGACATAGACCGAGAAGAATCCGCCGACCGCGTAGACGATGTCGTTGGGTACGGTCTTGCCGTCGAACTTGATCAGCAGCTCGGCGCTCGGATGAACCAAGCGCTGCAGCTCGCGCAGCGCCTGCTTCACGAACAGCACCAGCCGGATCATCTTGACGCCGCCCGCCGTGGAACCCGAGCAGCCGAACATGAAGGTCGACAGCACGATCAGCAGCGGAACGTAGGTCGGCCAATGCGTCGGATCGGCGGTGGCAAAGCCGGCGTCGGTGGCATAGGCCACCAGCTGGAACACGCCACGACGTACTGCGGTGTACACGTCGGGATAGGTGTCGTAGTAGACCAGCGGCGCGCAGACCAGCACCGAAAACACCAAGAACAGCGTCAGGTACACGCGAAACTCGCCATCACGCCAGTAGATGCGCAGCGAGCGACGTTCCCAGACCAGGTAATGCAGTGCGAAGTTGCTGCCGGCCACGACCATGAAGAACGTCACCGCCAACTCGATCGGCGCGCTGTTGAAGTAACCGACGCTGGCATCGTGCGTCGAGAAGCCACCGGAGGACAGCGTGGAGAACGCATGGCAGATCGCGTCGAACAGCGACATCCCGAGCGCCCAGTAGATCAGCGCGCAGATCAACGTCAACGACGAATACACCAGCCACAGCACGCGTGCGGTGCCGGTGATGCGCGGCGTCAGCTTGCTGTTCTTCATCGGGCCGGGGGTCTCGGCCATGTACAGCTGCATGCCGCCGATACCGAGCATCGGCAGCACGGCGACGGCCAGCACGATGATGCCCATGCCACCGAGCCAATGAAGCTGCATGCGGTAGTAGTTGATCGATCGGGGCAGGTCATCGATGCCTTGCGACACCATCGTCGCCCCGGTCGTGGTCAAGCCCGACACCGATTCGAAGATCGCCTCGATCACCGAATGCCAAGCATCGGACGCAACATACAACGGGATCGCGCCGAACAAACCAAGCACGGTCCAGAACAGCACGGTCACCAGGAAGCCGTCGCGGATCTTCAACTCGGCGCGCTCGCGACGCGCCGGCCACCAGATCGCGGCGCCCGTGGCGATCGTGATCCACATGCCGGCCATGAACGCCGGGATCGTGTCCTCGCCGTAATACAGACCCACCGCAACCGGCGGCAGCATCGTCAGCGAAAACAGCATCAGCAACAGACCGACCAGACGCTGAACGGCGACGAAGCGTCGCGTCGAGTTGGACCGCCGGGCGGCGTCGGTATACACCGCAGCGACGCTTACAGGAACGACGCGCCGACTTGAAACAAGCGCTCGACGTCGCGCGTGTGTTTCTTGTCGACGAGAAACAGGATCACGTGGTCATCGACCTGGATCACCGTGTCATGGTGGGCAATGATCACCTCGTCGCCGCGCACCACGGCGCCGATCGCCGTACCGGGCGGCAGCTTGATCTCTTCGACGCGCCGGCCGACCACCTTGCTGGTTTTGCGATCGCCGTGAGCGACGGCTTCGATCGCCTCGGCCGCGCCGCGTCGCAAGCTGTGGACGCGCACCACGTCGCCACGGCGCACATGCGCCAGCAGTGCCGACACGGTCGACTGCTGGGGTGAAATCGCAATGTCGATCGCGCCGCCTTCGACCAGATCGACATATGACACGCGGTTGATCAGCGACAGTGCCTTGCGCGCACCCAGGCGCTTGGCCAGCATCGCCGACAGAATGTTCGCTTCGTCGTCGTTGGTGATCGCGCAGAACACATCGACGTCTTCGATGTTTTCTTCGAGCAGCAGCTGTTCGTTGGCGGCGTCGCCATGCAATACGATGCTGCGGCTGAGTTGCTCGGACAAATAGGTGGCGCGAGCGCGATCGCGCTCGATCAGCTTGACCTGCATCTGCCCTTCGAGCACGCGCGCCAAGCGCAGGCCGATGTTGCCGCCACCGGCGATCATCACGCGCTTGACCGGCTTATCCTGACGGCGCAGCTCGGCCATGATCTTCGGGATGTGCTCGGTGGCCGCGACGAAGAACACTTCGTCTTCAGCCTCGATGATCGTGTCGCCTTCGGGAATGATCGGCCGGCCGCGCCGATAGATCGCCGCGACCCGCGCGTCGATGTCCGGCAAATGCAACGGCAGCTCCTTGAGCTGACGCGACACCAGCGGGCCGCCGTAATAGGCGCGCACGCCGACCAGCCGCACGCGACCGTCGGCAAAGTCGACCACCTGCAGCGAACCGGGGTATTCCATCAGCCGGCGGATGTAGTCGGTGACCAGCTGCTCGGGCGAGATATGCAAGTCGACCGACAAGGCATCGCCGTCGAACAGCTTCTTCTCGCGCAGGTATTCGTGCGAACGCACGCGCGCGATCTTGGTCGGCGTGTTGAACAGCACCTGCGCGATGCGGCAGGCGAGCATGTTGGTCTCGTCACTGTCAGTGACGGCGATGATCATCTCGGCGTCGTGGGCGCCGGCGCGCTTGAGCACGTCAGGGTGCGAGGCGAAGCCGTGGACGGTGCGGATGTCCAGCCGCTCCTGCAGGTCGGCCAGATGCTGGGCATTCTTGTCGACCACGGTGATGTCGTTGGCTTCGCGGGCCAAGTTCTCGGCCAGCGTACCGCCCACCTGTCCCGCCCCCAGAATGATGATCTTCACGCGGCCAACGCTGAGCACTCGATGAGAAGGGGCGCACCATACGCCCGCCATTGTTGCACCGCAAGAATTCCGCTGGCCCCCCGCATCGGCGATGATCCGCGCTGCATTCTGCCGACCCGACCCGTTCGCGTCGTGCCGATTGCGGGTTCGTTAAGCCGACAGTCGGCCACCGTATCTGAATCTCTGCGCCCTCCACCCCAACCGTCTCAGACGGACTGCGAGTTTTCACCATGAATAAAATGACCCTCATCGCCACTGCCACCGCCACGCTGATGCTGTCGCTGTCGGCCCAGGCGGCCAGCGTCAACGCCAGCACTCAGGCTCAGGTCAACGCCAACGGCGCGGGCGCCGGTGCCGGTGCGGGCGCCAATGTCGGCGTCAACGTCGGCGTTGATGCCGGTGCGGGTCCGGGCGTCGGCGCGGCCGTCGGCAACGGTCTGCGCGCGGGCGCGGCCGCCACGGTCCACGGCGTGGGTGTGGCCAAGGACGCGACCGTCAACGCGGCGCACGCCACCAAGGAAGCCGCCGCCAAGGCCGCGGTCGGCACCAAGAACGCTGCGGTCCGCACCGGCAAGGCCGTCAAGGAAACCAGCGGCAAGGTCGTCAACAAGACCACCGGCGCCGTCGGTGGCCTGCTCGGCGGCGTGGGTGCCGGCGTGGGCGCGACGGTCGGTGCCGGCCAGGGCAATGCGACGGTCGGCGTCGACGTCAATGCCGACGTCAACGCATCGGCCGGCGCCCGCTAAAGCGGCAGCCTTTCCGTAGCAAGCAGCAAAAGGCCGGTGAAAACCGGCCTTTTGCGTTGTGGCGCCGTGTAACGCGTGAGGCGGGTCAGACCTCGCGTCGCGCCGGCTTGCGAAAGCGCACGTAGTAGAAGCCGTCGAAGCCGCCGCCCGGCGCGATGCGCCGACCATGCCGCCGCGCCTCGCCCCAGCCGACCTGGGCGATCGGGTCGTGCTTGGCGTCGGGCTGGCTCATCAGGAAGCGCTTGGCGACATCCTCGCCTTCGGCCGCGAGCACCGAACAGGTGGCATAGACCATCACGCCGCCCGGCGTCAGCAGCGGCCACAACGCCGACAACAAGCGCAGCTGGCGATCCGCCATGCGCTGGATGTCCTCGGGCCGGCGCAGCCAGCGGATGTCCGGATGGCGGCGGATCACGCCGGTGCCCGAGCACGGCGCATCGACCAGGATGCGATCGAACGGCTTGCCGTCCCACCAGGTGTTGGGTCGACCGGCGTCAGACACGCGCACTTCGGCCTTCAAGCCGAGCCTCTGCAGGTTCTCGTGGATACGCGGCAGCCGCGCCTTGGCGATGTCCAGCGCCAGCACGTCGAGGTCGGCGCATTCGAGCGCATGCGTGGTCTTGCCGCCCGGCGCGGCGCAGGCGTCGAGCAAGCGCTGTCCGTCATGCAGGTCGAGCAGCCCGGTCATCAGCTGCGCCGATGCGTCCTGCACCGACACCTCGCCGTCGGCAAAGCCCGGCAGCTGATCCACCGGCACCGCGGATTCGAGCACCAGCGCATCGGGCGCCGCATCGATGATCTGAGCGGGCAATCCAGCCGCGCGCAGCTTGGTGGCGTAAGCGTCGCGGTCCAGCTTGCGGCGATTGACGCGCAGCACCAGCGGCGCCTGTTCGTTGGCGGCGGCCAGCACCGATTCCCAATGGTCGGGCCAATCCTGGCGCAGCATGTCGACCAGCCACGGCGGTGCGCTGTAGCGCGTTGGTGCGTCGTCGGGCAGCGCGGCTTCGAGCGCCTCGCGCTCGCGCTGATAGCGGCGCAGCAGTGCATTGACCAAGCCCGACAGGTTCGGCCGGTCCAGCTGCGTGACCGCTTCGACCGTGTCGGCCACGGCTGCATGCGGCGGGATGCGCATGCGGCGCAGCTGATACAGGCCGACTTCGATCAGCGCCATGATCTCGGGCTCGCGGTCCATCGGCTTTTGCAGCATCTGCGCGGCCAGCGCCTTGAGCTGCATGTGCTCGCGCAGCACGCCGTAGGCAATGCTCTTGATCAACGGCATGTCGCGCTCGGCAATCTGCCGGCGTGCGGTGGCGATCGCATCGTCGAGGCTGTCGCCGGCCATCACGCGGGCGATCGCGCGTGCCGCGAGTGCTCGCGCGTTGAGCGGCTTGGGTGCCGCAGTGTCGGAAGCAGTTGGCCAGACCATGATCGGATTCGCCGGGGGCGTGTAGCGCCGGACTCGCCGGGGCTACGGTGTGGAAGGCAGGCTGACGGGCAAAACCGCGCCGCCAGCGGGGGCGCGCAGACTGCTGTCGCGGGGATGCGCCGTCAATAGTGCCGCGCGACGACGATCGACGTCGTGCGAACTAGCTTGCGCCCTGTTGGCGTGCGGCACGGCGCGCGAGCACCGCACGGCAGGCCTGGCGCCACAAGTCCATTTCCTCGTCGAAGCCGTCGAGCACGCAGACGGCGCAGCCGCCGTTGCAGCAGTCGGGTCGATCCGGCTGCGGCGGCATCGGTTCTTCGTCGTCGGCGCCGGCCGCGTTCATCGGCGAATCGTTCATTGGAAGCGCGCGCCGATCAGCGTGCGGCCGCGGGCGGCCTGCTCGGCGTCGGTGACACGGCCACCGGCCCACTGCAGCGCCTGCAGCAGCAGCCGCCCTTCGCCGGTGGCCACCGCGATGCCGTCGGCATCCGCGGCCAGGATCGTGCCGGGCAGCGCGCCTGTCGCGTCGACGGAGTCCGCCGCCGGCAGCGCGGCGAACACGCGGACCCGTTCACCGCCCAGCTCGGTCCAGGCCACCGGCGCCGGATTGAACGCGCGGACGACGCGGTCCAGCTCGATCGCCGGGCGCGCCCAGTCCAGACGGGCCTCGGCCTTGTCGAACTTGTGCGCGTAGGTGGCGCCGTCGGCCGGCTGCGGCACGGCTTGCAGCTGGCCGGCCTCGGCTTGGGCGACCGCGTCGACGATCAGGCGCGCGCCCATGGCCTGCAATTGATCGTGGAGCTGGTAGGCGGTGGTCGTCGGCGTGATCGCGACCTCGTCGCGCAGCAGCATCGCGCCGGTGTCCAGGCCCGCGTCCATCTGCATGATCGTCACGCCGCTGACGGTGTCGCCAGCCAGAATCGCGCGCTGGATCGGCGCGGCGCCGCGCCAGCGCGGCAGCAATGACGCGTGGATGTTGAAGCAGCCCAAGCGAGGCACGTCGAGCACCGCCTGCGGCAGGATCAAGCCGTAGGCGACGACGATCATCAAGTCCGGCGCGAGCTTGCGCAGTCCGCCGATGGCCGGCTCGTTGCCGCGCAGCTTTTCCGGCTTGAATGTCGGCAGGCCGAGCGCGGCGGCGCGCTGCGCCACCGGCGACGGCGTCAGCTTCTGCCCGCGACCGGCCGGGCGGTCCGGCTGGGTATAGACGGCGACGATGTCGTGGCCGGCGGCGTGCAACGCGTCGAGCGCTGCAACGGAAAATTCCGGCGTGCCGGCAAAGACCAGTTTCAAGCGTGCGTCCGGTGGGGTGTCAGGCGTTGTCGCGCTGCTGCTGCTTGCGCAGCTTTTTGAGAATGCGCTCGCGCTTGAGCGACGACAGATAGTCGATGTACAGCTTGCCGTCGAGATGGTCGATCTCGTGCTGAATCGCCTGGGCGCGCAGGCCCTCGACGTCCAGCTCGTAGGCCTCGCCGTTGCGGTCGAGCGCACGGACCCGCAGCCGGTTGTAGCGCTGCACTTTTTCGCTGGCGTCGGGCACCGACAGGCAGCCCTCTTCCATTTCCATCCGGTCGCCGGCGTCGAGCACTTCGGGGTTGATCATCACGCGCGGCTCGGGCGTTTCTTCGCCGGCATCCATGACCGCCAGCCGCAGCGCGACGCCAACCTGAGTGGCCGCGAGGCCGACACCGGGCGCGGCGTACATCGTCTCGAACATGTCGTCGACCAGCTTTTGCAGCGCCGGGCCGAAGTCGACGACCGGTCGCGCCTTGATGCGCAACCGCGGGTCGGGATGGTGAAGAATCGGCATCAGGGCCATGGCTTAGTATTCGAAAGCTGCTAAAAACATTGAACCGAAAGTCTTTGTTCCCCGGCCCGCATCACCGCCGAACCGAGGGAACCTGCCGCGCGAGGGACGGCTTGCATGAGAAAGTATAGTCGCTCGCTGTATGGCTTCGACCGAGGCGCAGGCCCGACGTGGCGGCTCGCCGCCTGCGCGGCCCTGATCGCGACGCTGCTGGGCGCTTGTGCGTCTGCACCGTCGCCGGTCGTGTCGGTCACCGCCGCGCCATCCGCGGCTACCGACAGCCCGTCCGCCAGCGACGCCTCGGCAGCGACCGCCATGGTAATGCCGCCGCCGCGTGCGCCGGGCAATGCCGCACTGCTGCGACCCGACGCACCGCTGCGCTACACGGTGCAGCGCGGCGACACGCTGTGGTCGCTGGCCAACCGCTTTCTGCTCGACCCCTGGCAGTGGCCGGAAATCTGGATCGTCAACGACCAGGTCCGCAATCCGCATCTGATTTATCCCGGTGACGTGCTCAGCCTGATCGAGGTCGATGGTCGCCCTCAGCTGACGCTGGCCGGCGATCTGGAGCGCCTGTCGCCGCAGATTCGCGAACTGCCGCTGGAAGCGGCGATCCCGACGATCCCGATCGACGCGATCCGCGACTTCCTGCGGGGCCCGCGTCTGGTGACGGCCGATGAGCTGAAGACCGCGCCGTACCTGCTGTCGTTCGTCGACGCCCACCTGATCGGCGGCGAAGGCGCGCTGATCTACGTTCGCCGGCTACCACCGGTCGAGCCCTGGACCTACGCTGTGGTGCGCTCCGGTCAAGCCTATAAGGACCCGGACGACGGCAGCATTCTCGGTTACGAGGCGCTGCCGATCGGCGAGGCCGTGGTCCGCGAACCGGGCGACCCCGCGACGGCGCTGCTGTCGCAGACCTACCGCGAAGCGCTGGTCGGCGACCATCTGCTGCCGGTAGAGCCGGATGCGTTCCAGGCCGATTTTTATCCCCATGCACCGACACAGCCGGTCGGCGGGCGGATCATCGCGGCCTTCGACGGCATTTCGCAGATCAGCCAGTTCCAGATCGTGGCGATCAACCGCGGCAGTCAGCAGGGTCTGGAGCCCGGCCATGTGCTGCAGATCCTGCAAGCCGGCGCGCGCGTCGCCGACCCGTACGGCAAGACCAAGGTTCAGCTGCCCGACCAGCCGGCCGGGCAATTGATGGTGTTCAAGACCACGCCGAGGCTGTCCTACGCACTGGTGATGTCGGTGACCCGGCCCGCTCACCTGCTCGACCGCGTCGAAGCACCGCGGGCTCGCCTCAACTGAAGGCGTGCTGGCGAGACGCCGGTCCTTGCCGACGCCCGCTGCAAGCGCCTAGCGTCGCCCCATGAACGACGATGACCTGCGCGCCTGGCTGTGGCTGCTGCGGGCGCCGGGCCTCAGCCCGCCGCTGGCCCTCCGACTGATCTCCGAATACGGCGATGCCGCCACCGCGCTGGCCGCCGGACGCGGCGGCTGGTCGCGCTTGGGCCTGTCGCGCACCGCCTGCGATGCGCTCGCCGCGCCCGATGTCACGCTGGTCGACGCCGACCTCGCGTGGTTGCGTGGCGCGCCGGGCCGGCATCTGGTCACGTTTACCGATCCGCGCTATCCGCAGCGGCTGCGCGAGATCGACGGCGCACCGGCTGCGCTGTTCTGCATCGGCGACGTCGAGCTGCTGCGCTTGCCGCAGATCGGCGTCGTCGGCGCGCGCAGCGCCACCGCGCAGGGCCTGGACAATGCACAGGGTTTTGCCGCCGCGCTATGCGGGCGCGGGCTGGTCGTCACCAGCGGCCTGGCGCTGGGCATCGACGGCGCTGCGCATCGCGGCGCGCTGTCGGTCGGTGGCAATACGATCGCCGTCTGCGGCACCGGCCTGGACCGCGTCTATCCGGCGCGGCACAAGGATCTTGCCCACGCGATCGCCGCGCGCGGCTTGCTGGTGTCGGAGTTTTCGCCGGGCATGCCGCCGCTGCCGGAGAACTTTCCGCAGCGCAACCGGCTGATCGCCGGGCTGTCGCTGGGCGTGCTGGTCGTCGAAGCGGCACGCGAATCGGGTTCTCTGATCACCGCGCGGCTGGCCGCCGAGCAGGGTCGCGAGGTGTTCGCGATCCCCGGCTCGATCCACAACACGCTGGCGCGCGGCTGCCATCAGCTGATCCGGCAGGGCGCGCGCCTGGTCGAAAGCGTCGATGACATCGTCGAGGAGCTGGCCGGCGTGCTGGCCGGCGCCTTGGCGGACGCACTGGCCGCCGACGCACCCGCGTCCGGTCCGGCGCCGAGCCGGGCCACCGCCGCCGAAGCTCCCACGCCGCGGGCCGCAGAGGCCGAACCGGCCCGCGACTTGCAAAGCATTTGGCGGGCAATGGGCGACGAGCCGGTCACCGTCGATCGTCTCGTCGAACAACTGCAATGGCCCGCCGACAAGCTGGGCGAAGCCTTGCTGAAGCTGGAGCTGGACGGCTGGGTCGCCACCGACAGCGCGGGCCGCGTGATGCGGCGCCGGCGGCCCTCGGCGACGTAAGGGGAATACTTGTTAGGAGAGCCTCGCAACCACTACCAACTGTAGACAAATCATCACTCCACACTTATCGTGGATCGGCCGCTTTGAACGGCGGTGCTGGCACGGCAGGTCGCACATCCTCTTGAAGCAGACAACGGGATCGACATGAAAGAAACAGTGCTGGACGTACTGATGTATCTCTTCGAGAACTATCAGCACGGAGAATTTTCCGATACGGACAACCAGGACACGCTGCGCGACGAGCTGACCGCCGCCGGCTTTCCGGTCGAGGAGGTCGAACACGCGTTCTCGTGGCTCGACGGCCTGTCCGAAAACCGCCAGAAACCCCTCCACGACGGCGCCGGCGGTGCGCTGCGGTCGCTGCGCTTCTACGCACGCGAAGAAGTCGCCAAGCTGTCGGTCGAATGCCGCGGCTTTCTGCACAACCTCGAGCAGCTCGGCATCCTCGATTCGTCGAGCCGCGAGGTGGTCATCGACCGGCTGATGGCGTTCAACGACGAGATCGATCTGGAGCGCGTCAAATGGGTCTGCCTGCTGGTGCTGATCAATCAGCCCGGTTCGGAAGAAGCGTTCGAGCACATGGAAGACCTCGTCTACTACCAAGGCGACTATCTGCATTAACCGGTACCCGGCCACCGCCGGGCTCATGGCGCAACCCGACGGGCCGGCTTTTGCCGGCCCGTCGTCGTTTGGGCCGGGGTCAGCGGCGCGCGGCGGGCACCCGAGACCGTCGAAACGGCGCGCCGCGCGCGTTCCAGCGCCGGTTGATCCGCGCGTCAGATTGCCGCGGTGACTCGGCGGCGGCGACGAAAGGCAGCGGCGACGTGGATGTACGGCCTCAAGTTGCGTACGCGCTACCGTTCGACCCGTATGTCGTTACCACTTGTTCTCATTGGGGTTTTTCCTACAGGGCAGTTTGAGATGGTCGCTTCGCCATCACTCCACACACCTCGTCAGGGGAACCCACCATGACCGATACGAACTTCAAGCGCGCCAGCCGCGCCTTCACCCTCTCCGGCCTGCTGCTGCTGACCGCTTGCGGCGGCGGTGGAGGCTCATCCGACCCGGCACCCGTGACCTCGACACCGCCGGCGGGCACCGCGGCAATGATCGTCGGCAAGTCGACCAGCGGCGCACTCGACACGATGCAGACGCAGGTCACCGACACCGTCGTCGAGCCGCTGTCGACCGCCGTCAGCGGCACCGCGCTGCAGACGGTGCTGGTATGCAGCAACGAAATCGTCGTCGGCGGCACCGTCGACATCGCCGAAACGATTCTGGCCTCGCTGCAGGGCGCCGGTGCCAATCCGGGTGCGGCCGACCCGGCGCTGGTCGCCGGCTCGCTGCGCGGCATGGTCGTCGACCTGGTGCAGTTGCTCGAAGGCCTGGCCGGCCAGACGGTCGACTGCGCTCAGGACACGCTGTCGATCAAGCGTCTGCAGAACGTGCTGAACCTGCTCTACAACACGCCGCTGGCGCCGCTGGCCGAACGTCTGCAACCGATCATGACGCGGATCATCGAAGTGGTCGGCACCGACGGCACGGAAACCCCGGTCCCGATGACCGAGCTGGCCTCGCTGGTTGATCAGCTCAACACCGCGATGCAGCTGGCGCTGTCGCAGATCCCAGATTCAGCCTACGAGGCCCCGATCGTCGGTGGTGCGCTGACCACGGTCGGTAGCGCGATCGCCGATACCAGCTCGCTGCTGTCGGCCGCCGCTCGCTTCGACGCTCCCGGCGCCGGTGCTGCGGTGCAGAACCTGGTCAACAACGCGCTGGTCAACCTGCTGACCAAGGTCATCCCGCTGTCCAACCTCGAAGCGGCCAGCGGCCAGGTGTCGCCGGTGGCCACGCAGATCACCGAGTCCAGCGCCAAGCTGTCGGCACTGCTCGGCAACTCGGTTGGCAAGGTGCTGGACCCGCTGTTCAACAGCAAGCTCGGCTCGGCGCTGTCGGCGGTGCTGGCCCCGGTCAGCAACGCGCTGCTCCCGGCCATCGTCGGCCCGATCATGGACGGTCTGGCCGGCGGTGCGGATCAGACCGACACGGGCGGCAAGCTGGCTGGCACGGTGCTCGCCCCGGTGGTCAACATCGTCGACCGCGTACTCAGTGCGCTGACCGGCCAAGCCTCGGGCGGCACCAGCGGCGGCGGCACGACCGGCACGCCGACCAAGACCTGCGCCTTCGCCAACATCCCGCTGCTGTCGATCCTGTGCCCCAAGGGCTGACACTGTAAGAGGGTAAACCGCGGTAACGAAGGGCCGGCCCATCACCGGCCCTTTTTTATGCCCGCAGCTCGCATCCGGGCTTGACTTGGCGCCGGACCCGAACCCCGCTCGCTAGACATTGGCGTCGGCTTGCCCTTATAAGCACGGTCCCCGCGGGCTCGGCGCCTGCGTTACGCAGCGGCACGAAGCAGCGGTGCAATGAGCAAAAACCTGGTCATCGTCGAATCGCCGGCCAAGGCGAAGACGATCAAAAAGTATCTGGGCAAGGACTACGAAGTCCTGGCGTCCTATGGGCACGTCCGCGATCTGGTGCCCAAGGACGGCGCCGTGGATACGACCGGTAGCTTCGACATGAAGTACCAGGTGATCGACCGCAACGAGAAGCACGTGCGGGCCATCATCGCGGCGCTGAAGGACGCCGACACGCTGCTGCTGGCGACCGACCCTGACCGCGAAGGCGAGGCGATCAGCTGGCATCTGGTCGAGTTGCTGCGCGAAAAGAACGTGCTCAAGGGCAAGCCGGTCAAGCGCGTCGTGTTTCACGAAATCACCGAACGCGCCGTGGCCGAGGCCGTGGCGCATCCGCGCGACATTGCCTACGACCTGGTCAACGCCCAGCAGGCGCGGCGGGCGCTCGATTATCTGGTCGGCTTCAACCTGTCGCCGCTGCTGTGGCGCAAGGTGCAGCCAGGCTTGTCGGCCGGGCGCGTGCAGTCGCCAGCGCTGCGGCTGATCTGCGAGCGCGAAGAGGAAATCAAGGCGTTCAAGCCGCAGGAATACTGGACGCTCGACGCGCGCGCGCAGAAAGACGTGCAGAGCTTCGGCGCCAAGCTGACCGAACTCGACGGCCAGAAAGTCGAACAGTTCACGCTGACCGATGCCGGCGGCGCCGATGCCGCCAAGGTGCGGATCCTGGCCGCGGCGCAGGGTTCGCTGAAAGTGGTGGCGGTCGACAAGAAGCAGCGCCGGCGCAACCCGTCGCCGCCGTTCACGACCTCGACCTTGCAGCAGGAAGCCAACCGCAAGCTCGGCTTCACGTCGAGCCGCACGATGCGCGCTGCGCAGCAGTTGTACGAAGGCGTCGACCTCGGCGGCGAAACCGTCGGCTTGATCAGCTACATGCGTACCGACTCGGTCAGCCTGGCGCAGGAAGCGATCAGCGAGTTGCGCAAGGTGATCGCCAAGGAATTCGGCGACAAGGCGCTGCCGCCCGAGCCGCGCTACTTCAAGAGCAAGAGCAAGAACGCCCAGGAAGCGCACGAAGCGGTGCGCCCGACATCGGCTGCACGCACGCCGCGCGCAGTGGCGCGCTACCTGACGCCCGACCAAGCCAAGCTCTACGAGCTGATCTGGAAGCGGACGATGGCCTGCCAGATGACGCCGGCCGTTTTCGACACAGTCGCCGCCGATTTGAAGGCCGGGCAGCTGCACACGTTCCGCGCCAACGGTTCGGTACTGCTCGAACCCGGCTTTCTGGCCGCGTACAACATCAAGGTCACCGACCCGCTCGACAAGAGCGACGACGATGACGAAGACGACAAGCGCCTGCCGGTGCTCGAAGTCGGCGAAGTGGTCAACCTGCTCGACCTCGACGCCGAACAGCATTTCACGCAGCCGCCGCCGCGTTACACCGAAGCCAGCCTGGTCAAGACGCTCGAAGAGTTCGACATCGGCCGTCCGTCGACCTACGCCTCGATCATCAGCACGCTGCAGGCGCGCGAGTACGTGCGGCTCGACAGCAAGCAGTTCACGCCGACCGACGTCGGCATGATCGTCAACAAGTTCCTGACCGATCACTTCACGCAATACGTCGACTACGAGTTCACCGCCAAGCTCGAAGACGACCTCGACGCCGTGTCGCGCGGTGAGCGCGAATGGGTGCCGCTGCTGGCCGATTTCTGGGGTGCGTTCAAGCCGCGCGTCGACGAGAAGATGGAGCTGACGCGTCAGGAAGTGTCCGAGACGCGGCAGATCGGCATTGATCCGGCCTCGGGCAAGCCGGTGTCGGCGCGACTGGGTCGCTATGGTCCTTTCGTGCAGATCGGCACCAAGGACGACACCGACAAGCCGCGCTTCGCCAGCCTGCGCGCCAACCAGCGCATCGACACGATCACGCTGGCCGACGCGCTGGCGCTGTTCCAGCTGCCGCGCCGGCTCGGCACGCTGCCCAACGGCGAGGAAGTCGACGTCAACATCGGCCGCTTCGGGCCGTATGTCCGTCACGGCAAGAGCTTCGTGTCGCTCAAGCGCGACGACGATCCGTACACGATCGGTCTGCCGCGCGCGATCGAGTTGATCGAGCAGAAGGCAGCGGCGCTGGAAGCCGCGACGATCAAGGTCTTCGAAGGCGCCGGCATCCGCATCGTCAAGGGCCGCTTCGGCCCGTACATCACCGACGGCACGCGCCGCGCGAACATTCCCAAGACCCGCGAGCCGGAGTCACTGTCGGCGCTCGACTGCGAGTTCTTCTTGAACGAAGCGGCCGAGAAGGACAAGGCCGCTGGCGGCAAGAAGGGCGCCAAGGGCAAGGCCGCCAGCAAGGCCCCCGCCAAGCCGGCTGCTAACGCGCCGGTCTTGAAAAAAGCCGCGGCCACCAAGAAAACCGCCGTGAAGAAAGCAGCGGTCAAGAAAACCGCTGCAAAGAAACCCGCCGTCAAGAAGGCCACGGCCAAGAAAAAGCCGGCCGCCAAAAAGAAGAAGTAAGCCGTGAGTGACGACCGCCGGGCCCCACGCGGGCCGCAACTGAGCACGATCCATCTGCGCAAGGCCGCGCGCGCGCTGCGCAGCGGCAACTTGATCGCCTACCCGACTGAAGCCGTCTGGGGCTTGGGCTGCGATCCGAACGACGAGTCGGCGGTGATGCAGTTGCTGGCGCTGAAGCAGCGTCCGGTCGAGAAGGGCCTGATCGTGATCGCCTCGGACTTCGCCGACATCGAGCACTGGCTGCAGCCGATGAACGAGAAGATCGAGGACCGCGCGTTCCGCACCTGGCCGGGCCCGCATACCTGGCTGTGGCCGGCAACGCCCGAGGCGCCGCGCTGGATCACCGGCGGCAGCAGCAAGATCGCCGTGCGGATCACGCGCCATCCGCCGGCCGTCGAGCTGTGCGACCAGCTCGGTCCGCTGGTGTCGACCAGCTGCAACCGGGCTGGACAACCGCCGGCCAAGACCGCGACCCACGTGCGCCTGAGCTTCGGCCCGGAACTGGTCGTGGTTCCCGGCCCGGTCGGCCGCTCGCCGCGGCCGACGACGATCCGCGACCTGGTCAGCGGTCGCACGGTCCGCGCCTGAGGGAGCTGCGTCCGCGATGAACGCCGCCGCCGTCGAGGCCTATCTGCGTGATCTGCAGGACCGCATCTGCGCCGGCCTGAGCGAGGATGACGGGCAGGCCTTTGCCCGCGACGCCTGGCGCAAGCCAGACGATGCGCCGCTGCGCGGCGACGGCGTCACGCGCATCCTCGAAGACGGCGCGCTGTTCGAGCGCGCTGGCGTCGGCTTTTCGCTGGTGTCGGGCGACCGGCTGCCACCGTCGGCCAGCGCGCAACGACCCGAGCTGGCCGGCCGCTCGTTTCGCGCGATGGGCGTGTCGCTGGTGCTGCACCCGCGCAACCCGTTCGTGCCGACCGTGCACTTGAACGTGCGGATGTTCCTGGCGGAAAAGCCCGGCGAGGCGCCGGTGTGGTGGTTCGGCGGCGGCTTCGATCTGACGCCGTACTACGTGTTCGAACCCGACGTGATCGCCTGGCACCGCGCAGCGCAGCAGGCTTGCGCGCCGTTCGGCGCCGACGTCTATCGACGGCTCAAGCAGCAGTGCGACGAGTATTTCTATCTGAAGCATCGCGGCGAAACGCGCGGCGTCGGCGGCTTGTTCTACGACGACTGGAGCGAAGGCGGCTTCGACGCCAGCTTCGGCTTGATGCGCAGCGTCGGCGATGCGTTTCTGCCGGCGTATCGGGCGATCGTCGCGCAGCGCCGCGACACGCCGTATGGTGAGCGCGAACGCCAGTGGCAGCTGATGCGGCGCGGGCGCTATGTCGAATTCAATCTGGTGTTCGACCGCGGCACGCTGTTCGGCCTGCAGTCCGGCGGCCGTACCGAATCGATCCTGATGTCGATGCCGCCGCTGGCGCGCTGGCAGTACGACGCCCAGCCCGAACCCGGCAGCGCCGAGGCGGCACTGGCGCACTACCTCAAACCCCGCGACTGGCTCTCAAGCTGAGGCGCTGATGACGCTGACCGAGCTGCGGTATCTGGTCAATCTGGACAAGGAGCGGCACTTCGGCCGCGCGGCCGAGCGTTCGTTCGTGTCGCAGCCGACGCTGTCGGTGGCGGTCAAGAAGCTCGAAGACGAGCTGGGCGTGCTGCTGTTCGAGCGCAATCGCGGCGAAGCGCGGCCGACGCCGGTCGGCGAGCGCGTGATCACCCAGGCGCGCCGCGTGCTGGCCGAAGCCAAGCTGATCGACGATTTGGCGCGCGAAGGCCGCGACGAGCTGGCCGGGCCGCTGCGCTTCGGCGCGATCTACACGGTCGGCCCGTACCTGCTGCCGCAGCTGATCCCGGTGATCCGGCAGAGCGCGCCGCAAATGCCGCTGATGATCGAGGAAAACTTCACCGCCAAATTGCTCGAACAGCTGCGCGACAACGAGCTGGACGTGATCGCGGTGGCCTTGCCGGTTGATCTGCAAGGCTTGTCGGCCTGGCCGCTGTACGACGAGGACTTCGTCGTGCTGATGCCGCAGGACCACCGCTGGAAGGACGAAACCGAGATTCCGGCGCGGCGCTTGGCCGAAGAACAGCTGCTTCTGCTCGGCCCCGGCCACTGCTTCCGCGAACAAGTGGTGCAGGCCTGCCCCAAGTGCGTCGAACCCGACGGCGACGGCCCGCGGCCGCAGACCGGCAGCTCGCTGGAGACGATCCGGCACATGGTCGCCGGCGGCCTGGGCATCACCGTGCTGCCGCGTTCCTCGGTCGAGAACCGCGGCGATGAGGCCGGCTTAATCGTGGCCAAGCCGTTCGCCCCGCGCGCGCCGACGCGGCGTATCGCGCTGGTCTGGCGCAAAACCTATCCCCGCCTGGCGGCGATCGCCGCCTTGCGCGATGCCATCCTCGCCTGCCCGCTGCGCGGCGTGACGATGCTGCCGGACGAAACGCGGCAGGAACATTGAGTCGCCGACCCGAGCCGAGGCGCACATGAGCCTGCTGAAGATTCACTTGAAACGCCCGGCCACGCTCGGGCTGCACGACGGTCGCCTCGCACCCTGCCCGGACGATCGCGCCAACTGCGTCTGCAGTCAGCAACAGGCCGACGTGCCCGGCGAGCTGGGGCCCAAGCACATCCATCCGTTGAAGTACGCCGGCAGCGGCGGCGATGCGATGACGCGACTGCTCGCCGTGTTGCTGGCCACGCCGCGCTGCACGCTGGTGACGCAGACGCCCCACTACCTCCATGCCGAGTTCGAGACGGCGCTGCTGGGCATGGTCCACGACGTGGAGTTCGTGCTGGCGCCCGAGGAATCGGTGATCCATGTGCGCTCGGCGGCGCGGATCGGGTTGTCGGATTTCGGCGTCAACCGCGCGCGCGTCGAAGAACTGCGCGAGCGTTTCGACGACGCCGACTAGCGGCGCCACGCAACGGCGCGCTCAGCTGATGCCGACGCCCAGCGTCTGCAGCGTCTGCAGGTTCAAGTAGCGATCTTCGGGCAAGCCGCGTGCACGCTGGTAGGCATTGAGTGCATCGAGCGTTCGCGGACCAGCACGGCCATCGCTCGGGCCGGGGTCGTAGCCTTCGCGGCGCAGCGCGTCCTGCACGCGGCGCACGGTGCGCTCGTTGATGTTGGTTTCACACAGCACCGGCCGCCATTCCAGCGTCGCCGGCACGGCCAGTTCGCGCGTCGTGTACGTGGCCATCTGATCGGGCACGCGCACTGTTTGATAGCCGGCGGGCGCGACCAGCTTCTGTACCGGCATCGCGCCGCGCTGCTCGGGCACCATCACGCGCCGCACCTGGGCCGGCTGGTCGATTACGCGGCGCGTCACGGTCCGGTATTCGCCCGGCACCTGCACCTGACGCATCTCGGGCTGCTGCTTGAGCACCTTGCGCGTCACGGTCCGGTACACGGCCGGCTCTTCGACCAGGCACAGAATCTCGCCGGTGGCATTGTCGACGCGCTGGATCGGCCCGCGACCGCGCTTCCAGACCTGGGTGGCCGGCTTTTCGAGCACGCGCTCGGTGACGGTTTCATAGACCGGCTCGGTCGCCAGATAGCGCACCGTCGGCGGCGATACCTCGACCTGCTCGGTCACGGTCTTGAATGTCGCCGGGATGACTTCCAGACGCTCGTAGCTTTCCTGCGCGATGTAGTCCTGCGTCACCGTCTGGTAACGCGCTGGCGTGATCTGCATCGCGTCATAGCCGGGCCGGGCCAGGTACTGGCGCTGCTGCGTGCGGTACTGCTCCGGCGTGCGCACCAGGGCGAAGCACTCGCCGGGTCGCGCCGACTGCGGCATCGGCGGGATGCTGGCCGACGCGCTGATGTTGCGGACACCCGCGTAGTAATCGGTGCCGGCATAGCCGGCGTCGCCGGACACGACCGTGGTCGGGATCAGCGCCGGCTGCACGCCGCTGGTGATCGCGCCGGTGGTCGTCATCGAGCTTAGACCGGCGCCGCTGCGCTGCCACTGCGACAGCCGTTCGGCCGTGGCGCGCTGTTCGTCTTCGGCGCGCGTCGACGGCTTGTAGGCGGGCGTGCCGATCACGTTCGGCGGCGGAATCAGCTCCGACTCGAAAGCCGGACGCGGCGGCGCGCCGGTGTCGTAGATCGAGAAGCGCGGTCCGCCGCCGACGACCGCTTCGGTGGGCGCCGGGATGTCGGCATAGGACGGCAGAGCGTCAACGCGGCCACCGCCGGAGGCGCAGGCTGAAACCAGTACCACCAGTCCTGATCCGACCAAGGCGTGGCGCCGCAAGCTGAGCATGGATCCCTTTATGGTCCGGCAGTTTCGAACCTGTGAGCCCGATGGTAGCAGCGGCTTGGTCGAACGTGCGTCGACCGGGATACTTTGTCCAGCCGGCCAGCGCGTCGTCGACAGGGCCTAGAATGCGGCCGATGAACACCAAGCGGGTGCACCCCAAATTGTCCCCGATCGCCCGCGTGCTCGGGCTGTCGCTCGGCTGGTTGCTGGCGTCGATGCCGGCGCTCGCGCAGGACGATCGCGACGCGGCCGTGCGTGCCGAGTTCATGCAGCAGATCGACGCGCTCGACGCGATGCCGTCGCCGCAAGCCGGCAGCGCCACCGGCGTCGCGTCCGAGGCGCTGCGACAGTACGTGTTGTACCCCTACCTGGAGGCCCAGCGTCTTCGGGCGCCACTGCGCTTCGGTCTGCCGGCCGATGACGCGGCGATCGCCGCCCTGCTGCTGCGCGACGGCGATGCGCCGTCGGCGCGCGATCTGCGACGCGACTGGCTGCGCGATCTGGCGCGACGGCGCAGCAGCGCGCTGTTCCTGCAGCACTACAGCGAACCGCGCGCCGATGCGGGGCTGCGCTGCGAACGGCTCAATGCCTTGTTCGCAACCCAGGCCGCCGGCACGCCGGACGAGCCGCTACGCAAGGCCGTGCTCGATGTGTGGATGACCGGCGCGCAGCTACCCGATGCCTGCGTCGCGGCGTTCGACCAAGCACGCACCCGTGGCTGGCTGACGCCGACGCTGAATCAGCAACGGGCGCGGCTGGCTCTTGAAGCCGGCAACGCCGACCTGGCCGAGTTCCTGCTGCGCAGCGTGCCCGCCGACGCCGCGCCGACGCTGCGCGCCTGGGCCGCCTTGCTGCGCAACCCGGAACGCGAACTGGACGCGCTGACTGCTGCCGGTCCTGCAGCGCTGGCGGCGCAGGCGCCCGAGGCGCTGGCCGCCGTGATCAGCAAGCTGGGCCGCCGCGACCCGGCGGGCACCGCCACCCGTCTGGATCGTCTGGTCGCCGCTTGCGGCACGCCGTGCCCGTTGGCTTCGCCGGCAACGCCCGGCGAACTGCGCCGCGAAGTCGCGCTTGGCGCCGCTTGGAGCCGGCTGCCGATCACGGTGGCCGCGTTCAAGCAAGTCGACGAAGCAGTCGTCGACGAGCGCGCGCACGAGTGGCGGGTTCGCGCTGCGCTGTGGGCCGGTGACTGGACGCTGGCGCAGCGCTGGCTGGCGGCGATGCCGCCGGCACTGGCCGAGCAGCCGCGCTGGCGCTACTGGCGTGCGCGCGCCGAAGCGCGCCAGGACGCCGGCAACGCCTTGTCGCGCTCGTTGTACCAGGCGCTGGCCGCAGAGAACGGCTTCTACTCGGTGCTGGCCGCACACCAGCTCGGCCAGCCGTATGCGCCGACGCCGATCGCCGCGGCGCGCGACGCGACGCTGCAGCAACAACTGGCGTCACGTCCCGGCATGCAGCGCGCGCGCGAGCTGTGGCGCGCCGGGCGCAACGCATGGTCGAGCCTGGAATGGGGCGAGGAGCTCAAGTCGCTGAGCCGTGACGAGCTGATCCAGGCAGCGCGGCTGGCGCAGACTTGGGGGGCGCAGGCGCAAACGGTGACCGCTGCCAGCAAGGCGCAGGTATTCGACGATTTCGAGCTGCTGTACCCGCGGCCGTTCGAACGAGACGTGGACGCCGCCGCACGGCTCAGCGGCGTGCCGTCGAACTGGATCTACGCGGTGATGCGCCAGGAAAGCCTGTACGACCCGCGCGCGCGTTCGCGTGCCGACGCGCTGGGCCTGCTGCAGATGCTGCTGGGCACCGCGCGCGACACCGCGCGTCGCCAGCAGCAGCCACTGCCGGGCGCCGACGATTTGTTCGATCCGTCGATCAATACGCGGCTTGGCGCCTTGCATCTGCGCGAACTGCTGCAGCGCTACGACCAACGCTTCGTGCTCGTGCTCGGCGCCTACAACGCAGGGCCCAAGCCGGTCGCGCGCTGGCAACCGAGCGCCGCGGCGCTCGACGCCGACGTCTGGATCGAGAACGTGCCGTACAACGAAACGCGCAGTTACATCCAGCGGGTGATTTGGCACAGCGTCGTGTTCGGCTGGCGCGGCGACGGCCAGCCTCAGCGCGCCGGCGCGCTGCTCAAGCCGATCACTCCGGCCGCGGTCGCCAGCGGCGCTGACGCGCGATGAAGCGCTACCTGGTCGGTGGCGCGGTGCGCGACGCGCTGCTTGGGCGCCCGGTCACCGAGCGCGACTGGGTCGTCGTCGGCGCCACGCCCGAGCAGATGCTGGCGGCCGGCTATCGGCCGGTCGGTCGCGACTTTCCGGTGTTTCTCGACCCGCAGACGCGCGAGGAGACGGCGCTGGCGCGCACGGAGCGCAAAAGCGGGCGCGGCTATCGCGGCTTCGTCATGGATGCCTCGCCTGAAGTGACGCTCGAAGAGGACCTGCGCCGCCGCGATCTGACCGTCAACGCGATGGCGCAGGACGACGATGGCGCGATCATCGACCCGTATGGCGGTCGCGCGGATCTCGCCGACCGCGTGCTGCGCCATGTGTCGGACTCGTTCGCCGAAGACCCGGTCCGCATCCTGCGGCTGGCGCGCTTCCACGCCCGCTACGCACCGCGCGGCTTCAGCATCGCCGACGAAACGATGGACTTGATGCGCGCGATGGTCGCCGACGGCGAAGCCGACCACTTGGTGGCCGAGCGCGTCTGGAAGGAAACCGAACGGGCGCTGATGGAATCCGAGCGCCCCAGCGTCTACTTCGAAGACCTGGAGGCCTGCGGCGCGCTGGCCCGCGTGATGCCCGAGCTGGCGGCCTTGCGCGGTGTGCCGCAGCGAGCCGACTACCATCCCGAAGTCGATTCGCTGCGCCATGTGCTGATGTGCGTCGACGTCGCGTCCGTGTCGGATCAGCCGCTGACGGTGCGGGTCGCCGCGCTGCTGCACGACTTGGGCAAGGCGGCGACGCCACCGACACAGTGGCCGCGCCATGTGATGCACGAGGAGCGCGGCGTGCCGCTGGTGGCGCAGTTCTGCGAACGGCTGCGCGTGCCCAATCCCTGCCGCGACCTGGCGCTGGCGGTCACGCGCGACCACTTGAATGTGCACCGCGCGCTCGAACTGCGTGCCGACACCCTGTTCGCGCTGCTGGAGCGGCTGCAGGCGTTCAAGAAAGGCGGCGAGTTTTTCGAGCAGGCGCTGCAAGCCTGCCTGTGCGATGCCCGCGGTCGGCTCGGCAAGGAGCAGGCGGACTATCCGCCGGTGGACTATCTGCGTCAGGCGCGTGCCGAAGCGCTGCGGGTGCAGGCGGCCGACGTGATGCGCGAGGGTTACAGCGGGCCGGCGGTCAGTGAACAGATCGCTGTGCGGCGGGTGCAGCAACTCAAAGCCTGGAAGCAGCAGCGCGGCGATGGCCTGCCGCGCTGAGCGTCAACAAAGTTGAGAAGCCGTCACGGGCCCGTGACGCGCTGAGGCATCACGGACCAGTGCGGCGATCGCGCTGCGTCAGGGGCGCGCCTGCACGCTCTCGACGTTGCCGCTGCTGGCGGTGACTTTCAGCTCGGTGCGGCGGTTGTACTCGCGGCCTTCGTCGGTGCCGTTGTCGGCCACCGGCTGCGTTTCACCATAGCCAACGGCGGTCATCCGGCTGGCCTCGACGCCGCGGCCGGCCAAATACTCCTTGACCGCCAGAGCGCGGCGCTCGGACAGCTTCTGGTTGTAGGCGTCCGAGCCCTTGGAATCGGTATGACCGGCGAGCTCGACCTGAATGTCGGTACGCGCCAGCAAGGCGTCGGAGACCATGTCGAGCAGCACGCGGGCATCCGGCGTCAGCCGCGCCTTGTCGAACTCGAAGGTCACGCCGCGCAGCACGACCTTGTCGCCGACCTTGCAACCGTCGAGCGAGAACGACTGACCGGCAGCGGGTGCGTCGCAGGCCGGCGCCGGCGCGGGTGCCGGCTCGGCGACCGGCGCTTCGACGACATCGACCGGCGGCGCGGGCTCCGGCGCCGGTTCGGCCGGGGCGGGCGTCGAGCCAAAGCCGTAGCGCAGCGTCAGCAGCGCGGTGTCGGCGCGATAGCGGAACTTGACGCGGGTTTCCGGCTGGTCGTCGACCAAGTTCAGCTTGCTGCGCTGGGCTTCGACGTAACGGTAGTCCAGCGACAGCGTCCAGTTGGGGCTCAGGTCGATGCCGATGCCGGCGCCGCCCTGGTAGGCAAACTTGACGTCGCTGTCGTTGCGGAAAGCCTGACCGTCATAGCCGGCATCGTTGAACTCGACCCGCAGCGCGCCGATGCCGCCACCGATGTACGGACGGATGCGCGAGCTCTTGAACAGGTCGAACCACAGGTTGGCCATCGCCGTCTGCGCGTCCTGGCTACCGCGCACGCCGGTGGCATCGACGCCGTCAGGCTGCAGCACGGCGTTGAGGCCGAACGTGGCCAGCCGGATGCGCTTGAGGTCGTCACTGCGGTACATCAGCTCCAGTTCCGGACGCAGGCCGTTGGAAAACGCGTGGCCGACGACCAGCCCGCCCGCCCAACCGGTATCGAAATTCACCTTGCCGATCGCAGTGCCGCCGAGCAGCGGGCCGTCGTTGTTCGGGTAGATGATCGTAAAGTTCTGATCCTTCAGGAAGTTGGCGCCGCCAACCAAGCCCAGGTAGGTGCCGTCGGCAGCCGATGCCGCGATGGGCAGTCCTGCGACCGCGACGACTGCAGCCCGATGCCACGTCCCGAAACCCATCTGTTTGCGTCCCTGATGTTTGCCCACGTTGCCCTGCTCCCATTCAAAAATTCTGCTGCGAAATACGAATTAAACGGGTCGGAAGATGCAAGAATCCGACCTCGTGATGCTGGCGTCATAAAAAGGCGAGCAATACAACGCCCAGCGCGATGCGGTAACCGGCGAAAACATTGAAATTATGGGTCGCCACATACCGCAATAACCATTTGACCGAAACGAACCCGGTCAGCGCCGACATCAGCGTCGCGGCGAGCAACTCGCCCCAGGGCTCGTCGGCCAGACCGCCGGCACGGGCCAGGCTCAAGGTCTCGACCGCACTGGCGGCGAACATCGTCGGGATTCCGATCAAAAACGCAAACTCGGCGGCCTTGGGCCGGTCGGTCAGGCCCAGTAGCATCGCCGCAAAGATCGCGGCCGCCGAGCGCGACGTACCCGGAAACACGCCCGCCAGCACTTGGGCGACACCGACGGCGATGGCCAGCTTCCAGGTGACGTCGACCGCGACTTCCTGACGCTTGGCCCACAATTCAATCAGCAGGATGGCAACGCCACCCAAAATCAAAGCCAAGGCCACCGGTGTGACCGTTTCCGGCAGCTTGTAACCCAGCTTCTTGACCACCAGGCCCAGCACCGCCGTAACCGCGAACGAAGCGGCCAGCTTGAGGCTGTAGTCGCGGGCGACCGGGTCCCGCCAACCGGTCGCCAGCTCCACCAGGCGGTGACGATAGACCAGGGTCACCGCGAGAATCGCACCGGCCTGGATGACGATGTTGAACAGGTCCGAGCGGCGGCCGAGCCAGTGTTCGGCGATCAGCAAGTGCCCGGTGCTGGAGATCGGCAGAAATTCGGTCAGGCCTTCGATGAGGCCGAGCAACAGCGCTTCGAGCATGAGCTTCGTCGTGGAGGGCGGGCAGCGGAATCACACTGCGCGGCCGGAGGGGGTATTGGGCGACAATCGCCGATGTTCAGGCGGTCGCTGGTGCGGTCGCCGCTCTATTCCGATAACACGATGATAAAGGGGAGACCCATGACAGCGCTTGTCAGCGGCAGTCAGCCGCGCGACGCGGCTCACGCAGCACCGGTGGCGATTCTGACCGGCGCCAGCCGGCGCATTGGGTCGGCGATCGCCCGCGACCTGCATGCGCTCGGCTGGCGCTTGCTGCTGCACTACCGCAGCGGTCCGGAAGCCGCCGCGCTCGAAGCCGAGCTCAATGCGACGCGCAGCGGGTCGGCATTCACGCTGCAGGGCGACCTTGCCGACGCTGGGCTGCCCGAGCGGATCGTAAGCGAGGCGATGGCGCGTTTCGGCCGCATCGACGCGCTGATCAACAACGCATCGAGCTTCTATCCGACCGCGCTCGACACCCTGACCGCGCCGCAGTTCGACGACTTGCTGACCAGCAACCTGCGCGGCCCGCTGTTCCTGGCCCAAGCCTGCGCCCGTCACATGGGCCCCGGCAGCAGCATCGTCAATCTGCTCGACATCCACGCGCGCAAGCCGATGCCAGGCTACGTCGCCTATTGCGCGGCCAAGGCGGCGCTTTGGTCGGTCACCGAAAGTCTGGCCGTCGAATTGGCGCCGCGCATCCGGGTCAACGGCGTGGCGCCGGGCCGGATGATCTGGGGTGCCGGTGACAATCTCGACGATGCGCAGAAAGCGGCCGAGCAGGCCCGGATCCCGATGGCGCGGCTCGGCGGCGGCGACGAGGTATCGCGCGCGGTCTGCTTCCTGGTGTCGGAGGCAGCGGCTTACGTCAACGGCGCCATCCTGCCGGTCGACGGCGGCTTGAGGCTCGCCTAGACGCGCGGCCGCGTCAGCGTGAGCACCGCAGCGGCACGTCGAGCACGGTGTCGCCTGTCGGCTGCATCTGCGCGTCGTAGCGACGTTCGTGGATCAAAGCCTGCCCATCGGCGCCGATCTGCAGCCACGTCGTACAGCGCGTGCCGTAGCCAGGGCGGTGGATGAAGGCCGGTGCCAGCACGCGCTCGGCTTCAATGCCGACGCCGGTATCGGGCAGCTGCGGGTCGGGCGCCACCTGCCGCGAGCGCATCGCCTCGATCAAGCGATCGCCGTCGGTCTGGCCCGATGCGACCCATTCCTCGATCTGCTGCCGCGCCCACACGGTCTTGGGCCAGGGTGTGTCGAGCTGCGCATTGCTGAGGCCATGAAAGCCGGGATCGACACGGCGCCACTGGGGTCGAGGTCGATTGCTGGCGTAGATCAGGTCGGCGCCGTCCCACAGCAGCAGGTTGAAGCCGCCGTAGTCGGCGGCTGCCGGCATCAGCGCCGCAGCGTAATCGGCCGCACTGCCCTGGCCTCCGAGAAACCCAGCCGTCAGCGACCCGCGTGAGCGGGGGAAGCGCGCCAGATCGCGCGGATCGCGGACATTGGTGACGGCGGCGACGCGCCCGCTGCGGCTCAGGCCGAGCCAGGTTCCGCGCTCGCGAAGGTCGCGGCCGGCGGCGATGTCGGGTGCGTCGTCCCAGTACGCCAGCGGCGCGGCCGGCCGATCCATGAACTCATCACGGTTGGCGATCAGCAACAGGGGCCGCGCGGGGTCGGTCTGCCAAGCGAATGCGATCAGGCACATGGCCGACTTTCGCCAGCCTGTCGCCGTGCTGTCAACGTGCTGCCACTCGCTCGACCGGCACCGATCGCCGTATCGTGGCGCGATGAACGCTTATGAATCGGCCCAACTCGACGCCCTGACCCAATGGCAGAACGAGCCACCGCCGCCGGTGGCGCGCTGGTTCGGTCGGGCCGCCGGGCCCGCCAGCCAAGCCGTGCAGAACCTGATTCCCACCGGTGCGCTGCGTGCCGCGCTCGGCGCGCTGCAAGCGACCGCCGGCCGGCTCAACGGGCACGCCAGCTTGCTCAAGCGCGCCGGCGTCGAGCGCATCGAATTGCTGCGAGACGCCGATCTGGCGCTATGCGACCGACTGGCGCGGCGTGTCGGACAGCGGGCGTCGATGACCGCCGGCAGCGCGGGCGCCGTGCTCGGCGTTGCCGGCGCGGCCGGGCTGGTGGCCGACGTGCCGACGCTGCTGGTGCTGGCGTTCAGAACGATCCAGCGCGTCGGCCTGTGCTACGGCGAGGTGCTCGACGGCGAGGAGGGGCGCCAGTTGGGCCTCGCGATCTTTGCGCTGGCCTCGGCCAATACCGTCGACGAAAAACGCACGGCGCTGGCGGCGCTATCGCGGCCGGTACCGGGCAAGCTGGCGGACGCCGCCTGGCGCGACGGCATCGAGCGCGCGGCCGAACGCGAGCTGGCCAAGGAAGCGGCGATGATGAGCCTGAACAATCTGGCGATGCAGGCGGGCCGGCACCTGGGGTGGCGAAAAGCCGCCGGGTCGCTGCCGGTATTGGGCGCGGTGATCGGCGGGTCGGTCAACGCGTGGTACCTGTGGGACTTGGCGACCGTTGCGCGCTACTGCTTCCAGCAGCGCTGGCTGCAACGGCGCTATGGGACGACGGCATTGGCCGCGACGACGGCGGCGATCACGCCGGACCCGCAGCCCGCGCTGCCGCCGCCCGCGCGTTAGCTAGCGAGACGTTCGCGCCGCACCCGGATCGCGTGTCGGCAGATTGCGCTGCAGCCATCCGATCATGTCCGACCACACTTGCTGCGATTGCACGGGCGTCGGCATCAGGCCGGCGTGCGGCAGCTCCAGCGTGATCACCGGCAGACCCAGGTCCGTGCCCGCGTAGTTGCCCAGCGACCCAGGATAGGTGCCGAGCGGGCTGAGGCGCAGGTAGCCGAAGTATTTCGGCGGATCGGGCGGGCCGTCGTAGTCGAGCACGCCGTACGGCGCGTGCACCGACACGATCGCATCGGGCTGGAACTGGCGGATCTGTTCGACCAGCCAGCGCGTCTCCGGCTCGCTCAGCGGCGCCTTTCCGGGATAGCGCCGTGGGTCGGACTGGGTCTTGGTTTTCCAGTACGCCAGCGCGGTGCGCTGCCAGTCGACGCTGGGGAAGTTGCGGTTCAGGTCGACGCCGGCCCGATTGACCCGGCTGGCGGGGCTAGCGAACAAGCCATCCGGATTGGCATTGGGAATCACGCGCCAGTGGAACGGCTGCGGCTGCTCCCGGTCGAGCTTGCGCATCCACTGGAACACGATGCTGACACTGGTCAGTTCGTCGCCATGGATGCCGCCGATCAGCAATACCCGACTCGGCCGCGTCGATGGCGGCGCCGGCAGGAAATCGCGGTAGAGCAGGGGCCGGCCCATCCGCGTCGCGCTGTCGCCGGCCTGCAAGCGCAGGCGCCGGCAGTCGTCGAACTGAACGCTCTGCAGTCGCTGGCTCAGTTGCTGGCAGGCCTGATCGACGCTGGACAACGGCAGCGGTGCCGCTGCAACGAGCCCGACGACGCCAACAAAAAGCCCGGCGAGGAGCCGGGCTGCGAAGCGAATGCGCGGGGGGCGCGGGCTTCGCGCGGTCATGCGCATCAGCGGGCCTACTTCTTCTTTTGCTGTTCCTGCCGGACCTTGGCCACCAGCACGTCGAGGCATTTGATCATCGCGTCGAAGCCGCCGTCGCCGAGCATGCCGGCGTTGGTCGTGTACTTGCCGCCAACGACCAGCGCCGGAACGCTGGCGATGCCGTAACCCTTCATCAAGCCGTCGGCGCGGCGCACGCGGTTGTCCACGGCAAACCCGCTGAACGTGGCGTCGAACACGTCGGGCATCACGCCGGTCTGCTGGTTGAAGAACACCCGGACCGCATCCTGCGTGAACAGCGGCAAGTGGCGGGCGTGGAGCGCGTCGAACAGCGGCTTGTGGACCTTGTCGCTGATGCCCAGCGCCTCGGCGGCGTAAAACGCCTTCTGGTGAACGATGCCTTCGGGGCGACCGAGGCTCGACGGAATCCGGACGAAATCGACGTCACCGGGCTTGGTCTTGAGCCAGGCCTCGATCACCGGGTCGAAGTGGTAGCAGTGCTGGCAGCCGTACCAGAAGATTTCTTCGACCAGCACGCGCTTGGCATCTGGTGGCGTCTGCTTGTCGCGGACGACCTTGTACTGCTCGCCTTCCTTGAACTCGGTCGGCCCAGCGGCCGAGCAAACGGAGCTGGCGAACGTCAGCGCCAACAGCAGGGGCCGCAGGAAAGCGCGCATGGTCGGAGTCCGGAAGGGTCGACGGCCTTACTGCAGGCCGTTGACGTACGAGGCCAGCGCCTGGATTTCGGCGTCGGTGAGCTTGGCGGCAACCGCCTGCATCATCTGACCCGTACCGGTAGCGCCGCGTTCGCCGGACTTGTAGGCCGTCAGCTGCGTGGCCGTATACGTCGCGTGCTGGGCGCCGATTCGCGGGTAACCGGCGGCCGGGTTACCGGCGCCGCGCGGACCGTGGCAACCGGAGCAGGCCGGCAGGCCGCGGCTGGCGTCGCCACCGCGGTACAGCGGCTCGGCAACGGCGACCGCATCCTTGCTAGCCAGACCCGGACGAACCTTCTGAGCGGTCAGATAAGCGGCGATGTCCGCCATGTCGGCATCCGACAGCGCGGCGGCCTGGCCCATCATGATCGCGTTCTTGCGCGCACCGGACTTGAACGCCTTGAGCTGGCTGACGATGTAGGTCGAGCCCTGGCCGGCCAGATTCGGCCATTCCGGCATCGCGCTATTGCCGCCCGCGCCGTGGCAGGCCGCGCAAACCGCCGCCTTGGTGGCGCCGGCTGCGGCGTCGCCCTGCGTGAACGGGTCTTTTGCCGGCGCGGCGGTCTGCGCCGACGCAGCAAACGACACCATCGCAGGTGCGGCGAACATCACCGCCAGAAAAAGGCGTTTCATCGAACAGGTCTCCCGGTGCTTGTTGCGGCTGGCTCGTCGGCCCCCGGGTCCGCTGGCGGCAGGGGCGCTAACCAGATAATTTGGCGTCGCAATTCTACACTCCGGTTGGTATATGCAGAATCCCTTTTCCCAGGCGCAGTTTCTGCTGTCCTGCGCCCAATTGACCCAGCTGCCCGCTGACGACGCGCCGGAAGTCGCCTTCGCGGGCCGCTCCAACGCCGGGAAGTCGAGCGCGCTCAACGCGATCTGCGGCCGCCACGGCTTGGCCCGCGTGTCGAAGACGCCGGGCCGCACGCAGCTGATCAACCTGTTTTCGCTGGCCAGCAGCGCGCGCTTGGCCGACTTGCCCGGCTACGGTTATGCGGCCGTGCCCGAGCCGATGCGTAAGAGTTGGGGCCGGCTGGTCGGCGGCTACGTCGAGCAGCGGACCAATCTGCGCGGCTTGTTTCTGATCATGGACTGCCGGCATCCGCTGACCGACTACGACAAGCAGATGCTGGCCTGGGCCGTCACCGCGCGGCGCAACTGCCACATTCTGCTGACCAAGGCCGACAAGCTCGGCTACGGCGCGTCGAAGACGACGCTGCTGAACACGCGCAAGGGGCTCAAGGACATGGGCAGTTCGGCGTCGGTGCAGCTGTTCTCGTCGAGCAGCCACCAGGGTCTGGACGAGGCGCGCGCCAAGCTGACCGAGTTGCTCGCGTCGGAGGCCGGCGTCGAGCTGGTGGCCTGAAGGCCGCGTAACACCACCGCAGAAAAAGCCGCGCCCAAGAAAAAGCCCCATGGACCCGGGGGGTGGTCCATGGGGCAACTGGTTCCGGCTTGGGGGAGGCCGGACCCGCCCAGGGAGTGAGGCGGGGAGCGTGATAAGGGAGAGAACCACGCTCGCAGTCTTGGAGTCGGCACCGCCCGATAAGTTCGCCGCAGCACCGCGCCCGGTTGCCCGCACGGGCTGGCCCGGCGCATCAAGCCATTGATATACAAAGATAATCGCTGAAGCACCCCAGCTTGGGCACCATCTAGACGGTGCGTTCTGGGCGACCAGCGGCAGCAGCCCGGCCGCGCTCAGGCCGAGCGCGCGTGCCCGATCGCCTGGTGGGCTTGATCCCAGTCGCGGGCCACGCCGAAGTCGGCCACCAGCGGCACGGCCAGCGGCGCCGCGCGGCACATGCGGTCGGCGATCGCCGGCGCCATGTCACGGATCAGCGCCTCGGGCCCTTCGAACACCAGTTCGTCGTGCACCTGCATGATCATCCGCAGCGCCGGCGCGGCCGAGGCCAGCCAGTGGTGCAGGTCGATCATTGTGGTCTTGATCAGATCGGCAGCCGTGCCTTGCAGCGGCGCGTTGATCGCGGTGCGTTCGGCGTACTGACGCAAGCCCTGATTGCGCGCGTTGATGTTGGGCAGGTACAGGCGCCGGCCGAACAGCGTTTCGACGTAGCCCTGGACGCGCGCGGATTCGCGCGTGCCGTCCATGAAGCGTTTGACGCCGGGATAGCGGCCGAAGAACCGGTCGATGTAGTCGGCGGCTTCATTGCGGCCGATGCCCAGCTGACGCGCCAGACCAAACGCCGACATACCGTAGATCAAGCCGAAATTGATCGCCTTGGCGGCGCGGCGCTGGTCGCTACCGACTTGGTCCAGCGGCAGGCCGAACACCTCGGCCGCGGTGGCCTGGTGCACGTCCAGGCCGCTGCGGAACGCCTGCTGCAGACGCTCGTCGCCGGAAAAGTGCGCCATCAGCCGCAGCTCGATCTGCGAATAGTCGATCGACAGCAGCGCATTGCCGGGCTCGGCGACGAAGGCCTGGCGGATGCGGCGGCCTTCGGCGGTCCGTACCGGAATGTTCTGCAGGTTGGGGTCGGACGACGACAGACGCCCGGTCGCCGCGACCGCCTGGTGGTAGCTGGTGTGGATACGCTGCGTGCGCGGGTTGACCGCCGCCGGCAGCTGCTCGGCGTAGGTCGATCGCAGTTTCTGCATCGCGCGCCAGTCGAGGATCAGCCTCGGCAGCGGGTGCTGCGCGGCCAGTTCTTCCAGCGTTTCTTCGGCGGTCGACGGGTCGCCCTTGGGGGTCTTGGCCAGCACCGGCAGCTTGAACTTGTCGTACAGCAGCACTTGCAGCTGCTTGGGCGAGCCGAGATTGAACTCGGTTTCGGCCAGCACGAAGGCCTGCTTTTGCAGCTCGTCCATGCGCCCGGCCAACTCGACGCTGATGCGCCGTAGCAGCGGCACGTCGACATGAACACCGTTGCGCTCGATCGTCGCCAGCACCGGCACCAGCGGCATCTCGATCGTGCGGAACACGCGCTCCAGCGGCTCGACTTGTGCCAGTCGCGGATACAGCGTCTGGTGCAGCCGCAGCGTGATATCGGCGTCTTCGGCCGAGTAGGGCGCGGCCTTGTCGATCGACACTTGGTTGAACGTGATCTGGCCCTTGCCTTTGCCCGCCACGTCTTCGAAATGGATCGTGCGATGGTTCAGATACTTCTCGGCCATCGTGTCCATGTCGTGGCGGTTGCCGGCCGCATCGAGCACGTAGCTTTCGAGCATCGTGTCGTAGGCCAGGCCCGCGACGTCGATACCGTGTCGCGCCAGCACGTTGATGTCGTACTTGCCGTGCTGCGCCAACTTGGGCCGCTGCGGGTCTTCGAGCAGCGGCTTGAGCCGCGTAATGACCAGGTCCATCGGCAACTGGTCGGGCGCGCCCAGATAATTGTGCGCCAGCGGCACGTACCAGCCGGTGCCGCTGCGCGTTGCGAACGCCAGGCCCACCAAGCCGGCCTGGTTGGCATCGAGGCTGTCGGTTTCGGTGTCGAAGCAGATCAGCTCGGCTTGCGTCAGCTCATCGACGAGCCGGTCGAGTGAGTCGGCATCCATCACGATCTCGACCTGCGTGGCGGGCGAAGCCACCGTGACGTCGGCGATCTCGTTGGTGCCCGATGCCGCAAAAGCAGCGGCTTCGGGCGCGTCGGACTGCGCGGTGATGGACAGGTCAGCGGACGGCGTCGCGGCCACGCCTTCCAATTCTTCGCGCCAGCGATGGAATTCGAGCTTGCGGAACAGCGCGATCAGCGCCGCATCGTCGCGCGCACCGGGCACCAGTTCGTCGATCGACAGCGGCAGCGGCACGTCGCAGCGGATCGTCGCCAGCTGATACGCCAGCGGCAGGATCGGCAGCGCGGCGCGCAGCTTTTCGCCGATCTTGCCTTTGACTTCATCGGCGCGGCGGATGATGTCGTCGACCGAGCCGAACTCGGCGATCCATTTCGCGGCCGTCTTGGGCCCGCAGCCGGGCACGCCGGGAATGTTGTCGGACGAGTCGCCAACCAGTGCCAGGTAGTCGACGATCCGTTCCGGCGGCACGCCGAACTTGTCGATGACGCCCTGGCGGTCGATGCGCTGGTTTTTCATCGTGTCGAGCATGTGCGTCTGCTCGTCGACCAGCTGCGCCATGTCCTTGTCGCCGGTGACCAACAGCACGTGCAAGCCTTGCTGGCGACCGGCCAAGGCCAGCGTGCCGATCACATCGTCGGCCTCAACGCCGGCTACGGTGATCATCGGCAGGCCCAGCCCCTTGATCAGCGCCAGCACATCGCCGTACTGCATCGACAGTTCGGGCGGCGTTTCAGTGCGATTGGCCTTGTACTGGTCGTACAGCTCGTTGCGGAACGTCGGCCCCTTGGGATCGAACACGACGCAGATCCGCTGCGGCTGATATTCACGCTGCAGCCGCTTGAGCATGTTGGCCATGCCGTAGACGGCGCCGGTCGGCTCGCCGCGCGAATTGCTCAGCGGCGGCAGCGCGTGAAACGCGCGGAACAGCCAGCTCGATCCATCGATCAGCACCAAGGGGTGCGTGGTGGGGGCGGTCACGGGCGGCGGTTACCAGCGGCAGGATTCAGTGATGGGCTTAGCGCGGATCGAGCAGGCGCTCGTTGGCGATCAGGTCGTCGAAACTTTCGCGTTCGCGGACGACGACGGCACGATTACCGTCGACGATGATCTCGGCCGCGCGGCCGCGCGAGTTGTAGTTGCTGCTCATCACGAAGCCGTAGGCGCCCGCGGTGCGCACCGCCAGCAAGTCGCCGGGTGCGATCGACAGCTCGCGGTCGCGGCCGATCCAGTCGCCGGTTTCGCAAACCGGCCCGACCACGTCGTAGACCGCGCTGGCGCGGTCCTGCGGCTGCACCGGAACGATGTCCATCCAGGCTTGGTACAGCGCCGGCCGCAGCAAGTCGTTCATCGCCGCATCGACGACCGCGAACTGCTTGGCTTCGCCCGGCTTGAGCAGCAGCACGCGCGTCAGCAGCACGCCAGCATTGCCGGCGATCGCACGGCCAGGCTCGGTGAAGATCGTCAGCTTGCGGCCAGCGAGCTTGGGCAGAAAGGCCGCAGCCCAGTCGGCCGGTTCGGTCGGTTGTTCGTCGCGATAACGCACGCCCAAGCCACCACCGACATCGAGATGCTGCAGCACGATGCCGGCAGCGGCCAGACGATCGACCAGCGCCAGCACGCGGTCGAGTGCGTCCAGATACGGCGACACGTCGAGCAACTGCGATCCGATGTGGCTGGCGATGCCGACAACCTTCAATCCCTTGCAGGTCGCCGCGTGACGATACAGCCGCTCGGCCGTGATCAGGTCGACGCCGAACTTGTTCTGCTTCAGGCCCGTTGAAATGTACGGGTGCGTCTTGGCGTCGACATCGGGATTGACCCGCAAGGCAATACTGGCGACGCGCCCAACTTGCTGCGCCAACGCGTCGAGCTGCAGCAATTCGTACTCGGACTCGACGTTGAAGCAACCGACGCCATGCTCGAGCGCCAAGCGCAACTCGGCCTCCGTTTTGCCAACGCCGCTGAACACGACTTTGGCCGGGTCACCGCCAGCGCGCAGCACGCGGCGCAGTTCGCCACCCGAGACGATGTCGAAGCCACTGCCGAGCGCGGCGAGCACTTGAAGCACGGCGATGTTCGAATTGGCCTTGACCGCGAAGCAGACCTGATGCGGCACGCTGGACAGCGCGTCGTCGAACGCCCGGTAGTGGCGCTCCAGCGTTGCCCGCGAGTAAACGTAAGTTGGCGTGCCATGCTCGGCGGCCAGATGGGTCAGCGACACCTGCTCGGCGTACAGGGCGCCGTCGCGATATTGGAAATGGTCCACGTTGGTCTGGTTTGGATCGGTTGTTGAGGTCGCGTCAGCGATCGGTGCCCGGCACGGACGGCTTGGGCTGGCGAGGATCGTCAGCGTCGGTCGGCGCTGGCTCGGTGGTCGACGCCGGCATCGGTGCCGGTGGTGGTGCAACCGGCACTTGGGACGCCGGCGGTTTGCGCTTGGGCAGCACCAAGTCGCCGGTCTGGCCGCAAGCGGTGATCTGAACGGTTGCGACCAGGCTCAGACCGGCAATGATCGCGCGTCGGGACATCAAAATAGCGGCCATGGCGGTTACGTCGGCGGAAGTGACGGCAGTTTAACGGCTGCAGCCGCTACGCAGCGCTTGCCTGTCCCTCAGGGCGCTTCGACAATCGCGTCAACTTCGCCGGAGCACCTGATGACCAAGACCGAATCTGCTGACCGGGTGACGCTAGAGCCGGCCACACCGGCAACCGCCGCGATCATCTGGCTGCATGGGCTCGGCGCCGATGGACACGACTTCGTGCCGCTGGTGGCGTCGCTGCGCTTGCAGCCCGCTCAGGCTTGGCGCTTCGTATTCCCGCATGCCTCGGTCATGCCAGTGAGCCTCAACGGTGGCATGCCGATGCGCAGCTGGTTCGACATCCTGTCGCTGGACCGGCAAGGACGTCAGGACGTCGAGGGTATTCGGCGCTCGCAGCAGCGCATTGCCGGCTTGATCGACGAACAGATTGCCTCGGGCATCCCAAGCCGGCGGATCATCATCGCCGGCTTCTCGCAAGGCGGCGCGCTCGCTTTGCACACGGCGCTGCGCTATCCGTCGCCATTGGGCGGGCTGCTGGCACTGTCGACCTATTTGCCGATGGAGTCGACGCTGGACGCCGAGACGTCGACCGCGAACCGGGCGCTGCCGATCCTGATGCAGCACGGCCAGTACGACTCGATTCTGCCGCTGCACTTAGGGCTCTGGAGTCGCGACCGACTACGCGCGGCGGGCTACGGCGTCGGCTGGAACGACTATCCGATGCAACATGAAGTCTGCGACGACGAGGTGGACGCCATTCGCGAGTTTCTGCTGGCGCGGCTGCCGTGAGCGGCGCCAGCGCGCGATGCCGCTTGGCGCTGGCCGGCTTGTTGCTGGCCACGCTGGCCGCATGCACCGCGCTGCGACCCGGCAGCGCGGTGATCGAACCGGAAGCGATCGTCGACGAAATCTGGCGCGACCCGGCGATATCCGATGCCCGTTTGCGCAGCAGCCTGCCGACGCCGGAGCTGCGTCACATAGCCTCGACGATGGAAGCGCGGCTCGCTTGGCTGCGGCCCTGGCTGGACCTGGGCGCGGTTGGATTGGATGCGGAAGGCTATCTGCTGCTGACCGACGCCGAGCGAATCCCACCGGATCAGCGGATCGAGGTCCGCGAATGGGTCGCCGAGGACAATGCCGACCGTGTCGCCCTGTATCGCGCCGCGGCGTCAGCGGACGCCAAGGGCCGTTCGGAAGCCGAGTTCAGGGCGCTGTTCAGTCAGGTCTGGCAGAGCCGCGCAGCGCCCGCTTGGCGCACGGATGCGCTGGCAGATCGCACTGCCGACCCGTTATGACGTGACAAAGCCTTAGCTTTGACGTTTGTCACGTCATTTTTATCACTCAGACGTCGAGATTGCCGGCCATCAGTGCGTGCTTTTCGATGAACTCACGCCGTGGTTCAACCTGTTCGCCCATCAGCGTCGTGAACATCTGGTCGGCGCCGATCGCATCTTCGACACGCACCTGAACCAACCGGCGCTGCGTCGGATCGAGTGTGGTTTCCCACAACTGGCCCGGGTTCATTTCGCCCAGACCTTTGTAGCGTTGCACGCCCAGGCCGCGGCGAGCTTCCGACAACAGCCAGGCGTAAGCGGCGTCGAAATTGCGGACAGCTGACGAGCGTTCGCCGCGACCGACCGTGGCACCGCTCAAATCCTGCGCGATCAGGCGGTCACGCAGGCTCGACATCCGCTGGTAGTCGGCGCTTTCAAAGAAGTCGGTACCCAGCAAGAAGCTGTATTCGAGCCCGTGCAGACGACGGCGCACCAGCACCGAGCGGCCCTCTTCGACAACGCGCGGCTCGACACGGTGCTGGCCTTCGCGCACGTCGGCATTCAACGCCGCCTCGAACTGCGCCGACCAGGCCTCCATCGAGCTTGAGTCGAACGGCGCCGACGGCTGCATCCATAGGGTTTGCAGCACGTGGCGGTCATAACGGCGTGCGAGGCGGTCCATCGTCAATTCGACGTCGCTGTAGTCGCGCACCGTCTGGCGCAGCCGATCCTCCGGCCATGCGGAACCGTCGGCCAGCACCAACCGCGCATCGCTGAGCGCCGTGGTTTGCAGCCAGCGCGCCATCTCGACGTCGTCTTTGACGTAGGTTTCGTGCTTGCCGGCCTTGAGCTTGTACAGCGGCGGCTGCGCGATATAGATGTAGCCACGCTCGATCAGCACGTACATGTGCCGATAGAAGAACGTCAGCAGCAGCGTGCGGATGTGAGCGCCGTCGACGTCGGCGTCGGTCATGATGATGATGCGGTGATAGCGCAGCTTTTCGGGCTTGAGCTCGTCGCGGCCGATGCCGCAACCCAGCGCCGTGATCAGCGTGCCCACTTCGGCCGACGACAGCATCTTCTCGATGCGCGCCTTCTCGACGTTCAGAATCTTGCCCTTCAGCGGCAGGATCGCCTGGAAGTGGCGATCGCGACCCTGCTTGGCCGAGCCGCCTGCGGAGTCACCCTCGACCAGAAACAGTTCCGACTTGGCAGGATCCTTCTCCTGGCAATCGGCGAGCTTGCCCGGCAGGCCCGCAATATCGAGCACTGATTTACGGCGGTTGAGTTCCTTGGCCTTGCGCGCGGCTTCGCGAGCACGCGCCGCCTCGACGACTTTCTCGGCGATACCACGAGCGGCTTTGGGCTGCTCCAGCAGGAAGTCGCGCAGCTTGTCGCCGACGACGGTCGAAACAACCGGCGTAACCTCCGACGAGACCAGCTTTTCCTTGGTCTGCGACGAGAACTTCGGATCGCGCACCTTGACCGACAGCACCGCGGTCAAGCCTTCGCGCGTGTCTTCGCCGGTCATCTGAATCTTTTCTTTCTTGATCAGACCCTGGGTTTCGAGGAAGTCGCCCAGCGTCCGCGTCAACGCATTGCGGAAGCCCGTCATATGCGTGCCGCCGTCGCGCTGCGGAATGTTATTGGTGAAGCAGAACACGTTCTCGGTATACGAGTCGTTCCACTGCAGCGCTGCTTCGACGACGACGCCGTCCTGCTCAGCCTGCAGGTACAGCACCTGGTCGTGAATTGGCGCCTTGCTCTTGTTCAGGTACTCGACGAATGCGCCGATGCCGCCCTTATATTCGAACACGTCTTCGCGCGCGGTCGCTTCTTCACGCAGCACGATGCGGACGCCCGAATTCAGGAATGACAGCTCGCGGAGTCGCTTGGCAAGAATGTCGTAGTGCAGTTCCAGCTTGGTGAAAACGGTCGCGCTTGGGTAGAAGCGGACGCTGGTGCCCCGCTTTTCGGTCGTGCCCGTTTCAGCGAGCGGCGCCTGCGGCTCGCCCATCCGGTATTCCTGCTGGAAGTGCTTGCCCTGACGGTAGATGTCGAGCAACAGCTTTTCGGACAAGGCATTGACGACCGACACGCCGACGCCATGCAGGCCGCCTGACACCTTGTAGCCGCTGCCGCCGAACTTACCGCCGGCATGCAGGATCGTCATGATCACTTCGGCTGCGGACCGGCCCTCTTCCGGCATGATTTCGGTCGGAATACCGCGGCCGTTGTCGTGCACGCCGACGCTGCCGTCTCCGTGGAGAATCACCGAGACCTCGGTGCAGTAGCCGGCCAGCGCTTCATCGATCGCGTTGTCGACGACTTCGAACACCATGTGATGCAGGCCGGTGCCGTCATCGGTATCGCCGATATACATGCCAGGCCGTTGGCGTACCGCCTCCAAACCCTTCAGCACACGGATACTGGTCGCGTCGTAAACCTGCTCGTTTTCTGGCGTTGTCATCAATCGGTACTCGTATCAAGGCGCAGCTGTCAGGCTGAGCTGGCCATGTTCCACGTGGAACATCCGCACATCCTGCTGCTTAAACGCCGTCGGTAACTCAAAAGCCGTTATGAAGATCTGGCCGGGGTATCGGAATAGAGCCCGCGCAAATCGTTCTTGAAAAGCCGCCGACAACTCGGCCCCGAAATCATCAATCAAGATCACCGGAGCCGGCCGACCGTGGGCGATCAGAATCGCACATTGTGCCAGCACCAGCGCCGCCACGAGCAGCTTCTGCTGCCCTCTCGATACACGTCCCTTGGCTCGCTGCCCCGCCAACGACAGCTTCAGTTCCGCGCGATGCGGACCCTGCGCCGTCGTGGCCAAACGCCGGTGCTGAGGCAGCTGTTGCTCCAGCACTTCGCGATAAGGCGTCTCAGCATTCCAGCCCTGCATGAAGTCGATTCGGGCGCCCGCGATGTCGAGCAGTTCGGCGACCCAGTCGGCTGCCACCGAGCTCAACGCGGCCGCATGGGCTTTGCGCATCGCGGTCACGGACTCAGCGGCGAGGCTCAGCTCCTCGTCCCATGCCGAGATCGCGCGATCACTCGACCCCAATCTCAACGCCTGATTGCGCTGCTTCAAGCAACGCTGGTAACGCTGCCAGGTCGCGTAAAACGAAGGTTCCACGTGGAACACACCCCAGTCGAGGTAGCTCCGGCGGTAGCCAGGGCCCTCCTCAACCAATCGATGTCCGATCGGATCGATCAGCTGCAACGGCAAGGTTCGCGGAAGCGCTGAAGCTCGAACCTTCTCGCCGTTCAGACGCTGTTCCTGCTCGCCATCCATCCAACCGATGCCAAGCCGATCATGCTGGGCCTCATGCTCGATATCGGCGTACAAGCTCCAACCTGATCCACTCGGGCCCAGCAGCTCAGCCGCTTCAGAACTGCGAAAGCTGCGAGCCCTACCGAGCAAATACAGTCCTTCCAACAAGCTGGTCTTGCCCGCTGCATTGGCGCCGACGATCAGATTCAGCGACGGCGAAGGCTCCAGCTCGAACCTCGAATACAGGCGCAGGTTCTGCCCTCGCGCCTGACGGATGTGCATCCTCGATCAGAGCCGCATCGGCATGATGACGTACTTGCTCGACGCATCACCCGCTTCATGCAGCAGCCCGCTGGATTCCGCGTTCTTCAGTTCCAACGCCACTTCCTGAGCCGCCATAACGCCCAGCGCGTCGAGCAGGTAGTTAACGTTGAAGCCGATCTCCATCGCTGCCCCGCTGTACGAGACCTCGATTTCTTCCTCGGCCTCTTCGTGCTCCGGGTTGTGCGTCTGGAGTTTGAGCACACCCTCGTCGAGCAACAGACGAACGCCGCGGAACTTCTCGTTCGACAGAATCGCCGTCCGCGCCAATGCACGACGCAGGGTTTCGCGATCAGCGGTGACCCGCTTGTCGCCGTTTTCCGGGATCACGCGCTCATAGTCAGGGAAGCGACCGTCGATCGTCTTCGTCGTCAACTTGACGCTGTCGATATCCACCATCGCCTGGCCCGGCGCGATCACCAACGACACTTCTTCGTCGGTGTTGTCGAGCAAACGGCTCAGTTCGATGATCGACTTGCGCGGCAAGATCGCCTGCATGGACTCGGTCACGCCGATGTCGCGAACCAACTCGCTGAACGCCAGACGGTGGCCGTCGGTCGCAACAGCGCGCAAGCGCTTGGGCGAGACATCGATCAGCAAGCCGTTGAGGTAGTAGCGGACATCCTGCTGTGCCATCGCGAACTGGGTTCGCTCCAGCAGCAACTTCAACTCGGCCCGCTTCAGCGTCACCGCTACGCCGCCTGCCGCCGCACCCATCGACGGGAACTCATCGGCGCGCAGCGACGACAGCGTGAACCGGCTCTTGCCGGAGCGCACCGTGACCTTGTCGGCCGCCGCCTCCAGCGTCAGCTCAGCGCCTTCGGGCAAACCGCGGCAGATATCGAACAGCTTGCGGGCCGGTACGGTCGTCCGACCCGGTGCAAGGTTCTGGACGCGGGCCCGGCCGATCAATTCCATTTCAAGGTCGGTGCCGGTGACCGTCAGCACGTCGTCGGCAACATCCAGCAGGAAATTGCCGAGTACCGGCAACGTCTGGCGACGTTCGACGACACCGATGACGGACTGCAGCGCACTCAACAACTCGTTTCGGCCGACTTGGATCTTCATGTCATCACCTTTCTCGGTGTTCTTTATTCAAAATCAACAATAGTAGAGCGACGTTCCCGCTTGGGATAACTTCCCACAATCCTTTTAAATCCAGATACTTGAAAGACCTTGGCAGCACTCGTGGAGCTGTTTGACGAGCATCGCTCAAACTGTGGATAAGCGCTGCATCAATTGCGCTCCCAAAACCCCACAAGCTTATCCACAACTTGCCACCCCCACCGTTTCACAGCTTGTGCAGCCGGCCTAGAAGCTCAGCTGACGCAGCAGATTCTCGTAGTCTTCACGGACACGCTGGTCCTCTTCTCTGAGCTTGGCGATGGTGCGACAAGCATGCAGCACCGTCGTATGGTCCTTTTCAAACGCAGCACCGATCTCCGGCAAGCTGTGCTGCGTCAGTTCCCGGGCCAAGCTCATCGCGATCTGTCGCGGTCGAGCCAGGGAGCGGTTCCGCCGAGGCGAGCGCAGCTCTTTCATTTGAATGTTGTAGTACTTGCTGACGGTTCCCATGATGTTGTCGATGGTCACCAAGCGCTCGTAATGCGCCAGCATGTCGCGCAGCGAATGCCGGGCGAACTCGATGCTGATCGTCTCGCCCTGCAGGCGTACACCGGCCGCCAATCGCAGTAGCGAGCCTTCCAGTTCGCGGACATTGGACCGGATGTGCTGGGCCACGAAGAACGCGACCTCGGTCGACAGGCTCAGATGGAACTGCTCGGCTTTGGCCAGCAGGATCGCAACCCGGGTTTCGAGGTCCGGTGGCTCGACCGATACGGTCAAACCCCAGCTGAAACGCGACTTGAGACGATCGTCGAGCCGGTCCAGCTCCTTCGGGAAGCGGTCGCAAGTCAGCACGATCTGCTTGCGCCCGTCCATCAAGGTGTTGAACGTGTGGAAGAACTCTTCTTGATTGACGGCCTTGCCGGCAAAGAAGTGAATATCATCGATCAGCAGCGCGTCGGCGGACCGATAGAAGCTCTTGAACTCTTCCGTGTTGTTGTGACGAAGCGCGGCGACGAACTGGTTGACCCATTGTTCGGCCCCTACATAAACGACACGCGCCCTGGCCGAGCGTGCGAGCAGTGCATTGCCGATGGCATGCATTAAATGAGTCTTGCCCAGACCCGACGCTCCGTAGATCAGCAACGGGTTGTAGGCCACGCCCGGTGACTCGGCGACATGCTGGCAAGCGGCGCGAGCCTGGGAGTTCGACTTGCCTTGAATGAAGCTGTCGAACGTGTAACGTGGATCGAGCTTGCCGTTCTGCGTCCAGCGTTCCGGCTCGATCGGGCCGCTGGTCGGGGAGCTACCAGCGCCGCTCAAGCTGCGCGCCTCGGTCGCGGTGCTGACTTCGACGGGCAAATCAGCGCCGTCGCAGGCCAGCCAGGCGCGTTGGATCGACAGAACGAAATCCGCGCGAACCCGCTCCATCACCATGCGGTTCGGAGCGGTCACCAACAGCCGATCCGGTAGGCGCTTGACCGATAACGGCCGGATCCAGGTGCTGACGTCTTGGCCGCTGAGCTCGCCTTCCAGCCAGTCGACGCAGCGAGCCCATGTATCGAACTCTGGAATGCTCATCGGCCGCTGTGCTCGGTTGGAGAAAGAGGACGCAACATGGGGTAAAGCAGCGGTCTTCCTTAGAAAAGGGCTGCCCGCGAATGCAGGCGCCGACGACGGCGCGCTCGAGCTCGGGGCTCGACACCAGGCAGCACGGGTAAGCCTCAGAGTCTAACCGCGGCACCCGTAGTTATCCACAGCGAGTGTCGCTAAGCGCCTCGATCGCCCAGCTTGTTCCCGGGCCCGTGTTGCCGCTACAATCCGCGCCCTTTTTTGCTGTTGATGATGACTCGCCATGAAACGCACCTTCCAGCCGCATTCGCTGCGCCGTAAGCGCACCCATGGTTTCCGCGCCCGCATGGCAACCGTCGGTGGCCGCAAGGTGCTGGCCCGCCGTCGTGCCAAGGGCCGCGCTCGCCTGACGCCGGTCTGAAGCCGGCAGCGCGCGGCCGGCTGAGCGCCTTTGCGCTTCACCCGTCGTGCGCGCCTGCTGAACCCCGCCGACTTCGAGCGGGTGTTCAAAAGCGGCCGGCGTGAAACCACGCCGCTGCTGACCGCCGTGGTCTGCGCCGGCAGCCTCGACCAGCCTCGGCTGGGCCTGGCCATCTCCCGCAAGCAAGCGGCACTGGCGGTCGACCGTAATCGCCTCAAGCGGCAAATCCGCGCCAGCTTCCGCGAAGCGCAAGCTCGATTACCGGCCTGCGACATTGTCGTGATGGCAAAACCCGCCGCTCGGAGTCGCCCACGGGCCGACTTCGACGCCGATCTGCAGAAGCTCTGGATCCGCATCGCCCAACGATGGTCCGCTTCCTCGTCATCCTGATTCGCTTCTATCAGCGCTGCATCAGCCGGTTCCTACCGCCGCGCTGTCGCTTTCATCCGACTTGCTCGCATTACACCGTCGAGGCCTTGCAACAGCACGGTCTTGCGCGAGGCGCTACGCTAGCGGCCCGCCGCATCGTGCGCTGTCATCCCTTGAACCCGGGCGGATACGATCCCGTGCCGCCACCCCGGTCGCGCTGACCGGGCAGACTGCTGTCGCTCTGAACTTAAGTCCCCATGGAAAACCGCCGTTTCATCTTGCTCGCCGTTCTTGGCGTGCTGATCTTTTTCATCTACCAGTCCTGGCAGACCGAGCACGGCCCCAAGCCGGTACTGACGCCGCCGGACACCGTGGCGGCCGAAGCAACGCAAGCGCGGATCGACGCTGACGTACCGACCATCGGCGGGCCCGCCGAAGCAGTACCCGGCAACACGCCGGTGATGGCACGCAACGCACGAATCGCGATCGTCACCGACCTGTTCGTCGGCGAAGTGTCGACCACCGGCGGTGATCTGCGCCGCCTCGAACTGATCGGCTACCCGTTGTCCAAGGACCAGCCCGACAAGAACGTGCCGCTGCTGAACGATCGCGACGGCCACTACTTCGTGCTGCAGAGCGGTGTCGCGGGCTCGGACAAGGCGCTGGGCAGCCATCTGGACGAGTTCGTCGCCGCGCAGACCGAGTACCGCATGGCGGACGGCGCTGACACGCTCGACGTGCCGCTGACGCGCATCGATGCAGCGGGCAATCAGGTGACCAAGACCTACCGCTTCTATCGCGGTCGCTACGAAGTCGAGTTGATCCAGCAGGTGCGCAACGGTAGCGCCGAGCCGCTGACGGCCAGCCCTTATGTGCGCATGGTGCGCACGCCGGTTCCGATCGCTGAAGAGCCGCGCTTCGTCCACACGTTCACCGGCGTCGGTGTCTACGAGCGCAAGCCGAACTCGGACAAGTACCGCTTCCACAAACTGTCGTTCGACGACATCGATGATGGTGCATACGCCGTCGAGCAGCAGGGTGGCTGGTTGGCGATGCTGCAGCATTACTTCGTCGCCGCGATCCTGCCGCCGCAGGACGAAGTTCATAAGTTCGATGGCAAGGCGGCCACGGACCAGCGCTATGTCGCGCAGTACTTGGGCGCAACGGCGAGCATCGCGCCGGCCGGCGAGCAGACGTTCAGCACCAAACTGTACTTGGGCCCGAAGCTGCAGGATTCGATCGGCAAAGCCGCTGCCGGTCTCGAGCTGACGGTCGACTACGGCTTCCTGACGTCGATCTCGGAGCTGCTGTTCGTCGTCATGGAAAAGCTGCACAAGCTGACCGGCAACTGGGGCGTGGCGATCATCCTGCTGACGCTGATCGTCAAAACCGTGTTCTATCCGCTGGCCGCCGCGCAGTACCGCTCGACCGCCAAGATGCGCAAGTTCGCGCCGCGTATTGCGGAGATGAAGGAGCGCTATGCGGGTGATCGCGAGCGCATGTCCAAGGCGATGATGGACCTGTACAAGAAGGAAGGCTTCAACCCGCTCGCAGGTTGCTGGCCTCTGCTGGTGCAGATGCCGGTGTTCTTCGCGCTGTACTGGGTGTTCCTTGAAAGCGTCGAATTGCGCCAGGCGGACTTCGCGCTGTGGATCAACGACCTGACCTCGCCGGACCCGTTCTTCGTGCTGCCGGTGATCTATGGCGTCAGCATGTTTGCGATGCAGCGCATGTCGGGCCAAACGGCCACGATGGATCCGATGCAGCAGAAGATGATGAACGTGATGCCGATCGCGCTGACCGGCTTCTTCGCCTTCTTCCCGGCCGGTCTGGTGCTGTACTGGTGCGTGTCCAACCTGATCAGCATTGCGCAGCAGGCCTACATCACGGCGAAGATCGAGCGTGACGAGAAGAACGGCAAGCCGCTGATCAAGGCACCCAAAGCCGGCAAGTAAGCACAGCGGATGGCGACGAACGATACCATCGCCGCCATCGCCACGGCGCCGGGTCGCGGCGCCATCGGACTGCTGCGGCTCAGCGGGCCGCAAGCGCAGACCATCGCAACCGCGCTGTGTGGCACGCTGCCGGCGCCGCGCACCGCCGGTCTGCGCGCGTTTCGCGACGTGACCGGCGCGATTCTCGATCGCGGCTTGGTACTGCATTTCGTCGCACCGCATTCATACACCGGCGAAGATCTGGTCGAGCTGCAGGCGCATGGCGGCCCGGTGCTGCTCGACTGTCTGCTGCAGGCCGCTTGTGCGGCCGGCGCTCGTGTTGCTCGCCCTGGTGAGTTTTCGGAGCGTGCGTTCGTCAACGGCAAGCTCGATCTGGCCCAAGCCGAAGCCGTCGCTGACTTGATCGACGCCGCCAGCCGCGAAGCGGTCACCGCAGCGCAGCGTTCGCTCGATGGCGAGTTCTCGCGACAGCTGACGCAGCTGGCCGAAGCGCTGCTCGAAATCCGCGTCTGGGTCGAAGGCGCGCTGGATTTTTCCGACGAGGATGTCGACTGGCTCGCTGATGCGCGCCTGCACCAGCGCTTGCAGCAATGGCGTGGCGAGCTAGCGCTTCTGCAAGCGCAGACCTCTCAGGGCCGCCGCTTGCGTGATGGCATGACGATCGCGATCGCTGGCCAGCCGAACGTCGGCAAGAGCACGCTGCTGAACCGACTCGCCGGCGTTGAAGCGGCCATCGTCAGCGACCGCCCCGGCACCACGCGCGATCTGTTGCGCGAACACTTAATCATCGACGGCATGCCGTTGACGGTGATCGACACGGCCGGGTTGCGTGACACCGACGATGCCATCGAGCGCGAAGGCATACGGCGCGCCTGGGATGTGATGCACAAGGCCGAAGCGGTGCTGTATGTCAGCGACGACCGCGATGCCGACTCGGCTGAAGATCAGCGCCTGCTGCAGCAACTGCCGTTGCAGATCCCGGTGCTGCACATTCGCAACAAGAGCGATCTCAGCGGTGCGCCCACACAAGTGTTGCGCACGCCACGCGGCATCGAGCTGAGGCTGAGTGCCGCTACCGGTGACGGCATCGAGCTGCTGCGCCAGCAGCTACGCGAACTCGCTGGCTGGAATCCGGCTGCCAGCGACAAGCAGACGATCTTCACCGCACGTACGCGCCACTTGGTGGCGCTGCAGGCAGCCGCCGCGCATGTCGACACCGCTTACCAAGGTCTGCTGCATCAAGCCCCGGCTGAAACCATTGCCGAAGAATTGCGGCTGGCGCATCAGCAGCTCGGTGAGATCACCGGCCAGGTCAGCAGCGATGATTTGCTCGGCAGCATTTTTTCGCGGTTCTGCATCGGCAAGTAAGCCGCCGCACCGCGCGACACCTCAGCGTGCCGTGTCGACCGCGCTGCTCAGCAAGCGACCCATGCGCGAACGCTGCGGATGATTGCCGACCGGGATCGTTGCGACCTGTTCCTGGCGAGCGTAGTCGATCACCGCAATCTGGTCGGCGCCTGCAATCGATACGAAGCAGTAGCGACCGTCGGTGCTCGTCGTCGACCAGTACGGCGTGGCGCCGGTCGGGAAGATCTTGTACTGCAGCGTCTGGCGATTGATCAGCGCAATGTAGTTGTCGACCGTGCCGGCGGCGCACAACTGCGTGCCATCGGGACTGATCGCCAGTCCATGGTGTGCGCTGTCGAGCGGGTACAGTGCCAGCGGCTTGTCCGGCACCGCGTTCGGTAGCGTGGCCACGCGCAGTACTTTGTCCTGCTCCAGGTCGTACTCGACCACGCCGTGGAAGAACGACAGCTGGAAGTAGAACAGACGCTCATCGGGCGCGATCGCCATGGGACGCACGGCCGAGCTGAAATTGGGATAACCCGCCTCGGCGAGCTTGGCGCCGATATCGACTTTCTTCAGCACCGTGCGCGTGCGCGCATCGACCACTTCGAACACGCGTTCGCCCTTGGTCGTGTCGAACAAGGGCACATCCAGCGGCGTGAACACGGTGCCGATGCTGGCGTGGAAGATGCGGCTGCCGTCCTTCGAATAATTGTTTTCATGCGGCTGATCGCCGGATGCAAAGCTGCCGACGACGGCGCCGGTCGCGGTGTCGAGCACCATGACTTTGCGCTCGGTCGATGCCGACACGGCCAGTTCCTTGCCGTCTGGCGACAGGGCCATGTGATCGGAGCGATAGCCGTCGACCGGCGTGCGCCAGACGATGTTGCGCGTGCTCAGGTCAAAGGCGACCACGTCGGAAAAACTCGGCCGCGACACGTACAGGAAACGCCCGTCAGCCGACGTGAAGCCATCATCGACCAGCTGGTCGTTGCCTTCGCCGATCAACTGCCGCACGCCGAGATATTCGGCATAGCGCACGGGGTTGGCGCGAATCTCGGCCACGCGCTGCTCGCGGTCCGGCACGATGTTCAAGCGCAGCAGTCGCTGGAAGCTTTGCGGGTCGATGAAGTCGGCCGTGCCTTCCCAGTTGTTGCTGACCACCAGCACGTCTCGCGCGGCGGTCGGCACGGGCGCAGGTCCGCCAGAGCCGACATCCGGCGAGTTGGCGCCGCTGCTGCCGCTGCCGCAGCTGGCCAATGTCAGCGCCGTCAGTGCAGCCGTCAGGCCCAGCGAAACGGTGCGCAGCGTGTCAAAGCGATTGAGCCGGGTCATCGTATGTTGGCGGTCCGTGGCGGCGAAGGGTCGAGGCCCGGCGGCGTGGCGGACGACGTTGCGCACGCAACCAGTCGCGGCGGCGGTCGATGTCGTGGAGCACGCTGTCGTCAGTCGTGACGTAGCGCAGCGTCCAGCCGGGCTGGGCCAAGATGCGACGTGCACCTTGATCCCCGGTCAGCATCATAAGGGCCGGAAACAGCGAGCGCGCCAGTAAAACCGGATTACCCCGCCGCCCATCGCACACCGGCAGCACCGCGTCGTCGCCGCGTGTGAACGCGGCCAGTAGTGCGTCGATGACATCGTGGCGCACGCCGGGCATGTCGCCCAGACAGACCACCACGCCGTCGAGACCGGCCGGCAACGCAAGCAAGCCGGCTTGCAGCGAGCGGGCCATGCCCTGCCGATGATGGCGGTTGTAGCGGCATGGCCAGCGCCGTCCGCGACGTGGCTGCGCGATCGCTCGCACCGCGTGCTGCTGGTGGCCGGTGACAACGACGGTCGGCCCAACGGCCGACGCGGCCACCGCTTGCAGCACGCATTCGATCACGCGCGTGTTACCGAGCCCGGCCAACAGTTTGTTGCGGCGGGTGCGGCCGAAGCGGCGCGACCGTCCGGCGGCCAGCACGATGCAGCCGATGCGAACGCTCACGCGCGCGATCGCGCCGCGATGACTTCGGCCAGAATCGCCAGCGCGATTTCCTGCGGCGTGCGCGCGCCGATGTCGAGCCCGGCCGGTGTGCGCAATCGCGACAGGTCTGCGTCACCAAAGCCGTCGGCGCGCAAGCGCTCAACGCGCAGCGCTGCCTTGCGACGACTGCCGAGCGCGCCGATGCAATACGCCGGCGAGCGCAACGCAGCGGCCAGTACCGCGTGATCGGTGTCGGCGTCGTGCGACAGCGTGTAGATCGCGCAACGCGTATCAATCGACAGCGCCGCCAGCGCCTCGTCGATGCGGCGGCGATCGTAGTGTTCCGTCGCCAACGGCAGGACGGCGTCGGCGACCGGCCCGCGCGGCCGCAGCAGCCGGATCTCGACGCTGAACGTTGGCGCCAACTGCATCAAGGCCAGCACGATCGGATCGCCGCCGACCAGGATCAATTGCAGCGGAGGACGCTGCAGTCGCTGATAGCGACCATCGCACCAGCCCTCGACCGCATTCGGCGCGGCGTCGGCGACGTCTATCCGCCCAGTCTCCGGATCGCTGCTGATCGACAGCGTGCGTCGCTCGGTGCGCGCGCGGCGCAGTTGCCGCGCATAACCGTCACCGTCGACGACGACGCGAACCAGAATCCGGATGCGGCCGCCGCAGGACAGCTGCACGTCCAGCACCGGGCTGCCGGCGCCGTAGTCGAGCAACCTCGGGTGACCGTCGGCCAATGCGGCGCGCGCCTCGGTGGCCACGGCTGCTTCGACGCAGCCGCCGGACACGTAGCCGGCGATTTCGCCGTCGTCGGCGATCGCCATTTCCGAGCCGACCGGCCGTGGCGACGAGCCGACGACCTCGACCAGCGTGGCCAGTGCATAGCGGCGGCCCGCTGCCGCCCAACGCTCCAGCGTCGGCAGCAGGTCGTCGACCAGTGCGTAGGTCGGCCACGCCGGCCAACCACCGGGCCAGGCGATCGCGCTTGCGTCGTCGGCTGCCATCGACGTGTCAGGCGCGCGTGAACGTCTGCCCGGCCAGCGGCAGACGGCGTACGCGATGCCCGGTCAGGCTTGCGATCGCATTGGCCACGGCGGGCGCCAGCGGGGGCACGCCCGGCTCGCCGACGCCGGTCGGCGCCTGCGTGCTGTTGACGATGTGCACGTCGACCTTGGGCATTTCGTCGATGCGCAGCACGCGGTAGTCGTGGAAGTTGCTCTGCGTGACCGTGCCCTTGGCGATGTCGATCTGGCCATACAGCGCAGCGGCCAGCGCAAAGCCGACGCCACCTTCCATCTGCGCGACGATCTGGTCCGGGTTGACCGACACGCCGCAGTCGACGGCGACAACGACGCGTTCGACGCGTACCGAGCCGTCCGGCTTCAAGCTGACTTCGGCGACTTGGGCAACGTAGGTATCGAACGAGTAATGCGAGGCAAAACCGCGCGCCTTGCCCGCCGGCATCGGCGAGCTCCAGCCGGCCTTGTCGGCCGCCATCCGGATTACGCCCGCCAAGCGCGGCTGGTCCTTCAGCAGTTTCAGGCGGAACGCGACCGGGTCCTGGCGAGCGGCGTGAGCCAGCTCGTCGAGCATCGTTTCCATCACGAACGCCGTGTGCGTATGGCCGACCGACCGCCACCACAACGGCGGCACCGCCTGCGTCGGTGAATGCAGCTCGGCGGTCATCGCCGGGATTTTGTATGGCGTTGGCCACACGCCTTCGGTGGAGCTGGAATCGTTGCCGTCCTTGATGCCCGCCGCCATCGGCGTGGCGGCCATGATCGACTGGCCGACGATGGCGTGTTGCCAACCCACGACGTCGCCTTGCGCGTCGAGCCCCGCTTTCACCGCGTGCACGTACAGCGGGCGGTACCAGCCGGCACGCATGTCGTCTTCGCGGGTGCGCTGCACGCGCACCGGCACCGGTCGGCCGATCGCCTTGGCGACGTTGACCGCTTCGACGACGAAGTCCGACGCGGCATTGGCGCGGCGCCCAAAGCTGCCGCCCGAGATCAGCGAATGCAGCTTGACCTTGTCCATCGGCAAGCCGGCGGCCTTGGCCGCCAGCGCGTGGTCGAATGCCGGGAACTGGTGCGCGCCCCAGGTTTCGAGCATGCCGTCGTGCAGCCAGGCGACGCAGTTCAGCGGCTCCATCGGTGCATGCGCCAAGTACGGGAATTCGTAGACCGCTTCGACGCGGCTCGCGGCCGAAGCCAGCGCCGCCGCCGTCTGCGGATCGCGCGTTACCGTGGCGCCGCCGGCGCCTGCCGCCCGCTGGCGATAGTCCTGATACAGCGCGGCGGTGTTCAGGCCGCTGGCGCCGCCGTCCCACTGCACTTTCAACGCGCGTCGGCCCTGGATCGCCGGCCACATGCCGGTCGCGACCACGGCCACGCCTTCGGCCACCTGCACAACGTCGGTCACGCCCTTGATCGCCTTGGCGGCGCGGGCGTCGAACGAGATCAGCTTGGCGCCGAACGCCGGTGGCCGTTCGATGACGGCGGTCAGCAAGCCCGGCAGTTTCACGTCGATCGTGTACGTCGCCTTGCCGGTGCACTTGGCCAGCGAATCGACGCGCCGCGTCTGCTGCTTGCCGATCAGCTTGAACTGCGACGGGTCCTTCAACGTCACGCTCTGCGGCACCGGCTGTTGCGAAGCCGCCACGGCCAGCTCGCCGAACGTGGCGCGATGCGCGCCGCTGCGGAGCACGCCGTTGCTGACACCGATGCTGGAAGCCGGCACTTTCCAGCGCTGCGCCGCGGCTGAAACCAGCATCGAGCGCGCGGTCGCGCCGGCTTGGCGCATCTGCTCGAAGCTGTTGGCGATTGCGGTCGAACCGCCAGTGCCCTGACTGCCGAACGCAAGGTTCTTGTACAGCGCCGCATTGGCGGGCGCGTATTCGATGTTGACGGCGGCGAGCTCGGCGTCCAGTTCTTCGGCCAGGATCGTCGCAAGGCCGGTGGTGGCGCCCTGGCCCATCTCGTGGTGCTTGATCACCAGCGTCACGACGTTGTCGGGTGCGATGCGGACGAATGCATTGGGCGCAAACGCCCCCGGTGCCACCTCACCGACGTCGGCGGCCGCGGCTTTCTTGTTCGCGGCCAGCTGCAGGCCGAACACCAGGCCGACCGCGGCCGTGTTCTTCAGAAAATCACGGCGGCTCAGGCCGGCCGTTGCGGAGTCGTCGGCCGCGAAGATCGCAGCGGCCGTTGCAGGATCGATCATGCGCATGGCGTTCTCCGGTCAGGCCGACAGCTGCGCTGCGGCGGCGTGAATCGCTGCGCGAATCCGCACATAGGTCGCGCAGCGGCAGATGTTGCCGCCCATCGCTTGATCGATGTCCTCGTCGCTCGGCTTGGGCTTGGATTCGAGCAGCGCCACGGCGCTCATGATCTGCCCGCTCTGGCAGTAGCCGCACTGCACGACGTCGAGATCGACCCAAGCCTTCTGCACCGCTTGCGCGGTCTTGGACTGCAAGCCTTCGATCGTCGTGATCTGCTTGCCGGCGACCACCGACACTGGCAGCGAACACGAGCGCATCGGCATGCCGTCCATGTGCACGGTGCAGGCGCCGCACTGCGCCATGCCGCAACCGAACTTGGTGCCGGTCAGGCCCAGGTTGTCGCGCAGCACCCATAGCAGCGGGGTCGTGGGGTCGACATCGACCGACTGTGATTGGCTGTTGACCTTGAATTCCAGCATTGGCGTTCCCCTGCTTGCGATCGTGACGGCCGCGCGGCGTCAGCGATCTGTGGCTTTGCAGCATACTCAAACCGCGTTGCCGTCGAGCGACACCGGAGCGCGATCGACGCTGCCGTATCATGCTGCCATGACCGTACCCCGACCCACCGACCTGCGCCTGCGCCAGCAGTCCCGCGTGCTGGAGCTGCGCTACAGCGACGGCAGTGTCCACGCGCTGCCGTTCGAATACCTGCGGGTGTTCAGCCCCTCGGCCGAAGTCTGGGGCCACGGGCAGGCAGAGCCGAACTTGATCGGTGGCAAACGCAATGTCGGTGTCAGCGCCGCCGAGCCGGTCGGTCAGTATGCGATCCGGCTGCGCTTCGACGACGGCCACGCCAGCGGTTTGTATTCCTGGGCCGTGCTGCACGACCTGGCGACGAATCATGATGCGTACTGGTCGCACTATCTGGAGCGACTGAAGGCGTTGGGCATGTCCCGCGACAGCGACATCGTTAAACTGGCCGCCCTACCCAAGAAGCACCACCCGGCCAAGCCGTGAGCCACGATCCCACCGACCCCAAGTCCGCCTCGACGACGCATTTCGGTTTTCAGCAGGTCCCGGTCGCCGAGAAGCAGAAACGTGTCGCCGAAGTGTTTTCGTCGGTCGCGCGTCGCTATGACGTGATGAACGACCTGATGTCGATGGGCGTCCACCGGCTGTGGAAACGCTTCGTGATCGACCTGGCCGGCGTACGCCCTGGCGAGCGCGTGCTCGACGTGGCCGGCGGTACCGGCGACCTGACGCGCGAGTTCGCCAAGCAAGTCGGCCCGCGCGGGCAAGTGGTGCTGTCGGACATCAATGCCGCGATGCTCGGCGAAGGCCGCCGCCGCTTGATCGACGAAGGCGTCGTCGGCTTGCCGGTGCTGCAGGCCAATGCCGAAAAGCTGCCGTTTGCCGACCGCAGCTTCGACTGCGTGACGATCGGCTTCGGCTTGCGCAACGTCACCGACAAAGACGCAGCACTGCGTTCGATGCTGCGCGTGCTCAAGCCGGGCGGCCGGCTGCTGGTGCTGGAATTCTCCAAGCCGTTGAACGCCGGCCTGTCGAAGATCTACGACCAGTACTCGTTCAAGCTGCTGCCGCTGATGGGCCGCTTCGTTGCCAACGACGCCGACAGCTATCGCTATCTGGCTGAATCGATCCGCATGCATCCCGACCAGGGCACGCTCAAGGGCATGATGGAAGCTGCCGGCTTCGAACGCTGCCAGGTCTACAACCTGACCGGCGGCATCGTCGCCGTGCACCGCGGTTTTCGCCTGACCGCATGAGCGCACGTCCGGCACCGGCGCTGATCTGCGCCGGCTTAGAAGTCGCGCTCAATCGCTATCTGCAACTCGAACCGGCTGCACTCGACGATTGCGCGGCTCTGGCGCGGCACAGCGTCGGCCTGCTCGTCGATGGTTTCGACTGGTGCTTGTTCATCGAGTTCAACGCACGCGGCGTGCGCGTGATCGGCGAGCGACCGCAGCCGGCCAGCGTCACGCTTGCTGGCGCACCGCCCGCATTCGCCGGCCTCGCCGTCAAGCTCGCATCGGGCGACAGCAGCTTGCCGCCGGGTTTGCGCGTCGACGGTGACGCCGATGTGCTGCAGGCGTTTCGTCGCTTGCTGGGCCGTGTCGGCTTCGATATCGAAGAATGGATTGCGCCGCTGATTGGCGGCGCCGCTGCGCATCGTGCAGCACAAGGCCTCAAGGCCTTGCTCGGCTGGGGCCGTGACAGCAGCCGCACGCTGGCGCAGAACACCGCTGAATATCTGGTCGAAGAAACGCGCGACTTGGCGCGTGGCATCGATGTCGAAGAATGGATGGATCAAGTCGATCGGCTGCGCGAGCGCAGCGATCGCATCGAGGCGCGGCTGGCGCGTCTCGAACGTCAGCGCACTGCAGAGCCCCGCTCCGAATGAGTTCGATCAGCCCCAGCCGCATTCCCCGCCTGTGGACGATCCTGCGCGTCGTGCAGCGCTACCGGCTGCAGGAATTCTTCGGCAACAAGCCGCCGCGTCATCACGACCCGCGTCCGCGTGGCGAACGCCTGCGTCTGGCGCTCGAAGAACTTGGCCCGGTGTTCATCAAGCTCGGTCAGGCCCTTTCGACGCGGCCCGATGTGCTGCCGCCGGATCTGGCGCTTGAGCTGTCCAAGCTGCAGGACCGCGTGCCGCCGTTCCCGAGCGAGCAGGCGATCGCGCAGATCGAAGAAGCCTTGGGCAAGCCGATCGGCGACATCTTTCTGGAATTCGACCCGGTGCCGCTCGCGTCGGCGTCGGTGGCGCAGGTGCACACGGCGCGTCTGAAGCCGACGTCGCCGAACGATCCGGGCTTCGAAGTGGTCGTCAAAGTGCTGCGCCCCGGCATCGAGAAGACGATCCATGACGACGTGCAGCTGATGTACCTGTGCGCCGAGTTGGCCGAGAAGTTCAGCGCCGCCGCACGCCGCGTACGGCCGCGCGCGATCGTGCAGGAATACGAGCGCATCGTGTTCGACGAACTCGACCTGATGCGCGAAGGTGGCAATGCAGCGCAGCTGCGCCGCAACTGGCTGGGCTCGCCGCTGATCTATCACCCGGCCGTGTTCTTCGACTACACACGGCCCAACGTGCTGGTGATGGAGCGCATCCACGGCATCTCGATCCGCGAGCTGGACCGGCTGCGCCGGCTCGGCGTCGACTTCAAGGTGCTGGGCGAGCGCGGCGTCGAAATCTTTTTCAAGCAGACGTTCCGCGACAACTTCTTCCACGCGGACATGCACCCCGGCAACATCTTCGTCGACGCCACCAACGTCAAGGACCCGAGCTACATCGCGGTCGACTTCGGCATCGTCGGTCAGCTGTCGGCGATGGACCAGCGCTACCTCGCTGAAAACCTGCTTGCGTTCTTCAACCGCGACTACAAGCGTGTTGCCGAGCTGCATCTGGAAAGTGAATGGGTGCCGGGCGACACGCGACTCGAAGATTTCGAAGCCGCGATCCGCACCGTATGCGAGCCGATCTTCCAGAAGCCGCTCAGCGAGATTTCGTTCGGCTTCTTCCTGCTGCGTCTGTTCCAGGTCGCACGGCGCTTCAACTATCAAGTACAGCCGCAGCTGGTGTTGCTGCAGAAGACGCTGCTGAATATCGAAGGCCTCGGACGTCAGCTGTATCCCGAGCTGGATTTGTGGAAGACCGCCAAGCCGATTCTCGAAGAATGGATGCGCAACCGCATCGGTCCGGCGCGTTGGCTGAGTCAGGCGCGGCGCGATATTCCGGCGCTGGCCGAATCACTGCCGGTGCTGGTGCAGCAAGTGGTGCGCGGCCTCGAGCGCGGCGACGGCTTGGACGCCGGCTCGCGTCGTTCGATCGATGCGCTGCGCAAGGAGCTGCGCGAACAGCAGCAGCGTCAGCGCCGCAATCTGATCGGCGCTGCGCTGTTCGTCGGTGGCATGTTGATGTGGTGCACTCACATCATCGAGCCGCAGTTCGGTCCGGTGCTGCCGGTGCTCAGCCTGCTGGCAGGCGTCGTCGTCTGGTGGCGCGCGGGTCGCAGTTGACGCCATCGCAGCGCCGCCACAAAAAAGGCCGGTCATCAGACCGGCCTTTTTGTTTGCAGCTGCGATGCCGCTACGACATCAGCGGCTGGCGACCACCGCCAGACCCTTGAGCAGCGTCAGCGCTTGGAACAGCTGGTAGTCGGTCGTGGCCAGCTTCTGCACGTCTTCGTCGATCTTCTTCTGCGCATCGATCTCGGCCTGGTCGACCTTCTTTTCCTTCTCGTTGACCAGGCTGCCTTTCAGGTCGGCTTCCTTGATCGCTTCGAAGTCGGGCGCGTTTTCATCCTTGGTGACCTTCAGCGGCTTGACGGTCACGTCGGGGTCGATGCCTTCGGCCTGGATCGAGCGGCCCGCCGGCGTGTAGTAGCGCGCCGTCGTCAGCTTGATCGCCGACTCGTCGGTCAGCCGCATGATGGTCTGCACGCTGCCTTTGCCGAAGCTCTTGGTTCCGAGCAGGATGGCGCGCTTCTGGTCCTGCAGCGCACCCGCGACGATTTCGGCGGCCGATGCCGAGCCGCCGTTGATCAGCACGATCACCGGCTTGCCGTCGAGCAGGTCACCGGAGTGGGCGTCGAACTCGCGGTTCTCGTCGGCTTCACGCGAGCGCACCGACACGATCGGACCCTTGTCGAGCAGCGCGTCGGACACGCGAATCGCTTCGTCGAGTGCGCCGCCCGGGTTGTTGCGCATGTCGAGCACCAAGCCCTTCAGCGGCTTGTCCTTGGCGTCCTTGATCAGCTTCTTGATCTCGTTCTCGAACGACTCGCCGGTCTTCTGATTGAAGCTGCTGATTCGCACGTAGCCGAACTGCGGCTCGAGCATGCGGCTACGCACTGACACCAGTTTGATGTTGTCGCGCTTGAGGTCGAAGATCATCGGCCCGGTTGCGCCTTCGCGCGCCACGGTCAGCACGATCTTGCTGCCTGGCGTGCCGCGCATCTTGCTGACCGCGTCGGTCAGCGACAGACCCTTCACCGGCGTGTCGTCGATCTTGACGATGAAGTCGCCGGGCTGGATGCCCGCCTTGGCGGCTGGCGTGTCGTCGATCGGCGAGATCACGCGCACCAGGCCGTCCTGCATTTGCACTTCGATGCCCAGGCCGCCGAATTCGCCCTTGATGCTGGTTTCGAAGCTCGTGTACTCCTCGCCGGCCATGTAGGCCGAATGCGGATCGAGGCCGGCGAGCATGCCGCGCAACGCGTCGTCGAGCAGCTTCTTGTCGTCGACCGGCTCGACGTAGCCCTGTTTGATCATCTCCATCACGCGGACGAAGTTCTGCAGGTCCTTGACCGGCAGCGTTCCGAGCGCCGACGGCGCGCTGCGCTCGGCAAACACACCGGTGGTGACGGTGACGCAGGTGCCCAGAAAAACACCGGCCGCCAAGGCCAGTGGAACACGAAGCCGATTAGGCATGAACTCGAAACTCCGAAGCGAACAGGAGGAGAAGGAACGCGCAGGGAAAACGACGATAGCACACAGACCGCGGGGCTCCGTTCCGGTTCAAGTCGGGCCGTTGCAGCCGGCATTTGCACGCATTTGCCATTGGGCGGGCGGGGTTGGCGCGGCGGCAAGTGAACACTTGTATCGCTTGTCCCATACTCCGCCGCATCGATAACATTCGCCTCAATACGCTTCCGTACGGACACCATAATGACTGACGCTCAAAGCATCGCTCGCTCTGCTCAACGCATCACGCTGACCGCTGCCAACTGGGCGGAGGCGGCGTTGGACGCGATCGCCGAGAACGGCATCGAAGCCGTGGCCGTCGAGCCGCTGGCACGTCGCTTGGGCGTCACCAAGGGCAGCTTTTATTGGCACTTCACGCATCGAGAAGCGCTGCTGCACGCCGCGCTCGAGCTGTGGGAACGCTACGAAACCGCCGACACGATCGCCCGCGCCGAAAGCTCGTCCGACCCGCGCGAGCGGATGCACTCGCTGTTCCGCCAGCTGGCCAACACCGACCAGCGCTCCGAGCGCATCTTGCTGGCGCTGTCGGGCTCGGACAACACGGCTGCCCGCAGCTGCGTGCAGCGCGTTACCGAATGCTGGCGCTCCTACGTCGAAGTTGGCTATCGGGCCATGGGCATGGACGCGACCGAAGCACGTCACTGGGCGACGCTGGCCTACTCCACGTACATCGGCACCGTGCGCATGCGCCGCGACAACCCCGATGCGCTGCCCACCGGCAGCGACTTCAACGACTACCTGCGCTTTTTGATCAAGACGCTGATTCCGGGCGGCGTCGGCAGCGTGGCGGGCAACCGCGACGCGGCCGATCTGCTCGGCGCCGCGCGCGCCACCGGAGCGCGCCTGTCGGCCTGACCGGATCGGCTCACCGCTTTTTGTCTGTTCTCAACTGGAGCTCCTCATGTCCTTTGCTATCTCTGTGATCGGCGTCGTCGCCGTAGCCTGGGTACTGGCCTACGTCGGCGCGCCTTTGTGGGTCTGGACGCTGGCCTCGGCACTGGCGTATGCCGCTGGCGTCGTGACCGGCGGTTTGGGTGCGGTGGCGAGCGTCGTGCTCGGCGTGCCGCTGGTGTTGCTGGCGCTGTTGAACGTGGTGCCGCTGCGCCGCGCGCTGATCACGCGCCCGGTGTTTGCGACGTTCAAGAAAGTGCTGCCCGAGATGTCGTCGACCGAGCGCGAAGCGCTGGAAGCCGGTGATGTCTGGCTTGAGGCCGAAATGTTCCGCGGCCGTCCCGACTGGTCCAAGTTGCTGACGTTCCGCTACACCGAGCTGACCGCTGAAGAGCAGCGCTTCCTCGACAATGAAGTCGAAGCGCTGTGCCAGCTCGTCGACGACTGGAAGATCGAATTCGAAGACAAGGATCTTCCGCCCGCGGCCTGGCAGTACATCAAGGACAAGGGCTTCTTCGCGATGCTGATCAAGAAGGAGTACGGCGGCCTGGGCTTTTCGGCCGCGGCGCAGTCGGCCGTCGTCACCAAGCTGGCGACCAAGTCGATCGCGCTGGCGGTGACGGTGATGGTGCCCAACTCGCTCGGTCCGGGCGAACTGCTGATGCACTACGGCACCGACGAGCAGAAGAAGCAGTGGCTGCCGGGCCTGATCTCCGGCAAGGAAATCCCGTGCTTCGGCCTGACCGGTCCGGAAGTCGGTTCCGACGCCACCGCGATGCCCGATTCCGGCGTGGTCTGCTACGGCGACTACCACGGCAAGAAGACGCTCGGCATCCGTCTGAATTTCTCCAAGCGCTGGATCACGCTGGCGCCGGTGGCGACCGTCGTGGGCCTGGCGTTCAACCTGCGTGACCCCGAAGGCCTGCTCGGCGATCGCAGCAAGAGCGAGTACGGCATCACCTGCGCGCTGATCCCGGCCAAGCACGAGGGTGTGCACATCGGCCGCCGCCACTATCCGGGCGCCGCGTTCATGAACGGCCCGATCTTCGGCAAGGACGTGTTCATTCCGGTCGAGTGGATCATTGGTGGCCCGGCGATGGCCGGCAAGGGCTGGCGCATGCTGGTCGAGTGCCTGTCGGCCGGCCGTGGCGTGTCGCTGCCGGCGCTGGGCACCGCAGCCGGTCAGGCGGCGTATCGCCTGGTGGGCGCCTATGGCCGCATCCGCCGCCAGTTCCGCATGTCGGTCGGCAAGTTCGAAGGCGTGCAGGAAGCCACCGGCCGCATCGCCGGCAATGCGTACACGCTCGAAGCGATGCGCGTGCTGACGGCCTCGGCCGTTGACCACTGCGCACCGTCGGTGGTGACGGCGATCGCCAAGTACCACATGACCGAGATGATGCGGAAGATCGTCATCGACTCGATGGACGTGATGGCCGGCCGCGGCGTGCAGCAGGGCCCGCGCAATGCGCTGGCGCCGGCCTACAAGGCCACGCCGATCGCGATCACGGTCGAAGGCGCCAACATCCTGACCCGCAACCTGATGATCTTCGGCCAGGGTGCGATCCGCTGCCACGAGTACGTGTTCCCGGAAATGGAAGCGGCGCGCGAGAACAACCTCGCGGCGTTCGACAAGCTGCTGTTTGGCCACGTCGGCTTTTCGATCAACCGCGGCATCCGCGCGCTGACGCTCGGCTTGACCGGCTCGGCGCTGGCGCGCTCGCCGGTCGACGGCCCGATGGCGACCTACTTCAAGCAGTTCGAGCGCTTCTCGGCCGCGCTGGCGTTCACCAGCGACGTGACGATGGGCGTGCTCGGTGGCGAGCTCAAGCGCAAGGAGCGGCTGTCGGCACGGCTCGGTGACGTGCTGTCGCAGCTGTACATCGGCTGCTGCGTGATGAAGTTCTACATCGAGAACGGCCAGAAGGCCGAAGAGCTCGACCACGCACGCTGGGCGCTGGACCAGTGCCTGTTTGAGATCGCCAAGGCCTTCGAAGGCTTCTTCGACAACTTCCCGGTCAAGCCGGTCGCCAAGGTGCTGCGTCTGGCCGTGTTCCCGTTCGGCAACCGCTACAAGCCGGTGTCCGACCAGCTCAATGCCCGTCTCGCCGATCAGATCATGGAGGCCACCGACTTGCGCAACCGGCTGACGAGCCTGGTGTTCGTCAACGGCGGCCCGAACGAGGCAACCGGCCGTCTGGAGCATGCGTTCAACCTGCTGCTGAAGGCCGAAGTGCCGTACGTGAAGTACTTCAAGGCGATGTCCAAGGGCGAGTTGGCCGGCACCGACACGGCGTCGCGTCTGGCCGACGCGGTGACACGCGGCATTCTCAATGCCGAGGAAGCGCAGCTGGTGGCCGAGTACGACAAGGTGCGCTACGACGCGATCCTGACCGACGACTTCACGCCGGAGTACATCAAGGGTGACTTCAGCGTGCCGACGGCCGGTTCGCGCGCCGACATCCTGGCATTCACCGGCAGCCTGGCCCGCGTCGCATGATCTGACGCGCGTCAGCGTCGAAGCCAGCGTCAAGCAAAAAGGCCGGGGATGACCCGGCCTTTTTGCTGTCCAAGGCCGACAACGTTCTCCCACACGCTGAAACCCGGTAGCCTTCGGCCATGACGCTCCAGACCCGCCTTCATTCTTTGTGCCGGCCCGCTGCCGCCGCGCTGCTGGCACTGCTGACCGCCGGGCCGGCTGTCGCCGTCTCGCCCGACCTGCTGGTCCCCAGCTCCTTGCCGTACAACGTCTACCGCGGCGGCTCGTTGCTCGGCGCAGGGCACATCACGCTCAAGGCAGGCGCAACGCCCGACTGCTGGTTCTTCAGCCAGGAAGCCACGCCCAAGGGCTGGCTCAAGCTGGTGTCGGGCGATGTGCTCGAACAGAGCCATTTCTGCATTCTGGACGGCAAGATCCGGCCGGTGGCCTATCGCTTCAGCCGCGACGGCGTCGGCTCGTCGAAAGAAAACTTTTCGCTGCGCTTCGACTGGCCCAAGCAGCAGGCGATCTACCAGAACGGCGACGTGCGGCCGGTTACCGACGGCACGCTCGACCGCCTGAGCCTGCAGCTGGCGCTGCGCGACTGGCTGCTTAGCGAGCGCGCGGCGACCGGCAAAGAGCCGACCGGCGAACACGAAGTGATCTTTGCCGACCGCAAACGCATCGACAGCTACACGTTCCAGATCAAGGCGCACGAGCGCGTCGAGACGCCGGCCGGCACGTTCGACACCACGCGGCTGGACCGCACCGACAGCAAGAACCGGCGCACGCAATTCTGGCTGTCGCCGCAGCACGGCTACATCGTCGTCAAAGCCGAACAGCAGCGCGACGACGACCCGGTGATTCGCCTGCTGCTGACGCAGGTGCCGCCGGCCGTCGCGCCGTAGCGCAGCGGTATCCCGTGCCGGCGCGAGGCCGGCCGTCAGGGGAATGATTCGCCGCTGCGCGGGTCAGACCGGGTGGCAACGTCGCCACCATCGCCATCGCAAGACCCCAGGTCAGGGAGGACCATGCCGCATCACGCGCCATTGATCGCCGCCATCGTCGCCGGAATCGTGCTGGCCACAGTGCTCGGCGCCGTCGCCAACCGCCTGCGGCTGTCGCCACTGGTGGGCTATCTGCTGGCTGGCGTGCTGGTCGGGCCGTTTACGCCCGGCTTCGTCGCAGACCAGACGCTGATCCCGCAGCTGGCCGAAATCGGCGTGATCTTGCTGATGTTCGGTGTCGGCCTGCATTTCTCGCTCGGCGACCTGCTGGCGGTGAGGCACATCGCGATCCCCGGCGCGCTGGCGCAGATCGTGGTCGCCACCGCGATGGGCGTTGGCCTGGCGATGCTGCTCGGCTGGGGCCTGGCGGCCGGGCTGGTGTTCGGCCTGGCGCTGTCGGTGGCCAGCACCGTGGTGCTGCTGCGCGCGCTCGAAGAGCGGCGCTTGACCGAAACCCCGCGCGGCAAGATCGCCGTCGGTTGGCTGATCGTCGAAGACCTGGCGATGGTGCTGGTGCTGGTGTTGCTGCCGGTGTTCGTCGAAGCGCAACGCGGTCAGAGTGCCGGTGTCGGCGCCTTGCTCGGCACCGTGGCGCTGACGCTGGGCCAGGTGGCGGTGTTCGTCGCGCTGATGCTGGTCGTCGGTCGCCGCGTGATCCCGAAGATGCTCGAACGCGCGGCGCTGAGCGGGTCCAAGGAGTTGTTCACGCTGACGGTGCTGTCGATCGCGCTGGGCGTGGCGTTCGGCTCGGCCGCCTTGTTCGGCGTGTCGTTCGCGCTCGGTGCGTTTTTCGCCGGCATGGTGTTGAACGAGTCCGAGCTGTCGCACGAAGCGGCTCAAGACACGCTGCCGCTGCGCGATGCCTTTGCGGTGTTGTTCTTCGTGTCGGTCGGCATGTTGTTCGACCCGAGCATTGTGCTGCGCGAGCCGCTGCAGGTGCTGGCCACGCTGGGCATCATCGTCGTCGGCAAATCGATTGCCGCGTTGTTGATCGTCCGCGCGTTTGGCCACGCGATGCCGACGGCCGCGACGATCGCCGCCAGCCTCGCTCAGATCGGCGAGTTCTCATTCATCCTGGTGACGATGGGCACCGACCTGCAGCTGCTGCCGGCGGCGGCGCGCGATCTGGTGCTGGCTGGCGCGATTCTGTCGATCCTGCTCAATCCGCTGTTGTTCGTGCTGCTCGACCGCGTCGAAGCGCGCGCCCGCAGTCGGCGCACGATGGAGCCGGTTGCGCTGGGCTTTGCCGATCACAACATCCTGGTCGGCTTCGGCCGCGTCGGCTCGCAGATCGGGCAGCGGTTGATGCGCGAGCACCGCGCGCTGGTCGTCATCGAAACCCAGGACGACCCGGCCGATGCCGCACGCGCTCTAGGCCTGCCCCTGGTGTTCGGTAATGCGGCGACGCAAGACCTGCTGCGCGCCGCCGGTATCAAGCGCGCCGCGCGGCTGCTGGTGGCGATCCCCAATGCGCTGGAAGCCGGCCGCGTGATCGAACTGGCGCGCGCCGATAACCCGCGCATCGAGATCATCGCGCGGGCACAGTCCGAGGCCGAAGAAAAGCATTTGCGTAAAAGCGGCGCCGATCAGATCGTGATCGGCGAGCGCGAGATCGCCCGCTGCATGGCCGCGCTGGTCGGCGATGCGGCAGCAGCGGCATCGCTGCCGCCGCCACCATCACCGCCAACGGACCGCGGCGGCGGGGTTACACCAGCTTGAGCAACAGCGCGCCGATGCGGCGCGTGAAGTTGGTGTACGGCGGGTAGAACAGCGACGCGATCTGGTAGCGGTTACGGACCACGGCGCGCTCGTGCGAAAACGCCTTGAAGCCGTACAAGCCGTGCGCGTTGCCGATGCCGGAATTGTTGACGCCGCCGAACGGCAGCCGGCCATGAATGAACTGCACCACCGAATGGTTGATGCAAGTGCCGCCGGCGCTGGTGCGCTTGAGCAGCGTTTCAATGTTGGCTTCCTTGCGGCTCCAGATGTACAGCGCCAGCGGCTTGGGCTGTGCGTTGATGTCGGCGATCACCTGGTCGATCTGCGTGTAGCCGAAGATCGGCAGCAGCGGCCCGAAGATTTCCTCGCTCATGATCTTCGCGTCGGCCGGGATGTCGGTCAGCAGCGTCGGTGCCACGAAGCAGTCCTGCTCGCTGATGCCGCCGCCGCTGATCACCTTGGCGCCGCGCGCGGTGGCGTCGTTCAGCAGGCCGGCGACGCGCTGCGTATGGCGCGTATTGACCACGCGCGCCAGGTACGGCGACGCCATCTGCGCCTGCTGGGTTTCACCGTAGGAGCTGTGCAGCACTTCGCGACACTGCGCGATGAACTCGGCCTTGACCGACTCGTGCACGTAGATGTGGTCGGGCGCGATGCAGGTCTGGCCGTTGTTGGTGTACTTGCCCCACAGAATGTTCTTGGCGGCAGCCTTCAAGTCGGCGGTTTCGTCGACGATGGTCGGCGACTTGCCGCCCAGCTCCAGCGTCACGCTGGTCAGGTGCTTGGCCGCGGCGGCCATCACCACCTTGCCGATCGCCGGGCTGCCGGTGAAGAAGATGTGGTCGAACGGCAGCTCCAGCAGCGCGGTCGACACGCTGGCGTCGCCGTCGAAGATCGCCACTTCGTCTTCGGAGAACAGCTCGCGCACCAGGCGCACCATGACCGCCGTCGTGTGCGGCGTCATTTCGCTGGGCTTGAGGATCACCGTGTTGCCAGCGGCCAGCGCCGACACCAGCGGGCCGAACGTCAGGTTCGCCGGGTAATTCCATGGCGAGATGATCAAGCAGCGGCCGCGCGGCTCGTGCTGCACCCAGGCCTGGGTGCCAAACATCATCATCGTCGGGTAGACGCGCTGCGGCTTCATCCAGCGGCGCAGATGGCGCAGCGCATCGTTGGCTTCGGCGACGATCGGCAGGATTTCGGTCAGGTCGACTTCGGCGGCCGGTTTCTTGAAGTCGCGCATGCCGGCTTCGTAGAAGTCGTTTTTGGCGGCCAGAACCGCGGCTTTCAGCTTGCGGATCTTGGCGGCGCGCTCTTCACGCGTGGAACTGCGCAGCCGCAGCGCGGTCTCGCGCTGGCGTGCGAAAACACGCTGGATTTCGGAGTGCTGGGCGGCATCCGCAGACGCTGCCGGACGGGCACCCGGCAGATAGGACACGTTGGCGGTGGAAGTCGACATTTTGCCTCCGAAAATCAAACGATCGGTCAGTAGTAAAGGAGTATAGCCCGCGACGACTGGCCGCTATTGTGACCAGAGCGCCCGCAATGCTAGAACGTCGGCTCCGCAGCGGGTACTACCCATGCGAACGCCTTACAACTAAAACGAAGAAAGCGAAGGGAGTGCGGTAATGACGAGAAAGATGAATCCACTGGACGCCTCGTGGCTGTTCGTGGACTCCCAGCGCACGCCGATGCACGTGGGCGCGCTGGCGATTTTCTCGCTGCCCGACGACGTCAGCCCCGACTTCATCAAGAACTTGTTCCTGCATCTGCGCAGCCCGGCTGGCTTCGTGCCGCCGTTCAACCTGCGCTTGAAGCAGCCGCGGCTCAAGCTGATCAGCAGCCGCTTGATGCCGAGCTGGGAAGAAGATCCGAACATCGACCTCGACTACCACCTGCGCCACTCGGCGCTGCCGCAGCCCGGCGGCGAGCGCGAGCTGGGCGTGCTGGTGTCGCGGCTGCACTCGCACCCGCTCGACTTTGCCCGGCCGCTGTGGGAATGCCACATCATCGAAGGCCTGGCCAACAGCCGCTTCGCGCTGTACATGAAGATGCACCACTCGCTGGTCGATGGTGTGGGCGGCATGCGCATGCTCAGCCGCCTGCTGTCGCCGGACGACACCGCGATGAACCTGCCGCCGCCGTGGGCCGTCGGCACCGGCGAGAAAAAGCGCATCGCCCGCGACGCCGGACCGAGCTGGCAGCAGTTGGCCGATCAGGCCCGCGAACAAGCGCGTCACGTGCCGAGCATTGGCCGCGCGATCGCCGACAGCTGGAAGGAAACGCTGCAGAACACCCATCCCGAACTGGGCGTGCCGTTCCGCGCGCCGCGCTCGATCCTCAACCGCAAGGTGTCGGCACAGCGCCGCTTCGCCACGCAGTACTACGATCTGGCGCGGATGCGCACGCTGGCCAAGCGCGCCAAGGTCACGCTCAACGACGTGTTTCTCGGCTTGTGCGCAATGGCGCTGCGCCGCTACCTGCTCGAACTCAACGCGCTGCCGAGCGAGCCGCTGACCGCCGGCCTGCCGGTGTCGGTGCGCCCGGCCGGTGACCCCGGCGCCGGCAATGCGATCAGCTTCATCATCGCCAACCTGCACACGCACATCGCCGACCCGCTGGAGCGCCTCGCGCTGATCCGCGACTCCACGCAAAAGGCCAAGGCGCGTTTCCAGACGCTGCCCAAGGAAGCCATCACCGCGTACACCAGCCTGTTCATGGCGCCGTTCATGCTGCAGCTGATGACTGGCATGGGTGGCCTGATGCGGCCGATGTTCAACGTCACCATTTCCAACGTGCCCGGCCCGGACCAGACGCTGTACTTCAACGGCGCGCGGATGGACCAGATGTACCCCGTGTCGCTGCTCAGCCACGGCCAGGCGATCAACATCACCGTGGTCAGCTACGCGGGCCAGTTCAACGTCGGCTACACCGGTTGCCGCGACACCTTGCCGCACATGCAGCGCATGGCGGTGTACACCGGCGAAGCGCTGGTGGAACTCGAAGCGCTGCTCGGCATCAACGCGAGCTAGCGCCACAGCACCACCGCTGAGGGTTCGCATTGACGGCGATCAAGTGCGCCGTCGATGCCGCTGGTCATCATCGCGACTCGCCTTGTGACGAGTGCTGCCGCGATGAGCCCCGACCTGCCTGCCCCCGCCGCGGCCGAGCCGCCGAGCCGTAAAACCATGCGCAGCTGGCTGCTGCCGCACGTGCAGCGCAGCACCGCGCGTGCCGTGGCGCTGGTGCTGACCGACACCCTGTTGTTCGCCGCCATCACGAGCGCGGTCGTCGTCGTGCCGTCGCTGTGGCTCAAGCTGTTGCTCGGCGTGCTGAGCGGGCTGGTCATCGGCCGCTTGTTCATCATCGGCCACGACGCTTGCCATCAAAGCCTCACCTCGCGTTCGCGATTCAACACCATCGTCGGTCGCGCGGTGTTTCTGCCGTCGCTGACGCCGTACAGCCTGTGGGAAACCGGGCATAACGTGATCCACCATGGCTACACCAATCTGCGCGGTACCGACTTCGTCTGGGCACCGCTGTCACGCGACGAGTATCAAGCACTGAGCCCGACGGCGCGCTGGCGCGAGCGCGTGTATCGCAGTGGCTGGGCGCCGGGCCTGTACTACGGCGTGGAGATCTGGTGGAAGCGGCTGTTCTTCCCAAGCGCACGCTATATGCCCACGCGGCGTGCGGTGTTCACGCGCGACAGTGCCGCGGTGCTCGCGTTCGCACTGCTGTGGATTGCACTGCTGCTGAGCACGGCACGGCTCACTGAGCAATCACCGGCGCTGTTGCTGGTCGCGGGGTTCGTCTTGCCGCAACTGGTGTGGAATTCCTTGATTGGATTTGTCGTCTACGTGCATCACACGCATCGCGACATCGCTTGGCATCAAAGCAAGGCGCAATGGCTGGCGGCGCAACCGTTCGTGACCACCACAGTGCATCTGCGCTTTCGCCGTTGGCTGGGCGTCGACATCGGCGCGGCGCTGCATCACATCATGGAACACACGGCCCACCACGTGGATATGCGCATCCCGCTGTATCGCTTGCGCCACGCGCAACAGCTGTTGGAGCAACGCATGCCGGGGCGCATCGTCGTGCAGGACTTCACGTGGCGCTGGTACTTCAAGACGGCGAAAGCCTGCAAGCTCTACGACTTTGATCGTCAGCAGTGGACTGACTTCGATGGTCGGCCGACAGCGACGACGTCATCGACTACCGTGATCGGAGCAGCGGCATGAACGGTGCTGACCGGGCGTTTGATCACGTGCTGGACTTCGACACTGGACCCGGCGGCATCATCAACGGCGACGAGCAAAGTGCTGCGCACGGCCTACGGCCACGCTATCGCTGGGCCTGGGACAAGTACCTGCAGGGCTGCGCCAATCACTGGACGCCGCAAGAGATCGGCATGGCCGCCGACATCGCGCTATGGAATGACCCGAATGGTTTGAGCGACGACGAGCGTCGCATCATCAAGCGTAGCCTCGGCTTCTTTGCGTCCGCCGATTCATTGGCGGCCAACAACATCGTGCTCGGTACTTACCGGCACATCACCAGCCCGGAATGCCGTCGCTACTTGTTGCGTCAAGCGTTTGAAGAAGCGCTGCACACGCACGCGTATCAGTACATCGTTGAAAGCCTGGGTTTGGACGAAGGTGAAATCTTCAACATGTATCACGAGGTGCCGAGCCTGCATGACAAGGCCAGTTTTCTGCTGCCTTACATCGACACGCTGACCAACCCGAACTTCCACACCGGCACGCTGGAATCGGACCAGGCGCTGCTGCGATCGCTGATCGCCTTCGCCTGCATCATGGAAGGTCTGTTCTTCTATGTGGGCTTCGTGCAGATCCTCGCCTTCGGCCGACGCAACAAAATGGTCGGCGCGGCCGAGCAGTATCAATACATCCTGCGCGACGAATCGATGCACCTGAACTTCGGCATCGACCTGATCAACCAGATCAAACTCGAAAACCCGCAGCTGTGGACCGATGAATTTCGCCAGCAGATCCGCGCGATGATCGATCAAGCGGTGGAGCTTGAATACCGCTACGCCGTCGACACAATGCCACGCGGCGTACTGGGACTGAACGCGCCGATGTTCTCCGAATACCTGCGCTACATCGCCAACCGCCGCTGCACCCAAATCGGCCTCGATCCGCTATACCCCGGCGCCACCAACCCGTTCCCATGGATGAGCGAGCTGATCGATTTGAAGAAAGAAAAGAACTTCTTCGAAACCCGAGTGACGGAGTATCAGACCGGTGGGGCGTTGGCTTGGGGGTGAGGTGGAACCGGTGTTCGCCAAGTCGGTCGTCTATGCCGGATGAAGCCGAGGACCGTCTTATGCACGGCTGCAGCCGCTCGGCATTCTGATCGACTGCGACGCTGGGCCGTACCCACTCGTGTAAGCGATGCGCCCGCCTACAGAACGCGGTCGGCTAAGGGTCTGAGCGGGCCGCAGTTGCTCCTATCGCCGGCAATCGATGCAACTTGGTGCCGCCGGCTGTGACTGCACACGGGCTGGCCGTTGCGCGGAACACAGGGCGACTACCGGCAACGAATCTACTTCCCCGCCCCGCGCGTAATCATGGCATCTCTGCCCATTGGCTTTGCCCATGAACCACCTGCCTCTATTGCTGACCGCCGGCGTGCTCGGCGTGATGTTGTTCTTCTCGATCGCCGTGGCGCCGACGGTGTTCAAGGTGTTGCCGGCCGAGCATGCGGGGCGATATGTGCGGGCCTTCTTTCCGCGCTATTACTTCGTGCTCGGTGTGGTGACGGCGGTCGCGGCCGGCTTGTGCGGGCTGGGTGATGTCGCGGGTATGTTGCTCGGCCTGTGCGCGGTGCTGTTTGCGTTGTCGCTGTGGGTGCTGACGCCGGCGACCAACCGCGCGACCGACGCCGGTAACCGCCGTGCGTTTGCTTGGCTGCACGGCAGCACGATCGCGATCAGCTTGTTGCAAATCGTGTTGTTGTTCGTCGTCGTGGGGCGTTTGCAGTGAGCGGCGCTGTGTCGTCGTCGCCGACACCGTCACCGCAAGTCGATGCCGCTGCCGACGAGGCGACGCGCGTGATGGCGTATCGGCTTGGTTTGCTCGGACTGATTCCGTTTTTTGCCGCGCCGTTCTGGCTGACGGTATCGCCGGGCACGGTGCCGCAGTCGCTGGACTATCTGTGGCTGAACTATGCGGCGCTGATCGCGAGCTTCATGGCCGGCACGTTCTGGGGCATGGCGCTGGTGGCGGCGCGCAGTGCTGCGCGTACGGCGGCGATGCTGCTGTCCAACGGCTTGATGCTGGCGACCTGGGTGGCGATGCAGCTGGACTTCGGCGCGTCGATGGCCGCACTGGCCGCGATCTTTGCGCTGCTGTTCGTCGCCGAGCTGTGGCGCGAACGCGCGGTCGCGCCGCTGCCGGGTTACATGAGGTTGCGGCTATTGCTGACGCTGGGTGTGCTCGCGAGCCTCGGCTGGCGCGGTGCGCTGACCGGTTTGCTCAGCAGCTAGGCGCGGCTTGCCGATGCTTATCGGCGTGTTGTTTTTTGATTATGTTGAATACGTAAATCACCCTTGAAGGCGCCCAATGGCCCAGACGACGATGACAGTCCGACTGAATGAGACGCTCAGCGAATTCGTTGCGGCCAATGTAGGCGAGCGCGGGGCCTATGAGAACGTCAGCGAGTACATGCGCGACCTGATTCGTCGCGACAAAGAGCGGGTCGAGCGGGAGGCTTTCGACCGCCTCAAGGCGGAACTTGCGCAGGCTTATGCGGCTCCTGAGTCGGCCTATAAGCCGCTGACCGCTGCCGATGTGATCGCGCGCAATAAGGCCTGATAACCGGTCTCGATTGTGGGTGTCGTGCGCATTCAGGAAGCTGCGTCTTGGCGACTTCTACTGGCGTCGACTATCGAATGGCGACGTCGGCATCGTGACGATCCTGCATAAGCGAATGCATCAGATCGATCGGCTACGGGACGATTTCAAATAGCGTCCGTCGGAATCGAGCTTACTCGACCTGAAATGCTCTGCTGCACCAGACGCTACGACGCCGCCTTGCTCTCGCTGGCGATCAACTGGCCGCGCGCCGGCTTGGGTTGTTTGGCGCGCTTGGCCAGCACCTGGCGCACGCGGGCGGCGTCGGCGAAGCGCGTCAGCGTGCCTTCGCTGTTCAGAAACACCATCGACAGATGGTGGTTCAGCGTCGTGGCGCGCATCACCAGGCAGCGGCCCGCCTCGTTGGTGAAGCCGGTCTTCTGCAACGCAATGTCCCAGTCACGGCCGCCGCTGGTGCTGCGCACCAGGCGGTTGGTGTTGACGAAGGTCAGCGTCTGGCGGCCGACCTTGATCTGCGCTTCGGCCTGCGTGGAATAACGGCGGATCACCGGCTGCAGGTCGACGGCGCTCATCAGTCGGTGCAGGTCGCGGGCCGTGGAGATCGACCGGTCCGACAGGCCGGCCGGGTCGGCGAACTGCGTCGATGTCATACCCAGCGAGCGCGCGACCACGTTCATGTGCGCGATGAATGCGGTACGCCCGCCCGGATAGTGGCGGCTCAGCGCCATTGCCGCGCGGTTCTCCGACGCCATCAGCGCCAGCAGCAGCATGTCGCTGCGCTTGAGCTTGGTGCCGACCTTGAGCCGCGAGCGCGTGTGCTTCTCGCGGTCCACGTCTTCGTTGCCGATCTCCAGCATCTCGTCCATCGGCAGCCGCGACTCGACCACCACCAGCGCCGTCATCAGCTTGGTCAGCGACGCGATCGGCATCTTCACGTCGGCGTTCTTCGACACCAGCGCCTCGCCGGTGTCCTGGTCCACCACCAGCGCCGCGTTGGACTTCAGTGACCAGTCGTCGCCGGCTCGGGCGGACGCGGGCGCCAGTGCCAGCAGCCACACGGTGGCAAGGGCAGTGACGGCCAAGGGCAGGCGGAATCGGCTCATGGTCAGAGTCGGATGCAAGGATCAACCTTAATCATCAGGCCTAAGCCACTCAAAAACCAAGTAGTTCGATAACAGGCGCATGTAACGCCGGTGTGGCGGCCATGACGCTGGTGGTCGCAAGCCCGACTGGCGCGCCGCTCAGGTCGGTGAAAACCCCGCCGGCCTCGCGCACGATCACCGTCAGCGCGGCGATGTCCAGGATGTTCACGTCGGACTCGACCACGGCGTCGATGCGGCCGGTGGCCAGCAAGTGGTAATGCAGAAAGTCGCCATAGCCGCGGATGCGGTGCAGCCTTGGGATCAGCGCGCCGAGCTGCGCCCAGGCCGCCGGCTTGCGCGCCAGGCTGGCCAGGTTGCCGGTCGACAGCGTGGTCTTTTCGATCGCCTGCGTGGCCGACACCTTGAGCCGCTCACCGTCGAGCCAGGCGCCCTGGCCCTTCTCGGCGTACAGCAGCTCGCCGCGTCCGTCGTTCCAGCACGGCGCGCTCGACACGCCCAGCACCAGCTCGCCGCGCCGCATCAGTGCGATCTGCACCGAGAACATCGGGTAGCCGCGAACGAAGCTCTTGGTGCCGTCGATCGGGTCGACCAGCCACAGCTCGTCGGCGTCGGCACGGTCGCGGCCGGTTTCCTCGCCGTAGAAGCCGTAGTCGGGGAAGCGCGCCGACAGCACGCTGCGGATCGCCTTTTCGGCCGCGACGTCGACTTCGGTCACCGGGCTGGCGTCGGCCTTGTATTCGACAGCGAAGTTGCCTCGATACGCGCGGCGAATGATGTCGTTGGCGGCTTCGGCTGCCGCGAGCGCGGCTTGCAATTGGGGGCTTATGGTCGGCATGAGTCGGCTGGATGGGGCGGGAGCGGCGCTGCGCATGATACCCGCTGATCCGCACGGCCCCGGCGCGGCTGCGTAGAATGGCGGCGCAGGTGTCCAACGGCCGATCAGCCGAAGGGTGAAACGGGAAGTTCGTGCAAAGCGAACACTGCCCCCGCAACGGTAAGTGGGAAGCCACGGCGTACACGCCACTGGGCCGGATCGCGGCCTGGGAAGGTGCCGATGGCATGGCCCACGAGTCCGGAGACCGGCCTGTGCAGCCTCGACTTCGCGGTCGAGTCATCCGCCATTGACGGCGCGCGGGGACGTGCGCCGTTGGGAGTTTTATCCAATATGAAGATGTTCAAACTGCCCCGCCGAAACGGGGCCGCTGTCGTTGTGCCTGCGGTTTGCGCCGCGCTGCTGTCCGTTCTGCCTTGGTCGCCTGCCAGCGCCGCCGATCCCGACGCGCCGCCGACGCTGCTCGACACCGTCGTCGTCACCGCCACCGGCCAGCCCACCGCGCTCGGCGATGTGCTGGCGCCGGTGCAGATCATCACGCGTGACCAGATCGAGCTGGCCCAGGCCGGTGATCTGGCCGAGCTGCTGCGGTTTTTTGCCGGCGTGGAACTCGGCCGCAACGGCGGTCCGGGCCAAGTGACGTCGGTGTTCATTCGTGGTGGCGAGTCCAATCACACGCTGGTGCTGGTCGACGGCGTGCGCGTCAACCCGGCGACGTCGGGCGGCGCGGCCTTGCAGAACATCGCGCCCGAGAGCATCGAGCGCATCGAAGTGGTCAAAGGGCCGCGCGCGACGCTGTATGGCTCCGATGCGATCGGCGGCGTGATCAACGTGATCACGCGCGGCAGCGCTGCGGCCGATGGCAGCAGCGTTGGCGGCACCCTGCGCGGCGGCAGCTTCGGCACGATCGCCGGCGCCGCGCGCGGCCGCTACAACGGCGAGCGCCTCAGCGCCACGCTGCAGGCCGAGCATGAAAAGGTCGACGGCTTCCCGGCGCTAAAAGGCTTTGACGACGACACTGGCTATCAGCGCGACAGCGTCAACGCCGATGCGCGTTATCAGCTCGGTGCGGCGACGCTCGGTGCGCGCTGGTGGGATGCGCGCGGCGACGTCGAGTACTACGGCTTCGACGCCGACTTCAACCGCGCCGTCGTGTCGCAGCAGTACCGCAATCAGACCGGCGCCCTAGACGTGACGCTGCCGCTGGGCGAGCGCGTCAGCAGCACGCTGCAAGCGACGCGCACGCTCGACCGCATCGACCAGAAGCAGAGCGACGATCGCGTCGAGACGCGCCGTCACGCGCTCGATGCCGCGCTGGTCTACGCACTCGATGCGCATCGGATCAGCACCGGCCTCAACCTCGCGCGCGAAGACGTCGAAGCGCTGAACTTCGGCACGGCGATCGACCAGCGTCGAGACATCGTTGCGCTGCGCGCGCAAGACGAATGGCAGGCGGGCCGTCATCGTGCGGTGATCGGCGGCAGCCTCACCGACTACGAAGGCTTTGGCGGCCGCGTCGATGGCAGCCTCGACTACGGCTATGACTGGCGTGACGGCACGCGCTTGCTGGCGTCGGCCGGCACCGGCTTTCGCGCGCCCGATGCGACCGACCGCTTCGGCTTCGGTGGCAACCCCGATCTGGACCCTGAAAAAGCGCGCAACTACGAGCTGGGTGTGCAGCAGCGCCTGGGCGCGCATCAGCGTGCCGATCTGCGCGTGTTTCGCAGCGACGTCGACGACTTGATCAACACGCTGTGCGACGCCGACTTCAATTGCACGTCAGTCAATGTCGACCGCTATCGCAACACCGGCGTCGAGCTGAGCTATCAGCTGACGCTGCAGCAGTGGTCGGCGTACTTGAGCGGCATTCACCAAGACCCGGAAGACCGCGCCACCGGCGACACCTTGCTGCGCCGCGCGCGCCGCTCGGCGGCGCTGAAGCTGAGCCGTCGCATGGGCCGCTATCAGGCCGGGGTCGACGTGCTGGCCAGTGGCGCGCGTCAGGACTTCGGCGGCGTGCGGCTCGGCGGCTACACGCTGCTGAATCTGACGGCCGGCGCCGAGCTGACGCGTCGCTGCTCGCTGCAGCTACGTGTCGAAAACCTGTTCGACAAAGACTACGAAACGGCCGACACCTATCGTCAGCCGGAGCGTAGCTACTATGCGACGCTGCGTTATGCGTACTGACACGCGCCGCCGCGCAACGGAGCGAACATGGGCAACCGACTGAGCAAGATCGTCACCCGCACCGGCGACCAGGGCAGCACCGGCTTGGCCAACGGCGATCGCATCGACAAGAGCGATGCGCGCGTTCACGCGATGGGCGACATCGACGAGCTGAATTCGCAGATCGGCGTGTTGCTGACGCAGGCCTTACCCGCGGCCGTGCGCAGCACGCTGCAGCGCGAGCAGCACACGCTGTTCAACCTCGGCGGTGAGCTGGCGATTCCAGGTAGCGTGCTGGTGCACGACGAGGATCTGGCGCGGCTCGATGCGGCGCTGGAGTCGTTCAACGCCGATCTGCCGCCGCTGAAGGAATTCGTGCTGCCAGGCGGCAACGCGGCAGCGGCGCACTGCCATGTCGCACGTGCCGTCGCGCGTCGTGCCGAGCGCCAGGTGTGGGCGCTGCATCAGCGTGATCCACTGAACCCGGCGACACCGCGCTACTTGAACCGTTTGTCCGACCTGCTGTTCGTCATCGCGCGCACGCTGGCGCGCGACGGCGGCGGCAGCGAAGTGACCTGGGTGCGCTGCTGACGGCTCGGCGCTGCGGTGCTGGTCGGGATGTTGCTTGTAGCGTGGCAGGCAACGGAGGTGATTCATGGAAGAAACCCGACACGGCCCGCAGCGCCAACCTCGGCGGCGGCGCGGGACGGTGCTGCTGCTGAGCTTGCTGTCGCTGCTGGTTGCTGCCGCAGTGTTCATCAAGACCGGACCGCACCCGCTGCACCAGCCGGCGCTGTCGCCGGTCGCGGCGACGCCGGCCGGGGTGCGGCCGAATCTGCTGGTGATCATGGTCGACGACCTCGACCAGCCCACGTTCGACTTGATGCTGCGCAGCGGCTGGCTGCCGAACATCCAGCGCCACATCGCCGACGCGGGCGTGCGCTTCGACAACAGCTATGTCAGCGACGCGGTGTGCTGCCCGTCGCGCGCGACGTACTTCACCGGCCAGTATCCGCAGAATCACGGCATCCTCAGCGTCACCAAGGGCGTCGCGTACTGGTATCTGGCGGCCGAAAACCGTGAGGACCGCGCGCTCGGCGTGCTGATGCAGCAAGCCGGCTACTTCACTGGCCATATCGGCAAGTATTTAAACGGCTACGGCATGTTCTCCGACGCGGCGCACGTGCCGCGAGGCTATGACCAGTGGTACGGCCTGCTCGATCCGAGCACCTACGACCTGTTCGACTACCGGGTGAACCAGTCGATCGCCGCCAGCGGCCGCACCGAGTTGCGCGAGATCCACGCCGACCCTCGCACCGGCGCCGGCTATCAGACCGATCAACTCGGCGACTGGGCGCTGCAGTTTCTGCGCGATGCGCGCGGCAGCGGCAAGCCGTTCTATCTGACGCTCAAGCCAGTGGCGCCGCATATCGAAACGCAGAGCTTTCGCGACGATCCGGCCCTGGGTTATCGCGCGACGTTTCGCGAATACATCCGCCCGGCACCACGCCATGAATGCCTGGTGCGTGCATATCTGCCGCAGTACGTCGCGCCTGTGCAGCCCGGCCCCTGGTGCGACCGCCGTTTGCCCGACACGCTGGCGTACCTGGCGACGCGACCGTCGTTCAACCGCATCGATGACGACAAGCATCCGCGCCTGGTCAAAGTGCTGCAGCCGCTGAGCGTGGCCAACGGCGATATCGGTGCACTGCAACGCCAGCACCAGATGCGCATGGCGGCGATGCTGGCCGTCGATGATGTCGTCGGCCGCGTGATCGACGCGTTACGCGACAACGGTCAGCTCGATGACAGCCTGGTGCTGTTCACGTCCGACAACGGCTACTTCTTCGGCGAGCACGGATTGAACTCCAAGCTGCTGCCGTATGAAGAATCGATCCGCGTGCCCTTGTTGGCGCGCCCGCCGCGTGGCTACCGCACGGCCGCGCAGCAAACGGCGATCGCATTGAACAACGACCTAGCGCCGACCTTGGCCGACTATGCCGGCGCCCGGCCGCTGCGCGACAGCGATGTATTCGACGGTCGCAGCTTGCGCGCTTTGATCGATGGCGACGGCAATGCGGCGCATGCCGCGTCACGTCGGCAGTTCATGGTCGAGCACTACATCGAAGCCACGACGATGGAGCTGGCGGCCGACTTTCCGCTGTATGACCAGCTGTCCGAAGTGGCCACGCAGTTTCTCGGCAAGCTCGCTGGCTTTGAGTTGGGCGCGCTCGGCAACCTGAGCTATCCGGCCTACAAGGCGGTGCGTCGTCAGGCACCCGGCGACAACTGGCTGTACGTGCAGTGGTATCGCGAGCGCAGCAACCGGCCGCAAGTGCTCGACGATGCGCGCTGGCATGTCGACTTCGAAGAGCTGTACGACCTCGATCGCGACCCGTATCAGAGCGTCAATCTGGTGCCGCTGCTGCAAGACGCCGACTATCGCCGCGCCGCCGACGCGATGGCGGCGATGAAGCGCGATCTTGATGCGCTCAAGGGCTGCAAGGGCGCCAGTTGCCGCGACGTCGAAGACCGCTGACGCGTGCCGCAAAACGACGAAGGCCGCCTCATGGGCGGCCTTCGTGCGATCGGTCGGGCGAGCCCGGCCTTACTTCATGCCCTTGGCGTCCTGCTTGAGCGCGTCGGCACGGTCGGTCTTTTCCCACGAGAACGCGGTGAAGGTTTCGCCGTTGACCGTCATCTCGAACGGCTTGCGGCCGAAGTGGCCGTAGCTCGCGGTCAGCTGGTACATCGGGTGGATCAGGTCGAGCATCTTGACGATGCCATACGGACGCAGATCGAAGTGCTGGCGCACCAGCTTTTCGAGGCTCGCGTCGCTGACCTTGCCGGTACCGAAGCTGGTGACGAAGATCGACGTCGGCTCGGCCACGCCGATCGCGTAGCTGACCTGCACTTCGCACTTCTCGGCCAGGCCGGCGGCCACGATGTTCTTGGCGACGTAACGCGCGGCGTAAGCGGCGCTGCGGTCGACCTTGGACGGGTCCTTGCCCGAGAACGCGCCGCCACCGTGACGTGCCCAGCCACCGTAGCTGTCGACGATGATCTTGCGGCCGGTCAGGCCGCAGTCACCGACCGGACCGCCGATGACGAAGTTGCCGGTCGGGTTGATGTGGAACTTGGTGTTCTTGCTGATCCACTTGGCCGGCAGCACCGGCTTGAGGATTTCTTCCATCACGCCTTCGCGCAGGTCCTTGAGCTTCACGCTCGGGTCGTGCTGCGTCGACAGCACCACCGCGTCGAGGCCGACGGCAACGCCGTCCTTGTAGCGCAGCGTGACCTGGCTCTTGGCGTCGGGGCGCAGCCACGGCAGCTTGGACTTCTTGGCTTTGCGGATCTTGGACTGCTGCTCGACGATGCGATGGCTGTAGTAGATCGGCGCCGGCATCAGCTCCTTGGTCTCGTCGCAGGCGTAGCCGAACATCAGGCCCTGGTCGCCGGCGCCCTGTTCCTCGGGGTTCTTGCGGTCCACGCCCATCGCGATGTCCGGCGACTGCTTGCCGATCAGGTTGAGCACGCCGCAGGTGGCGCCGTCGAAGCCGACGTCACTGCTGGTGTAGCCGATGTCGGTGATGACCTTGCGCACCAGCGCTTCGAGGTCGACCCAAGCACTGGTCGTGATCTCGCCGGCGACGATCGCGACGCCGGTCTTGACCAGCGTTTCGCAAGCGACGCGGGCGGCCTTGTCCTGGACCAGGATCGCATCGAGCACCGCGTCAGAAATCTGGTCGGCGACCTTGTCGGGATGACCTTCGGAAACGGACTCGGACGTGAACAGGTATTCGGACATCAACGGACTCCAGGAACGGGTGCAGGCAACAGGTATGAGGATGATCCGCGCATGCGGATGCACGGATGGCCGCGCATTGTAGCGACAGCATTCCGCAACTGATAGGCACGCGGGGCCGCCGTCAATCGGCCGGTCGCACCAGGTGGCGCAGCGTCGGCAGATGCGCTGCATGGTCGCCTGCCAATTGCGACAGGCTCATGAATTCGTGGTCGGCGTAGTCGAAACCCGGCAGCACGACTTCGGACACCAGCGCGTGATCGGCGCCGTCGACCAGTTCGCTGGCCTTCCAGACGCCGCCGGGTACATCGAGAAACAGCGCCTCGCCGGCCGCCACGCCCAGCGTTGTCGACGTCAGCACGCCGTCAGCGGTCAGCAGCCAGTAGCGCACCGGGCCGCCGTGCTGCAGGTAATGCAGGATGCGCGACCGGTTGCGGTGCAGACGCCCCTGTGGCGACGCGGTGTCGAGCAGGTAATGGATCGACGAGGCGGCGGCGCGTTCGCCACCGGGTGTGGCAACGGTGCGTGCGTCGGTAAAGATGCGGCGGAAGTACCCGCCTTCGGGATGCGGCTGCAGGCCGAGCCGCTCGACCCAGCTTGCAGCCGGCTGGTTCACCGGATCAGCCGAAGTGGCAGATGTAGTGCAGCGTATCGAGCGTTTCGATGTCGAACGCCGAGTCGCCGGGCACGTCGAACGACTGGCCGCCCTGGTATTCAACCCAGGTCTCGCGGCCCTTGAGCCGCACGCGGCAGCGGCCGGCGATCAGCTCCATCGTCTCGGGTGCGCCGGTCGTGAACAGCAGCGACGACGGCAGGATCACGCCGACCGACTTGCGCGTGCCGTCAGCCAGCAACACCGTGTGGCTGACGCACTTGCCGTCGAAGTAGACGTTGGCCTGTGTCTGCACCGTGACATTGGCCAAGCTGGCCGTCGTCATCAGATTTCTTCCATCACAAAGTCGAGCTTGCCGGCGCCGCAGTCCGGGCAGGTCCAGTCATCCGGCACGTCTTCCCAGCGGGTACCCGCCGGAATGCCTTCGAACGGCAGACCTTTTTCTTCGTCGTAAACGAAATCGCAAACCAGGCAGCGCCACTTCTTCATGATAGGAAACAGGTAGTTGAACAGGATGGGAGACAGCAAAAAGGGCGGCGCGGTGTCGCGCCGCCCTGTCGCGATTATGCCTGACTAGGCTGCGGCGGTGGCTTTTGTCGAAACCTCGGGCGTGTAGCGGGCGATCACCTCGTCGCGGATCGACGGCTTGATGTTGGCCAGGCGCATGTCGCCCTTGTAGTGGGCGACGACCTTGGGGTTCATCAGCCGGAACCAGATCGGCGGGAAGTAGGCCAGCAACACCATCGAGGCATAGCCCGACGGCAGCTGCGGCGCTTCCGGGAAATGCCGCAGCGACTGGTACGGACGCGTCGGGTTGGCGTGATGGTCGGAATGACGCTGCAGGTGGTACAGGAACACATTGGTGACGATGTGGTTGCTGTTCCAGCTGTGGCGCGGCTGGCAGCGCTCGTAGCGGCCGTCGGCGCCCTTCTGCCGGCACAGGCCGTAGTGCTCCAGGTAGTTGACGACTTCCAGCAGGCTGCCGCCGTAGGCGGCCTGGGCGATCATGAACGGCAGCGCCCAGACGCCGAGCCACGCGGTCATCGCCGCGAACAGCACCAGGCTGATCGCCCACGACTGCAGGTTGTCGTTGCTGTAGTGCCAGACCGACTTGCCCTGGCGTTCCAGACGCTGCTTTTCGATGCGCCAGGCCGAGGCGATCGAGCCGACGACGCAGCGCGGCAGGAATTCCCAGAACGTCTCGCCGAAGCGGGCCGATGCCGGGTCTTCCGGCGTGGCCACGCGCACGTGATGGCCCCGGTTGTGCTCGGTGTAGAAGTGCCCGTACAGCACCGGCGCCAGCGCAATCTTGGCCAGCCAGCGGTCGAGCGGGTCAGTCGCATGGCCGAGTTCATGGCCGATGTTGATCGCCGCGCCCGATATCGCGCCGCAACTGAACACCAGGCCGGTCAGCTCCCACCAGGCCAGCGGCTGGGTCACGGCGACCCAGGTGCCGGCGATGAAGCTGCCGTACTGGATCGGCACCGCGGCGTAGATCGCCCAGCGGTAGTAGCGCTCCTGCGACAGGCTGGCGACGCGCGATTCCGGCGGATTCTCGACATCGGTGCCGATCAGCAGGTCGAGCACCGGGATCAGGCCATAGATGAACAACGGCGCCAGCCACCAGACCAGGCCCCAGCCGGTGGCCCAGTAGGCTGCGAACGAATACAGCGGAAAGCCGACGATGACGGCGCCGAGCAGCCACAGCGGGCGCTTGCGGTCGGTCCAGGTGTTCAGCGAGATGCTCGACGTGCTCATGAGGTGGTCCTCTCCAAAGGGCATGGTCCATGGCGTCGGTCTGTTAATCGACCGTTCAATTAACGTACGGGAAGCGAATGGCGAGCGTCAAGTCCGCCGGTCGATGCCGCTGCCGGCGGGCCGATATTCCTCGGCGTCGTGGCCGTGGCCGTGCCGCCGCGCGTGATTTTTGCTTGCGCTGCTGAGCCGACACGCGGCACCGTCGCCTTGTTCCCTTTGCCAGACCACCGCACCAGCGGAATCGGAGTCCCTTGTACCTCGTCGCACTCAAAATGCTGTTCGGCGACCAGTCCAAGTACATGATGCTGGTCAGCGGCATGGCGTTCGCCACCTTGCTGATGGCGCAGCAGTCGGCGCTGTTCTGCGGACTGATGAGCTGGACCTACTCGCCGCTGGTCAACATCAGCGCCAGCATCTGGGTGGCCGACAGCAAGGTCGAGCAGGTCAACGAAAACAAGCCAATGCGCGACACCGACGCCGACCGCATCCGCTCGGTCGACGGCGTCGCCTGGGCCGCGCCGCTGTACCAGGGCATCGTCGTCGCGCGCGACCCGACCAACAGCAACTTCAAGTTCATCACGCTGGTCGGCCTCGACGCGACCACGCTGGCCGGCGCGCCGGGGCGCATCGTTCAAGGCACGCTCGATGACCTGCGCCGGCCCGGCACGGCGATCATCGACGAGTTCGCCGTGGAGCGTTTCAGCGAAGGCCGCGACCAGCCGATCGGCGTCGGCGATCTGCTGGAGATCAACGACAACCAGGTCGAAGTCGTCGGCATCTGCGACGTGCAGCGGCCGTTCATCGGCGGGCCTTTCGTCTACACCACGTACGACCGCGCGGTGTCCACCTACGCCTACAAGTCGCGCAAGATGCTGACCTTCGTGCTCGCCGAGCCGGCCGCTGGGCTGAGCCCCACCGACGTGGCGCGCCGCATCGAAGCCGGCACCGGGCTCAAGGCGTTCACGCGCGAAGAGTTCCGCTGGTCGACGATCCGCTGGTTCTTCCGCAACACCGGCATTCCGATGGTGATGGGCATCACCGTGTTCATCGGCTTGGTCGTCGGCATGGCGATCTCGGCGCAGACGTTCTATTCGTTCGTGCTCGAAAACACGCGCTTTCTCGGCGCGCTCAAGGCCATGGGCACGCCGACGCCGGTGCTGTGCAAGATGCTGCTGTTCCAGTCGGTGGCGGTGGGCTTGATCGGCTACGGCATCGGCATCGGCATCACGGTCGCGTTCGGCCGCATGGCCTTGAGCACGCGGCAGATCCCGTACGCAATGCCGTGGCAGGTGCCGGCGATTGTGCTCGGCATCGTATTGCTGATCAGTTCGGTGGCCGCGCTGGGCGGCATCCTGAGAATCGCGCGGCTTGAGCCGGCGATCGTGTTCCGCGCATGAGCACCGTCACTCGCGATGCGGTGCAGATGCGCGGCGTCGACAAATACTTCGGCGAGGGCGATGCCCGCACGCACGTGCTCAAGACCACCGACTTCGACGCGCCGCTGGGCGAGCTGGTGATGCTGGTCGGCCCGTCCGGCTGCGGCAAGACCACGCTGCTGTCGGTACTGGCCGGCACGCTGAATGCCGACGGTGGGCAGGTCAGCGTGTTTGGCGAGCGCATCGACCAGATGAAGCCTGCCGCGCTGACGCGCTTCCGCGCGCAGAACATCGGCTTCATCTTCCAGCAGTTCAACTTGATCCCGACGTTGACCGCTGCCGAGAACGTGTCCGTCCCGCTGCTGATCCAGGGCAAGTCCAATGCGGTGGCGCTGAAGCGCGCGCGCGACGTGCTCGAACGCGTCGGCCTGGGCCACAAGGCGGGCGAGAGGCCGAGCAAGCTGTCGGGCGGCCAGCAGCAGCGTGTCGCCATCGCGCGCGCGCTGGTACACGAGCCGCGGCTGCTGATCTGCGACGAGCCGACGTCGGCACTCGACCGCGAAAACGGCACGCTGGTGATGCAGCTACTGCGCGACGTCGCCCGCAGCGCCGACCGCACGGTGATCATCGTCACGCACGACAGCCGCATCTACCGCTACGCCGACCGCATGGCCGAGATGGAAGATGGCCGCGTGTTCCGCACGCTGGACTCGGCTGTCGCCATCGCCGCCGAACACAGCGGCCACGGCTAGCGCGCGGCGTCGGATCGCGACGCTAAGCCCCGCTCATCGCGGGCGCGGATTCTCCGCTGACTCGGCGATCGACGATGCCGCGTCGGGTGAAGACAGCGGTGCATGGGCCGGCTGCCAGCCGACCCAGGCCGGGAAGCGTCGGCCCAAGTGGTAGATGACGAAGTTGAACAGCTGCCGGCGCAGATCGCGCTTGGGCAAGGCCGTCCATTCGACGCGGCGGCAGCGGCTCTGCATCAGCTCGCGCAAGCGCGACGCCAAGTGATGGTTGAAGTCGCCGTCAAGAAACAGCAGGTTTGATTCCAGGTTCAAGTACAAGCTCAGCGGGTCCAGATTGCTTGACCCGACTGTGGCCCAGTCATCGTCGATGACGGCGACCTTGGCGTGCAGCGGTCGCTCGCAATACTCGTGGATCGTGACGCCGGCCTTCATCAGATACTCGTACAGATTCTCGGCGACCCATTTGACGTACCACATGTCGGGCTTTCCCTGAAGAATCAGCGTGACGTCGACGCCGCGCCGCGCCGCGTCGCGCAAGTTGCGCAGCAAGCGGAATCCCGGGAAGAAGTATGCATTGGCGATGATGATGCGCCGCCGCGCGGCCTTGATCGCCAGCCGATACTCGCGCTCGATGTCGTCCGGATGTCGATCGTTGTCGCGCACGACGAAGCGCGCGCGCACCGGACCGACGGCCGCCAACGCGGGCGCCACCGGCGCCTTGCGATGGCGGCGCCACCAATGGTGTCGCGTGTGGGTCTTCAGCGCGTGCTTGGCCACCGACAGCTCGCAGAAGCGATGGATGTCGCGCACCACTGGGCCCTGTACTTCGACCGCGTAATCCTGTTTCGAGCTTGGGCCAAAGTCGGCAACATGATCGTGCGAGATATTGATGCCGCCGACGAACGCGAGCTCGCCGTCGATCACCACCAGCTTGCGGTGCAAGCGCCGAAACAGGTTGGTGCGCACGCCGAGCACTTTCGGTTGCGGTCGATAGACATGAAAGCCGATCCCCACGGCGGTCATCTCGCCGATGAACGCGGCGCTCAAGTCGGCGGATCCGTAGCCGTCGACGGTCAGCTCGATGCGGACACCGCGCTGCGCGGCGGCGATCAGCGCCTGCTGGAACGGCTGCCCGATCTTGTCGTCGAACAAGATGAAGGTCTCGACGAAGATTTCCTTGCGCGCCGCGATGATCGCATCGAGCACGCGCGGATAGTAGGCCTCGCCATTTTCGAGCAACTCGACGCGATTGCCGTCGACCCAGCGCTGTGCGTGACCGGATCTCATCGGCCGGTGCTCACACGCTGATGTCCAGTGCCAGCGCCGCGTGGTCCGATAGATGCGACCACGGCTTGTGATGCAGCACGACGGGCTTCGCAGTGTGCACGTTACGCGTGTAAATGCGGTCGAGCCGCAGCAGCGGCCAGCGCGCCGGGAACGTGCGCGCTTCGCGTCCGTGGTGCGAGGCGAAGGCTTCGACCAGGCCACAATCGCGCAGCAGGTCGCCGGCACGGACGCGCCAGTCGTTGAAGTCGCCGGCAATCACCAGCGGTGCGGTCGCCGGCACATGCTGATGGATCATCTTGCACATCAGCTGCAGCTGCTGACGCCGGTGCTGTTCCATCAGCCCCAGGTGCGCGCAGATCACGTGCACATCGAGGTCGCGCTGCGGCACGCGCAGCACGCAATGCAGCAGGCCGCGCCGTTCCGGCCCGGCGATCGACACGTCGCGGTTTTGCCAACTGGTAATCGGGAACTTCGACAACACCGCGTTGCCATGATGGCCGTCGGGGTAGATCGCGTTGCGACCGTAGCTGTAATGGCCCCAGATCGTGTCGGCCAGGAACTCGTACTGCGGCGACTGCGGCCAGTCACGTTGCCGCGACGAATGCAGCTCGTGCTGGCCCAGCACTTCCTGCAGGAACACCACGTCGGCGCCGACGCCGCGTACCGCCTCGCGCAAGTCGTGCAGCATGAAGCGGCGGTTGAAGACGGTGAACCCCTTATGGGTGTTCAGCGTCAGCACCTTGAAAGTGGTCAGCGGAAGCGAGCCTTCCATGCGTTGGACAGGGACCGGGGAAGCGGGTCCCCAGCTTGCCGCAACGGGCTGAATCTCGTCAGAACGGCGGCTGCTGGCGGGCGCGGTCCATTGCGGCACACAGCTCGGCGATGCCGTTGGCCATCCGTGGTGTCGCGCGGCTCAGTGTGTCGGCGTCGATCGCGTACAGATGGCCGCCGCGCGTGGCGCGCATCGACGGCCAGCGACGCCAGAACGCTTCGATGCCTTCGGAATGATCCTGCCGGCCCCAGACGACGACATCGGGATCGCGCGCCAGCACGGCTTCGCGGCCGAGCGCACCGGACAGCTGCGGTAGATCGGCGAATACGTTGTCGCCGCCGCACAGCGTGATCGCCTCGCTGATCGGGCTGTCGCGGTTGACGGTAAACATCGGCTCGGCCTCGATCTGGAAGAACACGCGCAGCCGCTTGCGGTCGCGATACTGCACGGCCAGTTGCGCGAGTCGATCGTGGAAGCGCTGGGCTTCGGCTTCCGCCGTCGCCTCGTGGCCCAACTCACGGCCAAGCTGGCGCAGCGCCGCTTCGATATCGGCCAGCTTGCGGATGTCGATCTCCACGACGCGCATGCCAAGACGTCGCAGCTGCGCGACCGTCGCGGGCGCGGTGCCGCCGGTCCAGCTCAGCACCAGGCTCGGCCGCAGCGCCAGCAAGCGCTCGGCATTGATGGCGAAGGCATCGCCGACGCTTGGCAGCGCGCGCACCGACTCCGGGTAGTCGCTGTGCTCGACGCGGCCGACCAGTTGATCGCAGCCACCGGCCGCGCAGGCCAGCTCGGCCAGATGGGGCGCCAGCGCGATGACGCGCGCCGCTTGGGCCGGTGGTGGCGCGACGACCGCCAGCAGCAGCGCCACGGTCAGCAGCGCACGCGAGGCGCAGCGCGGCATCAGAAGCCGCTGACCCAGGCGCCGGTGGCGAAGAACGCGAAGAACGCCAGCAGGATCAGCAGCGCACGATTCTGCAGGCTGACCACCTCGTGCAGCATTGCGTCGAAGTTCGGCGGCATCGCCGGGCCACCTCCGTCTTCGCCGTCGGTTTCCAGGCCGCCGCTGGCGGCTTCGGCGAGCACCGCCCAGGTCTTGCGGCGCCAGCCGGCGACGTCGCCGGACAAGGGATCGAACTCCAGCTGGCTCCAGGCGCGCAGCGCGTCGTCGAGACTGCCGGCCAGCCCGAACAGCAGCGCGGTGACGCGTGCCGGAATCCAGGCCATCAAGCCGTGCAGCGTGTCGGCGAAGTCCGCTGCCTGCGATTCGCCGTCGGCATGCAGCATCCGCGGCAGGCGGCTGGCGGTCCGGTACGCGACGGCGCCCAGCGGGCCGAACACGAAGAACCAGATCAGCACGCCGAACAGCCGCTCGTGCGACTGGATGAACATCGCGCCGATCAGCGAGCGATGACTCGGATCGGGCTTGGGGCCGCGCTGCAGCGCTCGCGCCAGATGCCGCGCGGTATCCACGTCGCCGGCCGCTCGGGCGCGCAGTAGTTCGCTGATGTCGTCGGCCAGGTCGCGCGGACCCAGGCACAGCAGCAGCACCAGCGCCGAGAAGCCCAGCGCGACGAACGGACTTTCGATCTGCTGCTCGATGCTCGCCACCAGCGCGATCGGTGGCAGCAGCAGCACCGGCACGATCGCCGGGCTGGCCCACAGCCAGGGCCAGCGCAGCAAGCCGCGCGCGCCGCGCACGGTGCTGTGCAGCAACACGGGGCGGCCCCACCAGTCGAGCTGGCCGAGCAGGCGTTCCAGCAACAGCGCGAAGAGCGTGGCGATCAGCAGCATGGCGTCATCATGACAGTGGGCACCGGTCCAAGAGAACGTGGGCGCTCACAGCCGCGCGCGGTACCCGGCCCAGTCGAAGTGCGGGCCCGGGTCGGTCTTGCGGCCCGGCGCGATCTCACTGTGGCCGGCGATCGCGTCTGGCGCCAGCGTCGGATAGCGTGCCCACAGCGCGTGGGTCAGCGCCGCCAGCGTCTCGTACTGCGCCGGCTCGAACGGTTGGGTGTCGCTGCCTTCCAGCTCGATGCCGACCGAGAAGTCGTTGGCCCGATTACGCCCGCGCCACTGCGAGGCCCCGGCATGCCAGGCGCGACGGTCGAACGGCACGTACTGCGTCACCGAGCCATCGCGGCGGATGCAGCAATGGGCCGACACGGTCAGCGTGGCGATGCCGGCGAAGTAAGGATGCGCGCCGGCATCCAGTGTGTTGGTGAACAGTGCGTCGATCCACGGCCCGCCGAACTGCTCCGGTGGCAACGAGATCGCGTGGATCACCAGCAGGTCGATCGTGCAGCCGTCGGGCCGCTCGTCGTGATTGGGCGAGGCATGCCAGCGCGCGCCGGTCAGCCGATGGGTCGAGTCGATCTGCCAGGGACGTTCAAAAACGGGCATGGGGGTCTCAGCGCGGTGCATCGCAGCTTGTGCACAATGGCGCATTGTCATCTGTCGTTGACCAGGAACTCTATGTCGATCGATCGTCTGGCTCGTCGTGCTTCCCTCGCACTGCTGGGCTCGCTGCTGGCCGGTTGCGCCAGCTATGCCAATCCCACCCCTGCTGCGCCGTCGGCCACTGCCGCAACGCCGCCACCGGCTAATGGTGCCGCACGCGCAGCCGGCTTCGACATTCCGTATCGCCAGCATATCTTGGCCAATGGGCTGACGCTGATCGTCCACGAAGACCACAAGGCGCCGATCGTCGCCGTCAACGTCTGGTATCACGTCGGCAGCAAGGACGAGCCTGACGGCCTGCACGGCTTTGCCCATCTGTTCGAGCATCTGATGTTCAACGGCTCGGAGCACTACAACGACGAGTTCTTCCGGCCGCTGGAAGCGGTCGGCGCATCGAAAATGAACGGCACGACCTGGTTCGACCGCACCAACTACTTCGAAAACGTGCCGACCTCGGCGCTGGACATGACGCTGTGGCTCGAATCGGACCGCATGGGGCATCTGCTCGGCGCCGTGGACCAGGCGTGGCTCGACGAGCAACGCGAGGTCGTACTCAACGAAAAGCGCCAGCGCGAAAACCAGCCCTACGGCCTGGTCGACGACTTGATTGCGCGCGAAACCTACCCGGCCGGCCATCCATATTCGTGGACGTCGATCGGCTCTGAAAAAGACCTGAAGGCCGCGTCGCTGGCCGACGTCAAGCAATGGTTCCAGGACCACTACGGTGCAGCCAATGCCACGCTGGTGATTGCCGGCGACGTCGACACCGACGAGGTCATCAAGAAAGTCGAGCGGTACTTCGGCGACATCGAGCCGGGGCCGACGCTGGCGCGTCGCTCGCAGTGGGTAGCCAAGATGAGCGGCAGCAAGCGCAGCTCGATCCAGGACCGCGTGCCGCAAGCGCGCCTGGTGCAGGTCTGGAACATCCCGGGCTTCTGCGAGCGCGATACCAATCTGTTGCAGATCGCCGGTGAAGTGCTGGCCGGCGGCAAGAACAGCCGCTTGTTCCAGCGGCTGGTCTACAACGAGCGGCTGGCGACCTCGGTCAGCGCCGACGTCGGACCGTTCGAGATCGGCAGCCAGTTCCAGATCGACACGATGGTCGCCGCGGGTGTCGACGTGGCCAAAGTCGAAGCGGCGATCGAACAGGAACTGCAGCGCTTTCTGACCGACGGCCCCACCGATGCCGAACTGGAGCGGATCAAGGTGCAGCAGGAAGGCGCGTTCGTGCGCAGCCTGGAACGCATCGACGGCTTCACCGGCAAGTCGTCGACGCTGGCGCAGTACCAGGTGTACTGCGGTACGCCCGACCACTACAAGACCGAGATGCGCTGGGTGTTCGACAGCACGCCGGCACAAGTGCGCGACGTTGCGCGGCAGTGGTTGTCCGACGGCCGCTTCACGCTCGACGTGCAACCGTTCCCCGATCTGGCACCAGCGGCCACCGGCGCCGACCGCAGCAAGCTGCCGGCGGTGTCGGAAGCGCCGGCGCTGAAGCTGCCGCCGCTGCAGCGCACGACGCTGTCCAACGGCCTGACCGTGCTGCTGGCCGAGCGTCACGAAGTGCCAGTGGTGCAGGCCACGCTGCTGGTCGATGCCGGTTACTCGGCCGATGCCGGCGTGGCGCCGGGCACGGCGAAGATGACGCTGGACATGCTCGACGAAGGCACGGCGACGATGGATGCACTGGCAATCGCCGGCCGCGCTGAAGATCTCAGCGCCACGCTGCTGAGCACCGCCAATGCCGATGCGGCCCTGATCGGCATCAACGCGCTGAAGAGCCGCCTGGCGCCGTCGCTCGATCTGTTCGCCGACGTGTTGCTGCACCCGAGTTTCCCGGAGGCCGAACTGGCGCGGCTCAAGCAGCAGCGCCTGGCGGCGATCCAGCAGGAAAAGTCGCAGCCGGTCGGCATCCTGACGCGGCTGTATCCGCAGCTGCTCTACGGCAGCGGCCATGCGTATTCGAACCCGCGTTCCGGTAACGGCACCGAAGCCTCGGTCAGCGCCCTGACGCGGGACGAGCTGCAGCGCTTCTACGCTCGCTGGGTGCGGCCTGACAACGCGCAGTTGCTGGTCGTCGGCGACACCACGCTGGCCGAGATCAAGCCGCTGCTCGAAGCGCGACTCGCCGGCTGGCGCGCGCCGGCCGACGCCAAGCCAACCAAGAACCTCGACACGGTGGCGCTGCCATCCAAGCCGCGCGTGTTTCTGGTCAACAAGACCGGCGCTGCGCAGACGCTGGTGTCGGCGTTGCTGCTGGCACCGCCGAAGTCCGACGCCGACGACGTCGCGGTCATGGTCGCCAACAACACGCTCGGCGGCTTGTTCCTGTCGCGCTTGAACATGAACCTGCGCGAGGACAAGCACTGGAGCTACGGCGCCAGCTCGCAGCTGGGCAGCGCGCGCGGCCAGCGTCCGTTCCTGGCGTATGCGCCGGTGCAGACCGACAAGACCGCCGAATCAATCCGCGAAATTGACCGCGAACTGCGCGCGATCACCGGCCGCAAGCCGATCACCGCCGAGGAGCTGAAGCTGGCCGCGAGCAACATCGTCGTCGGCCTGCCGGGTGACAACGAAACGGCCGGCGAAGTGGCCGGCTCGTACTTGAACATCCTGCAGTTCGGCCTGCCCGACAGCTACTACAACGATCTGGTGCCGGCGATCGAAGCGCTGACGCCGGACCAGGCGACAGCGGCGCTGAAGCGTTACCTGCAGCCCGACGCGCTGACCTGGGTCATCGTCGGCGACTTGAGCAAGATCGAAGCGCCGGTGCGCAAGCTCAAGCTCGGCGAGGTGCAGGTGCTCGACGTCGACGGCAAGCCGCTGCGCTGATGGCGCAGCGTGGCGCCGCGTCTAGTCCATGACGCCCAGCGGCCGGTCGAACGTGTAGCGCGCCGGCTCGACGACCAGCTTCTCGGCCGCCGCAGTCGGCGGCTCGGCTTGGATCAGCGCCAGCGGCAGCTGCAGCAGGAACAGGCCCGAGCCGATCACGGTCGCCACCAGACTCAACGGGCGGACGACGATCAGGTCGAAGGCCATCGCCGCTGCTGCCGGCGAGGCGTCGGGTGCCGGCTCTTCGACGACTGGGGTCGCCGGCGTTGCGGACTGCGCCCAGGCGCTGGTCGACGTCAGCAGCACCATGCCGGCAGCGAGCAGCAAGGGACGCAGCAAGGCGGTAGGACGGTCGGCAAAAGGGGTCATCGGATCGGCATCGTCAGCAGGGAGAGACGATCCAGACTAGGCGCCGCCGTTTCGGGCTGTCAACGCAAGCCGCCAGCTTGACGCCCGTGCCCGCGCTGCCGATTCTGCACGCCCGATGAGCGCCCTCTACCTTGCCGCCGACCCGATCGAAGCGCAGATCCTGCGCGACTATCTGCGTGACAACGGCATCGCGGTGCGCATCGATGGCGAGCACTTGTGGAGCGCGCGCGGCGAGCTGCCGATGGAGTATCCGCGCCTGTACTTGCTCGACGCCGCCGACGAGCCGCAGGCGCGCGCACTGCTGGCCGAGTACGAGCGCCGCGCGAACAACCCGTCGATCTGGCGCTGCGTGTGCGGCGAAACCGTGCCGCTGCATTTCGAACAATGCTGGAACTGCCAAACCGACCGCCCGAGCTGATGCAAGTCGCGCTCTACCAACCCGAGATTCCGCCGAATACCGGCAATGTGATGCGGCTGTGTGCCAACACCGGTTCGGTGCTGCACTTGATCAAGCCGCTCGGCTTTTCGATCGACGATGCTCAGCTGCGCCGCGCCGGCATGGACTACCGCGAGATCGCGACGATCCGCGTCCACGACGACTACGCCGCGTTTCGCGTCGCGACGGCCGGCGCGCGGTTGCTGGCGCTGAGCACGCGCGCGCAGCGCCGCTACGACGAGCTGGCCTATCGCGACGACGACATCCTGCTGTTCGGCCCCGAATCGCGCGGCTTGCCGGCCGACGTGCTGGACGAACTCGGCAGCGAACACTGCCTGCGCTTGCCGATGCAGGCCGGCTCGCGCAGCTTGAACCTGTCCAATGCCGTGGCCGTCGTCGTCTACGAAGCCTGGCGCCAGAGCGGCTTCATCGGCGGTCGCTGACGCACCGCGCTCAAACCGGCCGCGTCGGCCGCCGATAGTCGGCTTGAGCAGCGGCAAACTCGACGAAGTAGTCGATCGCCGTCGGGTTCATCATCGCGTCGCGGCTGGCGGCCTGGGCCAGCGGCCATCCCATCAGAATCTTGCGCACTGGCACTTCCATCTTCTTGCCGGTCAGCGTGTACGGCACCTGATCGACCGCATAGATGCGATCGGGCACGTGGCGCGGGCTGCAGTCGCGCTTGAGCCGCTGGTTGATCTGCTCGACGGTTGCCCCATCGAGCACCTGGCCGGGCTTGAGTCGCACGAACAGCGGCATGAAGAATCCGCCGCCATCGAGTTCGCAGCAGACCACCAAGCTGTCGGCTACGGCCTCGACCTGCTCGACCGCGCGATAGATTTCGGCCGTGCCGATGCGCACGCCGTAGCGGTTCAGCGTCGAGTCGCTGCGGCCGTAGATGTAGCAGCCGCCGCGCGCATTGATCTTGATGAAATCGCCATGGCGCCAGACGTCGGGATATACCGCGTAGTAAGCGTCGTGATAACGCTGGCCATCGGGGTCGTTCCAGAAGCGCAGCGGTGCCGACGGAAACGGCTGCGTGCACACCAGCTCGCCGACCGCGTCGATCAGCGGCTGACCGTCATCGCTCCAGGCTTGTATCGCCATGCCCAAGCAGCGCGCTTGAATCTCGCCCGCGTAGACCGGCAACGTCGGGCTGGCACCGACGAAGGCACTGCCCACTTCGGTGCCGCCAGACTGCGAGGTCACCCATAGATCGGCGCGCACGCAGTCGTAGAACCATTGGAACGTCTCCGGCGTGCACGGTGCGCCGGCCACCAGCACCGCTTCGAGCGCCGACAGATCGAACTGCCGCCCCGGCTCCAAGCCGGCTTTTTCCATGATCTGCACGAACGTCGGGCTGGCGCCGAAGTTGGTTGTGCGTGTGGCCTCGGCCAGTGACCACAGCCGATCGACACTCGGGTACATCGGGCTGCCGTCGTACTGCACGATCGCCGCGCCGGTCAGCAATGCGGCGACCAGCAGGTTGTACATCGTCCAGCCGGTCGTGCTGTAAAAAAACATTACACTGCCGGGCCGCAGATTGAAGTGGAAGCTCATCAGCTTCAGGTGCTCGATCAGCTGACCGGTGTGGTTGTGGACGATCGCTTTCGGCAGCCCGGTCGTGCCGGACGAAAACATGATCCACAGCGGATGATCGCCGTCGACGCGTTCGTAGCGGAACGCCTCGCGCGGTACGGCATCGCCATCGAGCAGTTCGCGCCAGTGCCGCGCGCCGCGCCATGGCGGCGCGCCATCGCCGTGCTGCAGCGTCGGCAACCACACCAGATGCTGCAAGGTCGGCAAGCCGGCCACGATCTGGGCGACTTCGTCGCGGCGGTCGTAGTCCTTGCCACCGAAGCGATACCCGTCGCAGGCCAGCATCAGCGTCGGCTCGATCTGCGCGAAGCGTTCGATCACCGTGCGCGTGCCGAACTCCGGTGCGGCGGCCGACCACACAGCGCCGATCGCCAGCGTCGCCAGCATGGCCACCGTGGTCTCAGGCACGTTCGGCAGATACGACACGACGCGATCGCCGGGCTGCAGGCCCAGCGCGCGGAACTGCGTCGCCACGAGTCGAACCTGTGCGCCCAACTGCTGCCAGCTGAGCTGTGCCAGCGGCTGCGACTCCGTTAGATGATGGATCGCCGTCTCGCCGGGCTGTGCCCGCGCCTCGTAACGCAGCAGATGCTCGGCGTAGTTGACGCGCACGCCTTCGAACCAGCGTGCCCGCTCCATCGACGGCCGCTGCAGCAGACGCTGCATCGAGCCGTCGGCAATCACATCGAAGTACGCCCACAGTGACGACCAGAAGCCCTCCAGATCATCGACCGACCATCGCCACAGCGCGTCGTAGTCGGTGTGGTCGAGCCCGCGCTCGCGGCGTAGCCAGCCCATATAGGCGCTGATGTTCGAGCGCGCAGCGAACGAGCCGCTCGGTGTCCACAGTCGCTGTCCTTCGACGACGCTCATCGCGCGTCAGCCTGCCGAGGCGCCGAGACGCGCCTTCAGCGCCTCGTTCTCGGCCTGCAGCGTGGCGATCAGCACATCCTTGGGGTTGAGCATGAACTGACTCTGCAAGGCCGAGCCTGGCATCGTCACGCGCGTGCCGGCCTGGATGCCGTAGACCGTGGACGGATCGCTCCAAGCGCCCATGAATGGCAGGCTGGCCGGCGGCTCGGGCGTGGTCCAGGTCTTGACGAACTCGTCGAACGGCACGCCGCGCGCCATGCGGGCGCGGCGCTCGTCGTCGCGGAGTTGCTGCGTGGCGTCGACGTCGACGATGCGGCTGCGTTCGTCGAATACGACTTTGTAGATATCGCGCGCGGTATCCGGCGAGATCAGGTCTTCCTCGATGTCCTGCATCACCTGTGCAGGCTCGCGCTGCAACACGTCGCCGTAACCGCCGCCGGCGCCCTGGCACATCATGTACAACTCGCCGGGTTGCGCCAGCTCAAACGTCATGCCCATGTTGTGCGTCGAGTACTGCGCGTTCTCGAACGGCTGGGTGTTCATCAGCTCGATCACGTCGAACTTGAACTTCTCCGGGTTGTTCTTCAGCTCATCGAAGATGTTGATGCCCTTGATCTTGCACAGCGGATACGTCGGCGACGCATAGCCGCCGAACAGCGGCATCGCCGATGAAAACAGCGAACCCGAGCAGCCGGTCATGAAGCCCCACAAACCCGAGCGGCGGAACGTGTGGATCTGCTCGTAGCCCAGACCGCTACGCATCTTGCCGAAGCCGACGCGGTCGCGTGCCAGCGTGAAGGCGCCGAGGCGCACCATCGGCAGGTCCTCTTCCATCAGCTCGATCTCGCCCAAGTCGCAGTGCGCGGCAAACGGGGGCGAAACCGAATGCTCGCCATCGCGATGGCCGCGCCCGCCCTGGCCCATGCCGTTGATGTCGGCGCAGAAGTTGCCGACGTACTCGCCGTGCTGGGTCAGGCCGCCGTAGATCAGCGTCGCCGGCTGGTCGTACTGCGGCGCGACGATCGCGGTGTAGCGCTGCGGCAGGCTGAAGTTGAACTTCGCCATCGGGATGCAGGCGATCGTCATCGTCTTGAACAGCGGGATCAAGCTCATCGCCTGCGGCGTTTCGAACGAGCCGTTGATCAGCGAGTTGTTGTCGAAGATGAACTCGAACGGCGTGAACACGGCCATCGTGAACGGCAGATCCGGCCAGATGTTCTGCATGTAGCCGGTAAACAGCATCGTTTTGAACGAGGCTTGCGCGGCATTGATCGACCGGTTCAACAGCTCTGGCGAGGTACCGCGCATGTCGACGATCATGCGCTCGCCTTTGACGGTGATCGCCATGTTCAACTTCAGCAGCACGTTCTCGCGTAGCGTCGAATCGGCGAACGAGATCGTCCGCATCGTGCCGTCCGGCAGCTCGCGGATGCGGCGGCGCACTTCGACGACGACGTCTTCGATGTGCTTGCGCAGCGTGATGATCAGCGCTTCTTCGCCGTGCTCTTCCAGCACCTTGATGATGCGCTGGCGCAACCGCAGCACCGAGTGCAGCCGCACCTTCATGTCTTCCAGCTGCAGCTTGGGATCGCGCACCGAGTTCTGCAGGAACGTCACCAGATCGCGCTTCAGCTCGAAGTTCTCGACGATACGGAACGGTGGCATTTTCAGGCCTTCGTCGAACTTGCTTTCGGCCGCCGCCGGCATGCCGCCGGGCTCGCAGCTGCCGTTCTCGCCTTCGTGGATCGTCGCCGACAGCCAGCAGACCAGCCGGCCCTTCCAGAACACCGGCATCATCATTGACTGGTCGGTGTTATGGATGCCGCCGTAGCGCGCATCGTTGTGGATGAAGCCGTCGCCGTCGCGAACCCCGACGGTCGGCTCATGCGCCCAGTACTTGTTGATGAACTTGATCGGGTAGAACACCGCCGCTGCAAAGCCGCCCACGCCATGCGGCGCGATCATCGACAGATCGCCAGCCGCGGTGAAGATCGCCGTGGTCATGTCGCCCCACTTGGCGCCGGGCGCGGCGCCCATCTGCTCGATCATCGTATTGCTTTCGTCGAGCGCCGCGATGATCAAGCCGCGCACTTCGTTGACTTTGTGCGGGTCCACCGGCTGGCTCAGCAACTGCTCTTCGACGGCGCTGCGCGCCTCGATCCGATGGTTCTCCATGATCTCGGGGTCGGGCGCGAAGAACAGCTTGTTCTGCACCAGGAACTGGTCGAGCAGTGCCTGCTGTTCGGCCGCTACGCTCATATCGTTCATGCCTTGTCTCCTGCCTCGATCATCGTGAACCAGACCGCGTTCTGTCCTGCCGCCTGGAAGCGCCAGCCGGGCTCGACCAAGTAGGTCGTCGCTCGCGTGACGACGATCGCCGGGCCGTCGATGGCAGTGCCGGGCATCAGCGCGGCGTTGTCGTAGATCGCCGTCGTCAGCGGGCCGTCATGGCCGACGAAGTGACAGATGCGTTCGCCGCGCGGCGGCGGTGGCGCCAGTCGTATCGCGGACGGCTTGATGTCCTTGAACGAGATGCCGGGGTTTTCGACGTAGGCGCGCACACGGATCGTGTTGATTCGCACACCGGCTTCCGGCGTCTGGCTGCCGCTGCCGAAGCGCTCGCCGTAGCGCTGATGGAACTGCTCGATCAGCATCAGCACGTCCTGAGGCTGGCGGATACGGTTGAGTTCGGTGACCACGGCCGTCTCCACGCGCTGGTTGCCATAGCGCATGTCCAGCTCCAGCTGATACCGGATCTGCGCGGGCTCGAAGCCCTGTCGTACCAGGTCTTCGCGGCCGCGACGTTCCAGTTCTTCGACGATGCCATTGAAACGCGGGTAGTCATCGAAGAAGCGGCGCTGATTGGCGTCGAACAACGGCGTCCAAGCGCTCATCTCGTGGATGTGCAGCTGGCTCATGTTGCCGGCGCCGACGGCCGAGAATACCGATGCGAACGGCGGCGCCAGAATCCGTCGCACACCGAGCGCGCGGGCAATGCCGCAGGCGTGCAAGGGACCGTTGCCACCGTAGGCGAGCGTCGTGAAGTTTTCGGGCTCGTAGCCGCGCGTACGCAGTTCGCGCGCGATGCCATTGGCCATGTTGGCATCGACGGTGGCGCGGATCAGCTTGGCGCAGGCGATCGTGTCCAGATCGAGTTCCTCGCCCAGGTGATCGTCGATGGCCTGACGCGAGCGGCGCGGATTGAGCTTAATGTGGCCGCCGGCGTAATTGGCGGGGTCCAGATAGCCGAGCACCAGATCGGCGTCGGTCACGGTCGGCTTCATGCCGCCACGGTCATAGCAAGCCGGACCCGGATCGGAGCCTGCGGATTCGGGCCCGACTTGCACCGTCTGGAACATGCGGTCGTAGCGGCAGATTGATCCGCCGCCAGCGCCGAGCGTCACCAGATGCACCATCGGCACGCTGACCATCCAGCGTTCGATTACGGGATTGAAGTCGTAATGCTTGACCCCGCCGTCGACGACGATGCCGATGTCGAAGCTGGTGCCGCCCATGTCGGTGGCGACGATGTTGCCCAGCTCCGCTTGCAGCGCCAGATGCTCGCTGGCCGCGATGCCCGACACCGGGCCGCTGTGCACCGTCTGCAGCGCATCCGTGGAGTTGAGCTGCGCCATGCCGCCGGAGTTGTGATTGCACAGCATCGGCTTGGTGTAGCCGGCGTGGCGCAGATTCAATTCCAGCGTGCCGAGGCCGTGATACATCGCCTGGTGCAGGAAGCCGTCCATGATCGTCGACATCGCGCGCACGTACTCGCCTTTGCGTCCGGCGACCTGGTGCGACAACAGCATTGGAATCGCACCGAGCATGTGGCCCGGATACTCGTCGAGAAACACTTCGCGTATCCGCAACTCATGTACCGGATTGACCACCGAGTTCGCTAGGACGACGACGATCGCCTCGGCGCCCTTGTCGACCAGCTGGCGAATCTTGTCGCGCAGATCGTCTTCGTCGAGCTGCATGACGACATCACCGGCGTAGTCGATGCGTTCGCGCACTTCCATGATCATCGGGATCGGTACGATCGGATCGGGGCGCTGTGCGTTGGGCACGTCCATCTGCTGTTGGTGCGGCAGCCCGACGCCATAGCCCTTGGCACGCGACAGCGGCACCGACGACTTGTAGCCGGCCGTGGTCAGCAAGCCCAAGCGAGGTCCTTTGCGCTCGATCAGCGCGTTGGTGCCCAGCGTGGTGGCATAACGCACCGAGTCGACTTGCGACAGCAGCTCGCGCTCGCTCAGTTCCAGCGTCTTGCAGGCATTGCTCAAGGCTTCGTTGAAGCCCAGCGCCAGGTTCTGGTGCGTCGTCAGCGCCTTGGATTCGATGCAGTGCTCGTCCCAGGCGACGAAGCAGTCGGTGAAGGTGCCGCCGATATCAACCGAGACGCGCCTCATGGACGGGCTCCCGGCAGGCCGCGGATCGGTTCCAGATGCGCGACGCCCGGACCGTGCACATGCGGCCGTGGTGGTTCGCGGAGCATCGTCGGCTCGCGCACTTCTTCGCGGCCTTGCCACTGCAGCCTCAGCGCATCGATGTCCAGCTCGATGTCGTGCACCGGCGGATGGCCAGGCGGCAGGTATTCGGTCTCGATCATCGTGCCGCAGTGCGGACAGTAGTATTCGAGAATGCGGCACCAGTCCGGATTGGGCGCATACGTGATCGCGTACTTCTGCGGGTCGAGCAGCGGCTTGTGGATCTCGCGCGGGTCACGGTTGTAGACCAGCAGGCCCCGCTTGTAGTTGTCGCGTGCGCCGATCAAGTCGCCGCTGCAGGCGCGGCATTCCCAGCGCTCGCGCTCGAGGTCGATCCTGAGGTTTTCGGTGATCAGCACTTTCATGCGGCGCTCCGTGATGAGGTGGCGGGGCGACGGCTCAGCAGGATGTCGCCGCCGTCGTTGAATTCGAACTGCCAGCCGGCATCGATCCGGCACGTGAAAAACGCTTCTTCGAGCACGGCCGGGCCTTGGGCGATCGCGCCCGCGCGCTGCTGCTGCGCCGCGTACAGCGGCAAGTCGGCCGCGTCGCCACCGATGGTGACGCGGCGCGTGCCTTCGCTGGTCGCCGCGTGTGTCGCGCCGCCGAAGCGGCCTTGCAGCGTCGGCTGATCGATCGGCTTGGTCGCGGTCAGGCTCAGTGTCAGCACTTCGTCATCGCGTACCGATGGCAGACGGCCATCGAATGCCAAGCGCCGATCCTGCTGCCCGTCGCTGACCTGCCAGTGGTGTTCGACGCGGCATTGCTCCAGTGCGAAGCCTTCGGCGTACAAGCCGCGCCGGGCGCGCTGCGTCAGTTGCTCGACGGCGGCCTTGATGCCGGCGTCGTCGCGCGTCGCCAGCGGCATTTCGTATTCGTGTGCGATATCGGAAAAGCCGAGCCCGAATGCCGAGAACACCGCCGCCAATCCGGGAATCAGAACGCGGTCGATGCCGGCCGCATCGGCGATCCGGCAGACGACGAACGGGCCGGCGCCACCGAATGCGGCGAGCGTCGTATCGGCGGTGACGTCGGTGAAATCGCGGATGCCACGCACCACCTTGTCCACCCAGGCCTGCTCCATCTCATCGAGGGCCTGCATCGGATCCAGGCCCAGCGGCGTGGCGATGCGCTCGGTGATCGCGCGCCGCGCGCGCTCCAGGTCGATGCGCAGCTGGCCGCCGAAGAACGAGGCCGGGTCGAGCAGGCCACCGAGCAGGAACGCATCGGTGATCGTGGCCTCGCTGCCGCCGAGTCCGAAGCAGGCCGGGCCCGGCGCGCTGCCGACACTTTCGGGACCGACCTTGAGCCGGCCGTCACTACCCGGCTTGATGATCGAGCTGCCGCCGACGCCGACGCTGGTGACCTTGCACAACGGGAACGACACTTCGACCCCTTCGACGCGACCGCGCCGATCCGCGGCGACGACGCCGTCGCGCACTTCGCCGATGTCGGTCGTCGTGCCGCCGATGTCGATCGACAGCAGATGGCGAAAGCCGTAGTGACCGGCCAAGGCGCGCGCGCCTTCCATGCCGCCGCGCGGCCCGGAGCTGTAGGTCTTCAGCGCGATGGTTTTGGCGACGCGGGCCGAATGGCCGTCGTTGCGGAAGATCAGCAGCGGATTGCGCGCCTTGTTGTCGCGCAGCTTGTGCTCGGCGTTGTACAGGAAGCGTTCCATCGCCGGATGCAGGAACGCGTTGAACAAGGCCGTCCAGCAGCGACGCACGTCGTCGGCGTCTTCCACCAGCTCGCTGGAATACAGCACCGGTATCGCGCCGAGCAGGTGCTGCGGGAACTTGCGCAGCAGCAGATGCTTCAAGCGCGCTTCAGCCGCTGCGCGCCCGGCACCGAAGTGAGCGACGACGATGCGATTGGCGCCGGCTGAGGTCAGTGCGTTGACCGCGCGCACCGCGGCGGTGGCCAGTGCCTCGTCATCAAGTGATACGTCGATCGTTGCGTGGCGCTCGCCGACCAGCGCGGCGAACAGCCCGGTGGCGTGCGCGTCGCGGTGCAAGGCCGCATCGTCACCATCGCCGCTGAGCAGCAGGCCGAGGCGCGGACCTTTGCGCTCGACCAGCGCATTGGTGCCCTGCGTGGTCGAGTAGCGCAGATGGTCGGTGCTCGACAGCAGCGCCATCAGGTCGTCCTTGCCGTAGATCAGCTTCGACGCCTTGGTCAGGCCGTCGATGAAACACTTGGACAGATCGAACGGGGTGGTCAGCGTCTTGGTCCGCCACACCGATGCGCCTTCGGTGATGCAGATGTCGGTCAACGTGCCGCCGTTGTCGATGTTGATCAGCTTGCCCACTGTCGCCTCCGCTGGATGGCCCCGCTCTGGACGGCGGGTGCGACATCGTCGCGGTGGCGGGTGGCACTGCACCCACCCCAAGGGGCGGGGTCGCTACAAAAATCAGTCGCCCAAGCCCTGACCTCGCATCAACGCGATCGCTTGCACGCGGTTGCTGATCTGCAACTTCTGAAAGATGTTGCGCAGATGCCACTTGACCGTATTGGTCGACACCGACAGCCGGTCGGCCAAGTCGTGGTTCGACAAGCCTTCGGCGACAAAGCGCATCAGCTTGCGTTCGCGCTCGGTCAGGCTGGCGATCAGCGGCACGCCATGCGCCGCTGCGGCGCGGCCATCGTCGGCTGCGTCGCCGGCCAGATGCAGCAGGCGTTCGACGTGACACAGCACCGCGTCCGGCTTCAGGCCCTTGGGCAGGCCTTCGCGGTGGCTCTGCAATTGCTTGAGCAGCGCCAGCGCCGGTGCGCCTTCGTCGATGAACGAGCGCACGAAGCCGCCTGCAGCGCCGATCTCCAGCGCTTCGAGCAGGGTGCGTCCGGCGAGGTTGGTTTTGCCGGCGGCCTGGCAGGCGATCGCCATCATCAGCTTCAGTTTCAGCTCGCGATGGCGGCGACGTGCATGCGATGCGCGACGAATCTCGCCCGCCAGCAGCAGCCGCGCTTCGGCGTGTCGGCCCGATGCGATCAGCCAGCGCGCCTGCGTTACCGTGCAGGCCTCGGTTTCGCCGGCATGAAACATCAGCAGGCGGTCGTCCTGCGGCTCGCGATACTCGGCCGGCAGCTCGCGCAGCCAGCGTTCGGCTTGCGCCAGATCGCCGTCGAGCGTTGCCAGTCGCGCCAGCTCGGCGTGCGCGTAGATCACCAGTCGCGCCAGTGAATGGCGATAGCCGAGAAACAGCACGCGCTCGATGCCTTCTTCCGCATCGCCCCGGCGACCGGCGCGATGCGCGATCCTGGCTTGCGTCAGCGCCATCGTCGCCACGGCGTCGACGATCGCCTGCTGCTCGACCAGCTGGCCGTATTCGTTGACCAGCCGCGTCGCGTCTTCGAGATGGCCTTGCTCGTACAAGCCGCTGGCCAGGTACGCGGCAATCACGGCGCCGGCCGACACGGTGCCCGATGCGCGTTCCTCGGTGCGGCGCAAGCCGGCGGCCAGGCCGCGCACCGCATCGTCGACGCGTCCTTGCGAGGTCAGCGCCATGCTGGTGATTGCGTCCTGATAGGCCTGACCGAACGCATGCTGGTCGCGGTCATGCAGCGGTCGCGCGCATTGCATCAGCCGCCGCGCTTCGTCGAAGTCGCCACGGCCGTATTCGTATATCGCACGCGAATTGAGCGTGACGCCGTACTGCCAGCCGCTGCGGTCGAGCAAGTGCTCGGCGGCATCGCGACCGGCCGCGTCGAGATCTTCGATACGGTCTTGTGCCGCCAGTACGAACAGATGCGATACCTTGTGCGAGGCCAGCAATGCGCGGTCGGCGCCGTCGTGTTGCAGCCGCGCGCGGTGTTGCGCCAGCAGCCGGTCGGCCTTGTCGAACGCGCGCCGGAAACCATAGGCGATGATCGCGGCGTGCACCAGATTGTCGTGCGCCAGCATCGCATCGGCGGCGAGGCGGTCGGCATAGCGCTCGATCAAGCCGAGCCGCTCTTGGGCCAGTAGCTCGTCGACGAATTCAGCGAGCCTGGCGGCAGCGCGCACCGCGTCGCCGGCTTCGAGCCAGTGATGGATCACTTCTTCGCGGTAGTCATGCGCTGCATACCACTGCGCGATCGTGCGATGGCGATCGCGCAGCGCATCGGCAGCGAACTGGCGCGCGGCGCGCGCCAGCAGAAACTGCCGGAACAAGTTGTGGAAGCGAAACCAGGTTCCTCCCAGATCCATCTGCGCTAGGAACAAGCCGGCGCGCTCGATTTCGGCCAGGCGCTGCGCGCCGTCGGCGGTGCCGGTGATGTGCTCGACCAGCGCCGGGCTGAGCTTTTCGGGGATCGCCAGCTCCAGCAGCAGCGCGCCGAGCTCGGGCGCCAGGTGATCGAAGATTTCGGCGGCGAGGAAGTCCATCAGCTCGCGCGTGATGCCCTTGCCGACCGCGAGCTCCGCGCGGATGCGGCCGCCGCGCTTCAGGCACAGACGGTAGGCCTGCAGCGCCGCCGGCCAGCCGTCGGTCAACTCGTGGATCGCGGTGATCTCGGCGGCGCTGAGCGTGCCGAATTCGCGGAAAAACTCGAAGGATTCCGACGGACGAAAACACAGCTCTTCGTTGCTGATGACAACCGTGCCTTCGCGAATCTGTAGCCGCGCCAGACGCGCGGTCGGCAGCACGCGCGTGCCGACGCACAGCTGCACCGACTCGGGCAGGCTGCGCACCAGTTGCGCGAACATCGCGTCGAAATGCGGGCTGGCCGCGCTTTCGAAGTTGTCGACGACCAGCACCAGCGGGCGGCCGATGCGTGCGATCGCGTGCAACACGTCGCGCAGCGTGCCGGGCCCGTCGATCCGCGGCGGCGCACGCAGGCTGTCGCCCGGCAAGCGCTCGACTGCATCACACAGCAGCCGCAGAAAATACGCCGCGTCACCCGACGAGGTGTCCATTCGAACCCACGCCACGCGGTCGCCGGCAGCGGCACGTCGCTGGCAATGCTGGCGCAGCAGCGAGGTCTTGCCGAAGCCGGCCGGGCCTTGCACGACGATCAAGCGCGGCGGCGGCGTGGTCGACAGCGCTTCGAGCAAACGGCGACGGACGATCGCCCCCGCGGGTACTTCCGGTGCCGTGGATGCGGCGGCGACGATGGCCTTGCGCGACGCGGTCGCGCGCTGACGCGGTGGAGCGCGGTCGTCGCGGGCGTTCACCGGTTGGCCGTCAGTGCTCGCTGCCGATCTGCACCAGCACTTTGCCGTTGTTGGCGCCGGTGTAGAGCATCTTCAGCGCGCCCACCGCGTTGTCGAGACCATCGGTGACATCGAGCCGGTAGCGCAGCTTGCCTTCGAGCATCCAGCCGGCGAGCTGGGCCTGGTACTGCGGATAGCGGTCGAGGTAGTCGAGGATCACAAAGCCTTCGACGCGCAGCCGGCGCATGATCACATTGCGGAACATGTACGGCCCCGGAATGCGGTCGCCGGCGGTCGAGTTGTAGGTCGAGATCAAGCCGCAGATCACCACCGAGCCGAAGTTCTTCATCACGGTCAGGCCGGCGTCGAGCATCTCGCCGCCGACGTTTTCAAAGTGCACGTCGACGCCGTCCGGCGCCAACGCGCGCAACCTTGCGACGACGTCTTCGCGCTTGTAGTCGATCGCGTGGTCGTAGCCGAAGCGTTCGACCAGCGCCGCGCATTTGTCCGGCCCGCCAGCGATGCCGATCGTCTTGCAGCCGTGAATCTTGGCGATCTGTCCGACCAGCATGCCGACCGCGCCGGCCGCTGCGGTGACGACGACGGTGGCGCCGGGCTGCGGCCGTCCGATCTCCATCAAGCCGACCAGCGCGGTCGGCCCGGCTACGGCGAGCACGCCGAACGCATCGGCCAGCGCGAGGCCGGGAATGCGCGGCACCGGCATCAAGCCGCTGCCGTCGCTGATCGAATAATCCGACCACGGTGCAAGGCCCGCGGCCAGCGAGCCGACCGCAAACGCCGAATTACGCGACGCGACGACTTCGCACAGCGTGAAGCCCTTCATCGGCTCACCGGGCAGCACCGGGTCCATGTACAGGTCCCAGTCGCCGAGCCACAGCCGGTTGGTCGCATCCATCGACAGATAGATCGAGCGCAACAGCAACTCGCCTTCGGCCAGCGGCGGCAGCGTCTGCTCGCGCAGCTCGAAGGTGTCGTCCTCGATCGAGCGGGTCGGACGCTTGTTGAAGTACCAGCGGCGGGTGTGGGTCATGGCGGTTCACGTGCAGGTGACGGCCGAGTGTCGGCCGCGGCGCCCGCCACGCCCCTACCCGAAAGGATAGTCCTGCCGCGCCGTCGCCGAAGCGAGCGCATCCCTACCGGAAAGGGCGGGGCTTTGTCGCAGCCTGCTGCGTACGCTGGCCGGCATCGTTTCGTTGATCAGGAGTTGCCGATGCGCCACGTCGTCGTTGCCGGGGTCGGGATGATCCCGTTCGTCAAACCGGGCGCATCCGAGCCTTATGACCGCATGGGCGCGCAAGCGACGCAGTTGGCGCTGGCCGACGCGGGCCTCGGCTACGCGCAGATGCAGCAGGCCTACGTCGGCTACGTCTACGGTGATTCCACCTGCGGTCAACGCGCGCTGTACGAAGTCGGCATGAGCGGCCTGCCGATCGTCAACGTCAACAACAATTGTTCGACCGGTTCGTCGGCCTTGTTTTTGGCGCGGCAGGCGGTTGCCAGCGGCATGGTCGACTGCGTGCTGGCGCTGGGTTTCGAGCAGATGCAGCCCGGTGCGATCGGCAGCCATTTCACCGATCGTCCGAGCCCGTTCGGCCATTTCGACGAATTGGCCGAAGACCTCGTCGGCCAGCCGCAGTTGCCGCTGGCCCTGCGCTACTTCGGTGGCGCCGGCTTGGCGCACATGCAGCAGTACGGCACGCGGCTGGAAACCTTCGCCCAGATTCGCGCCAAAGCCAGCCGCCACGCCGAACACAATCCGATGGCGCTGTTCCGCAAGGTCGTCAGCGCCGACGAGGTGATGGCCTCGCCGATGCTGTGGCCCGGCGTGCTGACACGCTTGATGGCCTGTCCGCCGACCTGCGGCGCCGCCGCGGCGGTGCTGTGCTCGGACGAATTCGCGCGGCGCCACGGTCTGCGCGCTGACGTGAGGATCGTCGCCCAAGCGATGACCACCGACACCGACGTGACCTTCAGTGGCCGCGACATGCGCGAGGTCGTCGGTTTCAGCATGGCGCGCGATGCAGCGCGCCAGGTCTACGAGGCCGGTGGCTTCGGCCCCGACGATGTCGACGTCGTCGAACTGCACGACTGCTTCGCGCAGAACGAGCTGCTCAGCTACGAGGCGCTGGGTTTGTGCCCGGTCGGCGGCGCCGAGCAGTTCGTCGTCGATGGCGACAACACCTATGGCGGCCGCGTCGTCACCAATCCATCCGGCGGCTTGCTGTCGAAAGGCCATCCGCTCGGCGCCACCGGCTTGGCGCAGTGCACCGAGCTGGTCCAGCAACTGCGCGGCGCGGCGGGCCCGCGTCAGGTCGACGGCGCGCGGCTGGCCTTGCAGCACAACCTGGGCTTGGGCGGGGCTTGCGTGGTCACGGCCTACCAGCGCGTCGATTGAGCGGGTGCGGCGGCCGCGTGGCGGCCGTGTGATCGCGGATCGCGATGCGGTGACGCCGCATCGCCGCGTGGTTTTAGTCGCTCTCGTGCTTGGCCGGGCGCGTGGCCAGTGCGCGCACCGCTTCGACGGCCGACAACTCGCCGGTCAGCACGCGGCATACGGTTTCCGTGATCGGCATGCTGACCTGCTGGCGCTGGGCCAGCCGGCGCACTTCGGGCGCGACCTTGACGCCTTCGACGACCTGGCGAATTTCGGCGGTCGCCTCGTCCACGCTCTTGCCCTGAGCCAGCAGCAGGCCCATGCGGCGGTTGCGCGACTGGTTGTCGGTGCAGGTCAGCACCAGATCGCCCAAGCCCGACAAGCCCATCAGCGTTTCGGGCTGCGCGCCCAGGCTCTCGCCGAGCCGCATGATCTCGGCCAGCCCGCGCGTGATCAGCGCCGCGCGCGTATTGGCGCCCAAGCCCAGGCCATCGGCGATGCCGACCGCAATCGCCAGCACGTTCTTGACCGAGCCGCCGACCTCGACGCCGACGATGTCGTCGGCGGTGTAGGCGCGAAAGCCGTCGCCATGCAGCGCATGGGCGATGCGCTCGGCATACGCCAGGTTGGCCGAGGCCACGGTGACCGCGGTCGGCAGGCCCAGGCCGAGTTCCTTGGCGAACGTCGGGCCGGAAATCACGGCCAGGTCGCGCGCGTCGCCGAGTTCGTCGGCGACCACTTCGTGCACCAGCTTGCCGGTACCCGCCTCCAGGCCCTTCATCGCGCAGGCGATGCCCTGCTCGGGGCGCAGCAGCGGTTCGATGCGCCGCAGCGTCTCGCGCAGCGCGTGGCTGGGCACGGCGATCAGCAGCTCTTCGGCGGCGCCGACGGCCAGCTGCAGGTCGGCGGTCGCGGTCAGGCCAACCGGGAAGTGCGCTTCCGGCAGGTAGCGCTCGTTGAGCCGCTTGTCCTGCATCGCCGCGAGCGCATCACGATCGCGGCCCCACAGCCAGACCGGGGTGCCGCGGCGCGCCAGCTGGATCGCCAGCGCGGTGCCGTAGGAGCCGGCGCCGATGACCGCGATGCCCTTCATCGTCGTGCCAGGACGCGTGTCAGTGCGTGGCGTCGGTGGCGGCCGGGCCGGCCGCTTCACCGGCGGCGGCGGCGCTGCGCGCGCGGTTCAGGTGTTCCAGATACAGCGCTTCGAAGTTGATCGGCTGCAGCAGCAGCTGCGGGAAGCCGGCCTTCTGCACGAAGTCGGAGATCGCCTCGCGTGCGAACGGGAACAGCAGGCTCGGGCAGTAGCCGGCCAGCACGGCGGCGCGCTCGGCTTCCTCGGGGAAGTCGCGGACGATGAACACGCCGGCCTGCTGCACTTCGATCAGGAACGCCACATCGTTGCCGAGCTTGGCGGTCACCGTGACCGTCAGCGTCAGGTGGAACTGGTCTTCGCCCAGCGCCTGGACGTTGGTGGCGACGTTGACGTCGACCTGCGGCTGCCAGGGACGCGAAAAAATCTGCGGCGCCAGCGGCGCTTCGACCGAGGCATCACGCAGGTAGAACTTCTGCAGCAGCACCTGGCGGGAGCTGCCGGTCAGCGGCGGCAGGGCATTCTGGGTCGCAACGGGGGTATCGGCAGCCATGACAGCAAAACTCCGGGTACGGATCAGGGACGGCGCTTCGGGCGCCGATCGGGTGGGAACAAAAGACAGGCCAGTGCGACGAGGGCCGGCGACGCGGCTCGGGTCAGGCGTTGGCCGCGAGCAAAGGGTCGAGCCCGCCGGCGCGGTCCAGCGCCGACAGGTCGTCGAAGCCGCCGACGTGGGTCTGGCCGACGAAAATCTGCGGCACCGTGCGCCGCCCGGACAGCTGCATCATCTCGTCACGGCGCTCGAGATCCTGATCGACACGAATCTCCTCGTAAGCCACGCCCTTGCCATCGAGCAGCCGCTTGGCCATCACGCAGTAGGGGCAAAACGCAGTCGAGTAAACGCGAACGGTGGCCATGGCGTGTGTCCGTCTGGGGCGCGGGTTACTTGGCCGTCACTGGCAGGCTTGCGCCGAGCCAGCTGTTGATGCCGCCGCGCAGGGGATAAGCCTCGGCATAACCCAGCTTCTTGAGCTGGTTGGCCGCTTCGCCGGCGCTGCCGCCAAGGGCGTCATAGATCAGGATCGGACGGGCCTTGTCGCGGCCCAGTTCGTTGGCGCGGTCGGCGATCTTGGCCGCCGGGATGTTGATCGCGTTCAGCAAGTGCGACCGCTTGAAGTCGGCGGCCGGGCGGATGTCGAGGATCAGCGGTTCGCGGTCGTTGATCAGCCGCACCGCATCGGGAATCGACAGGCGCTTGCCACCGGTCAGATTGCCGTGGACCTCGTTGGCGATGATCAGCAGCACCACCACGGCCAGCGCGGCGAACAGGAAGGGGTGTGCGAGAACGAAATCCAGGTACTGCTGCATGAGGGTCCGGCAGTTGGCGACGAGCGCCAAAAAGTGTGGGAGACGTCTATGATGCGGCCGGAATTATGGCATCCAACACCCCCGACCGAAAGCGAGCCCACCCGGCGCCGCGCTGCCGCCCGCTGGCAGCCGCCGCAGGCCTGTGGCTGGCCCTGAGCCTGGTCGCCTCGCCGTCGCCGGCCGCCGATCCGGTGACCGGCGACATCAAGAAAAGCGAGCAGGAGCTGGCGCGGGTCAAGGGCAAGATCGACGCGCTGCGCAGCAAGCTGGAACGCGAGCGGGGCCAGAAAGACGAGCTGAGCGAGGCGCTCCAAGCGGCCGAGCAGCGGCTCAACCAGGCCCAAGCCGAGTTGCGCCGCCTGCACCGCGAGGTCGCCGAGCAAAACGAGCGCATCCGCGCCAATCAAGCGCAGCAGGTCGAAGCCGAATACCGGCTCGGGCAGCAGCGTGAGGCGCTGGCCCGGCAGATCCGCGCCGCCTACATGATGGGCAACCGCGCGCGTACCCAGCTGTGGTTGAGCCAGGACGACACGGCCCGGATCGGTCGCGTGCTGACCGAGTACGACTACGTCAACCGCGCCCGCGCCGACCAGGTGGCGCAGGTCCAGGCCGAAATCGACCGGATCGCGCAGTTGCAGGTCGAGCTTGAGCAGCAGCGCAGCCAGCTGGAGGCCTTGGAGCTGAAACAAGCCGAGACGCTACGCCAGCTCGAACAGGCGCGCAGCCAGCGCAAGTCCACGCTGCAGGCAATCGACCAGCGCATCGCCAGCGCGCAGACTGAACTCAAGCAGGCCCAGGCCGACGAGGCGCAGGTCCGCAAGCTGCTGGAAACGCTGAAAAAGGCGCTGGCCGATATCCCCAGTGACTTTGGCGGCACCGGGCCGTTTGCACAGCTGCGCGGCAAGCTGCCGTGGCCGCTGCGCGGCCCGATCCTGGCCGATTACGGCTCACCCAAGGCCGACGGCCGGCTCAGCTGGAGCGGGCGCTGGATCGCCGCCAGCAGCGGCACGCCAGTGCGCGCGATTGCCCGCGGCCGCGTTGCCTATGTCGGCTGGCTGCAGCGCTACGGCTTGATCGTGATTCTCGAACACAGCGGCGGCTACTTCACGCTGTACGGTCACTGCGCCAGCTCGGTGCCGAGCGTCGGTCAGTGGGTCGACCCCGGCCAGGTGATCGCGACGGCCGGCGACACCGGCGGCCACGAACGCAGCGGTGTCTATCTGGAGATCCGCAAGGGCTCCACCGCGCTCGATCCCCGGCAATGGCTCGGCAAGTAGCCCTCGCCGCGTTGCCGTCGGCACTGCTGCTGGCGCTGCTGGCGTCGGCTGCGATGAATGCCGCCGATGCGGCCGCGACCCGGGTCTATCGCTGGACCGATGCCCAGGGCGGTGTCCATTACGACCAGGTGCCGCCGCCCAACGGCCGGCGCTTCGAGCTGGTCGAACCGGCACCGCTGCGGCCGCCGACCGCGTCGAGTCCGGCCGTGCCTGCTGCCCCGGGTGCCGCACCGGCCGACGACGCTGCAAAGGCGTTTCTGAAGCGGGCCGCCGATGAGCAGCAGCGCCGCGACCAAGCACGCCGGCAGACGGTCATCGACCAGGCCGCGCACCAGGCCGACTGTGAGCAAGCCCGGCAACGGCAGGCATTTCTCGACGCCAACCCGCCCAACCGGCTGCGCGTGCGCGAGGCCGACGGCAACCTGCGCCGGCTCGACGCCAAGGAATGGGAGGCGCAGCGCCAGACGGCTGCGCAGCGGATCGCCGAGCACTGCTCGCGCTGAGCGTGCGGGCATCGGCGCGGCGCCGATCCGACTCGATCCGCCGGCATAAAAAAGGGCGGCAGACTCGCGTCTGCCGCCCTTTTGTTTGAGGCGCCGTTTACTGCTTCGGCGCGTCGTCCTTGGCCACTTCGAGCAGCTCGACTTCGAAGATCAGCGTCTGGTTCGGGCCGATCTTCACGCCGGCGCCACGTTCGCCGTAGGCGAGGTCGGACGGAATGTAGAACTTGTACTTGGCGCCCGGCTTCATCAGCTGCACGCCCTCGGTCCAGCCCGGGATCACGTTGGCGAGCGGGAAGGTGACCGGCTGGCCACGCGAGTAGCTGCTGTCGAACTCTTCGCCGTTGAGCAGCGTGCCCTTGTAGTGCACGGTGACCTTGTCGGCGGCCGTCGGCGAATCGCCCTTGCCTTCGGTCAGCACTTCGTACTGCAGGCCCGAAGCGGTGGTCTTGACGCCTTCCTTCTTGCCGTTTTCGGCGAGGAACTTGGCGCCCTCGTCCTTGGCAGTGGTGGCCTGCTCTTCACGAGCCTTGACCTGCTCTTCCTGCATCTTCTTGGAGACGGTGTTCTTGATCTCCTCGCGAGCGGCGTCGTCGAGCTTCGGGGTCACGCCGTTGGTGACGTCGTTCAAGCCGGCTTCGAGCGCGGCGACATCGACGTGCTGCTTGACGGGCTTGAGCGAATTGCCCAAGTCGACGCCGATGGAGTAGCCGAACTTCTGGGCGTCGGTGGTCAGCTCGCCGGCGCTGGCGGCGGTCGTGTCGTCAGCCTTCTTGGCGCAGGCGAACAGCAGGCTGGCGCAGGCGGCAACGGCGAGCAGGCGGAAAGTAGAGTGCATGGGGTCTCGATCAGCAAGGAAACAAGGAAGGGATCCGGCGTGCCGCCGGTGAGGGCAATACGGCGAAACATCGCTCGCGCGCAGATTACAGCGTGGCCGGGCCCAGTTCTACCGCTGCCGGTTGGGGGCGACGTGTCAGCAATTGGAGCAGCGTTTGGCGGGTCTCGTCCGACAACAGCTCCAGCGAGCGCTCGGCAATACGCTCGATGCGCGGATCGACTGCCAGCCGCCGATCGTCGCCTTCGACGACCAGGCCCAGGTCGATCAGCGTGTCCAGATAGCCGCGGAACAGGGCTTTGTCGAAAAATTCGGGGGAATCGCGGCCGGTCAGCACGCCCATGCGTTCGGCCAGCCGGCGGCAATCCTCCTCAAAGCGCTCGCGCAGCACGCCCTGGTTCATGCGGTTCTCATCGGCCAGCAACAACGTGGTCATGCAGTAGCGTTCCAGCGTTTCGCCCATCACGCGGCCGAGCATCGCCAGCGTCGAGAATTCCGGCGTCGACACGCCGGGCCGCGACAGCCGCCCTTCGTCGCTGCGGGTCAGCAATCCCTGCTTGACCATGGCCTCGACCATTTCGCGCGCCACTTGCTCGGCTTCTGCCGGCTCCCAGCGCAGATAGAACTCGGTGCGCAGGAACGGATACAGCGCACGACAGCCGGTCACCACCGCGTCCTCCGACAGCGTGGCGCGGGTGCGGAACAGGTTCGCGATCAGGCTCGGCACCGCAAACAGATGCTGGATGTTGTTGCGCGCGTAGGTCAGCAGCACCGCATCGCGATCGGCGACGTCGAGCAGATCGCCCCAGGGATGCGGCACGGTGGCGATGCGCGCGATCGGCGCGGCCCATTCCAGCGCTTCGACCGGCGAGCGCTCCGGAATCTCCAGGCTGGCGCTGTAAGGGCAGGCTTCGAGCAGCCGTACCAGATGCGTCAGCTGTTCGAGGAATTCGGTGCGCGATACCGCGCGCTGCGGACTGGCGAGCATCGCCACGGCTGACAGGCTCACTGGGCTTGCGACCGCCGCCGCATTGACGCGGCGGTGGCTGGCCAGCGCCAGACGGCCGACGAAATCGCGCCAGCCGGCCGGCGTTTCGCCGCCGCCGCGCAGGCTGTCACGCCAACCCGGCAGATGCTTTTCGGCGTATTCCTGCAGCGGAATCGGCTCGCCGAAGTTCAAGTGCACGCGGCCGTAGCTCTTGGTCAGCAGCTTGGCGCCCTTGAGCAGATCCGACGCGGATTCCTTCTGCTTCTGCGCGCCGCGCAGTTCCTTGAAGTAGCTCGACAGTTCCCAGACCTTGTCGTAGCCGACGTAGACCGGAACGATCGCGACCTTGCGCGCACTCTGGCGCAGCGCGGATTCGACGACCATGCCGAGCAAGCCGGCCTTGGGCGACAACAAGCGGCCGGTACGGCTGCGGCCGCCTTCGGGATAGAACGAGATCGAGTAGCCGCGGCCAATCAGCGAATCGACGTAAGCGCGGAACACCGAGGTATACAGCCGGTCGCTGCCGAAGCTGCGACGCATGTAGAACGCACCGCCGCGACGCAGGATCGGGCCCGCCGGCCAGAAGTTCAGGTTCACGCCGGCCGCGATATGCGGCGGCACGAGGCCAGCCTGGTACAGCACGTAGCTGAGCAGCAGGTAGTCGGCATGGCTGCGGTGTGACGGCAGATAGATGATCTCGTGGCCCTGCGCCCATTCGCGCAACCGCTCCAAGCCAAACACCTTCACGCCGCGGAAGATCCGGTTCCAGATGAACTCGAGCACGCGCTCGAGCAGCCGCACCGTCGTGGACGAATAGTTGGCCGCGATCTCTTCGGCATAGCGCCGCGCCTTGGCGGCGGTCTGTTCGGCCGTCAGCTTGCCGCGCCGCGCTTCGTTGGCGATCTCGTCCTTGACGCGCGGCGTGTTCAGCAACTGTCGGATCACGACTTCGCGGTTCTGCAGCGTCGGGCCCAGCGCGGCCGTGCGCGCATGCAGAAAGTAGATGTGCAGCAGACGGCCGAGCTTGCGCACCGCGAACTCGGGCGTTTTTTCCTTGGCGACGAAATCGCGGAACGACAGCGGCAGGCCGAAATGCGCGTACACGTTGCGGCCGTTGACCAGCATGATGATCAGCTTGCGGACCATGCCGGCCTGCACACTGTCGGCGAAGATCAGCTTCCACAGCGAGGTTTCCTGGCCCGGATCGCGGCCCCAGAACGCCGATACCGGCACCACTTGGCAGTCAAACGTCGGGTCGGCCGCCGCGCCGTTGACGACGCTGGTCAGCTCGGTATCGCGAATCCGGGTTTCCAGCAGCGCTGGCAAGTACAGCGCGCCGGCCTGGGTCACCGACGGCAGCAGCTTGCCGGTGCGGCCGGGTCGCGGCAGGCGGTTGTCGCGACAGATGCGGTCGAGCAGGAATAGATCGCCCCAGGACCGCGTCGCCAGCACGTAGACCACCGGCTTGGACGGGTCCAGCGCGAGCTTGGCCGCGAGGTCCGCGTGCGGAGTGCGATAGCGGATCAGCCGGTTCAGCGGCTGAAAGAACCACCAGGCAATCCAATAAAAGGCCGCTGTGAACACGTGTTGCGACACCGGAGAAACCAGGAAGCCGGCAGTTTACCCGGTCTGGACGACAGCCCCGAGGCGGGCATCTGCCCAATAATGTCGATATGAACACATCACGACGCCCTTCCCCTGCCGCCGGCGCCTCGACGCCGCACGACCCCGAACACGCGCGCCGTCGCGCGGCAGCGCGCCAGCGCGTCGCCCGTCTCGCGCAATGGCTCGACGGGTTGATCGCGATCCCCGGTACGCGCCTGCGCTTCGGCATCGACAGCCTGATCGGCCTGATTCCCGGCGTCGGTGACGTGGCCGGCATGCTGCTCGGCGGCGTGATTCTGGTCGAAGGCCTTCGTGCCGGTGCGCCCAACCATGTCGTCGTGCGCATGCTGAGCAACACGCTGCTCGACGGCCTGGTCGGCGCCGTGCCGCTGCTCGGCGATCTGTTCGACTTTGCGTTCCGGTCCAATGCGCGCAATGCGCGCTTGTTGCTCGATCACCTCGACGGCCAAGAGCGGCAAGCGCAAGCGCCGGCCGCGCCGGTGCGACGCGGTCCGCTGCTGCTGTTGGTGTTGCTCGTGCCGCTGGTGGTGCTGTCGCTGGCGATCTACGGCATGGTCGCCGTGTTCCAGCATCTGTATCGCTAAGTCGCACGCCACCGGCCATCGCGGCGCGCAGGACGTTCCGGATTGACGCCCGCTGCGCAATGCGGGCATGGTCGATGATACCGCCGCTGCGCCAACGAGTTTGCATGCCATGACGTCCACGGTCGCGACGCCGCATCCGCGCGGCCTTGCCACGTTGTTTTTCACCGAAATGTGGGAGCGATTCTCCTACTACGGCATGCGCGCGATCCTGGTGCTGGCGATGGTCGCCGCCGTCGACGCCGAGCATCCGGGGCTGGGCCTGTCGCGTGAGATGGCGTCGGCCGCGTACGGGCTGTACACGACGGCCGTGTATCTGGCGTCGCTGCCGGGCGGCTGGATCGCCGACCGGCTGATCGGCATGCGCAACGCGGTCTTCGTCGGCGGCTGCATCATCGCCACCGGCCATTTCACGATGGCGTTTCCGAGTACCCCGACGTTCTTCATCGGCCTGACGCTGATCGCGCTCGGCACCGGCCTGCTCAAGCCGAACATTTCAGCGATGGTCGGCGAGCTGTATCCCGAGGGCGGCGCGCGCCGCGATGCCGGCTTCTCGATCTTCTACATGGGCATCAATGTCGGCGCGTTCGCCGGCAAGCTGCTGTGCGGCTATCTGGGCGAGCACTACGGCTGGCACATCGGCTTTGGTGCGGCCGGCATCTTCATGATCGCGGGCCTGGTCCAGTACCGGCTCAACTCCCGCCATCTGGGCACGATCGGCCTGCTGCCGGCCAGCACCGGCGATGCGCAGCGCGACGCGCACGCGCGCCGCCGCGGCGCATTCGCGGTGGCTGCTGCGATCGCGCTGATCGCATTGGTGATGATCGCGGCGCTCGGCGGGTACTTGCCGATCGACCCGATCCGCGTCTCCAAGCAGACCGCGGTGGTGATCGTCGCCACGGCAGCGCTGTACTTCGGCTACGTGCTGATCTTCGGCGGACTCGATCGCAGCGAGCGTCAGCGCGTCGGTGTGATCGTCGTGTTGTTCATCGGCGCGGCCGTGTTCTTCAGCGGCTTCGAGCAGGCGGGCTCATCGCTGAACCTGTTCGCGCTGGATCATACCGATCGCGATATCGGCGGCTGGCAGTTGCCGGCGTCGTGGCTGCAGGCGGTCAACCCGCTGTTCATCATCATCCTGTCGCCGTTCTTCGCGGCGCTGTGGGTGAATCTGGCACGGCGAAATCTGACGCCGTCGGTGCCGCTGAAGTTTGCGCTGGGCCTGATCCAGATGTCGCTGGGATTTCTGGTGATGTTCTTCGCCGCTCGGCTGGCCGCCTCGGGCGACAAGGTCGCGCCGGCCTGGTTGATGCTGACCTATCTATTCCACACCACTGGTGAGCTGTGCCTGTCACCGGTAGGTCTGGCCGCGGTCACCAAGCTGGCGCCGCGCCGCTACGTCGGACAAATGATGGGCACCTGGTTCATGGCCGCATCGCTGGGCCATATCATCGCCGGACTGCTGGCCGGTCATCTGGCCAGCACCGACGATATCGCCGGCCTGCCCGATCGCTACTGGCTGGTGTTCGTAACCACCTCGGGCGCCGGACTGCTGATGCTGTTGATCGCCCGGCCCCTACAAAGGCTGATGGGCAACATTCAATGAAGGAACACACGATGACCTCGCTGACGCCGATATCTTCGACGCTTTCGCTGCGCGCCGTTGCTGCCGCTGCACTGGGATTGCTTGCGGCCTGCACGCGCCCGGCGGACCCCGCTGCCAGCGCGGTGCCCGAGGTCAAGCAAGCCGTTGCGGCTGCCGATGCCGACCAGTTCGTCGCCGATATCAACCAGTGGCGCGAAGCGAACTTGCCGCGCTTGTCCGCGGCGTTCTGGCTGGCATCGACCTACATCAACGACGACTCGCAGTTGCTGTCGGCCAAGGCCACCGAGGAGATGCTCGAATACGTCACGAAGAAAGTCGGCGAGTCGCGTCGTTTCGCCGGCGTCGACGGCATCAGCAAGCCAACGCAGCGTGCCATCGATCTGGTGAAGCTCGGCAGCACACTGCCAGCACCCAGCGACCCGGCGCAGCGCGAAGAGCTGGCCAAACTCGCCGCCAAGCTGGAAGCCAATTACGGTGCCGGCAAGTGGTGTCACACCAATGCGGCCGGACAGAACGAGTGCCTGCGTTTGCAGGAAATCGAAGCGATCATCAACAACGTCGAGCTGAAGAACACGCCGGCGCAGATGGCCGAAGCCTGGGCCGGCTGGCACGCCACCGCCAAACCGATCCGCAAGGATTACCAGCGTTTTGCCGAGCTGATGAACGTCGGCGCCAAGGAAATCGGCTTTGCCAATACCGGCGAGCTGTGGCGCGGCGGCTACGACATGAGCGCCGCCGAATTCGACGGAGAAGTCGAGCGCCTGTGGGGCCAGGTCAAGCCGCTGTACGAGGCGCTGCATTGCAGCGTGCGCAGCAAGCTCAACGAAAAGTACGGTGACGCCGTCGTGCCCAAGGACGGACTGATCCCGGCGCAGCTGCTCGGCAATATGTGGGCGCAGAGCTGGGGCAATCTGTACCCGCTGATGGAGCCGTACCAGGGCGTCAGCAGTCTCGATGTCAGCGCATCACTGAAGAAGATGCGCGACGACGAACTGTCGAAGATCAAGGCCGCGTTCAAGGGCAAGCCCAGCGTCGTGCAGCTGGCCGACATGGAGCATCAGGCTGATCTGGCGATGGCGACGCGGATGACGCGCATCGCCGAAGACTTCTACACCTCGCTGGGCATGCCCAAGCTGCCGGACTCGTTCTGGACCAAGTCGCAGCTGGTGCAGCCGCGCGATCGTGATGTGGTCTGCCACGCCAGCGCCTGGGACTTCGATCTCCAGCACGACGACGTGCGGATCAAGATGTGCATCGAGCCCGACGAGGAAAACCTGACGACGATCCATCACGAGCTTGGCCACATCTACTACTACCTGAACTACAAGGATCAGCCGCCGATGTTCCAGAGCGGCGCGCACGACGGCTTTCACGAGGCGATCGGCGACACCGTGACGCTGTCGCTGACGCCCAAGCATCTGCAGACGATCGGCCTGGTCAGCGACGTCAAGCAGGACGAGCGCGCGGTGATCAACGAGCAGATGAAGCTGGCGCTGGACAAGATCACGTTCCTGCCTTGGGGCAAGCTGGTCGACCAGTGGCGCTGGCGCGTGTTCGACGGGCAGATCGCGCCCGACCAGTACAACGCCGGCTGGTGGAAACTGCGGGCCGCGTATCAGGGCCTGGCGCCGCCGCTGGCTCGCAGCGAGGACGATTTCGATGCCGGCGCCAAGTACCACATCCCGGCTAACACGCCGTACACGCGCTACTTCCTGGCGTTCATCCTGCAGTTCCAGTTCCAGAAAGCGCTGTGCGATGCCGCCGGCTTCGAAGGACCGTTGCATCAGTGCGACATCTACGGCAACGCCGAAGCCGGCCAGCGGTTCATGGCGATGCTGGCGCAAGGTCAGTCGCAGCCCTGGCAGGACACGCTCGAAAAGCTGACCGGTACGCGGCAGATGGATGCCTCGGCGATCATCGAATACTTCAGCCCGCTGATGAAGTATCTCGAGGAGCAGAACAAGGGCAAAACCTGTGGATGGAATCCGGGTGCCTAACGGCCGCATTGCGGTGGCGGCATGAGGCGCTGGCGCATGCCGGCGCCGGTCAAATGGGCGGCTGCCGTGTTTGTGCTGCTGCTATGGGTCGGCGCTGGGCTCGCCGCGCACACCTGGTTTGCAAAGCCGCTGCGTTTCAGCTGGTTTCTCGACCGCGTGCTGTTGCAGCACACGCTCGATGATCCCGAGTTGCTGACCTCGCTGCGGCTGCTCGAGCCGCTCGGTATCGACGGGCACAACGGCCGGCTCACCGACTTGTCGGTCGAGCATGCCGAGCAGATGGCGGTGCATTGGCAGCGCGACCTCGACACGCTGCACGCTTATGACCGCAACGCGCTGAGCGCGGCCGAGCAACTGGCCTACGACGTGATGGACGATTTCGTTGGCGGCATGGTGCAAGGCCGGCCGTGGATGTTTCACGACTATCCGGTCAATCCGCTGGCCGGCGTCCAGTCCGAGCTGCCGACGTTGATGGCCACGCAGCAGCAGGTCGAGACGCCGCATGAAGCCGAGCAGTATCTGCAACGCCTGGAAGCCTACGGCGACAAATTCCAGCAACTGCTGCAAGGCCTGCGCTTGCGCGAGGAGCGCGGCATCATCCCGCCGGCGTTCGTCGTGCAGAAATCGCTGCAGCAGATGCGCGCCTTCAGCGCCACGCCGGCGCAGCAGAACCTGCTGTACGTTGCGCTGGCCGACAAACTCGCGGCGTCGGGCCGCTTCGACGACGAGCAGCGCAGCCGCGTGCTGATGCGCGCCGAAGAACGCATCGAAAGCGATGTCTACCCGGCTTACGACCGCTTGATCGCGTACTTCGAACGGCTGCAGCTCAAGGCCCAGCGCAACGATGGCGTCTGGGCGCTGCCGGATGGCGATGCGTATTACGCCTACCAGGTGCGGCGCAATACGACCACGGACCTGACGCCCGAGGAGCTGCATCAGCTCGGCGTCGCCGAAGTCGCGCGGATCGAGTCCGAGATGGACGCGATCCTGCGCCAGCAAGGCTATGTCGACGGCAGCGTCGGTGCGCGGATGGCGGCGCTCGGCACCGAGCCGCGCTTCTTGTACGACGACACTGAAGCCGGCCGGGCCGCGGTACTGGCGGACTTCCAAAAGATCATCAACGAGGCAATCGCCGCCGCGCCGCTGGCGTTCAACCGCGTGCCGGCGAGCCGTGTCGAAGTGCGCCGCGTGCCGGAGTTCAAGCAGGCCAGCAGTCCGGGCGCGTACTACGATCCAGCGCCGCTGGACGGCTCGCGACCGGGGACGTTCTGGGTCAACCTGCGCGATATGCGGCAGATCAAGCGCTTTGCGATGCGCACGCTCGCCTACCACGAAGCGGTGCCGGGCCATCACTTCCAGATCGCGATCGCGCGCGAGCTCGACGATGTGTCGACCGTGCAGCGCGTGCTGCCATTCACCGCCTACGTCGAAGGCTGGGCGCTGTACGCCGAACAACTGGCGCAGCAGATCGGCCTGGAGTCGGATCCGTTCGACAATCTCGGCCGGCTGCGCGACGAGCAGTTTCGTGCGGTGCGCCTGGTCGTCGACACCGGCTTGCATCATCGCCGCTGGACCCGTGAGCAGGCGATCGCCTACATGATCGACAAGACCGGCATGAGCGACGGCGACGTGGTCGCTGAAGTGGAGCGCTATTTGATCGACCCCGGTCAGGCGCTGGCATACAAGACCGGCATGCTGAAGATTCTGGAGTTGCGCCGACGAGCCGAGTCCATACTCGGGGATCGCTTCGACCTGAAAGCCTTCCACGACCAGGTCCTCAACGCCGGCGCGTTGCCGCTGGGTGTGCTCGAAGCCCGGATCGACCGCTGGATCGAAGCCGGTCGCGCGCCGCGCTAACAGCGAGTGCGGCGCCGCCGCTGTCATCAGATTTTTTGTCGGTCGGCTTCAAATGCTTCCGCTTGGATGCCCGCCGACCCGGCTCTATAGTCCACCGCAGCATCGGGAGCCTGACCGTGACATCGACCACGCCGCACCACGCCAACGACGCCGTCAAAACGCCGGGCCGCTATCACGCGGTGGCGATGTCGCTGCACTGGCTGATCGCGATTTTGATCTTTGGCGGCTTCTGCCTGGGCGTGTTCATGCACGAACTGCCGGCATCGGCCGAAAAGCTGCAGTACTACAGCTGGCACAAGTGGGCTGGCGTCACCGTGTTCCTGCTGGCCCTGCTGCGTGCTGGCTGGCGGATGACGCATCCGGCACCGCCGCTGGTTGCCGGCGCCCGCTGGGAACACGTCGCCGCGCATGGCGCGCACGTGGCGCTGTATCTGCTGATGCTGGCGATTCCGCTCAGCGGCTGGCTGCACAGCTCGGCAGCGGGCTACCAGACGGTGTATTTCGGCGTGCTGCCGATTCCCGATCTGATCGGCAAGGACAAGGTCTTGTCCGAGCTGCTCGGCGAAATCCATGAGGTGCTGAATTTTCTGATGCTCGGCGTGCTGCTGCTGCATGCGGGCGCGGCACTGCAGCATCACTGGCTGCGTCGCGACGAGGTGTTGCGCCGCATGTTGCCGGGCTCCGGTGGTGCCGCGATGCCGCTGCTGGCGACCGCGTTCACGGCCGTCGCATTTGCCGGCGTCGCCGCCGTGTTTGTCGCGGAAGACGAAGGGGAGTCGGCGACGGCCACGGCCGATGTCGCGACGTTGCCTGAGGCAACGGCTGGCGCTGCGGTGCTGGCCGGCGATCTGACCGCGGTGTTCCGGCAGATGAACGTGCCGGTCGAAGGCCGCTTCACGCGATTCAGCGCGACCACGTTGGTCTTCGACGCCGACGCGCCCGAACAGTCGCGAGCCGACATCCGGGTTGACACGGCGAGCTTCGATCTGGGCGACGAAGACTACAACGCCGAGGTCCGCAAGAAGGAATGGTTCGACACGGCCACTGCGCCCGAAGCGCGCTTCGTGTCGGACCGCGTGCAGCGTCTGGCCGATGGCCGCTATCAGGCCGACGGCACGCTGACGATCAAGAACATCGCGCAGCCGACGACGGTTGTCTTCAGCGTCGGCGATGACGCCGGCCGCACCGTCTACAGCGGTGAGGCGACGCTGTCGCGCGCAGCGTTCCAGATCGGCGACGCCGAATGGAACGACGTGCTCGACGACGCGGTCCTTGTCCGATTCAAGCTCACGGTCCCCGCACCGTAGTCAGCCACCGCTGGCGCGCTGCGAGGCCGCGATTTCACACCACACCGACAGGAGTTTTTCGATGATCAAGACCTTTACCGCTGCCGCCGCTGCTGCTCTGCTGTGGAGTGGCGCCAGCGTGGCCGCGCCGACGGCGTACACGATCGAATCCAGCCACACGTATCCCAGCTTCGAGGCGCCGCACATGGGCATCTCGTTCTGGCGCGGCAAGTTCAACAAGACGTCGGGCAGCGTCGAACTCGATGAAGCCGCCAAGACTGGCTCGGTCGACATCACGATCGACGCCACCAGTGTCGACTTCGGCCACGACAAGATGAACGAGCATGCCAAGGGCGACGACTTCTTCAACGTCGCCAAGTACCCGACGGTCGCCTACAAGGGCAAGCTGGTCTACACCGGCGCCACGCCGTCGGCGGTCGATGGCGAGATGACGCTGCTGGGCGTGACCAAGCCGCTGAAGCTGAAGATCAACAGCTTCAAGTGCATCACGCACCCGATGCTGAAGAAGGAAGTCTGCGGCGCCGATGCCGAAGGTGATTTCAACCGTGCCGATTTCGGCATGACCAAGTACGCCGACGGCGATGCCGGCAAGGTCAAGCTGCGCATCCAGGTCGAAGCCCTGAAGAACTGATCGCCGCGCTGCGAGCAACAAAAAGGCCGGCCCGCTCGCGCGAACCGGCCTTTTTGCTGTGCGCTAGAAGCCGCCGACGTTCAGTCGACCGCCGGTGACCGTCTTGCCGGCCAGCGAGGTGGTCGGCGTGGCCGACGCCAGAATGGCTTGCTTGATCTGCAGCGCAGTGGCGCCCGGATGCGTCGACGCATACAGCGCAGCGGCACCGGTGACGTGCGGCGCCGCCATCGACGTGCCGCTGTAGGCGGCATAGCCGGAGCCGACACCGCCGCGCGTGCGCTTGGGCACCGTCGAGTTGATGCTCGAGCCCGGCGCGCCGATATCGACCGTCGTCAGGCCGTAGTTCGAAAAGCTCGACAGCGCGCCGGTCGACGTGATCGACGCGACCGACACGATCACATCGCTGTCGTAGCCGGCCGGGTACTGCGGGCTGACGTCGGTGTCGACGGTGCTGTTGCCGGCGGATGCGACGAACAGGATGTTGGCGTTGCCACCAGCGACGATCGCATCTTCAAGCCCCTGCGAAAACCCGCCGCCGCCCCAGGAATTGTTCGTGGCGACGATATTCAGACCATGGCGGGTCTTCAGGTCGGTGAAGTAGTTGACCGCCTTGATCGCGTTGGCCGTGGTGCCGCCGCGGTTGCCGAGGAACTTGCCGGAGATCAGCTTGGCCGTCCAGCAAACGCCGACAACACCGATGCCGTTGCCGCCAACGCCAGCGATCGTGCCGGACACGTGCGTGCCGTGGTCATCGCCGACGCCATCAAACGTGCTGTTGTCGCCACCCGCAAAGTCCCAGCCGTAGAAGTCGTCCACATAGCCATTGCCGTCGTTGTCGATGCCGTCGGCGGTCTCGTACGGATTGACCCAGGTGTTGGCGCCGAGGTCTTCGTGCGTGCGCATCATGCCTTCGTCGATCACGCCGATGTACGTGTTGGCGTTGCAGGTATGCCCGGCCGCCCAGGCATCGGCCGCGTGGCTGCCGTAGACATTGGCCGGCGTCGACGTGGCGCTGTACATGCCGAACAGCTGGTTGCTGACGTAGAACGCGTCGTTCGACGTGGCGGTGTGCTGGTAGATCCAGTTCGGCTCGGCGAATTCGACGACGCTGCTGCGCGCCAGCGCCGCCAGCGCGGTGCCCATTGCCACGCCGCTCGGAATCCGCACCAGCTCCAGATCGCCCTTGCGATCCGCACGCCGGCTGCTGGCGGCGACGAGTTCGGCGCGGCTGCCGCCGATCGACTTGAGCGCGGCCAGCTTCTGCTGCGCACGCGTGCCCGGCATGAACTGCACGAGCAGCTCACCGCTGGCGTAGGGTCGCTGTTGCTGCAGGCCCAGCTGAACCAGATCGGGCCGCCCGCCCGCGACTGCGGTGGTGGCCGTCAACGACACGGCTGCCAGCAGCAGCCCACCGGCGATTTGAAGCATTCCCTTGTTACTCATCGCATCCACCCCTGACTGATGTGCGGCGAGAGGTTCGCCGGTAATCAATGCTACGCAGCAAAGCGCCCGTCACCGCAAGGGGGCAATTACTCAGTCGGCAAGCCGATGTCGCAAAGCCGACAGTTGATTCAGAGCAGGCTCGTCCAGTTGCGGGTAGCGCAGATCCAGCCCACGCAAGCTGCGCACCACGATGTCGGCGACGATCAAGCGCATCGTCGATTTACTGTCGGCCGGTATCGCGTACCACGGCGCCCAGGGTCGCGACGTGGCGTTGATCGCGTCCTGATACGCCTGCTGGTAGTCGTCCCAGCGATCGCGGGCGCCGAGGTCACCGGCTTCGAACTTCCAGTTTTTCTCTGGCTGATCGAGCCGCGCCAGCAAGCGCTGTCGCTGCTCTTCGCGCGACACGTGCAGGAAGAACTTCAGCACCATCGTGCCGTTGGCGGCCAGGTGCCGCTCATGATCGCGGATCGAGCGATAGCGCTGTTTCCAAAGCGTGCGGCCCGGTGGGCGATACGGCAGGTTCTGCGCCTGCAACAGCGACGGATCGACGCGGGTCACCAGCACTTCCTCGTAGTAGCTGCGGTTGAACACGCCGATTTGGCCGCGCGCCGGCAGCCGGCCGGTGCTGCGCCATAAGAAGTCATGGTCCAGTTCCTCGGCCGACGGGCGCTTGAATGCCTGCACCGAACAGCCTGCGGGGTCGATACCGGTGAGCACTGCTCGGATCGTCGAATCCTTGCCCGCGGCATCCATTGCTTGAAACACCAGCAGCAAGGCATGGCGACGATCGGCGCGCAGCACTTGCTGCAGTTCCGACAGCTCGGTGACGCGCTTGGCGAGCAAGGCTTCGCGTTCGACCTTGCTGGCCGGATTGTTGACGTGCGTCGGTGAGCGCGCGATCAACCAGCGGCCGTCGAACGAGGCACGATAAGGACTGTCGGCCGCCGCTGCATATTCCGGGATCGCCATCGTAGGAGCCTGCTGTCGCGCTAGGACCGCGCGCTCGGAATCACGTAAAACAGCACAGCAAAGAAATGCAGCATGCTGCCGGCGAGCACGAACACGTGCCATATCGCATGGTGGTAGCGCAGCGACTGCCAGGTGTAGAACGCCACGCCACCGCTGTAGCTCAAGCCGCCAGCGAGCAACAGCAACAGCCCGCCCGTGGGCAGCGCGTGATACAGCGGCTTGATCGCGGCCAGCACGCACCAGCCCATCAGCAGATACACGCTGACCGACAGCTTTTCGTAACGTCCGGTGGCGACCAGCTTGAACAGCACGCCGACGATCGCCAGCCCCCACGTGAACGCAAACAGGCTCCAGCCCCAGACACCGTGCAGCGTCACCAGCGTGAACGGCGTGTAAGTGCCGGCGATCAGCAGGTAGATCGTCGAGTGGTCGATGATCCGCAGTACATGCTTGGCGCGGGGCAGCGGAATGCTGTGATACAGCGTCGACGCGGCATACATCATCACCAGCGTGGCGCCGAACACGCTGCTGCTGACGAGGTGCCAGATATCGCCATAGACCGCCGAGCGCGCGACCAGCACGCACAGCCCGACGATGGCCAGCACCGCGCCCAAGCCGTGCGTGATCGCGTGGGCGATCTCCTCGCCGATCGTGTACAGCGTCTCGCGCGTCGCGGTCAGCGCGTTGTGGATGCCGTCGCGCGCGGCATGCAGCGCCGCGTCGAGGTCGCTCTCAGGTGAAGGCTTGATGCGATCGCTCCGCTGTTGGGGTTATCGTTAACGATAACCGCAAAACGGTAGCGGGCGTGTCAGCGCCCACCCGACCCGTCGCGCGAACGGGGGATGGCAGCCAACCGGACGGCTGCTTTGCCTCAGCGAGTGCGCGTGGATTCGTAGAAGTTCGTCGCCACCGAAGCCGCCTGCTGGAACGCGCCATAGGTCTGGTTGCACTGCGCTTCGCTATAACCCTGCTTGATCGCGTTCAGATACATCGCGTAGTAATTGAATGCAGCGGCGCACATCGTGTGCAGCTGTACATCCGGGCCGTCGCTGTTGGATGCGAAGAATTCCTTGTAATTGTCATTGCTGTAACCGGCACAAGCGGTGCTGCCGATCAACGTGTTCGATCGCGTCGCGAAGCCGCCACCACCACCGCCAGCAGCTGACGGACTCAACGCCGAACCGATGCCGGATCCGCCGCCAGCCGAGCCGATCGCGGCGCTGGTGCTGGACATGCCGTCGACGCCGCCCATGCTGTCCTGCACCGCGCCCATCAACAACTGCGCCTGCGTGCCGGAGTCCAGGCTGCCAGCGCCGCCGAGCACGGCGCCGGTGGCGATCGCAGCGAGCTTGCCCCACTGGAATCCGTTCTCGGCTTCGGCCTGTTGCTGGGCGCGGCGCTGCGCTTCGAGTTCCGCCGCACGCTGGGCGGCGGCGCGTTGCGCCGCAGCCTTGGCTTCAGCCTGACGCTGCGCCTCTTGCTGCGCGATACGTTGCAGCCGCGCCTTTTCGTCCGCCTCGGCCTTGATCCGTGCGGCGGTGGCGGCGCTGCGGCCGTCGTCGAGCTTCTTCTGCTCCATCCGCGCCAGATGGATCGCGTCGATACGCTCGCCGCTCAGAAACGTGCAGGGCTCAGTCGTATCGGGCATCTCGCCGCTGCATTCGCCTTCACCGTTGGGCAGCAGGCCTTCGAATACGCCGCGATACACCAGCTGATCGTTGCGCCACAGCTCGCCGCTGCCGACTACCGTCGGTATGCGGTCGGCGGAGAATTCGGCCGCTCGCCATTCGCTCGTCACGTGTCCGGGCCGATCTGCTGCGATCTCCTGCAGCCGCACCGGCAAGTCGGCGACGTAGCGCAGCCGGTAGCGGCCGTCGATCGACCAGGCGTCGAGACGATCGGGCGTGGTGGCGCAATTCGGCCCCCATGGCAGCCAGCCAATCGGCAGGTTCGGCCTGATCGTGCAATCGGCCGCTGATAGCGCATGCCGAGCCAGTGTCGCCGGCTCCGGCCTCGCTTCGGCCGGTAGCGCGCCCGCCTCGAGCGTACCGTGGTACAGGTAGGCTCCAGCCGGGCCGAGCACGGTAGTCGTCGTGGTCTCGATGCGCGTCAGCCCGGTCAGCAGCCAGGTGATTGCGTCAGCGGCAACCCCGTCGATCGGGTTGCGCCGCACTGCGTCCTGCGGCGCGCCCTTGCTTTCGACGATCAGACCGCTGGTTTGGTACGTGCCGTCTTCGGCGACGAAGTGCGCCTCGCTCGGCGGCAGGAAGCGCCCGGCCTGGACTTGGCCGTCGATCGCGCCGAGGCCTGGGTAGATCAGCCGCCCCGGTATCGCGGTCTTGCTGGCCGTGGTGCCACCGTCGAGCGCAGCGAGCACGATGCCGCTGGCCGGGTTCCACACCGCGAGCGGCGTCACCGTCATGTCGGCCGCAGCGGTGCCGGCGATCAGGCCGTCGCGGGTCCACACGACGACTGGGCCGATCGCGCGCACGCGCAGGTCATTACGGCGTAGCCATACCTTGCCGATCAAGGTGCTGCCATCGGAGAACGTGTAAAGGCCGTCGACACTGCCGCTGGCGCCGCCGCCACAATCCGCCTCGCGTGCTCGGAACGACGTGAGCTGGCGCTGCGTGCCGGCGACGGGCAGATAGCGCACTTCCACCGGCCCTTTGCGTCCCTCGCAGAACGCCAATCCGTTGATGCGCGAGACCGGTATGCCGGTCGCGTCGATGACCGTGCCAAGGCCTACCGTCTGGATGGCCGGCTTCCAGTCCGGCGCGGTCAGCTCGTTGTAGAGCGCGCGCGCCTGCTCGAACTGTGGGAAGCCCGGGACCGGCGCCAGCGCCGGGAATGGCGGATAGGCAACAGCGGCCGGCGCATCGACGACCACGGCCGGCTCTGGCATGTTCTTCGGCCGCTTGATCGTCGCGATGTCGCCGGCATCGCCGCTGAGTGCTTGGCGCGCGGCGCGCACGCGGTAAAAATCAGTCCGGTCAACGGCCTCGACACGCAGTGAGTACGCGCCGAACTTCTTGCCGTTGGCCGAGCGCACTTCGATCAGCAGATCCGCTGGGCCCACCAACTCAATCCCGCCGCTGGCCCCGTTGCCACCGCCTATTTCGCCGAGCGACAGCAGATCGCCCGCGGTCCAGCCGGCGTTCACGAATTTCACCGAAACGCTCAGGTCGACATCGGCGGAGTCAGCGGCGACCGTCAGCACCATATCCGGCGGTGTGCCGACCAGGTGATAGACGTCGTAGGGCACGCCGAGCAGCGAGCTGGCGTCGGTTTCATCGAGCTGGCCGTCGATGATCTGGCCGGCTTGCAACTCGTTGATGACCGTGCGGGCCGCAAATGCGGGTAACGGAACAGCGACCAGCAATGCAGCCAGCGAAACGACCACGGACCTGCGAGCCATGACTCCCCCGAGAGCGGCGTCCGTCCATAGATCGAATGATGGTCGGCCGTCCCCGTGGCCAGACGAGACGAAACGAGAGTTCCGTCACATAACCAGATTATAGAAGTCGGCAAATCCCCGGGCACAAGCGCGTCGGCCGTGCGGAGATCAACTCAGGCGCTCCACATGCAGTGTGACGCCATCGGCGCGGGTGACGCGAACCCGGCTGCCGGCCGGTGCGTCGTGGCCCGTGATGCGCCACTGAGAGTCGTCGACGCTGAGCTTGCCGATGCCGTTGACGATCGGGTCGGTCAGCGTGAAGTCACGACCGACGTAGGAATCACCGCGACGGTTCAGCGTCGACTTCGGCGCGGCCGGCTGGGCGCGTGCCCAGCGACGGTAGGCCATGAAGCTGACCAGCGACAGCAGGCCGAACAGCATCAGCTGCGCTTGCCAGCCGATGCCGAACAGCCCGAGCAAGGCACCGACGATCGCGGCCGATATGCCCATCCACAGAAAGACCGCGCCGGGCAGCAGCGCTTCGATCACCAGCAGCAGCAACGCGGCGATCCACCAATGCCAGAACTCGATCGTAGGCAGGTTCATCGGCAGGTCCATCAGCGCGGTGCCGAGGCGCTGCCGGACGACACCTTCTTGGCCAACTCGGCGATGCCGCCGATCGCGCCGATCACGCTGGCCGCTTCCAGCGGCATCAGCACCAGCTTCTCGTTCGGGCTGGTGGCGATCTTGCCGAGCGCCTCGACGTACTTCTGCGCGATGAAGTAGTTCAGCGCCTGCACGTCGCCGGCCGCGATCGCCTGGCTGACCATGCGCGTCGCCTCGGCTTCAGCTTGTGCAGTGCGCTCGCGCGCTTCGGCGTCGCGAAACGCGGCTTCCTTGCGGCCTTCGGCTTCCAGCACCGCAGCGGCCTTGTTCGCTTCGGCGCCGAGGATTTCGGCGTTGCGCTCGCCTTCGGCTTTCAGGATCGCCGCCTGACGGAAGCCCTCAGCGTCGAGAATGTTGGCGCGCTTCTCGCGCTCGGCCTTCATCTGCCGCGCCATCGAGGCCACCAGATCGGCTGGCGGCCGGATGTCCTTGATTTCGACGCGCGTGACCTTCAAGCCCCAAGGCGTGGTCGCGCCGTCGATCACGCTGAGCAGCTTGGCGTTGATGTGGTCACGCTGGCTCAGCAGCTCGTCCAGATCCATCGCGCCCATCACGGTGCGCAGATTGGTCATCGTCAGCTGCATCACCGCGAATTCGAGCTGCTGGACTTCATACGCGGCCTTGGCGGCGTCGAGCACCTGGAAGAACACCACGCCGTCGACGCCGACCATCGCGTTGTCCTTGGTGATGACTTCCTGGCTGGGCACGTCGAGCACCTGCTCCATCATCGACAGCTTGCGGCCGATGCTGTCGACGTACGGAATCATCCAGTGCAGGCCGGGCTCGAACGTCGCGCGGTACTTGCCGAAGCGCTCGATCGTGAATTCCTTGCCCTGCGGCACGATCACGACGCCCTTCCACAACGTCACCAGGAAAAACGCGAGTACGACGACGGCGAAGATGTCCATGGCACGGGTCCCGGCAGGCATGAGGGACCAGTGTAGTGCAGTGGCTCGCTAGCGGGCGTCCGCCTGGGCGGCGCTGGCCGCCAGCCGGCGGATGCGCTCCACCATCGAATAAAAGCCGTTGCGACGGTTCATCGTGATGTGATTCTCCAGCCCGAGTCGGGTGAACACCGCGCTGACGTCGGTGTCGAGAATCTGCTGCGGCGTGCGGCCCGACACGATCTCGAACAGCAGCGCGATCAGACCCTTGACGATGTGGGCGTCTGAATCGCCTAGGAATCGCAGCGTCTGCGGCGGGCCCGGCAGCGCCTCGCTCTGCAGCCAGACCTGGCTCATGCAGCCGTTGACCTTGTTGGCGTCGTTATGTTCGTCGTCGGGCAGCGGCGGCAGTTTGCGCCCCAGTTCGATCAGGTAGCGATAGCGTTCCTCCCAGTCGCCGAGCATTTCGAAGGTCTCGGCCAAAGCCTCGATCCGGTCATCGTGTGCTGCCGTGTCGCCTTGCATCGCTATCCGTCCGCGTTTCGTATCTAAACGTTCAAGTCTTATGGTAACGGCAGAACCTCTGCCGCATGCTGCAGTCGATAGTCGCAGTCCCCTGGAGTCACCATGCTGATCCGAATTCCCGCGCCGTCTGCCGTCCGCTCCAGCGAGATCACGCCCGAGAGCACCTACCGCAACCGCCGTCGCTTCCTGGCGGATATGGGCCTGGGCGCGGTCGGCTTGCTGGCCGCCGGCTGCAGCGAAGCCAAGGACGCACCGGCACCGGCCATCGCGGGCGCGGCGATCACCGTGGGCAAGCGCAGCGAGCGCGCCGGCGGCGAAACGGTGACGCCGATCGAAACGGTCAGCACCTACAACAACTACTACGAGTTCGGCACCGGAAAGGATGATCCGGCGCGCAATGCCGGCACGCTGAAGACGCGGCCGTGGACCGTGGCGATCAGCGGTGAATGCGAGGCCCCTGGCACGATCGACCTCGACGCGCTGCTCAAGCCGCACGCGATCGAAGAGCGCATTTACCGCCATCGCTGCGTCGAGGCCTGGAGCATTGTCGTGCCCTGGGACGGCGTGCCGCTGGCCGATGTGCTCAAGCGCTTCAAGCCGACCTCGAAGGCCAAGTTCGTCGCCTTCGAGACGCTGTACGACAAGGCGCAGATGCCCGAAGCGCGCTGGGCCGGCATCGAGCTGCCCTATGTCGAGGGCCTGCGCATCGACGAGGCGATGCATCCGCTGGCGTTCCTGTCGGTCGGCATGTACGGCAAGACTTTGCCCAACCAGAACGGTGCGCCGCTGCGGCTGACGATTCCGTGGAAGTACGGCTACAAGAGCATCAAGTCGATCGTTCGCATTCGCTTCGTCGAGCAGATGCCGCCGACGACTTGGAACAAGCTGCAGCCCAGCGAGTACGGCTTCTATTCCAACGTCAATCCCGACGTGCAGCACCCGCGCTGGAGCCAGCGCAGCGAGCGCCGTCTGGGTGAGCTGTTCAAGCGGCCGACGCTGATGTTCAACGGCTATCCGGAAGTGGCGCCGCTGTACGCGGGCATGGACCTGCGCCAATTCTCCTGACCACGATGCGCGCGGCGATCGTCCGCCCGCTGACCGCGTGGCGCGCCGTCGCATGGCTGCTCGGCCTGCTGCCGGCGGTGCTGCTGGCGCGCGACATCGTCAGCGGCGATCTGGGTCCGAATCCGGTCGAGACGCTGGAGCACGACACTGGACTGTGGGCGCTGCGCTTGCTGCTGCTGGGTTTGGCGATGACGCCGCTGCGCCGGCTGACGCGCCGCGCCGAGCCGATCCAGGTGCGACGCCTGATCGGTTTGTGGGGCTGGTTCTGGGTCAGCGTCCATCTGGTCATCTATCTGACGTTCGACCTGCAGTGGTCGCCGTCGGAGCTGATGGACGACTTGGTCAAGCGCACCTACATCACGCTGGGCTTTGCCGGCTGGCTGCTGCTGCTGCCGCTGGCGCTGACGTCGACCCGCGGTTGGCAGCGGCGCCTGAAACGGCGCTGGGTACAGCTGCACAAGCTGGTCTATCCAGCCGTGCTGCTCGGCGGCATTCACTTCTTCTGGCTGGTCAAGAGCGACATCCGCGAGCCGCTGCTGTATCTGGCGATCTGGCTGGGCCTGATGCTGGCGCGCATCCAGCGGCCGGCGAGGCCGGCGCTATAATCCGCGCCCATCATTACCGGAGGCGCCAACCGTGCCCCGTCATTCCGGTCGCGCTGCCGACCAGCTTCGTCCGATCCGCATTACCCGCTCGTTCACGCGCCACGCCGAAGGCTCGGTGCTAATCGCCTACGGCGATACCCAGGTGCTGTGCACCGCCAGCGTCGAAGAGCGCGGCCCGGCCTGGAAGAAGGACGGCGGCTGGGTCACGGCCGAGTACGGCATGCTGCCGCGCGCCACGCATACGCGCGGCCGCCGCGAAGCCGCGCAGGGTAAGCAGTCCGGCCGCACGCAGGAAATCCAGCGCTTGATCGGCCGGTCGCTGCGCGCGGTCGTCGACCTGTCGGCACTGGCCGGCTACACGATCACGGTCGACTGCGACGTGCTGCAGGCCGACGGCGGCACGCGCACCGCCTCAATCACCGGCGCCTATGTCGCGCTGGTCGACGCGGTGGCCGCGATGCGCCGCAAAAACCAGATCAAAACGAACCCGATCCACGGCCAGGTCGCGGCCGTATCGGTCGGCATCCACGCCGGCTCGCCGGTGCTCGACCTCGACTACGCCGAGGATTCCGGCTGCGAATGCGACATGAACGTGGTGATGAACGAGGCCGGCCACTTCATTGAAGTGCAGGGCACGGCCGAGGGTCACGCGTTCCGCCGCGACGAGCTCAATCAGCTGCTCGACTATGCCGCCAAGGGCATCGGCGAGTTGCTGGCGGCGCAGCGCGAGGCGCTGGCCGGCTAGGCCGGGCGATGGACGTCGTCCTCGCCAGCCGCAATGCCGGCAAGCTCGTCGAAATGCAGGCGCTGCTTGCGCCGCTGCACTGGACGCTGCATCTGGTTAGCGAATTCACCGACGAGGTCCCCGACGAAACGGCCGGCACCTTCGTCGAAAACGCGCTGATCAAGGCGCGTCATGCGGCGCGCGCGTCCGGCTTGCCGGCGCTGGCCGACGATTCCGGGCTGGAAGTCGCCGCACTCAACGGTGCGCCGGGCGTCTGGTCGGCCCGTTATGCCGGCCCGCGCGCCGGTGATGCCGACAACAACGCCAAGCTGCTCGACGCACTGGCCGGGCTGCCGCCGGAACAGCGGAGCGCCCGCTTTGTCAGCCTGCTGGCCTTCCTGCGCCATGCCGGCGACCCGGTGCCGGTGATCGCACAAGGCTGCTGGTCCGGCCGCATTCTTGAGGCCCCGCGCGGCACCGGCGGCTTCGGCTACGACCCGCTGTTTTTCGACGTGCAGCACCAGCTCGGCGCCGCTGAAATGAGTGCGGCGCTGAAGAATCAGGTCAGCCACCGGGCGCAGGCGATCACGGTGCTGCTGGCCGCGCTGCAGCAGGCGGGCGGGTGAACCCAGCACCGCCGCCGCTGGAAGCGGCGTGCATACCGCTGTCGTTGTATCTGCACTTTCCGTGGTGCGTGCGCAAATGCCCGTACTGCGACTTCAATAGCCACGCGCTGCGCGGCGACGTGCCCGAGTCCGCCTACATCGACGCGCTGCTGCGCGACTTAGCGTTCGACCTCGACCAGCATCCGGATCTGCCGCAGCGCCCGATCCGCAGCATCTTCATGGGCGGTGGTACGCCGAGCTTGTTCTCGGGCCGCGCGCTCGGCGGATTGCTGGCGGCGCTGTCGCAGCGGCTGTCGTTTGCCGACGACATCGAGATCACGCTCGAAGCCAACCCCGGCACGATCGACGAGGCGCATTTTGCTGATTACCGCATGGCCGGCATCAACCGGCTTTCGATCGGCGTGCAGTCGATGGACGCGGCCCAGCTCAAGCGGCTCGGCCGCATCCACGACCCCGACGCGGTGCGATCGGCGGTCGCTGTCGCGCGCCGCGCCGGCTTCGACAACCTCAATCTCGACCTGATGTTCGCCTTGCCCGAGCAGACGCCGGAGCAGGCCGACGCCGACCTGGCCGCCGCGCTGGCGCTGGAGCCCGAGCATCTGTCGTATTACCAGTTGACGCTGGAGCCCAACACCGAGTTCGCCGCGCGGCCGCCGCCGCTGCCGGCCGACGACGAGGCGTGGACGATGCAGCAGCAGGGCTTGCAGCGCCTGGCCGCCGCCGGCTTCGCCCGCTACGAAGTCAGCGCCTACGCCCGCAGCGGGCGGCAAGCCCGTCACAACCTGAACTACTGGCGCTTTGGCGATTACCTGGGGCTCGGCGCTGGTGCCCACGCCAAGCTCAGTGGCAGTGCCGGCGTGCGCCGCCGCGCGCGCCACAAGCACCCCAAGGCCTATCTCGACACGGCCGGCAGCGCCGAAATGATTCAGGAAGACCGCATCGTTTCGGCCGGCGAGCTCGTATTCGAGTTCTGCATGAACGCGCTGCGGCTCGACGCCGGCTTCGGTTGGGATGAGTTCGAGCAGCGCACCGGCCTGCCATCGTCGGTGCTGCGCGCCGCGCTGGCCGGCCCGGCCGCACAGGCGATGGTCGTGGCCGACGACACCGGCCTGCGACCGACGCCGCTGGGCCTGCAACACTTGAACACGCTGTTGACCACGCTGCTGTAGATCCCCGCCACCGGACCCACGCCATGCTCGAAGACGCCACGATCACCTGCCCCTACTGCTGGGAATCGATCCCGCTGGAGCTGGACCTGTCGGTCGGGTCGCAGACCTACATCGAGGATTGCTCGGTCTGTTGCCGGCCGATCGTCGTCAGCTTGCGGGTCGACGACGAAGGTGGCTTTGAGGTCGACGGCCGTACCGAAGACGAGTGAGGCGTTGCGCTGCGCCGGCCGCTTGAGTAGACTGCGCGCCCTTTTGTGTTTCCACTGGTTTCGAGATGAAAGACGGTATCCACCCTACGTATCGTGCGGTCGCCTTCAAAGATATCGGCGCCGACCAGGTGTTCATCATCCGTTCGACGGTCCAGACCCGTGACAAGACCACGATCGACGGCGTCGAATACCCGCTCGTGAACCTCGATATCTCCAGCGTCAGCCACCCGTTCTACACGGGCAAGCAGAAAGTGCTCGACGTCGGCGGCCGCGTCGACAAGTTCCGCAAGCGCTACGCCGCTTAACGCTCTGTCGTCCCGCTGCACGCGACGGCCGCCCTCGAGGCGGCCGTTTGCGTTGTGGCGCCTGTTCGGTCGCCATGACAGGCGCAGCGGTAGGCGGCGGTCGTCTGACTGCGTTGTAAGCCGAGTGGACTGCGAGCGATAATCGCAGCGCAGCAATGCACCCCCGATTTTGGTCCGACTCCCCGACGGTCTGATTCAGCGGCGTTTCTCCCGTGAGGAGCGGCGCGCCTGTCACTGACCCGCCAGCGGAGTGGTCCAGCCCACGCAGGTTTGGAGTGAACGGATGACCCAAGCGACATACAGCCTTCTCAACAACCAGACCGGCGAGAAGACCGAACTTCCGCTGGTCACCGGCACGATCGGCACGCCGGGAGCCGATGTCGGCAAGGTTTACGACAAGCTCGGCATCTTCACCTACGACCCTGGCTTCACGTCGACCTGCTCGACCAAGAGCGCGATCACCTACATCGACGGCGACGAAGGCGTGCTGCTGTATCGCGGCTATCCGGTCGACCAGCTGGCCGAGCACAGCAGCTTCATCGAAGTCTGCTACCTGGTGCTGCACGGCGAGCTGCCGAAGAAAGACCAGCTCGAAGCCTTCGAAGGCTCGATCCGCCGTCACACGATGATCAACGAAGGCGTCAAGCGCTTCTTCGACGGCTTCTACTACGACGCGCATCCGATGGCGATGCTGACCGGCGTCGTCGGCGCGCTGTCGGCGTTCTATCACGACACGACCAACAACAAAGATCCGAAGCACCGCGAGATCTTTGCTCACCGGATGATCGCCAAGATCCCGACGATCGCCGCAGCGGCCTACAAGAAGTTCTACGGCCAGCCGTTCATGCACCCGCAGAACAATCTCGACTATTGCAGCAACCTGCTGCAGATGATGTTCGCGGTGCCGGCCGAGCCCTACCACGTCGACCCGGTCGCCGCTCGCGCGCTGGACGTGCTGTTCATCCTGCATGCCGACCACGAGCAGAACGCATCGACCTCGACGGTGCGCATGGCCGGCTCCACCGGCTGCAACCCGTATGCGGCCATCAGCTCGGGCATCGCGGCGCTGTGGGGCCCGCTGCACGGCGGCGCCAACGAAGCGGTGCTGAACATGCTCGACGAAATCGGCGACGCCAAGCACGTCCCCGAGTTCATGAACAAGGTCAAGAACAAGGTCGAAGGCGTCCGCCTGATGGGCTTTGGTCACCGCGTGTACAAGAACTTCGACCCGCGCGCCAAGATCATCCGCGAGCAGTGCCACAAGGTGCTCAAGCATCTGGGCAAGGAAAACGATCCGAAGATGGAGCTGGCCCTCAAGCTCGAAGAAATCGCGCTGTCGGACGACTACTTCAAGCAGCGCAAGCTCTACCCGAACGTCGACTTCTACTCCGGCATCATCTACGAAGCGCTCGGCATCCCGGTCAACATGTTCACGCCGATGTTCGCCGTGGCCCGCACCGTGGGCTGGTGCGCGCACTGGATGGAAATGACCGCCGACAGCAGCACGCGCATCGCGCGTCCGCGTCAGGTCTACACCGGCGCGCCGGTGCGTAACTACGTCCCCTGCGACCAGCGCTGATCGGTTCGCAAGCGACACAAAAAAGCCGGCGAAAGCCGGCTTTTTTTGTTGGCGAGGACGGCAGCGATCAGGACGCGATGTCGATCGGTTCTTCGGCCAGGCGCTCGGCTTGTTCCAGCGTCAGCCGCTTCATCGGCAGGCCGTCGTGCGGTGACAGCGGCGCGCGGCGCAGGTCTTCGACCGGAAACATCGCGATTTCGACGCCGATCTCGCCGGCCAGGAATTCGCAGGTCGGCACGTCGTCGATGCGACCGTCCGGATAGCGGTAGCGCCGGTCGCTGGTCTCGTAGGGAATGTTGCGGTTCTGCAGGAACATGTCGAGCATTTCGGGCTTGTCGGCAAAGCCGTGCAGCCGCACCAGATGCGCGTCGGTCGTGGCGCCGGTGACCGTGGCCCCGACCAGTCGCGGCGTGAACTCGGCCAACAGCTTCATCGCACGCACCGCGGTCCGGCGGAGCGCCTGCAGGTGCTCGGCGTATTCGGCGCCGCCGAACAGCCGCTGGTATTCGATCACTGCTTCGTGGATCAGCGCGTTCTCGGGCATCTGCGAGCGCGCCGACAGCCCGAGCCGCTCGGCGGCCTTTTGCTTGGCCAACCGGTAGTCGGTCAGCCGTTCCTCGCAGATGAGGCGTGCAGCCTCGGCGACGATTTCGCGTTGAAAGCCTATCGCGCGCTTGCCCATGGTCGTTTCCGGCTTGGATTGCGAAGTGTCGAGCGGCGTCGAGCCGCGCTGACGACATGGATAACACGGAATGCCGGCGCGCGAAAATGGTCGCGCGCCGGCCGCGTGGCCGGGGCTAGAACAACTCGTCTTCGCTGACGGTTTTCTCGGGCGGCGCGCGCTCGGCGTCCTGCTGCACCTGCTGCAGACGCTCGGCCGGCATGTATTCGGTGATCGCGCCGGGCGTCTCGGTGGCCACCGGCCGGCCGCTGCGGCTGTCGACGGCCACCGGCACCAGCGTCGACGGCGTCGGCAGCACCGACTCGGGCCGGCCCTTGAGTGCGGTGCGCATGAAGTCGATCCAGATCGGCAATGCAGCGCGACCGCCGACTTCGCCTCGCCCCAGCGGTTGCGGCTGGTCGAAGCCGACCCAGGTGATCGCGACCAGTTGCGTGTTGAAGCCGTTGAACCAGGCGTCGGTCTCGTCGTTGGTTGTGCCGGTCTTGCCGCGGATGTCAGCGCGGCCCAGCGCTCGCGCCTGCGTGGCAGTGCCGCGCGTGACCACTTCGCGCAGCACGTCGTCGACCATCCAGACCAGTCCAGGATCGACCACCTGCGGCGCCAAGCCGTCGGCCGACGGCGTCGGCGGCAGCGCGGCGGCGGGCTTGCCGGGCGCTGCTGCTGCGGTCTGGCTGCTGCTGTCGACGATCTGCTGCGCGCATTCGGCGCAGGCGACCAGCGGTTTGGCCTTGAACAGGCTCTGGCCGCGCGAATCGAGGATTTCGTCGATGAAATACGGCTCGACCAGAAAGCCGCCGTTGGCCAGCACGCTGTAGGCGCGCGCCATCTCCATTGGGGTGAACGTGGCGCTGCCGAGCGCCATCGACAAGTCGCGTGGCATCCGGTCCTTGGGCAGGCCGAAGCGGCTGATGAAGTCACGCGCGAAGTCGACGCCGACCGCTTGCAGCAGCCGCACGGACACCAGGTTGCGCGACTGCACCAGCGCCTCGCGCAAGCGCATCGGCCCCTTGAAGTCGCCGCCGTAATTCTCGGGGCGCCACGCGCCTTCCAGATTGGCATCGTCGAACACCACCGGCGCATCGAGCACGATCGACGCGGGTGTGAAGCCGAACTGGAACGCCGAGGTGTACAGGAACGGCTTGAAGCCGGAGCCGACCTGGCGGTGCGCCTGCAGCACGCGGTTGTACTTGTTCAACAGAAAGTCGTAGCCGCCGACCAGCGCCACCAGCGCGCCGTCATGGGGGTCGAGCGCGACCAGCGAGCCTTGCGCTTGCGGCAGCTTGGCCAGACGCCAGCGTTCGCCGTCACGGCGCACGCGTACGACGTCGCCGCGCTTGAGCGTCTTCTTCGCCGACAGGCCGGCCCACTTGTAGTCCTCGGGCGCCAGTTCGACCAGACCGCTGCTGCGCGTCAGCAAGCGCAAGCTGCCGGCGTCGAACGACACCACGGCCGCTGGCACCAACCCGGCGGCCGTCGGCAATGCGTCGAGGAAGCCGCCCAGACCATCGGCACTGGCGCGGCCGGTTTGCGTCTCGGCCAGCAGCGATTCGGGCAATACCGTTTCGGGGCCGCGCCAGCCGTGGCGTTCCTCGTAGGCGATCAGCGCAGCGCGCACCGCGCGATTGGCGGCAGCCTGCCGCGTCGAGTCGATCGTCGCGGTCACCCGGTAACCGCCGGTGTAGGCACCTTCGCCGTAGCGCGACACCATCTCGGCGCGGACCATCTCGGCAACGTAGTGCGCGTCGACGTCGACCATCGGCAGCGCGGCCCTGAGCGTGACCGGCTCGGCCAACGCGGCTTGATAGTCGAGCTCGGATATCTTTTCCAGCGAGCGCAGCCGGCGCAGCACATAGTTGCGCCGCTCCTTGGCGCGCTCGGGCGCCGACACTGGATTGTCGCGCGATGGTGCCTTCGGCAGGCCCGCCAGCAGCGCCGCCTGCGACCAGCTCAGCTCGGCCGGCTCGACGCCGAAATAGACCTGCGCCGCAGCGCCGACGCCATAAGCACGCTGACCGAGGAAGATCTTGTTCAAATAGGTTTCGAGGATCTCCTGCTTGGTCAGCTCATGCTCCATGCGCATGGCCAGCAGGATCTCCTTGAACTTGCGCACGTAGCTGCGTTCCGGCGACAGGAACACATTGCGCGCCAGCTGCATCGTGATCGTGCTGCCGCCCTGGCTCTTTTGGCCGGTGGTGGCCAGCACGAAGCCAGCGCGCAGCAGGCCTTTCCAGTCGACGCCGGGGTGATCGAAGAAGCGATCGTCTTCGGCCGCCAGGAAGGCATCGACGATGCGCTGTGGCATCTGGTCGTATCGCAGTGGTGCGCGGCGCTCGGCGCCGAACTCGCCGATCAGCTTGCCGTCGCGGGTGTAGACGCGCAGCGGCACCTGCAACTGGATCTCGCGGATCGCGGACACTGGCGGCAGCTGACGCCCGTAGTGCCACTGGGCAGCGAAGAACGCGCCGGTCAGCAGCCCAAAACCCACAAGGATCAGCCCCGCGAGTATCAACAGCATGCGGCTCGGCAGTCTCAAGAAACGCTCCTTCGAAGAACCACTGACCGCTATCCCAGAACCTCTGAACCCGACCGACACATTTTGACGATCGACCCTGAAATGCGTAGTGCCGCCCCCAACCATGCAGATGGACGACACAGCGCAAGCTATTGTTGCTTCACTAAATTCGTCGGCTATATTACGGCTGGGAGCCGGTTGCGTCACACCCGGCAGGTCTTGTCGCCCGAGCGGCAGCCGCATGGGTCAAACGGGGGCTAGGACGCAATGTCGCTCATGCAATCGCTGCTTGGTGGGGGCCAGCAAGGCTTGATCGGTCTGGATATCAGTTCCAGTGCGGTCAAGCTGCTGGAGTTGTCGCGTCGCGGCGACAGCTACCGCGTCGAAACCTACGCCATCGAGCCGCTGCCGCCCGACGCCGTGGCCGACAAGCAGATCGTCGATCCGAAGGTCGTGGGTGAATGCATCGCGCGCGCGGTCAACCGCGCTGGCACGCGAACCACGCACGCGGCGCTGGCTGTGTCCGGTGCATCGGTGATCACCAAGGTGATCCAGATGCAGGCCTCGTTGTCCGAACTCGACATGGAGGAGCAGATCAAGGTCGAGGCCGATCAGTACATTCCGTATGCGATCGACGAAGTGGCGCTCGACTTTCAGGTCCTCGGCGACAGCGATGCGGCCAACGTCGACGTGCTGCTCGCTGCGTGCCGCAAGGAGCAGGTCGAACAGCGCTGCGCCGCGTTGGAGATCGCCGGGCTGACGCCGCGTGTCGTCGACATCGAAAACCATGCGCTGCAGAACTCCAGCCTGTTCCTGCAGCACCAGATGCCCGACGCCGGGCACGGTAAAACCATCGCGCTGATCGACATGGGCGCCACCACCACCTCCGTGCTGGTGCTGCATGACCTGCAATCGGTCTATACCCGCGAGCAAAGCTTCGGCGGCCGCCAGCTCACCGACGACATCAGCCGCTATTACGGCATCACGGTCGAGGAAGCCGCCAAGGCCAAGCGCTTCAACAGCCTGCCAGACGACTACGTGTTCAACGTGCTGACGCCGTTCGTCGCCGACATGGGGCAGCAGATCGATCGCTCACTGCAGTTTTTCTTCGCTTCGTCGTCACAACACACACAGATCGACCAGATCATTCTGGCCGGCGGATGTGCCGAGATCGCTGGTGTCGATCGGTCGATACAGGAGCAGCTGAAGATTCCCACCGTCGTCGCCAAGCCGTTTGCGCACATGAGCATCAGCCCCAAGGCCAAGCCCTCGCAGTTGGCGCGAGATTCGGCGTCGCTGCTGATTGCCTGCGGGCTGGCGTTTCGCGCGTTTGACCCGAACTGATCGCGCATGATCATCCGCATCAATCTGCTGGATTGGCGTGCGCAGCGGCGTGAAACCCGCAAGCGCCAGTTCAACGCGATGCTGGCCGTCGCGTTCACGATATCGGCCGGTCTGGTACTGCTCAGCTATCTGCTGGCCAGCGGCGCCGTCGACCGCCAGAACCTGCGTAATGACTACCTGCGTCAGCAGATCGCCGAGGTCGACCTCAAGATCAAGGAGATCCAGGAGCTGGAGAAGGTCAAGCGCAACTTGTTGTCGCGGATGCGCGTGATCGAACAGCTGCAGGCCTCGCGCAGCGCCACCGTTCATTTCTTCGACGAGCTGGTCAACACGCTGCCCGAAGGCGTGAGCCTGACCACGGTCAAGCAGACCGGTGCCGGCGTCGTCATCGAAGGCGTCGCCGAATCCAATGCGCGTGTGTCGGCCTACATGAAGAACCTCGATGCATCGACCTGGTTCGACGACCCCAAGCTGGTCGTGATCAAGACCACCGAAAAGAACAGCCAGCGTCAGAGCGAATTCACATTGCAGGTTCGCAATCTGACCAAGCCGCCCAGCGATACCCCCGACGAGACGCTCGAATGAAGCTCCGACAGGTGATGGCCGACCTGCAGACGCTCGACGCGCAGAATCCGGGCGGCTGGCCGTCGTGGGTTCGCGTCGCCGCATCAGTGCTGCTGGGCATCATGATTCTGGCTGCCGGCCTGTGGTTCGCGGTGCAACCGCTGCGCGACGAACTGGCCGCGGCCGAAGCGCAGGAAGTCGATCTGCGCGGCGAGTTCGAACGCAAGCAGAAGAAAGTCGCCGCGCTCGATGCGTACAAGGAACAGCTCAAGGAAATGGAGCGCAGCTTCGGCGCGATGCTGCGACAGCTGCCGAGCCGCACCGAAGTCGCCAATCTGCTGGCCGATATTTCGCAGACGCGCGTCGCCAGCGCACTGGAAGAAGAGCTGTTCCAGCCTCAAGCCGAAATTCCGCGCGATTTCTACGCCGAAATTCCGAACCGGATCGTCGTCACCGGCAGCTATCACGAGATGGGCGCCTTCGTCAGCGCGGTCGCGGCGCTGCCGCGCATCGTCACCATCGACGAGGTCGAACTCAAACCCGCCGGTGGAACCGCGCCGCGCGGCGAGTTGCGGATGACGGCGTTGGCCAAGACCTACCGGTATCTGGAAGAAAGCGAGATGACGCCGGCTCCGAAGGAAGGTGGCAAATGAGCCGCCGCGTTCGGGTGCGCTGGAGCGTGCTTCTGTTGACGCTGCCGCTGCTTGGCGGCTGCGGTCGCAGCATGGACGAGCTGGAGCAGTGGGTAGCCGAGGTCAAGTCGCGGCGGTCCACCTCGATCGCGCCGATTCCGCAGATCAAGCCTTACGAGGCTTTCGTCTACGACATTGCCGGTCGGCGCGATCCGTTTATCGCCGTCGAGCCGCAGCGGACCGCGACCACGGTCGCAGGCACCGGGCCGCAGCCGGATTTCAAGCGTCCGAAGGAGGCCCTTGAAGAGTACCCGCTCGACGCATTGCGGATGCAGGGCACGATCCGCACCAGCAATGCGGTGTACGCGTTGGTGAAGGCGCCCGACGGTGTCATCCATCGCGTCGGCATCGGCGCGCACATGGGTCAAAACTTCGGCCAGATCAAATCGATCACCGACCAAGAAATCGCGCTGTCGGAGCTCGTCGCCGACGGCTTCGGCGGCTGGCTACAGCGCGCTGCCGTGCTGGCGCTGACGCAATGAGGGAGTCGCAGCAATGACGTCGCAATCTGAATCGCCGACCGGTCACCGTAGCCCGCGCCGCTCGGTAACGCGGCTCGCCTCTGCGCCGCTGACGTGGCCGTTGCGACTGACCATCATCATGGTGTTGGTGCTGGTGTTGGCCGCGCCCCTGGCGCAAGCGCAGACCTCGGCCGACCCGGCGGTGCCGTCGCGTGCGCTGCAGTCGATCGATGCCAGCCCGCTCGCCAACGGCCGTGTGCTGGTCACGTTGACGCTGTCCTCGGCTGCGCCGGAGCCGGTGGTGTTTGCGACCGACCGGCCGGCCCGACTGTCGGTGGATTTGCCTGCGACCCGCATCGCATTGGCCGAGCGCGTGCGCAAGGTCAATCTCGGGCGCGTGCGCAACACGATCGCGGCCGATGCGGCGGATCGCAGTCGCGTCGTCATCGAGTTGAGCGAGCTGGCGCCGTATACCTTGCGTGTCGATGGCAACAAGGTGTTCCTGCAGATCGCCGGTGCTGACGAGAGTCCTTCGGTGATCGCCGGCATGACCCGGCCTCAGCCTGAGGGCACGGCTACGCCGGCATCGCCCGCTCCGGCCGCGGCGCTGGTGGCCGAGCCTGCGACGCCGGCGTCCAGGCCGGCCCCGGCCTCTGCACTGACGATCACGGCAATTGATTTTCGCCGGGGCGAGAAAGGCGAGGGCCGCATCGTCGTTGCGCTGAACAACCCGCAAGCCAGCGTCGACGTCAGCGACGAAGGCGGCAAGGTGCGTGCACGCTTCCGCAATGCGACGCTGACCGGCGCGCTGATGCGCCGGCTCGACGTGCTCGACTTCGCCACGCCGGTGAAGTTCATCGACACGCAGCGCAGCGGCATGGATGCCGAGATCATCATCACGCCGGTCGCGGGTGCCGACTACGAGCAAGTGGCGTATCAGAACGGGTCGCAGTACACCATCGAGCTGCAGCCGCTGACGACGACGCAGAAGGAAGAGCGCAAGCGCAACGAGCCGCAGTACACCGGCGAGCGTATCTCGCTTTCGTTCCAGAACATCGACATCCGCAGCCTGCTGCAGATCATCGCCGACGTCGCCGGTACCAACATGGTGGTATCCGACAGCGTCACGGGCGAGATCGCGATGCGGCTGCAGAACGTGCCCTGGGATCAGGCGCTGGACATCATCCTGCGCACCAAGGGCTTGGGCATGCGCCAGCAGGGCAACGTGATGCTGGTGGCGCCGGTGGCCGAACTGGCCGAGCGCGACAAGATCGAAGCCGAAGCCGAAAAGCAGAAAGTCGATCTGGCGCCGCTGCGCAGCGAGCTGGTGCAGGTCAACTACGCCAAGGCCGCCGATATCGCCGCGCTGCTGAAGGAAGGCGACAACAGCGTGCTCAGCGAGCGCGGCCGGGTTTCGGTCGACGAACGTACCAACACGCTGCTGATCCTCGAAACGCGCGAAAAGCTCGCGGAAATCCGCACGCTGGTCGCCAGGCTCGACATTCCGGTCAAGCAAGTGCTGATCGAGTCGCGCATCGTGATTGCCAACAACGATTATTCGCGCGAACTGGGTACGCGCTTCGGCGTCAGCGCCGTCGCACGCAACGGTCGCAACGGGCTGATCAGCACCTCGGGCAGCGCCGAAGCCAACGACACCACGGTCAACAGCTTCATCAGCAACGGCAACGGCCGCGCGTCGGTCGGCAATCTCGAAGACCGCTTCAACGTCAGCCTGCCGGCCGGCGGCAACGCGGGCCGCATCGCGCTGGCGGTGCTGGGCTCGGATTACCTGGTCGATCTGGAACTGTCGGCCTTGCAGGCCGAAGGTCGAGGCGAAGTGGTATCGACGCCGCGCGTGATCACGTCCAACGCCAAGCAGGCGTCGATCGAACAGGGCGTCGAAATCCCGTACCAGGAAGCGGCCAGCAGCGGCGCCACGGCGGTGTCGTTCAAGAAAGCCGTGCTGTCGCTGAGCGTCACGCCGCAAGTCACGCCGGACGATCGCATCATCATGGATCTGGCGGTCAACAACGACAGCGTCGGCCAAAGCTATGCGACGGCCACCGGCTCGATTCCGTCGATCGACACGCGCAAGGTCACCACGCAAGTGCTGGTGCAGAACGGGCAGACCGTGGTGCTGGGCGGCATCTACCAGCAAGAGAACCGCAACAGCGTGTCGAAGATTCCGCTGCTGGGCGACATTCCGATCCTGGGTGCAGCATTCCGCAACCGGACGACGGTCAACAACAAGGATGAGCTGCTGATCTTCGTCACGCCCAAGATCCTGCGCGAGGGTCTGCAGGATCACTGATCCGATGCCGACGTGACCGGCTCCCGGGTAGACAAGACATACCGGCGCCACCCGGCGCCGCTGCGGTGGCGGGCCGGTCGGAGCGGGCGCTTGGCTATACTGCGCGTCAGCCTTCCGCCGCGCTCCCTATGAACCTTGGTCAAGCCCTTCGCGGCTGCAGTCTGATTGCCACGTTGCTGCTGGCTGCCTGCGGCAGCAGCGGCGACGACGCTAGCGGTTTGCTCGACGATGACGGCAGCAGCAGCGGCGGCGGGTCCAGCAGCCGCTACCTGATCGAGATCGCCGGCCCCGACTGCGTCGAGCCCGGCGTCACCGCCACCGGCTACACGGCCACGGTGACCCGCCCCAGCGGCGCCGTTGCGCCGGAGGTGTTCGTCGCGCTCAGCGCCACGATCAACGGCACCGCCAGCGGCACGATCCGGGCGACGCTGGCCGACGGCAAGACGCGACTCAACGGCGGCGACACCAATGCGGCTGGCGTGCTGCCGTTTAGCTACACCCCGCCCAGCGATGCGATCCGCAACTCGCTGGCCGTGACGATCACCGGCACCGTGCAGGTCGACGGCGTTGCGCGCGGCTCCGAGGAGTATCCGATCGAGCTGCAGCCGACGACGGTCCCCACCGTGCGTCTGCAAGGGCCGAAAAACGCATCGGGCGCGCGTCAGGCCAGCGGCACGGTCACGGCCGCATCCGGCGAGCTGCTGCCCGACTTCCTGATTACCGTGACGCGCCCGGCCAGCGGCTGCGGCACGCCGGGTCCGATCAGCGGCGCGACAATCAGCGTCACGCCGACGCTGGCCGACGCCGCTGTGCGGCTGGTCGACGATGCGTCGCTGATCGACGGCACGGCCGCCTTTGACTACGTCGCGCCGACGGTCGAAGAGCGCACTGCCGAAGTGCTCAGCGTGACGGCCAGCCTCAATGGCGTCACCAGCAATCCCGCAACGTTCAGCCTCGCAGTCGCGCCGCCGCCGGATCCGGCCAAGACGCTGGTCACCGTCAGCGGACCCAGCAGTGGCTCGGCGGGCCGTCAGCAGACCGGCTACACGGCCACCGTTACGTCGGTTGCCGCCGACGGCACGCGCGTCGCCCGCGAAAACACCCAGCTGTCGATCACGCTGTCCGACGGCGGCAGCGTCACGCTGACGCCCGACGCCAACGGCCTGGTCGGCGTCACCGACCGCTTCGGCCAGGTGAAGTTTGCGATCACGCCGAAGACCTCGACGGCAAGCAATTCCAGCCTGACGATCAGCGCGGCGGCGGTCACCACCGGCGACGCCGTGCTGGCGAGCTCGTGCGCGTTGACCGGCAGCGTCTGCACCGGCACCCAGTCGGTGGCCGTGCAGCCCGACGCGTTCCAGTTCACGGCGCCCGTGTTCGGCAGCGCCGGCACGGTCGGGCAGCCCAATGCCGTACCGCTGGCGTTCCAGTGGGCCACCGCCAGCGGCGCTGGCGTGGCCGGCTGCGTCAATCTGAGTGCCACGTTCCAGGGCAGTGGTACCAGCACCTTCCTGCTCGAAATCAATGGCGACCCGGTGCCGGCCGCGCAGAGCCGCGTCGTGCAGTTGGGCAGCAACGGGCAGTTCCAGGTGCCGGTACGCGTCTATTCCGATCGGTCGGGCTTCGTGCAGGTCAGTGCCACTGAAAATCGCAGCTGCGCGGCCAGCGGCACCAGCGGCACGCTGACGGCCAGCACCGGCGTGCAGTTCGTCGACGAGATTTGCGAAACCACGTCCGACGGGCGCAACTGCGTCGACCTGACCGCGCCGCTGCGCACGCTCAGCTCGCCCGATGCCAGTGGTGCGCAGCGCAGCGTTGCGCTGACGTTCTCGGTGCTCAACAGCGCATTCGCGCCGGTCGACGGCGCGCAAGTGCTGTTCTCCGTGGTGTCGCCGGCCGCACCGAACGACCCCAACGAGCGTGTGTTCCCGGGCGGCGGGACGACCAACGCCAGCGGCGTGGCGTCGTCGCTGTACTACGTGCCGACGTTCTCGCCGGCGCTGACCGACGCCGATCTGCGTACCGTCGATGTGCGCGCCTGCGTGCGCCGCAACGCCACCAGTTCCGACGCGGCCTCGCAGGTCTGCAGCACCCGGCGCATCGAGATCGTCGGACCACCGGCTGAATGATGAGCAAGACGAATATTTTTCTGGTCGGCCCGATGGGCGCCGGCAAGACCACGGTCGGCAAGCGGCTGGCCGAAACCCGCGGCATGGAATTCATCGACAGCGACAGCGAGATCGAGATCCGCACCGGCGTCGACATTCCACTGATCTTCGAGAAAGAAGGCGAAGACGGGTTTCGCAAACGCGAAAAGCTGGTCATCGCCGAGCTGGCGCAGCGCAGCCACGTCGTGCTGGCCACTGGCGGCGGTGCTGTGCTCGACCCGGACAACCGCCAGTGGCTGGCGGCACGCGGCTTGGTGGTCTACCTGCACGCGAGCGTCGACCAGCAATTGCAGCGTACGGCGCGCACCGATCACCGCCCGTTGCTGCAGAACGTGCCCGACCGTCGCGCCACGCTGCAGCGCCTGTTTGAAATGCGCGACCCGCTGTATCGCGAGATCGCCGACCTGGTGATCCAGACCGACGGCCGCAACGCGCGGGTGCTGGCGCGCGAGATCGAAGACCATATCGACCGCCCGGCCACTGCGCTCTGACGGCATCCCGATCGAACTGCAAACGATGGAACTCGTGACACCCCATATTCCGCCGCAACCGGCCGCGCCGCCGAGTCGTCTGAACAATGCCCGCGTGCTCAAGGTCGAGCTGGGCGCACGCAGCTATCCGATCCGCATCGGCAAGGGCCTGGCCGCCAACGAGGCTGCGTTCCCCGAAGCTCAGGGCCGCGCGCTGCGCGTGATCACCGACAGCAACGTCGCGCCGGTGTATCTGGCGCCGCTGCTGGCCGCACTGCATATCGGCGACGACCAGGTGTTCGTGCTGCCGGCCGGCGAGACGCAGAAAACCTGGGACTCGGCCGGGCAGGTGCTCGACTGGCTGCTGGCGTCGCGGCTGTCGCGCGACGGCTGCCTGATCGCGCTCGGCGGCGGTGTCGTCGGCGATCTGGCCGGATTCTGCGCCGCGATCTACCAGCGCGGCATCGACTTCATCCAGGTGCCGACGACGCTGCTGGCGCAGGTCGACTCATCGGTCGGCGGCAAGACCGGCGTCAATCACGCGCGCGGCAAGAACCTGATCGGCGCGTTTCATCAGCCGCTGTCGGTGATCGCCGACACCAGCAGCTTGAGCACGCTGCCGCGCCGCGAACTGCTGGCGGGCCTGGCCGAAGTGATCAAGTACGGCATGCTCGCCGACAGCCTGCTGTTCGAATGGCTGGAAGCGAATCTCGACCGCATCCTGGCGCTGGAATCCAATGCGCTGGCCGAGATCATCGAGCGCTGCTGCGCGATCAAGGCGCGCATTGTCGGCCTCGACGAGCGCGAGACCGGCAGCGGCCCGCGCGCGCTGCTCAACCTCGGCCACACGTTCGGCCATGCGATCGAAACCCATACCGGCTATACGCAATGGCTGCACGGTGAAGCGGTCGCTGCGGGCCTGTGCCTGGCGGCCGACCTGTCGGCGCGTCACGGCTGGATCACCGAAGCGGTGGCCGCACGCTGCATCACGCTGATTCAACGCGCTGGCTTGCCGACGCAGCCGCCCCCGGGCATGACCGCCGCCGACTTCCGCGACCTGATGGGGCTCGACAAGAAGGTGCAGAACGGCAAGCTGCGGCTGATCCTGATGCGCGGCTTGGGCGACGCGATCATCAGCAGCGACTTCGACGCCAGCTTGCTCGACAGCGTGCTGCACGACGCTTGTAGCGCGGCCGGCTAGCCCCGGTCGCACGCAGGCCGCCGCTGCGCGCCGGCCTGCGTCGTAGAATGGCGCATGGATCTCGCCCCGTATGCTGCGCTCGAATGCCATTCCCGCGGTCGTCGCTACGATGAACCCGGCCCGAGCAATCGCAGCGCCTACATGCGCGACCGCGATCGCATCATCCATTCGGCCGCGTTCCGCCGGCTCGAATACAAGACCCAGGTCTTCGTCAATCACGAAGGCGATCTGTTCCGCACCCGGCTGACGCACAGCCTGGAAGTGGCGCAGCTGGCGCGGACGATGGCGCGCTCGCTGCGCTTGCACGAAGATCTGTGCGAGGCGATTTCGCTGGCACACGACCTGGGCCACACGCCGTTCGGCCACGCCGGTCAGGACGCGCTCAACGAATGCATGCGCGACCACGGCGGTTTCGAGCACAACGCGCAGTCGCTGCGCGTCGTCGACGAGCTGGAAGACAAGTACGCCAGCTTTCGCGGTCTGAACCTGAGCTTCGAGACGCGCGAAGGCATCCTCAAGCATTGCAGCCTGGCGCGGGCGCGCGAACTGGGCGACGTCGGCCGACGCTTCATCGAGCGCGGCCAGCCCAGCCTCGAAGCCCAGCTGGCCAATCTTGCCGACGAGATCGCGTACAACAGCCACGACATCGACGACGGCCTGCGCGCCGGTCTGCTGACCATCGAGCAGCTACGCAGCGTGCCGCTGTTCCGCCGCCATCACGACGTCGTGCTCGACACCTACGGTCCGCTGCGCGGCAAGCAAGAGCGCCACGAAACGCTGCGCCGCGTGATGAGCACCTTCGTCGAAGACCTGACCACGACCAGCAGCGCGCGCATCGCCGCGGCCGGCGTCACGCATATCGATCAGGTGCGCGCGCAAGCGCAGCCGCTGATCGCCTACAGCGACGCACTCAACGCGGCCAACCACGAACTCAAGCGCTTCCTGCGGCAGCAGCTGTATCAGCACCATCAGGTCTACCGCGTGATGGCCAAGGCCAAGCGCGTGATCCGCGACCTGTTCGCCGCGCTGATCGACGACGTGCGGCTGATGCCGCCGGAATTCTGCGACGCCGCGCGCACGCTGGAAGCCGCGCGGGGTCTCGACGGCCGCGCGCTGGCCGTCGCCGACTACATCGCCGGCATGACCGACCGCTACGCCCTCGACGAGCACGAACGCCTGTTCGACCCGCGTCGCTTGCGCTGAGTCCGCTGACGCGCGGCAGCCGCTGCGCCACGGCCCGATCCGTTAGCATCGTCACTCGTCCTGCTGCGAGCATCGATATGAGCCAGCCCCCGCGCTACACCACGCTCGACGAGTTCTATCCGTTCTACTTGAGCGAGCATTCCAACCGCACCTCGCGGCGCCTGCACTTCGTCGGCAGCAGCCTGGTGCTCGGCTGGGTCGGCGTGGCCTTGATGACGCTCAACCCCTGGTGGCTGCTGGCGGCGCTGGTGCAGGGCTATGCGTTTGCCTGGGTCGGTCACTTCTTCTTCGAGCACAACCGGCCGGCCACGTTCCGCTATCCGCTGCTGAGCTTTCTTGGCGACTGGCGCATGTGGTGGCAGATGCTGACGGGCCGCATTCCGTTCTGAGTCCGCGAGCCGCCGGCCTTCAGGGCCGGAACCAGTCGTCGAGCTTCAAGCCGTCGGTGCCGGCCAGCGGATGGGGACTGCGGGCGACCAGGCTCATATCGCGGGTTGCGGCGATCGCCGCCTGCTCTCCGTCGAGCCGGCGCCAGCGCCGGCCGCTGCGTTCCCAGCGCACGGCGCTGCGTGCTAGCCAGATCGCCGCGTCGCGGTCCAGGCCGACCACCTCGGGGCCGCTGTGCAGCAGTTCGGCCGTAAACGCCGCCAGCTGCTGGCGGCGCGGGCCTTCGGGCAGCGCGTCGAGGCCGCGCAGCCAGGCGGTCAGCGCCGGCGCCGCGATCGCGCACGCCGCCTGACGCTGGGCAAACAGGTTGAACACGCGACGGTTGCCGTCGGGGCGGGTCAGCTCGGCGATCACCGCCAGGTCGAGCAGCCAACTAGGGCGGGCCACCGGCTAGAACTCGGCCCAGCGGTCGAGCTCGTCGGCAGTCACGCCTTCAAAGCCCGCACCCTGGCGCGCCCGCCAGGCCTGGCACCACCCGGCGAAATCGGGCCGGGCGCTGCCGCGCAGCCGCTCGTACTCCGCCTCGGACAGCAGCACGGCCACGGCTTTGCCGCGCCGCGTCACCTGGACCGGTCGGCCGCCCTCGGCCTCGTACAACAGCTCCGTCAGGCTGTCGCGAGCCTGCGCTATGGAAACGGATTTCATCGTCCGGCAAGCCTCGTTGCGCAAGATGGCTATCTAGATGGCTATCTTAGGCCGGCCTAATTGCTTGATTCAACGGTGTTCTCGCCCCGGGGCCGTTCAGCTTTCTGCCCGGAATTTGCTTGTGCCGGTAATGAAAATTAGTTTCGTGACCCGCGCTCCCCGGCGAGCGTGCGTTCAAGGCCGCTCGATGCGGCCTTTTTAGCCAGGAGTTTTGCCATGTCCCAGCCCCCCGTCACGCCCTTCGAGGGCTACGCCGCGCACGGCTTGTACCGTCCGGACTTCGAAAAGGATTCTTGCGGCTTCGGCCTGATCGCCCACATGGACGATCAACCCAGCCACAAACTGGTCCAGACGGCGATTACGGCGCTGCACCGGATGACCCATCGTGGTGCGGTGGCGGCCGACGGCAAGACCGGCGACGGCTGCGGCCTGCTGATGAAGAAGCCCGACGCGTTCCTGCGTCGCGAGGCGGACAAGCTCGGCTTCGCGCTGGGCGACAACTACTGCGCCGGCAACGTGTTCCTGAGCCAGGACCCGGCGCGGCGCGACCGCGCCAAGCAGGCGTTCAAGGAAGCCTGCGACCACCATGGCGTCAAGCTGCTGGGCTTCCGTCCGGTGCCGACCGACCCGGCGGCGCTCGGTGAAGAAGCGCTGCGCGCGGTGCCGGTGGTCGAGCAGGTGTTCATCACCGCGCCGCGCGACATGCACAAGTTCGCCTTCGAGCTGAAGCTGTTCAAGCTGCGCCGCCGCGTCGAGAAGGTGCTCGAAGCCGAAGGCGACGCCGATTTCTACGTCACCAGCCTGTCGTGCCGCGTCATCGTCTACAAGGGACTGGTGATGCCGGAGTTCCTGCCGCAGTTCTATCCGGACCTGGCTGACGAACTGCTCGAATCGTCGATGTGCGTGTTCCACCAGCGCTTCTCGACCAACACGCTGCCGCGCTGGCGCTTGTGCCACCCGTTCCGCTATCTGGCGCACAACGGCGAGATCAACACGATCAGCGGCAACCGCATGTGGGCGCAGGCGCGCGCCAAGAAGTTCCAGTGCGCCGACCTGCCCGACATCGAAGAACTGATGCCGCTGGTAACGATGAAGGGCTCCGACAGCCAGAGCATGGACAACATGCTCGAACTGCTGCTGGCCGGCGGCATGGACGTGTTCCAGGCGATGCGCGCGCTGATCCCGCCGGCCTGGCAGAACGTCGAAGACCTCGACCCGGACGTGCGTGCGTTCTACGAATACAACTCGGTCAACATGGAGCCCTGGGACGGCCCGGCCGGCGTGGTCATCATGGACGGCCGCTATGCCGCCTGCTGCCTCGACCGCAACGGTCTGCGTCCGGCGCGCTATGTGATCACCAGCGACCGCCACATCGTGCTGGCGTCGGAAATCGGCGTGAACGACTTCCGCGCCCAGGACGTCGTCGAGAAGGGCCGCCTGCGTCCGGGCGAAATCCTGGCCGTCGACACCGAGACCGGCTCGCTGCTGCGTCCGGAAGACATCGACCGCATGCTGGCCTCGCGCAAGCCGTACAAGCAGTGGCTCAAGTCGAACATGAAGCGGCTCGAAGCCAGCCTCAGCGACGACCCGAACTCGCTCGACGTGATGCCGCCAGACACGGTGGCGATCTATCACAAGATGTTCCAGCTGACGTTCGAAGAGCGCGACCAGGTGCTGCGCGTGCTCGCCGAAGCCGGCCAGGAAGCGGTCGGCTCGATGGGCGACGACACGCCGTTCGCGGTGCTCAGCCAGCAGGCACGCTCGCTGTACGACTACTTCCGGCAGATGTTCGCGCAGGTCACCAATCCGCCGATCGATCCGCTGCGCGAGCAGATCGTGATGTCGCTGGAATGCCAGCTCGGCTCCGAAAAGGGCATGTTCGAAGAAACGCCGGAGCGCGCCGCGCGCCTGCTGATCGACTCGCCGGTGCTCAGCGAAGCCAAGTTCAAGGCACTGCTGGCGATCGGCAACGATGACCCGAATTACGCGCACCAGATCATCGACCTGAACTACGACCCGTCGATCGGCCTGAAGTCGGCCATCGACCATGTCTGCGAAGAAGCCATCGCCGCGGTTCGCGCCGGCAAGGTCGTGCTGGTGTTGTCCGACCGCGCGATCGAGCGCGGCAAGCTGCCGGTGCACGCGCTGCTGGCCACCGGTGCCGTCAACGCCGCGCTGGTCACCGCCGGCCTGCGCTGCGATTGCAACATCGTCGTCGAGACCGCCACCGCGCGTGACCCGCATCACTTCGCGTGCCTGATCGGCTACGGCGCCAGCGTGATCTATCCGTATCTCGCCTACGCCTCGCTCTACGAGATGGCGCGCAGCGGGCAGGTCAAGAACAAGGCACCCGAGACGATGGCGCAGAGCTATCGCAAGGGCATCAACAAGGGTCTGTACAAGATCATCTCGAAGATGGGCATCAGCACCATCTCGTCGTATCGCGGCGCGCAGCTGTTCGAAGCTGTGGGTCTGCACGACGAAGTGATCGACACCTGCTTCAACGCCACCGTGTCGCGGATCCAGGGCGCCAAGTTCGAAGACCTTCAGGAAGAGCAGATCGAGATCGCCGAAGCGGCGTGGAGCGCGCGCAAGCCGATCGAACAGGGCGGCTTGTACAAGTACGTGCACGGCGGTGAGTACCACGCCTACAACCCGGACGTGGTCGCGATGCTGCAGAAGGCGGTCAAGTCCGGCAGCTACGAGGACTACCAGACCTACGCCGAGGTCGTGAACACGCGCCCGGTGTCGATGATCCGCGACCTGTTCCAGTTCAAGAGCGCCACGCCGATTTCGGTCGACGAGGTCGAGCCGATCGACAGCATCCTCAAGCGCTTCGACTCCGCCGGCATGTCGCTCGGCGCGCTGTCGCCGGAAGCGCATGAAGCGCTGGCGATTGCGATGAACCGCCTCGGCGGCCGCAGCAATTCCGGCGAAGGCGGCGAAGACCCGGCGCGCTACGGCACCGAGAAGTCGTCGAAGATCAAGCAGGTGGCATCGGGCCGCTTCGGCGTCACGCCGGAATACCTGGTCAACGCCGAAGTGCTGCAGATCAAGGTCGCGCAGGGCGCCAAGCCCGGCGAAGGCGGCCAGCTGCCCGGCGACAAGGTCAACGACCAGATCGCCAAGCTGCGCTACGCGCGGCCTGGCGTGGCGCTGATCTCGCCGCCGCCGCATCACGATATCTATTCGATCGAAGACCTGGCGCAGCTGATTTTCGACCTCAAGCAGGTCAATCCGCAGGCGCTGGTGTCGGTCAAGCTGGTGTCGGGCCCCGGCGTCGGCACGATCGCGGCCGGCGTGGCCAAGGCCTACGCCGACCTGATCACGATCTCCGGCTATGACGGCGGCACCGGCGCCTCGCCGCTGACCAGCGTCAAGTACGCCGGCACGCCGTGGGAACTCGGCTTGTCGGAAACCCACCAGACGCTGCGCATGAACAATCTGCGCGACAAGGTGCGGGTGCAGACCGACGGCGGCTTGAAGACCGGCCTGGACGTGATCAAGGCGGCGATTCTCGGCGCCGAATCGTTCGGCTTCGGCACCGCGCCGATGGTGGCGCTGGGCTGCAAGTACCTGCGCATCTGCCATTTGAACAACTGCGCCACCGGTGTGGCGACGCAGAACAACGTGCTGCGCCAGAACTACTTCATCGGCCTGCCCGAGATGGTGATGAACTACTTTAAGTTCGTCGCCCAGGAAACGCGCGAACTGATGGCCAGCCTCGGTGTGCGCACGATCAAGGAGCTGATCGGCCGCACCGACCTGCTCGAAATCGCCGAAGGCGCGACCAACAAGGCCAAGAACCTCGACCTGTCGCCGATTCTCGAATCGGCCGGCATGACGCTGCCGAGCGCGCAGTACTGCATGTTCAACAACGAGCCGTTCGACAAGGGCGAACTGGCCGAGGCGATGCTGGCCGACTGCCTGCCGGCGATCGAACACAAGACCGGCGGCATCTTCCATTACACGGTCAGCAATCGGCACCGCTCGATCGGTGCGCGCCTGTCGGGCGAGATCGCGCGTCGCTGGGGCAACCTCGGCATGGCCGATCGCCCGATCACGATCAAGCTCAAGGGCGCAGCGGGCCAGAGCCTGGGCGTGTGGAATGCCGGCGGCTTGAACCTCGAAGTCGAAGGCGATGCCAACGACTACGTCGGCAAGGGCATGGCCGGTGGCCGCATCGTCGTCAAGCCGCCGAAGACCGCGCGCTACGAATCGCGTGAAGCGGCGATCATCGGCAACACCTGCCTGTACGGCGCCACCGGCGGCACACTGTACGCAGCCGGTATGGCCGGCGAACGCTTTGCGGTGCGCAACTCCGGCGCCCACGCGATCGTCGAAGGCTGCGGCGACCACGGCTGCGAATACATGACCGGCGGCGTTGTCGTCGTGCTCGGCCACACCGGCGTCAACTTCGGTGCCGGCATGACGGGCGGGTTCGCGTACGTGCTCGACGAAAAGCGCAACTTCGTCGACCGCTACAACCACGAGCTGATCGACATCCATCGCGTCGTGTCCGAGCACATGGAGGCGCACGAGAACTACTTGCGCAAGGTCGTCGCCGATTACGCCAAGGTCACCGGCAGCCGTTGGGCGCAGCAGATCATCAGCGACTGGGCCGACTACGTCGGCAAGTTCTGGCTGGTCAAGCCCAAGGCCGCGGAGATCGGATCGTTGATCGACTCGGTACGAGCCGCCGCCTAAAAACCGGTTGCTTGCCTCTCCCCGCGGGAGAGGCCGGCTTGACTCTCCCAACGAAGTGCGAGCACTTCGTTGGGGCCCGAGGTAGCGCTGGGTGAGGGAGTTCGAGATTCAAGCCTCGCTTGAGTCTCAGAGGCCCTCACCCCTGGCCCCTCTCCCGGTGGGAGAGGGGAAGTAAAGCGGCACCGCCGGTGTGGTTTCCGGCGGCAGTACGGACAAGCGGCCCGCTTGCCTCTCCCCCCGGGAGAGGCCGGCGCGCAGCGCCGGGTGAGGGGGTTCGAGGATCAAGCCTGGCTTGAGTCTCAGAGGCCCTCACCCCTAGCCCCTCTCCCGGTGGGAGAGGGGAAGTAAAGCGGTACCGCCGGTGCGATTTCCGGCGTCAGTAGAGATCAGCGGCCCGCTTGCCTCTCCCCCCGGGAGAGGTCGGCTTGACTCACCCAACGAAGTGCGAGCACTTCGTTGGGGCCCGAGGTAGCGCCGGGTGAGGGAGTTTGAGATTCAAGCCTGGCTTGAGTCTCAGAGGCCCTCACCCCTGGCCCCTCTCCCGGTGGGAGAGGGGAAGCAAAGCGGCACCGCCGGTGTGGTTTCCGGCGGCAGTACGGACAAGCGGCCCGCTTGCCTCTCCCCCCGGGAGAGGTCGGCTTGACTCACCCAACGAAGTGCGAGCACTTCGTTGGGGCCCGAGGCAGCGCCGGGTGAGGGAGTTTGAGACTCAAGTCAGGCTTGAATCTCAGAGGCCCTCACCCCTAGCCCCTCTCCCGGTGGGAGAGGGGAAGTAAAGCGGCACCGCTGGTGTGGTTTCCGGCGGCAGTACGGATCAGCGGCCCGCTTGCCTCTCCCCCGGGAGAGGTCGGCGCGCAGCGCCGGGTGAGGGAGTTTGAGGATCAAGCCTGGCTTGAGTCTCAGAGGCCCTCACCCCTGGCCCCTCTCCCGGTGGGAGCGGGGAAACAAACGAAGCAGGGAGCAGTACATGGGTTACAAGAACGCCAACCAGTTTCTCGACGTGCCGCGCCAGGATCCGAAGAAGGCGCCGGTCGAAGTCCGCGTGCACGACTTCCGCGAGATCTACGGTCAGTTTCCGGTCGAGCAGGCCAAGTCGCAGTCTGGCCGCTGCCTCGGCTGCGGCAATCCGTACTGCGAGTGGAAGTGCCCGGTGCACAACTACATTCCCAACTGGCTCAAGCTGCTGGAAGAGGGCAACCTGTTCCAGGCCGCCGAGTTGTCGCACGCGACCAACTCGCTGCCGGAAATGTGCGGCCGCGTGTGCCCGCAGGACCGCTTGTGCGAAGGCGCCTGCACGCTCAATGACGGCTTCGGCGCGGTGACGATCGGATCGATCGAAAAGTACATCACCGACGAAGCCTTCAAGAAGGGCTGGCGTCCGGACATGTCCAAGGTCAAGTGGACCAAGAAGAAGGTCGCGATCGTCGGCGCCGGCCCGGCAGGTCTCGGCTGCGCGGACATTCTGGTGCGCAACGGCGTCAAGCCGGTGGTGTTCGACAAGTACAACCAGATCGGCGGCCTGCTGACCTACGGCATCCCGCCGTTCAAGCTTGAAAAGGACGTCGTCCAGACGCGCCGCGAAGTGTTCGAAGGCATGGGCATCGAGTTCAAGCTCAACACCGAGATCGGCAAGGACATCGCGTTCGAAGATCTGCTGCGCGACTACGACGCGGTGTTTCTCGGCATGGGCACCTACAACTTCATGAAGGGCGGCTTCCCCGGTGAAGACCTGCCGGGTGCGTTCGAAGCGCTGCCGTTCCTGATCGCCAACATCAACCGCGTGCTCAAGCCCAATGAGATCAGTCCGGCCGACATGGCCTACGACATGAAGGGCCAGCGCGTGGTCGTGCTCGGTGGTGGTGACACGGCGATGGACTGCAACCGCACATCGATCCGCCAGGGCGCCGAAAGCGTGACCTGCGCCTATCGTCGCGACGAGGCCAACATGCCCGGCTCGCGCCGCGAAGTGGCCAACGCCAAGGAAGAAGGCGTGGAGTTCCTGTGGAACCGTCAGCCGGTCGAGATCGTCGGCAACGGCAAGGTGGAAGGCGTCAAGCTGGTCACCACCACGCTCGGCGCACCCGATGCCAAGGGCCGCCGCAAGCCGGAAGTGATCCCCGGCTCCGAGGAAATCATCCCGGCCGACCGCGTGATCGTCGCCTTCGGCTTCCGTCCGAGCCCGTCACCGTGGTTCGACGCGCACACGATCAAGACGCATGCCGACGGCCGCGTGATCGTCCACGGTGGCTTGGGCAAGACCAAGCCCGGTGCCGGCGCAACACGCCACAAGTTCCAGACCGCCAACGACAAGGTGTTTGCCGGTGGCGACATGGTGCGTGGCTCCGACCTAGTGGTCACCGCCGTGTTCGAAGGCCGTCAGGCCGCCGAAGGCATCCTCGACTATCTGGGCGTCTGATACGGCCGTTCACCGCGCGGCGCTGCGTTGCGCTGCGCGGTGCTCGGTATCAGCGATAACGCGCCCACAACACGTTGGCTGAGGCCGCGACCGCGGCGCTGGTCGTGCAGTTGCTCATGCACGGCAGGATCGACGCCGAATAGCTCGACGGCAGCGTGGTCACGTCCACCGTCGTACTGCCGCTGAGCACATTGGTCAGCCCCAGGGTGCCCTGTCCGGCCGCCGCGATGTAGCCGTAGACGGTTGTGCTGCCGCCGCTGTTGAACAGATTGCCGGCCAGCACCGTGCCCGATGTCTTGGTGCTCGCGCCGAGCGTAATGTTGCCGCCGACGAACAGGCCGCTCAGATAGCCGCCCGCGAGGTAGGCGATGTTGCCGAGCGGGTCGCCGGTCAGGGCCGACGTGCTGGTGTTGCAGAAGTTCTTCGGATATAGCCCGGCAAAGAACGCGGTTTGCGCCACGCCATTGCTGGGCGTGTTGTTGCAGATCGGCCCATAGCCAGCCGTGTTGACCGCTTTGCTGACATGCCCGCCGCTGGTGAGGATGTTGCCGGTGGCCAGGAACGTGTTGAAGTACACGCCGGTGCTGACTTCCAGATTGCCGTCGAACCACATTGCACCGGGTGCCAGACTGGTGCCGGCAATGGTCCATTTGCCGAGCGCGTAGGTGAAGCAGGTATTGGACGTCGAATAGCCCTGACAGATCGTCTTTTGCGTCGAGCCGGTTAAGGAACAGAGCTTGGTGACCGTGTTGTACGACGCCAGCGGACAGAGGAAGTCCTTGCGCGTGCCATCGCTGGCCAGCGCGTACTGGCCATCGGCGATGCCGGCGATGTTGCTGACGGTGACGCGGGTATAGCCCGCCAGCACGTACTCGAACACATAGTTCGCTGCCGACTTCAGCGCGTAGGCGTCGACCGTGGGTCGGTTCAGCGTGTAGGGCTGCACTTGGGCCACCGGGGTCAGCGCCACCGGCGTGATGCTCGGCGAATAGCCGGGCACCACGGTGACCTTCACGTTGCTGTTGTACTGCTGCAGTTTCAGTAGCAATCCGCCGATCGTGCCGCTGACCGATGCGTACTGATCGACCTGCAAGCCACCGGCACATTGCAGCGTGTTGATGCCGCCATAGCTGCGCACGAACACATTGCCGTTGCTGACCACGGTGCTCGCGCCGCCGCCGGTCAGCACCACGTCGCCGACGGCCGTGATCGTGCCGCCGCTGGCAGCGTAGGTGACGGCGCCATTGGCGCGGATCGTCGTGGCGCCGCTGCCAGTCGAAGTCCAGGTGACGGCGTTCATCGTGTTGGTGTTACGCACCAGCCCGGATGTCAGCGTCAGGCTGCCGACCGAGTTGACGGTGGTGATCGTGCCGTTGGTGACCAGCACGCTGCCATTGGTGTTGATCGTGCCGTGCGTGCCGCCGCTGCTGGCGGTGACCGCGCCGCGTGCGTTGATCGTGCCCGTGCTGCCATTGGTGATGATCACCGCCCCGTTACAGTTGATCGCGCCCTGCATACCCGAGCTGTTGACGTAGACGCTGCCCAGTGCCGATACCGACGCCACCGCCGACGAACCACTCAGCGTCACGTCGCCGTTGCTGTAGATCTGGTTGACGGCGATGCCGCTGCCGATCGACACGTTGCCGGTGGAACGCACGGCGTTGACGCCGGTGATCGAGGCATTGTCGAGCGTCACGTCGCCGTCGACATTGACGTTGGCATTGCTGCTGCCGACGACGACGATGCCGCCGGTCATCTGCAGGTCGTAGTAGAAATTGGCCGCGTCGAGATTGGCGTTGACCGAGGTCGCCGCCACGGCCGCTGTGCCGGGCCGCACGTTGTAGACCGCGCGCAGATGGGCGGTCGCGCCGGCTCCGGCACCGGTGATGTCGGCCGTCACCGCATAAAAGCCGCCGGCATCCGGCCCGGTCATCGACACGATGCTGACGCCCAGTTGGCTGGCGCTGGTGCCGGTGATCGCCGGTGACCACGGCAGCGACGGCCATGGTGGCGTGGTCAGTGACTCCTGCAGCAAGTACTGCCTCACCAGTTCGACACCGGCCCAGGCCCGCGCTTGTGCCGTGGTCTGGGCGTGCATCGACAGCGTCTTGTCCTGGGCGCCGCGGACCGAATAGCTGACGCCGAGCACGGTCGCGGTCAGCGCGGCCCCGACCATCAGCACCAGCAGGATCGTCGCCAGGCCTCGTTGGCCGTCACGCCGTGGATGGACAGGGATGCGCATCGGTCAGGCCCCGCTGAAGTTGGTCAGGCAGGCGCTGGTCTTCCATACCGAATCGTCGCCCCAGATCGTCACTCGCAGCGCTGTCGCCGCGCCAAGCCCGTAAGGCCAGCAGGTCGCTCTGTCGACCCGGAACACGTTGTTGCTGGCCAGCGTCATCGTGCCGGCCGGGATCAGATCGGCGCTGCGAGTCCAGGTCGCCGTGCCCCATTGCGTGGCGCTGCTGCAGCTGCCGCTGGCACGCAGCAGCATTAGCGTGGCGCTCTGCATTAGCAGCGCCGAACATTCGTAAGCGACCCCAGGCTGTGCGCCCCAGATCACCGCATTGCCGGTGCTGACGCCGCTGGCGCCGACGGTCTGCGCTGTGCCGCTGAGACGCCCATTGGCGTCCAGCGCCGCGCCGCTGACCAGAATCAGATCGGTATTGACGGCCGCGCGCGTGCTGTTGCTGCCGATGCCATAACCCGCGTTGTGCAATTCCATCTGGGCGGACAGCGTGGCCGTGGCATAGCTGCCATCTTCGGCCGCGCGCGCGCGGCTCTGAACGGTCTGGCCGACCAGCGTTCGGTACAGCATCAGCAACGACAGCACGCCGAGTACCGACAGCAGCATCCCGGCCATCAAGCTGATCAAGCCCAGGCCGTGTTGCCTGCGACGCGGGCGAAACGGAATGCGGGTCGTCACCGGCTAGCTCCCGCCGACGTTGCCGACGGCGATCGTGCCGTTGCCGCCGAACAAGGCCGACGAGCTGACCGTCAGCGTCACCCGCTGCGGCGGCGTGGCGATCGTGCGGCCGCCGATCGTCAGCGTGCCGGCGGCGCTGCAAGTGACCGTCACGCTCAGGTCGGTCGGCGCGATCGCGGTATCCGCCGGCCGAATCCGCACCGCTGGCGGCGCCGTGCCGCTGCACCAGGCTGCGACGTCGCTGGGGCTTTGCAGCATCTGCCGCAGCTGGCTGACCGCCATCGCCTGCGTGCGCGCGAACTTGTGGCTGACGGCGATGCGCGAGGCGGTGTACGCACTGCCCATGCCGATGATCGCCACCAGCACGACGCCGACCAGCGCTTCAAGCAGCGCGTCGCCGCGCTGGCGGCTAGTTGAGGACGACACTGGCACTGGTGCTGCCCGAGCTGACGACGATGCTGCTGGACAGCGCGCAGTTGTCGGTGCCGCTGCCCGATGCCGGATTCACCGGCAGCCCGCGGTTGCTGAAGGCCAGGCAGCTCAACGCGCCGCCGGCCACGTTCACGGCGCTGCTGGCGTGCAGTTGTGCGGTCCACGCCGCGCTGGCGGATTGGCAGTTGGCTGCGGTCGGCGGGCTGCCGTTGGCCGCAAACAAGCGCACCGTCGTGCCGTCGATACACAGAATCGACGCCGCGCTGGCGCCGGCGACGCCACCGGGATTGCGCAGTGCCATGGCCTTGGCTCGCGACACGCCTTGGGTCAGCACACCGACGCTGTCCTGCACACGTGACGACGCGATCCAGTTGGTCGTCAGATTGCCGGCGCTGACCAGCAGCGAACCGAAGATCGCCAGCGTGATCATCAGCTCGATCAGCGAGTAGCCGTGGCCGCGCATCACCATGCCGTCACCGCGCCGCCGGGGCTGGTCAGTTGCCGTGTATTGGCGTTGTCGAGGGTGATCGTGTAACTGCTCATGCCATTGGCACTGCCGACCGCGCGCAGCGTGTAGCTGGTCGAGGTCGAGGCCTGGATTTGATAGGTGAAGCTGGCGGCCTGCGACGGCGCCCAGCCGCTGAGTGCGGACTGGGTCGCCGCGGTGGTCGTCGTTGCCGCCGGATACGTCAGCTGCTGCTGGTAGAAGTTTTCCATCGTCAGTGCCATCGCGACCAGGTCGTTCTGGGCGCTGCGCAGCCGCGTGTTGACGACGTAGCGGTTGTAGACCGGCATCGCCAGCGCGGCGAGCAGCGCGATGATCACGACCACCACCATCAGCTCCACCAGCGTGAAGCCGCGCGTCGCCGATGCCGCTCGCCGATGCGCTCGGTCGTCTGCTTCGATTACGCCCTTCATGCTGCATGACCCGTCCGGCATACACCGGAGATAGTGGGATGTAGTCGGCTATCGGCGCTGGCGTTTGAAACTTTAGCGACCCGACGGAGTAGCATCCGCGCCGATCCCTTATCCGTGCGCTCCTCCATGTCGACCGATCTGCTGCTGTCCTTGAACGAAGCCCGCGTGCTGGCCTGCTTGTTCGAAAAATCGATCACCACGCCGCAGTACTACCCGATGACGCAGAACGGCGTGATGCTGGCCGCCAACCAGAAGAACTCGCGCTATCCCGTGATGAGCCTGACCGAAGGCGACGTCGGTGCGGCGCTGAACACGCTGGAACAGCAGCGCCTGGTCAAGCGCGACGAAACCAGCGGCCGCGCCGTCAAATGGCGCCAGCAGTTTCCGCATCAGTTGCTGCTCAAGCCGGGCATCGCCGCCGTGCTGGCGACGCTGATGCTGCGGGGCCCGCAGACGATTGCCGAAATCCGCAGCAACGCCTCGGCACTCGGCGGCCCGGCCGAAGCGGATGGAGTTCAGGCCGCGCTCGATGATCTGGCCGATCGCGCGCGTCCGCTGGTCAAGCAACTGCCTCGGGCGCCGGGCCAGGCGGCGGTGCGGTTTGCGCACTTGCTGTGCGGCGAGTCGGCGATCCCTTCCGTGGCCGATGCACCGGCCGGCGCGTCGTCAGCGAGCAGCGGCGGCGGCAATGCGACGCTGGTGGCGCAGCTGGTCGAGCGCATAGAGGCGCTCGAAGCCCGCGTCGCCGAGCTGGAGCGTCAGCTGTCCTGAGTCGCGGCGACGTTGGCGCTCAGCGCGACGTCGCCAGCGCGTCCAGTTCGTCGGCCAGCTCGCCCAGCCGCCGCGCCAGATGCTCGCGTTGACGCGGTGTGGCCAGCGCACTGAGGTCGGCCAGCAGTTGCCGCGTCCGATCGCGGGTGGCGTCCGGCTCCGGCTCGTCGAACGGCGCCAATGCAAAACCCACGAGCCGGTCGCTGAAGCCCGGCTCCCGGCGCTGCCGCAGCAGCGCCTCGAACTGTTGGCGCCCGACCTGGTCACGGGCATCGTCCTGATCGTCGTCGCGCTGTAGCTGTGCTGCCCAGGCCTCGATCCGCTGGCGCTGCGCGGGCGTCACCGAGCCCGCCCAGTCGTCGAGCCGGTCGATCGCGGTATCGGCGCGTTGCTCGCGCCATTTCGCATCGCTGAGCCGGGCTTGCTTGCGCGCTTGGCGCTCTCGGTCGTCAGCCAGCTTGGCCAGCAGCGCGCGGACCTGATCGTCGCGCAAGCTGGCCAGCGTCGGCGCCAGCGCCGCCAGGGTTTCGGCGGTCAGCGTCCGCGCGTGTCGGCGCAGCTGGTCGCCGAGTGGCTGCAGCGTCGCCGGGCTGATCGGCGTCAGCGCCAGCGTCTGTAGCTGCCGCAGCTCGGCCGCGTAGCGCGGCAGCTGCTCGCTGCGGTGCCAGCGCCACAGCGCGTCGAACTGCTGGTCGAACTGGGCTTTCTGCGCGGCGTCGAGGTCGATATAGCGTCCCAGCTGCAGCCGCGCCAGCGTGTCGAGCCGGTTGTAGACCAGGCCGACCCGGCCGCAGCCGGCGCTGATCAGCACCAGGCTCAGGCAGACGGCAATTTTGAGGCAGCGGTTCACGGCGGATGGGGCTCGGGTCGGGGTGGGATCGCTGGCATCTGGCAGCGTTGACGGTGGACAATGGCCGGCTAGGCGTTTGCAGCCTGCCTTTTTCAGCCTGAACGATACCTGCTTTGGACCGCCGTCCCGCCCCCCGAGTTGCCGCCTTGCCGCCCGAGCTGATCCAGCGCTTCGAGCAGCAACGCGAGCATCTGCTGATCGCCGACGAACGCCGGCTCGGCAGCCTGCTGCGCCGCGCCGACGGCGGGCAGCCGGTCGATCGCGAGCGGCTGGTGCGCGACCTCGACGCCGCGTTGCTCAAGGCCGAGAACCGGCTGCGCCTGAAGCCGGCGCTGATCCACTTCCCCGACGAGTTACCGGTGAGCCAGGCGCGCGAGGAGATCGGTCGCGCGATTCTGCAAAACCAGGTGATCGTCCTATGCGGCGAGACCGGGTCGGGCAAGACCACGCAGCTGCCCAAACTGTGTCTGGAGCTGGGGCGCGGCACGCGCGGGCTGATCGGCCACACGCAGCCACGCCGCTTGGCCGCGCGCAGCGTCGCCACGCGCATCGCGCAGGAGCTGGGCAGCCCGCTGGGTCAGCTGGTCGGCTACGAGACTCGCTTCGACCGCCGCGTCGGCGATGCCAGCCTGATCAAGCTGATGACCGACGGCATTCTGCTGGCCGAGCTGCAGCGCGACCGCGAGCTGACCGCCTACGACACGATCATCATCGACGAGGCGCACGAGCGCAGCCTCAACATCGACTTCCTGCTCGGCTGGCTCAAGCGGCTGCTGCCGCGCCGGCCGGACCTGAAGCTGATCGTGACGTCGGCGACGCTCGACCCGGAGCGCTTGGCCAAACACTTCGAAAGTGCGAGCGGCCCGGCGCCGATCCTCAAGGTCGAAGGCCGTACGTTCCCCGTGACGATGCGCTATCGCGAGCCCGATTCGGATCTGGATCTGGAAGGCCAGGTCGCCAACGGGATCGACGAGCTGTGGGCCGGCGGTGGCCGGCCCGGTGACGTGCTGGTGTTTCTGCCCGGCGAGCGCGAAATCCGCGACCTCGTGCGCTCCTTGCCGGGCCGCTTTCCGAAGGCCGAAGTGCTGCCGCTGTATTCGCGGCTGCCGGCCGAACAGCAGGACCGCGTGTTCGGCCGCGGCAGCGCGCCGCGCATCGTGCTGGCCACCAACGTCGCCGAAACCTCGGTCACGGTGCCGGGCATCCGCTACGTCGTCGACACCGGTACCGCGCGCATCAACCGCTACTCGACGCGGCTCGGCGTGCAGCAGCTGCAGATCGAGGGCATCAGTCAGGCGGCGGCGAACCAGCGCGCCGGCCGTTGCGGCCGTGTCGGTCCCGGCACCTGCCTGCGCTTGTATACCGAGGCGGATTTCCAGAGCCGCGATCTGTTCACCGACCCGGAGGTGCTGCGCGCCAACCTGGCCGGCGTGATCCTGCAGATGGCGGCGCTGGGCCTGGGCGATGTCGACGACTTCCCTTGGGTCGACGCACCCGAGAATCGCCACATCTCCGAAGGCTATCGGCTGCTGCAGGTGCTCGGCGCACTCGACGACGAGCGCCGTCTGACACCGCTCGGCCGCGAACTGGCGCGGCTGCCGCTGGACCCGCGCATCGCGCGCATCGTCGCGGCCGGCAAGGGCCAGGAGCAGGACGCGGTCTGTGTGCTGGCCGCGGCGCTGTCGGTACAAGACCCGCACGAAGTCCCGCCCGACCAGCAGACCCAGGCGCGGCAGAAGCACGCGGTCTGGCGCCACCCGCGCTCGGACTTCTACACGCTGCTGAACCTGTGGCGCGAATGGCAGAAATGGAGCGAAGGCGCGTCCAACCGCGCGCTGCGCAAGATCTGCCGCGAGCAGTACGTGTCGTACCTGCGGATGGAGGAATGGGAGTCGGTCTACAAGCAGATCGTGGATATGACGCGGCCGCGCACTCAACCGCCGTCGGTGCGGGCAGAGCGAAGCGAGGGGCGCGCAGCCGGCAGCGGTGAGGGCCTCTCCGTCACGCCGAAAGCCAAACTGAATGCGCAAAGTCTCGCCTTCGCCCGCGAGCTGCGCACCCAGTCCACCGACGCCGAATCCAAGCTCTGGTATCTGCTGCGCGACCGCCGCTTGAACGGACTCAAGTTCCGCCGCCAACATCCGGTCGGCGACTACACGCTCGACTTCTACTGCGAGCAGTACCGGCTCGCGGTGGAACTCGATGGCGGGCAGCACGGCGAGGCGGGGTCGCAAACACGCGACGCCGAGCGCACCGCGTTTTTGTCCGGTCGCGGGATTCGCGTGTTGCGATTCTGGAACGACGAATTCCTGAATCAGCCGGAAGCGGTGCTGGAAGCCATTCTGGCTGCGACCCAGACGCCCTCACCCGGCCCTTCGGGCCACCCTCTCCCGGCGGGAGAGGGCAGAAGCCCCAACGGCGGCGATGGCTTGCCTCTCCCCCCGGGAGAGGTCGGCGCGTCAGCGCCGGGTGAGGGCGTCGGGAGACCGCGCGGCGCAGGAAGCGCCTGGCCAGAGCGCGACACTGAAAGCCCCTCACCCGGCCGGTCGGGCCGCCCAGAAGGGAAGGCAACGCGGCGCGAGGGTCAGACGGTGGCGGTGTCCCGCGCGCCCTCACCCGGCCCTTCGGGCCACCCTCTCCCGGTGGGAGAGGGCAGAAGCCCCAACGGCGGCTACGGCTTGCCTCTCCCCCCGGGAGAGGTCGGCGCGTCAGCGCCGGGTGAGGGCGTCGGGAGACCGCGCGGCGCAGGAAGCGCCTGGCCAGAGCGCGACACTGAAAGCCCCTCACCCGTCCCCGTGGGTCACCCTGTCCCGACGGGAGAGCGCAAGACGCTGGCGGATCTGAGCGTCGACAAGCTCGAAGAACTGTATCCGCAGATTCACAAGGCGCTGGCGGCCGGATTGATCGATCACATCGGTCTGCGGCTGCCGGCCGAGAAGAACGAGCGGCCGGAATTCCAGGGGCCGCGCGGCCGCAAGTACCGGGTGTTTCCGGGCTCGACGCTGGCCAAGAAGCCGCCGCCGTGGCTGCTCAGCGCGCAGCTGTCGCAGACCAGCCAGTTGTTTGCGCGGACCAATGCCGAAGTGCAGCCGCAGTGGCTGTCTGACGTTGGCGCGCATCTGGTCAAGAAGACCGTCACGCACCCGGTGTGGAACCCGGAGCGCGGCGAAGTGCAGTGCACCGAATACCACACGCTGTTCGGGCTGCAGTTGCTTAAGCGCACCTGTCATTACGGCTCGATCGACCCGGTCGACGCGCGCCGCATCTTCATCCTCGAAGGCCTGGTCCGTGGCCAGTGGACCGCCAAGCCGCGATTCCTGACCGACAACCTCAAGCTCGTCGACGACGTGCTGGACAAGGAGGCGCGGATGCGCCGGCCCGACCTGCTGGCCGACGAGTCGCAGCGCTACGCGTTCTACGACGAGCGCATTCCACCGCAGATCTGCACCGCGAACACGCTCAAGGCCTGGCTGCGCACCGCCAGCGCCGACAAGGGCGATCCGGGCCGGCTGTTGCGGATGCAGGAAACCGACGTGCTCCGCCCCGGCGCCGACGCCGACGTCGAGGCGCGCTTTCCGGACTTCATCGACATCGGCGGCCACACGCTGGCGCTGAGCTACCAGCACGAGCCGGGCGAGGACGAGGATGGCGTCAGCTTCCACATCCCGCTGACGCTGCTGTACCAGTTGCCCGACGCGCCGTTCGACTATCTGGTGCCCGGCCTGCTTGCGCCGCGGATCGAAGCGCTGATCCGCAGCCTGCCGATGAACCTGCGCCGCCTTTGTACGCCGGCTGCCGAATACGCCAACGCGCTGGCGACGCGGATCAGCGTCGGCGACGGTGACTTTTTGCAGAGCGTGGTGCGGCATTTCGACGCGATGACCGGCGTCAAGCTCAAGCCCGACGACTTTGATCCCGGCAAGCTGCCGGCGCATCTGCGGCCGACGCTGGTGCTGGAAGACGCGCAAGGCCAGGTGATTGCCCGCGCCGACTCGTTGGCCGCGCTCAAGCGCGACCACCAGCAGCCGGCGCGCGTCGCCATCGCCGCCAGTGCGCAGCGCGAAGACGCGGCACGTCGCTGGGTGCGCAGCGATATCCGCGACTGGGATTTCGGCGACCTGCCCGAGCATGTCGACTTGAGCGGTGGCGGCCGTGCCTGGCCAGCGCTGACGACGGCCGCCGCGGCGGCGGCTGCTACGCCATCGCGGCGTACTGGATCGCTGCCGGCCGTAACGCCGCCAGCGCCGACGCCAGCACCGCCACGCAAGCCCCCACCCCCGCCACCCGCGCTGCGCGCTGCGCCGGCAGCGCCGCCGTCATCGCCCGGAAAGCCGAGCAAGCCGGCCGTGATCGAATCACTGCAGGGCTTGGCGCAGCTGCGCGGCTCCTTGCCGGCGGCGCCGTCGTCACCTCCACCACCGCCGCCGCCGCCCACAGTGGCAGCCGCTCCCGCCGCGACGCGGCCCGCGTCGGCATCGTCCGCGCCCGCGAGCGCGTCGGTGACCGCCGCCGCAGGCAGCGTGTCGCTGGCGCTGTTCGAATCACCCGACGCAGCGCGGCTGGCGCATATCGCCGGTGTGCGCGCGCTGTTGCTGGCCAAGCTCGCCGATCGCGTCCGCGATTTGGTCAAGACCGCGCGCTCGCGGCTTGGGCTGGCGGCGGTCAACCCGATCATCACGCCGGAAGCCTTGGCGCAGGCCGTGGCCGAACGCGCCGCGGCCCAGACCTGGGACTTGGCGTCGCTGCGCAGCGAAGCGGCGTTCAAGGAGGCCGTGCAGCATCGCGGCGACTTCGGCCGCGTTGCGGTCAAGCTGCTCGACGAGGCCTGCGGCTGGCTAATGGCGGCCGCCGATCTGCGCAAGGCGCTGCGCGACGGTGGCTCGCGCTGGCCCGAGGCGGCCGCTGACATCCGCCAGCAGCTCGACAGCCTGCTGGCACCGGGCCTGATCGACGCGCTGCCCGACGAGCAATGGCCGCGTGTCGCCGTCTGGCTCAAGGCGATCGCGATCCGGCTGCAGCGGCTGCCGAACAAGCCGCAGCGCGACATCGAGCTGACCGCGCCGATTCGCGCGCTGGTCGCGCAACTGCCGCATCCGTTCCACCCGGCGCGCTGGATCGTCGAAGAATGGCGCGTGGCGCAGTTTGCTCAAGAACTGAAGGCGATCGGATCGCCGACGCCGGATCGCGTCGTGCAGCGCTTGCGGGAGCCGGCATGAGCAGCGCCGTCAGCGATAACGAGCCGACGCTGATCGAAGCCGACCCGACGCCGGTGCTGCGGCTGCGCATGCAGGAAGTGCAGCGCAGCGTGCGCCAGGCCGTCGTGCGCTCGCACTGTGCGTGTGCGCGGCTGACATTCGACTACGCCGGCTGGCGCTTGCCGGCCGAAGGCCCGGCGCACGAGCGCGGCGATGACGGCGGGCGCGTCTACGAGATCGTCCGGCGCCGGTCGATCGAGAACGACGCGCGCGAACGGCTCGAAGCGCTGCGTCTGACCAATGCGCAGCTGATCTCGACGCGCATCCGGCCGCGCCCGCCGGGATTTGCGGTCGGCGACTACGTGTTCGAACGCGGCCGTGACGAGCTGGCCGATGCCGATCACTGGCTGATCCTGCTGCCGCGCTTGACTGCTGCCGGCTTCCGGCTCGAATTCGATCCGCGCTTTCCGTATTCGATGACCGCCGAGCCCGATGCCTGGCGCGCCGACGTCGTCGACGGCGGCAACCAGTGGTTCGACCTGAGCCTGGGCATCGACGTCGGCGGCGAGCGCGTCGACCTGCTGCCGATCCTGCGCAAGCTGATCGTCGATCCGACCTTCCCGCGCAAGCCGGTGCGGCACGAGCCCGAAGACGCGGTGTGGATCGTCGCCATCGACGAGCGTCGCCGCATTCCGCTGCGGCTGGCGCGCTTGCGCGCGCTGCTCGAACCGCTGCTGGAATGGCTCGACCACGCCGACGGCCGCGTCGAGCATGGCGAGTCCCTGCGGCTGAGCCGGCTGCAAGGGCGCGTGCTCGACGAGATCGAGCGCAGCGGCGTGCTGCGCCAGGGTGGCGAGGCGCTGCGTGACAGCATCGAGCAGTTGCGGCAAGCGAGAGCACCGGCCGACGCACCGACCGGCTTCAATGCCCAACTGCGGCCGTATCAGCGCGAAGGCCTGGGCTGGCTCAACTTCCTGGCGGACGCCGGCCTGGGCGGCATCCTCGCCGACGACATGGGCCTGGGCAAAACCGTGCAGGTGCTGGCGCATCTGCTGGTCGAGAAGCAGCGCGGCCGGCTCGGCGACGACGCCGGTCCGGCGCTGGTCGTGTGCCCGACCAGCCTGGTCGGCAACTGGCGCGCCGAAGCGCAGCGCTTCGCTCCCGCGCTGCGCGTGCTGGTGCTGCACGGCAATGATCGGCGCAAGCACTTTGCCGCGATGCTCGACGTCGACATCGTCATCACCACGTATCCGCTGCTGGGCCGCGATACCGAAGCGCTGCGCAGCATCTACTTCGCGCTGCTGGTGCTCGACGAGGCACAGGCGATCAAGAACGCGCGCACGCAAGCCGCACGCGCCGTGCGCGCGCTGCGCGTGCGGCGCCGCATCGGGATGACCGGCACGCCGCTGGAGAATCATCTCGGCGAACTATGGGCTCAGTTCGACGCGGTCGAGCCCGGACTGCTCGGAGACGAAAAGCGTTTCGTGCGTCACTTCCGCACGCCGATCGAAAAGCACGGCGACGCCGAAGTACGCGACCGGCTCAATGCGCGCATCGCACCGCTGATGCTGCGCCGTCGCAAGGAAGACGTGCTCGGCGACCTGCCGCCCAAAATCGAAATCCTGCGCAGCGTCGAGTTGGAAGGCCGTCAGCGCGAGCTGTACGAAACCTTGCGGCTGGCACAGCACGAACGCGTCCGCGAAGTGGTCGGCAGCGGCGGCAGCAACATCGTCGTGCTCGACGCGCTGCTCAAGCTGCGCCAAGTCTGCTGCGACCCGCGCCTGGTCAAGCTCGACGGTGCGCGGCGCGTGCCGCAGTCGGCCAAGCTCGATCTGCTGCTGACGATGCTGCGCGGCCTCGCCGACGAGCGCCGCCACGTGCTGGTGTTCTCGCAGTTCACCGAAATGCTGGAACTGATCGCCCAAGCGCTCGACGCCGCCAAGATCGGCTATCTGATGCTGACCGGTGCCTCGCGTCATCGCGAAGAACTGGTGCAGCGCTTCCAGGACGGCGAAGTGCCGGTGTTCCTGATCAGCCTGAAAGCCGGTGGCGTCGGACTGAACCTGACGATGGCCGACACGGTGATCCACTACGACCCGTGGTGGAACCCGGCCGTCGAATCACAAGCCACCGACCGCGCCCACCGCATCGGCCAGCACAAGCCGGTGTTCGTGTACCGGCTGATCTGTGCCGGCACCGTCGAAGAAAAAATCCAGGCCCTGCAAGCGCGCAAAGCCGAACTCGCGCGCGCGGTATTCGAAGGCGGCGCCACCACCGAACTGCGCTTCGACGAAGCCGATCTCGAGGCGCTGTTTTCGCCGCTGTAACCAGGCGCTCTGCCGTCCAGCCCGGGCACGTCGGCAGCGTGTTTGTGCGCTGGGTCCGCGAATATTCGGTCGATCCAAACGAGACTGCCGGCAGGTCGGTGCAAGCACCGTCGAAGAAGGCTGCCGTTCTGCGGCAGCCGGCAGCGGACTTGTTGCCGTCACGGCGGCCGGCGACGGTCTACGTTTGTCCCGTTTGATTTCACACGATCGGTGGTCTACCTCAATGACGTTCGCTCAGCGAGTCCGTGCACTGTTCGGCGAGCGGCCGGCGACCCCACCGTCGATATCGCATCGTCAATCCTTGAGCGACTTGATGCGCTTCCCGCCGTGGTGCGTCGACTTCGTCAGCATCGATCGCGGCACGATCGGAATCCGCGGATGGGCGATTCCCGCAGGTCGGCGCTCCGGGCCCACGTCGTTCTCAATCAATGGCCGGCCGTTCGATAGCACGACTTATCCGATCGGGCGCCCCGATATCGGCGACCTGTTCTGGTTCGCTGACGATGCCCGGCTATCGGGCTTCCTGTGCCGCAGCCGCATTCTGGAGTCGGACCGCGACGAATACCGGTTCGACTATCTCGACCTGCAGACGGGCAAGCCGTTCTACGACTTGCATGCCTACTACCACACGACCGCGCCGGACCGCTTTCCGCTCCCCGAGCCGTTTCGCCGTGCGCGAGTCCACGGTGGCAGCGACGAGGGCGCGTTTCGGCTTGAAGGTTTGTCGACCTACAAGAAGTTCGAAGCGATCCTGCAGCAGCAGTTCGGGCGTCGCTACACCGATTTCCCGGCCATCCTCGACTGGGGCTGCGGGTGTTCGCGCGTACTTCGTCATTTCAAGCCGGATCCAATGCAAACCGTCACCGGCATCGACATCGATGCCGACAACGTGGCCTGGTGTGCAGCGAACATCCCGTTCGGCCGCTTTCACCACATCGATCTGATGCCGCCGACTCCGCTTGCCGATGCCTCCTTCGATCTGATGATCGGCGTATCGGTATTCACCCATCTGAGCGAGGCCGACCAGAACTTATGGCTCCGGGAACTGGCCCGCATTGCAAAGCCGAGCGCGATCTTGCTGATGACCACGCACGGTGCGTTCACGATTTGCCGGTCGGGTCAGTCGGAAGCGGCGTTCGCCACCTGGGTCCAGTCCGGCTTCATGGACGGTGGCGGCAACCACGATCTCGCCCATCAGATCAAAAACAGCGCCGACTACTACCGCAACGTGTTCCACACCGAAAAGTACATCAACAAAACTGGAGCCGGTACTTCAACGTCATGGCGATCGTGCCGGGCGTCGTCGGCAACCATCAGGACGTCGTCGTCCTGCAGAAGCAGTAGCGGTTGCGGCGCGAAACTCGGGTGCACGGCTCCGCCGAACACGAGCGACGCCCTGAGGTGCCGTGCGAACATAGGCGCCCCGATTCCGCCGCCGATGCCCCGATCTCATGACCCGCGCCCAGATTCCCGCCCAAGACCGCCTGATCGTCGCGCTCGACGTTCCCGATGCCGATGCGGCGCGGGCGATGGTCGGGCAGTTGGGTGAGGCGGTCAGCTTCTACAAGATCGGCATGGAGCTGTGCATGGCGCCGGGCTTCTTCGAGCTGCTCGACTGGCTCAAGCAGTCGCAGCGCAAAAAGGTGTTCGTCGATCTGAAGTTCTTCGACATTCCGGAAACGGTGGCGCGCGCGGTGCGCAATCTGGCCGAGCGTGGCGCCGACTTCTGCACGATCCACGGCAACCAGTCGATCATGCAGGCGGCGGCGGCGGCCAAGACCGGCGATACCAAGGTGCTGGCGGTGACGGCGCTGACCAGCCTCGATCAAGGCGATCTCGACGATCTGGGCTTTGCCTGCGACATCCCCACACTGGTGCTGTCGCGTGCGCGACGCGCATTGCAGGCCGGTTGCGACGGCGTGGTGTCGTCGGGGCTCGAAGTCGAGCGGCTGCGGCTCGAAGCGCCACGTGAGCTGATCTGCGTGACGCCCGGCATCCGCCCGGTCGAAAACCGCGTCGTCGCCGATCAGAAGCGGGTGATGACGCCGGCCGCCGCGATCAAGGCCGGCGCCGATTATCTGGTCGTCGGGCGCCCGATCCGCGATGCGGCCGATCCACGTGCGATGGCGCTGGCCGTGCAGGCCGAGATCGCGGCCGCGCTGTAGCGGCGCGGCGCGCGGTCGCGTGCCGGCTCAGGCGGCGCTGCGGCGCTCGCCCTCGTCCTTCAGCGAGAACGGGTTGAAGCTGGTGTCGACGTCGAAGGTGTCGACGCCCTCGACGCGCTTCAAGCGATTGACGACGGCGTAGGTGACCGGCGTGAACACGATCTCGACCAGCACCTTGAACACGAAGTTGAACAGGATCGCGCTGACCAGAGCCTTGGTGGTCCAAATGCCGAGAAAGCTGATCGGGTAGAACAACGCCGAGTCGGCGAATTGGCCCACCATCGTCGAGCCGATCGTTCGCGACCACAGGTGCTTGCCCTGGGTCCAGACCTTCATCTTGGCCATCACGATCGAGTTCAGAAAGTCGCCGACCCAGTATGCGACGATGCTGCCGGCGACGATGCGCCAGGTGTTGCCGAACACCGTCTCCAGCGCCGGCTGCAGCACGCGGTTGTAGGGGTCGTCGGCCACCGGCATCGCCAGCACGACATAGGTCATCACCGTGGCGAAGATCATCGCGGCAAAGCCGGCCCAGATCGCGCGCCGTGCACGTGCAAAGCCGTAGACCTCGGTCAGCACGTCGCCAAAGATGTAGCCGATCGGAAAGAACAGGTTGCCGGCCGAAAACGCCATCGTGCCGATCAGCGGAAAGTCGAATTCGCAGACTTTGCCCGGGCCGATCAGGTTGGAACACAGCAACACGGCGACGACGCCGCCGACGAAGAAGTCGTAGTAGCGAAAGCTCTGCATGGGGACGGCGCTCCGGGCGGGTCTTTGAGCAAACTGTGAACGGGGCCACATTTTCCGCGTTTATGCGGTTGTGCGGCGGTTTGGCGGCGCGCAGCCTCGACCGGTCGACAAGACAGGGAGCGGGGCATGAAGCGCCAGGGTTCGGGGCTTTGCAATATTGCAGCCCGCGGCGGCGGCTCGATAGGGTTCGAGCGCGATTTGTTTGGCTATTGCGGCGTCCGCTGCTGACATGTCGGACCGCGCCGGTGCCAGCCGCTTCGGCAGCAACACGCGCATCGTGGCCGTGCTGGCGGCTATGGCCCCGGTGGTCGCCGGCATCTACCAGCAAAGCCAGCAGGAGCGGCAGCGTGACGAGCAGCGCCATGCCGAGCAGCAGGCGCTGAAGGAAAGTCGCGCGGCGCGCGACAAAGAAGCGTCCGAACGCCAGCGCGCGCTCAGCGTCCAGGCCGACGAGTCCACGGCAGCGGCGCTGCAGAAGGCGCTGGTTGTCGCCCAGCCGCAGGAGCGATGGGTCGGGAGCCAGCGCGTGGTGACCGAGCACGAGTTCTGCACGCGCTTGATGTTCGCCGCCTCGCAACTGGTCAATCAGTCGGTGACGGATCGGACGCGCGCGATCCTGTATGCGGCGATGCGCTTGCGTCGCAGCGACGACGAGCAGCTGCGCGTGTGCCAGTGCTCGTCACCGGCGCGCATCGACGACTGGTTCGGTGAGCTGGAGCAGATGATGCCCTCGCAACAGGAGCCAGCGCCCAAGCGGCTTTCGGCCGCCGTTCGCTATGCAAGAGACGAATGCAAAACGGCGGCCGCGACGCCGGGCGCCGGCGCCTCGCCTGCTGATCTTGCGCAGCTGCGCGCGCAGCTAGCCAAGGCGCAAACCGATCTCGATGCGCTGCGTCGGCGTGTGAGCGCCGAGTTGCCGGAGGTCGCGGCAGCGGCGCCTCGCGGTCCCAGTGCGGCGCCAAAGCCGCGAGACGGCGTGCCGGCATCCGGTCCTGCGCCGGTCGCCGCAGTACCCGCAGCACCTACCGCGCCACCACCGGCTATGCCCGCATCCGCGCCGGCCTCGGCGCCACCGGCCTGCACGATCGGCCGTCCTGCGCAGGGCACGCCGCGCATCCGGGTGTTCATTCAAGTGCCTCAGGCCGACGACATCGCCGACGCCGAAGTGCTGCGCGCTGCGCTGAATGCGCAGCCGCCGTTCAAGTCGCCCGGCATCGAGACGGTGGGCGCGTCGCGCTCGCCGCGACGTCTGGAGATTCGCTACACCTACCCGGCCGATCTGCCGGCAGCCGAGTTGATGCAGCAGGCGCTCGTATCGGGGCGCTGCGGTGGCGGCAGCGCGGCAGCCGATGTTCGGCTGGCGTATCAGCCGCGCTTTCAAGGCCGTGTCGACACCGGCGTGATCGAAGTCTGGTGGCCGGCACCGACGCTCGCTGCCCGGAGCCCGCGATGATCCTGCAGCTGCTCAATGTGTTGATCGGCCTGACGCTGATCTATCTGATTTTCAGCACGATCGCATCGGCGCTATTCGAGCTGCTGGAGGGGCTGATCCGTCAGCGCGGCAAACTGCTCGCACGCGGCATCAAGGAGATCCTCCGGCACCGGTCGCCGGATGTGGCCGCCGACCTGCGTCGCTTCTACGAACATCCGCTGATCAACAGCCTGTACGAAGGTGAGTTCTCCGAGCGCGCGCATGCGCTGCCTTCATACATTCCGCCCGAGCATTTCGCGCGCGCGGTGCTGATGCTGGCCGAAGACGCCGACCCCGAGGCCGCGACGACCGATCCGTTCGTCCAGCTGCGTGCGTTTGCGCAGCGGCTGGTCGGCCAGCGTCCGGTGGCCGAAGGCGAGAGCCAGGTGCAAGCGCTGGAAGCGGCGATCGTGGCGCATTTCAATGCCTCGATGGATCGCGTCGGCGGCTGGTTCGGCCGCTATGCGCGCGCGGTGCTGCTTGGAATCGGCCTGCTGCTGGCCGTCGTGGCCAATGTCGATTCGATCCAGATCGTCAGCAATCTGTCGATGGACCCGCTGCTGGCCGATCGCATCGCCGACAGTGCTGCGCAGTACATCGAGCAGCGATCGGATCAGGTGGCCGCCGACGCTGACGCGCCCGCTGCCGACGCGGCAGCGTCCACCACCGGGACTCAGCTAGACGCCTCGGCCGCCGACGCTGCTGATCCTGCACCGACGGCGCCACCGGAGCACGACCTTCGCAGCGGCGACATCGCCGCTCAGCTGGAGCTGATTCGCGGCAACCGGCAGATCGCCGAATCGCTGGGGCTGCCGCTTGGTTGGCAGGCCAGCGAGTTCCAGCGCTGTTTCGGCCGCGAGGCTTCGATCGGCGTGACGTTGAAGAAACTCGTAGGCCTGCTGCTGACGGCGCTGGCGCTGTCGTCGGGCGCCTCGTTCTGGTTTGAGCTGCTCAACCAATTGGTGAAGCTGCGCACCAGCCTGAAGCCGCCGCCCAAAGAGCCCGCTGCCGCAGAAGCCGACACGCCGAAGATTTGATCCCCTTCAATCCGTCGCCCGAGATCCTCGCCATGGCCTACGTCGTCACTGCTGCGCACCTCGCTGCCATCGCCGGCAAAAAAGTCACCCCGCTGATGGAGCGGCTGGCACCGTGGCTCAACACCACCTGCGGTGGCTATGGCATCGATACGCCGCAGGAATATGCGCATTTTCTGGCGCAGGCCTGCCACGAGACCGACCACTTCAACGTGCTGCGCGAATATGCGTCGGGGCGCGCCTACGAGGGCCGTGCTGACCTCGGCAACACGCAAGCAGGCGACGGCGTGCGCTTCAAGGGCCGGGGCATCTTCCAGACCACCGGACGCGCCAACTATCTGCAGCTGGGCATCAAGAAGGGCCGCCGCGATCTGTTCGTCAACAACCCCGAGCTGCTGGAGCAGGCCGAGTACGCGGTCTGGAGCGCCTGCGAATACTGGGCAACGCGACATCTCAACGACATCGCCAATCACGCCGACCAAGATCGCTTGAAGAAGAAATACCGCGGCGCGGTCATCGACGTGTCGCCGGTGGAGTTCATCAGCTTGAGCGTCAACGGCGGCTACAACGGCATGGACGAGCGCAAGCGCTTCTACGCCAAGGCGCAGCAGGTGCTGGTGTAAGCGTGGGGCCAGCGTCCGACTGAGGCAGACCTGTCGCGCGTCGGCCGGTGTTTCGCGCACCATGGGCGACCCTCGACACGGACCTCAATCGACATGAAACCGCTCGTGGCCGTCGCCACGTCGACGTTGCTGGCACTGAGCGGCGTCATTGCCTGTGCACCGCTGAGCAAGGACCAGTGCCAAGCCGCCAATTGGCAGCAGATCGGCTATCAGAACGGCTTGAAAGGCCGCGACGCGGCGCGCTTTGAAGAAGAACGCCGCGCTTGTGCCGAGCATGGCTTGGGCGCCGATGCGACGGGCTGGAAGCTCGGCTATGCGCAGGGGCTGGGCTTGTACTGCCGGCCGGAGCACGGCTACGACATCGGCCGACGCGGCGAGTCCTACGGTGACGTCTGCCCGCCGGACCTCGATGCGCAGTTTCGCCCGGCCTACGAGGACGGCCGCCAGATCGCGGCGATCGTCAGCGCACTCGACCAGCGCCGCACGCAGCGCAACGATATCGCGCAGCGGCTGGCCGAGGACGACCGCCGCGCGCGTGACTACGTCGAGCAGATCCGCGAAGGGCGCAAGCCGCCGCCCGAGCCGCCGCAGTTGCTGGACAAGCGCGAGCGCCGCGAACTGGAAAACGTATTGCGTCAGCTGTCGCGTGAGTTCGCTGCGATTCGTGAGGATTTCGAGCGGCGCGACAGCGAGCTGAGCGCGCGCTATGCGGTGCCGGTGATGGCCTACGACGCCGATCGCTAGGTCGGCTGGGCCTGTCACGGGACCGTCGCCGCTGACGCGGCGGCTCGACCGATGGTCTTGGTTCCGGATGCGTTGATGCGGCGCACCGGCGTTCTACAGGCCTCAACGCAAGAAGCCGCCTTGCGGCGGCTTCTTGCGTGCAGCATCAGCTGTACTGACCGTTAGTGGCCGCCGCCGTCGAGCGACTTCACGGCCTGGATCATCTGCACCATCACCTTCTGCGCGTCGCCGTAGACCATGCTGGTGTTGTCGGCGAAGAACAGCTCGTTTTCGACGCCCGAGTAGCCCTTGCCCTGGCCGCGCTTGACGACGTAGACCTGCTTGGCCTGGTCGACGTTGAGGATCGGCATGCCGTAGATCGGGCTGCTCTTGTTGGTGCGCGCCGCCGGGTTCACGGTGTCGTTGGCGCCGATGACGATAGCGACGTCGGCTTCCTTGAACTCGTTATTGATGTCTTCCATGTCGTAGATGATGTCGTACGGCACGCCGGCTTCGGCGAGCAGCACGTTCATGTGGCCGGGCATGCGGCCCGCGACCGGATGGATCGCGAACTTCACTTCCACGCCCTGGTCGGCGATCAGCTTCACGAACTCGAACAGCTTGTGCTGCGCCTGGGCCACGGCCAGGCCGTAGCCCGGCGCGATGATGACCTTGCTGGCGTAACGCATGTTGATGCCCGCGTCGCCGGCGTCGACCGGCTTCATGCTGCCCTTGATCTCGCCCTGCTCTTCGCCGCCGCTGGCGCCGAAGTTGGAGAAGATCACGTTGGCGACCGAGCGGTTCATCGCCTTGGCCATCAGCAGCGTCAGCAGCGTGCCGGCCGAGCCGACCACCATGCCGGCGATCATCAGTGCCGGGTTCTGCAGCACGAAGCCTTCGAAGCCGACCGCCAAGCCAGTGAACGCGTTGTACAGCGAGATCACCACCGGCATGTCGGCGCCGCCGATCGGCATCGTCATCAGCACGCCGAATACCAGGGCCAGGATGAAGAACGCGGCCGTCATCCAGATCGGCGCATGACCGTGGGCAACCAGCGCGATGTACAGGCCCAGCGCCAGCGTGGCGAAGAAGAACGTGCCGTTCATGACCTGCAGGCCGCTGAAGCGCCAGACGCCATTGACGCGGCCGTCGAGCTTGGCCCACGCGATCAGCGAGCCGGACAGCGAGATCGCGCCGATCAGCGAGCCGACGATGGTGACCACCAGCGGCACCAGCGCGTGCTCGGCCGAGGTGCGGAACAGCTCGACCGCGCCGATGGCCGCGGCGGCGCCGCCGCCCATGCCGTTGTACAGCGCCACCATTTGCGGCATCGCGGTCATTTCGACCTTCTTGCCGCTGGTCCAAGCCCAGCCCAGGCCGATGATCAGCGCCACGGCGCCAAGGCCGGCGTTGACCATCAAGTGCGGCTTGGCCGCTTCGTTGACGCTGAAGACGTACAGAAAGCTGGCGACGACGGCGATCAGCATGCCAAGGCCCGCGACGCGGATGCCCGAGGCCGCCGTGACCGGCGAGCTCATGCGCTTGAGGCCGTAGATGAACAGGAACGCAGCAGCCAAAAAGCTGGCGTCGATGATGAGAGTCGGGTTCATGGTCGGTCTGGCGCCTTACTTCTTGTCCGAGGACTTGAACATCTGCAGCATCCGCTCGGTCACCACGTAACCGCCGGCGGCATTGCCCGCACCCAGCAGCACGCCGGCAAAGCCGATGACCTGCTCGGTGACGCTGGTGGCATTGAGCAACGCGAACAGCGCGCCGACGACGACGATGCCGTGCACGAAGTTGCTGCCCGACATCAGCGGGGTATGCAGGATGGACGGCACGCGGCCGATGATCTCGTAGCCGGTGAAGGCCGCGAGCATGAAGATGTACAGCGCAATGAATCCGGTCAGCATGTCATGCGTCCCCTGTTAGGCCTCAACCGCTTTCTTGGCCGCTTCGTTCTTGATCTCGCCGGCATGCGTCAGCGCCGACTTGGCCAGCACTTCGTCGTTCCAGTCGATGCTGATCGCCTTGTCCTTGATGAACAGTTCCATCAGGTTGTACTGGTTCTTCGCGTACAGCTCCGAGGCATGTTCGCCCAGCAGCGATGGCACGTTCAGCGGCGCCACGATCGTCACCTGACCGGCGCTGACGGTTTCGCCCGGCACCGTGTATTCGGTGTTGCCACCGCCTTCCGCCGCAAGGTCGATGATCACCGCGCCCGACTTCATGCCGTCGATCTGCGCCTTGTTGATCAGCTTGGGTGACGGCCGGCCGGGAATCGCGGCCGTGGTGATGATGATGTCGGCCGCCTGGATGTGCTTGGTGACGACCGAGGCGATCTTGTCTTTTTCTTCCTGCGTCAGCTCACGGGCATAGCCGCCGGCGCCGCGCGCGTCGACGCCGGTGTCGATGAACTTGGCGCCCAGCGATTCGACCTGCTCCTTCACTTCCGGACGCACGTCATAGCCTTCGACCTTGGCGCCGATGCGGCGCGCGGTGGCGATCGCCGACAAGCCGGCCACGCCCACGCCCATCACCAGCACCGTGCCCGGACGGATCGAGCCGGTGGCGAACGTGGTCATCGGCATCATGCGGGCGATGCTGGTGGCGCCGAGCAGCGCGCCGTAATAACCGGCCAACGCCGCCTGCGACGACAGGGCGTCCATCGCCTGGGCGCGCGTGATGCGCGGCACCAGCTCCATCGCGAACGTGGTGATCTTCTTGTCGCGCAGCAGCTTGGTCAGCTCGACTTCCTTGTGCGCGTAGATGAACGAAATCAGGATCGCGCCTTCTTTCATCGCGTTGACGACGTCCAGCGACGGCGGCTGCACCGACACGACGATGTCGGCATCACTGACCAAGCCCTGCGGGTTGGCGGCGAACGTGACGTTTTTGAACGCCGTGTCCGGCAGCTTCACCGCCAGACCTGCTTCCGACTGCATGTGCAGTTCCGCGCCCAGCTTGGCGAGCTTGTCGGCGACGGCCGGAACCAGGGCCACGCGACGCTCGTTGGGACGGGTCTCCTTCAGCACGGCAATTTTGACCGGCATTTACTTGTGCTCCCTGACGCTGACTTGAGAAAAAGCGCAGATCGCCACGGCGGGCGACCTGTCGTCCACGGCCAACGGCGCCGCCGGAACGACAAACGGCGGCAAGTCTAGCCGAAGCGTTCGGAGCGCGACATCGTTGGTTTGCGTTGGTTCCGGGCGCCGACCGGCATCGCGGCCGGTCTTGATGGTGCCCGTACGGCGGCTCAGCCCTTGGGCGGGCTCTTGAGCAGGTCGCGGATCTCGGCCAGCAGCTGGATGTCGGCCGGGGTTTCGGGCGGCGGCGGCGTGTCGGCGGCCGGCGGTTCCGGCTGCTTGAGGCTGTTGATCGCCTTGACCAGCGCAAAGATCGCAGCCGCCACGATCGTGAAATCGAAGATCGTCTGGATGAACTTGCCGTAGGCCAGCACGACCGCGGGCTGATCACCGACCGCATCCTTGAGCACGACGCCCAGGTCGCTGAAGTTGACGTTGCCGATCAGCAGGCCCAGCGGCGGCATCACCACGTCGGCCACCAGCGACGAGACGATCTTGCCGAACGCCGCGCCGATGACCACGCCGACCGCCAGGTCGACGACGTTGCCCCGCATCGCAAACTTCTTGAATTCGCCTAGCACACTCATCGCCTTGACTCCTTTTGCAGTGGGTCCGTGTTTGGAATTCCGGTGTGGCTCGCGGGCCGGCGTTCAGTCTGCCGGCAGGCAGCTCGGCAGCCCGGTTGCAAGATCCGGGTAGCGCGGCATCACGCCCAGTTCGTTGCGCATCCGCGAGGTCAGCAGGCGCTTGGATTCCTCCAGGAACGATAGCATCGCCGGCGTGAAGGTCTGCCGCGCTTGCGCCAGGCTGACGCGCGGCGGCTCGGGCAAGCCCAGCAGCGCAGCGCAGCGGCAGAAGTAGTCGGTCATCGTCGTCGGCGAGCCGTCACTGACGTTGTAGGCCTCGCCCGGCTGGCCGCACTCGGCAGCGGCGATCGCCGTGCGCGCCAGATCGTCGGCGTGGATACGGTTGGTCGTTGGCGATTCGCTTTCGATGATCACCGGCAGCCCGGCGCGCAAGCGGTCCACTGGCAGCCGGCCGGGGCCGTAGATACCCGGCACGCGCAGCGTGATGACCTCGGTGCCGTGACGGTCGGCGTGGTCGGCCAGCGCGCGCTCGGCATCGAGCCGGCGCTTGCCGCGCGCGGTTTGCGGCTTGAGCGGTTCGCTCTCGTCGATCCAGCGGTTGTCGCAATCGCCATAAACGCCCGAGGTGCTGATGTAGACCAGACGTCGCGGCCGATGCTGCGCCAGCCATTGGCGCAGCCGCGGATCGCCGTCCCCGCTCGGTGGTGGCGGCGCGAACCAGAACACCAGCTCGTGCGCTTCGCTGATCTCGCCGGCGGGCGCGTCCAGATCGGTCAGCAGCGGCCGGATGCCGGCGGCGGTCAGCGCGTGCGCGCTGTCGGCGCTGCGCACTTGGCCGTGTACCGCGATGCCGCGCGCGAGCAGCCGCTGGCCGACGCGCAGGCCGATGTCGCCGCAGCCGACGATCAGGCAGGGCGATGAGGTGTCGAGTCCGGGTTTCATCGGCCGATGCTAGCGCAGCCGCTGCGATCAGCATGGGGGCGTGGCCACGGTACACTGACGCTCTTTCGAGCATTCCCGCGGTTTTTGACGATGAAATCCCATTTGCAGACGCTGGTCACCGCCGCTGCCGCGGCGCTGATCAAAGAGGCCGGCGCCGATATCGCCGTGCCGTCGACGGTCCAGATCGACGCCACCAAGGACCCCAAGCACGGCGACTTCGCCAGCAATCTGGCGCTGGTACTGGCCAAGCCGCTGGGCCGCCCGCCGCGGGCCGTGGCCGAAGCGCTGGTGCGGCTGTTGCCGCCGTCGCGTCGCGTGGCCAAGGTCGAGCTGGCCGGGCCGGGGTTCATCAACTTCTTCCTGGCGGCCGACGCATTCCAGGCCGTCGTCGCCGACATCCTCGCCAGCGGCGTGGCCTATGGCCGCGACGATTCTCGCCAGCGCGGCAAGCTGATGGTCGAATTCGTGTCGGCCAATCCGACCGGACCGCTGCATGTCGGTCACGGGCGCGGCGCCGCAGTCGGCGACTGCCTGGCGCGGCTTTATGAAGCAGCCGGCTGGGACGTGACGCGCGAGTTCTACTACAACGATGCCGGCGCGCAGATCGGCAACCTCGGCATCTCGGTGCAGGCGCGGATCAAGGGTATTTCCACCGACGACCTGGCCTGGCCTGAGAACGGCTATCGCGGCGACTACATCGTCGACGTCGCCCGGGCCTACATGGCCGGCGAAACCGTGGTCGCCGACGACCGCTCGATCACCGGTGCTGCCGATGCCGACGATCTGGATGCGATCCGCGACTTCGCGGTGGCCTATCTGCGCCGCGAACAGGACGCCGACCTGAAGGCCTTCGGCGTCGGCTTCGACGTGTATTCGCTGGAATCGGCGCTGTACACCGACGGCCGCGTCGAGCGCACCGTGGAAGCGCTGGTGGCCTCGGGTCATACCTTCGAGCAGGACGGCGCGTTGTGGCTGCGCACCACTGACTTTGGCGACGACAAGGACCGCGTGATGCGCAAGCGCGAGGGCGGCTACACCTACTTCGTGCCCGACGTCGCCTATCACCACCACAAGTGGGAGCGCGGCTTTGCACGCGTGATCAACGAGCAGGGCTCCGATCACCACGGCACGATCGCGCGCGTTCGCGCCGGCCTGCAGGCGCTCAACGTCGGCATCCCCAAGGGCTGGCCCGACTACGTGCTGCACCAGATGGTCACCGTGATGCGCGGCGGCGAAGAGGTGAAGATCTCCAAGCGCGCCGGTAGTTACGTGACGCTGCGCGACCTGATCGATGAAGTCGGCTGTGATGCGACGCGTTACTTCCTGACCGCGCGCAAGAGCGATTCGCACCTGGTGTTCGACGTCGACCTGGCGCGCTCCAAGAGCGATGAAAACCCGGTCTATTACATCCAGTACGCGCATGCGCGGATCTGCTCGGTGCTGCGCCAGGCGGCCGAGCGCGGTCTGGCGTTTGACGCGGCCGCCAGCGCCGACGTGCTGCACCGCCTGGTCGAGACGCAGGAAAAGAACCTGCTGGTGCACTTGGGCAAGTACCCCGAGATGGTCGCCACCGCCGCCGAGCAGTCGGCGCCGCACAGCGTCGCGTTCTATTTGCGCGACCTCGCCGACCTGCTGCACAGCTACTACAACGCGCACAAGTTCCTGTTGCCCGACGACCCCGAGCTGAGCCGCGCGCGGCTGGCGCTGATCGTCGCCACGCGCCAGGTGATCCAGAACGGCTTGGCGCTGATCGGCGTGTCGGCACCGGAGACGATGTAGGTGGCAACACGCGACTACGCGGCGCGCAATCCGCGCGGCGGCTCCGGCGGTCGCCGGCCGCCGGCGAAGAAGAAGTCGTCGCTGGTCCCGGGTTGGGGCATGTTGCTGCTGGGCTTGTCGATCGGCGTGCTGATCACGGTGTTCGTCTACGTGTCGCGGCCGACGCAGGAGCCGCTGCGCGGCACGTCGGCGGCCAGCGACCGGCCGCGCGCTGCGGGCAAGAACGCGCGCAAGGGCGAGTCGGAGCCGGCCGAGGTTGCCGACGCCGAAGACACGCGCAGCGGCAAGCCGGCGCTGCGCGCCGCGCAGCCTGGCGCCAAGGGTCAGGCCGACGCGGACGGCCGCGTGCAGGTGCCGCCGAAGGAAAAATCCCGCTTCACGTTCTATGAGTTGCTGCCGAGCCAGGAAGTGCTGGTGCCCAGCCAGCCGGCCGGCAAGGCCACGCCGCCGCCGCCGTTGCCGGCGTCGACGACACCGTCCGAGCAAGTGGCCAAGGCCTTCGCCAATACGCCGGGCACCGACCCGTCGATGGTGCCCGCTTCGGCGCCGCCGACCACGGCGCCGAGTGCCGCCACGACCGGCGCGTTCATCATCCAGGTCGCCTCCTATCGCGGCCAGGCCGAGGCCGAGAAGCAGAAGGCCGCGCTGGCGCTGGCCGGCCTGGAATCGCGGATCGAGAAAGTGACGATCGACAATCGCGACACCTATTACCGCGTCCGCATCGGTCCGCTGCGCGACGAGAACCAGGCGCGCAGCACGCTGGCGCAGCTGGAGTCGAGCGGTATCAAGGCGATCATGGTCAAGGTCAACTGACGGCTACGGCGATTGCGGGTCGGCATTGCCGCCAACAGTTGGTTCAATTGGCTAAGTGCTTGCCGTCAAGAGATCACAAGTCATTGATTCATATGGCCTGAGCCTGTGGCATGGCTCATGCTCCCCTGCCGACACGGTGCGCCAGTCCGCGCCGGATTCCACCAGGAGATTCCATGAAGCAAACCGGTTTGCAGACCCCGCTGCGCGCGGCCTTGTGCTTGGCGCTGGCGACCAGCCTCAGCGGTTGCGTGTTCGCCATCGGCGCCGACAGCGACGAGTTCAATCACAACAAGAAGAGCGACCACACGCGCACTGAAGAGCGCAATCGCAGCATGATCGGCCGGCTGCCTCTGGGCAGCGATGTCGCCGAAGTGCAGACCCAACTCGGCAACCCGGACTTCGTCGAAGCGCTGCGCGGCAAGAGCGGCGAATACCGGATTCTTCGCTACCGCACCCAGCATCTGCATTCGGACGGCGACACCACGCGCGACGAAACCACGCCGCTGGTGTTCGTCAACGGCAAGCTGATCGGCATCGGCGAAGCGGCGTACGCCAAGGCCGTTGCGGACTGAATGGGCCCCGCGCGGTGACGGCGCTGGCGTTTACGGCGCCGTCACCGGCAGCTGGCGCGTGTCGAAGCCAAAGGTGTCTCGCAGCAGCGCGTACAGCGCTGGATGGTGTTCGGCCAATTCGTCGCCGCGCTGGATGAACGCTTCCACGACCACGCCGAAGAACTCGGCCGGGCTCTCGGCGCCGTAAGGGTCGAGCACGCGCGGCCGGCGCTGGCGTTGCAGCCGCGCATACTCCTGCTGCATGACGCTCGACCAGCGCGTGTAGTCCGGCAGGTCGGGCGCGCCTTCGGCGGTCAGCGATTCGTCATCGAGCTGGTGAGCAAACTCGTGGACGACAACGTTGACCTCGTCGCCGTCCAGCGCCGCTTGCACGTCGCGCCACGACAGCACGACGCGATCGCCCTGCCAGGACTCGCCAATCCGTTCGACCGGCTCGTCCGGCACCAAGCCGTACTCGTCGGGTTCGGTCACCGGGACCAGAAATGCATCCGGATACACCAAGATCTGCTTGACCGCCGGGTACAGGCCGTTGCGCGTCGCCTGCGGTTGCAGCACCAGCAGGCAGGCGTAGCCGGCGATTGCCAGGCGCATCTCGTCGGTGACCTCCAGGCCGTCACAACCGACGAAGCGCTTGCTGCGCAAGAACAGCGCAACCTGTCGGGCATGGACTTGGCGCAGCGGCGCCGGAAACGATGCCAGCAGCGGCAGCAGCGCCGTCAGTCGCGACGCCAGATCACCGATGTCGGTCGCGGTGCCGTCGGCGGCGGTCGCGCGTCGATTGGCGAGCCGCTGCAGCGTCATCAGCGGGCCGACGATCAGCGCCACGGCGACGACCACCGCCAGCGCCGCCCAGGCAGCCGGGCTCATCGGCTACAGCGGCTGCAGCTTGGCCAAGCCCAGCAGCAGGCGCTTGTTGCCGGCGTCGCGAAAACGAATCTCGACCTGGGCGCGCTCGCCTTCGCCTTCGAAGCTCAGAATCACGCCTTCGCCGAACTTGGCGTGGCTGACGCGCTGGCCCAGCTTGAGTCCGCCGTAGTCCGGCGTGCTGGCACCGTGAATGCGTCGCGGCGGCGCGGTATAGCCGCCTGTACCGCCGCCGTAGCCGCCTCCGCCGCTGCCGTAGCGCGACGCGTTGCTGCCGCCTCCAGCGCTGCCCGCGCCGCCGAAACTACTCGGGCGCAGCAGGCCGGCGCGCGGCCGCGTTTCCATCAAGCAGTCCGACGGAATCTCCTTGATGAACGGCGACGGCATGCCGATCTGCTCGACGCCGTGGATGCGCCGCACTTCGGCATAGCTCAGATACAGCTGCTGGCGCGCGCGCGTGATGCCGACGTAGCAGAGCCGGCGCTCTTCTTCGAGATTGCCTTCCTCGACCGCGCGCATCGACGGAAACAAGCCGTTCTCGAGGCCGACGATGAACACCACCGGAAACTCCAGGCCCTTGGCCGAGTGCAGCGTCATCAGCTGCACCGAATCTTCACCGGCCGTGGCCTGGCCTTCGCCGGCCTCCAGCGCCGCATGGGCAAGGAACGCCGACACCGGCTCGACGCCGTCCTCATCGGGCTTCTCGAAGCTGCGCGCGGCGCTGACCAGTTCGTCGAGGTTTTCGAGTCGCGCTTCGGCCTGGTCGCTGCCGGCGCCGCGCGACGCGCGCGCTTCGGTCGCCGCGCCCTTCTGGTAATGCTCGCGCAGACCGCTGCCGTTGATGACCAGGTCCATAACCTGGGCCAGTGGCTGCTCGCGGGCCTGGTCGGCCAGCCGGTCGACCTTGTCCAGAAACTGATGCAGCTTGGCGGATGTGCGGCCCAGCAGCGTCGGGTCGCGGCGCGCGGCGGCCCACAGCGAACCGCCGCCGTCGCGCGCCGCAGCGCGCAGCTTGTCCAAGCTGGTGGCACCGACGCCTTGCGGGGGCGTGGCCAGCGCACGCTCGAAGCTGACGTCGTCGTCGCGGTTGTGGACCAGCCGCAGCCAGGCCAGCGCATCTTTAACTTCCATGCGCTCGAAGAAGCGCAGACCGCCGTAGATCCGGTACGGCACGCGGCCGCGGATCAGCATTTCTTCCATCACGCGCGACTGCGCGTTGGACCGGTACAGCACGGCCAGATCAGCGTGACGGCAGGGGCCGTTCAGATGGTCCTTGATCCGCTGGACGACGAACTCGGCCTCGTCGTATTCGTTGAATGCGGCGTACAGCTGGATCGGCGCGCCGTCGCTGCCGTCGGTCCACAGATTCTTGCCCAGACGCCCGGTGTTGCGCTCGATCAGGCCGTTGGCGGCTTTCAGGATCGTGCCGGTCGAGCGGTAATTCTGTTCCAGCCGCACGATCTCCAGCCCAGCGAACTCGCGCTGCAGCTTGATCATGTTTTCGACTTTGGCGCCGCGCCAGCCGTAGACCGACTGATCATCGTCGCCGACGGCGAACAGCACACCCTGGTCGCCGACCAGCAGCTTGAGCCACAGGTACTGCAGCGTATTGGTGTCCTGAAACTCGTCGACCAGCACGTGGCGGAACTTGCGCCGGTAGTGCGCCTGCACCTCGGCATGGTCGCGGCACAGCTCGTAGGCGCGCAGCAGCAACTCGGCGAAATCGACCAGACCCTGCGCCTCGCAGGTGCTGTGGTACGCGGTGTAGACGCGCACCAGCGCCCGCTGCGTGAAGTCGCCCATGTCGTCGAACGAGCCGGGGCGACGGCCTTCTTCCTTCTGGCTGTTGATCCAGTTGGTGACCATCTTTGCCGGCCACTGGTCATCGGGCAGGTCGAGCTGCTTGATGATCCGCTTGACCAGCCGCTGCTGGTCGTCCGAGTCGAGGATTTGAAAATCTTGGCGCAGCCGCGCTTCTTTCCAATGCAGCCGCAGCATGCGATGCGCGATGCCGTGGAAGGTGCCAACCCACAGCTGCCGCACCGGCATCGCCAGCAGCTGCTCGATGCGCCCGCGCATCTCGTTGGCCGCTTTGTTGGTGAACGTGACCGCCAAGATCGACAGCGGTGACACACGCTCGACGCCGATCAGCCAAGCGATCCGGTGGACCAGCACGCGGGTCTTGCCCGAGCCGGCGCCGGCAAGCACCAAGCGGTGGTCGGGCGGCGCGGTGACGGCTTCTTTCTGGGCGTCGTTGAGCTGGCGGACCAGGTGGCCGACTTCGGCGAGATCGTTCATCGGCGGATTTCTACGGTGGAGCGGCACCGGCTCGGCGCCGCCGTTCTGCGTTAGTTCAGCACGCGCGGCACGGCCAGCCGGAACGGCTCGATCGCCGCATCGAACGGCTCGCCGTCGACTGGCACCATCTGGAAGCTGCCGTGCATCGTGCCGACCGGCGTCGTCAGCGGGCAGCCGCTGGTGTACTGGAATTCCTCGCCGGGCTTGAGCACCGGCTGGGTGCCGACCACGCCGGGGCCGCGCACTTCTTCGGTCTTGCCTTCGCCGTCGGTAATGATCCAGTGGCGGGAGACTAGCTGCACGGTGCGCGTGCCTTCGTTGCGGATCGTGATCTGGTAGGCGAACAAATAGTGGTTGCGCTCGGGTGCCGACTGATCAGGCACGTACTGCGGACGCACGATGATGCGAACGCCCTGAGTCTTGGTGTCGCTCATCAGTACATGCCGACTTGAAGCTGCGCGGCTTCGGACATCATGTCGCGGCTCCAGGGCGGGTCGAACGTCAGCTCCACGTCGGCCTCGGCGATGTTGGGAATCTGCATGACCTTGGTCTTGACGTCGTTGACCAGTACATCGCCCATGCCGCAGCCGGGCGCGGTCAGCGTCATCCGGATCACGGCGCGACGTGGCCCGGCCGGATTGCCCGCCTCGGCAGGCTCGAGCCGGCTTTCGTAGACCAGGCCCAGTTCGACGATATCGATCGGGATTTCGGGGTCGTAGCAGGTGCGCAGCTGCGCCCAGACGGCTTTCTCCAGCTCGTCGTCGCTGGCGTCTTCGGCCACGTCGGGGCCGACGATCACCTGCTTGCCGAGCGCGTCGGCATCGGGCCCGTTGATGCGAAACAGATGGCCCTGTACCTGCACAGTGAAGCTGCCACCCAGCGCCTGGGTGATGACCGCCGAGGCGCCTTCGGGCAACTCGACCTTGGTTCCGGCAGGGATCAGGATGGCGACCACGTCGCGCGTCAGCGTGACGGTTTCTGGTTCGTCTAGCATGGGATGACTGCAAAAGCGCCGTAGAACATCGGAACCCAGTTTAAACCTCCGCTGTCAGTGGCGCATCACAAGACCGCGGGGTGCCACCGATCCGGTGGCCGAAGCGGCCGACATCGCGCGCTGATCGGGGAGCGACATGCGTTTGACCCAGTATTCCGCTTCGAGCCCTGCGGCAATCGCCGCGGCGGCGCTGATCGTGCTGCTGTTCGGCGCGCTGGCGTTGCTGCGCCTGCCGATCCAGTTGCTGCCCGACACCAAGGACCCGCAGATCTGGATCAACGTGCAATGGCGCGAAGCCGCGCCCAGCGAAGTCGAGGAAGCGCTGGTCGAGCCGATCGAGGAGGCGATGCGCGGCTTGTCCGGTATGAAGGAGATGCGGTCGCAGATCAATCGTGGCGGCGGTGGCGTATCGCTGACCTTCGAGATCGGCACCGACATGACCCGCGTGATGCTCGACGTGGTGTCGCGGATCAACACCTTGCCGCCGCTGCCGCCCGACGCCGAAGAGCCGCAAGTGTTCGATGGCGCGCCGTGGACCCGGGAGAACGCCGCATCGATCCTGGTTCGCCCGCTGCCGGGCAACAACACTCAGGACATGGCGGCGACCTACCAGAAGTTGATGGAAGAGGTGGTCGAGCCGCGACTGTCGCGGGTCGAGGGCGTCAGCCAGGTTGACCTGGAAGGGGGGCGGCCTAGCGAAGTACAGATCCGCTTCGACACGCATCGCTTGGCGTCGCTGGGCATCACGCCGCGACAGCTGGCGCAGACCGTGATTGGTGCGCGCGACAGCTCGGCCGGCTTCGTCGATGTCGGGAGGCGGCAGTTCACGGTGCGGTTCACCGGCCGCGAGCCGGTGGCCGAGCTGGGGTCGCTGATCGTCGGCTGGAGCAATGACCGTCCGCTATACCTGCGCGACGTCGCCGACATTGCCGTCGGCCTTCAGGACCAGCAGGCCTTTTCGTTCCGCAATGGCGTGCCGGGCTACTACCTGACGATACGGCGCACCAGCACCGCCAACATCGTGCAGGTACTCGACGGCGTGAAGCGGGCGCTGGCCGAACTCAACGCCGGCCCTCTCGGCCGCGAGCAACTCGTCGCCGATCTGAGCTGGGATGCCAGCGTCTACGTACGCCGCGCGATCGGTTTCGTGCAGGAGTCGCTGATCATCGGCGTGCTGCTGGCGGTCGGCGGGCTGTGGTACTTCCTGCGCGGGCCGCGCGCATTGCTGGTGATCGGCGCCACGATTCCGTTGTCGCTGGCGTTTGCAGTCATCACGCTGCATCTGCTCGGGCGCAGCCTCAACACGATTTCGCTGGCCGGACTCGCGTTTTCGACCGGCATCGTCACTGACGCCGCGCTGATCGTCCAAGGCAACATCATCCGCTTCATTCAGCAGGGTCGTACCGCGCTCGATGCGACCATCGACGGCGCGCAAGAGGTGATTCCGGCCTTGCTGGCGTCGATGCTGACCAGCGTGGCGATCTTCCTGCCGGTGCTGTTCATGGAGGGTCTCGAAGGCCAGTTGTTCAAGGATCTGGCGATCACGATGAGCGTCAGTCACGCAGCCTCGCTGCTGGTGGCGATGACCGTGATTCCCGCCGCCAACCGCTGGGCGCTGGCGACGCGCATTCCGGATGATCAGCACGATCACTGGTGGAAGGCGATGGCGCGTAGCGGCATGCGGGCCACTGCAACGCCCGCCCGGCGTGCGCTGCTGATCGGCTTGCTGGTACCGGGATCGCTGTTGTTCTCATACCTGGCCGCGCCCAAGCCCGACTATCTGCCGGTGGCGCAGACCGACAACGTCTGGGGCAACTTCAGCACGCCGCCGGGCGGCAACATCGACACCGTGCGCCGCGAAATGGCCCCGGTCGTCATCGAGCGGCTCAAGCCGTACCTCGAAGGTCGTGCGCAGCCGGCGATCAAGTACTACAACTTCTCGGCCTGGGGCGGCGGCGGTGGCGGGCTGGTCGTGGCCTATGCAGCCGACCCGACGCAAACCCGCGATGTGGTCGACCTGCTGCGCACCAAGATCCTGGCGGACTTGCCCGACGTGCGCGTGTACGCAAGCCAAGGCTCGCTGTTCAATCTCGACGGTGGTACGGCACGTAACATCGAGCTGTATCTGCAGGGCCCCGATTTGAATGCACTGATGACGGCCGCGCGCGTCGCCGAAACCGAGATTCCACTGGCGATACCGGGCACGTTCCCGCGTAGCCAGCCGGCGCTCGAGCTCAATCAGCCCGAGATTCAGTTGCAGCCCGATGAGTGGCGCATCTCGCGCGCGGGCGCGACGCGCGGTGATGTTGCCGATGCGCTGCGTTCATTCACCGGCGGCTTATGGGCCGGTGAATATTTCGACGGTAACGAGCGCCTCGATATCATCGTCAAGAGTCAGCAGTGGCACTCGCCCGAAGAGCTGGCCGAATTGCCGATCGCAACGCCTGCCGCCGGCATCCAGACCGTCGGCGAACTGGCGCAGATCCGCCAGACGGTCGGTCCGTCGCAGTTATCGCGCGTCAACGGTCGGCGTACGGTATCGGTCAATTTCGAGCCGCCCGATACGATGAGTCTGGATGAGGCGATCTCGATTCTGCAGAGCAAAGTGGAACCCAAGCTGCGCGAGGCGATGAGCCAGAACATGCAGCTCAGCTATGGCGGCAGCGCCAATCAGCTGGCCGAGGCACTGAAGTCGATGGCGAGCAACTTTGCACTGGCGCTGGTGATGTTGATGGTGCTGATGTCGGCGCTGTTCAAAAGTCTTTGGGATTCGCTGTTGGTGATGCTGGTGATTCCGATCTCGATCGCGGGTGGCATCGGTGCGCTGCGGCTGATCGGTTGGTTCGACTTCCAGGCACTCGATCTGCTGACGATGATCGGCTTCATCATCCTGCTGGGCTTGGTCGTCAACGCGGCGATCTTGCTGGTTGATCAGACGCGTGCACGAGAACACGCCGGCATGCTGCGCGCCGATGCCGTGCGCGAGGCGCTGGAGACACGCGCGCGGCCGATCGTGCTGTCGACGCTGACCGCGGTACTCGGCATGGTGCCGCTGATCCTGATGCCCGGCTTGGGCGCCAAGATCTACCGCGGTCTGGCCGCCGTGGTATCCGGCGGCATGATCGTCGGTACGTTGTTCACGTGGTATCTGATGCCCGCGCTGCTGCGCTTGGGCGAATCGCGAATGCGTGCGGCCGAAAAGCCGTCGGCGCCGGAGGTTTTCGTCAAATGAATCGGTCGATCCAGTTCGCTATTGCCGCGCTGTTGGCGACGGTTGTCGCGCAGTCTGCTGCGCAGACGCGCCCACCTGCAGCGATTCAGACCGCGCGCGCCAGTCTGCGTGAACTGTCTCCGTCGATATCGGCGACTGGACAAGTTCAGTCGCGATCCGGCGCCGACATGGCGGCCGGCGTTGGCGGCCCGCTCGACTTTGTCGCCGAGCCCGGTACGCGTGTCGTCAAGGACCAAGTGATCGCGCGGATCGACACGGGCGAAATTCGCCTGCAGCGCGCCGAACAAGCGGCTCGCGTCACGCGCGGGGAGCTGGCGCTCAAGCAAGCCGAACGCGAGCTGGAGCGCTTGCGCGCGTCGGGCAATGCGGTGAGCCGGTTTCAGCTCGATCAGGTCGAGAATACGCGTGATCTGGCACGCAGCGATTTGGATATCGCGCATGCCGCGCTGCGTCAGACCGACGATCGTTTGGCGCGTGCCGATGTGCGAGCGCCGTTTGCTGGTGTGATCGCTGAGCGCGTTCGACGCGAAGGTGAAGAAGTGGCGCGTGGCGATGCCGTGGCGCGGCTGCAAGACACCGAGCACCTGGAGTTGCGGTTGTTCTTGCCGCTGCGTCACGTGCGGGCGATCAAGCCCGGCTCGCAGGTCCACGTTCAACTCGACGACGGCCGCAACGTCGCCGGCAAGGTGCGCGCGATCGTGCCGGTCGGCGATGCGCGCTCGCAAAGCTTCGAGACGCTGATCGATCTGCCGCCCGCCGAAGCCGAGCTAGCGGTGGGGCGTACGCTGCAAGTGCTGCTGCCATTGGCTGCCGCACAACGAGTGTTGGCCGTCCCGCGCGATGCATTGGTGATCCGCAGTGAAGGCTTGGCTGTCTATGTGGTTCGCGACGGCAAAGTCGCGCGCGTGCCGGTGACCACCGGCGCCGCTGACGGCGACTGGGTTGCGGTACAAGGGGCACTCGCGGCGCAGGACGCCGTCGTGGTGCGAGGTGCCGAGACGCTGCATGATGGCGACCCGGTCAACGTCATTGGAGAACTCGACACATGGAAATCCGGAACGGCGGGACGTCGCGGACTATCGCAACCGTGATCCGCACGGCATCGGCGACAGCCGCTTTGCTGCTGTGGAGCGCTTCGGCCTCGGCAACGCATGAGCCGCATGGCGCACACGCACCAGCGCCGCGGATCGTCGCGGTCACCGGGCAGGCGCACGTCAGCACCGTTCCTGATCGCGCGCGCGTCACGCTCGGCGTGACGCAGTTGAGTGCCGATGTGGCGACGGCCGAAACCGCCGTGAACAAGGTCGTCAAGGCTTATGTCGCCGAGGCGCGCAAGCTCGGCTCGCGCGACGAGGACATCACCACGGCGGGGCTCAGCATCCAGCCGGAATATGTCTGGGATGAAGCCGGGCGCAACAACAAGCTGACCGGCTATCGCGTCAGCCGCGACATCGAAGTGCGCGTCACGCGACTGGACCGGCTCGGCGATTACCTGCTGGCCGGTACGCGCGCTGGCGTCAATCAAGCCCAGCCGCCGGTGCTGGAGTCGTCTCGCGCCGACGAGTTGCGTAATCAGGCATTGGTGTTGGCCGCGAAGAATGCCCAGGCCAAGGCAGCGCTGTTGGCCGGTACGCTCGGCGTCAAGCTCGGCAATGTGCTGTCGATCAACGAAGACGGTGGCGGCTCGCCGCCGCTGCCAATGGTCAAGGCGATGGCAATGCGCGCTGATGCAGCGCCCGAGGGCAATGCCGAGATGGGGCTGCAGACCGGCGAGATCCGCTATCAGGCCAGCGTCAGCGCCCAGTTCGAAATGCTGCCCTGAGTCGGGGGCCGTCGTGTTTGGCGGCCCGACTTGGTGCGTCTTGGGGCCGGTGACATAATCCGGCTCTTTTCCCCGATCCGGGGACGCAGGCTGGACATGACCGCAAACTCCAAAACCGAAGCGCCGCTGGTGGGCGTGATCATGGGCTCCCGTTCTGACTGGGACACGATGTCGCACGCGGTGCGCACGCTCGAAGCGTTGGGCGTGCCCTACGAGGCGCGCGTCGTGTCGGCACACCGCACACCCGACCTGTTGTTCGACTACGCCGAGGCGGCCGTGGGCCGCGGCTTGCAGGTCATCATTGCCGGTGCCGGCGGCGCTGCGCATTTGCCCGGCATGTGCGCGGCCAAGACGCGCCTGCCGGTGTTGGGCGTGCCGGTCCAGTCGAAGGCTTTCAACGGGCTCGATTCGTTGCTGTCGATCGTGCAGATGCCGGCTGGTATCCCGGTGGGCACGCTGGCCGTTGGCGTGGCCGGCGCCACCAATGCGGCGCTGCTGGCCGCCAGCATGCTCGCCACCCGCGACCCGGCGCTGGCCGAGCGGCTTGAGGCGTACCGCAGCGCGCAGACGTCGAAAGTGCTCGACGACGCGCCATTGACGCTCCCGCCGCAGCCATGAAGATCGGCGTGCTCGGAGCCGGCCAGCTGGGCCGGATGCTCGCGTTGGCCGGCTATCCGCTGGATCTGCAGTTCGTGTTCCTCGACCCGGCTGATCAGCCTTGTTCGGCGCCGCTGGGCGAGCACATTCAGCTCGACTATCTCGACGAGGCCGCGCTGCAGCGCTTTGCCGCTGGCTGCGATGTGGCCACCTACGAATTTGAAAATGTGCCGGCCCGTACGGCCGAAGTCGTCGGTGCCGCGGTTCCGCTGTACCCGCCGGCGATCGCGCTTGAAGTCGGCCAGGACCGCCTGAACGAAAAGCGCATGTTCGATGCGCTGGGCATCCCGGTTCCCCGGTACATGCCGGTGGCCGCGCGCGGTGCGCTCGACCTGGCGGCCCGCAACGTCGGCCTGCCCGCCGTGATGAAGACGCGGCGCATGGGCTACGACGGAAAAGGCCAAGCCGTGCTGCGCAGCGAGGCCGATCTGGACGCCGCCTGGCAGCGTCTTGGTGGCGCCGAGGCGCCGCATACGCCGTGCCTGGTCGAGGCCTTCGTGCCGTTCGAGCGGGAGCTGTCATGCCTCGCAGTGCGCGCTCGTGACGGCGAAATGCGCTTTTACCCGGTGGTCGCCAACGTGCACCGCGACGGCATCTTGCGCGTGTCCACGCCGCAGGCCGCCGACCCGCTGCAGGCCCAGGCCGAGGACTATGCGCGCCGGGTTGCCGAACATTTGAACTATGTCGGCGTGCTGGCGTTCGAGTTTTTCGTCGCCGGCGGTGCGCTGTATGCCAACGAAATCGCACCGCGGGTCCACAACTCCGGCCACTGGAGCATCGAAGGCGCGGAGTGCTCGCAGTTCGAGAACCACCTGCGGGCGGTCGCCGGCTTGCCGCTCGGGTCGACCGCGCTGCGCGGCCCGTCGGCAATGGTCAACTTCATTGGCCAGGCGCCCGATACCGCGGCGCTGGCGGCGATACCGGGTCTGCACGTGCATCTGTACGGCAAATCGCCCAAGCCGCTGCGCAAAATCGGCCACGCCACCGTGACGGCGAACAACGATGCCGAATTGCAGCAGCGCCTGGCACAGCTGGTCGCACTGGTTGATGCGACGAAATGTGATTAAAAATTAGAAAATAAATATTTTCTAAACAAAAATCACACGTCGTCGTGACCTAGATAGGCCAACTCCGTTGCGCCGACGCCGAGTTCGAGCGTCCGGCTTACGCTGATCCGAGTCGATAGCAGCGCCAGGCCCGCCTGTGCGGCTGCTGCCTCCAAACGATGGTAGGCAGGGCGTGCCAGCAAGGCGTCCAGATCGCCGCCGTGGGCCACCACGATCGGCCCGATCACCGCGCCGCGCGCGATCGTGGCCGCCATGCCCACCAAAAGTGCGTCGATGGCCCGTGCCCGACTGGCGTGGTGGCGCAGCGCCCGGTAGGCGCCGTGTCGGTCGCGCTGCAACAGCGGCACCCGCCCCAGGCGTTGCTGCAACCGCGCCCACCATCGGTTCGGGCTGGCGGCAGGCCGCTGCGATGGCCCCGGCACGCAGCGGCAATGCAATCGATGACGGCACTGCTCGATTGCCGCTGCGACATCGGCCGGGCTCGCACCGCGGGTCAACTGTTCGCAGGCTTCGAGCACCAGCCTGCCGAGTCCGGCGCCGACATGGCGCGAGTCAACAATCCTGATGCCGAAGCGAGCGCTCGCTTGCGGGTCCAACGACAGCTTCGTGTCGTGGTCGAGAAGACCGAAAGCAGCTTGCGTTGCGTGGCGATGCAGCGACGATTGACGACTGTCGGACGTGATGAACAGAACGTACTCGTAGCGTGGCATCAGTCGCTCGACGATACGCTGGTGAATGGCGCCCGCACTGGCAACCTGCCACTCCGTATTGCCGGCGTCGTGCTGCAGATGGACGCGGTAAACGTGATCACTGATGTGAGTGTCACGTTCGTCGAGGACCCACTGTCGTCCGATACGCAATGCGTTCGGCAACAGCTTGATGCCGTACTGCTGATAGCTGGACTCCGGCAGATCGCAGCTTGCATCCGTGAGTACCGCCAACCGCATGCTCGACCTCGCAACCTTGGGTCGGGCTATGATGCGCGCGCTGTAAGCGTCATGAAAGGAAGCAAGGTCAAACTTCGCGCGGGTTTCGGCTGACGTTTATCGGCGGACCCATAACTAAATCAGGAGAGTTCAGGATGAAAGTAACGAACAAGCTGTTGCTGTTGGCTGCGCTGGTCATGCCAACGGCCGCCTTCGCCAACGAAGGCGCGCACGTCGATGCGTACTACATTCCGAGCAGCACGCTTGATGTCGATCTCGGTGGCGGATTCAGCGACGACGACGACGGCGACGGCTTCGGCATCAAGGGATTTGTGCCGCTGGGTCGTCCGAACAATTTTTTCTTGAACGGCGAGTATCAGACGACGTCGTTTGATGACTTCGATGTCGATCTCGATCAGCTGCGCCTCGGCGCCGGCTGGCAGATTCCGCTGGCCACCGGTTCGCTCGCGCTGTACGGCGAATACGTCAATTGGACGATCGATGATGTCGACTTCGACGCCGATGGTTTTGGCGCGCACGCTCGCCTCACGTTCCCGGTGTCGCGTGGCGTCAATCTGTTCGGCCAGGTCGGTTATCTGTCGCTCGACGATGAAAGCAGCTACGACGGTCTGGAACTGCTGGTCGGCGCATCGGTCGATCTGACGCCGAACATCGGCGCCTTCATCGACTATCGCAACACCGATCTCGATGGCGACATCGACTATCAGCTCAGCGATCTGCGCATCGGTGTGCGCGTGCTGTTCTAAGCCGTACCGCTGTACGCGCCGGCTTCTTGTCGGCAACAAAAAAGCCCCGGATTTTCCGGGGCTTTTTTGTTGTGCGTACAGCATCAGTTCAGCGCGCCGAACCCATCCTTCGCGCCGAACGCTGGCACTTGATAAGGCCGGTGAGCAGATCCGAACCCCAAGGAGACAACACGATGCAAACCGTCAAGCAGCTTCGTAAGACACTGCTGTGCGCTGCGCTCTGCGCCGCTCCGCTGACCGCCGCGCAAGCCGCTGCCGATCTCGATCTGTATTACACGCCTTATGCGCAAATCAAGCTGAAGGATTCCGGCGGCAACGAACTGGATTTCGATGAAGGCGACGGCTACGGTGCCAAGGGAAAGTTCGGCATCACCGATTCGATCTTCGTCAGTGGTGAATACGAGAAGAACGAGTACGACGACATCACGATCAACGGCACGCCGATCATTCCCGGTGGCCCTGGTCCCCTCCTTAATGTCGATCAACGCGTCGAGCAGTACCGCGCGGGCCTGGGCTTCAATGTGCCGACGACGCCGTTCTACGTGCTCGGCGAGTACGTCGGCATCGAGTCCAAGACACGCGTCGACAATGGCACCACCGCTAGTGAGTCGGATACCGACAAGAGCGAAGGCTGGGGTGCCCACCTTGGTGCCAAGGGCAAAGTGCTCAACGACTATCTGACGCTCAATGCCGAGGTTGGCTATCTCGATGTCGGTAATGCCGATGGACTTGAGGCGTTGGCCGGCTTTGCCGTCAACCTGAGCAAGCACGTTGGTCTGTTTGCCGACTATCGCTACACCAGCCTGACGGCGAACAACGACAGCGATGTCGACGTGCGCCTGGGCGAGGCGCGCGTGGGTGCACGCATCAGCTTCTGAGTCGATGGCCCGGCAATAAAAAAGGCCCCGCATGCGGGGCCTTTTTTATTGCAGCGTGCAGCGGATCACTTACTCGTCGAGGAAGCTGCGCAGGTAGTTGGCGCGGCTCGGATGACGCAGCTTGCGCAGCGCCTTGGCCTCTATCTGACGAATGCGCTCGCGGGTCACGTCGAACTGCTTGCCGACTTCCTCGAGCGTGTGGTCGGTGTTCATGTCGATGCCGAAGCGCATGCGCAGCACCTTGGCTTCGCGCGGCGTCAGGCTCGCCAGAATCTGGTGAGTCGCTTCGGCCAGCGACGACGACGTGGCCGATTCCAGCGGCGACACCGCAGCGGTGTCTTCGATGAAATCGCCGAGGTGCGAATCCTCGTCGTCACCGATCGGCGTTTCCATCGAGATCGGCTCTTTGGCGATCTTCAGGACCTTGCGGATCTTGTCTTCCGGCATCTCCATCTTGACCGCCAGCTCTTCGGGCGTGGGCTCGCGACCCATTTCCTGCAGCATCTGCCGGCTGATGCGGTTGAGCTTGTTGATCGTCTCGATCATGTGCACCGGAATACGAATGGTGCGCGCTTGGTCGGCGATCGAACGCGTGATCGCCTGGCGGATCCACCAGGTCGCGTAGGTCGAGAACTTGTAGCCGCGGCGATATTCGAACTTGTCGACGGCCTTCATCAGGCCGATGTTGCCTTCCTGGATCAGGTCGAGGAACTGCAGGCCGCGGTTGGTGTACTTCTTGGCGATCGAGATAACCAGACGCAGGTTGGCCTCGACCATTTCCTTCTTCGCGCGACGGGCCTTGGCTTCGCCGACGTTCATCCGCCGGTTGATGTCCTTGATCTCGTCGATCGCGATCAGATAATCCTTCTCGATCTTCGACAGCTGCGTCAGCAGTTCGACGATCTCGTCGCGACGCGTTGCCAGCGTCGCCGAATACTTGCGCTTGGCGCGAATCGACTTGTCGAGCCACTCCACGTCATCAGGGCGGGTGCCCTTGTACTTGGCCAGGAATTCGTCGCGCGCCATGCCGGCGTCGAGCACGCAAATGCGCATCACGCTGCGCTCGATTTCGCGAATGTGTTCGATCTTGCCGCGCAGATTGCGGTTGATCTCGTCGACGATCTTCGGCGACAGCTTCAGCGTCATGATCAGGTCGGCAACCGCTTCGCGCTTGCCGAGGGTCTTCTTGTCGTCGGACCCGGTCTTCTGCAGTGCTGCCCAAGCCTGGTCGTACAGCGAGCGCATCTCTTCGAACTTGAGGCGCGCTTCTTCGGGATCAGGGCCGGTATCGACCGCTTCCTCTTCTTCGTCGCCCGCTGCTTCTTCTTCCTCGTCGTCTTCTTCTTCGGCGAGTTCGACCACCGGCGGGACTTCGCTGACCGGCTCGGCGTTTGGATCGAAGAAGCCCGTGATGACTTCGGCGAGGCGGCGCTTGCCTTCACCGACGGAGTCGTAGGCGTCGAGCAGGATCTTGACCGTTTCCGGGTAGATCGCCATCGCATACAGCGCTTCGTTCAAGCCTTCTTCGATGCGCTTGGCGATGCGAATCTCGCCTTCGCGGTCGAGCAGTTCGACGCTGCCCATTTCGCGCATGTACATGCGGACCGGGTCGGTCGTGCGGCCGAACTGGTCATCGCTGGCCGCGAGCGCGGCGGCCGCTTCTTCGGCGGCGTCTTCTTCTTCTTCAGCCGAGGCGACGACGGCGGGCTCGGAGAACAGCTGGCTCTCCTCATCCGGTGCTTCATCGTGCACCTGGATGCCCATCGTCTGGATCATGCTGATGACGTCGTCGATCTGTTCGGAATCAACCACTTCCGGGAGATGGTCTGACACTTCAGCGTAGGTCAGAAAGCCCTTTTCCTTGCCCAGGGCGATCAGAACCTTGATCTGGGATTGCTTCTCTGCACTATTGGTCATGCTTGACTCGTCTGCGGGAGCGATGACTTGCCCCAGTTTGAAAGCGAAGAACTGCGCATTCTACCGAAACCGGCCGCCTTTAGACCAGCACCACGTCACCTGGCAGGTCCCGTTTGGACCACGTGGCGCCCCGAAAGTTGAAGCGTCAGCGCATTGAGTTCCGCCAGTTCGCCGGCTTGCAGCGCCCGCGTTTGCGACTCGGCCAGCAGTTGCCGGCGTCGGCTGTCGAGCGCCTTGTGTTGCAGCAGACGGATGGCGTCGGCGAACTCCTGCTCGATGCCCTCTTCGGCGATGCCCAGCTCCTGACGCATCAGCCGCTCCAGTCCGGTCGCTTTGGCCGTGCCGCGCCAGTACTCGAGCAGTTGGCCGGCATTGGCACCTGGGTTTTCCTGAAAGAATTCAATCGCCTCGACCAGCGCGGGAACGCCGTGTACGTCGGCCGACAGCAACTGCTCGGTGTTGGCGACTCGGTCGGCGAGGTCGGGGCGTTCCAGCAGCAGTTGCAGCGCACGGCGGACCGGGCGGGTTGCACCGGACTCCACTGCGCCAGCCGACGGACGCGATTCGCGGCGGGGTCCTTCGTCGTCCGGTGACGGCGCCGATGTTTGCGGGGTCAGGTCTTCGCGCCTCAGCCGCGTCATCCGGGCCAGTTCGTCGATCATCAGCGTCTGCAGCGGGCCGGGTCGCAGCTTTTCGAGATGCGGCCGCGCCAGCGAGGCCAGCTTGGCGCGGCCGTCGAGCGTGGCCAGGTTGACCTGCTTGGATAGCTCGCCCAGCAGAAACGCGCTCAGCGTCATCGCGCTGGCGATCTGCTCGCGGAAAGCGGCTTGCCCGATCTCCTGCACCAGCGTGTCCGGATCATGGCCGTCGGGTAGAAACATGAACAGACACTCGCGGTCGCCGTGAACCTCGGGCAGGGCTTGTTCCAGCGCACGCCAGGCGGCGGCGCGGCCGGCCCGATCGCCGTCAAAACAGAACACGACCTTGCGCGTGCTTTTGTAGATCAGCGCCAGATGTTCGCGCGTGGTCGCCGTGCCGAGCGTGGCCACGCCGTTGTGGATGCCATGCTGGGCCAGCATGACCACGTCCATGTAGCCCTCGACCACCAGCAGGAACGGCAGTTCCGACTTGATCGACTGCTTCGCCTCATACAGGCCGAATAGGTTGCGGCCCTTGTGAAACAGCACGGTTTCCGGCGAATTCAGATACTTGGCCGGATCGTCGCCGAGTGTGCGGCCGCCAAAGCCGATCACTCGGCCGCGCGTGTCGCGGATCGGAAACATCACCCGGTTACGGAAGCGATCGTAGGCCTTGCCGCCGTCTTTCGGGATCAGCAGCCCGGCTTCGATGGCGTGCTGTGGGTTGTCGAAGAATCGTGTCAGCGAATCCCAGCTGTCGGGCGCAAAGCCGATCCCGAAGGACTTGGCGGTGTCGCCGCCGACGCCGCGCTTCTTCAGGTATTCGATCGCGGCGGGATGCTTGCGCAGTTGCTCGCGGAAGAAGCGCTCGGCGGCAGCCAGCGCATCGAGCGGGCCGTCGAGCACGAGGCGCTCATGGTGGCCCCCGCCTTCGCGGGGTACTTCCAGGCCGGCGCGCTTGGCCAGTTCTTCAACCGCCTCGACGAAGGTCAGGCGGTCGTACTCCATCAGGAAGCCCACCGCGTTACCGTGCTTGCCTGACGAAAAGCAATGAAAGAACTGCTTGGTCGGCGAGACGAAGAACGATGCCGATTTTTCGTTCGAAAACGGCGAGAGCGCCTTGTACTCGCGACCGGCCCGCTTGAGTTCAATGCGCGCGCTGATCACCTCGACGATATCGGTCCGCGCGAGGAGGTCATGAATGAAGGATTGGGGGATGCGGCCGCTCACGACGTGAGTCTACCCCCGGGTATTGCGGCTGCAAGAACGGCGGCGCGATGGCGCCGCCGGCGGATCAACCGAGTTTGGCCTTGATCAGGCCCGACAGCTTGCCCATGTCGGTGCGCCCCGCAACACGCGGCTTGATCCACGCCATGACCTTGCCCATGTCCTTGCCGGACGTGGCGCCGGTTTCGGCAACGGCTTGATCGAGCAGGGCGCTGATTTCCGCCTCGGTCAGCTGCTGCGGCAGGTAGCCGAGCAACATCTGGATTTCGGCCGCTTCCTTGTCCGCCAAATCTGGTCGGTTGCCGCTGCGGAATTGGCTTTCCGAGTCGCGACGCTGCTTGACCATCTTTTCGACGGCCGCCGTCACGACAGCGTCGGTAATCGTCGTGCTCTCGACGACTTCGCGCTGCTTGAGCTCGGCCGACAGCATGCGCAGCACGGTTAGGCGATCTTTGTCGCCGGCGCGCATGGCCGCTTTCACGTCGTCGAGGACGCGCTTCTGGAGATCGGACATCGTCATTTGCGCAGTCACCGTTGCCGGTGGCCGCGCCAGTCGGCTAGTACAGACGCTGACGGCGGGTGACGTCGCGCGAAACCTTCTTCAGCTGGCGCTTGACCGCGGCAGCGCGCTTGCGCTTGCGTTCCTGGCTCGGCTTCTCGAAGAACTCGTGCTTGCGCACATCGGTCAGCACACCGGCTTTTTCGCAGGTGCGCTTGAAGCGGCGCAGGGCAACTTCGAAGGGTTCGTTTTCGCGGACGCGGACAGTCGGCATAAGGTGAAGCTCGCTCTTTACGCAGGGCTAGGCCCAAAGGGGCGGCGATTTTATGCGCGCAGAGCGCTCAATGCAAAGCCTGCGTTCTGCCCGACGTCTTGCGATGCCGCACAATAGCGGTCTTATGCCGGTCCTCGCCCTCGAAACCTCCTGCGATGAAACTGCGGTCGCCATCTATGACGGTGAGCGCGGCCTGCTGTCCCACACGCTGCATTCGCAGATCCGGCTGCACGCCCAGTACGGCGGCGTGGTCCCAGAACTTGCGTCTCGCGACCACGTCCGCCGCGTCAACGGCTTGATCCGGATCGCGCTGGAGCAAGCGGGCCTGGGCGCGGCCGACTTGAGCGGCGTGGCCTATACCGCCGGGCCGGGGCTGATCGGCGCGCTGATGGTCGGTGCCTCGGTCGCGGCCGGCCTGGCGCTGGCGCAGGGGCTGCCGCTGGTCGCCGTCCATCATATGGAAGGGCATCTGCTGGCGCCGATGCTCGAACCCGAGCGTCCCGTATTCCCGTTTCTGGCGCTGCTGGTTTCCGGCGGCCACACGCTGCTGGTATCGGTCGAAGGCATCGGGCGGTACCGCGTGCTGGGCGAAAGTCTGGACGACGCCGTCGGCGAGGCCTTCGACAAGACCGCCAAGCTGCTGGGCCTGCCGTATCCGGGAGGGCCCCATCTGGCGCGCCTGGCGGAAGCAGGTCAGCCCGGGCGCTATCGATTCCCGCGGCCGATGACCGATCGACCGGGCTTGGACTTTAGCTTCAGCGGCTTGAAGACAGCGGTCGCCACAGCGCTTCCAGTCGACGCCGACGATCAGCAGCGCGCCGACATTGCCCGCAGCTTCGAGGATGCCGTCACCGAAACACTGGCGATCAAGTGCGACCGGGCGTTGGAGGCCACGGGTTACCGTGGTCTGGTCGTCGCCGGCGGCGTCGGCGCCAATCGCCGGCTCCGCGCGCGGCTGGCCGATCTGGCGACGCGGCGTGGCGTGGGGCTGTACTTTCCGCGACCTGAGTTCTGCACCGACAACGCCGCGATGATCGCTTACGCCGGCTGGGCGCGGCTCGCCGACGCCCGCCCGGCCGACGGTCGCTTGTTCACCACGGCCCGCTGGCCGCTGGAAAGCTTGCAACCACCCGGTACCCGTGCGGCGTAGTGCTGGGTCCGCATCAAGAACCACAACCGAGCTGAAACACAATGGACAAGATTTTCATCCGTGGACTCAAGGTCGAAACGATCATCGGCGTCTATGACTGGGAGCGCCACGCGAACCGTCCGTTGAGCTTCGACCTGGATCTGGGCGCTGATTTCACCGACGCCGCCGCCAGCGATCACGTGCGTGATGCGATCGACTACGCCGCCATCATGGAGACGATCACCAAGATCGCCACCGAGTACCACCCGGCGCTGCTGGAGGCGCTGGCCGAGAAAATCGCCCGCGCGCTGTTCAAGGATTTTCCGCTGCTGATGACGCTGCGGATGGCGATCCACAAGCCGGGCGCGATTCCGGTCGAAGACGTCGGCGTCGAGATCGAGCGCCGCCGCGAGGACTACGCCGCTTGCGGCGTCCGCTGAGCGATCAGGCTGCCAGCAGCGTGGCGACGTACTGCGCCAAGTCGTCATAAATCGCGACGCCGACGGCGCCATGCTCTATTTCGGTGCGCGCACCTTTGCCGGTGCGCACCAAAATGGGCGTCGCGCCGGCGGCGCGGGCGGCTTCGATGTCCGATGCACTGTCGCCCACGAACGGCACACCATCGAGCTGGACCTGCAGTCGTCTTGCGAGGTCTTGCAGCATGCCCGGCGCAGGCTTGCGCATCACCGACGCATGGTCGGGGTGCTCCGGCGCAAACGCGATTCCGTCGATGCGGCCGCCCAGCTCGGCGCAGGCACGCTGAATCCGGTCGTGGATCGCAAACAGCGCGTCGAAGTCGAGCAGGCCGCGGCCGACGCCGGATTGGTTGCTGGCGATGAACACGCGCCAGCCCGCCTGGCTCAAGCGGGCAATCGCCTCGATGCAGCCCGGGATCGGATGCCATTCGGCGACCGACTTGATGAACGCGTCGGACTCCTCGTTGATCACGCCATCGCGGTCGAGAATCATCAACTTGGCGGCGGGGCTTCCGGGCATGGTCGGGTCAGCCGGGCAGCAACGACAGGTCGGCGACGTCGCGACACAGCGCGTCGAGTTGAGCCAGCAGCGCAAGGCGGTTGGCGCGCACGTCGGGGTCGTCGGCCATGACCATTACGGCTTCAAAGAAGGCATCGACCGGGGGTTTGAGCGCGGCCAACGCGGCCAGAGTGCCGGTGTAGTCGCAGGCGGCGCGCAGCGGCGCAACCTGAGCCGCGACCCGCTGCAGCTCGGCGTACAGCGCTTGTTCGGCGGCCACCTCGAATCGATCGGTCCGGACCGCTGCCGTCGTCTCGATGCCGGCCTGACGCAGGATATTGCGTGCGCGCTTGTCAGCCGCGGCCAAGCTGGCCGCCTCTGGTGACGGCAAGAAACGCAGCAGTGCCTGCAATCGGCGTTCGAAATCCAACGGGACGCTAACGCCAGTGGCACGCACGGCCTCGAAGGCTTCGGCCGTCGCGCCGCGGTCAAGGCAGTAGCTGCGCAGCCGCTCCAGACAGAAGCTCCACAGATCATCGGCAACGCTGGCGTCCCGCTTGCCGGCGGGTTGCAGCTCAAGTGCCGACTGCAGCAGCGCGCGCAGGTCCACATCGAGCTCGCCTTCGATCAGGATTCGCAGCGCGCCGGCGGCTGCGCGCCGCAGCGCATAGGGATCCTTGCTGGCGGTTGGCTTCTGGCCGATCGCGAAAATGCCGGCCAGGGAATCGAGCTTGTCGGCCAGCGACACCAACTGGCCCGCCGGAGATGACGGGATCGGCGTGCCTTGCTGCGTCGGCAGATAGTGCTCGCGGATCGCGAGCGCGACACCGTCGGGTTCGCCGCCGTGCGTGGCGTAGTAGCCGCCCATCAAACCCTGCAACTCGGGGAACTCGTAGACGACCTTGGTCACCAGATCGCATTTGGCCAATGCTGCGGCGCGGTCCGCCAGCGCGGCGAGTTCGGTTGTCGCCTTGGGCAGCGCTGCGACGATCTGCGCGATCAGCTTGCGAACGCGCTCCACTTTGTCGGCAATGCTGCCGAGGTCCTTCTGGAACGTGCTTTGCGCCAGCTTGTCGGCGTAGGCGGCCAGCGGTTGTTTCAGATCCTGGTCCCAGAAAAACAGCGCATCACTCAAGCGGGGGCGCACGACGCGCTCGTTGCCCGAGATGACCTGGGCAACGTCGCGCGACTCAATATTGGAGATCGTGATGAAGCACGGCAGCAGTCGGGTGTGCTGCTCGTCGCTGAACAGCGTGAAGTAGCGCTGGTTGGTTTCCACCGTCGCGACGATGACTTCGGGTGGCAGCCGCATGAAACGCGCTTCCATCTCGCCGGCGATGACCACGGGCCACTCGACCAGCGCGGTGACTTCGTCGAGCAGATCGGGCGTGATCCGCGCGTGGCCGCCAAGCAACGCCGCCTTGGTTTTGATCTGGTGCTCGATCTCATCGCGGCGCGTTGCGACATCGGCCCACACCTTGGCCTGGCGCAGTGCGTCTTCGTAATCGGCCGGCGACGACAGCGCGATCGCCTCGGGAGCGTGGAAGCGATGCCCGTACGTCACGCGAGCCGCTTCCAGCCCAAACCGGCGCAGCGGCACGATCTCGCCGCCCAGCAAGCACAGCAGCCAAGCGACCGGCCGCACGAAGGTTTCCTCGCCGCTGCCCCAGCGCATGCGCTTGGGCACCAACTCGTCCATCTGCTTGAGCGTTTCTTCGAAGATCGCCGGCAGCAATTGCGCAGTGGGTTCGCCGGGGACGCTGCGCGCAAAGTGCAGTTTGCCGTCCTTCTGGCCGACGGCACTGAATTCGACGCCGCAGGACCGGGCGAAGCCGAGAGCGGCCGGCGTCGGCTGGCCATCCTTGAAGGCGGCCGCGACGGCCGGCCCGAGCTTTTCCTGCTTCTGTTCGGGCTGGGTTTCCGCCACGCCGGTGATTAGCACGGCCAAGCGACGTGGCGTGGCAAAGCTGCGCACCGCGCCAAGCGCAACGCCGCGGCGCTGCAGGCCGCCTTCGATGCCGCGCGTCAGCGCGCCCGCCAAGGGGCTCAGATAACGGGCCGGCAGGTCTTCGGTGCCGATCTCGATCAGCAGGTCTAGCGGCATGCAGCACTCAATCAGGTTTGCAGGGCCGGCAATTGTCGGTTAAGCGCGCGGGTGCCGCCAACTATCAGGTCGGCCCGCCAGAGAATCATCGATAAAACTATCGAAGTGCAAGTCAGGATTCATTGGAACTATTGATTGGAGGCGACCACACTGGGCTTGTCGTCATCCGGGCCCGATGCCGCGCCGTAGCATCAAGCGAGCGCGAACCAGGCAGACGGACGCGCGACCTGCGAAGCCGTCAAATTTAAGGAGTAGCCATGTCTGAATCCCCACGCCTGACCACTGCATCCGGCATTCCGGTCGCCGATAACCAGAACTCGATTTCCGCCGGCCCTCGTGGCCCCCTGCTGCTGCAGGATTTCCATCTGATCGAAAAGCTCCAGCACTTCAACCGGGAGCGCATCCCGGAGCGCGTCGTCCACGCCAAGGGCTCCGGCGCTTATGGAACCTTCACGGTGACCCACGACATCGGCCGTTACACCAAGGCGGGCTTGTTCTCGGCGGTCGGTAAAAAGACCGATACCTTCGTGCGCTTCTCGACGGTCGGCGGCGAGCGAGGGTCTGCCGATACCGAGCGCGATCCACGCGGATTTGCGATCAAGTTCTACACAGAAGAAGGCAATTGGGATCTGGTTGGCAACAACACGCCGATGTTCTTCATCAAGGACCCCATCAAGTTCCCCGACTTCGTCCACACGCAAAAGCGCTGTCCGCAGTCGAATCTCAAGTCGGGCGCGATGAAGTGGGACTTCTGGAGCCGGGCGCCGGAATCCCTGCATCAGGTCACGATGCTGTTTTCGGACCGCGGTACGCCGGACGGCTACCGCCACATGGACGGCTTCGGCAGCCACACCTACAGCCTGATCAATGCTGCCGGTGAGCGCGTCTGGGTCAAGTGGCACCTGAAGACCCAGCAGGGAATCAAGAATCTGATGGCGGACGAGGCCGAGCGCTTGATGGGCGCCGACCCCGACTACAGCCAGCGGGACCTGTTCGACGCGATCAACCGCGGCGACTACCCGCGCTGGAACGTGATGATCCAAGTGATGACCGAGGACGAGGCCGAGTCCTGGAGTCGGCGTACGGGCTGGAACCCGTTTGATTTGACCAAGGTTTGGCCGCACAAGGACTTTCCGCGCATTCCGGTCGGCGTACTCGAGCTCAATCGCAATCCCGACAACTATCACGCCGAGGTGGAGCAGGCCGCGTTTTCACCGTCCAATATCGTGCCCGGCATGGGCTATTCGCCCGACAAGATGCTCCAGGGGCGCTTGTTCGCTTATCACGACGCACAGTTGTACCGGGTTGGCACCAACCATCAGTACCTGCCGGTCAATGCGGCGCGCTGTCCGGTCCATCATCACCAGCGCGACGGTGCGATGAGCCACGCCAACTTCGGTCCGGCAACGAACTACGCCAATGTCGTGGCGCAGGGAACCGCTCCGTACGGATTGGGACACGGCGAACCGCCGCTGTCGGTCGGCTTGGCGGCGCGCTATGACGCCCGGGCGAATGAGGATGACTACACCCAGGCCGGCGATCTGTTCCGCCTGCTGCCCGAGGCGGAGAAGGAGCGTTTGGCGGACAACATCGCAGCGGCGATGGCCGGTGTTGCCGACGACATCATCCAGCGCCAGCTCGCCCACTTCGCCAAGGCGGACCCCGACTACGCCCGTCGGGTGTCAGCCCGGCTCAAGGCTTGATCCGGCCGCGATTCGGCGTTGGGTTAGATTCAGACACAGGCCGCTGGCGCAAGCCAGCGGCCTGTTTTTATTGGTATTGCGCGAGGGGTGTCAGGCCGCCTGCGATGCTTTCGGCAACATCGGGAATCCGAGCTTTTCGCGTGCCGCGAAGTAGGCCTCGGCACAGCCGCGGGCCAGCGTGCGAACTCTCAGGATGTAGGCTTGGCGCTCGGTCACCGAGATCGCGCCGCGAGCATCGAGCAAGTTGAACGCGTGGCTTGCCTGAATCGTCCGCTCGTAAGCCGGCAGCGGCAACGGCGTGTCCAGCGCCAGCAGTTTCTGGCATTCGGCCTCGGCCTTGTTGAAGCGCTCGAACAGCGTCGCAGCGTCGGCGTGCTCGAAGTTATAGGTGCTTTGCTCGACTTCGTTCTGATGGTAGACGTCGCCGTAGGTCACGATCCGTCCGCCGGTGTCCGACCAGACCAGGTCGTAGACGCTCTCCACGCCCTGGATGTACATCGCCAGGCGCTCGAGGCCGTACGTGATTTCACCCGCAACAGGCCGGCATTCGATGCCGCCGACCTGCTGGAAGTAGGTGAACTGCGTAACTTCCATGCCGTTGAGCCACACCTCCCAGCCCAGGCCCCAGGCGCCGAGGGTCGGCGATTCCCAGTTGTCCTCGACAAAGCGGATGTCGTGCACCAGCGGGTCGAAGCCCAGCATCTTCAGCGACTCGAGGTAGAGCTGCTGGATGTTGGCCGGCGAGGGCTTCATCAACACCTGAAACTGGTAGTAGTGCTGCAGCCGGTTCGGGTTCTCGCCGTAGCGACCATCGGTCGGCCGGCGACTCGGCTGCACATAGGCGGTATTCCACGGCTCGGGTCCCAGCGCTCTCAGGAACGTCGACCAATGAAAGGTGCCGGCACCCATCTCCATGTCCATCGGCTGCACGATCGTGCAGCCATGGCCGGCCCAGAAAGCCTGCAGCTTCAGAATCAGGTCTTGGAAGGTCATCGTAATGCCCGGCGCGAGTCGCGGATGAACGGCCGCGGAGTATAGCCGGCGCCGGTCCGCCAGCCTCGCCGGCGACGACGCGTTATAGTTTCGGCCGATGAGCACCGATCTTTCCGATCTTTTCCACAGCAACCGGGTCTGGCGCGAAGAGCGTCTGGCCGGCGATCCCGATTACTTCCGCAAGCTGGCCGCCCAGCATGTTCCGAAATATCTGTGGATCGGCTGCGCCGACGCGCGCGTCCCCGCCAATGAGATCCTGGGTCTGCCGCCGGGCGACGTGTTCGTCCACCGCAACATCGCCAATCTGGTCGTTCATAGCGACTTCAGTGCGCAGTCGGTAATCCAGTTTGCCGTCGACGTGCTCAAGGTCGAGCACGTCATCGTGGTCGGGCACTATGGTTGCGCCGGCGTCCGGGCCTGCGAAAGCGGTACGCGGATCGGGCTGGCCGACAATTGGCTCTACCACCTGCGCGACGTTCAAGATCGCTACGTCGACCGGTTGCAGGCGCTGCCCACGGCCGTCGAGCGTAACGATCGTCTTTGTGAGCTCAACGTCCTCGAACAAGTGGTGAACGTCTGCAAATCCAACGTCGTTCAAGACGCATGGGCCCGGCAGCAGCCGCTAGCGGTGCACGGCTGGGTTTATGGCGTCGGCGACGGCTTGCTGCGCGATCTGGGCTTGACCCTTGCGGGTCCCGATGGCCTGGTGCGCGCCCATCGGCTGGCGGTGGAAGCGGTCTTCAACGAAGTTTTGGATCCGTCAGGGACGACGGGTTGATTCAAAGTCAGGCAGTTGCAATAACCAGTACCAAGCGGGTTCTGGGGGTTTTCCCCTGGCACAGATCATGCTGCGCTCTGCCCGCCGAATCGGGGCAGGGGGCTCCGCCGCGGCACCCCTCGAATCCACCCTCGACACTCGTAGGAGAAACCCATGTCTTCGGGTAAAGACGTCATTAAAACTATTTCGGAAAAGAGCGTGAAGTTTGTCGACTTCCGCTTCTGTGACACCAAGGGTAAAGAGCAGCACGTGACCGTGCCGGCCAAGACCGTCGACGAAAGCGTGTTCACCGACGGCAAGATGTTCGACGGTTCGTCGATCGCTGGCTGGAAGGGCATCAATGAGTCCGACATGATCCTGATGCCGGATCCGTCGACCGCCTACATGGATCCGTTCTTCGAAGACGCCACGCTGGTCATCACCTGCGACGTCATCGAGCCGGCCACGATGCAGGGTTACTCGCGCGACCCGCGCTCGATCGCCAAGCGTGGCGAGGCCTACCTGAAGTCGACCGGCATCGCCGACACCGCCTTCTTCGGCCCGGAAAACGAATTCTTCATCTTCGACTCGATCCGTTTCGATTCCGGCCTCAAGGGCTGCTTCGTCGAGATCGACGCCGAGAACGCGGCATGGAACTCCGGCAAGGTCTATGAGTCCGGCAACACCGGCCATCGTCCGGCGGTCAAGGGCGGCTACTTCCCGGTTCCGCCGGTCGACAGCCTGCACGACATCCGCTCGGCGATGTGCGAGACGCTGGAATCGGTCGGCATGGAAGTGGAAGTTCATCACCACGAAGTGGCGACGGCCGGTCAGTGCGAAATCGGCGTCAAGTTCGGCACGCTGGTGCAGAAGGCCGACGAAGTGCTGCGTCTGAAGTACGTCGTGCAAAACGTCGCGCACAGCTTCGGCAAGACCGCGACCTTCATGCCCAAGCCGATCGTTGGTGACAACGGTTCCGGCATGCACGTCCACCAGTCTCTGAGCCTCGGTGGCAAGAACCTGTTCTCCGGTGACGGCTACGGCGGTCTGTCCGAAACGGCGCTGTACTACATCGGCGGCATCCTGAAGCACGCGCAGACGCTCAACGCGTTCACGAATCCGGGCACGAACAGCTACAAGCGCCTGGTGCCGGGCTTCGAAGCGCCGGTCATGCTGGCCTACTCGGCCCGCAACCGTTCCGCGTCGATCCGCATCCCGTACGTGGCCAATCCGAAGGGTCGTCGCATCGAAGTCCGCTTCCCGGACTCGACCGCCAACCCGTATCTGGCCTTCACGGCGATGATGATGGCCGGTCTGGACGGCATCAAGAACAAGATCCATCCCGGCGACGCTGCCGACAAGGATCTCTACCATCTGCCGCCGGAAGAAGACGCGAAGATCCCGCGCGTCTGCCACTCGCTGGACATGGCGCTCGAGTCGCTGGACAAGAACCGTGACTTCCTGAAGGCCGGTGGCGTGTTCACCGACGACGTCATCGACTCGTACATCGAGCTGAAGATGCAGGAAGTTACGCGCTTCCGCATGACGACCCACCCGGTCGAGTTCGAGATGTACTACTCGCTGTAAAGGCGAGTCGCAGTCTCAAGCTGTTAACAGAAGCCCCGCGAAAGCGGGGCTTCTGCTTTGGGGTCGAGCTGCCGACGTGGTGTCAAACCGGGTTGTTGTCTTCTAGAAACTGCAACTGAACCGCCTTGCCCATCGGCTCGCCGGGCTGAGCCGTGCGAATGTATCGGCCATCGGATTGCAGCGACCAGCTTTGTGCCGTATCAGCCAGGTACGCTTCGAGATGATCGATGATGCGCTTGCGCAGCCGCGCATCCTTGATCGGGAATGCGATCTCGACGCGCTTGTACAAATTGCGCTCCATCCAGTCGGCGCTGGACAGATACAGCTCGGCGTCGCCGTCGTTGTGGAAATAGAACGCCCGATGATGTTCGAGAAAGCGGCCCACGATAGACCGCACCGTAATGTTGTCAGACAGACCGGGGACGCCGGGTCGGACCGAGCACATGGCGCGGATGATGAGCTGGATCTGCACGCCGGCCTGTGAAGCCTCGTAGAGCTTCTTGATCATCTCCGCTTCGACCAGCGAGTTCATCTTGGCGATCAGACGCGCCGGCTTTCCAGCCTTGGCGTGAGCGATTTCCCGGTCGATGCGTTCCTGCATCTCGGTAAATAGCGTGAACGGCGACTGCAACAGATTGTTCAGGCGGCTGACCCTGCCCAAGCTGGTCAGCTGCAGAAACACGGCGTGCACGTCCCGGCACAGCATCTGGTCGGCCGTGAACAGCCCGTAGTCGGTGTACTGGCGAGCGGTCCGTGGGTGATAGTTCCCGGTTCCCAAGTGCGCGTAGTACCGCAATGCGCTAGTAGCCCCGCCAGTCGCAGCGGCGGACTCTTCTCGGCGCACGACCAGGCACATTTTCGCGTGGGTCTTGTAGCCGACCACGCCATAGACGATGTGGGCGCCGACCTCTTCGAGCTTCTGCGCCAAGTCGAGGTTGTCGGCCTCGTCGAATCGCGCACGCAGCTCGACGACAACGGTGACCTCCTTGCCGTTGCGCGCTGCCTCCATTAGGGCCTCGACGACCGGTGACTTGGCGCCCGTGCGATACAGCGTCTGCTTGATCGCCAGGACCTTCGGATCGCGGGCGGCCTGGCGCAGGAACTCGAGGACCGGGACGAATGAATCGTAGGGATGGTGCAGCAGCTGATCCTGCTCGCGAATCGCTGCGAACATATCGCCTCCCAGCGCCTTGGGTACGCGCGGCACGAACGGCACGTACTTCAAATCAGGGCGGTCGACCAAGTCGGGGATCGCCATCAGCCGCATCAGGTTGACGGGGCCGTTGACCTGGTAAACGTCGGCCGGCGTCAGCTGCATCTCCTGCATCAAATAGTTCCACAGCGACTCGGGGCAATTGTCTGCCACCTCCAGGCGCACGGTGTCGCCCCACTGGCGCTGGCTCAGTTCATCTTCGAGTGCTTCTGCCAGATCCTTGGCCTCTTCTTCATCGACGAACAGATCGGAGTTGCGCGTCACTCGGAACTGATAGCAGCCCGTCGCATCCATCCCCGGAAACGCATCGTCGACGTATGCGTGGATCACGGACGACAGAAAGACGAAGTCGTAAGGGCCGCTTCCCTGGAGATCGCGTGGCAGCTGGATCAAGCGGGGCAGCGCCCGAGGCGCCTGCACGACCGCAAAGCCGATGTTGCGCCCGAACGCATCCTTGCCCGAAAGGGTAACGATGAAGTTCAGCGACTTGTTCAGAATCCGGGGAAACGGATGCGCCGGATCGAGCCCAATGGGCGAGAGCACCGGCAGCAACTCCGTGCTGAAGTAATGCCGCAGCCAGGACTCCTGCTCCGGCGTCCACTCCGAGCGCCGCAGGAACCGGATCTTCTCGCGCTCCAGTGCTGGGACCAGTACTTCATTGAAGACGCGATACTGCTCCTCCACCAACGAATGCGCGCGCGTGCTGATCGCGGCGAGCGACTCCTGCGGTGAAATCGCGTCAGGACCCCGTTGGGCTGCCCCGGCTTCCGCCATCTGCATCAACCCGGCAACCCGGATCTCAAAAAACTCATCGAGGTTCGAACTGGAGATGCAGAGGAACTTCAGCCGTTCCAGTAGCGGCTGTGACTCATCCTTGGCCTGCTCCAGAACACGCTGGTTGAACTCGAGCAGGGAAAGCTCGCGGTTGATGAACAGGTCAGTAGCCTGGAACTCGAGTTTGGCGGGCGCTTCCATCACGTCTAAAGGTTGTTCTTGGCGACGCACGTTAGGGCGCCAGGGGTTGCAGCGATGTTACACCTTGGTTCCTCGGCTCTATGGAAGCGTTCTGGCAACGAAAGAAGAGCCTGCCGATGGCCAGAACGAACAATTTCGGTCATAAAATGATCACCAAAAGCGCGTTGGCGCCATCAATCAACAGCTGATTTCAAACTAAAGATCGTTATAAAACAACGCTATAAGACAAATGATGATGGGACCTGTTGACGCCCTTCTGAATCTCCGTAGAATGCGCCTCCCTGGTGACGGCAACGCGGTTTCGAAGCGAAGCTAAAGCCCTGATCTTTAAAAGAATAAGCAAGTGATTTGTGTGGGTGCTCCCGTGGATTGCGGCGAAAGCCAAGCAACACGAGAGTATCAATTGAGCCTGGTTGGAATGAGTTCAGTTTGATGACTCCAAATCACCTGAAGCGCCTTTTGGGGCGTGAGGGTGAGATCCAAATGAAGCATTGTATTCAATTGGAGAGTTTGATCCTGGCTCAGATTGAACGCTGGCGGCATGCCTAACACATGCAAGTCGAACGAGGGTAGCAATACTCTAGTGGCGGACGGGTGAGGAATACATAGGAATTTGCCCTTAAGTGGGGGATAACCCGGGGAAACCCGGATTAATACCGCATGATCTCGAGAGAGCAAAGCAGGGGACCGCAAGGCCTTGCGCTTTTGGAGAAGCCTATGTCGGATTAGCTTGTTGGTGAGGTAATGGCTCACCAAGGCCGCGATCCGTAACTGGTCTGAGAGGATGATCAGTCACACCGGAACTGAGACACGGTCCGGACTCCTACGGGAGGCAGCAGTGGGGAATATTGGACAATGGGCGAAAGCCTGATCCAGCAATGCCGCGTGTGTGAAGAAGGCCTTCGGGTTGTAAAGCACTTTAGGCTGGAAAGAAAAAACTTTCTCTAATACAGGAAGTCTTGACGGTACCAGCAGAATAAGCACCGGCTAACTCTGTGCCAGCAGCCGCGGTAATACAGAGGGTGCAAGCGTTAATCGGATTTACTGGGCGTAAAGCGTGCGTAGGTGGCTATTTAAGTCGGATGTGAAAGCCCTGGGCTTAACCTGGGAACTGCATTCGATACTGGGTGGCTAGAGATCGGTAGAGGGCAGCGGAATTCCGGGTGTAGCGGTGAAATGCGTAGATATCCGGAGGAACACCGATGGCGAAGGCAACTGCCTGGGCCTGATCTGACACTGAGGCACGAAAGCGTGGGTAGCAAACAGGATTAGATACCCTGGTAGTCCACGCTGTAAACGATGAGAACTTGACGTCTGCTTGCTATGCGAGTAGGTGTCGTAGCTAACGCGATAAGTTCTCCGCCTGGGGAGTACGGCCGCAAGGTTGAAACTCAAAGGAATTGACGGGGGCCCGCACAAGCGGTGGAGTATGTGGTTTAATTCGATGCAACGCGAAGAACCTTACCTGGTCTTGACATGTCAAGAAGTCTGCAGAGATGCGGATGTGCCTTCGGGAACTTGAACACAGGTGCTGCATGGCTGTCGTCAGCTCGTGTCGTGAGATGTTGGGTTAAGTCCCGCAACGAGCGCAACCCTTGCCCTTAGTTGCCATCATTCAGTTGGGCACTCTAAGGGGACCGCCGGTGACAAACCGGAGGAAGGTGGGGATGACGTCAAGTCATCATGGCCCTTATGACCAGGGCTACACACGTACTACAATGGTCGGTACAGAGGGTCGCCAACCCGCGAGGGGGAGCCAATCCCAGAAAGCCGATCGTAGTCCGGATTGGAGTCTGCAACTCGACTCCATGAAGTCGGAATCGCTAGTAATCGCGGATCAGCACTTGTCGCGGTGAATACGTTCCCGGGCCTTGTACACACCGCCCGTCACACCATGGGAGTTGGTTGCACCAGAAGTAGGTAGTCTAACCGCAAGGGGGGCGCCTACCACGGTGTGGTCAATGACTGGGGTGAAGTCGTAACAAGGTAGCCGTAGGGGAACCTGCGGCTGGATCACCTCCTTTACAGTATGCTTTCAAAGCATCTGTGGGAGCATCCACACAAGTCACTTGCCAATAAAAGAGATCAGCCCCATTGCGCGGCTGATGGATACCCTGCTCTCGGGTCTGTAGCTCAGTTGGTCAGAGCACACGCTTGATAAGCGTGGGGTCGGTGGTTCAAATCCACCCAGACCCACCATATTGATCTGCAGGCCGGTGGTGATCATCCGGGGCCATAGCTCAGTTGGGAGAGCGCGTGCTTTGCAAGCATGAGGTCGTCGGTTCGATCCCGTCTGGCTCCACCAACTTGTATCTCTCTTGATTCAACAAAGCCTCTTCGTGAGAGGGCGTTTTGTTGAATCCGAGGAATCGGGTTTCTCTTGTTCTTTAACAATTAGGTTTGTAGTCAACACTGTAAGCGTGACATGTAGTTCATTTTTAGTGAATCACATTGTTCTCAATGCCCAAGGTGCTTTGACGGCGAAAAAATATCGTTATGTAGTAAATATAACTTCATGATTCGGAAGAATGTTTGAGGTTATATGGTCAAGTGACCAAGTGCATGTGGTGGATGCCTTGGCGGCAACAGGCGATGAAGGACGCAGTAGCTTGCGATAGCGTTGGGGAGCCAGCAAACAGGCTTTGATCCAGCGGTTTCCGAATGGGGCAACCCACTCTTAGGAGTATCCCGCAAGGGAAGCAAACCCGGAGAACTGAAACATCTAAGTACCCGGAGGAAAAGAAATCAACCGAGATTCCGCTAGTAGTGGCGAGCGAACGCGGATCAGCCCAAAAGTATGTGAAACCTAGCAGAACGGTCTGGAAAGTCCGGCGATACAGGGTGATAGTCCCGTATGCGAAAGGCCAAACATATGAAATTGAGTAGGGCGAGGCACGTGAAACCTTGTCTGAACATGGGGGGACCATCCTCCAAGGCTAAATACTCGTTGCCGACCGATAGTGAACCAGTACCGTGAGGGAAAGGCGAAAAGAACCCCGGAGAGGGGAGTGAAATAGAACCTGAAACCGCATGCATACAAGCAGTAGGAGCTCGAAAGAGTGACTGCGTACCTTTTGTATAATGGGTCAGCGACTTACTAGTCTGTTGCGAGGCTAACCGTATAGGGGAGCCGTAGGGAAACCGAGTCTTAATAGGGCGATTAGTAGCAGGCTGTAGACCCGAAACCCGTCGATCTATCCATGTCCAGGGTGAAGTTGTGGTAACACACAATGGAGGCCCGAACTCACGTCTGTTGAAAAAGCCGGAGATGAGGTGTGGATAGGAGTGAAAGGCTAATCAAGGCGGGTGATAGCTGGTTCTCCTCGAAAGCTATTGAGGTAGCGCCTCGTGTCTAACTGCCGGGGGTAGAGCACTGTTACGACTAGGGGGGACACAAGTCCTTACCAAATCGTTGCAAACTCCGAATACCGGCAAGTTCAATCACGGGAGACACACGGTGGGAGCTAAATTTCATCGTGAAGAGGGAAACAACCCAGACCGCCAGCTAAGGTCCCTAAATTTCGGCTAAGTGGTAAACGATGTGGGAAGTCATAGACAGCCAGGATGTTGGCTTAGAAGCAGCCATCATTTAAAGAAAGCGTAATAGCTCACTGGTCGAGTCGGCCCGCGCGGAAGATGTAACGGGGCTAAGCCGAGTACCGAAGCTGCGGATGCGTAGCAATACGCGTGGTAGAGGAGCGTTCTGTAAGCCTGCGAAGGTCTCTCGTAAGGGGGGCTGGAGGTATCAGAAGTGCGAATGCTGACATGAGTAACGATAAGAACGGTGAAAAACCGTTCCGCCGTAAGCCCAAGGTTTCCTGCGCAACGTTATTCGGCGCAGGGTGAGTCGGCTCCTAAGGCGAGGCCGAGAGGCGTAGTCGATGGAAAGCAGGCTAATATTCCTGCACTTGCTGTTACTGCGATGGGATGACGGAGAAAGTTAGGTTGGCCACCTGTTGGATGGTGGTTTAAGCGTTTAGGCGTGCTCTTTAGGCAAATCCGGAGAGCTTAGCTGAGGCGTGATGACGAGGTCCTTTTGGACCGAAGTAACTGATACTCAGCTCCCAAGAAAAGTCTCTAAGCTTCAGGTAACAGGAAGCCGTACCCCAAACCGACACAGGTGGGCGAGGAGAGTATCCTCAGGCGTTTGAGACAACTCGGGTGAAGGAACTCGGCAAATTAGTACCGTAACTTCGGGATAAGGTACGCCTGCGCAAGCAGGCCGCAGTGAAGAGGGGGTTGCGACTGTTTATCAAAAACACAGCACTCTGCAAACACGAAAGTGGACGTATAGGGTGTGACTCCTGCCCGGTGCTGGAAGGTTAATTGATGGGGTTAGGCGCAAGCCAAAGCTCTTGATCGAAGCCCCAGTAAACGGCGGCCGTAACTATAACGGTCCTAAGGTAGCGAAATTCCTTGTCGGGTAAGTTCCGACCTGCACGAATGGAGTAACGATAGCCCCACTGTCTCCATCCGAGGCTCAGTGAAATTGAAATTGCTGTGACGATGCAGTGTTCCCGCGGCAAGACGGAAAGACCCCGTGAACCTTTACTACAACTTTGCATTGGATTTTGAGTTTGTTTGTGTAGGATAGGTGGGAGCCTTTGAAGCCAGGACGCCAGTTCTGGTGGAGGCAACCTTGAAATACCACCCTGATAAACTCGAAGTTCTAACCTCGCTCTGTTATCCAGAGTAGGGACATTGCATGGCGGGTAGTTTGACTGGGGCGGTCTCCTCCCAAAGAGTAACGGAGGAGTGCGAAGGTTACCTCAGCGCGGTCGGAAATCGCGCTTTTGAGTGCATACGCATAAGGTAGCTTAACTGCGAGACAAACAAGTCGAGCAGATACGAAAGTAGGTGTAAGTGATCCGGTGGTTCTGTATGGAAGGGCCATCGCTCAACGGATAAAAGGTACTCCGGGGATAACAGGCTGATACTGCCCAAGAGTCCATATCGACGGCAGTGTTTGGCACCTCGATGTCGGCTCATCACATCCTGGGGCTGTAGCAGGTCCCAAGGGTCCGGCTGTTCGCCGGTTAAAGTGGTACGCGAGCTGGGTTCAGAACGTCGTGAGACAGTTCGGTCCCTATCTGCCGTGGGCGTTCGAAGTTTGAGAGGAGTTGACCTTAGTACGAGAGGACCGGGTTGAACGTATCTCTGGTGTTCCAGTTGTCACGCCAGTGGCATCGCTGGGTAGCTAAATACGGACGGGATAACCGCTGAAAGCATCTAAGCGGGAAGCCCACCTCAAGATGAGACTTCGCGGCGCTTTAAGCGCCCTAAAGAGCCCTTCTAGACTAGGAGGTTGATAGGCACCATGTGGAAGCGCAGTAATGCGTGTAGCTAAGGTGTACTAATTGCTCGTGAGGCTTGACCATATAACGCTCAAGCATTTTTTAACCGTCATACGCACCTTGAGCCATTGAGAACAATCGCTTACGTGCAACATGTGTTGACTACAAACCAAATTCGAGCTTCTTGGACCTGATAAACCAAGAACTCAGCCAGTTTGCCTGGCGGCATTAGCGAGTTGGAACCACCCGTTCCCATCCCGAACACGGAAGTGAAACGACTCAGCGCCGATGATAGTGTGGCGAGACCATGCGAGAGTAGGACACTGCCAGGCTCTTAAACCCAAACCCCCGAGTCAATGCTCGGGGGTTTTCTTTTGTCCGAAGGATTTGATCAAACCCTACGAAGTCCTCGGCTGTGTTGATGAACTGTGAAGTGATCGACGAAGCACATCGCAGGACTGTGAAATTCGACACGGGCGAGGCCAAGACGAGGCGAGAACCTGACTCAGCCGCGATTCGCGGTCGCACTAGGGGGCTCCAATGAACCGTTCAATCCTCCCGCTTCTAGCGGGCTTCGCGTTACTGCTGGCCGCGGACCTTGTATCGGCGGCCGTCAACATCAATACGGCTGACGCCAAGACCATCGCCAAGGAACTTGATGGCGTCGGCGAGAAAATGTCGCTTGCGATCGTCAAAGAACGCGAAAAAGCGCCATTTACCAGCGTTGAAGATCTCGACAAACGCGTCAAAGGCTGGGGCAAGAAAACCGGCGAACGCAACAAGGACAAGCTGAAATTCAGCGAGAAGTAGTTGTCAGCTACATGCCCGTTGAGCTGCGATAACCGCCAGCTCAACGGGCATCTCACGGCATCACGTCAACTTCGAACAGGCTCGGCCAGCATTTCCCGGTCACGAAAAAGTGACCTGAATCAGCGTCATATGCGATTCCGTTCAGCACATGCTCACCTGCGTCCCACGTGCTCGGCTTGTTTAGCATTGCTTCGAGTCTGCTGAAGTCGATCCACGCCCGGACTTTACCCGTCCCTGGTTGAATCACCGCGACCCGGCTGCTTTGCCATACGTTGGCGTACAGTTCGCCTCGCGCGTATTCGAGCTCATTTAGACGACGCACCGGCTCACCTCGGTCACTGACGTCTAAGCTTCCCGTCTCTTCCCATGTGTCCGCTCGCAGGAAATAAAGTCGAGAACTGCCGTCACTACTGACCAAGCGTTCGCCGGCCAGTGTCGGCATATGCGTCAATCCCCAGCCTTCGCGCCGCAACCTGAATAGCTTGGTGTCTCTCAGCTGTCGGTCGAACGAGAATGCGAGGCCTTCTCGCCACGTCAGTACGAAGATCCGCCCCATTGCTGCCGTAAGACCCTCCCCAAACACCGCTGGCGGAAGATCCACCGCTGAAGTCGCCTCAGCGGCGCCAGCTCTAAGCGTCTTCTTGTAGACACCCGACCGGCCGTATCCGCCGGTGCTCTCCCACAGAATGCCGGAATCGATCTCAAGGCCCTGAGTGAAATGCCGGATGTCATGCGGAAACTGATTGACGATCCGATACGACAGCAGCTGCGTATCCGAACCAGACCCCGCTGCAGTCCCCTGTGAGGCGTATCCAAACGCAAAGCTCAGCCACAAACCACTTACAAGCCCTCGAAATCCAAAGGATTGTGAGAGAGGATTGACTTTTCTGGCCAATTGCGTAAAGTTCCAAAATAGCGAAGAATGGGTTCTTCGTTAGCTTAATCTCAACAGTGTGGGAACGTCTCGATAGACGGAGGATAGACACATGGCGGTGAAATCCAAAGCAGCGAAGAAGTCCTCGGCAAAGAAGGCGTCCAAGAAGACGGCCAAGAAAGCCGTCAAGAAAGTGACGAAGAAAGTGGCCGCCAAGAAGGCAGCGCCGAAGAAGTCCGCAAAGAAGGCCGTCAAGAAGGTTGCGAAGAAGGCAGCTGCCAAGAAGGGCGCCGCCAAGAAAGTCGCGACCAAGAAGGGCGCGAAGAAGGTCGTCAAGAAGGTCGTCAAGAAAGCCGCCGCCAAGAAGGGCGCTGCCAAGAAAGTCGTCAAGAAGGCCAAGGGCGTCGTGAAGAAGGTCGTCGGCAAGGCCAAAGTCGTTGCCAAGAAGGCACGCAAGACGGTGAAGAAAGTCGTCGCCCCGATCGTCGAGCCTGTCGAGCCGGCACTGGCCCCTGCGCCGACGCCGATCGTCTAGATCGCGGGGCGGCATCTGCCGCCCGTTGTTTAGCACCGCCGCCGAAACCCGGACTGCGCATCGTCCGGGTTGCTCGGCGGTTTTTGTTTCACGCACCCCGACACAGCGGCCGACGCTGGCTGACGCCTGGGTTGCAGCCCTACCACTACTAACCGATCGACGCCCATGATCCGCAGCATGACCGGATACGCCCGTGTCGACTCTCAGGGCCCTTGGGGACGGTTGAGTTGGGAAATCCGCGGGGTCAATCACCGCTATCTCGACCTTCAGTTCAAGCTTCCCGACGACGTCCGCTCGCTCGAAAACGAGTTCAGAGCGCAAGCGTCTACCCATTTGGCGAGAGGCAAAGTCGAATGCGGCCTTCGTTATCAACCGGCCGGCAGCGGCATGGGGACGATCGAAATTGACCTCGATCGCTTGGCCGCACTGACGTCCGCGCTGGATCTGATCTCGCAGCAAATCACTGCCGTCGCTCTCCCTGACGCACTAAAAGTGCTGTCGTATCCGGGCGTTACGCGCGATCTGCCCGCCGATGCCAGCGCACTGAACCGCGCTGTACGCGACCTGTTTGACCACGCTCTAGCCGAATTCACCGACATGCGCGCCCGCGAAGGCGAGCGTCTGGCGCAGCTGCTGATCGACCGATGCGTGTTGATCGACGACCTGATTACCAAGGTCCGCGCCCGTTATGCGGTGGTCCGCGCGCAGTGGTGGGATCGACTGCGATCCAAGGCGGCTGACTTGAACGTCGAGCTTGATCCAGGACGTTTCGAGCAGGAATTGGTGGTCGCATTGCAGCGCCTGGACGTCGACGAGGAATTATCCAGGCTGCTCTCTCACCTGGTGGAAGTGCGCGCCGCACTCACCCGACCAGAGCCAGTCGGCCGGCGACTCGACTTCCTGATGCAGGAACTCAACCGCGAGGCCAACACCCTGTCGTCGAAGTCGCAAGACGCTGAAATGACGCAGCACGCGGTTGAAATGAAGGTGCTGATCGAGCAGATGCGCGAGCAGGTCCAAAACCTCGAGTAGTGCGGGGTCTTCCGATAGCGGCCGTTTGCCCGCACACTGCGCCGCCGCGCGCTGCGCTCCTATGAAATGCTCGTGAGCTCTCCAGTCACTACAACCGGCGGTCTGTTCATCCTGTCAGCGCCTTCGGGCGGCGGTAAAACCAGCCTCAGTCGCGCGCTGATTCCGTACTTGGCGCAGCACAATGCGCCGGCAGAGATATCGGTTTCGTACACCACTCGTGCGCCGCGCCCGGGTGAGGAGCAGGGCGTTCACTACCATTTCGTCGATGTGCCAACGTTTCGCGCGATGGCAGATGCCGGTGAGTTTCTGGAACACGCTGAAGTGTTTGGCCGCCATTACGGCACCGGACGCCAGCGGACCGACGCACTGCTGACGGCTGGCCTCGACGTAATTTTGGACATCGACTGGCAGGGTGCGCGCCAGGTTCGGCAGCAACACCCTGAAGTCACAAGCATTTTCATCCTGCCGCCGTCAGCCGCCGAACTGGAGCGACGGCTTCGCGGCCGTGGTCAGGACAGCGACGATGTAATTGCGGCTCGGATGGCGGCTGCCCGCGCCGAGATGTCGCATCACGATGAATACGACTTTGTGGTAATCAACGAAGACTTCGACCGCGCCGTGGCCGAACTGGCTGCTGTACTGCTGGCTCGTCGGCTGCGGGCACCACGGCAGCGAGCGACCCGCGCCGCACTGATCGCCGATCTGCTGGCCTCACCCCGCCATATCGGCTAAACTCGCCGCCCTTTTCCGCTGCCAGAGTGGCGTACATGGCCCGCGTTACCGTCGAAGATTGCCTCGAAAAGATCCCGAACCAGTTTGAACTGACGCTGGTGGCTGCCAAGCGTGCCCGTCAGCTCGCTCGTGGCGCCGAGGCCCGTTTGCCTTGGGGCAATCACAAGTCCACCGTGCTGTCGCTGCGCGAAATCGCCGATGGTCATGTCAGCAAGGACGTGCTGGCCGAGCAAGACCTGCCGGCAATTCAGCAGCCTAAGGTCGATCTCGAGCCGCTCGACGCCAGCTTCGACCTGTAAGTGGTTGGTTTTCGTGCAAACGTGAATTGAGGCCGGCGATCTGCCGGCCTCGTCGTTTGCGAATGCAGATCGGACGCCTGCACCGCGCACCGCGCCGCGGGTTCCGACTGTATCCCGTCGTCCTCTTGGTCCCCAGCTGATGCCTACACGTCTCGACCTTGCCAACGCGATCCGCGCCCTTTCGATGGATGCGGTTCAAAAAGCCAACTCCGGCCACCCCGGCATGCCGATGGGGATGGCCGACATTGCCGAGGTGCTGTGGAACGACTTTCTGTCGCACCACCCGGCCGATCCCAAGTGGTTCAACCGCGATCGTTTCGTCGTGTCCAACGGACACGGTTCGATGCTGCTGTATTCGCTGTTGCACCTTGCCGGCTATGACCTGTCGATCGACGACCTGAAGAACTTCCGGCAGCTCAAGAGCAAGACGCCGGGGCACCCAGAGCAGTTCGTTACCGCTGGCGTCGAAACGACCACCGGTCCCCTGGGCCAGGGACTCGCCAATGCGGTCGGCATGGCCATCGCCGAAAGCGTGCTCGCCTGGCAGTTCAACCGCGACGGCTTCCCGGTCGTCGACCACTACACCTACGTCTTCGCCGGCGACGGCTGCTTGATGGAGGGCATCAGCCACGAAGCCTGCTCGCTGGCCGGTACGCTGGGCCTTGGCAAGCTGATCGTGTTCTACGACGACAACAACATCTCGATCGATGGCGAGGTGCATGACTGGTTCGCCGACGACACACCAGGCCGTTTCGAAGCCTATGGCTGGCAGGTGGTCCGCAATGTCGACGGCCACAATCCGCACGAGATCAAGACGGCGATCGAAACGGCCCGGGCTTCGGCCGACAAGCCGACGCTGATCTGCTGCAAGACGATCATTGGCTGGGGCTCGCCGAACAAAGCCGGCAAGGAGTCATCGCACGGCGCGCCGCTGGGCGCTGACGAAATCACCAAGACTCGCGAGCAGCTGGGCTGGCCGCACGCGCCGTTCGAGATTCCGCAGGACATCCGCGACGGCTGGAACAAGGTTGAAAAGGGGGCCACCGCGCAGCGCGTCTGGAACGCGCTGTTCGACCGTTACGCGGCCGAGTACCCGAAAGAAGCGGCCGAGTTGCGCCGCCGCATCGACGGTCGCCTGCCGGACGACTGGTCCGCCACCGTCGCCAAACTGCAGGCTGCCGCGATGGCCGTTGACAAGCCGGTCGCCACGCGCAAGAGCTCGCAGAACGCGTTGAATCTGATCGCACCGCATTTGCCGGAGTTCCTCGGCGGTTCCGCCGACTTGACCGACTCCAACCTGACCCGTTGGGAAGGCGCGCTGACGTCCAAGCCGGCACGCGTCCACGGCAATTACCTGTCGTACGGTGTCCGCGAGTTCGCGATGGCCGCGGCGATGAACGGCATGGCGCTGCATGGCGGCTTGCTGCCGTTTGGCGGCACGTTCCTGGTCTTCAGCGACTACTCGCGTAACGCAGTTCGCATGGCCGCGCTGATGAAGATCGGCGTGATCCACGTGTTCACGCATGATTCGATCGGCTTGGGCGAAGACGGGCCGACGCACCAGCCGGTAGAGCACGTCTCTTCGCTGCGGTTGATCCCGAATCTGGAAACCTGGCGCCCGGCCGATGCATTCGAAACCGCGCTGGCGTGGCAGGCGGCAATCGAACGTCGCGATGGCCCGACGGCGCTGGCGCTGTCGCGGCAGAACCTGCCGCCGTTGCCGCACCCTGCTGGCCAGGCCGAGCAGATCTTGCGTGGTGGCTACGTCGTTCATCAGCCGGTCGGTGAGCCGCAGGCGATCATTATCGCCACCGGCTCGGAAGTGTCGATCGCAATCGACGCAGCGCGGCAGTTGGCCGATCTCGGGGTTGCGGTCCGTGTCGTGTCGATGCCCTGCGCCGAGCGTTTCCTGAAGCAGGACGCCGCCTACCGCAGCAGCGTGTTGCCCAAGAACAGCAAGCGTTTGGCCGTTGAAGCCGGCGTCACGCATTACTGGCGCGGTTTTGTCGGTGATGACGGCGATGTGATCGGCGTCGACACCTTTGGCGAATCGGCGCCGGCGCCGGCGCTGTTCGAGCACTTTGGTCTGACGGTTCGCAATATCGTTTCCCGCGTTCAAGCCCTGCTGGGCTGAACGAATCCGAGTCAACGTCACAACAAGCTAAGAGGATCGAGACATGGCAGTGAAAGTAGGCATCAATGGCTTCGGCCGCATCGGCCGTAACGTGCTGCGCGCAGCGGTGCAGAACTTCGGCGGTGACATCGAAATCGTCGCCATCAACGATCTGCTCGATCCGGACTACCTCGCCTACATGCTCAAGTACGATTCCGTGCATGGTCATTTCAAGGGCGAGATCGCCATCGAAGGCGGCGCGCTGCTGGTCAACGGCAAGAAGATCCGCCTGACGCAGGAACGCGATCCGGCCGCGCTCAAGTGGGCCGACGTCGGTGCCTACGTGGTCATCGAATCCACCGGCCTGTTCCTCGACAAGGTCACCGCGCAGAAGCATCTGGATGCCGGCGCCAAGAAGGTGATCCTGTCCGCGCCGTCGAAGGATGACACCCCCATGTTCGTCTACGGCGTCAACCACAAGACCTATGCCGGCCAGGCGATCGTGTCGAACGCCTCGTGCACGACCAACTGCCTCGCGCCGCTGGCCAAGGTGCTGAACGACAAGTGGGGCATCAAGCGCGGCTTGATGACCACGGTGCACGCGACCACGGCCACGCAGAAGACCGTCGACGGTCCGAGCAGCAAGGACTGGCGCGGCGGCCGCGGCATTCTCGAGAACATCATTCCGTCGAGCACCGGCGCGGCCAAGGCCGTCGGCGTCGTCATTCCGGAGTTGAACAAGAAGCTCACCGGCATGTCGTTCCGCGTGCCGACCTCCGACGTGTCGGTCGTCGACCTGACCGCCGAACTCGAGAAGCCGGCGACCTACGCCGAAATCTGCGCTGAAATGAAGGCGCAGAGCGAAGGCGCGCTCAAGGGCGTGCTCGGCTACACCGAAGACAAGGTTGTGGCCACCGACTTCCGTGGCGATGCCCGCACGTCGATCTTCGATGCCGACGCCGGCATCCAGCTCGACACCACGTTCGTCAAGCTGGTCAGCTGGTACGACAACGAGTGGGGCTATTCCAACAAGTGCCTGGAAATGGTGCGCGTCGTCGCCGCCAAGTAAACGGCCGGCTACACAACAAGCCCCTCCTTCGCCGGAGGGGTTTTTCGCTTCCAGAGAGTGTTGAACATGAAATTTCTCCGTCTCGCCGATCTTGATCTGACCAACCAGCGCGTGTTCATCCGCGCCGACCTCAACGTGCCGCAGGACGACAGCGGCGCCATCACCGAAGACACGCGCATCCGTGCCTCGATTCCCGGCATCAAGCTCGCGCTCGGCAAGGGCGCGGCCGTGATGGTCACCAGCCATCTGGGCCGCCCGACCGAAGGCGAGTTCAAGCCCGCCGATTCGCTGGCACCGATCGCCAAGCGCATGAGCGAACTGCTCGGGCAGGACGTACGCCTGATCGCCAACTGGGTCGACGGCGGCTTCACCGTCAAGCCGGGCGAGGTGGTGCTGCTCGAAAACTGCCGCTGCAACAAGGGCGAGAAGAAGAACAGCGCCGAGTTGGCCGCCAAGATGGCCAAGCTGTGCGACGTCTACGCTAACGACGCCTTCGGTACCGCGCATCGCGCCGAAGCCACGACCCACGCGCTGGCGCTGGCGGCGCCGATCGCGTGCGCCGGCCCGCTGGTTGCGGCCGAACTCGAAGCGCTCGGCGCTGCGCTGCTGAGCCCGAAGCGGCCGCTGGTGGCCATCGTCGGCGGGTCCAAGGTCAGCACCAAGCTGACGATCCTCGATGCATTGGCCGACAAGGTCGACCAGCTGGTCGTCGGCGGTGGCATCGCCAACACCTTCCTGCTCGCGGCCGGCCTGCCGATCGGCAAGTCGCTGGCTGAAAAGGATCTGGTGCCGGAAGCCAAGCGGATCATCGACAAGCTGGCCGCACGCGGCGCCTCGGTGCCGATTCCGGTCGATGTGGTCACCGCCAAGACTTTTGCTGCCGATGCGGTCGCGACTGTCAAAGCCTCGACCGACGTTGCCGACGACGATCTGATTCTGGACATCGGCCCCAAGACCTCGGCGCTGCTGGCCGACGTGATGGCCAAGGCCGGCACGATCGTCTGGAACGGCCCGGTCGGCGTGTTCGAGTTCGACGCTTTCGCCGCCGGCACTGCGTCACTGGCCAAGGCGATCGCGCAGTCCAGCGCGATGTCGATCGCCGGTGGTGGCGACACGGTGGCGGCCATTGCCAAGTTCGGCATCGAAAAGGACGTCGGTTACATCTCGACGGCGGGCGGCGCGTTTCTCGAATTCCTCGAAGGCAAGACCCTGCCGGCGGTGGAAGCGCTGGAGCAGCGCGCCAAGGCCTGATCCACGGCGTCAGCTTGGAAAGCGTCAGCCGCACCCGCATAGTCTGCGGGTGCGGCTTTTTTGTTGGGCGACACTAGGGATGACGAGCAACATGAAAAAACTTTGGATGATGGTGGTCACGGTGTTGCTGGCCGCGGGCCTGTCGGGCTGCGGCTACAACAAGATCCAGGCTCAGGATGAGGCGGTGACGGCCGCGTGGTCGGAAGTGCTGAACCAGTATCAGCGGCGAGCCGATCTGGTGCCGAATCTCGTCAGCACGGTCAAAGGCTATGCCGAGCAGGAAAAGTCGGTGCTGACCGAAGTGACCGAGGCGCGTGCCCGTGTCGGCGGCATCAATGCAACGCCGGAGTTGGTCAACGACCCGGCCGCGTTCGAGCAGTTCCAGCAGGCGCAGGGCCGGCTGACGTCGGCATTGTCGCGGCTGCTGGTCGTGACCGAGAACTATCCAAACCTGAAGTCGGATGCGGCATTCCGTGACCTGCAGGCGCAGTTGGAAGGCACCGAAAACCGGATCACCGTGGCACGCAAGCGCTACATCGACGCGGTGCAGACCTACAACGTCACCGTGCGCTCGTTCCCCGCCAACCTCACGGCGAAAATGTTCGGCCACCAGGTCAAGCCCAACTTCAAGGTCGAGAACGAAGGCGAGATCGCCAAGCCGCCCCAGGTCGATTTCGGCAAGTAAACGGCGCCTAGCGTGTTGATCCGTCGATATTGGATGGCGCTGCTGCTGGCGCTGTTTCCGCTGCTGGCAGCGGCCGATGTCGTGCCGGTGCCGTCGCTGACCGCGCGCGTGACCGACACCACGGGCATGCTCACCGAGGGCCAGCGCGCTGAACTTGAGTCGCGGTTGGCGGCCTTTGAGGCACGCAAGGGTGCGCAGATCGCCGTGTTGATCGTGCCGTCGACTGGCGACGAAACCATCGAGCAGTATTCGATCCGTGTCGCCGAAGCTTGGAAGATCGGCCGCAGCGCCGTTGATGACGGCGCGATCCTGTTGATCGCGCGTGACGACCGCAAGCTGCGTATCGAGGTCGGCTACGGGCTCGAAGGTGCGCTGCCGGACGTGACCGCCAAGCGCATCATTCGGGAGATCATCACGCCGCCGTTTCGTTCCGGCGATTACAACGCCGGTATTTCCGCCGGGATCGACGCGATGATCGCCGTTATCGATGGCGAGGCCTTGCCAGAGCCGGCGGCGCAACGCGGCGCCAGCAGCAGCGCCGGAAGCGAACTGCCGCCGTTGGGGATGCTGGCGATCGTCCTCGGCGTGCTCGTCGGCTTTGCCGTTCGCGCCGCAACCAACCGCGTGGCCGGCGGGGGCTCCGCACTGCTGGTGTCGGGCTTGGTCGGCATCGCGCTCGTCGGCGTGGCTGCCGCGCTGTTCTATGCCTTCGTTGCGTTCGTGATCGTCGTTAGCGGAGGTGGTGGCCGCCGCGGCCGCCGAAACTCGCTGCTCGACGGCATGATGATCGGTGGGCTGGGCGGCGGGCGCGGCGGATTTGGTGGCGGTGGGTTTGGCGGCGGCGGTGGTGGATTTGGTGGCGGCGGCGCGTCGGGGGACTGGTGATGGCAAAGCCCAGATCGCGTTGGTCTCGATTCATCCGGCATCTGATCGCCGGCCGCTGGGATACGCGGCGTCGCTTTCCACCGTCAGTTCTGGCGCAGATTCAAGCTGCCGTTGCGCGCTGCGAGGCGCGTCACCCTGGCGAAATCCGCTTCATCGTCGAAGCCGGTCTTTCGCCTGCCGACGTGCTGGCCGGCCTGTCGCCGCGCGATCGCGCGATCGACCTGTTCGCGCAGTATCGGGTTTGGGATACCGAGCACCGCAACGGCGTGCTGATCTATGTGCTGTTGGCTGACCGCGACGTTGAAATTGTCGCGGATCGCGGCGTTGCCGGCGGTCGTGTACCGCAGTCCGAATGGGAAGCGTGCTGCCGGGTGATGGAGCAGCATTTCGCTGCCGGGCGCTTCGCCGAAGGCGCGGTCGCCGGCATCGAGGCAGCGGCTGATCTGCTCGCCCGCCATCCTCCCGACCGAGCTGATGTCGGCAACGAACTGCCGGATGCGCCGATCGTCCTTTAGACTCGGCGCGTCGTTCTCCAATCGATAACTCCAAGGAATCGCCGTGCGTTTCGAAGGCAATGAAAACTACGTCGCCACCGACGATCTGACGATGGCGGTCAACGCCGCGGTCACGCTCGGTCGTCCGCTGCTGGTCAAAGGCGAGCCGGGCACCGGTAAGACCCAGCTGGCGCAGGAAGTGGCGCGTGCACTCAACCGCCCGTTCCTCGACTGGGCGATCAAGTCCACAACCAAGGCCCAGCATGGCTTGTACGAATACGACGCCGTGTCGCGGCTGCGTGATTCGCAGCTTGGCGATTCCAAGGTCAAGGACATCGCCAACTACATCATCAAGGGCAAGCTGTGGGAATGCTTCGAATCCGACCAGCAGCCGGTGCTGCTGATCGACGAGATCGACAAAGCCGACATCGAGTTCCCGAACGACCTGCTGCGTGAACTCGACCAGATGGAGTTTTACGTCTACGAGACCAAGCAGACGATCAAGGCGAAACGTCGGCCGATCATCATCATCACGTCCAACAACGAGAAAGAACTGCCGGATGCGTTTCTGCGCCGCTGCTTCTTCCACTACATCCGCTTCCCGGACAAGGACACGATGCAGAAGATCGTCGACGTCCATTTCCCCGAGCTGAAGAAGAACCTCGTCAAGGAAGCGATGGAAGTGTTCTTCGGCCTGCGTGAACTGCCGGGTTTGAAGAAGAAGCCGTCGACGTCCGAACTGCTCGACTGGCTCAAGCTGCTGATGGCCGAAGACATCGATCCCGCCGTGCTGCGGGATACCGCCAACAAAAAGTCGCTGCCGCCTCTGTACGGCGCGCTGTTGAAGAACGAGCAGGACGTCCATCTGTTCGAGCGCATCGCCTTCATGGCCCGTCGCGGCAACTAGCTCGGCTTTGCCCTCTCCCTGCGGGAGAGGGTGTCGCGTAGCGACGGGTGAGGGTCTCGCAGATGGGCGCTGAGTTCAGACGCCCTCACCCGACGCGCTATGCGCGTCGACCTCTCCCGGAGGGAGAGGCAAGCGGGGCGGTGCGACGCTTCTGCCGTTGGCGTCAGCCGACCCAGCGGATCGCCTAACGGCGGCCACGGCAATCAGCGTAGCCTTACCCCCTCCCGCCAGGAGAGGGTGTCGCGCAGCGACGGGTGAGGGCCTTTCAGGCTGAGCTGATCGGGAACCGCCTTGCGCGGCGCCGTTGCCGGCCCGGAATCCGAGCCAAAGCCTTCGTATTCGGAGCCTCAAATGAGTCGCCTCTTCGATCCATTCCCGCTGCGCGGTCTGACGCTGCGCAACCGCATCGCGGTGTCGCCGATGTGCCAGTACCGCGCCGTCGACGGGTCGCCCAATGCCTGGCATCAGGTGCATCTGGGCAGTCGCGCGATCGGCGGCGCCGGTTTGGTCATCGCAGAGGCCTCGGCTGTCGAAGCGCGGGGCCGCATCTCGCCGGGCGATACCGGCTTGTATCGCGACGAGCACATCGACGCCTGGGCGCCGATCACGCGTTTCATCCGTCAGGCCGGCGCGGTGCCGGGCATCCAGTTGGCGCATGCCGGTCGCAAGGCCAGCATGGATCTGCCTTGGCGAGGTGGCGCTGCGCTGGCGCCGGATCAGGGCGGCTGGTCGCCGATCGTCGCGCCCAGTGCCGTGGCTTTCGACGCGGCCTACAAGACGCCGCGTGCGCTAACGGCGTCGGAGTTGCCCGATCTGGTCGCAAGCTTTGCTTTGGCCGCGCAGCGCGCGCTGGCCGCCGGCTTCGAACTGATCGAACTGCACGGCGCTCACGGCTATCTGCTGCACGAATTCCTGTCACCGCTGAGCAATCAGCGCGACGACGATTACGGCGGCAGCTTCGACAACCGCATTCGCCTGACGCTGGATGTGATCGCGGCGGTCCGCGCGGTGTGGCCGGAACGCCTGCCGCTGATGCTGCGGATATCGGCCACCGATTGGCTTGACGACGGCGGTTGGGACATCGAGCAGAGCATCGAGCTGGCGCGGCGGGTCAAGCACATGGGTGTCGACCTGATCGATGTCTCCAGCGGCGGCAATTTGCCCAAAGTGCGGATCCCGGTCGGGCCTGGCTATCAAGTGCCGTTTGCGGCCCGCATCCGTCGCGAGGCGGATATCGCCACCGGCGCGGTCGGCATGATCACCGAGCCGCAGCAGGCCGAAGCGATCGTTGCATCCGGCGATGCGGACCTGGTGCTGATGGCCCGCGAGCTGCTGCGCGATCCGTACTGGCCATACCACGCGGCCAAGGCGCTCGGCGTGGCCATGCCGGTGCCAGAGCCCTACCAGCGCGCCTGGTAATCGCGCCGCCTCATCCGACTTTCGGCGCCGCTTCCATCGCGCGCCACAAGTACCAGCTGGCGATCGACCGGTACGGTGCCCAGCGTGTCGCCACGGCGCGGGTCGCGTCGTCGTCGAGCTTCTCTCCGGCGTTGAACAGCCGGTTGACGCCATTGCGCAGTCCCACATCGCCCAGCGAAAAGATGTCGCGCCTGGCTAAAGCAAACATCAGGTACATCTCGGCCGTCCATCGACCGATGCCGGGCAGCGCGTCGAGCGCCTCGATCGCGGCTTCGTCTTCCATCTGGTCGAGCGCAGCAAAGCTGAACTCGCCGCGATGGACCCGCTGCGCGATCCCGATCAGCCATGTGGCCTTGGCATTCGACAGACCGGCGCTGCGCAGTAGCGAATGCTCGACGTCGATGAAATGCGCTGGTACGAAGCCGCCGGTGTGCGCCGCGCGGTCGAGCACGGCAGCGGCGACGCGCGCCTGGATCGTATCGGCTGCTTTGACCGACAGCTGCTGGCTGATGATCGACGTGCACAGCACATGGAATGGGTCGCGCGGGCTCTGGCCGATCGTGCAGCGGCCATGGGTTTTGATCAGCCGCTTCATCACCGGGCAGGCCTTGGACAAATGCCGTTCTGCGGCCGCCATTTCGTCGGCCGTGATCAAGCCTGTTGGCGACAGCGGGCTGGCAACGGCGCCCTTGCGTACAATGCGACGACCGCTGGATCCACCCGGACCGACCTGAACCATGCTGTTCTCGTTCTTCTTCACGCTGCGTGCCGCGGGCCTGAAAACGGCGCTGTCGGAATTTCTGACCCTGCTCGAAGCGCTGTCCAAGCATGTCGCGATCTTCTCGATCGACGACTTCTATCACTTGGCGCGCGTCACGTTGGTCAAAGACGAAAGTCAGTATGACCGCTTCGATCGCGCGTTTGCGGCCTACTTCAAGGGCATCGAAGCCGTCACCGGCGAAACCTTCGGCACCAGCATTCCCGAGGATTGGCTGCGCAAGCAGGCCGACAAGCTGCTGACCGACGAGGAGAAGGCCAAGATCCAGGCCCTCGGCGGCCTCGACCAGCTGATGGAGACGCTCAAGCAGCGACTCGAAGAGCAGAAGGAACGTCACCAGGGCGGCAGCAAATGGGTCGGCACCGGCGGCACCAGCCCCTTCGGCAACAGCGGCTACAACCCCGAGGGCGTGCGCATCGGCGGCGAAGGGGGCCAGAAGCGTGCGGCCAAGGTGTGGGAAAAGCGCGACTTCAAGAATCTCGACGACAACGTCGAACTCGGCACGCGCAACATCAAGATCGCGCTGCGCCGCCTGCGCCGCTTTGCCCGCGAAGGTGCGGCCGACCAGCTCGATCTCGACGACACGATCCGCAGCACGGCGCGCAACGCCGGCTATCTCGACCTGAAGATGGTTCCCGAGCGCCGCAACGCGGCCAAGGTGCTGCTGTTTCTGGACATCGGCGGCTCGATGGACCCCTACGTGCGCGTCTGCGAAGAACTGTTCTCGGCGGCCAAGAGCGAGTTCAAGCACCTGGAGTACTACTACTTCCACAACTTCATCTACGAGAGCGTCTGGAAGGACAATCTGCGCCGCCACGGCGAGCGCATTCCGATGTACGACGTGCTGCGCAAATACACGCCCGACTACAAGATCGTGTTCGTCGGTGACGCGGCGATGAGCCCGTACGAGATCGTCCAGCCCGGCGGCAGCGTCGAGCACTGGAACGAGGAAGCCGGCGCCGTGTGGATGCAGCGGCTGATGAACGCCTATCCGCATCTGGTCTGGTTCAATCCCGATGCCGAGCAGCGCTGGGAGTACACGCCGTCGGTGGGTATCGTGCAGAAGCTGATCGGCGCCGACCGGATGTTCCCGCTGACGCTGTCCGGCCTCGAACAGGGCATGCGCCGCCTGGGTCACTGAGCCGGCGCAGAGGGGGGCGCCGTCGCGCGGCCTTTCGACTAGGATGCGGCCTCGCGCAGTAGGACATAACCACAAGGGAGAACAGACATGGGTGCGATTCACGCTTTGCTTGGCTTTGCCGGCTGGACGTTGCTGATGGTGTTGCTGGTGTTTTCGTATCGCGGCTTTCGCCTGCTGACGGGTACGCCGATCAACGCTTGGCCGCGCGGCAGCCGTCCAGCGAACGAGTCGGCCTTCGCGATCCGTGCCGGCGACGCCCACGCCAACTGCGTCGAGAATCTGGTGGTATTCGGCGTGATCGTGTTGTCGGCGCAGGTGCTCGGCCGCCTCGACGCGATTGCACCTTTTGCCGTTTGGGTGCTCTATGCCCGTATCGGTCAGAGCGTGGCGCATCTGATCGGCACCAACCAGTTTCTGGTTCTGATCCGCGCCACGTTCTGGGCCGCACAATTGGCCCTCATGCTCAGGATGCTGTGGCAACTCTTCGCCTGAAACGACTGCGGCGCCGTCTGTGGCGCCTTGGCTGGACCACGCTGATCGCGGTCGGTCTGCTGACCCTGCTTGCCAATCGCTGGGTCATCAACAGCACCGACGCCTACGTGTATCGCAATTGGGCGCTGCTGCCGGAAAATGATGTTGGACTGGTGCTCGGCACCAGTCCGTACACCGGCAGCGGCAAACCCAACCCGCATTTTTACGGGCGCATCGAAGCGGCCGTGCAGCTGTATCAGATCGGCAAGATCCGGCACATCATCGTCAGCGGGGCCAACCCCGACGACACCTATAACGAGCCTCGGCAAATGCGCCGCGAGCTGGTCAAGGCCGGTATCCCCGACAACGTCATCACGATGGATTTCGCCGGACTGCGGACGCTCGATTCTGTCGCGCGCGCGCGCGACGTATTCGGCCTAGATCGCGTCACCGTGATCACGCAGGAGTACCACGCGTACCGCGCGGTATTCATCGGCAAGAAGATCAACATGCGGATCGCAGCGTACGCGGCACCGGGGCCGGGCCCCCGCTTCCAGCCGTACTTGCGTGAGGTGTTTGCTCGGGTCAAGGCCGTGCTCGACCTTTTTGTTTTGCGGACCCGCCCCAAGTTTCTGGGCGAGCCGCAGAAAATCGAGCTGACCCCGCCCTCTGGCGACACCTCTCCAAACGGATCCCGACCGTGAACGACACCATGAGCCGCACAGGTACTTCGGAATCGCTGCGCCACTACAGCGGTGCCGACCGCATGCTGATCGGCTTGCAGCAACGCCTCGCCGGGCTGACGCGGCCGGCATCGAAGATTCCTCCGTCGCCGCCGAGTCCGGGCGGTGATCTGCCGACGACGACACTGACCGACCCCGAGCGCCGGCACGCCGCCGGGCTGATGCGCGTCAATCATGCCGGTGAAGTGGCCGCCCAAGCGCTGTATCACGGCCAGGCGCTGGCATCGCGCGACCCGGCGATCCGCGAGCACCTATTGCACGCGGCCGACGAGGAGCGTGCGCACCTGCAGTGGTGCGAGCAGCGCCTCAACGAGCTGGGCGCCAAGCCCAGCGTGCTACAGCCACTGTGGTACGCCGGCTCGTTTGTGATGGGCGCGGCGGCCGGTATCGCGGGGGACCGCTGGAGCCTGGGCTTCGTTGAAGAAACCGAGAAGCAGGTCGCCGAGCATCTCGACGACCATCTTCAGCGGCTGCCGGCCGATGACATGCGCAGTCGCGCGGTGATCCATGCGATGCGCAGCGACGAGCAGCGTCACGGGCGTGAAGCCCGCGACCTCGGCGGCAAGCCCTTGCCATCGCCGGTCCGGCGGCTGATGCATCAAGTCGCCGGCGTCATGAAGGCCGCTGCTTATCGCTTCTGATCGGTTCGGCCGCGGCCGCCGCTTGGGGTCAGTGCAGCAACTGCAGTAGCGGCATGCGCTTGGCCGCCGTGGGCAGTCGAGCGCAGAGCTGGTCCAGCAGCGCCAGCCCTTGTGGCCACTCGCGATAGCCTGATTTGACATTGATGTGCCCGGCGTCGTCGAGGCGAACGAACTCGCTTCCCCAGCGTTCGGCCCAGCGCTGCGCCTTGTCCACCGGCATCCACGGATCATTGCTGCTGGCGACCACGGTCGTCGGGAAGTCCAGTGTCGCGTTCGGCAACTTGTCTTCGACGCGGAATCGCGCCGGGTCGGCCGGGGCCACCAACAGCGCACCGGCGATCAAATTGCTCTGGAACACCGAAGCTCGCACGGTCGCCAGGCAGCCGAAGCTGTGGGCGACGATCACCACCGACTCGTTGGTCGCAATCGCGGTCTCAACGACCTTGCGTGACCAGCGCTCCAGATTGGGCCAGCTCCAGTCGTCCTGCTCGACGCGGCTGAAGCGGGGAAACTGGCGCTGCCAGGCTGATTGCCAGTGGTCGGGGCCACTCCCGAACAAGCCCGGTGCCACCAAAACGCGCGTGCCGGCGAACCGCTCGCTGTAAACGTCGACCCGTGGTGTCTGGGTCTGGCCCGGTGCAATGCGATGGGCGTCGCCGTGATGCGACGTCGCACCGCTGCCGGTGTCGGGTCGCGAGGCGCGGGTCAGTGCGTGAATCGGCATGGTGGGCTCCTGAATGACGCGTGGCCTGACTGCCACGGCGCCGACATCATCTATAGGAGCCCACCGTTACAAAAGGAATATCAAAATCTTTGGAGATAGCGGCGCGATCTAAAGAAAGAGCCTGGCCGTCAGCCGATGCTCAGCGCTGGATGTTGCGGCCGTAGAAGATTTCCATGATCTCATGGTCGACGCGCTCGCGGATCCGCTTGGACTCGCGCGGCGGCAACTCCGCGGCACCTTCGCCGAACAGGTAGGTATCGAGGTCGAGTTCCTTCAGACGCATCTTCGTGTGGAAGATGTTCTCCTGGTAGACGTTGACGTCGACCATGTCGTAACGATCGCGGATGCTCTTGCTGATGAAGTTCTGGATCGAGTCGACGTTGTGGTCGATGAAGTGCTTCATGCCGCGTACGTTGCGGGTGAAACCGCGCACGCGGTAGTCCATCACCACGATGTCGCTCTCGAAGCTCTTGATCAGATAGTTCAGGGCCTTCAGCGGCGAAATCTTGCCGCAGGTGGACACGTCGATATCAGCGCGGAACGTGCTGATGCCGGCGTCCGGATGGGTTTCCGGATACGTGTGGACCGTGATGTGGCTCTTGTCAAGATGCGACACCACCGATTCCTTGACGATCTCGGTGCCCGGCTCCGGCATGCCCGGCGTCGGCAGGCCATCAAGGTGACCCTCGGAGATCAGCATCGTGACCGACGCGCCCTGCGGGTCGTAGTCCTGCCGGGCGACGTTGAGCACGTTGGCGCCGATGATGTCCGCCACCTCGGTCAGGATCGCAGTCAGACGCTCGGCGTTGTAGGCCTCGTCGATGTACTCGATGTATTCCTGCTGGTGCTGCGGGCTGCGCGCGTAGCAGATGTCGTAAATGTTGAAGCTCAAGGTCTTGGTCAGGTTGTTGAACCCGAGCAGCTTGAGTTTCGGATTGTTGGTCGGCTTGGTCACGCCACAGATCCCCGGGGAGATGAGCAAAAAAGGAGGGGTCGCATACGGACCCGTACGCGAAGGGGCGACATTATGCGGGAATCCGATGACAGCGGCGCGGCAGTGATGTCACGCCGCCGCGCTCAGGTTTCACGGGTTGTCGGCCTCGACGACCTCGTAGCTATGGGTGACGTTGACGCCGCCGCGCTTGAGCATGATCGATGCCGAGCAATATTTGTCCGCCGAAAGTTCCACTGCTCGTTTGACGTGGTTCACATTTAGGCCGCGGCCGCTGATGACAAACTTGAGATGAATATCAGTAAAAACCTTGGGTTCCGTTTCGGCGCGCTGACCATCGACCTCAACATGACAGTCCGTTACCGGCTGGCGTGCTTTCTTGAGGATGTGCAGCACGTCAACGGCGGAGCAGGAGCCCACTGATAGCAGCATCAACTCCATCGGACGGGCGCCGAGGTTGCGACCTCCGATCTCGGCGGGGCCATCGATCACCACGCCATGGCTGCTGCCGGTTTCGCCGACGAAGGCGGCGTTCTCGATCCATTTAACGCGTGCTTGCAAGGTGATCTCCGGATGGGCGTTGTTAGCGGTTTTGGGTGCTAGATTGTTGAAATAACAGGGCGGAAAGCCCGAGTCGTAGCGGTTTTGAAGGACGTGATTGGAGTCGAAAGGGGATGTCCATGGTGTTGCAGAAACCCGCGGTACAAGCGTTCATTGCGCAAGCCCACAAGCGGACGTTGCCGCCGAAGCATACGGTGATCCACGCCGGCGACGAACCCACATCGTTGTATCTGATACTGGAAGGTTCGGTCAGCATCTTGATCGAAGACGAAGACGGCCGCGAGATGGTGCTGGCCTATCTCAATGCGGGCCAGTTCTTCGGTGAAATGTGTTTGTTCCCGGATCAGCCCCGGCGCTCGGCCATCGTCCGCACGCGCGTGCCGACGCTGGTTGCCGAAATCGGGTACCACGCCTTCGGTGCCTTCATGGCGCAGCATCCGGCGATCATGTACGAGGTCGCCGGGCAGTTGGCCGTTCGGCTGCGAGACACCAGCCGCCGGCTGGGCGACCTGGCCTTCCTCGACGTCGCAGGCCGCTTGGCCCATGCCCTGCTGGAACTGTGCCGGCAGCCTGATGCCGTTGCGCACCCGCGCGGCACCATGGTCCGGTGCAGCCGCCAGGAACTGGCGCGAATCATCGGCTGTTCCCGCGAGATGGCCGGTCGGGTGCTCAAGAAGCTCGAAGAAGACGGCACCCTGCTGGCGCAGGGCCGCAGCATCCTGGTCTTGGGCGTCCAGCCCAAGGAGCGTCCGCCGAAGGTGCCGCTGGTCACGAACAAGCCGCGCTAGCGGCCGTAGCCGGTGCTCCGGCTCGGCCTAGCCGATCAGCTGCCGCAGCGCGGTTGCCGGGCTGGGCTGGCGCATCAGGGACTCACCGACCAGGAACCGCCGCACGCCGGATTTCATCATCCGCTGGACGTCGGCCGGTTGCGCAATGCCGCTTTCAGTGACGACTTCGACGCTGACCGGCAAGCGGTCGAGCAACTCCAGCGTGGTCTCGAGCCGGGTTTCGAACGTGCGCAGATTGCGGTTGTTGATGCCGAGCAGGAAGCCCTCGCCGAGTTGGGCGTCGATCACCCGCTGCAGCTCTTCGGCGTCGTGAATCTCGACCAGCACGTCCAATGATTGTTCGCGGGCGATGTCGTGCAAGCGACGGAGCTGGGCGGCGTCCATCGCGCCGGCAATCAGCAGCACGCAGTCGGCACCGATTGCGCGCGCTTGGACGATCTGGATTTCGTCGATCAGGAAGTCTTTGCGGATCACCGGTAGCGCGCACGCCGCGCGCGCGGCGATCAGGTACTCGTCGCCGCCTTGAAAGAAGTCGCGATCGGTCAGTACCGACAAGCAGGCCGCGCCGCCCTGCTCGTATTCGGCCGCCAGCCAGGCGGCGTCGAAATCGGCGCGGATCAGGCCCTTGCTCGGTGAGGCACGTTTGATCTCGGCAATGACGGCCGGCCCGTGCACCGCAGCGCGGCGCAGTGCAGCGCAGAAGCCGCGCGGCGGGTCTTGGTCACGTGCTTGGTCGCGCAGCGAGGCCAGCGTCGTGGTCGTGCGCAGCGCGCTGATCTCTTCGCGCTTACGCGCCAGGATCGTGTCGAGAATGTCGCTCATCGAGTGGCGGCTCCCAGCCGCTGCGTGACACGCAAGTAGTCGTCGAGTTTGGCGCGTGCTGCGCCGGTGCGGATGGCGGCGCGGGCCCGTTCCAAGCCATCGGCGATCGAATCGGCCACGCCGGCCGCATACAGTGCGGCGCCGGCATTGAGCGCGACGATGTCGCGCGCTGGACCGGGCACGTCGGCCAGGGCTTCGAGCAAGCGGATCCGCGATTCATCGGCGTCGGCAACGCGCAGATTGCGGGTTGCCGACATCGCGATACCGAAGTCTTCCGGGTGAATTTCGTATTCGCGGATCTGGCCGTCGGCCAGTTCACCTACGCGGGTTGCGCCGCCCAGCGAAATCTCATCAAGCCCGTCGCTGCCCCAGACCACCAGCGCGCGGCGTGTGCCGAGCCGCTGTAGCACGCGAATCTGGATGCCGACCAGATCGGGATGGAATACGCCCATCAGCATGTTGGGGGCATCGGCCGGATTGGTCAGCGGGCCAAGGATATTGAAGATGGTCCTTGCGCCCAGTTCGCGGCGCACCGGCGCCACCACTTTCATCGCCGGATGATGCCGCGGAGCAAACATGAAGCCGAAGCCCACCTCGGCGATGCAGGCGGCGACTTGCTCGGGTTCCAGTTCGATCACCGCGCCGAGCGATTCGAGCACGTCGGCGGCGCCGCTCTTGCTGGAAACGCCGCGGTTGCCGTGCTTGGCGACGCGCGCGCCGGCCGCTGCGGCCGTGAAGCTGGCGGCGGTTGAAATGTTGAACGTGTGGGCCCCGTCGCCGCCGGTGCCGACCACGTCGACGAAATGCGCATCGGGCGGCAACACGACCTTGCGCGAGAACTCGCGCAGCACGATCGCCGCCGCGGCGATTTCGCCGATGGTTTCCTTCTTGACGCGCAAGCCGGTCAGCAGCGCCGCGATCATCACCGGAGAGACATCGCCGCGCATGATCTGGCGCATCAGATCGATCATCTCGTCGTGGAAGATCTCGCGATGCTCGATCGTCCGCGTCAGCGCTTGTTGCGGCGTGATGCTCATGCGGTTCGCTCCACGAAGTTCTTCAGCAGCGCGTGGCCATGCTCGGTCAGGATCGATTCGGGGTGGAACTGCACGCCCTCGATCGCCAGCGTGCGGTGGCGCAGGCCCATGACCTCATCGCGGCGACCGTCGTCGTGCTGCGTCCACGCCGTGACTTCCAGTTCGGCCGGGAACGTGTCCTGCTCGACAATCAGCGAGTGATAGCGCGTCGCCGTGTACGGCGATGGCAGGTTGCGAAATACACCTTGGCCCTGGTGGTGAATCAGGCTCGTCTTGCCGTGCATTACCGAGCGGGCACGGCGCACGTCACCGCCGAAGGCTTGGCCGATCGACTGGTGCCCCAGACAGACACCGAGGATCGGGAAGCGGCCGGTCTTGCCGAGGCGTTCGATCAGCTCCAGGCAGATGCCGGCTTCGGTCGGCGTACACGGACCCGGCGACAGCACGATGTGCTGCGGATTCAAGGCGGCGACTTGGTCAACGGTGATCTGGTCGTTGCGGTGCACCTGCACCTCGACGCCCAGCTCGCCAAAATACTGCACCAGGTTGTAGGTAAACGAATCGTAGTTGTCGATCATCAGCAGCATGGAACGTCATCCGGGCTAAAAAGGGTGTCGGCGCGGGCGCGAGGCCGGGCGGGGGACAGGCGCTCCAGCGAGGCTGGAGGCGGGGCTCAGGAGTGACGCCAACGATTCATGACGGACAGGCCGTGCGGCTGCGGATGGAAAAGCGGGGCGCCATTGTAATGCGGTAATGCGTCGGCGCGTTCAGCGTTCTACCAACGACGGCGAGGCGCGCTGCGGGCAGGCATGGCGCTCGCAGACTTTGCAGCCGACGCCGATCGGCGTCGCGGCGGACGGGTTCGACAAGTCCAGGCCGCGCGAATAGATCAGGCGCCGTGCATGGCGCAGGTCACAGCCCAGGCCGACGGCGAAGGTTTTCTGAGGGCGGCCGAATCCGACCGGTCCGCTGACCACCTGGCGTGCGATCCAGAAGTAATGACGCCCGTCGGGCATGCCGGCGATCTGGGTCAGCACGCGCTCGGGCTGGCTGAACGCTTCGTAGACGATCCAGAGCGGGCAGGTGCCGCCGACGCGTGAAAAATGAAAATCCGCGGCTGAATGGCGCTTGCTGACATTGCCGGCACGGTCGACGCGGACGAAAAAGAACGGCAGGCCCGGCGCGCCGGGCCGCTGCAGCGTGGACAGCCGATGGCAGACCGCTTCGAAGCCGACGCCGAAGCGGTTGGACAGCCGCTCGATGTCGTAGCCGAGATCTTCAGCCGATTGCAGAAACGCCTGGTAGGGCATCACCAGCGCGCCAGCGAAGTAATTCGCCAGGCCGATCCGCGCGAGCCGCATCGACTCGGCGCTGGAAAACCCGCCGTCGCGGATCAGGCGGTCGAGCGTGCTGCTCAGTTCCAGATGTGCCAGCTGCACCGCCATCTGGAACGCTTGCTGGCCAGGCCGCAGATGGTCGGGCAGCCGCAGCGTGCGGGTTGCCGGGTCGAAAGCGCGCGCGCCTTGCCGCGCCGCGTCGTCGCCACGCCACAGCGCAACCTGGACTTGGTGGCGCTCCGCCAGCCGCTGCGCGAGTTTGGTGCCGACATCGCCGACCGCCATGCCGCTGTCGTTGAAGATCGCCTCGGCCGGTTCGTCGAGTTCGGCGATGTGGTTGTAGCGTTGATTGAGGTAGTCGCGGACCTCGTCGTGGACGCCCGGCAGCGCGAACGAGGCCAGCTTGTGGCCGTCGCCCAGGCGCGCGGCCAGCGTGTCGGCGCGCTCGGCGGTGGCGCGGTTGCGCCGGTGCAGTTCGATCATCGCGCGGGCCACCGACGGCGTGTTCGACACCAAGGCTCGTGCCTCGGCCATCGACAAGGCCTCCATGCCGGCCTCGGCCAGCACGTCGCGCACATCGGCGATCAAGTGCGCCTCGTCGCTGTCGGAAAACGCCTGCAGGTCGATGTCGAACTGCGCGTTGATCCGCAGCTGGATCGCCAGCGTCAGCGGCCGCTGGTTGCGCTCGATCTGGTTCAGATAGCTCGCCGAGATGCCGAGTTGCCGTGCAAGCGCCACTTGGCTCAAGCCGCGCTCCTCGCGCAGACGCTGCACCCGGACGCCCATGAATGACTTGGCCATGGCCGCGATCTTTGCAGAATTCGCAAGAGCTGCCCAGACGCTTCGCAGGTATTCGCACTTTTTTGCATCCCGCGCGACCCCGAATTGCAAATAATGTGAAGAGCCGGCAGGAAAGTCGGCCTGAAAACCTTTCTGGAGTCGAGATATGTCTGCAACTGCTTCCGCCGCCGTCCCCACCGTCAAGCTGCTGATCGGCGGCCAGTGGGTCGAATCCAAGACCACCGTCTGGCGTGACGTGGTCAACCCGGCCACGCAGGACGTGCTGGCCCGCGTGCCGTTCGCCACCGCCGACGAACTCGATGCCGCGGTCGCCTCGGCTCAGGCCGCGTTCAAGACCTGGCGAAAGACCTCGATCGGTGTGCGTGCGCGCATCTTTCTGAAGTACCAGCAGCTGATCCGCGAGCACATGAAGGAACTGGCGGCGATCCTGACCTCCGAGCAGGGCAAGACGCTGCCGGACGCCGAAGGCGACATCTTCCGCGGGCTGGAAGTGGTCGAGCATGCGGCCAACATCGGCACGCTGCAGATGGGTGAAATCGCCAACAACGTCGCCACCGGCGTCGACACCTACACGCTGCTGCAGCCGCTGGGCGTTTGCGCCGGCATCACACCGTTCAACTTCCCGGCGATGATCCCGCTGTGGATGTTTCCGATGGCGATCGCCTGCGGCAACACCTTCGTGCTCAAGCCGTCGGAACAGGACCCGCTGGTGACCTGCCGCCTGGTCGAGTTGGCGCTCGAAGCCGGCATCCCGGCTGGCGTGCTCAACGTCGTCCACGGCGGCGAAGACATCGTCAACGGCATTTGCGACCACGCCGACATCAAGGCCGTGTCCTTCGTCGGCAGCACCAAGGTCGGCACGCATGTCTACAACCGCGCCACGCTGGCCGGCAAGCGTGCCCAGTGCATGATGGGCGCCAAGAATCACGCGGTCGTCATGCCCGACGCGAACAAGGAGCAGACGCTCAACAATCTGGTGGGTGCCGCGTTCGGCGCGGCGGGCCAGCGCTGCATGGCGGCGTCGACCGCGGTGCTGGTCGGTGAGGCCCGCAACTGGATTCCCGATCTGGTCAGCAAGTCGCGGACGCTGAAGGTCAACGCTGGCATGGAGCCGGGTACCGACGTCGGTCCGGTGGTGTCCTGCGCCGCGCTGTCGCGGGTCAATGGCCTGATCGAGCGCGGCGTCGCCGAAGGTGCGCGCTTGGTGCTCGACGGCCGCAATCCGCAGGTGCCGGGTTACGAGAAGGGCAACTTCGTCGGCCCGACGATCTTTGCCGGCGTCAAGCCGGGCATGTCGATCTACGACCAGGAAATCTTCGGGCCGGTGCTGATCATCGTCGAAACCGACACGCTCGATGAGGCGATCGAACTGATCAACCGCAACCCCAACGGCAACGGCACCGCGATCTTCACGCAGTCGGGCGCCGCCGCACGCAAGTTCCAGGAAGACATCGATGTCGGCCAGGTCGGCATCAATGTGCCGATCCCGGTGCCGGTACCGCTGTTCTCGTTCACCGGCTCGCGCGGCTCCAAGCTCGGCGACCTGGGCCCGTACGGCAAGCAGGTGATCCTGTTCTACACGCAGACCAAGACGATCACGCAGCGCTGGTTCGACGACAGCACGCTGAGCGTCGGCGTCAACACCACCATCAGCCTGCGCTAGAGGCATACGCCCGTGGACTTCGCACTGACCGACGATCAGCGGGCGTTCCAGGACGCCGCGCGCAGCTTTGCTCGCGGCGAACTGGCACCGCATGCGGCGCATTGGGACGAGGCCAGCGAGTTTCCGATCGACACGATCCGCCGGGCTGGCGACATCGGCTTCTGCGGCATCTACACACCCGAGAGCGCTGGCGGTCTGGGGCTGAACCGGGTTGAGGCGTCGATCATCCTGGAAGAACTGGCCGCCGGTTGTACGTCGACGGCGGCTTATATCTCGATCCACAACATGGTGTCGTGGATCGTGGCGAACTGGGGCCAGCCGGCTGTCACCGAGGTCTGGGCCCAGGCGCTGGCCAGCGGCCAGAAGCTCGGCAGCTACTGCCTGACCGAGCCCGGTGCCGGTTCGGATGCCGCGAGCCTGAAAACCCGTGCGGAAAAGCGCGGCGAGCGTTACTACCTCAGCGGCAGCAAGATGTTCATCAGCGGCGCCGGTGCGACGGATCTGCTGGTGGTGATGGCGCGCACCGGCGACAACAGTGCCAAGGGCATCTCGGCCTTTGCGGTGCCGGCCGATGCGCCGGGCATCCAGTACGGCAAGCTCGAACACAAGATGGGCTGGAACTGCCAGCCGACGCGGATGATCACGTTCGACGCGGTCGAGGTGCCGGAGGTCAACCGGCTTGGCGCCGAAGGCGAAGGCTTTCGCATCGCGATGAAGGCGCTCGACGGCGGTCGCATCAACATCGCCGCCTGTTCGATCGGCACCGCGCAAGCCGCGCTGGATCGCACCGCGGCCTACTTGAACACGCGCAAGCAGTTCGGCCAGGAGCTGGCGCAGTTCCAAGCCTTGCAGTTCCGGATCGCCGACATGCTGACCGAGCTGGTGGCGGCCCGGCAGATGGTGCGGCTGGCTGCATGGAAGCTGGACACGCAGAGCCCCGACGCGACCACCTATTGCGCGATGGCCAAGCGCTACGCCACCGACGTCGGCTTCGAGGTCTGCAATCAGGCCCTGCAGCTGCACGGCGGCTACGGCTACATCCGCGAGTACCCGCTGGAGCGCCATGTGCGCGACAGCCGCGTGCATCAGATACTGGAAGGCACCAACGAAATCATGCGGGTGATCGTTGCCCGCGCCGCGCTGAAGGAAGGCGCAACCGAGGACCTCAGATGAGCGACTACACCAACCTGTTGCTGGAAAAGCGCGGTAGCACCGCGATCGTCACGCTGAACAACCCGCCAGCGCACACCTGGACGGCCGATAGCCTGCAGTCGCTGACGCGCCTGGTGGCCGACTTGAACGCCGACCGCAGCATCTATGCGCTGGTCATCACCGGCGATGGCGCCAAGTTCTTCAGCGCCGGTGCCGACTTGAAGCTGTTTGCCGACGGCGACAAGGCGCGTGCGCGGCTGATGGCGCGCCGCTTCGGCGAAGCGTTCGAAGCGTTGAGCGCGTTTCGCGGCGTCAGCATCGCGGCGATCAACGGCTACGCGATGGGCGGCGGGCTGGAATGCGCGCTGGCCTGCGACATCCGCATCGCCGAGGCCCATGCGCAGATGGCGCTGCCCGAGGCGACCGTCGGATTGCTGCCGTGTGCCGGCGGCACGCAGAACCTGCCGTGGCTGGTGGGTGAGGGCTGGGCCAAGCGGATGATCCTGTGCGGCGAGCGCATCGATGCCGCCACCGCGCTGCGCATCGGCCTGGTGGAGGAAGTCGTCGCCACCGGCGCTGGCCTGGAAGCGGCACTGGCACTTGCCGCGCGTGTCGCCAAGCAGAGCCCGACCAGCGTCACCGCATGCAAGACGCTGATCCAGGGTGCGCGCAGCAACCCGCTCAAGCAGTTGCTGCCGATCGAGCGCGAGCTGTTCGTCGACCTGTTCGACACCGAAGACCAGAAGGAAGGCGTCAACGCGTTCCTGCAGAAACGCAGCGCGGAGTGGCGCAATGGCTGAGGCCGATGCTGCCGTAGCGGCGCCTGCGCCAGTGCAGTTCCGCGAGTTGGCCACGGTCAGCGGCCAGCGCATCGGCGTGGCCCAACTCAACGCTGAAAAATCGCTCAATGCGCTGACGCTGCCGATGATCCGGCTGCTCGACCCGCAGTTGCAGCGCTGGGCCGCAGACCCGGGCATCGCCTGCGTCGTGCTGCACGGTGCCGGCGAAAAGGCGTTCTGCGCCGGCGGCGACGTGCGCAGCTTGTACAAGGCGATCACCGACCACCAAGGGCCGCCGCCGAATCCGGACAATCTGGCGTTCTTCAGCGAGGAATACCGCCTCGACTACCGGATCCATACCTACGCCAAGCCGCTGCTGGTCTGGGGCAGCGGCATCGTCATGGGCGGCGGCTTGGGCTTGATGGCCGGTGCCAGCCACCGCGTCGTCACCGAAACCTCGCGCGTGGCGATGCCCGAGATCACGATCGGCTTGTTCCCCGACGTCGGCGGCAGCTACTTCCTGAGCCGCATCGCGGACCGTGTCGGCCTGTTCCTGGCGCTGACCGGCGTGTCGATCAATGCGCACGATCTGCTGCACGTGAAGCTCGCGGACCACTTCCTGCGCGCGGCCGACCGCGACGCGGTATTCGAGCGTCTGGCCGGCTGCGGCGACTGGTCGGCCGACGCCGAGCACAACCACCGTCTGCTGACCCGGTTGCTCGACGGCCTGGGGGAAGCAGCGGCGGGGCTGCTGCCCGAGTCGAACCTGCAGCGGCATGCCGCGACGATTGCGCAGCTGGTGTCCGGTCGCACGCTGGCTGCGGTACGTGAGGCGATCACCGCTTATTCGGGCGATGACGCCTGGCTGCGCCGCGCGGCCGCGACACTGGCGGCCGGCTCGCCAACGACGGCCGCGCTGTGCTGGGAACTGCTCGACCGAGCCGCGACGATGAGCCTGGCCGACGTGTTCCGGATGGAGCTGGTCGTCGCGCTGCAGTGCTGCGCGCACCCGGACTTTCCGGAAGGCGTGCGCGCGCTGCTGATCGACAAGGACAACGCGCCGCGCTGGACGCCAGCGACGCCGGACGCCGTCACGCCGGCCTGGGTCGCCGAACACCTGACCGCGCCGGCTTGGCCCGGCACCGCGCATCCGCTGGCCGACCTCTAGTCGCGCCACCCTCACGACCCGCCGCGCGCGCATTCGCGCGCGGCACGACGTCACTGGCAGGAGTTTTCAATGGCACAACTCGCATTCATTGGCCTGGGCAACATGGGCGGCCCGATGGCGCTCAACTTGCTGAAGGCCGGGCATCAGGTCCGGGTGTTCGATCTGTCCGCCGCGGCGCTCGACGCCGCCCGCGCCGCTGGCGCGATCGTCGCTGCGTCGCCGGCAGCGGCTGTCGAGGGCGCCGAGGCGGTCGTCTCGATGCTGCCGGCCAGCAAGCACGTCGAAGGCGTGTATCTGGGCGACCAGGGCCTGCTCGCCAGCATCGCGCCCGGCACCCTGGTGATCGATTGCTCGACGATCGCACCCGCGTCCTCGCGCAAGGTGGCCGATGCCGCCAAGGCGCGCGGCATCGACTTCATCGATGCGCCGGTGTCCGGCGGTACCGCCGGTGCGGCCGCCGGCACGCTGACCTTCATCGTCGGCGGCGCCGCCGATCTGCTCGAGCGCGCGCGTCCTTACCTGAGCGTGATGGGCAAGAACATCTTCCACGCCGGCGGCAACGGCGCCGGCCAGGTCGCCAAGATCTGCAACAACATGCTGCTGGGCATCCACATGGCCGGCAGCGCCGAGGCGCTGGCGCTGGGCGTGGCCAACGGCCTGGACCCGAAAGTGTTGTCCGACATCATGGTCAAGAGCTCGGGTCGCAACTGGTCGCTGGAGCTGTACAACCCCTGGCCGGGCGTGATGGACAACGTACCGGCGTCGCGGGGCTACACCGGTGGATTCGGCAGTGCACTGATGCTCAAGGACTTGGGCCTGGCCGCCGAGGCCGCTACGGCCGCCGGCAGCGCGATCCCGCTGGGTGAGCTGGCGCGCAATCTCTACCAGCTGCATTGTCAGGACGAAGGCGGGCTGGATTTCTCCAGCATCGTCAATCTGTACCGCAAGGACTGACGACGCCTCGGCACCGGCCTGACATCACCTGGGCATGGTGATGTCAGGCCGGTGCCGGCAAGTCAGGACGAGGCTTGCGCCGCCGCCTTCATCATCGCGCGCGCCTTGCTCATCGTTTCATCCCATTCGGACTGCGGCACCGAGTCGGCGACGACGCCGGCGCCGGCCTGCACATGCACCTGGCCGTCCTTGATGACGGCGGTGCGGATCGCGATCGCCGTGTCCATGTTGCCGTCCCAGCCCAGATAGCCGACCGCGCCGCCGTAGATACCGCGCTTCACCGGCTCGACTTCGTCGATGATTTCCATCGCGCGCACCTTGGGTGCGCCGGATAGCGTGCCGGCCGGGAACGTCGCCGCCAGTGCATGCAGCGCGTCGAGCCCGTCGCGCAGCTTGCCGGTGACGTTGCTGACGATATGCATCACGTGGCTGTAGCGCTCGATGCTCATCTTTTCGGTGACGCGGACGCTGCCGGTGGTCGACACGCGGCCCACGTCGTTGCGGCCCAGGTCGATCAGCATCAAGTGCTCGGCGCGTTCCTTGTCGTCGGCCAGCAGCTCGGCTTCCAGTCGCTGGTCTTCGGCCTGCGTTGCGCCGCGCTTGCGCGTGCCGGCGATCGGCCGCACGGTCACGTCGCCATCTTCGACTCGGACCAGGATTTCGGGCGACGAGCCGACCACGTGGTGATCGCCCAGATTCATGCAGTACAGATACGGCGACGGGTTGAGTTGCCGGATCGCCCGGTACAGCGCGATCGGCTCGGCCGTGAACGGCGCCGACAGTCGCTGTGACGGCACCACCTGCATGCAGTCGCCGGCCGCGATGTAGTCCTGAATGTGCTCGACCGCGCGCTTGAACGGGGCTTCGCCGAAGCTCGACGTAAACGCCAGATCATCCGGCTGCGCGCTCAGCGGTGTGCGCGAGACCTCGATCCGTGCATTGAGCTGGGCCTCGATCTCGTCGAGACGACGGCGCGCGCGTGCTTGGTCGGCTGCATCATCGGCGCGGGCGTGGGTGACGATCGTCAGCGTGGCGCGCTGGTTGTCGAACACGACCAGCTCGTCGGCCAGCATCAGCAGGATGTCGGGCGTGCCGAGCGGATCGGCGGGCTGGGTCGCCGCCAGGCGCGGCTCGAAGTAGCGCACGCAGTCATAGCCGAAGTAGCCGACCAAGCCGCCGGAGAAGCGCGGCAGCGACGGTTCCGGACGCACTTTGCGACGCGCCGCGTAGTCGCGGATCCAGCCGGTCGGATCGTCGGCCTGCGCCGTTTCGATCACCGCGCCGTCGCGGCTCAGGCTGATCTGCGTGCCGCGTACGCGCAGCACTTCGCGCGACGGCAGGCCGATGAACGAATACCGGCCCCAACGTTCGCCGCCGACCATTGATTCCAGCAGGAACGAATACGGCGCGGCCGCGAGTTTCAGATAGGTGCCGACCGGAGTGTCGAGGTCGGCCGACAGTTCGCGCGTCAGCGCCAGATGGGTGTAGGGCGTCATGGAGTCGGAGAGGTGGACAGCGGGCAGCGGGGAAAAACGCGGCGCCGAGGCGCTCGCGCGGGGCGCGGGACGATCAGCGCCATCGCCACCAGGGCAGCGCGCGGGTTGCGCGGTGCCGGCTTGTTTCCCTGACGTTTGCGTTCATGCCATTGGCTCGTTTGCGACGCGACGACTATACACCGGCCCCTTCGCGAGCCGCCCTGCGGCGGTCGCGAACACCGCTGCCTCGCGATGGAATCACCGCAGCCGCGCGTCGATCTGCTGGCGCATCGCGGCGATCGTCGCCGCGTAGTCGGGCGTGTTGAAGATCGCAGAGCCCGCGACGAAGGTGTCGGCGCCGGCGGCGGCGATCTCGCCGATGTTGTCGACCTTGACCCCGCCGTCGATCTCCAGGCGGATGTCGCGGCCGCTGGCGTCGATCAGCGCGCGCGCTTCGCGCAGTTTGGTCAGCGCCGACGGCAGGAAGCTCTGGCCACCGAAGCCCGGGTTGACCGACATCAGCAGCACCAGATCGACCTTGTCCATCACGTAGCGCAGCACATCGAGCGGCGTGGCGGGATTGAACACCAGCCCGGCCTTGCAGCCGGCATCGCGGATCGCCTGCAAGCTGCGGTCGACATGGCGGGTCGCGTCCGGGTGGAACGTGATCGACGTCGCCCCGGCCTTGGCAAAGCCCTGCGCCAGCGCATCAACCGGCTCGACCATCAGGTGCACGTCGATCGGCGCGGTGATGCCGTACTTGCGCAAGCCCTCGCAGAACATCGGGCCCATTGTCAGGTTGGGGACGTAGTGGTTGTCCATCACGTCGAAGTGCACCCAGTCGGCGCCGGCGGCCAGCACGCGGGCAGTGTCCTCGCCCAGCCGCGCGAAGTCGGCCGACAGGATCGAGGGGGCGATGACGGGGGTTTGACGCGACATGGTGGATATCCGGCCGGGAACGACGCGGATTATCCCAGAAAGCGGAGCGCCCACGTACGGGCGCCGACGCTCACAGCATCGAATGCTGCTGCGGGTCGCCTTCCCACTCGAACTTGGGCAAGTCGTTGCGGAACACCCGCTCCAGGTTCTCGCCCCAGGCCTTCTTCAGCGCCGCGTAGTACGGCGTGTCGATGTCCAGGCGCAACTTGTGCGTGATGCGCAACGCATCGCGCGGCAGGATCGCCACGTCCAGCGGCGGCCCGACCGTCAGATTGGACTTCATCGTCGAGTCCAGCGATACCAGCGCGCAGCGCGTGGCGTCTTCCAGTGACGTCGACGGCCGGATGATGCGGTCGAGAATCGGCTTGCCGTACTTGCTTTCGCCGATCTGCAGATACGGGGTTTCGGGCGATACCGAGATGCAGTTGCCCTCGGGATAGACCAGATACAGCGACGGCTCTTCGCCGAGGATCTGGCCGCCGAGAATCAGCGTCGTCCGGAAGTCGACATTGCTGTACTGGCCATAGGCCGACGATTCCTTCTGGGCACGCACCGAAAGAGTGCCGACGTACTCGGCCGCGTCGTACATGTGCCGCACGCTGCGCAGCGACACCGGCGCATCGGGCTGGTCGAGGTCGCGGCGGATTGCGTTCAGGATCCACTGCGTGGTTGCCAGATTGCCGGCCGACAGCACCACGAAGACCCGCTCGCCGGCCGTCTCGGAAATGTGCAGCTTGTTGTAGGTGCGCACGTCGTCGACACCCGCGCTGGTGCGCGTGTCGGAGGCGAACACGAGGCCGTCGTCCACTTTGATGGCGAGGCAATAGGTCATGGGGTCTTGGAGGCTGGCAAGCGTGGAGCGAACATCGCGGTCACAGTTTAGGGGCGGCAGTCGGTCACGTCACGGCACAAGCCGCGTTGGGTCTGGTGCAAATCCTGAGCCACGCATGCAGACTCGGCCGAAAAGACCCGTCCGATGAGCCCCGAAAGCCGTTCCGAATTTGTCGATTTGCGCGGATTGCGCCACCACATACGTCGTTGGGGCTCGCCGGATGCACCGGTGCTGTTCCTGCTCCATGGCTGGCTGGACGTATCGGCAACCTTCCACGACCTCGCCGTTGCGCTGCTGCCCGACTGGCAGGTCTTGGCGCCGGATTGGCGCGGCTTCGGGCTGAGCCAGTGGCCGCAGGACGGCTATTGGTTCGCCGACTATCTTGGCGACCTCGAAGCGCTGCTCGACCATTACGCGCCCAGTGGCACGGTGCGCCTGATCGGGCACAGCCTCGGCGCGCAAATCGCGAGCATCTACGCGGGCTTGCGTCCGCAGCGGATCGATCGGTTGGCGCTGCTGGACGGCTTGTTCCAGCCCGATCAGCCGCCGGCAATGGCGGTGCGCCGACAGCGCCAGTGGCTCGACGAACTGCGCGATCCGCCGCGCGACTCGCACTACGCCAGCTATGAGCAACTGGCGGAGCGCATCCGCCGGCTGCACACGCGGCTGACGCCGGAACGCGCGCTGTTCGTGGCCCGGGCCTGGGGCTACGAGCGTGACGACGGCCAGATCGGCCTGCGCGCCGATCCGCGTCATCGGCGCGCGTTTCCCGTGCTGTACCGCGCCGCCGAGTCGCGGCAGGTGTGGTCGGAAGTCACCGCGCCGACGCTGTTCATCGACGGCGGATTGTCCGAGCTGCGACGGCTGATTTCGGCCGAGGAGCGCGCCGAGCGGCTGGCGTGTTTCCGTCACCGCCAGCAAACCGTCATCGAGGAATGCGGCCACATGTTGCACTTCGAGCAGCCGTTGCAGACAGCGGCCCTGCTGCGCCGGTTCTTCGCCGAGGGCTGAGGCCATGGCCGTGCTTCCCGACTTGCCGGCACTGCAGGCGATGCCGGCGCTGCGGCAGGCTTTGGCGAGTCCTGGCTGCGCGGTGTTGGCCGCGCCGCCGGGTTCGGGCAAGACCACCGTGGTGCCGCTGGCCTTGCTCGATGAGCCCTGGTTGGCCGGGCAACGCATCGTCATGCTCGAGCCGCGCCGGCTCGCGGCACGCGCTTCGGCCGCGCGCATGGCCAGCCTGCTCGGCGAGAGCGTCGGCGACACGGTCGGCTATCAGGTGCGTTTCGAGCGCCGCATCGGGCCCCGCACGCGGATCGAGGTCATCACCGAGGGGCTGCTCGCGCGGCGCCTGCAGTCCGACCCCGACCTGCCCGGCGTCGGGCTGGTGATCTTCGACGAGTTCCACGAGCGCAGCCTCGATGCTGATCTGGCGCTGGCGCTGTGTCATGACGCACGAGCGAGCCTGAGGCCCGAGCTTCGCTTGCTGGTGATGTCGGCGACGCTCGATACGTCACGGGTATCGGCGCTGCTGGACGGAGCGCCGGTGGTCGAAGCCGGCGGGCGGATGTATCCGGTGGAGATCCGCTACCGGCCGCCGCGGGCGGGTGATGATCTGGAGTCGGCAATGGCCGGCGCCGTGCTCACCGCACTGGCCGAAACCCAGGGCGACGTGCTGGCCTTTCTGCCCGGAGGCCGCGAGATTCGTGGTTGCCAGCGGCGGCTGGAATCGCGATTGCCGGCGCAGGTCGAGGTCCGCCCGCTGTACGGCGAGCTCGACAGCCGCGAACAGGACCTGGCGCTGGCGCCGGTGCCGGCAGGCCGCCGCAAAGTGATCCTGGCCACCAACATCGCCCAGACCAGCCTGACCGTCGAGGGCGTGACCAGCGTCGTCGACGGTGGCTATGCCCGGGTGGCGCGCTACGACCTCGGCTCCGGCGCCAATGGCCTGCAGACCGAGCGGATTTCGCGGGCTTCGGCCGAGCAGCGCGCCGGCCGCGCCGGGCGCTTGGGTCCGGGCGTCTGCTACCGGCTGTGGGCTGCCGAGCAGCAAGGGCGATTAGCGCCCTACGACGACCCCGAGATTCTGACGACCGACCTGTCGCGATTTGCGCTGGAGCTGGCCGACTGGGGCACCGAGCCGGTCGCGTTGCGACTGCTTGACGCGCCGCCGCCCGTTGCCTGGCAAGTGGCCCGCGACCTGTTGCGTGCGCTCGGCGCCATTGGCGACGACGGCCGTATCACCGCCCACGGCCGCGAGCTGGTGCGACTGCCGGCCGCGCCGCGCCGCGGCCACATGCTGGTGGAGGCGCGCCGTCTCGGACTGGAGCCGGTCGCCGCCTGGACTGCCGCCGTGCTCGACGAGCGTGATGGCAGCGGGCAACTCGATCTGGCGCAGACCGTTCGCCGTTATGCGCGTGGCCAAGCTCAGGATTCGGGCGCGCAGCGCCGCGTGCGCGAGGCGGTGCGCCAGTTGCTGCGCGATCGCGCCGCTCCCGGTGACGCCGACTTTGACGAGGATGAGGTCGGCCGCGTGGTCGCACTGGCCTACCCCGAGCGCATCGCGCGCCGCCGCGACAGCGGTCGCGGCCTGTATCTGTGTGCCGACGGCTCCGAGGCCCGCCTGCCCGAAAACGACCCGTTGGCGCAGCAGCCGTGGTTGGCGATCGGCCATTGGGACCCTGGGCCGCCGCGCAAAGTGCGGGCCGCCGCCCGCCTCGTCGAAGCCCAATTGCTGCGCGACGCTGCCGCCACGCTCGGCTGGCAGCGCAGCGTCCGCTGGGACGCGACGGCCGAGGCCGTGATTGCCGAGGAGCGCCGCGCATTGGGCGCGATCATCTTTGAGCGCCGGCCGTTGCGCGCCGACCCGGCGGCCGCCGCCCGAGCGATGATCGAAGGCATCCGCCAACTGGGCGTCGAGGTGCTGCCGTGGACCGAGCCGGCGCGGCAGTGGCAGGCGCGCGTGCTGTCCTTGCGCGCATGGCGGCCGACCGAGTCCTGGCCCGACGTGTCGGACGCCGCGCTGACCGAGCAGCTTGAACGCTGGTTGCAGCCGCATCTGGACGGCGTAACCCGCCGAGAGCATCTAGCCCGTCTCGACCTGGCCGACATCCTGTCCGCCGAGCTCAGCTATGAGCGTCAGCAACAGCTCAACCGCCTGGCGCCGACCCATCTGGCCGTGCCGAGTGGATCGCGCGTCGCGCTGGACTACCAGTGCGACGGTGCGCCGCCGGTGCTGGCGGTCAAGCTACAGGAGCTGTTCGGCCTGACCCGCACCCCGGCCGTCGACGACGGCCGCATGCCCGCCATGCTCCACCTGCTGTCGCCGGGGCGCCGTCCGATCCAGATCACCCAGGACCTGGCCGGCTTCTGGGCTCGCACCTACGCCGACGTCAAAAAGGAACTGAAGGGCCGATACCCGCGGCACCCTTGGCCGGACGACCCCCTGCAGGCCCTGCCGACGGCGCGAGCCAAGCCGCGCAACACCTGATCGCGGGCCGGCAACGATGAATTTATCAAGAATCCCTTGACGGGCCTCGGTTGCGTCACCAGAATACGCGGCTCGTTTTGGGCTGGAGCTGATCGCTCCTGTCTGCGCGGGAGGGATACTCAAGCGGCCAACGAGGGCAGACTGTAAATCTGCTGACTTATGTCTACGAAGGTTCGAATCCTTCTCCCTCCACCACCTGCGCGGGAGTAGTTCAATGGTAGAACCTCAGCCTTCCAAGCTGATGGTGCGGGTTCGATTCCCGTCTCCCGCTCCATTGAATGCTTTGGTTTCAAGCAGCAGAACGCGGCACAGCAGCACAAGGCTTCACGCAACGCCCCCGTAGCTCAGTCGGTAGAGCACACCCTTGGTAAGGGTGAGGTCGAAGGTTCGATTCCTTTCGTGGGCACCAGATTGGACGAGGTTGAGGTCATCGACGACGAAAGGAATCGAAGCTTCGACCTCCAATGAACGGATCGTGTTTCGATGCCGCGTAGCGGCAGCGAAAGTTCGATTCCTTTCGTGGGCACAGATTTGAAATAGTCGGGCACCCCGTGTGTTCCCGGACATCGAGTTCTTTAAAAACCGCCGTCGCCGGCAAAACGCTATCTAAACTGGAGTCAGAAGAGTCATGGCAAAGGAAAAGTTCGAGCGCGCGAAGCCGCATGTGAACGTTGGCACGATTGGTCACGTTGACCACGGCAAGACGACGACGACGGCGGCGCTGACGAAGATTTCGTCGGACAAGTTCGGCAAGACGAAGTACGTTGCGTACGACGAAGTGGCGAAGGCCTCGGAATCGCAGGGTCGTCGTGACAGCACGAAGATTCTGACGATTGCGACCTCGCACGTGGAATACGAAACCAACGCGCGCCACTACGCGCACGTTGACTGCCCCGGCCACGCTGACTATGTGAAGAACATGATCACGGGCGCGGCGCAGATGGACGGCGCGATTCTGGTGGTGTCGGCGGTTGACGGCCCGATGCCGCAGACGCGCGAGCACGTTCTGCTGGCCAAGCAGGTGAACGTTCCGAAGATCGTGGT
>NZ_FQWZ01000012.1 GCF_900129825.1 Hydrocarboniphaga daqingensis | reverse complement strand
TCCAGATGGTCGTCGCTGACCTGCAGCACCGACAGTGTCGTGCCATTGAGCTGGATTAGCGGCTCGATCGTCGACGACGGCGGCGTGAACTCCGCGCCGTCGATGTACAGCGTGGTCGATACGATGCTGGCGCTGTGGATGTGCAGGTCAGCAGCGGCCGGCGAGGCGTACCAAGCGGCCACCAGCATCGATGTCGAACACAGCTTGCGTTGAAAGGTCATCGGGAAATCCTTGGGTGGAGGCGCGCGCGCCTGGGCTGGCGACGGCCGCGATGCTAAGCAGCCGGATCGGCGAAGAAAGGAGGAAGTTCCAAGGAATCGATGGGACGACGACCGGCGGATCGCCGAGCGCCCTGGGACACGAGCCGCTGACGTGGGCCGATCGCCGCGGCGCTGCGTCGCCGCGACGGTGGCGTCTCAGGACTGTGGCAACGCGGCCATGTAGCCGTCCCAGTCGCTGCGCATCGCCAGCACGTCGTCGCCGGGCAAGCCCCACAGCGAATAGTCCAGCGACCGTAGCAAGCCGCGGATGCTCTCGAAATCGGTCTTGTGCCGCTCGAACAGCACCAGCGGACGACAGCGTTCGAGCGTTTTGATCGCGCCCCGCAGCGCGGCGTCCTCCATGCCTTCGAGGTCGAGCTTGATCAGCGCGCACTCGGCCAGTGGCAGCGCATCGATCGTCAGGCTGGCCACCGGCTCCGCCGGCAGGAAGTGCTGCCCGTCAAAGTTCGCATTGCCGATGGGCGCGACCACCTCGAACGCGCCGAAGTTGGCGGGGCACGTCGGATCGGGGCACCGCAGCTGGGTCACCTGGTCATCGCGGTCGGACAGCACGCGGTGGTACGTCCACACATTGGCGATGCTGTTGATCGCCAGGTTGGCGTTGAGCTGCTGGTACACCAGCCGTTGCGCCTCGATCGCGAACACCCGCGTCCGATACCCAGGCAGACGGGCCCAGGACAGCGCGTGGACGCCCAGATTCGCGCCGCCGTCGACGATGTCGAGCATCGCGCCCTGCGGCCAGGCCTGACGGATCAGCGCCTCGATCAACGCGCGAAGTTCGGGTTCCCAGTCACCGAACGCACTGACCATCATGCCGACCGTCGTGTCGTTGCGATTGACCAGCAGCGTGCCCAGTGCCGAGGGCGTCAGCACGTTCCACTGTTTCATCGGCGAGGCCCGGACGCGGCCTGCGGCGCCTCCGTGATCGCTGCAAACGCATCGCGCAAGGCCTGATCCTGCGCTGCGCCGGAATAGCGCGCAGCGGCGCGACGTCCGGTATCGCGGGTGGCGTCGAACGCGCCGGGCTGGTCACGCTCGGCGCGCAGTGCCTGCCCCAGTGCCTCCAGCAGCGCTGGCCCGTCGCCGTCGGCGACCCAAAGCCCGTTATCGGGCCCTGCGTACTCCCGGCCGCCGATGCCGGCGAAGCCGACCACCAGGCAGCCCGCCGCCATCGCCTCCAGCGCTGGCAGGCCCAGCCCCTCGTTGTGCTGCAAGGAGACGAAGTAGCGCGACTGCGCAAGGCAGTCGAGAACCTGCGCATGCGGCAAGCCGTCGATCTCAACCCATTCCACGTCGGCCAGGTCCGGGAACGCCCGTGGCCACACTGTGCGCAGCCAGCGCGCCAGCCCCGGCAGTTTGCGCGGCATATAGGCGATGGCGGCACGACGCGCCGTGGCCGGCACCTGCGGCAAGCACGCGACCGCCGGCGGCACGCGATAGCACCGCAAGCTCGGGAAACAGCGCCGCACGATGGCCTCGGTGGCGTCGGACACCACCAGCGCGCCGTCGAACGCAGGCGCGGCATCGGTCACCGCATCGTCGATGCTGGCGTCGACGTGGGCCCAGTTCTGCACGAACAGCCATACCGACGCGCCCTGCCCCTTGAACATCCGCAGCGCATCCGCCGGCATCGTTTCCGGCGCGATCACCACATCACCGGGCCCTGGATTCCAGACCGCCAGTTCGTGCTTGGGCACGTCCCAGAAGTCGCCGGCCCGGGAACCCGGCGGCGTGTGCGTGAACGCGCGAAAGCCGAGACGGTTCAGGGCCGCGACCTGCTCGTAGATCACCTTCACACCGCCGAAGGGATGGTCCAGCGGCGGCACGAAGAACAGCAGCCGGCGCTGGACCGGCGCTAGCGGCGAGGCCAGCCCGGTCTTGTGCCGCCATAGACCGCGCACTGCATCGATCCAGTCGCGTCCGAAACGCTCGTGGTCGAACAGCGGCGTGCGGCGCAGCCGCTCACGCAGTGCGGGCCGCAGCGCGCTGGCCGGTGCTGCGGCCGCGCCACGCGCATGGTCGATGGCGCGGGCCACGTAGTCGTCGACGTTGTGCGTGACCCATTCGGGCATTCCGGCGGCGCGCAGCATCTGCTCGCCCTGGCGGCCCAGCATGCCGGGCATCGACAGCGTCAGCGTCGGCACCCCCATCCACAGCGCATCGGCCGTGGTGGTCCCGCCGGGATGCGGAAACGTGTCCAGCATCAGGTCGACCGACGCGTAGGCGGCCCGATAGTCGTTCAGCGGCAATCGACCGCCGATGTCCAGATGCGCCGGCGCAAAGCCGACGGCGCGGCCGCGTTCGCGCAGCCGCTCGCGGTCGGCGGCGTCGGATTCGCTGTCGCCGATGCGCAACACCCAGTGCGCCTCCGGTACCGCTTGCGCGATGCGCGCCCAGGCCGCCAGTACCTGCGGACCGATCTTGGCCATCGACTGGAAGCAGCCGAACGTGAGGTGGCCCCGCGTCAGCACCGGGGCCGGCGCGACGGGCGGTGCGTCCAGCGGCGGCGCGTAGCACAGGCGCGTATGCGGCAATCGCAGCAGCGGCTCGGTGAAGAACGTCTCCTCCCCCGCTGGCACGCAATGCCAGTCCGCGATCACGGCGTCCACGAACGGCAGGCCGGTCGTGCCCCAGTAGCCGAGCCAGCTCAGCTGCAGCGGCGCGGGCCGCAGCGCGAACGCGGCGAGCCGGTGGCCGGCGGTATAGCCGGACAGGTCGACCAGCACGTCGATGCCGTCGTCGCGAACCTGTCGTGCCAGTCGCTCGTCGGACCAGCCCTGCACGGCAACCCAGTGGTGCGTGAGCGACCGCAGCGCCTCGGTCACCCCATCAGCCTGCGCTTGACCGTTGTCGTAGACCCACCAGTCCACCTCGTGCGCTGCCGACGACGCGAGCAAGGCACGCAAGAACACTCCGACCGGATGCTGGTACAGATCCGCCGACACCAGCCCGACACGCAGGCGCTGGGCCGCCGCGTGCGGAGGCGGCGGCGGCGGCAGCGGATTCAGGGGCTGGTGTGCCAGCCAGCGCGCGCCCAGGTCGGCCGCCAGACGGGCAATTCCGGCCGGATCGGGCGGCCAGGCCTGGGTCTGATGGGCCAGCCGGTAGCCAACCGCTGCAAGGTCGTCCGGCGCGACCATCGTCAGTTGCAGATAACTGATGCCGGCGCCTTGGACATCACCGAGCGCTTGCTGCTGGCGAGCGATCTCGAGCAGCGCGAGGCGCGCGTACTCGGGGTGCAAGGGCAACACGGCTCGATACGCCTCGATCGCCTCTACGCGGCGGAACAACAGGCGCAGCGCGTTGCCGCGATTGAACAGCGCCTCGACATTGCGCGGCTCACGCGCCAGCACTTGGTCGAACGATTGCAGTGCTTCGGCGGTCTGCCCCCGGCAGGCGTGGACGCGGCCGATGGCATTGCAAAGCGCAGCCTGCCAAGGCTGCTGGGCGGCCAGCGTCTGGTAGCCCTGCAGCGCTGCTTCGTACTGGCCCAGCCGCTCCTGCAGGCCGGCGGCCAGCCACAGCAGCTCGGGCGGCGGCTTGGCTGATTGCAGCCAGGGCTGCAGCAGCGCAAGCGCCGCGCCGTCCTCACCCGCCTCCTGCAGCGCGCGGGCGCGCTGGCAGGCGGTGGTCGATGACAGGGCGTTGGGATTCATCGTCTCAGTACGGGCGAGAAACAGCAGCGGCTCGCCGCTCCGCTGCCCGCCACGGCTGCCCTTGGTGTCGCCTCGCCCCGGGACGCATCATGCTCAAGGCAGCTTGGTGATGGTCAGGTTGGTCGTGCCGTCGGTCGTGACCGGACAGGTGAACGAGGTGCTGAAGTTTTGAACCCGGAAATAAACCTTGTCGCCCGCTTCAAGGTAACGCGTACCCGATACCCGGCTGCGGCCGCGATGCGAGGTCGGCAAGGCCTGGATGCCAGCGGCGCCCGCGCCAAACATCGCCCGGGCGGTGGGCTGCGTATTGGCATTGTCGGCCGAGCCGTTGGGGTCCAGGGGGTTGAAGTCAATGATGGGGAATAAGTAGGTACCCGAGCTGGCGCCACCGACACACACCAGGTTCATCTCGAAACCATAGACGCCGGCCATCACCACGGTGAAATGGCTGTAGAAGGTATTGCTGGCGGCATCGGTGGTGAACGTGGCGATGGACGGGTCCATCGTGCGGCTGGGCGCGCCCCAGCTGACCCAGTTCGGCGCGGCGACGGAACTACCGGTATTGAAGGTGCGTGCGTTGGCAGCAGCGATGCTGGTCTGGAGCATCGGCGTGGGGTCGCCACCACCGCCACCCAGCGCGATGCCGCTGGCCGGCCAGGCGCCGTTGAGCTTGGGGCCGTACAGCTGCTTACCGCTGGTGTCGATGTAGAAATCGCCGTTGTTGCCCAGCGCGTTGTCCGGTGCACCGCTGCCGCTGAGCGTCGACGTGCCACTGCCCGCCGGGCCGGTGGCGCCAGTCGCTCCCGTCGCGCCAGCCGGGCCGGCCGCGCCCTGCGGACCCGCTTGGCCCTGAAGACCCGGCAGACCTTGATCGCCCTTCGGGCCCATTGGGCCCGGCTCTCCCGGCAAACCCTGCGGACCGACCGGACCGGCCACGCCCTGCGCACCGGCCGCGCCAGTGGCGCCGACCGGACCGGCAGGACCGGCCATGCCGGCTGGGCCCACCGGGCCCATCAGACCCTGCGGACCTTCAGGCCCTCGCGGACCCATCGGACCCGGTTCACCCGGCAGACCTTGCGGACCGATCGGACCGGCCAGCCCCTGCGTGCCGGTGGCGCCAGTAGCGCCCGCTGGGCCGACCGCGCCCGTCGCACCGGTCGGGCCGGCGACCGTGCTGTCGGCGCCGGTGGCGCCGGCGGGGCCCGTCGCGCCCTTTTGCACCACGAGCGTCCATGCTGCATCGCTGCCCGGCGTGACGCCGCAGCTGCCATTGATTGCGCAGACCCAGGCCGAGCCGTCGTGGCTGACCACGTCGCCCGCCGCGTAAGTCATCTGTGCGTCGAAGCTGCCGCGGTAGCTGCTGGAGAAAGCACCGGTCGCGCCGGTGGGGCCGACAACACCGGTGGCGCCGGTCGATCCGGTAGCGCCGATTGAGCCCGTCGCACCGGTGGCGCCGGTGGCGCCCTTGATGCCCTGAATACCCTGAATGCCCTGCAGACCCTGCGCACCGGTCGCGCCGGTCGCGCCCCTGGCGCCCGCGATGCCGGTGGCACCGGTCGCGCCGGTGCCGCCCCGAGTTCCGGCCGCGCCGGTGGCCCCGGTGGCGCCGCGCGTACCCGCTGCGCCAGTGGCGCCGGTCGCGCCGGTCGCACCCTTCAAGCCGGCCGCGCCGGTGGCCCCAGTGGCACCCCGCGTACCCGCCGCGCCAGTAGCACCGGTGGCACCCGTGGCGCCCTTGGCACCGGACGGCGCCACCAGCGCCAGGCTCGCCGAGTTCTTGGACAGGTCTTCGCCGGTGGTCAGCGAGCCGAAGCGATCCGGATCACCCAGTGACGACACATACAGCTGGTAGCTCACGCCCGGCGTCATCTGGAACCCGCTCGGCAACCGCGCTTCCAGATGGTCGTCGCTGACCTGCAGCACCGACAGTGTCGTGCCATTGAGCTGGATTAGCGGCTCGATCGTCGACGACGGCGGCGTGAACTCCACACCGTCGATGTACAGCGTGGTCGATACGATGCTGGCGCTGTGAATGTGCAGATCAGCCGCGGCCGGCGAGGCGTACCAAGCGGCCACCAGCATCGACGTCGAGCACAGCTTGCGTTGAAAGGTCATCGGGAAATCTCGGGGGCTGGCGATCGCCGGGGCTGCGCAGCGACTTGGCATCGACTCCGATGCTAGGGAGCGCGATGGGCGAAGAAAGGAGGAAGTTCAGCGCAATGCCGGCTCGGACAAACGGAAAGCCGGGCTAGCGCTGACCGCGTTCAAGGCAGTTTGATGATGGTGAGGTTGGTCGTGCCGTCGGTGGTGACGGGACAAGTGAACGCGGTGCTGTTGTTCTGAGCCCGGAAGAAAACCTTGTCGCCCGCCTGCAATTTGCGGGTACCGACCACCTGGCTACGGCCGCGATGCGCGGTGGGCAGCGAGCTGGTCCCAACGGCGCCGGCACCGTAGATCGCCCGCTCGGTGGGCTCGAAGAAGTCGTTGGTGCGGTCGACGCTGGGATCCGGCGGATTGATATCGATGATGGGGTACATGAAGGTGCTGCCGGTCGTGCTTCCCACGCACACCAAGTTCATTTCGAAGCGATAGGTGCCGGCCGTCACCACGGTGAAGTAGCTGTAGACGGCGTCGGTAGCAGGGTCGGTGGTGAACGTGGCGATGGACGGGTCCATCGTGCGCGTGGGCGAAAGCCAGTAAAGCCAATCCGGCCGAACCAGGGAGTTACCGGCGTTGTAGCTGCGCGTTCTCGGAAGCGGGATGTAGAACATCTGTGTGGGCTGGCTGGCGCCGCCGCCCCCGCCACCGAGCGCGATACCGCTGGCCGGCCAGGCGCCGTTCGCCTTGGGGCCGTACAACTGCTTGCCGCTGGTGTCGATATAGAAATCGCCGTTGTTGCCCAGCGCATTGTCCGGTGCACCGCTGCCGCTGAGCGTCGACGTGCCACTGCCCGCCGCGCCAGTGGCGCCCGTGGCGCCGGTCGGGCCTGCCGGACCGGCCATACCCATCGCACCGGCCGGGCCCTGAGGGCCCTGCAGACCTCGCTCACCCTTCGGGCCCATCGGCCCCGGTTCGCCCTGCAGTCCTTGCGGGCCGACCGGGCCAGCTAGGCCCTGCGCACCAGTGGCGCCGGTGGCGCCTACCGGGCCGGCCACGCCGGTCGCGCCGGTCGGACCCGCCGCGCCGGCGAGACCCTGCGGACCTTCAGGCCCCTGCGGGCCCATCGGACCCGGCTCGCCCTGTAGACCCTGCGGACCGATCGGACCGGCCAGCCCCTGCGCGCCGGTGGCGCCGGTGGCGCCCGCTGGGCCGACGGCGCCGGTCGCACCGGTCGGGCCGGCGACCGTGCTGTCGGCGCCCTTCGCACCCGCTGCGCCGGTGGCGCCCTTCTGCACCACCAGCGTCCAGGCCGCACCGCTGCCCGGCGTGACGCCGCAGCTGCCATTGATCGCGCAGACCCAGGCCGAGCCACCGTGGCTGACCACGTCGCCGGCTGCGTAAGTCATCAGTGCGTCGAAGCTGCCGCGATAGCTGCTGGAGAAAGCACCGGTTGCGCCGGTGGGGCCGGCAACACCGGTGGCACCGGTCGGTCCGGTAGCGCCGATTGAACCCGTCGCACCGGTGGTACCGGTGGCGCCCTGAATGCCCTGGACGCCTTGGATACCTTGAACACCCTGTGCACCGGTTGCGCCCGTGGCGCCGGTGGCACCCTTGGCGCCGGCCGCCCCGGTGGCGCCCGTGCCGCCCCGAGTTCCAGCCGCACCGGTGGCACCTGTCGCGCCTTTGAGGCCCGCCGCACCGGTCGCGCCGGTCGCGCCGGTCGCACCCTTCAAGCCGGCCGCACCGGTCGCGCCGGTGGCACCCCGCGTACCCGCCGCGCCAGTGGCGCCGGTGGCACCGGTAGCGCCCTTGGCGCCGGACGGCGCCACCAGCGCCAGGCTCGCCGAGTTCTTGGACAGGTCTTCGCCGGTGGTCAGCGAGCCGAAGCGGTCCGGATCACCCAGCGACGACACGTACAGCTGGTAGCTCACACCGGGCGTCAGCTGAAAGCCCGACGGAACCCGCGCTTCCAGATGGTCGTCGCTGACCTGCAGCACCGACAGCGTCGTGCCGTTGAGCTGAATCAGCGGCTCGATGGTCGACGACGGCGGCGTGAATTCCGCGCCGTCGATGTACAGCGTGGTCGATACGATGCTGGCGCTGTGAATGTGCAGATCAGCAGCGGCCGGCGAGGCGTACCAAGCGGCTACCAGCATCGACGTCGAGCACAGCTTGCGTTGAAAGGTCATCAGGAAATCTCGGGGGCTGGCGATCGCCGGGGCTGCGCAGCGACTTGGCATCGACTCCGATGCTAGGGAGCGCGATGCCGGAAGAAAGGAGGAAGTTCGAAGGATTCCGGTGCTCGGCTGGCAAGCCGGGTTACAGCCCTGCGGATGCAGGTCCGCAACGCGGCCCAACCGCGCTCAAGGCAGCTTGACGATGGTCAGGTTGGTCGTGCCGTCGCTGGTCAAGGGGCACGAGACGGACACGCTGCCGTTTTGCACTCGGAAGTACACCTTGTCGCCCGCTTCGAGATAACGCGTACCGACCACCTGGCTACGGCCGCGATGCGCGGTGGGCAGCGAGTTGGTCCCAACGGCCCCCGCGCCGAAGATCGCCCGGCCGGTGGGCTGCGAGGTGGAGTTGCTGGCAGGGTCGGGCAGATTGATGTCGAGCATCGGGAACACGAAAGCGCTGCCACCGACGCACACCGTGTTCATCTCGAAGCTGTAGACGCCCGCGGTCACGGCGGTGAAGTAGTTGTTGTGAAAGAACGTTTCGTCGGTGTTGAGCGTGGCGATGGACGGATCCATCGTCCGGGTCGGCGCCGACCAGTAGAACCACGACGGCGACACCACCGAGCTGCCGGTGTTGACGGTGCGGCCCGTCCGGTGGGAGGTGTGGAATATCGGCGTCGGCTGACCGCTGCCACCCCCGCCACCGAGCGCGATGCCGCTGGCCGGCCAAGCGTCGTTGAGCTTGGGGCCGTACAACTGCTTGCCCGTGGTGTCGATGTAGAAATCGCCGTTGTTGCCCAGCGCATTGTCCGGTGCACCGCTGCCGCTGAGCGTCGACGTGCCGCTGCCGGCCGGGCCGGTGGCGCCCGTGGCGCCGGTCGCGCCAGCCGGACCGGCCACGCCCTGCGGACCCACCGGGCCCTGAAGACCCGGCAGACCTTGATCACCCTTCGGGCCCATCGGGCCCGGCTCGCCCGGCAAACCCTGCGGACCGACCGGACCGGCCACGCCCTGCGCACCGGCCGCGCCAGTGGCGCCGACCGGACCGGCAGGACCGGCCATGCCGGC
>NZ_FQWZ01000001.1 GCF_900129825.1 Hydrocarboniphaga daqingensis | reverse complement strand
ACTGTCGGTGCTGCAGGTCAGCGACGACCATCTGGAAGCGCGGTTGCCGAGCGGGTTCCAGATGACGCCGGGCGTGAGCTACCAGCTGTATGTGTCGTCACTGGGTGATCCGGATCGCTTCGGCTCGCTGACCACCGGCGAAGACCTGTCCAAGAACTCGGCGAGCCTGGCGCTGGTGGCGCCGTCCGGCGCCAAGGGCGCGACCGGTGCCACCGGCGCCACTGGCGCGGCGGGTACGCGGGGCGCCACCGGCGCGACCGGTGCTGCTGGCTTGAAGGGTGCGACCGGCGCGACCGGCGCGACCGGTGCGGCGGGCCTCAAAGGCGCGACGGGTGCCACCGGCGCGGCCGGAACTCGGGGCGGCACGGGCGCCACCGGTGCAGCAGGCGTTGCCGGTGCCAAGGGTGCGACGGGCGCTACGGGTGCAACGGGCGCGCAGGGCGTTCAGGGAGTGCCGGGCTCGCAAGGCCTGAAGGGCGCCACCGGCGCCACGGGCGCCGATGGCCGCTTCGCCAGCCAGTTCGACGGCGAGTGGCAATCGGGCGCCATTTACGAAGCGGGGGCTGTCGTGACGTTCGCCGGCTCAAGCTGGCTGTGCACGACCGCATCACCGCCCTGCGTCCAAACCCCGGCCCCGGGCAATCAGTGGACATTGATCGCGAAAGCTGGTGCACAAGGTCTGGCAGGTGAACCGGGTCCGGCGGGTGCTATCGGCCCAGAGGGGCCTCAAGGTCCCCAGGGGCCCGCCGGTTCGAAGGGCGACCCGGGGCAATCGGGCGCTGCTGGCATGCCGGGCCCGATGGGGCCTCAGGGTCCTCAGGGGCCTCAAGGTCTTCAGGGTGTTCAGGGGCCTGCGGGGCCTCAAGGTCCTCAGGGCCCAGCGGGCCTGAAGGGCGACATGGGACAACAGGGCGCCCCCGGTATGCAGGGCCCGGTCGGTCCGCAGGGCGATCTCGGCCCGATGGGCGCGGCCGGCCCTCAAGGCCCTGCGGGCCCAGCAGGCGCCACCGGCGCTACCGGTCCATCGGGTTCGTCCAACGTGACCGTTGGGCAAATCAATTGGAGCAGCCCGAATCCCACGGGCAGCTTCCTGTTTTCAACCAATGAAACGTGGCGGTCGACCTTCGGAACCTCGGTGCCGTTTGCCAAGGACGCCGTGGTCGCCTTCTCGGCAACCGGTCAGTTCCAGGTCGTCAGCCCGGTCAACTCCGCGTCGACTTGCTACGTCGGCATTCTGATCGACGGGGTTCCGGTCGGCGGCGCCTGCGACGCGACGAACAAAATCTGTCCGTATGCACAGGGCACATCCGGTACGGCACTGACGTCGCACGCGTTGACCCAATACGCCACCGTCACGGCGGGTACCCACATCCTGTCATTAGGCGTCACGAACGCCGGAACCGGTGGTCTCTGCGGGCTCTACCAGTCGCGTGTGACCTACATGGTCCTGCCGCGCTGAGACCGGGCTGCAGCAGTGGCCGGAGCCCGGCCAAAGGTCGGTTGCACTTGCGGGCTTTGAAGATCGTTTGAGCACGCTGCTACACCGTCAATCATTACAACGGATGACGACCTCGCCCCCGCACGAGTGGCCTGTGCGGGGGCACCTTTTGCCCAAAGCAGCCCCCGGCGCCTCAAGCCGCCATGCACGCGGTCGCAGGCTGATCCCTCGAGTCGGCGCGTGCGGGTCCGGCGCGCTTTGTTTGGCTGCGATTGCTCGGCGGTGCGCATCGGGCCCGATTCCTTTGGATTTCCTCAGTTCTCGGGCGTCGCGCGTCCCTAGCATTTCGGCGTGACGTGCCATGTCGGCGCGCGAAACTCGCCTCAGGAGCTGTGAATGAGCTTTCAACGCAAGCTGTGCACGACGTCGATGCTGATCGCCGCGTGGTACGCGGCACCGGCAGCCGCCGACCTTCAGATCCATAGCGCGAGCATTGTCTCGGGCACGCTGTTCATCGACGGCACGGAGTTCACGCCGCCGTCTTCGACGATCGAACCGCTGATCCAACTCAACGGCACGACGCTGTCGGTGCTGCAGGTCAGCGACGACAACCTGCAAGCGCGGGTTCCGTCGGGCTTTCAGCTGGCGCCGGGCGTGAGCTACCAGGTGTATGTCTCGTCGCTGGGTGATCCGGAGCGCTTCGGCTCGCTGACCACCGGCGAAGACCTGGCCAAGAACTCAGCCAGCCTTGCCTTGGTGGCACCGTCGGGCGCCACGGGCGCAACGGGCGCCACCGGTGCCACCGGCGCGGCCGGTGCACGCGGCGCCACGGGCGCTACCGGGGCCACCGGTGCTGCCGGCTTGAAGGGTGCAACCGGCGCGACCGGTGCCGCCGGCCTGCGTGGCGCGACCGGTGCGACCGGGGCCGCGGGTGCCCGAGGCGGCACGGGTGCGACCGGTGCGACGGGGGCAGCCGGCGCCAAGGGTGCGACCGGGGTCACTGGCGCGACCGGTGCGGCGGGCCTGATGGGCCCGACGGGTGTCACTGGAGGTCAGGGGCCCGCTGGTCCCGTCGGCCCCATCGGCATGCAGGGCGTCCAAGGCGCGCCCGGACTCCAAGGCCCTATCGGCCCGGTCGGGCCGATCGGTGCGACCGGCGCCACCGGTGCGGCAGGCCAGGGCGTGCCGACCGGCGGCACCGCCGGGCAGGTGCTGTCCAAGGTCGACGGTACCGACTACAACACGCAATGGACCACGCCGGCTTCTGGCGGCGGTGGTGGCGGCGGAACGGTCGTGTTGCGGGCCAACAAGCTGGGCGGTAGCGGCGAGTCCTGCCCGGTTGCGGTCAGCACCAATCCGGTCACCCTCAGCTTCAACAACGTACTGACCTCGCCTGGTAACGGCAGTGCTTGGAACGGCAGCAGCTTCACCGTGGGAGAGGGGCAGGACGGCTTGTACTGGGTGCAGGTGCGCGTTCACACGCCCGATGCATCGCCGGCGACCAACACGGTGGGCGTGCAGCTGACCCTTTCGATCAACGACACCCCGTACAGCCCGTACAGCGATCTCAATATCTACGGTCCGTATCCCGCACAGAACTCGAACACGATCCCGGGCACCAAGGGCAAGGGCGAAGTCATCGGCGTGGTGCCGCTGTCGGCCGGAGACCGCATCAAAACGTATTGCATCGGTGGCAACAGCAGCACGCCACCGCAGCCGCTTGCCGCCGATGGCGGCAGCAACATCACGATCGTCAAAATGAATTGAGCGGCTTTGCGGTGCGGCCGCCATGCACGCCGCTGCAGCGTGCCGGCCGCAGTGCAATTCCTCCGAACTTCCTCCTTTCTTCCAGTCTGAGCCTCCCTAGCATCCGGCAACGAATTAACGACGGTGATCGCACCGTCATTGCCACCACTAGGGGAGTTCCGGATGAGCTTTCAACGCAAGCTGTGCACGACGTCGATGCTGGTGGCCGCGTGGTACGCGGCACCAGCAGCAGCCGACCTTCAGATCCACAGCGCCAGCATCGTGTCGAACACGCTGTTCATCGATGGCACGGAATTCACGCCGCCGTCGTCGACGATCGAGCCGCTGATCCAGCTCAACGGCACGACGCTGTCGGTATTGCAGGTCAGCGACGACAACCTGCAGGCGCGGGTTCCGTCCGGGTTTCAGCTGGTCCCCGGCGTTAGCTACCAGCTGTACGTCTCGTCGCTGGGTGATCCGGAGCGCTTCGGTCCGCTGACCACCGGCGAAGACCTGTCTAAGAACTCCGCCAGCCTGGCACTGGTCGCATCAGCCGGCGCCACGGGTGCGACCGGTGCCACCGGCGCTACGGGTGCAGCGGGTGCGCGCGGCGCGACGGGCGCCACCGGTGCAGCGGGCTTGCGCGGTGCCACCGGTGCCACCGGCGCCACGGGTGCTGCTGGCTTGAAGGGCGCCACGGGTGTAACCGGTGCGCGGGGCGGCACTGGCGCGACCGGTGTGGCCGGCGCGACGGGCGCTAAGGGTGCCACGGGTGCAACCGGGCTTGCAGGCCCGACGGGTGCAACGGGTGCACAGGGCTTGAAGGGCGCCACCGGCGCCACCGGCTTGGTCGGCCCGATGGGTCCCACCGGCGCGCAGGGGCCGTCCGGCCCGCAGGGCGTCGCGGGCACGCCCGGCGAGACGGGCCCTCAGGGCGTCGCCGGTCCTGTTGGCCCTCAGGGTCTGCAGGGTCTTCAGGGCGTGGCCGGCCCTGCCGGTCCGCAGGGTTTGCAGGGTGTCGCCGGCGCGCCGGGCGCTCCGGGTCCGCAGGGTCCCCAGGGCCCCATCGGCCCGGCGGGTTTGAAGGGCGACCCGGGCGCTGCGGGTGCCACCGGTGCCACCGGCGCCGCAGGCCAGGGCGTGCCGGTCGGCGGAACGGCCGGGCAGGTGCTGACCAAAGTTGATGGCACCGACTACAACACGGCCTGGACGGCGCCGTCCGCTGCCAGTGTCGATTACGCCTATGGTTCGGCATTCGAGAACGGCGTCATCGCGGTGGTTCTCGGCGGATCGCGAATCCCGATGACGGGAAACACCAGCAGCACGTTCAGCGTCCGCGCGGGCGGCGGCGTCTTCGCGATCTTCGAAAACGGCACGTACCTGGTCCAGTACACGGTGGATCTGGCGTCCGCCATCAATGTCGGTATGGGCGTCTACCGTAACGCCTCCCAATTGCCGCTGTTGACGATCGAGCCCGTGTCGTCGCGATCGCAGTTCAACAAGTCCGCCATTCTGGAGTTGACCGCAGGTGACTCCATCGACCTCAGGGCCTACGGCCTGCTGGGCGCGATCACCGTGTCTGAAGGCACGATGACGATTCTGAGGCTCAAGTAACGGCACCATCCCAGGTGCTCGCTGGCGTGCCGCAGGGCGCGAGGCGATGACGAACATCACCGTCATTCCTTCGAACTTCCTCCGTTCTTTTGCAGAACGGATCGCGACACTAGCGCCGCCTTCAATCCGTCCCGGGTTGAGGGCGACCTTGGGGAACGTCACACGACGGTATCCGGCGACGCAGCACGGCATGGTCACCACCATCGCCTGTTGCGCGCCGCACCCGGTGGCCTTCCCTGCCGTGTCAGACCGCCGGCCGCGCCTTGATGGGGGCGCCCCGGCGGCACTGCGAACTGCCGAGACGATAAAAATGAAATCAGTGCAGCGCTCTGTGCGTTTACAGCAGGCCTTGGCCGGCCTGCTGCTGGGAGTCGGGGTCGTACCGGCCTCGCTGGCCAGCGATCTGGGAGGGCAGCGCAGCTTCCAATTCGCCGACCCGAACCAGCGGCTGGTGCAGCTCAACACCTTGGATTTGCGCGAACGCAAACGCGGCGGCGCGTTCCAGTTCAACACCACCAACAACATCGACCGGCAGATCAACTGCAACTTCACGGTCACGGCCACCGGCAATGCGGCGTCGCCGACGCATGCCGGTGCTGGCATCGCCCCGGTGGGCATGCAGGGCTCGGGCCTCAACGCCACCACCACCGGCAACCAGGCCCAGGCTGACAACAGCGCGTCCGGCGTCAACAGCAACGTCAGCGGCAGCATCACGCCGGACCGAGCCAATGCCAGCCCGGTCAGCGTCGGCGGTGACTTGAGCGTCGGTGCCACCGGGCGGGGCGGCTTTCCGACGCTGGCCGAGCTGGCCAATGCCAGCGCCTCGGTCGGCAACCCGATCCGCCTCGACGGCAACAGCCAGCTCAACAGCGGCTCGCATGCGGCCAACGGCACCAACGTCAATCAGGTCGGCCAGAGCAATACCGGCAGCACGCTGACCTCGGGCATCAACAACAGCCCAACGACCGTGTCGCTGGGCAACATCAGCGCCGACGGCGCGCAGATTCTGAACTCGGTCGACACCAGCCAGTCGATCAACGACACCCAGGTGGCGGCCAACGTCGACGGCTCCCGCGCCTGCGACTTCGTCGAGACCCAGCCGTGACGGCGCGTTGGCTGAGCATGGCCGGCGCCGCGTTGCTGAGCGCTTGCGCCGGCGCGGGTGGCGGTGGCGGCGTGCAACGCGCGCCGGACCAAGCCCCGCAGCTGGTCGGCCCCAGCGTCACCCGCAACACCACACCGCTGGAGCCGGCGTTCCAGTGCATGGGCACGGCGCTGCGCCAGCGGCTGCCGCAGAAGCCGCGCATCGGTGTGGGCCAAGTGCGCGACTACACCGGCAAGTTTTCGGAATTGGACGGCGGCTCGGCGATCACACAGGGCGGATCGCTGATGACGATCTCGGCGCTGGGCAAGCTGCGCGGCGCCGTACGCGTGTTCGAGCGCTTCGACACCTCGGTTGGTGAATGGGAACTGGGCCTGCTCGGCAAGCGCTATCTGGGCGACGAGCAGGTGCACGCGGTCGACAACAACGGCAACGTCCAGCAAGTGCCGTGGAAGCCGTACACCGGTGGCACGGTCGTCGAGACCGACTACTTCATCGTCGGCGGCATCACCGAGCTGAACTACACCGTCACCAGCGGCGGCGTGCGCGCCGAGATCAACCAGATCGGCCCGTCGGTCCGCAGCTTCGTCGCCAACGTGGCGGTCGATCTGCGGCTGATCGACACCAAGAGCCTGGAAGTGCTGGAAACGGTGTCGCTGCAAAAGCAGGTGATCGGCCGCGAGGTCAGCCTGTCGGTGTTCGAGTTCTTCAGCGACGTGCTGGTCAACATCGAAGTCGGCGGCAAGCATCTGGAGCCGCTGCAGCTGGCGGTGCGCACGACGCTGGAACAGGCGGTGCTCGAACTGCTGGGCCCGATGGCCGGCGTCGATCCGCTGAACTGCATCGAATACCGGCCGGAGCATCTGCGGCTGCCGCAAGGCGCGTCGCTGAAGCTCGATGCCACGGCGCCAGTGGCGGCGCCGGCTGCACCGGCAACGCCGGCCGCCAAGCCGACCGTGGCGCCGGTGCCACCGCCGGCGCCAGCCGCCAGCGCGACGTCACCGGCAGCGCCAGCCGTCGCGCCTGGCACTGCATCGCCGCTGCCGCTGGCCGCACCGCTGCTGCCGCAGACCGGCCGGCCCGACTTCGAACCCGGTGCCGGTCAACTCGGGCCGCGCGGTATCGGCCCTGACGCCTCGCGCCGGCCGCGCAGCGGTGGCAGCGCGCCATGACCCGTTGCCAACCCGAACCCCGCTGCGGCCCGCGCCGCCATCCCGCCGCGCCGTCCAAGCGCGGCGAAGGAGGCGCCGTGTGAACCCCACGCCGTGCCTGCTAGCTGAACCGAATCGCATCAACGAATCGCATCAACGAATTGAATCGCCGTTACGACCTGCTGACGTCAAAGGAACTGCCGAATGAACATGAATCTCCCGTTTGCCTTGTCCGCGCTGGGCTTGATCAGCCTCGCCATCCACCAGCCCGCCGCGGCCCAGCAGTCGGGGCCGGCGCTGGCGATTGAGCTGACCCAGGTCGGCGGCACCACGACGCCGCCCGACGGTGCTTTCACCTTCGATGGCTCGCCGGTGGCAACGGCTAACAAGCAAAACTTTCTGGTGCTTCCGAAGAGCTCCGGCGGCGCGCCGTACGTCGTACAGCTGACGCTGGATGTTCTCAACAAAAATGGCGACGTAATCGGCACCATCGTCAACCCGTTCTACAACACGCCTGACCCCACGAGCCCGAGCGAATACCAGATCGCGCTGACCGACAACATCAAGCAGATCATCGGCACCACGCCGTTCGGCGGCTTGGTCGTTCGCAGTGGGCCGACTGAGGCTGGCACGACGACCGGCGGCAACGCCGGGCGCACCAGCGCCACGGCCACCGAACTCAGCAACTCGCTGATCCTGACCAGCTTCGCCGACCCGAGCCAGATCGCGTCGCAAGTGCAGAGCGCGCAGGTCGGCGCGACGGTGCAGAACGCCGCTGACGCCTCGCTGGCGACCTCGGGCAACACGGTTTCGTCCGCTGCCACGGTGATCAGCCAGCTGGCATCGCAGACGATCGCCACCGGCGAAACCAGCTTGGCCGTGGCCGCACTGGCCACCACCACCGACCAGACCACCAGCACCGCGACGATCGAGCAGTCGGTCGCCGGCGTGCAGATCACCAACGACGGCGTGCTGTCCGGCGCCAGCAGCGTGACCGTCGACAGCAACATGCTGACGTCCACCGCGCGCGCCAACGACAGCACCAGCCGTCTGACCGCCAGCGGCGCCAACTCCGGCGCGGGCGGCAACGACGCGGCCGGCGCGGCGCAGAACAACACCTACCCGGCGCCGGGCGCGCTGACGATCCTCGGCGACCTGCAGGCCACCGGCGTGCAGACGCTGGACCAGCAGTCCAACGTCAGCGCCAGCATCACCTCCTCGACGCTCGGCCTGACCGACAACGCGGGCGCCGGCACCGTCGACACGATCGCGGGCGGCGTGTCCGTCAGCGGCAACCGCGCCACGGCGATGGCCGACGGCAACCGCCTGACGCTGGAACTGACCGACAGCCTCAGCGGCAGCGACGTCGACAGCACGGCCTACGGCCTGCAAACGGTCAACGACACCAGCATCAGCGCCTCGGCCAGCGCCACGGTCGGCGTCGATGCCACCACCATCACCAGCAGCGCGCTGGTGGTCGACGGCAACCGCACCCAGGCCGCCGCCACCGGCAACCGCGCCACCGCCAGCATCGCCGCGCGCCCGGACGGCGCTGCCGATAGCCTGGTCGCCGACGTCGAGCAGTTCGTCCGCGCCGACACCCAAGCGGTCAACATCGACGCCACCGCTTCCGACAACCGCATCGGCGTCAGCGGCGTCACCACCGCCACCAGCGTCAACAGCAACGTCGCCAGCAACATCCTGACGGCGATCGCCACCGGTAACGACCAGAGCACCACGGCCGATCTCGGCGCCGGCACGCAGGCCGGTGTTGCCAGCATCGGCGGCAACCAGACGCTGGGCGTGGTCACGGCCGACCTGACGCTGAGCGCGACGATCAGCAATTCGGTGATCGGCACGAGCGCGACCACCGACACGCTGTCGCAGACCACGGTGTCGGGCAACACGGCGATCGGCCAGGTCATCGGCAACAACGCGCAGCAGGACGTGGCGGCGCTCGCCGGAACGCGTGAAGCCAGCGCCAGCCTGACCCAGGACCAGCAGGCCTCCCGTTCCGCGACGCAGTTGCTGTCGCTGACCAGCGACGTCACCAGCCTGGGCATCGGCGCCAGCGCCACCACGCTCGCCGCGCCGCAGCTGACCGTGTCCGGCAACGCGGCCGCGAGCTTGGTCAGCGCCAACCTCAGCAGCCAGAGCCTGGGCGCGCTCAGCGGCAGCAGCAACGCCGGCGGCACGCTGGCCGTTACGGCAACGCAGGCCACCGACAGCATCAGCACCACCGCCAACGTCACTGACCTGCGCTTGGGCCTGATTGATGCCGGCACCACGATCACCGCCGACCCGGCGCGTGCCGCCGCCGAGATCACCGTGTCCGGCAACACCGTCGACGCGCAGACCGAGCTGAACCGCTCGGTGCAGACGCTCGACAGCGTCAGCGGCGACACCCAGGGCACGCTGCTGCTCAGCGCCAACCAGACCGCCAACACCGCCTCGGGCGGCGTGTCGGACGTGGTCGCCAACCTGACTCGTGCCGGCGTCGGTGTGTACGGCGCCACGCAGCCGATCGACATCGTCGACGGCCGCTTCAACCTGACGGTCAGCGACAACGCCCTCGGCACGCAGGCTCAGGCCAATCAGGCTCAGGCCCAGCTCGGCCCGGTCAGCGGTGTCGTCACGCTCGCCAACGCCACCGACCGCCTCGGCGTCAGCGTCACGCAGACCGCCGACAACGTCGCGACCCGCGCCCAGAACCTCGACACTGGCCTGGGTCTGGCGGAGTCCAACACCGCAGCGCCGCTGTTTGGCAGCACCACCGACAACGTCGCGGCCAGCGTCAACGGCAACACGCTGCAAGCGCTGTCGCGGCGCAACAACGCCGGCATCGTCGTCGATGAGGTGTCGGGCCAGGTGAACCAGGGCGATATCGGCAGCACGGTCAGCCAGACCGGCGGTGCCGGTGCCTCGCTGGCGCAGAACAGCGGTGTCTACGTCGGCGTCACCGCCGCCGCAGCGGCTGCAGACCTTGGTCTGGGCAATGCCCGCGCAAGCACCAGCCTGACGGTCACCGGCAACAGCGTGCGCGCGGATGCGGCCGACAATCTGTCGACCGTCGTCGGCAGCGGCGTCAACGGCACCGTGGGCGCCAGCGCGCGCGTCGGCGCCACGGTGGCTCAGTCCAGCGCGGGCGCGACGATCGACGCCACCAACACCATCGTCAACCTCGGCGCCAACCTGCTCAACAACGGCACCGTCGGTAACGGCACCGGCAGCACCAGCATCAGCGTCGCCGACAACAGCACGGTTGCCGTCGCGGCTGCCAACAACAGCACGGCCAGCCTCGGCGGCGTATCCGGCAGCATTGCGGCGGGCGGCACGGCCGGCATCGACACCACGCAGACGCTGGACAGCCTGGTGACGGCGACCAGCGCCATCGTCAACGCGGGCATCACCGACGCCAGCATCGGCAACGTGGCCGGTGCGGGCGCCACCAGCCTGAGTGTGTCGTCCAATGCGGTGACCACCGTTGCCAGCGGCAACGACAGCCGCGTCGTCGACCTCGGCGACTCCGCCGCCACCATCGACGGCACGCTCGGCGCCGCCACCACGCAGACGCTCAACAACAACGCCTCGCTGGCGGCCAGCAATGGCGGCCTGCGCATCGGCGCCGTCGGCGCCGGCGAAGTGGGGACCGAAGGTGTCGTGTCGCTGACGGTGGACAGCAACCAGTCTGTCACGCGCGCCACCGGCAACAACAGCGAAGTCACCGGATCGGTGTCGGGCACGTTGACCGGCCAGGTTGCGCTGAGCGCCACGCAGGTCATCAACGGCTCGACCGGTGGTATCGGCGCCGTGACCGGCACGACCGACAACACGATCGGCGTGCAGGCCGCAACGCTCGGTGCCAACACCAGCGCCAGCGTCGCCGATAACGTCGTCAGCTCGGCGGTCGCGGGCAACCGCGTGCTGAACAACCTCGACGGCGCCGCGTTTTCCAGCGCCACCGGCACGATCGCGTTGTCGGCAACGCAGACGCTGACCGGCAATGCGGGTGCAGCCGATGGCGATCTGTTCTCGGCGGTGACCAACACCACGGTCGGCGTCGTCGGCGGTGACGGCAGCGCGCTGCCGGCGTTGGCGGTCAGCGGCAACCGGCTGCAGGCCAGCACCGTGGGCAACGAGTCCAGCCGCGTGCTGAACAACCTGAGCGGCAGCTTCAACGCCGCCACCGCGTCCGTCACGGCCAACGACGTGCAGACCACCGACACCGCCGTATTGGTGGCGCGCGTGGCCGATAGCAGCATCGGCAGCAGCTTGTTCTCCGACGCCGCCATCCCGACCTCCGTGTCGGTCAATGGCAACGCCGTCGTGGCGCAGGCCATCGCCAACAGCAGCAACCAGCAGGTGCGCCTGAACGGCGTCAGCACCACCGGCGGCCAGCTGACCAGCCTCAACGCCGGCCAGAGCCTGCTGAATACCTCGGTGACGGCGTCGATCACGAGCGTGACGCTGGGCTTCAACACCGCGGGCCTGACCACGCCGGGCAGCTTCACCGGCGCCGCCGTCAGCAGTGGCAACAGCCTGAGCGCCAGCGCCATCGGCAACCAGAGCAGCCTGGTCCGCAGCGGCCGCTAAAGCAGCACGATGCAGCCGACCCCGCTCCCGTCATCCGGTACCGATGGCGCGGGCGGGGTTTTTTGAGGCAACCGGAATGCCGCATGACGGCCTGGAACGGCGTCAGCGGCCACAGCCACAGCAGCCGTACCGCGGCGACGGATGAAGCGTCGTCGCATCCAGCGAGCTGGCCGTTCGAGCGAACCAGCTGACAAGCGACGGCGCGCGCCCTCCGGTGCGGCTGTTGATCATCATCCCCAAGGCGTCCATCAGCGCTGGGGTTTTTCTCTCCGTCATCCGAAAGATGGCGGGGAGCTTTTTATTGGAGCCACGGTAATGACGCCTTCGCGATATCGGCAGATGGGTTGCGCCACGACGCTGGCAACGGCGCTGTGGGCGGCGCTGGCGCAGGCGACGGCGCCCGCGACGCCGCCATCAGCGTCGGCACCGCCGCCACGCGCCAAGCTGATGATCAACGTGCGCGCGCTGCCCGATCTAGACAGCCCGATCGTGGCCGTGCTCAACCCTGGCGATGCGGTGAGCGTGGGTGCGGAGCAGGGCGAGTTCGTGCGCCTGCGCACGGCGGCCGGCACCGAGGGTTATTTGAAGCACAAGTATTTGCAGGACTATCGGCCGGCTGCGCCCGCTGCTCCGCCGTCGCCACCGGCGACCCTGCCGGTGGAGGTGTATCGATCGCCGTATCCGGCCGAGCCGCTGGTGGGGCAGCCGCCGCGTGCACCGCGGTCGGGCGCCTCGCCACCGCCGACCACGTTGCTGACCACCGGCGTCAGCTCGGGCGTGCAGGTGACGGTGGGCGTGGGCTCGGTGATCAGCCGGCAAGGCCGCGAAGACCTGCGCCGTGATCTGGCGCGGGAAGGCTATGGCGGCGAGGTGGATCGGCTCGATCGCGCGGCACCGGGTGCGTTCCTTCGTGTCGGCTACGGCTTGAGTGCGCCGTGGCAGGCCGAAGTGGCGCTGATGTATCTGGACGATCTGGATGTTCACTTGCGTTCAGCGGCGCTGACGCCGACGACACTGGCGCAGTCCGTCGCAGACCATGCACCGGCAACCGGCTTCGGCATCGCGCCGACGCTGGCCTATCGCTGGACCACAGCGGACAGCGCGCTCGTGATGCGGGCTGGCGGGCTGTTCGCGCTGGGCAACGAAACCGACGTGCGCCTCAACGGCCGTCCGTTGGCGGTCGACTACGAAACCCATAGCTGGCTCGCCGGCCTGTCGTGGGAAACCCGCTGGAGCGCTGGCATCTGGGGCGGCCTGGACCTGCAGGTCATGGATCTGAACAGCACGACCGGATTGCTGAGCTTCACGCTGCGCTGGGGCGATTGAGCGGGGTGGTGCACGCTCGGCGACGACGGCTTGTAATGGCGCCGGCCACGCCGCCGGCGCGAGGTCAGTGCCCGTCGCCTTGATCGCCATCCGTTGCATGCCACGCAAGCCCCAATCCGGCAGCGCGGCGCAGTCGGTCCCCCAGCGCCACGCCGACGCCGGTGGCCGGTGGTGGCACGGCAACCACGACGCTCAGCTTCCGATGATCGGCCGTTCGCAGTTGTGCGTAGAGCTGACGCGCCTGGCCGAGGTCGGATTCGGGCAAGCGCAGCCACACGATCGTGTCCGGCAATCCGGGTGGCGCCTGGCTGGCCAGCAGGCCGACGGTTGCGCCTTGCGCCTGCCAATGCAGGGCCGCGTTCAACGCCGCATCCGCGCTGGCGAGCACGACGCGTGCGGCCGGCGCGTAGTGTGAGGCGTCGCTGCCCGGCGCTCGGGGCGCTGGCGTCGACGGTGATGAGGGCAGCGGTTCGCCCAGCGCCGTTGCAAGCTGTTCGGCCGTGATCGCGCCCGGCCGCAGCAGACGCAGCACGCCCTGCGAAAGGTCGACGATCGTCGATTCGATACCGACCGAGCAGGGTCCGCCGTCGAGCAGGCAATCGACCGCGTCCCCCAGTTCTTCACGCACATGGGCTGCGCAGGTCGGGCTGACGCGGCCATAGCGATTGGCCGATGGCGCGGCGATGCCATCACCGAATGTCTCAAGCAGCGCCTGCGCCACCGGATGTGCCGGTACGCGCAGCGCCACCGTGTCGAGCCCGCCGGTGACGGCGTCCGGCACCATCGGCCGGCGACGCAAAATCATCGTCAACGGCCCCGGCCAGAACGCTTCGGCCAGCGTCCACGCCACTGGAGGTACGTCGGCGGCCCAGTCGCTGATCTGCGCCGCCCTGGCAAGGTGGACGATCAGCGGATGGTCGGCGGGCCGCCCCTTGGCGGCAAAGATGCGTGCCACCGCTTGCGGATCGCGGGCGCGCGCGCCCAGCCCGTAGACCGTTTCGGTCGGGAAGGCGACCAGCCCGCCGGCCTGCAAGCAGCGCACCGCTTCCGCCAGTGCCTTGTCAGATGAATCGTGCGCCGACACGGCGCCTCCTTGCGATCAGTAAACCAGTGGTTTGATGGATGGCCGCCCGGGCGTGGAACGCGTCGCCACCCTGTTGACCGGCGACGACGCTCACGGGTTGCAGCACGGGCAATGTCCGGGGTCGGCCGTTGTCTGGCCAACGCGCTCATGAACCGCGTCATGTGCGCAGGTCGGGCAACGGTAGCGGTCGGCATAGGGTTGCGATGTGGGGGTGCCGCAGTCAGAACACGGCAGGCCCGCCAGCGACTCGACGCGTCCGAATCCCGGCAGCCCGCAAGCTGGGCAGGGCATGCACAGCCGTTGCAACAGATCATCTGCGGCCCGCGCGATCATCGCCCGACGCGTTGGATTGGCGTGGGCGCGGCCATCGGTTTCGATGAACACCTGCCCGGTGTCGGACATCGCGCTCAGCGCCTGGAACTGCGCGGCAAATGCGTCCCAGGCGAGGATGTCTTTTCGGATTCGTGGATCGTCCTGATGGCCGGCTCGCATCACGATGTACTGGTCCGGAAAGCCAACCTGCTGCGCAAACTCGCAGGCGCTGTCCCAGGACGACGTCAGACGATGTGCAAAGCAGGCTGGCCCCTGGGCACGGCCGATCACTTCAAGGCCGCGCTCGTCGTCGATCCACAGCAGATGCTCGACATTCCACGGCAGCATGCCGGAGATCGGATCAGGGCCGAAGGCGCCTTCGCTGGCCAGCCCCAGCCGCAGGCCGGACCGGTCCATGCCGATGCGCGCTTTGCGCCGTGCGGCCTCGATTTGGGTTCCGTGCCGCGGTATTTCGCGAGTGAAGGTTCCCAGCTGATCCGTATCGAAGCCGGTCACATGCTCAATGCGACATCCCAGGCCCGGCTCCAGCACCGGTGCCAAGACTTTTTCCTTGCCATGCTGGGTCAGCAGCGCGACTTTGCATGCTGCATACACGGTCGTGTCAGTCATCAGAGCGGCACTCGGACCGGTGGCGTCGACGACGTCAGGGAAAAGCCCATTGCGGGGGATGGGTCGAGAACAAGGCGGGCGAAGGATGCGAGGGCGCCCTTGTTCTGTAAATCACATTGAACAGAACGATATCCGTTGAATTAGCGAACGATCAGCGTCGATCCGACCCGCCGGGTGCCGCAGCTGCCCGCGGGTGGCGGCTAATCAGCAGCCGAGCGGCGTCGCCGCGGCTCCATCTCCGTATCCGGTCGTCCGCTGCCGATCGGCCTTAGCCTGCCAACAAGCGCTCGACCGCTTTCAGGCTGCCCTGCTCATTGGCGAGCTCTTTCACGGCGAAAGCCTCGATGGCCTTTTCATGCGCATAGACGTAGGAAAAGAATTCCAGGTCCGGCTTGTTGCTGTTGTTCTTCAATCGCAGGAATGTCTGCTGGAACGGCCGTGTCCCATCGCGGACCAGGCGCATCGCCAGCTCCCAGGGCATGAGTCCGAGCGCCAGGCCCTCGGCGTACCCCTTCAGTGCCCAGGCCCTCGGTTCCACCACCTGCTGACCGGACCGATTCATGTACGCCAGGTAGCGCGCCAGGGTCTCGTCCTCCAGCGCCTTGAGCATCCGCCATTTCGCTTTGCGCTCGGTGTTGCGGGTCAGTCGCGCGGCCGTGGCAAACACCGCCTGCCCGTAAACCTCGGACTCGTGAATGCGCTGCAGGTCTTGCTGGTATTTGGCGTAGTTCATTTCGACTTCCTAATCGGTGATTGGGGCACGGTGCTCGCGATGGCGGCGGGATATATCGGCCAGCGCAGCCTCCAGTGCCTGTGCGCAGGCGTCCGCGTTTTCAATGAACGGCATGTGCCCGACGTCATCAAAGACGACGAGCGTGGCCCCGGACACGGCGGTGGCAATGCGCTGCGACTGGCTTGCGGGCACCACCGGGTCGCAGCGGCCGGTAACGACATGGCAGGGGACGGCGATCCGGCCCAGTTCGCGCTCGATGTCGAGGCGCGAAATGCCGTTGAACAACTCGAACAATGCGGCGGAATCATGTCCGCGAGTGTTCGCTGCGATGTTGTCCAGCAGGCGATGGCTCAACGGATGGGCGCGATACGCTTTGCGGTCATGCGCCAGGAAACTCGCAAACTGGCGCTGCACGAACCGGCTGTGGCGAGCGAGCAGGATGTTGGCTGCGAACGGACCTTTGGCCCAACGGCCGAGCCCGGCCAGCGACAGCAGCAGGCCTTCGACGCCGCCCCAGGTCCCGGTGTGGAATCCGGCCACGCTGACAATGCCGATCACGTTCGGCGCGCGGTGGATGGCCAGATTCAGTGCGCAGAACCCGCCGGTGGAATGACCCACGACGATCGCTTTCCGGTCCGCGAGCAGGGCCTGCAACGCGCCGCTCATCACGCGGAAGAACCACGGTGCATCAACCTGCGCGGCGTTGAAAGTCGCCGGCACTGTGGATGGATGATGCGCGGGCAAACTCAGCGCATACCAGGCCCTGCTTTCCTTGAGGTTTGGAGGAACACCATCGCGCCAGAAGTTCACGGAGGCCAGCACCCCGTGAATGAACACCACGGCGGGCTCATCGGCACGGCACAGGTGTTCGTTCACCGCCAGATAGGCCAGACGATGGCCCTCCACCTCAACAAAGCCTTCTCTGATCTGCATCGGCTGCGGTCAGTCGATCGGATTCGCGGCTGCAGCGGGCAGGGGAGACGCTGACCGTTTACGGCGCATTGCAGCTTCCAGTGCTCAGCGTGATCACTGCCGCATCTCGGGTCCCGAGGCTGCCGGTGTCCACGGTCGCCGTCCGGCTGCTGCCATCGTAGGACCAGCCCGTCAGCGTTCTGCCATCGAGCTTCACTTCTCGCGGCTCGCTGATGCCAACAAAGCGCAGTTGCCAGCGGCGCGAGGCCAATGCGCCGGGGAAGTTGGGCCCCTGCGCAGCGTCGATCTTCAGCGTGTGACAAGCCCCGTTGGCCGTGCTGCTCGTGGATATCGGCGTCCAGCGATAGGCACCGTCCTTGTAGCCAAAGCCCCGCCCTTCGTCTTCGTAGAGGCGGAAGCTGCCATCCGCACCCGGCCACACATTGACGATGAGGGCGTCCTGAGGGCCGTAGGCGCTGGTGAGGCGATGCGGCTGCATCGGCAGAATCGCACCCTGGCGCATGAACACCGCGTAGCGCTCCAGCGGCACGCTGCGGGTGATTTCCATTGGCCCGCTGAAAACCTCACCGGTGAAGAAATCGACCCATTTTCCAGGCGGAATCCACAGATTGATGACGGCCGGGTCGCCCGGTGCTGCGACCGTCGCGACCAGCATGTCATTGCCCAGCGTGAAGTGGCTGCGATGGCGGTAAGCCTCCTCCCGATCCGGCCACTGAAGGTAGAGCGGGCGTGCCATTGGCAAGCCGGTGTCGTGCGCGACGCGGCTGAGCGTGTAGAGCGTCGGCACCAGCTGGCCGCGCAGCCGAAGGAACTCGGCCGCGACGGTCTCGGCCTTGCCGGAATACTCCCAGGGAAGGCGGTCGCCATGGTGCGAGTGCAGCCGCAGGATCGGCTGGAACGTTCCGAACTGGACCCAGCGCACATACATGTCATCCGGCAGATGCTGCCCGGTGTTGACCATGTTGTTGCATTCGGCCCCCGGCAGCGGTTTGCCCAAGAAGCTGCCGATGTCATGCGACACATACGGCAGGCCGATGTTGCCCTCGGCCGCCGTCATTTCGGCCTGGAACGCCATCAGCGGCCATGTCGAGCAGGTGTCACCGGTGAAATGGAGGCTGTATCGATGTTCCGCGAAAGCGCCGAGGCCGTTGTTGTCCCGGCCTGCCTTGCCATTCTGGAACGAGCTGCCGATACGCGAGAACGCCGGCCAGCGCGATCCCATCTTCTCGTGCTGCTTGGCGTAGGCGGCATTGATCCAGGTGTCGGCCGACAGCCCCGGTGCTTGGGCACGCGAGCCTTCGCAGCACCAGTCCAGCCACCAGAAATCGATGCCTGTGGCCTCGATCGGCTTGTGCAGGTCGAAATACCCTTCGAGCTGCTCGGCCTGGGTCCAGTCAAAGACGTAACACGGGGTGGACGGGTCGGCCTGCAACACCGTGCAGGGCAGCGGTGCGTCGTCGTTCATCAGGGGGCCGGTCTTGGCCACCGTCGCCGGGTACGCCGGGTCTGATCCGGCGATCGAGGGATGCACGTTCAGACCCACATCGATTCCCTGCTGATGAACCCAGCGGACGAAGTCATCCGGGTCGGGAAAGATGTCGCGGTTCCAGTCCCAGCCGTTCCACGAACAGGCGTCATCAATGGGCGCTCGGATGACGAGGTTCAGCACGGTACACCCGATCTGGTTGTGAACCCGTTTCCAATCGGTGTCGAGTGAAACGGTGTCGAGCGGAACGTCGTGGGTCTGGAACGCCTGGATCTGGGCACGCCATTCGGCATCGGTGTAGCTCCACCACCGGGAGAACCAGACACCAAAGGCCTTCTTGGGCAGCAGCGGGGCCGCGCCGGTGAGCCTGCGCAGATCGCTCAGGCCCTGCACGTAATCGAGCCCGTAACCGAACAGGTAGCCGTCCTGGTAGCGGCCGCCATGATCGGGGCGTGCTGCAAAACCCGGCGGCGTATTCGTCAGCAGGACCGTGTTGCTGTCATTGAGCAGGTACCAGCCGGCGCGGCTCAGCACGCCTTCATACAGCGGCTGCGGGTCTTTCTCGTTATCCAGGCCCCGGCGCCAGCCGCCGAGGTTGCCGGCTTGCGGCGCGAACGACCAATCGGGGCGCGCTTCAACCCGCGAGTTGCCGCTTCTTACATCGACCCAGAGGTTGTCGGGAGCAAAGGCACCGGATCCGATCCGATAGTGAAGCGTCAATGCGGCGGTCCTGACGACGCGCACGCCGTTTTCGACGCGGGTTTCATAGTTCGTATCGGGCTTGGGGCGCTCGGCGACGGTCTGTGTCGGACCGTCTTCGAACCTGGCGTCCGCCGCATATTCCATGCGGATGAGCGTCGGGCTGATCACCGTAAAGCGTGCATTGCCCTCGCGGATGCTGCGGTCAGCCGCCGTTTCGGCGGCCGGGTCCGAGTCGGAGCAGGCACTGATCAGGAGCAACGAGATCAACAGTGCGAATTTGAACGTCGGCTTCAACATGGGATGACTCGCTATAGGGCTCATGGCCTGCTGTCCGAGGCGCGGAACAGGTCCAGGTCGACGCACGCTGCCATCGCGGCATAGCCCGCAGGACTGGGATGGAGGTTGTCGCCGCTGTTGTACTCGGCGGCGAGATAACCGGGATCGTTGGGGTCTTCGAGACAGGCATCGAAATCCACGACGCCATCGCTGAGCGTTTGGCTGCGAATCCAGGCATTGACCGCGTCGCGTGACGTCCGCGCTGCCGGGGTGCCGTGCATGACATCAAGGTTGATCGGTAGATCGCCGATCAACGGCAGGCCGTCGGTCACCGCGCCTTCCGCTGGCGGAATCGTGCCCAGGATGACCTTCATGCCGGCGGCTCGGGCGCGATCGATCAGCTGGGTGTAGCCGGCGATCATGTCCGAGGTGCTCGGAGCCCGCGCTGCGGTCGAGTTGCCGAAGTCATTGGTCCCGATCATGACCAGCACGTAGCGGGCCGCCGCCACAGTCAATACATCGTGGTCGAATCGTTCCAGCAGGCTGGGACCGAACTGAGGCAGCACGCCGTCACCGAGCAGTTCATTGCCGCCGATGCCGGCATTGGCCACAGTCAGCGGCAGGCCGGCTTGATCGATGCGCCGCTGCAGGTGATTCGGGTAACGCTGGTCGGTCGACGTCATCGGAGAAGCCGACCGCTGCAGCAGCTGGGTCGTGGAGCCGGAACCATCGGTGATCGAGTCACCCACGGTCACCACGGTCGTCACGTCACGGGGCGCGGCCACCTCCAGCGCTTCGATCGCCAGGAAATTGCTGGCGTAGCCGTCGGGCACCGGCTGGAAGCGAGCGCCGCTGGGATCAGCGGCGTAATCCCCGGGCACGCTCAGGAACAGGATCTCGTTGGCATTCAGATGCCGTGTGATCTGCGGGGTCAGCTCGGGCGCAAAAAAGCTGATACCGATGCGTTCGAAAGCGCGAACCGGGTAGGCGATGCGGTCGCTGACGGCGGTTTCTCCGGGCGGAATCGTGATGCGCGAGCGGCCGGCAAAGGTCAGCAGGCACGCGCTATCCGGCACCAGGTTCGCATCGCCGGGTGTGAGCTCTCGTGCGATATGAACCTGATCCAGCGTGACCGGGAGGCTCGAGTAGCGATTCGACAAGCTCAGTCGCACCGTCTCGCCACTCCGGTGGGGTGCCAAAAACTGGCGCACCGTCAGTCGGGAGATCGGGTGGGTGATGAGCGCGTCGGTCGGCGCTGTTCTCCAGCTGGTCACCATGTGTTGGTCCGCCGGCAGCCGGTTCACCAACGAGCAGCGGGGCTGCGACGATGGTGCGCTGCCGGCTCCATCCGCGCCATCGCCCTCGGCACAGCCCGTCAGCGCAACGCTGGTGCACAAGACCCACAGCCAGCGGAGTCGTGCACGCGGTCGGCGTGCTGCAGCGTGCCGGCAATGGGCTGCCATGAAGATGACTCCTCCGTAATCGGGGTGAGGCGGCCTCAACAAGGGGTGTCGTCAGCGGCCCACCGCCGGCCGGTCTGCAACTGACACGGCACCGTTCCAGATCCTAAAAGTGATACTGTTCAGTGTCAAACATCGAAGGAATTGGCGGTCTCCGTGAAGTCTGCGCAATCAGCTGACGAGACAGCGCGGCCGCCGGGCGGCCGCTACGCCGGGAAAGCGGCCAGCACCCGGCAGGAGGAGCGCCGGAAAAAGCTGCTCGCCGCCGGCATCCGGCTGATGGGTCGACAGGGCTATGCCGCGACCAGTATCGATGCCGTGTGCAGCGAAGCCGGGCTGACCAAGCGCTATTTCTACGAGTCGTTCGCCAGCAGCGAGGCCTTGCTGGTGGAATCGTTTCGGGTCGTGACGCGCGAGTTCCTGACATCAATCATGCACGCCACGGCGCCTCATCTCGGCAACTCGCGCACCTTGGTTCGCGCGGGCCTAGAGCAGACCTTCGGCTACGTCCGACAGCATCCCGACGAGGCTCGCCTGATCATGATCGAGGCGACGTCGGTGCGCAGCCAACTCGGCACGTTGTACGGCAGCAGTTACGATGAATTCGTCAAGCTGCTCGTGGGATTCACCAAGCCTTTTTTGCCCGGCAAAGGCCCCGGCGATGCGATTCTCGCCGTCATGGCTCGCGGAGCGGTTGGCGCGTTGATCCATCTGTGCCAAGGATGGATTGCGACCGGATTCACCCAGCCGATCGACGAACTGGTAACCGGAACGGAACGCATCTTCGGTGGTATCGGACGCGAGCTTGGAATCACTGCGTGGGCAGAGTCGCCCGCTGGAGACCAAACGCGCTAGTACGAGCGGGGCGCGAGGGCGGCAGAAACGGAAGATTTTGCAGCGTCACCGAATGGTGGCCGAGGACGGAATCGAACCGCCGACACGGGGATTTTCAATCCCCTGCTCTACCAACTGAGCTACTCGGCCAACTGGGGTACTGGAGTGTCGCGAGGCTTTGGGGGCGCCGCGAGGTCGCGTATTAGAGCCGCGCGGCGGGGCTCCGTCAACCCTTTGTTGCAAGGGCTGGCGGGGGCGCTCAGGCCGGGGGTGGCACGTACGAGGTTTGAGCCAGTTCGCCGCCGCCGAAGAAGTACTTTTCCATCTCTTTGGCCAGAAAGCGGCGCGCTTCGGCGTCCGACAGAACGAGACGGTATTCGTTGATCAAGCGCGTCTGGTGTTGCAGCCACTCGGCCCAGGCGGCCTTGGATACGTTGTCGAACAGCCGTTGGCCGAGCGGGCCGGGGTAGGGCGCGCGGTCAAGGCCTTCGGCATCGGTGCCGAGCTTTACGCAGTGGACGGTTCTGGCCATAAGGTCTGCTGAGTCTCTTTCGGGGCGAAGTACGCCGCGTCGATGATCTTGCGCACCGGCGCCGGCAAGCCGGGCAGGGCGTTGGGGTCGTGCATTGTAGTCCACGCGGTCTCGGCTGCTGCCGCCACGCCTTGACACTCGACGCGGATGCGCAGCGGCTGCAGGCTCAGGTCGTAATGCGTAAAGCCGTGTTCAACCACCGGCAGCGCTTGCGGCTCGCCGACAACGTCGAGCGCGTAGCGAGCTTGCAGTGCGTCGCGCCAGTCCTGATCGGATGGAATCACCGGCGCGCACCACAGGCCGCCCCAAATGCCACTGGGCGGCCGCCGTTCGAGCAGCACGGCGCCGTCGGCGTTCTCGACCAGTAGCAGCCAGGCGCTGCGCTGCGGCCGCTCGCGGCGCGGCTTCGGCGACGGCAGCTCGGCGACGCGGTCCTGCAGCCGGGCGCTGCAGTCGGCAGCGACCGGGCATGCGGCGCACAGCGGCTTGCGCGCGGTGCAGATCTGGTTGCCCAGGTCCATGCAGGCTTGCGTGTAGTCGGCCAGCCGCGTGTCGGGCAGCCGCCGCTCGGCGTAGTTCCACAGCTTTTGCTGCACGGCCGGTAGGCCCGGCCAGCCGCTGACGGCCGCGTGGCGCGCCATGACGCGTTTGACGTTGCCATCGAGGATCGCGTGACGGTCGCCGAAGGCCTGCGCCAGGATCGCGGCGGCCGTGGACCGGCCGATGCCCGGTAGTGCGACGACCTGATCGATGTCGCGCGGCCACTGTCCTTGGTGACGCTCGACGATCGCTTGCGCGCAGTGATGCAGATTGCGCGCTCGCGCGTAATAGCCGAGTCCCGCCCATCGCTGCAGCACGTCGTCGATCGGCGCGGCGGCCAGTGTTTGAACGTCGGGAAAGCGCTGTAGAAACCGCTCGAAATACGGGATCACCGTCGTCACTTGCGTTTGCTGCAGCATCACCTCGGACAGCCAGACGCGGTAGGGCTCGCGCGGATGCTGCCAGGGCAGGTCGCGACGGCCGTGCAGGTCGAACCAGGCCAGCAGGCGTGCGGCAAAATCAGGCTCGGTCATTCGGCTGGCTTATGGCGTGACGGTCGCGGCGGTGCGCGGCAATTGAGCGAGGCGTTCAATGCCTTGCGAGGTTTGTATCGCTTCCTGGCGCAGCTTGCGTTCGATGACCCAGGGTCCGATCAAAGGCGGCACCCAGAATCGCGGTTCCAGCTCGGCGTCGAAACGCAGGCAGCTGTGGCGCTGCGGGTCGTCACCGCAGGCGTATAGCTGCCAGTCCGCGCGACCAAAACGCAGATCGCTGCGATCGGCCAGCACCTCGGCGCCGACGCGGCCGCCGGGCGGAAGTCCCTGATAGCGCATGTCCTGCACCTGGTTTAGCGTGCGGCAGAAGAACGAAACACACAGCCGCACTTGCGTCTGCACGCGCCTCACCTCGGGCAGCGTACTTTCTGGCAGCGCACGCGCCATCGTCACCGCCGGGTTGATCCGCGGCAGGTTGGCCAGGTCAGCAAACACCGCATAGGCCGCGTCGGCGTCCACGTCGAGCTGCACCTGCATCGTCACGCGGTAGCGTGCGCCCTGCTGCGACACCTGCAGGTCATCGACGATCACCGCGTGTGCCGGCGTGCCCGACAAGGCCAGCAGCCCCATCGCCAGCGCTGCTGCACCGCGACCCCGCTTCAGACTACGGCGTGGTGGGCGCACTCTCGTCCTTCGGCGTCTCGGCGGGCGCTGCGGGCGCTGCGGGCGCAGCCGGCGTCTCGGTGGCCGGCGCTGCGGGCGTCGGTGCCGGTTGCGGCTTCTTGCGAATACCGAACAGCGCGTCCAGGCCTGGCCCGAGGCGCTCGTTGATCCGCTCGCGGATTTCGTCGCGACGCAATTCCAGCTGCTCTTTGACTTGAGCCTTGGCACGCGCGCGCACTGCGTCGGCGATCTCGATCTTGTACTTGGGCGCGGCGAACGTACCGGTCAGATGCACCGGCACCGTGATGCCGCCCAAGTCTTCAAGGCCGCGCCCGCCTTGGCCCTTGCTGCTTTCGACGATCGTCGGCTTGGCGACGTAGTCGAAGGTTTCGTTGACCAAATCGATTTGCCCGGCGCCAGCGACGCGCAGCAGCGGGTTGCGCGCGTCAAGCGAATCCGATCGCAGCACACCGTTGACGATCTGGCCGGCAAAGTCGATCGAAGCGAAGTCGGTCTGCGCGGGTTCGCTGCTCGGCGTGTACGCGGTGCCGCGCAGCAGCGCTTGGCCGCGCCGCAGCATCTCGCCGAGGTTGAAGCCTTTGACGGCGCCGTTCTTGAAGTTCAGCGACACGCTGCCGTTGAGCGCGCGGCGCGCATCACCGACCGTCTTGCCGCTCGATGTCAGGTCCAGTGCGATCGTGCCGATGCCGTCGAGTTTCTGATGGTTGGCCAAGTCTTTCAGGAACGGCCCCAACGCCAAGTTCTGCAGCTCGGTCTTGAACGTGTAGCCGGGCCGTGCGCCGGGCGTGATCCGCGTGGTGCTGCTGAGCTGGCCGCCGTACAAGCGGCTGTTCAGTACCAGCGTTTTGGTCGCGCCTTTGGGGCCCGCCAGCGCGATGTGCACGTCACTCAGCTTCAGGTTTTTCAGCGTCAGCCGCGCCACGTCGAGTTTGCCGTCGACGTTTAGCGCCGTTAGCGCATCCACCGGAATCGGCGTTGCGTTGAGCGCGGCGCTGTCGCGGCTGCCCGGCTTGGCTTTCGGCTCGGTGACCGGCGGCGGCAGGTAGCGATCGGCGTCGAGGGTGTCGGCCTTCAGTGCAAAGCCCAGCGCCAACGTCGCGATGTCGCGCACGTCGATCGTGCCGGTCATCGTGGTCTGGTCGAGCTTGAGCAGCACCTCGTCGAGCTTGATGCGCTTGGCGCTGCCGTCGAGCTTCGTCTGCAGGCTGACAGCTGTCAGCGCCTTATCGTCTGCGGTTTGCAGCGGCGTCGATGAAAAGCGCGCGAGTAACTCGCGCGCGTTGAAGCTGGCGATGCTCAGTGGCCCGCTAAACGTCGGCGTGCCGCCGCTGGCCAAGCCGCGCAGCGCCAGCGTCGTCCGCGCTTCCAGGCCGCTGGCTTTGATCACCAGGTCACGCAATTCACCACTGCCGCTGGTTTGGTCGATGCTGACGTCGCCGCTCAACGACAAGCTCTGCTTGCCGCCCGGCAGCGATGAGCCGCTGGCACTGCCGTCGAGTGTCAGTCCGGCGATCTCGAAGCGCTTGGCTTTCAGGTCGGCCTTGAGCTTGCCGCCGACGTCGGCGTCGGCGCTCAGTTGCGCGTGCTTGCGCTGAAGCTTGATCGACAGATCGTCGCTGCCGAACTGCTGCGTGGCGACGTTGCCGGCCACCGCGCCAACCATCGTGATGCTGATCTGCTGCTGCGGGTCGCTGGCGTCGAGTTGCAGCTTCAGATCACTGAGCTTGATGTCTTGCGTGTCGAGATCGGGATCGACATGGGCGGACAGCTGCAGTTGCGTGTCGAGCTTTTGGGCGTCGAGCGTGGCCGCCACGGCTGCTTCGATATCGAACGGCTTGCCCGGCTTCAATGCCCCGGTCTTTAGATCGAAGTCGCGGATCTGGTAACGCTGTCCTGACACGGCATCGGCGTAGGTCACCGCCGCATCACGAATCTCAATGCCGCCGATGTCGATGTCATCGAGCTTGAAGTTGGATGGTGCGTCCGGCGTGTTCGGTTCGGCTGCAGGCTCGTCGTTGGCCAGCGCCGCCAGATCGTCCCAATTGGTCTTGCCGTCGGCGGCCTTGGCCAGGTTCAGCACCAAGCCGTCGAGTTGCAGGCCGTCGACGACCAGCTTGCGCTCGCGCAGCAACGGCAGCAGTTCCACCCCGACGCTGGCCTGCGCGATCTGGGCAAATGGCGCGTCGCCAAAGCCCGCCGCATTGCTGAGGCGTACCTGCTTCAGGTCGAGCTTCAACCAAGGAAACACACTCAGGCCGATGTCGCCGATGGCCAGGTCGCGACCGGTTTTCTGGTGAACACTGTCGGCGATCTGCGCGCGGTAGTCGTTCGGATCGAAGGTCATCACCGCAGCGGTGAGCGCGCCGACGACCAGCACGATCAACAGCGTGACGGCGATCAGGAAGTATTTCAGCGGACGTGCCATGAGAACGCAGGCCGGTGGTGCAGGGGAGGCCGGCAGTGTAACCAAGCCGCTGCGGCGCGGGCGCCGGGGTTCAGATGGGGTTCAGCCCGGCGGCCACAGTCGCGCCGCGCCGCGCACGCCGCTGGAATCGCCATGCTGGGCCGGTAGCAGCCGCGTGGTGACCTCGTCGCTGAAGATCGCGCGGCCCCACAGTGCCGGCACGCTGCGATACAGCCGGTCGAGCTTCGACAGGCCGCCGCCGAGCACGATGACGTCGGGGTCGACGATGTTGATGACGCCGGCCAGCGCTCGTGCCAGGCGGTCTTCGTAGCGCTGCAGCGTCGCCTCGGCTGCCGCATCGCCATGCGCGGCATCGTTGACGATCTGCTCCGGGCTGCGGCTCTGCCCGGTGACACGCCGATGGTCGGCCGCGAGTGCCGGCCCGGACAGCCAAGCTTCGATGCAGCCTTCGCGCCCGCACCAGCAGGCCGGGCCCGGTGATTCGTTCCAGTCCGCGCGCGGCCGCGGCAGGCCGTTGTGGCCCCATTCACCGCCGATGCCGTTGGCGCCGCCAAGCAGCTTGCCGTCGACGACCAGTCCGCCGCCGACCCCGGTGCCGAGAATCACGGCAAACACGGTGCCGGCTTGTGCGGCCGCGCCGTCGACGGACTCCGACAGCGCCAGGCAGTTGGCGTCGTTGGCCAGCCGCAGGGCGCGTTGCAGCGCGTGCTCGAGGTCGTGCTGCAACGGCCGGTCATTCAAGCAAACCGAATTCGAGTTCTTGAGCCGCCCGGTCGCCGGCGTCAGCGCGCCGGGATGTCCGATGCCGACCGGCAACGCTGCACGGCCGACATCGCGCTCCAGATCGGCGACTAGGCCTGCGATGCAGGCCAGCGTCGCGGCATAGTCGCCTTGCGGCGTGGCGATGCGCCGCCGCGCCAGCACCGCCGAATCGTCTGCCATGACGATGCCTTCGATCTTGGTACCGCCGAGGTCGATGCCGATTCTCATCGTGTCTATGGTGGAAGGAGAGGAGCGCGACCGGTAACGGCCTGCGCTTGGCTAGCGTCGCTTGAGCCGGTACCCAACGCCCGGCTCGGTCAGCAAGTAACGGGGTGATGCCGCGTCATCGCCAAGTTTCTGTCGAAGCTGGCCGATGTAGACGCGCAGATACTGGGTGTCGTCGTCATGACCGCGACCCCAGACGGCGCGCAGGATCTGGGGCTGCGTCAGCACTTGTCCGTTGTGGCGAGCCAGCAGCTCGAGGATCGCGTATTCCTTGCGCGACAGCTTGATCTCGGCATCGCCGACCCAGACTTGTCGCAAGTTCAGATCGATCCGAAGATCACCGACTTCGACCACCGGCCGGCTCCCTGCTGCGAGTATCCGGTGGCGCAGCGCAGCCCGGATTCTGGCCAGCAATTCACCCACGCCGAACGGCTTGCAAAGATAGTCGTTGGCGCCGGCGTCGAGCGCTGACACCTTCACTGCTTCGTCGTCGCGTACCGACAACACGATGATCGGCAGGTCGCTGCCGTCGCGCCGTACCTCGTTGATCAGCGTCAGACCATCGCCGTCGGGAAGGCCGAGATCGAGGATCAGCAGGTCTTGAGGTTGCCGATCCAGCACGAGGCGCGCTTGTGCAAGGCTGCCGGCTTCGCTCATCTGCATACCTTCGGCGCTGAGGCTGACGCGCAGGAAACGACGAATTTGGGGTTCGTCGTCAACGACCAGCACGCTGACCCCTTCAGTCACGCGGGTCACAGATCGTGGGTGCGGCGCGGTGAGCCTTGGGCAGCGACATCAGAAAGACGCTGCCGGATCCTTGCAACGGCGCCTGTGCTTCGATGTCGCCTCCGTGGGCGCGCAGGATGCCACGGCAGATCGCAAGGCCAAGCCCCGTACCGGGTGCTGCATGATCCTGTGAGCGTACCCGGAAAAACATATCGAAAATCCGTTCGCGGTCTGTGGCCGGTATGCCGGACCCGCGATCCCTGATCTGTAGTTGCAGTACATCGTCGTGTACTGCGAGCGCGATGTCGACCGCGGAGCCCGACGGCGAATACTTGCAGGCGTTGTCCAGCAAATTGACGAGCACCTGTTCGATCAGCATCGGGTCGACGAAGGCCATCGGCATGTCGGCCGAGACGTCGATGCTGACGGTTCGGCCTAGCAGTGATCGCTGCAGACGACGCTGCGCGCGCCCCAGCAGCTCGCGAAGGTCGCACCAATGGCGACGCAACTCGAGCCGACCGTGTCCAAGCCGGGTCATATCGAGCAGGTTCTGCACGAAGCGGTTCAAGCGCTCGGCTTCTTCGACAATCATGTCGACCAGTTCGGCCCGGCCATCGTCCGACAGGCGATCGTGCTGGGTCTGCAGACTGGTGGCGGCGCCCAGGATCGACGACAGCGGCGTGCGAAGGTCATGCGATACCGATGACAGCAGGGCCGAGCGCAGCGCATCGCTCTGGTGCTCGACGCGCTGATCTTCGATCCTGGCGCTGAGCACGACACGCTCGAGCGCAACCGCGGCTTGATCGGATACGGCGTCGAGCAATCGACGTTGCCCGGCCGACAGCGGGCGACCGCGCTCGCGCAGGTGCAGGCCGAGCAGGCCGACGACACGCTGCGTCGTGACCATCGGGACGAACAGCCATTCCGATGTCGGCAGTGTCTGCGTTGAGTAGCCGGCGGGCTGCCGGTGTTGCCAGCTCCAGGCCGCTGCAGCGCGATCGGATTCCCGAAACTGGTAGTCCGGTCCTATGGCACAACGGTGAACCGGCGAGAGTTGCTCATTTGGCTCGCTCAGCACCGCCACGCAGGGTGCTTCCAGCGTCACGCGCACATGCTGGACCGTTGCCGTCGCGACCTCGTCGCGTGACAACGCTCCGGCGACGCGACGCGCAAACTCATTGAGGTTGGCATTGCGTCGAGCGGTTTTGCGTAGCGCATTCATCTGGCTGCGCAGTTGGCCGCCCAGCCGCCCCATCACGATGGCGACGACCAGAAACACCAGCAAGGTGATCAAATCCTGGTGCCGGGTGACGCTCAGTGAGTAGCGGGGGTCGGTAAAGAAAAAGTTGAAGCAGCCGGCGGCGATGAAACTGGCAGCGATCGCTGGACGCGGTCCTGCCCGTACTGCGCAGATCAGCACCGCCAGCAGATACAGAACAGCGAAATGGTCGAGGCGGAGCAGCGCGTCAAACACGGCACCGATGGCCGTTGCCGCCAACGGCAAACCGATCGCCAGCGCGTAATCTCGCCTCGTTCCCATCGACCAGCCGGACCACGGTCGGACGGGCTGCGGGGCAGGCTCGCCGACCGCATCAGGAATCACCGTGACTTCGAACTGATGCGATTCTCGCAGCAGGCGGGTCAACAGCCGCGGTCGCCACGGGTAGCGCCTGGCACGCTGCTGACCCACGACGATCTGGGTGACGTTACGTGTGCGCGCATAAGCCAGCACCTCGCGCGCAATGTCCTGACCGGGGATCGTCACCGCGTCGCCGCCCAGCGACTCGGCCAAGCGCAGCGTGTCGGAGATGCGGTCCTTGTCGGTATCGGATAAGGCATGGGCTTGAGCATCGATGACGTGAACGGCGATCCATTCAACGCCGCGCGTATCGGCGAGCCTCGCCGTCGCCCGTATCAAGCTGCGTCCGTTACCCCGGCTGCCAACGCAGACCAACAGCCGGTCGCGGGTCGGCCAGGGGCCGGCAACGCGGTGACGACGCATGTGTTCCAGCATCTGCTGATCAACGCGGTCGGCCGCGGCGCGCATCGCCAACTCGCGCAGCGCCGTCAGATTGCCGGGCTGAAAGTAGCGCTCGCGAGCGCGGCGCGCCTGTTCGTCACGGTAGATCTTGCCTGCATCCAGGCGCTGTATCAGTTCGTCCGGCGGTAGGTCGATCAGTTCGATCTCGTCAGCACGCTCCAGCACGGTATCGGGTAGCGTTTCGCGAACCCGTACGCCGGTGATCCGCTCGATCACATCGTTGAGGCTTTCCAGGTGCTGTACGTTGAGGGTCGTCAGCACATCGATGCCGGCCGCCAGTACGTCCTCGACATCCTGCCAGCGCTTGATGTGGCGACTGCCGGGGACATTGGTGTGCGCCAGCTCGTCGATCAATGCCAGCGCGGGCCGCCGTGCGATCAGCGCGTCCAGATCGAGCTCTGCAAACGTCTGCCCGCGATACTTCATCTCGCGGCTGGGCAGCTTCTCCAGGCCTTCGAGCTGCGCTTCCGTCTCGGCACGGCCATGGGTCTCCACCCATGCCACCACGACGTCGACGCCGCGCATCTTCGCGGCCCGTGCCGCTCGCAGCATGTCGTAAGTCTTGCCAACACCGGGCGAGGCGCCGAGGAACACTTTGAGGCGGCCGCGCGCTGCGCGTTGCGCATCCTGCAGCAGCGCCTCCGGACTCGGGCGATCGTTGATGGCGTTCATCGAGTGTCGATCATACGCCGCGTCGCTCGCCGCTCTCAGTCTGCGGTTTGGGCATCGAGCGCCAGGTTGAGCCTCAGTACGTTGACTCGTGGCGCTCCTAGCAGGCCCGCGGTCGGGCCTTCGACGTGATCGCGAACGAGTTGCTCCACGCGTTCACGTCGAAGCTGCCGAGCCGCCGCGACCCGGCCCGCCTGGTACAAGGCCGCCTCAGGCGAAAGGTGAGGGTCCAGACCGCTGCCGGATGCCGTGACCAAGTCAATCGGCACCCGCGTGCTCGGTATACGGACCGCCTGCAGCCGGGTTGTGATCGTCTGATTCGCGCTCTGGCTCGTCACGCCCAAGTTAGAGCCGCCCGATGCCATCGCGTCGTAGCCGTCGGCTCCCGCAGCAGAGGGACGCGGATGAAAGTAGCCTGGGCCGGTGAACGATTGCCCGATCAGTTCGGAGCCGATGACCGCGCCATCAAGCACAACGGGACTTCCGTTGGCTTGGCGCGGGAATGCCGACTGTGCAACGGCGGTGACTGCGAGCGGATAGACCAGCCCAGTCAGCACCGTCATCAGTCCCAGGTAGCAAGTCGTCGATCGAATCAGGCCTGGCATCGTCATAAACAGCTCCTGTTGACCCGTTGTGGTCAGATCAAGCCGAGTGCGTTGATCGTCAGATCAATCAGCTTGATGCCGATGAATGGGGCGATGAGACCCCCGAGACCGTAGATCGAAAGATTGCGGGCGAGCAGCTGCGAAGCCCCGGCCGGCGTGTAGGCGACACCTCGCAGTGCCAGCGGAATCAAGGCCACGATGATCAATGCATTGAAGATCACCGCTGACAGGATCGCGCTGCCAGGCGATTCCAGCTGCATGATGTTCAATGCCTGCAGCGCCGGGTAGGTGCCGACGAACAGCGCCGGGACGATCGCGAAGTACTTGGCGACATCGTTGGCGATCGAGAACGTGGTCAGCGCACCCCGCGAGATCAGCATCTGCTTGCCGACCATCACGATGTCGATCAGTTTGGTTGGATCGCTATCCAGATCGACCAAGTTCGCTGCTTCTCGAGCGGCGGGCGTTCCCGAGTTCATCGCAACCCCGACATCGGCTTGCGCCAGAGCGGGTGCATCGTTACTGCCGTCGCCACACATCGCCACCAGATGACCTTCGGCTTGAGCCTTGCGGATCAGCTCCAGCTTGTTCTCCGGCGAAGCTTCGGCGAGATAGTCATCAACGCCGGCTTCTGCGGCGATGGCGGCGGCCGTCAGCGGGTTGTCGCCGGTGATCATCACGGTTCGGATGCCCATGCGCCGCAGCTCATCGAACCTCGCTTTGATGTTGGGCTTGACCACGTCGGTCAATGCGACGATGCCGAGTATCCGGTGGTTCAGCGCTACGGCCAGCGGTGTCCCGCCAGCACGAGAAACTTTTTCGGTGAGACGCGTCAGCTCTTCGGACGCGGTCTGGTCACAGTCGTGCAGCACCGCACTGACCGCTCCTTTGCGGATCCGGCGTCCGTCATGCAGATCGACTCCACTGATTCGAGTGGAGGCGGAAAAGTCGATGGACTGCGCTACCGGCTCGCGACCCTGTTCAAGGCTCGACGATGATGTTTTGCGCTGGGTGGTCAGTTCGACGATGGACTTGCCTTCGGGCGTCGGATCGGTCAACGACGCCAGCCGCGCTGCATCGGCAAGCTGTTGTTGCGAGACACCCGACAGAGGCAACAACTCGGTAGCGCGTCGGTTGCCGAAGGTGATCGTGCCGGTCTTGTCGATCAACAGCATGTCGACGTCGCCGGCGGCCTCGACCGCGCGACCGGATCGCGCGATGACGTTGTGCGCCACCAAACGGTCCATGCCGGCGATGCCGATGGCCGATAGCAGCCCGCCGATGGTGGTGGGAATCAAGGTCACCAGCAGCGCCGCCAGCAGCGGTACCGATAGCCGGATATCGGCATATGCCGCCCAGGCCGGCAGCGTGGCAACGACGAGCAGGAAGATCAGCGACAGGCCGATCAGCAGTACCGTCAGCGCGATCTCGTTGGGCGTCTTCTGACGCTGCGCGCCTTCGACCAATGCGATCATCCGGTCGACGAAGCTGTCGCCGGGGTCTGCAGTGATCCGTACGATGATCGAATCCGATACGACGCGTGTTCCGCCCGTCACCGCAGAACGATCCGATCCGCTCTCGCGGATCACCGGCGCCGATTCTCCGGTGATCGCGGATTCGTCGACCGATGCGATGCCCTGAACGACTTCGCCGTCGCCAGGGATCAGTTCGCCGCGGTCAACCCGCACCAGATCGCCGCACCTCAGGCCGCGGCTGGGGACGTCGTGGCTCGTCGGGTCGTCGAGCGATGCCAGGCGGTGTGCACGGGTTTCGCCTTGGACAGCCCTTAATGCGTCGGCCCTTGCTCTGCCGCGGCCTTCCGCAATCGCTTCGGCGAAGTTGGCAAACAGCACGGTGATCCACAGCCACAATGCGATCTGCAGATTCAGCCCGATGGCGCCGGCGTCGGTGGTCACGCCAGTGATGGTCGACACGGCCGCGATCACGGCGGTGGTGAACATGACCGGATTACGCGCCAGTTGGCGTGGGTCGAGTTTGACAAGGCTGTCGGCCAAGGCCGAGCGGACCATCGAGGCGGTCGATGATGGGGCGGATTCCTGCGGTCGGCTCATGATCAGGGCTCACTTGCTCGTTGTTGACTAGAACTGCCGGCCGGCCGTCGCGGATAGCTGCTCGGCGACCGGGCCGAGTGCCAGCACCGGGAAGTAGGTCAGCGCACCGACGATCAGAATCACGCCGATCAACAGCGCGACGAACAGACCTCGATCGGTCGGGAACGTACCCGCCGATACCGGCAGCCTCTTCTTGTTTGCCAAGCTGCCGGCAATCGCCAGCACGGCGGCGATCGGGAGGTAGCGTCCGATGGTGATGGCGATCGTCAGCAGCACGTTGTGGAACGGTGTGTTCGCGCTCAGGCCAGCGAACGCTGATCCGTTGTTGCCGGTCGCCGATGTATAGGCGTACAGCAGCTCCGACAAACCATGCGGGCCTGGATTGAGGATGCCGACCCGTCCTGCTTCAAAGGCGATGGCAGTGGCGCCGACGATCAGCGTTCCTAGCGGCATGGGTAGCAGCGCTGCGAACACGACCAGCTTGATCTCGCGAGCTTCGATCTTCTTCCCCAGGTATTCCGGCGTGCGGCCAACCATCAGACCGGCGATGAAAACGGTCAGCACGGCGAATATCAGCATGACGTACAAGCCTGACCCAACGCCGCCGAAGATCACTTCTCCCAACTGGATCATCACCATCGGCACCAAACCGCCCAATGCCGTGAAGCTGTCGTGCATCGCATTGACGGCGCCGCAACTGGCGGCCGTCGTGATGACCGCAAACAGTGACGACCCACTGATGCCGAAGCGGACTTCCTTTCCTTCCATGTTGCCGCCGGCGGGATCAGCGCCCGCGGCGATCAAGAACGGATTGCCTTGCTGTTCCGCCCATGTGCAGATCGCCACTCCCAGCAGCAGCGGAATCAACATGGCGACGAACAGCGCTCGTGCCTGTCGAGGCTGGTCGAGCATGCGGCCGAACATCATCACCAGCGCGCCGGGCAGCAGCAGGATCGACAACATCTCGATCATGTTGCTCAGTGGCGTCGGATTCTCGTACGGGTGCGCCGAGTTGGCATTGAAGTAGCCGCCGCCATTGGTGCCGATCATCTTGATCGCTTCTTGGGATGCGATGGCACCCAGCGGTATCGTCTGTTGCGATCCTTCCAGCGTGGTCGCCACGATCCGGGCATCGAAGGTCTGCGGCACGCCCTGCCACACCAGCAGCAGAGCGGTGAAGCAGCTGATCGGTAACAGCACCCAGATGACCGAGCGTGTCATATCGACCCAGTAGTTGCCGATCCGGTCGGTATTGACGCGAGTGAAACCGCGGATCATCGCGAGCAGTACGGCGATACCGGTGGCCGGCGACAGGAAGTTTTGCAGCGTCAGCCCCAGCATCTGGCACAGAGCGGATACCGAGCTCTCGCCGGCATAAGACTGCCAGTTGGTGTTGGTGACAAAGCTCACCGCGGTGTTCAAGGCGAGGTGCCAGGACATGCCCGGTGTGTTGGCCGGGTTCAGAGGCAGCCATCCCTGCAGCATCAGCATTGACATCAGCAACAGCACGCCACCGACGTTGAGTGTCAGCAGCGACTGCAGATATTCCGACCAATGCTGCTCCCGCTGCTCGTCGATGCCGCAGCAGCGGTAGAGCCATCGCTCGAGTCGGGGTGTGGGTCCGGCCTTCGGATCGAGAACTCGAGACAGATAAATGCCGAGCAGCGGACACAGCAGCATCAGTCCCGCTACGTAGACACACAGTTGCGTCAGATCGGGTCGCATGGCCTAGAAGCGCTCCGCTCGGACCAATGCGTAGAGCAGATACGCCATCAGCAGCAGCGCGATGAGGCTTCCCAGCAGGTAGTCGAGGCTCATGGGGCCTGTCCGTCATTGGCAGGCCGGTAGTATCAAGAGTCGCCGCGTAAAGGCTCTATTGCGACGGGAGCAGCGCCGCGTAAGGGATGCGTAAAGATCGACTGATCGATCAGCGTGTCGTCGTCGCTGCGGCTGCATCGATGATCGCCAAGCGTCGTTGCGACAGCTCCGATTTCAATGCTGCAGATCCCAGCGACCGGCTGAGGTCGAGTGTCTTTTGCGCTTGTTCGATCAACTGCAAGGCGACGGTATGCGCGCCGGCGACACTGGCGTGCTCGGCAAGATCGAGTTGCGCACGCGCCAGTACCGGCTTGGCCGCCTGTCGACTGGCGATGGCCACCACGTCGCGAAGATCATCAATCGCAGCTTGAGCATCGGCGCCGTGCCGCAATTGAAACTCGGCTCGCTGTACGCGCGCTTCCAGCGCCGATTCGGCCTCGGGATGGCCGAGCGCCGCGAATGCGGCCACGGCCTCGTCGTAGGCTTGTTCCGCAGCCTGTAAACGGCCGAGACGTTCGAGCGCCACGCCGTGGCTCAGTGCGAAGTCGCCATCGGTCAGCGGTAGCGGTGGCTGCCCCAGCACGTGCGTATTGCGCAGCGTGACCAGTATGGCTTCGGCACCCGCTGCATCGCCTTGCGCCAGCATCAGCCGCGCGCGGGTCAGGCGCAGCATTTCGGGGCGCGCGTCGGGTCGGCGCTGCTTGAGTACGCGCAGTCGCTGACTGGCCTGATCGATCAGTTGCAGCGCTGCGGCAATATCGCCGCGTGCGGCTCGGGTATTGGCACGGATCAGCACGGCGTCGATGTAGTAAGGCGATTCGCCGCCATCGATTGCGCGCAGCACGGCTTCGGCTTCGGTTGCGCTGGCCTCGGCAGCGTCGGCGTCGCCGCTTCGATATTCGACGACGGCACGTTGTTGCAGCGATACGCCGATCATTACGTCGTTGCGCATTTCGCCCGAGTCCCCGCCGAAGCTCTGGCCGGGTCGCTGGCGCTCTTGTGCGATGTTGTCGCTGTGACAGCGACGCGCTTCATCGAGCTGGTCCGTAGTCGCCAGTGCAACGCACAGGTTGAAGCGATTCCAGCGCGCGATCACGGTGGGTGTTTCGATCTTGCGATCCAGTTCGGTGGCCCGGGTGAAGGCATCCAAGCTGCGGTCGGCGCGGCCGATCGGTGGCAGTGCGTCGCGCCCCGATACACGCAGCCACTGCGATTCCAGAGCGCTGCCGCGAGCGCCCATCTGGTCGATCAGCTCGGCGGCACGTTTCAACGGTGTCGCCGTGTCGTAACTGCCGCCGTGTTCGAATTCGCGGTAGACCAGCCGCATTCTGGCCAGGTCGATCAGTGCGCGGACGTGTTCGGCGCTGGTCGCGCCGTAGATTTGTTCGTTGAGCCGTACCATCCGTTCGAGCAAGGCCATCGCTTTAGCGTATTCGGCCCAGCTGTAGTGCAGCAGGTAGCCGCGGTCGACGATGTCGAGCAGCACTTTGGGCTGGTCGGCGAACTCCGCGTCGGCGCGGGTCAACATCAGCTCGGCGATTTCTCTCGCGGTCAGCGAGCCGGGCGCGCGGTCGCCCAGCGTGGCGACGTTATTCGAGTCCAGGATATCCGTCAGGAACTTGCTGGTCGCCGCCGCTTGGCGCGCCTGCTCGTCGGCGCGTTTCGCGGCGTATCGCGCTTGCGTGGCAAACCACAGGCTCGCACCCAAGCCCAAGGTCAGGACGATGGTCAGCGCGGTCAGCCATTTGCGGCGTAGCTGCCAGCGCCGCTCGGCTTCGCGACGCTGCTGTTCCCGCTGGGTCTGCTGCTGTTGTTCGGCACGCTGGCGGCGCCGGGCGTCCAGCGTCCGCAGTCGCCGCGCCAGGTCGGCGGCACTGCTCAGCCGGTTTTCGGTGCGCAGCGCCGCACTGGCGGCGATATCGTCGGCCAGCACCGGGTCGGTGATCTCCAGTTCCCAGCCGGGCGCCAGCGGGCGCTGAAAATCACTAACCTGCAACTGGTAGATGATCACGCCAAGTGCGTAGATGTCCGACTGGACGGTCGGCTGCTGCCCCGCGAGCAATTCAGGCGCCAGATAAAGTGGCGTGCCGCTGTTGCTGTTATCGGCCACGGTCTGGGTAAATCCGAGCCGCGTGATATTCAGCTGGCGGGCAGCATCGGCTTCGATAATCCGGCCGCTGCCGAAATCGCCCAATTTGATTTGCAGCCGTGCCGGGTCCCGATTATCGACCAGGATATTCGCCGGCTTCAGATCTTTATGTAATACGCCGGCCAAGTGCGCGGCGGCCAGCGTATCGGCGATCTGGATCGCCAGATCGATTTTGATCGCTGGGTCGATCAATTCAAGGCCGCCCATGGAGCGTGACCAGTCCAGCAGCGACCCGCCGGCGACGTGATCGGCTTCGATGAAGAATGGCAGCTGTTCCAGGTTCCAATCGAGAATCTGGATCAGGCCGGGGTGGTCGCCGTGAACATGGGTCATGACGCGATACAGCGTGATCTCGCGCTTGAGCCCGCCCAGGCCATCGGCATCGACGGCGAACTTGAACACACGCTCGTCGCCGGTCTTTTGATGCCGTGCGAGCCAGGCTTCGCCGAAGCCGCCATGCCCCAGTGGACGGACCAGCTGCCAATGCGGACGCAGCGGCGGTGAGTAACCGGGCGCCAGCGTCGGAGTTGCCGGCGCCTCGTCGATCAGTGTCTCGACGGTGACCGCCGCGTCGAGCCGGTAGCCAAGCCCGTGGACCGTTTTGATCATGCCGGGCCCCTGGGTGCCGAGCGCTTGGCGCAACACGGCCATCGTCTTGGTCAGCACCGAGTCGCTGAGCACACGGCCCGGCCAGACCTCGGCCTGCAGTTCGTCCTTGGTCAGTACCTCGGCGGGATGACGCAGCAAGAACAGCAGCAAGCTCAGGGGCTTGGGTTCAATCTCGACCGGCGTGCCGTCAACGGTCAAGGTCAGGCTCAGCGCATCGAGGACGCAGTTGCCGAAGCGCCAGCGAGCGATGCGTGCGGGGTCGGGCGGGGCGGCGGTTGCCATGGAATGCATCGGTGACGCCGGAGGTCCGTTCCTGCGCGTCTCCTCGAGGTATCGATGCCGTGCCGTTCCTACGCAGGCCACTCGTTGCGCCGTAGGAAAAAGGTAGTGATTCGGTAAAGACCCCGCGGCGCACGTGATCTTAGTCTGCGTGCATGACAGCGACAACGGACCCCAACGTGGTCAGCAGCAAGCGACAGCGGCCGCCGCGCCTGCCATGGACGTCGGTCCGACGGCACCAGCAAGACGCCGCCGGCGACGGCGCCCTGGCTGAGATCCGGTATCTGGCACGGATTCGCGACTCTGGCCGATATCGCGGGCCGATGCCCGACCCGCTGGAGGCGGCCTATCAGCGCGAACAGGCGCGGCTGTACCGGCGCCCCCGCATCCTGCTGTTTTCGCTGCTGGCACTGTTTTTTGGTGGCGCTCCGTATTACGGACACTCGATATTTTTTGACGCCACCCACGATGTCACGGCATTTGAATGGCCGCTGGTGATATCGGGATTAATGTTGGCGGCGGTCGCGATGATGATTTACGTCAACCCTGATTGCCGGTTGTCACGCTGGTTGCAAACGACGGCGTCCGTGGCCCTTTGCATCGGCATCGAAGTGTTGGTTTATCTTGGCGACCGCGGTGCGATCCTGTATTCGCCCGGCGTGGCATCGACGATATTCGGGTCGATCATTATCTTCACCGGCTTTTTCAACCGATGGATTATGGTCAGTTGCTTGATCTGGTTCGGCACGTGTGCCGCCATCACGCTGACCTTGGACTCGAGCCCGTTGATCGGTTTGCGGCTGTTCGGCGTCGGCTTGTCGGCCACGACTTATTTGCTGGCCGCGTTCATGGTGGACCGCAACGCACGCGTCGCCTGGGTCAACCGACGACATGCGCAGCTGACCTCGACGGTCGACCCGCTGACCGGGCTGGGGACGCGCGCCGAGTTCAACCAGCGCTACCAAAAGCAGTTCCAGCAGGCATTGCGTGACGACAAGCCGGTCGGCGTCATGTTGCTGGACCTGGACTTCTTCAAGCGGATCAACGACCGCTATGGTCATCTGGCCGGCGACCGCGTACTGGAGGCAGTGGGTCGGCTGATCGTCGACCGCTTCGCGCGGCGGCCGGGCGATCTGCGGATCCGCTACGGCGGCGAGGAGATACTGCTGCTGTGGTACGACGCCAGCGCTGATGCGGTCAACGAAGAAGCGCTGCGCTTGCTCGATGAAATCCGGCAACTGCGCGTGCTGCTGGAGATCAATAGCGAACCTCTGCAAGTGACCGCGAGTGCAGGGCTGATTTGCGGCAAAGCCGGTGCGATGGCCGACTCGACCGCTGTACTGCATCGTGCCGACGAGTTGTTGTACGAAGCCAAGCGGCGAGGCCGCGATCAGCTGGTCGCCGAGCATCGCGCCTGAAGTCGGTTTTGGATTTCAGCTGTTGGTGATCTCGGTTTGGCGCTCGCTCAGATAGCCGTACTTTTTCAGCAGCGTGCGCAGTACGTTGCGCGAAATACCGAGGACGGCGGCAGCGCGCACCTGGTTGTAGCCGCTGTATCGAAACGCCTCGTCGACGATCTGATGTTCGAGCGTGTTGTACAGATCGGGTGTGTTCAACGACAGCAGCTCCTGAACCGCACTGCTGATCCGCTCACGCGGAGGTGCCGCCGTCGCCGTGGCGCTGCCGTTGGATGGGTGACTGATGCTGTTGAGCTTCAGATGCTCGGGACGTACTTCGAGATCGCTGCAGACCAGCAATGCGAAGTGGATGACGTTTTCGAGCTCTCGTATGTTGCCAGGCCAAGCGTAGGCTTCGAGCGCCGTGATTGCCGCTGCACTGAAGCTGGGTCGAGTTGTATTGAGCTTCTGTGCATAGACGCCCAGAAAGTGTTGCGCTAGCGGCATGATGTCGCTGATCCGCTCACGCAGCGGTGGCACGCGTAACTGCGCGATGTTCAATCGATAGAACAGATCGAGCCGGAAGCGTTGCGCCGCGACGGCATCGTTGAGGTCGACATTGGTGGCAGCCACCAGCCGTATATCGATCGGTATCGCGCGACGCGAGCCGAGTCGGGTCACTTCGCATTCCTGCAACACTCGCAGCAGCTTGACCTGCAGCGACAGCGGCAGATCGCCGATCTCATCCAGAAACAAGGTGCCGCCGTTGGCTGCTTCGAACCAGCCTTCGCGACGCGTATTCGCGCCGGTGTATGCGCCCTGTTCGTGGCCAAACAATTCACTGTCGGCGAGTTGCTCGCTGATTGCACCGCAGTTGACGGCGACAAATGGGCCGCGGCGCCGGCTGAGGTGGTGAATGTGACGAGCGATCAGCTCTTTCCCGGTTCCGGTTTCGCCAATGATCAGCACGGGTGCTTCGCTTGGCGAGACTTGTTCCAGATAATGCAGCAGTTGCTGAGACAAAGGGTCGGCAAACACCAGCGCCTTGGCTCGTATCGTCGTCGGCTCCGCGCTGGCGCCACGCAACTCGAGTATCCGACTATCGGCGGCGCCCAAGTGTTGTCCTGCTCGGTCCATCAGTCCCATCCTTCATCCCCAGTCGAGCGCGTGCGTCCCGCCTTTGCGCCGCGCCACTGTAGTGGCCGGTAATGAGGGCGACCAATAGCTATCGCTACTATGTTTATTAGGGCGATCTGGCAGTCGCCGTGGTGCGGTCCTTGCAGTCGACTCGGATTCGTCCGACACGATCCCAACGCAATGCCGATAGTCGAACTGCTGGAGCGAGTAGCGCGGGATGCAGCATCAGGTCGTCGTATCGTGCGCGTGGCCGCGTTGGTGGTGAGTCTGTTGCCGATCAATACCGCTCGCGCCGATGCCGCAACGCTGGAGCCGATGCTGGAGGCGGCTGGCTGCATCGGCTGCCATCGGATCGAATCACGCTTGGTTGGCCCTGCGATGCAGGACGTCGCCGCGCGGTATCGCAACGAGGTGCAAGCCGATATCGCCGCTGCACTATTTGAAAAGATCCGCAACGGCGGCGAAGGCAACTGGGGCGACATGCCGATGCCGGCGAAGTCGGATGACAACTTACCGGACGACGAACTTCGCGCCTTGATCGCCGAGATTCTGCGCTTGCGCTGAATCACCGGCCTGTGGTGTAGCCAACACGCCGGGCCCATCACTGTTGCGAAGGCAGCAGTGCAGGCTGCCTTCGCAACGACGATGCTGCTACGCGAACACGTCCTTGACGATCTCGCCGTAGACCACGGTGGGCCGCTCCGAACGTCCGTTGTACAGATACGTGGTCTTCAAGTGGTTCAAGCCCATCGCATGCAGCACCGTTGCCTGGAAGTCGTAGGTGCTAACCGCCTTGCCGACGGTCTTCAGGCCGATGGCATCGGTCTGGCCCATCGAGAAGCCGCCTTTGACGCCGGCACCGGCGAGCCACTGCGTATAGCCCCAGGGATTGTGGTCGCGGCCGGTGCCCGATTGGCCGTAGGACGTGCGGCCGAACTCCGAGGCCCACACCAGCAGCGTCGAGTCGAGCAGGCCGCGTTGCTTCAAGTCCTTTAGCAAGGCGGCGACTGGCTTATCGACCATCTTGGCTTGCGCCGCGTGATTGCCTTCGAGGTCGGAATGCGCGTCCCAGTCGTTGTACTTGCCGGCCTTGCCGGAGACGACCTGCACGAAACGTACACCGTTCTCTACCAAGCGCCGCGCCCGCAGCAGGTTAGTGCCGTAGTCGTTGGTTTCCTCCGTGCCGATGCCGTAGGCGTTACGGGTGGCTTCGGACTCCTTGCTGACATCGACGACGTCGGGAACCGTGGTTTGCATGCGGTATGCAAGCTCGTAGGCTTCCAGCCGCGCCTTGAGTTCCGAGTCGTTCTGATAGCGATTGGCATGGCGCTGATTCACCTGCCGCAGAAAGTCTAGGGAATCGCGCTGCTGGCTCGATGACAAAAGATCCGGCCGATCGAGATACAGGATCGGCGTATCGCCGAGCTGGATCGGAACGCCCTGGTAGACCGCTGGCAGGAAGCCGGCCGAATAGTTGACCGAGCCGCCCGCCAGGCCGCGACCGCCGTTGGACAGCACGATGTAAGGCGGCAGGTTCGGATTGGCCGAGCCGAGCGCATAGGTGATCCACGCACCCAGCGTCGGACGTCCCGGAACCGCGCCGCTGGAGTTCAGCAGCATCGTTGAGATGTCGTGCGTGGCGCCGATGGTTTCCATGTTGTGGATGAACGCCAGCTCGTCGACTTGCTGGGCAAGGTTGGGCAGTAGGTCGGATAGGTACTTGCCGCTCTGGCCGTACTGTTTCCAGGTGCGGTTGGACGCCATCAGCTTGCCTGCGCCGCCCTGGGTATTGACCTGCACGCCCTCCAAAAACGACGGCGGCACGTCCTGATTGTTGAGCTTGATCAGGTCCGGCTTGTAGTCGAAAAGATCCTGGGCTGCCGGCGCACCGTTCATATGCAGCCAGATCACCGATTTGGCTTTGCCCGGGTAGTGCGTCGGCTTGGGATCAAGAAAGCCGCCGCCGACCGCTTCGCCGGCCTGCGCAAGCATCGGGGCAAACACGCCGCCGACGCCGAGCATGCCGCCGACGGTGTAGGCCGCGCCCTTGCCGGCAGCGGTGATGAAGTCACGACGCGATATCTTGTGGTGAGTCATGTTTGAGTCCTGGGTACGAACGACGTCGTCTTAGAAGCGGTAGATGAATTCATTGCTGTTGGCCAGCGCATGCGCCAAATCGACGAACGCTGCCAGGCGTGTCGGGCTGACCTGCGGTGCTTCCTTCAAGCCCACCGGGATGGCGACCGCGAACTTGCCGCCTTCGTTGGTGATCTGCTGGGCAATGATCTGCTCGTGGTGCGAGAGGAACTGCTTGGCCAGCGCGCGTTCTTGCGCATCCGGCGCTCGCGAATACAGCACGCGGTACAGACGCGTCAGCGCTGCGTCCTCATTCGATGCACTGTCGCGATAGACGCGACCGGCCAGCGTCTTGGACCATTCGAACACTTCTTCGTTGTTGAACAGCGTCAGTGACTGCTGCGGCGTGGTGGTGACTTCGCGACGGCTATGCGCGGCTTGCGGCGAGGCGCCGTTGAAGGTTTCCATCATCGGGTAGGGCAGGCTGCGCCGCACGTACATGTAGATGCTGCGCGAATAGCGGTCTTCGGCCTTGTCGGTCTGCGGCCAGAAGTCCGGCACGTTGCGCGCCGACGCCTCATAGATCACTTTCGGCAAGCGCGGAAACGCGCCCGGACCGCCGTCCTTCGGCGTCAGCAAGCCAGCTGCCGCCAGCAGCGAGTCGCGAACCTGCTCGGCATCGAGCCGCTTGCGCGGGAACTGCGCGAGCAGCTTGTTGTACGGGTCGGCTGCGGCCACGTCCTGACGCTCGGCCGATGACTGGCGATATACGCTCGACAGCAGAATCTCGCGCGTGATCGCCTTGGTGCTCCAGCCGCTGTCGACGAAGCGCTTGGCCAGATAGTCGAGCAGTTCGGGATGCGTCGGCTTTTGTCCGGCGCGACCGAAGTCGCTGACCGTCGACACGATGCCGTTCTCAAAGTAATGCGCCCACAGCCGGTTGACGAACACGCGCGGCACGACGGCGTTGTCGGCCGACGCCAGCCAGTTGGCCAGCGCACTACGACGGCCCGACGAATGATCTGTCGGCGTGATCGCGGGCTGCGTCTTACCCGGCGTGAATAGTGCCGGGAACGCAGGCTGCACTTCGTCGACGGGGCGGTGATGGTCGCCGCCGGCATAGATGAACTGCGACGCGGCGTCGGTGCCGTTTTCAAACACGGCGCTGACGATGGTGGCGCCCTGCGGCGGCAGCTTGTCGCGCTGCTTGCGGAACTCCGCGTATAGCTTGCCGAAGGCTTCCTTGCGTGCCTTGATATCGGCCAGCTTGGCCTTGTCGAAGTTGGGCTCGGCGGCCGCCACTTCCAGACGGTTGTTGAAATACCCGTTGGCCGCGGCAAAGAAGCTGACGTCGAAACCGTAGTTCGGGTTGTTGCGGGTTACGTACTGGTCGAAGCGATAGTTCAACCAGCGGTCCAGCGATTTCCACTCGCTGCGCGGCTTCTTCAGCGACACGCGGCCGTCTTCGTAGAAGCGCTCATGCCCGTAGTTGACGATCTCATCGCGATAAGGCTCGACGAATGCGCTCAGGCGGCTGCGGATGTCGACAGTGGCAGCTTCCCAAGCGGCGTAGTCGGCTTCGAACTTGCGCTCGCGTTCGCCCTTGTCGATCACCGGCAGGTTGTCGCTTGGCAGCGTGTTGGCGAAGAATGCCTGCAGCTGGAAGTATTCCTTCTGCGACACCTTGTCGAACTTGTGATCGTGGCAGCGCGCGCACTCGATCGGATGGCCGAGGATTGCCGTCCCGACGGTGTCGGTCATGTCGGTGATCGCGTTGTAGCGCTTTTCGAGCAGGTCGCGGTGGTCCGGTGCATCGGGATAGCCACGCAGGAAGCCGGTGGCAATCAGGGCCTCCTGCTTGCCCGGCCACAGTTCGTCGCCGGCGATCTGCTCGCGGATGAACTGATCGTAGGGCTTGTCGTCATTGAACGACTTGATCACGTAGTCGCGGTAACGCCACATGCCGGGGCGCGACTCGTCGTCCTGAAAGCCCTGTGTATCGGCATAGCGAGCCAGATCGAGCCAGCGGCGTCCGATACGTTCGCCGTACTGCGGTGATGCCAGCAACTTGTCGACGACTTTTTCATAGGCTTGCGGCGAGGTGTCGTTGACGAAGGCGGCCACATCCTCGGGCGTCGGAATCACGCCGGTCACGTCCAGGTAGACACGGCGGATCAGCGTGGCGCGGTCGGCATCGGCCGACGGCTTCAAGCCCTTTTTGTCGAGCTTGGCCAGCACCAGCTTGTCGACCGGCGTCCGCGCCCACTTGGCCTGCTTGAGTGTGGCCGGCAACGCGGGTGCTTCGAGCGGACGGTAGGCCCAGTTCGACGGCAGCTTGGCGGTCGGCTTGTCATCGGCGGGCTTTTGAAACACGCCATGCGGGATCGGTGTCGTCGGCTTGGCTGCGACGGCGGCGCCGGCCGCCGCTTTCATGTCGTCGGCGGCGGCAACGGCCGTTGCCAGACCAAGACTGCTTGCAAGGCCTAGGGCCGTGACGAAGCGGGTGCGGCGGGTCATCGAATCTCTCCTGAAACCGTCATGTCGGGTGCGAGCCCACACCGTGCGCGAGCAAGCGGCGTACCACGGGGCGGTGCTCGGATGAAGGGTGTAAGTAGCTGTTAAGGCGAATAAAAATGCCGCCAGTTACAGCGCGAGTGAGCCGCACTGCTGGCAGGCCAGCAGTGCGGTGGTGGAATCGGCACAGGCGTGTTGCTTCCACCACAGCGCTGCTGGCGGCTGTGCTTACAAGCGGCTGGAGAAGGTCAGGCCGAACTGGCGCGGGAAGCCGGGGGCGAAAGCGTTCCAAGTCCGGTTGCGCACGGTGTCGTCGTCAAACACGTTCTTGACGAAGAACGACACTTCGGCGCGCCCCGCCGAGTCGCCGAAGGTCAGCGACGCATCGGTCAGCGTCTGTGCCGGGATCACGCCGAACGATGACAGCGCGTTGTCCGAGTTGAACTTGGTCGAGTAGCTGGTCGTCACGGAACTGCGCAGCTGCTTTTCGTTGGCCAGCGGCAGTGTGTGGGTCAGGCCGATATTGCCGCTCCACTTTGAGACGCCGGGCAGCGTGTCGCCCGATGCATCGCGGAACGGCCCTTCGTTGGCTCGCTCGACCGGGTTGGCAATCGTCGGGAAGCTCTTGTAGTAAGCGTCGTTGTACGCCGCCGCATAGCGGATCTCCAGATTGCGAAAGCCGGTGTAGACGCCGTCGATCTCGACACCCTGTGCACGCACCTTGGGTACGTTGCCGGCTGCCGACACATAGGTGAGCTGGCCGTTGGCTTCGGTGGCCAGCTCGTCGACGAGCAACACGTTCTGCTGATAGTCCTTGATATCGTTCAAGTACACCGCGACGTTGAACAGCAAGTCACCGCCGAGCAGCGTCGATTTGCTGCCGATTTCGTATGCGCGGTTCTTCTCTGGACGAATCTCGTAGGACGTCGGAACGCCGGTGGTCGACAGCACGCCGGGCAGACCGGACTTCTCGCCGTACGACAACGACAGATAAGCGTTGACGTTCTCGGTGATCTGGTAACGCGGAACGACGTTATAGGTGTAGATGTCGCCTTTGTACGCGTCTGCAGTGAATGGCCCGAAGTTGGCGCCGATACGACCGTTGCGGATCGTCTTGGCATCGGCCACTTGGCGCTTCTGTGCGGCGCTGAGCTCGGCATAGCTATTCAGGCCGAAGTAGCGCTGCGCAACTTGATTGGCGATCGCCAGTTGGGCCTCGCTGTTGGTCACCGCCAGTTCGCCTTGAGCGTTGTTACCAAAGCCGCCGAGGCTGACCGGGTTGAGCAACGTACCGAAGCCCTGCTCCTTGATAAAGGCGCTGGCCGTCAATTCACGCTTCTCCTGTCCGGCGCGAATGCCGGTGTTGATCGTCAGCGGCTCGGTGATGTGCCAGTCCGCGTTGGCGTAGAGCGCCGTCGAGGTGTTGTCGGAGCGTGTCGGCGCTTTACGCCACAAGTCGGCCAGCGAATCGTTCAGCAGCGCGCGTCCGGACACTCCGTTGGGGCCGGTGGTATCGAGCCGACCGTACTGTGCGTTGGTGGCAAACCAGGCGCCGCCATCGGTGCCGAAGATCGAATTGCCGGCTGAATCGCTGATGGCCTCCTGGAAGAACAGGCCGGTCTGGTAGTCGACTACGCCGTCGATCTGCGACACCAGCCGCAGTTCCTGACCGTATTGCTTGTAGTACTTGTTCTGCCCAGCAGCGGTCTGCACGTCGAATACCGTGCCTTCGTCGTCGCGGAACGCGTTGAAGTAGTAGTCGCGCGCATGGCTGATCGCGCTGACCTGGTAGCGATCGGCCAGCAGCCAGTTGAACTCAAGGTTGGCACCGTTGCTGCCGGTCACCACGCCCTGCTGCGTATCGCTGGCAATGAATTCCTGGCTGAAGTAGTCGCCGACGACCGTATAGTCGGTGTTGCGCGTGAACCAAGGCCGCGACAGGCGCTGCTCGGTGGTTAGATTGGTATTGGGGCTACCGTCGGCGAACGTGGCTGGCGTCTGCGAGAAGAAGAAATTGGTCGAACCGATGTTGACGTTCTCGCTGTTGCGAGGATTGATGTCGAGGCTGAGCCTTGAGTTGAACGTCGAACTGGGCTGTAGCAGCAACTGGATTCGGCCCGAAACGCGGTCCGAGCTGATGTAGCGGTTGTCCGGGTTGTAGCTGTTCAGAATCCAGCCGCCGCCCTTGTCGACGTTCAGCGTCGTCCGGTACGCCAACAGCTGGTCCACCAAGGCGCCGGTGCTGATGCCGGTGGCTTTGATGCTGCCGTTGCCGCGCGCCCAGTCCTGGCCTTCGTACTTGCTGATGCCGACGATCACCTCGTTGCCCGGCGTGAACGAAGGACGCTTGTAGTTGACGCGGATCGCGCCGATCGACGAATTGCGCCCGAAGCTGGTGCCTTGCGGGCCGCGCGCTACTTCGACCGTGTCGACGTCGACGAAGTTGAAGTACGCCATCTGGTTGAACGCGTAGGCGATGCCGTCTACGTACAAGCCGACGCTGGGATCGCCGTTGTCGACGTTGGCGATCTTGCCTAGGCCACGGATCGAATAGTTGCTGGTCGAGCTGTTGCCGTAGTTCCACTTGACGTTGCCCAAGCGACGCGTGATCGCTTCCAGCGTGACGGCGTCTTCGCGGCGCAGGTCGTCGCCGGTCACCAGCGAAATCGACTGCGGCACATCGATCACCTTCTGCAGCGACTTCTTGGCGGTGACGATCACGTTTTCGATGTCGCCCGGCTTGGCGGGCGGCTCGTCGCGTTCCGGCTCGACTGACGCCGTGCTCTGGATCGATTCAGTAGCAGCAGTGTCAGCAGTCGCGTCGGTCGTCGACGGCGCATCGCTCGTGCTGCTGCCGGCGGCTTGGCGCAACTGCTCGATCTGCTGACGCAGGCGTTCGTTTTCGCGCTGCAGGGTCTCGATGCTGACCTCATCAGCGGACCATGCCGTTGCGCTGCTGCCGACTGCGAGCCCGCCGAGCATCGCAACGATGCCGGACTGAATCAGCTTTTTGTTGATGTGCAGCGGCAGTCGGTCGCTGTCGATGCCGGCGTGCTTGCCCGGCTTGTTGCTGGAACGCTGAACCACGGTTGAACCCCCCCCCACGTATGGCTTGGACGGCCGTGGAGGCAACCGGCATGCCACGAGCGGCGCTTTCGCTGTGCGTAATGGCCTGCGCCAACAGCGTGGAAAACATCATGTAAACATGGGGTTGCAGATGTGACAAACGCTTAGAAGTCGATCGCTGCAGCTTATGCCGTTCACTGCGGTGAATGGCTGCTGGCAATGCAGCAGTCGACATCTCCGCGATGCCCCGAACGCAGCATAAAAAATTAAAGCGCCAAGGCTGTTGGTGGTCGTCGATGCCAAAAAAATAGGCCCCGTAGAACGGGGCCCGTCACACTCAGTGATGTACCGCTGTCGCGCCGTGTCGACGCTGCGTTACGGCGCTGATCGCAACAGTGCCTCAACGATCTGCAAAGCCCGACTCACGTGTTCGGCAGGTGAAACACCGCTGATTGTCTCGATGATTCGTCCATCTCGTCCGACGACGAACGTCGTACGTTCGACGCGCGCGTGATCGATACGCTGGCCTCGCGTGTCGGTTTTGCCCGGCGGGTTGTCGCTGACCTGCAAGCCGAAGCGGCGCGCGATCGTGCCGTCGAGGTCGGAGGCGACGCGGACTTTGCCGGCGCAGTACTGCGGATCAGCCGAAAACGCGTTGAGTCGATCGATGCTGTCAAGCGAAACGCCAACCACGCTGGCACCGGCGGCAGCGAAGCGCTCGCTGTTCTCTGAGAAAAGATGCGCTTGCAGATTGCAGCCGCCAGTGAACGCCGATGGATAGAAGTAGACGACGACCGGGCCTGTGGACAGCGCTTGCGTCAGTGAATAGTCGGCGGCAATGCCATTGAGCGAGGCGGGTGCCGAGAATGCGGGTGCGCTCTTGCCGGCCGACAGCGGCGCTGCAGTTGCGGTAAAGCTGCCGGCAGCCAGCATCATTGTCGCCAGCCCGTACTTGATTATCGACATTACGCTTCAGCTCTTTTTGTACAGCTTGTGGCAGGCCTTGCAGTTGCGCGAAAACTCCGACTGCTTGAGGTTGGCGGTTTCAAAATCGCCGGCGCCGATGTGCTCGTGGATCTGCACCAGTAGTGCGCGCGCATCCTGCGTGATCTTCACTGCGTCGTCGGCTCCGCCTTTGGCGCTGTAGTGCGTCTCAACTTGTGCCAGCAGCGCGTCGAGATCCGCCAGGTTGCCGTCGGCCGATGCCGCATCTTCCAGCGACAGGTTCGACACCAGTTCCTTGGACGTATCGTCGACGGTCTGCATTAGATCCATGTCGAACTCGCTTTCGGCCCATGACGCGGTAGCAAAGGCGAGCAGCGCCGCGAACGACCACGGCGCGTATCGCCGAGTGCGACGTCGAATTGCGTTGTTAGACATTGTTGTCAGCATGCATCTGCGAGGGTCGGGATTCAGTCTTTGGCCTTGTATTCGTCGTGGCAGGCTTTGCAGGTTTGGTTGAGCTTGCCGAACTGCGCCTTGACGCTGGCCTGATCGCCGCTTGCGGCAATGCGCGCCAACTCCGTGGCCTCCTGGCTGAAGTTGGCGGCCAGCGTGCCAACTTTGCTGTCGGCGGCGAACAGTTCGGCCTTGGCCGCAGTGTCGTGCCAGCCCTTGCCGGTTTCGGTGCCGGGCGCGAACAGCGCACCGATGCCGCTGTTGGCGATCGCGGCCGTGCTGTTGGCGGCCTTGACCACGTCTTCGCGGTTGAAGGTCGTGCCTTCGACGTTGGCCTTGATTCGCTGGCCGTTCCACGCCAGCACTTGGAATACCGACTGGCGCCACTTGATCAACTGTTCCGGCTTGGGTCCGGACTGTGCCAACGCGGCGGTCGATGCGGTTAGTACGACAAGGCTGGCGATGGCGAGAGTGCGTTTCATGGGTGTCCTGCTGAAGTTGAACAACGAGGGGTTGGTGAACAGTGTCGGCCGCCGTGATCGTGTCGCGCGGTCATCACCACGCCGGTTTTGGTGTGGTGGATTCGATCATCGGTGCGCTCGCCGGCGCTGGGTTGAGCAGTCCGCCGCTGGCAATCCAGGTGATGACAACGGCAGCAAGCAGCGACAGCAGCAGCGCGGCGACGTAGCGAGGTGTCGTCAGCGGTTGGGGCAGCGCTGCGCTGCGCTCGGGGTCGAGCCGCTTGCGTCCGGTCAGCATCGGTGTGATCAGATCGTCGCGCTTGACTCGCAGGTAATAGACGATGGCCACGACATGTAGCGCCGTCAGTACGGCGAGCAGGTAGAACAGCCGGCCGTGCCAGAGGCGCAGCGCGTCGGACGTGTTCTTGTCGACCAGCACCGACAGCGGTGCGTCGAAGCTGATGTCGTCGTTGGTGTACAAGCCGGTCAGCAACTGCGCAATCACGGCCAGCATCAGGACGACGACTGCGATGCCGCCAATCGGCGAATGACCGACGCCGCGCCACTGGCCCCGCCAGTGCGCTCGGATCGCTGCTGGGCCTCGCAGGAACTGCGCAAAGCGCGCCGTTGCGCTCCCGACGATGCCCCAGGCGAGGCGAAAGCCGATCAGCGCGACGACCAGTAAGCCGCTGCGCAAATGCCAGTCGATCCAGGCGCCGCCGACTTCGCCGCTGACGAACGAGGCCAGCAGCGCAACGACCAGCAGCCAGTGGAACAGCCGGGTGGGCAGATCCCAGATGCGCTGGGAAGCAGGCGTCGCGGACATCGGGCTGCTTACTTGGCGCGACCGCGATAGCCGCTGGTCAGTGTCGCGATGCGGTAAACCGCGCCGCGACCGACGACGTACAACGTCTTTTTGTCGTTGCCGGCAAACGCGAGGTTCTGCGGCTTCTTCGGCAAGCGGATGACGCCCAGTGCCTGCGCTTGCGCGCTGAACACTTCGACGCCAGCGTTGGTGGCGACGTAGATGCGGCCATCGGCGTCCACGGCCAGGCCGTCGGCACCGCTGCTCCACGTGCCCTTTTCATCCTGGCTCCAGCCTTCCAGGCGCACGAAGTTGCGCCGACGACTCACGCTGCCGTCGGCGGCCACGTCGAATGCGATCAGGCTGTCGCCGAGCGTGTTGGCCACGTACAACGTCTTTTCGTCGGGACTCAGCTGCACGCCATTGGGCCGCTCGATGTCGTCGGCAAGCCGCTGCAGGCGGCCGTCGGACGTCACGTAATAGACCGCCGGCTTGGCCGGCTTGAGCGTCGACACCGGTGGCGGCGAGTTGGCGTTGGCGCCGGAGTCGGTGAAGTACACGCCGCCGCGTTGGTCGAGCACCAGATCGTTCGGTCGTCCGAACAGCGCGCCTTGAAAGTCGGCGGCCAGCGTCCGCGCCCTGCTTGCGGGCTCGATGATGCCGACGCGCGGATTGGCGGTCTGCACGGCGAACAGATCACCGTTGGCTGCCAGTGCCAGCGCGTTGGCGCCGTTGGTTTGTTCGGAATGGACGGTGACCGTGCCTGCGGCGTCAATTTTGATGATGCGTCCCGCTTGGTTCTCGGTGAATAGCAAGGCGCCGTCGCCGAACGCCAGCGGCCCTTCGGTGCCCTTGAAGCCGTCCTTGATCAAATCGATCGGCGTACCGGCCGCGACGACGCCGGCGATCGCGGTCGGCTGGCGCAACTCGTCCGCCTGGGCGTAGGGCAGACCGGCAGCGGCCAGCAGCAACAGCAAAGACGCCCGGCCGGCGTAGCGGGGCAGGGCAGGGACAGCAGACGACCGCATGCGAAAATCTCCGGATCAGACAGCAGTCCTTTGCCCCGGAGCAGCGTTTGTGCCAGTACGGCGGAATGCGAGTAAAGTACTGAGTTAAAGAAGAAAATCACTCTGGATATAGCACTTTCGGCAGGGGTGGCTGCTGAATTGCTGTTGGCTGGCCAGCAGCGCGCAGGCCCGTATGTTGGTGACCCAGCAGCGGCTCGCTACAGCTCGGTCCGCAGATCCCACAGTTCGGGGAACAGCACGGTGTCGACGGCGCGTTTCAGATAGCCGACGCCGGCGGTGCCGCCGGTGCCGCGTTTGAAACCGATGATCCGCTTGACGGTGGTCATGTGCCGGAAGCGCCATTGCTGGAAGCCGTCGTCAACGTCGACCAGCTTTTCGGCCAGCGCGTACAGATCCCAGTAGGCATCGGGGTCACGATAGACGCGCAGCCAGGCGGCGCGAACCGAATCGTTGCTGGCGTGTGCCTGGCAGAAGTCTCTTTGCAGCAGCGCGGCGTCGATCGCCAAGCCGCGACGCGCCAGCAAGGCAATCGCCTCGTCGTACAGGCTTGGTGTCCGCAACGCGGCGTCCAACAGCGCGCTGATCGCCGCGTCGTGGCGATGTGGTTCGATCATCGCCGCTTGCTTGTTGCCGAGCAGGAACTCGATCCGCCGGTTTTGCCAGGACTGGAAACCTGATGACTGCCCGAGCGCGCCGCGAAATGCGTTGTACTCGGCCGGCGTCATCGTCGACAGCACGTCCCAGCTCTGGATCATCTGCGCCTGGATACGGCCCACGCGCGCCAGGTTCTTCAGTGCCTGCGGCAGCCGATCGTCGCGCAGGGCCGCGATCGCCAGGTCCAGCTCGTGCAAGGCCAGCTTCATCCACAGCTCGGTGGACTGGTGGATGACGATGAACAGCAACTCGTCGTCGGTATCGCTGAGCGGCCGCTGCGCCGACAGCAACGTCGGCAGCTGCAGGTAGTCGCCGTAGCTCATCCGCGCCGCGAAGTCGGTATGGGCGCCCTCGTCAGGCTCCCCGGATTCGATTCGATTCATCGTGGCACCTCGTGCATCGGCCGGCGGGCCTACAGTGTGCCGCACGGCGGGCTCGCGATCCGGCGCCGTGCCCAGCAAAAAGCCCCTGGCTGCGACTGGCAGGCGGAACGCCGTGCCGGTCGCAGCCAGGGGCCTCGAGCGTATTGCCGCTGCCGCTTAGTAGTTGAACTGCAGCTGCACGCGCAGCAGGTTGCCGCTCTGGTTGCGGTACGGCGCACTGCCGACGTTGGTGCGGTCCATGTACGAGTAGGCCGTCGTGACTTCGATCTCGGGAACGATCTGCCATTCAAGACCCGCTTCGACTTCGTCGACCTGCAGGCGCGGAGCGTTGGTGTCGAACTTGGACCCGCCGTCGAACGTCTGGTACTTCACAAACGGAACGAAGTCGCCGTGGCTGCTCTGGATGCGATACATCGCCTGCAGATAGCCGCCCTTCAGCGACTGGGACGTGACGGTCTGCAGGGCGGTGTCGAGCTGCGGGCCACTGCCGACGGTCCACTCGCCCTGCAGGCCGAACGGCTGCGGGTAGTAGATGAAGTGTGCCGAAACGCGCTGGTCCAGCGGCCCGCGCTGGCGACCGGCCAGCGTCGGCGTGAACGTGTTGCCGTTGATCGTCGCCGAGCCCGTGGCCGAGCGGAAAAAGCCGGTATAGGCGTCGACGCCGACTTCGAAGTACTGGCCCGACTCGAACTTGAACGGGTAACTCACGTGGGCGACGGTGTGCAGGCTGTCGTTGGCTTCGAGCCGGTTGGCGCCCTGGCCGTTGTAGGCACCAAAGCCGATCACGCCGTAGTCGCCGGAGCCCTTCAGGCCGCTACGCACCAGATCACGGAAGCGGCCGGCGATTTCCTTGGGTTCCCAATAGAAGATCACCGCCAGGTCGCGTTCGTCACGGACAGCCGAGTTCAGTGCATCGGCGCGATCCAGCGTCAAACGGTTTTGGCTCGACTGCAGGTTTTCCCAGCCGTACGGAATCTTCGACTGACCGGCGCGGATGCGGTACTCGTGGTCCTTGTCGAAAAACAGGTCGGCGTAGACGTCGCGCAGCTGCGCGAAGTTACCGGTGCTGGAGCCCGCCGGCGTGCTGGCGAAGTCGGGCTGGATATAGATCGACAAATGCTCGCTGACATCGCCGCTGAGGATCACGCGCGCCCGGCGGATGCCCAAGCTCTGGTTTTCGCCGATGAAGCGGTCACCGGGGGAGCGCAATTCCTGCGCGTCGCCGCCGAGTTCCTGATTGAACCGGATCTGGGTGTAGCCGCGCAGCGCCAGCTTGTCGAACCACTTTTTTTCAGCCGGGGTCGCCGGCTTGGCGGCGACCGGCACCGATGCCGCCGCGGGCGCGCTCGGCGCGGCGCTGGTTGCGGCTTTGTCGTCCTGCGGAACGAAGGTCCCGAGCTTCACACGGCCAGGGCCGGGCTGCGAGTACAACTGCTGGGTCTGGCTGTCGACATACAGATCGATCGACGCGGCGCTGGCGGTAGCCGACGCCAGCAGGGCAAATGCCGCGGCGGCAAAAGGGGTCTTGGTCATGAGGACACGGGCGGGATCGCGAGGGAGCCGCACGGTAACGCTGTCATGTGACAGCAAAATGACAATCAGATTTAAGCTAGATGACAAAAACCGCGTTTTGTCATCCCTCTGTCACTGAAGTGACTTGTGACAGGCTGCAATTGGCGCCTTGCGCAGGACCCGAGGCCCGCCCGGATAATGTGGTCCCATTGCCGATGCCTGAACCGATGACCTCGCCTGCCCCGATCGTGACCGCTGTGGCGGCTTTGCCCGATGGCGCGCTTTCGGCGCTGTTGGCGCCTCATGGCCTGGAGTTGCGCTACGTTCCGGACGGTCAGCCGATCCCCGGCAGCTACTGGGGCGAGTCCGAGGCGGGCTTGATCGGCAACGTCCTCTTCGTTCGATCCGATACGCCCGTCCACTCCGCGCTGCACGAGGCCTGCCACTGGCTGTGCATGGACGCCGACCGACGTGCCGTGCTCCATACCGATGCCGGCGGGGACGATACGGAAGAGGCAGCGGCCTGCTATTTGCAAGTGATACTGACGTCACACTTGGCTGGCTACGATCGATCCCGATTGTTCGCCGATATGGATGCCTGGGGCTATCACTTCAGGCTCGGCAGCACACGGGCTTGGTTCGAAGGCGACAGCGACGATGCCCATGACTGGCTTCAACGGCATCGTGCTCACTTATTGCCGCAGCAAAGTTCATAAACAGGCGATAGCATGCACGCCCTTTGAACGGCAGCCCGTAGCGCGTGTGACGCTTCCCGACGGCTGACGCGGAGTAATTCTTTTGGTTTCGATGGCTCGTTGGCCGCTGCGGCGGCTTTCTGTGGTGCTTCTTTTGTTGTCGTCCAGCTTGATGTTGAGCGCATGCGGGGGGGCCACCGACGGCTCGTCGGCGGCGGGTGGCGGGGCGCCAGTCACCGATTCGCCAGACCCGGCGACACCGCCTCAACCAGCCCCCGAGCCCGAACCCGAACCACAGCCCGAGCCCGAGCCACAGCCTGAAGCCGAGCCACCGGCTGAAGCCGAGCCGGACGCAGACGAGTCAGGCACGGCAGGGTCGGGCAAGTCGGCCATGCCACCGGCGCAGCCGCGATCCGGCCCTGGCGGTCGCGACTATCTGTACAGCACCGTCACGGTTCAGAGCTTTGGTACCGGACCCACCGCGTACACGCTGGTGATGCCGGTCGGTGCCGCACAGCGGCGCCTGCCAGTGGTGTACTTCCTGCACGGCTACGGCACGCTGGAGGCCACACCTTATATTTCGTGGCTGGAGCACTTGGCCCGAAAGGGCACGATCGTGATCTACCCGGCGTATCAGGTGCTGGCCACCACGCGGGTGCGCGAGTACACCCCCAATGCCGTCCAGGCGATCCGGGACGCATTGGTGCAGCTGGAGTCGGGTGGCGGCGCTCGCCCGGATGTCCGTCGCGTCGCCGCCATCGGGCATTCGCTCGGCGGCGCCGTCGCGGCCAACCTTGCGGCCATTGCCGGCTCCAGTGGCATCCCGGTGCCCAAGGCGCTGATGACGATCAACCCGAGCAACCAGTCGTCCAACGGCCTGGTCGTGATGCCGATGGAAGATCTGTCGCAGGTGCCGGCCGGCACGCTGCAGCAGTCGCTCTACAGTGACGCCGACTCGCGCGTCAGCAATGCGTTGGCACGCCGCATTTTCGTCGAGACGACCAGCATCCCGCTGGCCGACAAGGACTACATCATCATCAACAGCGATCGCCACGGCAGCACTGCTCTGAACGCGGATCACTTCGCGGCACTGGCCGGTCGCGCCAGTCGATGGTCGCTGTTTGAGCCCGATGCGCTGGATTTCTACGGCTACTGGCGATTGGCCGACGCTCTTTTGGCATCGGCATTCACCAACACGATGCGCGATATCGCCCTAGGCGGCGGCTCGCTGGCGCAGCGCGATATGGGCATCTGGAGCGACGGCACTCCGGTCCGACGGCTGACGGTGACCGATTTGCCGTACTGATCAGGGGATCGAAGGAGCGTGTGGGGGCTCGTTGCGGCATCACGAAAAAGGGCGCCCGATCAGGGCGCCCTTTTGTTTGTCCGAGCCTTACTTCTGCTTGGCCTGGTTGGCAACGGCTTCGGCAGCGCGCTTGGCGGCTTCCGGATCGCCGAGGTAGCGGTGGCTGACGGCCTTGAGCTGGTCGTCGAGTTCGAACATCAACGGGATCGCGGTCGGGATGTTGATCTCGAGGATTTCCTTTTCGCCGACGCCGGTCAGGTACTTGTACAACGCGCGCAGCGAGTTGCCGTGCGCCGTGACCAGTACCGTCTTGCCGGCCTTCAGATCCGGAGCGATCGCGTCGTGCCAGAACGGCAGCACGCGGTCCAGCGTCGTCGCCAGCGATTCGGTCGCCGGCAGCGCGTTGACGTCATACGCGGCGTAGCGCGGGTCATGCTTCGGGTGCCCCGGATCGGCGGCATCCATCGGCGGAGGCGGCACGTCGTAGCTGCGGCGCCAGATCTTGACCTGCTCTTCGCCGTGCTTGGCCGTGGTTTCGGCCTTGTCCAGGCCTTGCAAGGCGCCGTAGTGGCGCTCGTTCAGGCGCCAGCTCTTGATCACCGGAATCCACAGCTGGTCGAGGGCTTCGAGCACCACGTTCTGCGTGCGGATCGCCCGCTTCAGCACCGAGGTGTAGGCCACGTCGAACGCCAGGCCTTCGGTCTTCAACAGCTGGCCGGCGGCCACGGCTTCGAGGCGACCGGCTTCGGTGATGTCGACATCGACCCAGCCGGTAAAGCGGTTTTCAAGGTTCCACTGGCTTTGGCCGTGGCGCAGCAGCACGAGTTTGCGGGTGCTCATCTAGGTGATTTCCTTTCGGTCCTTTTGGTCTTGCAGATGCCGGTTCTTCAGCCGCACGTAGTGCGCGGTCGAGTAGGTGAAGTTGGCGCGTTCGTCGTCGGTCAACTCGCGGATCGCCACAGCGGGCGAGCCGCGGTACAGCCAGCCGCTGCGCAGGTGCTTGCCCGGCGATACCAGGCTGCCGGCCGCGACGATCACGTCGTCGTCGATCCGGGCTTTGTCCAGCACGATCGCGCCCATGCCGATCAGCACGCGGTCGCCGATCGTGCAGGCATGCAGGATCGCGCCGTGGCCGATCGTCACGTCGGCGCCGACCGTCAGTGCCACGCCGCCCGGCGTGTACGGACCATCGTGCGTCACATGCAGCACCGCGTTGTCCTGCACGTTGCTGCGAGCGCCGATGGCGATCGCGTTGACGTCGCCGCGCAGCGCGGCAAACGGCCAGATCGACACGTCATCGGCAAGCGTCACCGCACCGGCGACCAGCGCCAGCTCGTCAACGAAGACGTCGCGGCCCAGGGTCGGCGCCGTGCCTTGAAAGCGGCGGATCATCAGGGCGGTAGCGGCGTGGTCGTGATGCCGGGCTGGTTCAGCCGGTTCACGTAGTTGACCTCGGACCACTTGCCGAGAAAGTCGCTGATATGGCTCAGCACGTCGGTCTGGTTGCGGCGCACCGGTCCGATCGAGGCGATCAGCCGCGCATGCGGCATTTTCGGATAGATGATGGTTTCGACCGGGCCACCGGCGCGGCCGACGCTCGCGGCGAGGCTGCGCGTGTTGCGTACTTCGACGATCTCGTCGTCCTCGCCGTGCATCAGCAGCAGCGGTGGATTGCGGCCGTCGGTAAAGACGATCGGCTGCGACTGCTCGTACTGGTCGGCTGGCCCGAACATGTCGCGCAGCGATGGGTCCAGCAGCGGCAGGAAGTCGTAGGGCCCGGCCAGTCCGATCATGCCGCGCAGCCAGGTGCGCGAGCCGCCGACCGCCTGCAGGTACTTTTCGTTCAGCGCCAGCATGGCCGCGATATGCGCGCCGGACGAATGGCCCATCACGAAAATCTTCTTCGGGTCACAGCCGTAGTCGTCGATGTGCTCGCGCGTCCATTTGATTAGGCGCGCGCCATCCTCGACGAAGGCCGGGAAGCGCACCATCGGGTACTTGCGCACGTCGGCAATTACGCTGCAATAGCCGATGCTGGCCAGTGCGCCACCGACGAACGTGTACTCGTCCTTGCTGCCGGTGGTCCAGCGACCGCCGTAGAAGAACACGACCACCGGGCGCTTGGCCGCGCTCTCGGTCGGCGTGTAGACATCCAGCTTCAGGTTGTTGCGGCCGTCATACGGCAGGTTCTGGGTGCGCTGAAAGTCCCGGTCGGACGTCAGGCTGTTCATCATTTGCTGACTTGAGCAGGCGCTGAGCGCGCCGGCGACGGCAAGGCAGGCCAGCAGCGGCCAGCGGAGTAGGGCGTAGGCTCGTGTCATCGGCTTTGGGTATCGCGGGCTTGGGCGCGGGGGCGCGCTCCGTCGGTCGCAATGTTAATGCATGCGCTGCCGTCAACGCCGAGAACCGGACTTGTCTCGTGGCGGCGTCGCCCCCATGACCTCTCCGGACGCGGCGCGATGCCGGGCTGCTAGTCTGTCAGCGGGCTCGTCCCGTCCCGTCTTTGTCTGCTCTGCCGGAAAATCCAACGCATATGACCGCCGATGCTGCCGTTGCCAACCCGCTGCTGAATTCCCGCCCGCTGAACCAGTTGCCCGACTTCGCCGCGCTGGCCCCCGAGCAGGCCGAGCCGGCGATCGACCAGTTGATCGCCGCCAATCGCGCCGCGCTGTCCGAGTTGCTGGAACGCCAGGCCCAGCCCAGCTGGACAACGCTGATCGAGCCGCTGGAACAGATGGGCGAGGCGCTGAGCCAGGCGTGGGGGCCGGTGTCGCATCTGTTCGGCGTCCGCGCCACCGCGGGTTGGCGTGCGGCGTTCAACGCCTGTCTGCCAAAGATGACCGAATACGGCCTGGAGCTGTCGCAGTCGGCGCCGCTGTGTGCTGCCTATCGCGCCATCGAGCAACGCGCCGATTTCGCCGAGCTGTCGCCGGTTCGACAGAAAGTGATCCGCGATGCCCTGCGCGACTTCCGGCTGTCGGGCATCGACCTGCCCGCCGAGCAGCAGGCGCGGTACAAGGAGATCGCGATGCGTCTATCCGAAGTGCAGACGCGCTTCGAAGAACACTTGATGGACGCGATCCAGGCCTACGGCAAGCTGGTCACCGACGAAGCGCTGCTCGACGGCATGACCGAGGCCGGCAAGCAGCAGGCGCGCGAGAAAGCGGCTGCAAAAGGACAGGACGGCTGGCGCTTGACGCTGGACTATCCGAGCTACGACGCCGTGATCACCTACGCGCGCAACCGCGCGCTGCGTGAAGAGCTGTACACCGCGTTCACGACGCGCGCCTCCGATCAAGGCCCGCTTGCGGGCCAATACGACAACGGTCCGTTGATGGCCGAGATTCTGGCCCTGCGCGCCGAGGAAGCGAAGTTGCTGGGCTTTGCGCATTACGCCGACCTGTCACTGGCCACCAAGATGGCCGACAGCGCCGATGAGGTCGAGCGCTTCTTGCTCGATCTGGCGCGGCGCGCCCGTCCGCGTGCATTGGCCGAGCTGGATGAGTTGCGCGCTTATGCCCGCCAGCTCGATGGTCTCGACGACCTGCAGCCTTGGGATATCGCGTACTACTCCGAGAAGCTCAAGGAATCCACGCTAGGCCTGTCCGACGAAGAGCTGCGTCCCTACTTCTCGCTGCCCTTGGTGCTCGAAGGCTTGTTCGGCGTGATTCATCGCCTGTACGGACTGCGCGCCGAGCGTATCAACGGCGCATCCGTCTGGCATGCCGACGTTGCGTTGTATGGCTTGAAGAACGAGCAGGGTGACATCGTCGGCCGCTTTTATCTCGATCCGTTCGCCCGGGACGAGAAGCGCGGCGGTGCTTGGATGGACGAGTGCCACAACCGTCGCCGCACCCCGCACGGGCTGCAGACGCCGGTGGCGTATCTAGTCTGCAATTTCCGTCCGCCGGTCGGCGATCAGCCGGCTTTGCTGACGCACGACGAAGTGGTGACGCTGTTTCATGAGTTCGGTCACGGGCTGCACTTGCTGCTGACGCAAGTCGACGAAGCGGCGCTGGCCGGTATTCATGGCGTGGAATGGGACGCCGTTGAACTGCCGAGCCAGTTCATGGAGAACTGGTGCTATCACGAGGCGACGTTGCGTGGCTTTGCGCGCCACTGGCAGACCGGCGCCGCTTTGCCGGACGCACTGTTGCAGAAGCTGCTGGCCAGTCGCGTGTTCCAGACCGGCTTGTCGACGGTCCGCCAAGTTGAATTCGCGCTGTTTGATCTGCGTCTGCACCGCGACTACGACGCGGCGCGCGGTGCTCGCGTGCTGGAAACGCTCGATGCCGTTCGCGACGAAGTGTCGGTGCTGCGCCCGCCGAGCTTCAATCGCATGCCGATGAGCTTCTCGCACATCTTTGCCGGCGGCTATGCGGCGGGCTACTACAGCTACAAGTGGGCCGAAGTGTTGTCGGCGGACGCATTCGCCGCTTTTGAAGAAAGTGGTTTTGCAGCGGAGACCGGCCGTCGATTCCGCGACACCATCCTGGCCAACGGTGGCTCTCGTGAGGCGCGCGTGCTATTCCGCGAGTTCCGCGGTCGTGATCCTCAGGTCGACGCTCTGTTGCGCCACAACGGCTTGCTCGCGGACGCCGCCTGACGTCCCCGCGCAACGCGCTCGACGCAGGAGAACATCGCCGCATGGCCGCTGCCTATCCTTTGGTCCGTGACATCGCGGCGTTGCGTAACGGCGCGCCCTTCGATCTGCTGGTGATCGGCGGTGGCATCTACGGCGCATGGACCGCTTATGACGCCGCACAGCGCGGCTTGCGTGTGGCGCTGATCGAGAAGAACGACTGGGGCAGCGGCACGTCGAGCGCATCGAGCAAGCTGATTCACGGCGGCTTGCGATACCTGGAGCATTTCGAGTTCAAGCTGGTGCGACATGCGCTGGCCGAGCGCCGCGTGCTCACCGACATCGCGCCTCATCTGGTTCGACCGCTGCGTTTCATGGTGCCGGTCTGGAAAGGCGCGCGTGCGGGCCGCTTGAAGCTGACGGCCGGTCTGATGCTGTACGACCTGCTCGCCGGACGTGATCAACCGGTCGAGCCGCATCGCCGCTACTCGCGTCACGCACTGCTGCAGCGGCACGCGTACTTGAACGACGCAGGCTTGCAGGGCGGTCTGTCGTACGGCGATTGTCAGGAGGACGATGCGCGGATGACGCTGGCCGTGGTCGCTGCGGCGCAGGCGGCCGGCGTGGTCGTGGCCAACCGTATCGCCGCGACGAGTCTGTTGAAGACCGGCAAGGACGTGGTCGGCGCATCGGTACGGGATTCCGAGTCCGGGCAGGAGTTTGATATCGGCGCTGCATCGGTCGTCGTGGCGGCCGGCCCGTGGTCGCATGCGCTGATCGGCCGCGAGGCGCCGCGCGTCAAGCTGGTCAAAGGCGTGCATCTGGTGATGCCGCCGATCCCAGGATGTACCGATGCCTTCTTGCTGACCGCGCCGCAGGACGGGCGTGTGTACTTTCTGATTCCTTGGTACGGCTGCACGCTGCTCGGCACGACCGAATCCGAGGTTGGCGATCCGCAGCAGGCGATCGTCAAGGATGACGACGTGCGCTATCTGCTCGACGCGGTTCGTCATGCGATGCCGCAACTTAATTGGTCATCGAAGGATGTGCTGGGCAGCTTTGCCGGTGTCCGCACACTGCAAGCCGATGATCAAGACAGCCTGTCGGCGGTGACTCGAGAATTCGTCGTGCTACGGCCTGCGCCTGGCCTGGTGGTTCCGGTGGGTGGCAAGTACACGACGGCGCGTGTTGACGCGGTCGATATCGTGGATGCGGTTTATCAAGTGCTCGGCCGCAGTCGCGTGGCATCGAGAACACACGAGCAGCCGTTGCCCGGTGCGCCGCCGGCGCAGGACTTCGATGCCTGGCTGATCGGCGCGATAGCGCGCCTTCGGCAGCACGGCGTTGTCGACGAGCCGACGGCGCGTCAGTTGGCGCTGCGTCATGGCACCCGCATCGAGCGCCTGATCGAGTTGTTGCAAGAGAATCCAGCGTGGTCGGGCGCCGTGCTGCCGCAGAGCCCGTTCATCGATGCCGAAGTCGTGTTGGCGGCTCGTGACGAGATGACCTTGTCGCTCGACGATTTGTTGCGCCGCCGCATGCCGATAACGCTGTTGCGCACGCCCTCCGAGGCACAACAAGCGCGAATCGCAACGCTATTTGCCAGCGCCGTGTCGTAGCGAATCGACCGACGGCGTCGATCAGTCGATGAAGTGCGGTGGCAGCAAAGCTTGCGCCGCACAATCGAGATTTCCCCTGCTCGATCTGATTGTGCGTAGCATCATGACGCGCCAGTCGTGAGTGATTTTTTTCAGTTGCCGACAGTAGGCTTACCTCTGAGACTGCGCGACAGATTCACATAAGCGGCCGCACGTTCGTGCGACCTAAATGGACAGGACGTCCTAAATAGCGATCGAGGAGAGGCTCAATGTTGGTACGAAACGCTTTGACCGCGTTTGCGGTGCTGTGCGGTTCGCTCGCGGTGACCGCTTGCGGACGAGGTGGCGATGATGGGGCGGGTGATGTGGTCGGCAGCGGCGTGTTTTCGCTGTTCGATCCGGTCGCCGCCAGCGCCACGGTCCCATTCCCGTTTGATGGTTTCTTCTCCGGCTCGACCGATGGGACGCTGAACATTCCCAACGGCAGCAATGCACCGTTCGTCACGCAGGCGAATCTGCAAGACGGTTTTTCCACCTCGGCTTCGGCATTCACCGACCTGCTCGGCAAGCTCGACTACAGCTCGCTCGCGCAAGGCATGCTCGTGGTCAATAGCGCCACGGGTACGGTGTTGGTACCCGGCGTCGACTATCGCGTGCAGCCTTCGGTTGCGACGTCACGCAATCCCTTGTCGGGTCAGGTCGAGCCGATCAGCGCATTCCGTTCGCGCGTGCTGATCGAGCCGCTCAAGCCGCTGGCGCCGGCGACGCGTTATGTCGTCGTGCTGACCAACCGCGTCAAGTCGGAAAGCGGGCAGGCTGCCAAGCCCAGCGAGTTGTTCCGTGTCGTTCGATCGGCAACGCCGGTCGACCAGCAGACCGTGCCGGTACTGAGCGCATTGACGCCGACGCAGAAGGCAACGCTCGAGACGCTGCGCAGCACCTTGATCCGCCCGATCGTCGAACAGCTTGCCGGCTTCGGCTTGGCGGAGACCGACGTTGTGCTGACGTGGAGCTTCACCACGCAGTCGATCACCAACACGCTGGAGCGGCTGCAAGCCAATGCAGCGGCCACACAGGTCGCAGCGCGTAACACCGGCGCCACGCTCGCCACGTTCAATCCGGCGTTACCGCCGATTGCTAACGTCTACTTCGGCACGGCGAGCCTGCCGTACTACCTCGGTGTTGGCGACAGCCCCGCATCTGCCGCGCCGCTGACGCAGTTCTGGCTGGCCGATGCGACGCGTCCGGACACCAGCAAGAGCTTCCTCGGCCGCGTGCCCTGCGGCGCGTTCGTCACCGCTGGCACGGGCCTATCGGCGCCAGTGTCGACCACGGGTTGCTTCCCCGATCCGGTCAAGCGCACCGATGTGACGGTGCCGGTGATCATCACGCTGCCCAACGCCAACAGCGGCCGCACGATGCCGGCCAATGGTTGGCCGGTCGTGATCTTCCAGCACGGCATTACCGGCAATCGCTCGCTGGCCCTGGCACTGGCGCCGGCGCTGTCGCTGGCCGGCTTTGCCGTCGTGTCGATCGACTTGCCGCTGCATGGCGTGCCGGACAGCAGTCCGCTGCACATCAACGGCGTCAACGAGCGCACGTTCAATCTGGACTTGGTCAACAACACCACGTCGGCGCCCGGTCCGGACGGCGTCGCTGATCCGTCGGGTACGCACTTCATCAACTTGTCCAGCTTGATCACCAGCCGGGACAACGTGCGTCAGGCGGTGTCGGATCTGATCGTGATGTCCAAGTCGGTCGGCGGCACGATTCTGGTCAGCACCGGTGGTGCGCCGGACGGCAACAAGCTCGATGGTTCTCAGATCCGCTTGGTTGGCCATTCACTCGGCGGCATCGTCGGCGGCACCTTGCTGGGCGTGAACACCGAAATCGGCGCCGCCACGTTGGCGATGCCCGGTGGCGGTATCGCCAAGCTGCTCGACGCATCGGTGGCGTTTGGCCCCCGGATCTCGGCCGGTCTTGCGGCAAGCGGCCTGATCGAAGGCAGCGACGACTACGAGACCTTCCAGCGCTTCGCGCAGACGCTGCTCGATTCCGGTGACCCGATCAACTACGCCGCAGCGGCCAGCGCCAAGCATCCGATCCACATGATCGAAGTCGTCGGCAGCGACACTTCGCCGGCCGACCAGGTCGTGCCCAACGACGCGCCAGCAGGCCCGGCGACGGCATCCAACGACAAGGTCACGATCACCGGCTTCCTGTCGGGTACCGATCCGCTGTTCCAGACGATGGGTCTGACGCCGCAGGTGTTCACCGGCACCGCCAACGTGCTGCTCGGTGCCGCGGCTCGCAGCAATGTCGTTCAGTTCACCACCGGCGATCACGGCTCGATCCTGAGTCCGACAGCGTCGGCAGCGGCGACGACCGAAATGCAGCGTGAAACTGCGAGCTTTCTGGCCAGCAATGGCCTGTGCCTTCCGATCGGAGGGTCGTGCCCATGACGCATGCACACCCGACGACCGACGACTCCCGCACTCAAAAGGACAGGCACATGAACGGCATCAATCTGATCCGCAAGACCGCGCTGGCCGTGGCGGCTGCGAGCTTTGGCTGCATCTGGGCGCCGCTGGCGCAAGCATTGGAGTTCGAACCCGGACACGGCGTCGAACTGCGCGTCGACAGCAAGCTGACGGCCGGTGCCGCGTGGCGCATGGGCAGGCCGGACGAGCGCAACATCGGCATCAGCAACGGTGGCGAGGCGTATTCGACCAACAACGACGACGGCAACTTGGCTTGGGATCGTGGCGACATGGTCGCCTCGGTGCTCAAGCTGACCAGTGACGCGACACTGACGTACGGCAACTACGGCGTGTTTGTTCGCGGCAGCTACCTGTACGACCACACGCAGAAGAACAAGCGCTACTTCAACCCGGACAACTACGGCCGTCCGGGCAAAGAAGCGCCGACGTCCGAGTACCAGCAGCGCACCCAGGACGTGCGCAATCATCTGGGTAACGACTTCGACTTGCTCGACGCGTACGTCTACGGCAGCAATCAGGTGTTCGATCGCACGCTGACCTACAAGCTCGGTCGGCAGATCCTGAACTGGGGCGAGTCGACGCTGGTGCAAAACGGCTTGAACAGTTTGGTCGCCGCTGACGCCAACCAGCTGCGCGTGCCCGGCTTCGAAATCGACGAAGTGGTGCGCCCCGCCGGCATGCTGTTCATCGGCTACGACCTGATCGAGAACGTCAGCGCCGAAGCCTTCTACCAGTTCGAGTGGCGCCGCACGGACCCGGATGTTGCCGGCGGCTATCTGTCGACCAACGACTTCGCCAGTATCGGCGGCACGCGCGCCAACATTTCGTTCGCGATCCCCGGCGAGAACGACATCGGCAGCACGATCCCACGCGTCGCCGACCGCAATCCGTCTGACGGCGGCCAGTACGGTGGTGCGCTGCGCTTCTACATCCCGCAGCTCAACGGCATCGACATGGCGTTGTACGCGGCGAATTATCACAGCCGCACGCCGCTGATCAGCGGTACATCCGGCGCCGAACCACTGCGCCCGTTCGGCAGTAACTATTTCGTCGAGTACCCCGAAGACATCCGCATGTACGGCATGTCGTTCAGCTCGACCTTGCCGCTGGGCCTGGCGCTGCAGGGTGAGTACAGCTACAAGGTCGGACAGCCGCTGCAGATCGACGACGTCGAAATCCTGTTGACCGGTCTGGGCATTCCGAGCCAGCTCAACCCGGTGCTCGGCGGGGCCTCGGGCAGCCAGCCGCTGCGCGGTTATCGCCGTCACGACGTGTCGCAGTTCGACTTCTCGATCAGCCGGCTGCTCGGCCCGACGCCATGGCTGTTCAACGACCAGACGATCCTGGTCGCCGAATTCGCCTACGACTACATCCACGGTCTGCCGTCGGCCAACGAGCTGCGTTACGACGCACCCGGCACGTTCTTGCCGGGTTACGACCCGGCAACCGACGGTCCGTCGCGTGCCGGCTTCGTGGTCAATCGCGGCAAGGTCAACCCGAACGATCCGGACGGTCGCGATGATCTGCCGTTCGAAACCAACAGCTACGCCACGTCTGCATCGTATGGCTACAAGCTGCTGGCACGTCTGAGCTACAACAACGCCATCGGCGCTGTGGCGCTGAACCCGACGATCCGCTTCGACCACGACTTGCACGGCTATACGCCGACGCCGATCGGTAACTTCGTCGAAGGCCGGCGCCTGGTCAGTGTCTCGGTGGGCTGGACATACCACGCGGCTTGGAGCGGCAGCGTCGGCTACGTCAACTACTTCGGTGGCAATCGGCAGAACCTGCTGGCCGACCGCGACTACCTGGACGCGAGCATCGCTTACTCGTTCTAAGGCGGTCACAAGGTTGCGACGCCGGCGGACCGGGCCCCATCAGCCCGGCCCGCTGGTGCCCAACCCCTTGTCGCAGGGCCTCTCATCCTGCGTACGGCCGGGCCTGTGTCCGGCCGTATTTTTGCGTTTGTCGTCCGGCGCCGCCGGGCGGGTGCCAGGAGTCGGCCGGTCTGGGACAATGCGGGTATGAAGCTCAATCCCGCGCAGGTCTCCGCCCATCTGTCCCGAACGCTCGCGCCGGTCTACGTCGTTGCCGGCGACGAGCCGTTGTTGATCCAGGAAACGCTGGACCAGATCCGTGCCGCCGCGCGCCAGCGCGGCTATAGCGAGCGCGAGGTGCTCGACGTCGACCGCAGCTTCGATTGGTCGCGCGTCAGCCAGGCCTGCGGCAGCCTGTCGTTGTTTGCCAGCCTGCGCATCGTCGAGCTCCGGATGCCCAACGGCGCGCCGGGCACCGAGGGCGCTGCCGTGCTGCAAAAGCTGGCCGAACAGCCGCCGCAGGATGTGCTGTTTCTGGTCGTTTGCGGACCCCTGGAGACCAAGCAACGAAATTCCGCGTGGTTCGCCGCGCTCGAAGGCGCTGGCGCCAGCGTCTATGCCTGGCCGATCGCCAGCGGCGAGTTTGCCGGCTGGCTCGATGAGCGCATCCGTGCGGCCGGACTGATCGCTGACGCCGATGCACTGCAACTGCTGGCCGAGCGGACCGAGGGCAACACGCTGGCGGCAGCGCAGGACATCGCCAAGTTGTCGCTGCTGTTTCCCGGCAGGACGATCGGCGTCGACCAGGTGCGTGAGGCCGTTGCCGACAGTGCCCGCTTCGACGCGTTCGATCTGACCGAGCGCATGCTGGCTGGCGATGCCAGCGGCGTCGTCCGCAGCCTGTCGCATTTGCGCGAGGAGGGCGTCGAGGTGCTCGAACTGCTTGGTGCGCTGACCTACGGCCTGCGCCAATGGGCCAACGTGCAGACCGCCTTCGCCAGCAGTGGCGATGTACAGCGTGCCTGCGAGGCCGCTTATGTGCCGCGCCCGCGGCAGGCGCCGTACCACAAGGCGCTGCGCCGCACCCGGCTCCCGCAGATCTACGGCTGGATGCGCAAGACTGCGCTGATCGACCAACTCGCCAAGTCCACCGGGGGCAAGGAACAGGCCTGGGAAGAGTTGCTAACATTGCTCATGGCCGCCGCTGGCGCGGCGCCCCGTCTCACCACCACAGGCAGCAGTCAACGAGCATGAACGCGCAGGTCGCCAACAAGGCAGGCAAAACCTCACCGGAAGAGGTGCTGAACTACATGCGCGAACGCGGTGAGCGGGCTCGAGGTGCGGCCCGTCACGTAGCGCGTGCCGATACCGGCACCAAGAACGCCGCCTTGTTTGCGTTGGCCCAGCTGCTGCTCGATGAACGCAAGGCGATCCTCGCCGCGAACGCCGAAGATATGCGTGCCGGTCGCGCGGCCAAGCTCGACGCGGCGATGCTTGAGCGACTGGAACTCAACGACGCCCGCATCGATGCGATGGCCGACGGTGTGCGCCAAGTGGCGGCCTTGCCCGACCCGATCGGCGAGATGACCGATATGAAGCTGCGTCCCTCCGGTATTCAGGTCGGACGGATGCGCGTGCCGCTGGGCGTGGTGGGCATCATCTATGAGTCGCGCCCGAATGTGACGGCCGACGCGGCCAGCCTGTGCCTGAAGTCCGGTAATGCCGCGATTCTGCGCGGCGGCTCCGAGGCGATGAACAGCAACCAGGCGATCGCGCGCTGCATCCAGCGCGCACTGCGTGATGCCGGCCTGCCCGAAGATGCGGTGCAAGTGCTGACGATCACCGATCGCAGTGCTGTCGGCGCGATGGTGTCGATGCCCGAGTACATCGACGTGGTGATCCCGCGCGGTGGCAAGGGGCTGGTCGCCGCGGTATCAAACGGGGCGCGAGTGCCGGTGATCAAGCATCTCGACGGCGTCTGCCATGTGTTCATCGACGCCGATGCGGATTTGGACAAGGCGATCCCGATCTGCGTCAACGCCAAGACGCAGCGCTACGGTACCTGCAACACGATGGAAACGCTGCTGGTCGATGCGCCGATTGCCGACCGCGTGCTGCCGAAGCTGGCGCAGATTTATCGTGAAGCCGGCGTCGAATTGCGCGGCTGCGAGCGCACGCGCCGCTTGGTGTCCGAAGCGCGGCCCGCGACCGATGCCGACTGGAGCGAGGAATACCTCGCGCCGGTGCTGGCCGTGAAGATCGTCGACGGGCTTGATGCGGCGATCGACCACATCTCCCGCTACGGATCGGCTCACACCGATGCGATCGTCACCGAAAACTACACCCGCGCGCGCCGCTTCCTGCGCGAAGTCGATTCGTCGTCGGTCATGGTCAATGCCTCGACCCGGTTCGCCGACGGCTACGAATACGGACTGGGTGCCGAAATCGGCATCAGCACCGACAAGTTCCACGCTCGTGGCCCGGTCGGGCTCGAAGGCCTGACGTCGCAGAAGTGGGTTGTGCTCGGTGATGGCAACGTACGTTGAGCGGGCGATGACCGCAGGGCCTGGCCGCTGATGACGGCCACCGGCCCGGAGCGGCTGCGCTGAACACCGCGCTCGGCATTTTTGGCGGTACGTTCGCGCCGCTGCACAACGGGCATCTGCGTCTGGCGCTGGAACTCAAGGAGCGTCTAGGCCTTGCGCTCGTGCACGTGATTCCGAGCGCGCAGCCTCCGCATCGCGACCGCCCGCAAGTCAGCGCCGAACGGCGTATGGACTGGGTCCGCTTGGCCTTGCAGCACGAGCCGTCGTTGGTAGCCGACGATCGCGAACTGCGTCGGTCCGGCCCCAGCTACACCTACGACACGCTGGCGAGTTTGCGAGACGAGCATCCGACGCGACCATTGGTGTTGTTGCTCGGCGACGATGCCGCCAACCAGTTTCACACCTGGCACCGCTGGCGCGAGATCAGCGATCTGGCGCATCTGGTGTTCGTCGAGCGTCCGTATGAGCCGCCAGCGCCGGCACCCGAGCTGGTTGCGCATCTGCGAGGGCGTCGGGCTGCGCAGATCGATCAATTGCATATGCAGCCGGCCGGCCTGTGGCTGTCGGCCCACATTCCGCCGCTGGCGATTTCTTCCACCCGCGTCCGCCGTCTGCTCAAGGCGGGCCGTTCCGTCCGCGGGCTCGTTCCCGAGTCCGTGATCGCTTCATTCACCCATAAGGACATCAGCCTTCTCACACACGATGAAGAACCCGCCATTGACTGACCTCGCCCGCAGCGCCCTTGAAGACCTCAAGGCCATCGACCTGAAGATTCTCGACGTCCGTGGGCTGACCACGATCACCGACGTGATGATGATCTGCACGGGAACATCGAACCGACATGTCGTGTCGCTGGCACGCCATGTCTATGACACGGTGCGCGAAGCCGGCCATCCGGTTCTCGGCATCGAAGGCCTCGACGAAGGCGAATGGGCATTGGTCGATCTCGGCGATGTCGTCGTGCATGTGATGCAGACGCAGACGCGCGCGTTCTACCAGCTCGAAAAGCTGTGGGACATGAGCGAGCCGCGTTCGCGCGTTGCCAACGGCTGAGCGGCTCCGCCCGGCATGCGTCTGCGCTTGATCGCAGTCGGTGGCCGCATGCCGGACTGGGTGCAGGCCGGATTCGACGACTACGTCAAACGCTTGCCGCGCGAAGTGCGGCTCGACTTGGTCGAGATTCCGCTGGCGGTGCGCGGCAAGAACGCTGACATTCCCCGGGCACGCCAGCAGGAGGGCGAGCGCGTGCTCAAGGCCGTGGCCGACGGCATGCGCACCGTTGCGCTGGACGAGCGCGGCGCCGCTTGGAGCAGCACTGATCTGGCCGAGCAGCTGCGACGCTGGCAACTCGACGGCCGCGATGTGGCACTGCTGATCGGCGGGCCCGACGGCCACGCGCCCGACGTGATCCGGCGCGCCGACCAGAAATGGTCGCTGTCACCGCTGACCTTGCCGCACGCGCTGGTGCGCGTGCTGATCGCCGAGCAGATCTACCGCGCGACGACGCTGCTGGCCGGGCATCCCTACCATCGCGCCTGAGCGGCGTTCAGGACGGGCGGTCGCTCGGGTGGACCAAGGTGGCCAGTTCGGTGCGGCTGCAGACGCCGAGCTTGCGATAGACCCGGTACAGATGATTGGCAACCGTCGACGGCGCGACACCGATTTTCTTGGCGGCCTGCTTGAACGACAGGCCCTGTGCCACGGCGTTGACCACTTCGCGCTCGCGGACGGTCAGCCGGTCCAGCGGGCCCGCCGTCCAGATATGAATCAAGTACAGATCACCCAAGGCTTCGCACTTGACGCCAAGCCCGCCGATCAAGCCGCTGCTACCGACTTCGGGTAGTGCGAACGGCAGCGCTTGCGGCCGCTGCGGATCGGGGTAGTGGGTTTCGAGCAGATCGAGAAAGCGCGGCTGCGCTTCGTGGAACTGGCCTGCGCTGTCCACAACGGCGGCACCGCTGCCCGGCGGCCGATCGCTGCGATGCAACTCATGGACGAAGAACACATGCGATGCGGCGTTGAACAAATGGAACGTGATGCGCCGCTGCCATTCCTTTTCCTGATCGGTGAACTGCTCGTCCGGATTGCGACGGTACAGCGTGACCAGGCTGTAGAGCCCGCTGCGTCGCTCCAGATGGCCGGTCGATAGAATCCGCTCGATCCCGAGCGGCTGGAACACGCGCCGGTAGACCTCAGTCTGATGGAACGCCTCGTCCGACAGCACGCTGGCCATATCCACCGGCCGCTCCAGGTTGGCCATGATCCTCGGCAGCAAGGGGTTGATCTGGTGGGTGGCTTCCAACTGTGACGGAAACTCTTCCGGCAGACCGACGACGGTGCGCGTGTAGAACCGACCGAGCGCAGCGCTACCGCTTCCCCATAGCGCTCCATCGTGTGGGATCACCCGCGCCAGCGTCTCCAGCGCCCAAGCGCGATAACGCTCCGGCGGAACCGCGAGCCCGGATCGATACAGACGGGCGATATAGCGATCAACGACCAGGTCGGCGGGGTCCGTGGCTTGAGGCGTCTGCGCGGCTGCCTGCACCGGATCTCCTTCTGTTGTCGGCGGTGCGACAATGTAACAGCGCACTGGCGGCTGTATGAAGCCTTACCAGCGCTGCCGCATGTTCAGTCGGCGCTCATCCGTCGAGGAAAGACTGAGCCACCTTTTTTTGGGAGCTTCTTCAATGAGACAGCTGATGCTGGCCGTGATGTCGACGGTGTTGGTGTGCGCGGCCGTGGTGGCCGGTGCGCAGTCGGATCCGGTTCCGGTCGAATCACCGTCGGACGAGCCGTCCCGTGCCGCTGGCCAGCCGGTCAGCCAGGACACCTACAGCGCCGAGGAGATCGTATCCAAGGGCCGCGACTTCTTCGGCGCCACGACCGAGGGTCTGGCCAAGGCCATCGAGAAGGTCTTTGCCGAGCAGGGCCAACCCAACGCCTACATCCTGGGTGAAGAGGGCAGCGGCGCCATCATCGTCGGCTTGCGCTACGGCAAGGGCACGCTGAACTACAAGGGCGGCGGCGGTCTGCCGTTGTTCTGGCAGGGACCGTCGGCCGGCTGGGATTTCGGCGGCAACGCGAGCAAGGTGTTCACGCTGGTCTACAACCTGCGCACCACCGACCAGATGCTGCAGCGTTTTCCCGGTGTGGACGGCAGCCTGTATGTCGTTGGCGGCATCGGGGTGAACTATCAGCGCAGCGGCGAGATTACGCTGGCCCCAATCCGCACCGGCGTCGGTTTGCGCGCGGGCGCCAGCATCGGCTATCTGCACTACACGCTGAAGCGGTCGCTGATCCCGTTCTAACCCGCCGTCGATCGCCCGCGTCTACTGTCGCAGCGCGGGCGTCTTGATGAACTGCGAGCTGCCACCATGGTCTATGGGTCTCGGCAGTACGGCGCTGTGCCGGCTGCTAGACTGCCGCTGAGTCCGGACCTCGAGCGTCCGGCCCCATCTGCCACTTGGCCAGCTTTGGAGACGATGTCATGAAGCAACTACCGACCCAGTACCGTAGTCCGTCCACGATCGGTGGATTCGGGCAAGGCGTTTCGGCCATTTCGGCCCACAAGGTTCTGCGTCAAACCTATCTGCTGCTGTCGATGACGCTGCTGTTCAGCGCGGCGATGGCCGGGGTGTCGATGGCGATCGGCGCGCCCTATGGGCTCAGCCTGGTCTGCTCGCTGGTGTCGATGGGGCTGTTGTGGTTTGTTGTGCCGCGCACCGCCAACTCGGAAGCGGGCATCTGGGTCGTGTTCGCTGTCACCGGCCTGCTCGGCTTTGGTCTGGGGCCGATCCTGAATCGTTATATGGCGATGGCCAACGGCACGCAGACGGTGATGACCGCGCTCGGCCTGACCGGTGCGATCTTCCTTGGCTTGTCCGCCTACGCGGTCAAGACGCGTCGCGACTTCAGCTTCATGCGCGGCTTCCTGGTCGGCGGCATCATTCTGGCGTTCGTGCTCAGCATCGGCCTGCTGGTGGCCTCGCTGTTCGGCGTCTACCTGCAGCCGCTGTCGCTGGCGATCTCGGCGATGTTCGCGCTGCTGATGTGCGGCATGATCCTGTATCAGACCGGCGACATCATCAACGGCGGCGAAACCAACTACGTGCTCGCGACCGTGTCCCTGTATCTATCGATCTACAACCTGTTCGTCAGCTTGCTGCAGCTGCTCGGATACGCCAACAGCGACGATTGATCGCCTGCCGCTGGTGACGAGGCCCCGCTACGGCGGGGCCTTTTGTTTGCGGCGTCGACTGCCTCACGTCAACACGGAGCTCACGATGAACTGGTCCATCGTCGGTCAGACGGCCGGCCTGCTGGTGCTGTCCAATATCTTCATGACGATGGCCTGGTACGGCCATCTGAAGGACCTGCGCGACAAGCCCTGGTTGATCGCGGCGCTGATCAGCTGGGGCATCGCGCTGTTCGAATACCTGCTGCAAGTACCAGCGAACCGAATCGGTTACGGCACCTTGAGCCTGCCGCAGCTGAAGATCATGCAGGAGGTGATCACGCTGCTGGTGTTCGTGCCGTTTCTGGTTGTGGTGATGAAGCAGCCGCTGCGCCTGGATTTTCTGTGGGCGGCGCTGTGCATGGTCGGCGCGGTCTACTTCGTGTTCCGCGGCATCTGACCGGCCTCGTGCCGGCCGGGTCGGTTACAAGCGAAAGAACCGGACCGCGTTGGCCGTCGTCGATGCGGCCAGTGTCGCGTCGTCGACGCCGCGTGCTGCTGCAATCGTGCGCAGCACGTAGGGCAGGTAGGCGGGTTCGTTGCGTCGGTGCGCAACCTTGGGTGCGGTTCGCGGCAACAAATACGGCGCGTCGGTTTCGATCAGCAGCCGTGTTTCAGGAATGTCGCGAACCGATTCAAGTAGATGCCGGCCGCGGCGCTCATCGCAGATCCATCCGGTGATGCCGATATGGCAGTCGAGCGCCAGGTAATCGGCCTGGGCCTGGGCGGTGTCGGTGAAGCAGTGGACCACGGCGTCCACCAGTGACGGCCGATACTCGCGCAGGATCGCGACGAAGTCGTCGTGCGCGTCGCGCTGATGCAGAAACACCGGTTTGCGCAGCGCAACGGCCAGATCGAGCTGAGCGGTGAAGGCTCGACGTTGGTCGTCACGCGGCGACAGGTCACGAAAGTAATCGAGGCCGCATTCGCCGACGGCGACGACGCCCGGTTGCTGCGCCAGCGACATCAGCGTTGCTGACAGCTCGGGCTGCCATTCGCTGGCGTGATGCGGATGCAGGCCGGCCGTGCCATATAGAAAGCCGGGATGTGCCAGAGCCAGCGCCGCGGCGGCTTCACTGCTGGCCAGCGAGCTGCCGGTGACGACGATACGACCCAATCCAGCATCGCGCGCTCTTTGCAGCACCGCGTCGCGATCGTGGTCAAAACTTTCATGGGCCAGATTGGCGCCGATGTCGACCAGCGTCATGGAGCAGGGCAGTCGTAGCGGCCGAGCACGCGCTGTTCGGCTGCGTTGCCGGGGATCGAGATCAGCTTGAGATCGACGATGCGGTCGCGCGACTCGGCTGGCAGCGGCGCGTTCCAGCGCTGGCACAGCCGCTCGGCCCAGCGCGCCCTCGCGGCGTCGAGCCCCGGCTCGGTCATGTGCTGACGCCAGGTCTGCCATCGCAGGCTGTCGTCGTCGGCGGGCAAGCGCAAATCGAAGCGCAATGCGTCGCGGCGGCGCAATGCATCGACTTCGCGGCCATCAGCGAGATGGGCCGCAGCGATCCAGTAGTCTCCGCTGGGTGCGGACGCCGGCCAGTAGCCATCCCAGCGCTGATCGAGCCGCAGCAGTTGCAGCGGTGTGCCGAGCAGCGGCCGCAGCGGCGTTGATGTGGTGCTCAAATCGAACAGGTTCCAGACCAGCAACAGCGTCGCGATCAGCCCAGCAGTGCGCTGTAGGCCAATGCCCGGCGAAAACCGCAGGGGCCGTTCGGGCAACCAGCGCTCGGCGCGTCGGGCCCACAGCGGTCGTTGGCGGGCGACCGCTTCGTAGGCCGCGTCGGCCCATCGTTCGATGAACGGGACCCGCAGCGCGCCGCGCGCCCATCCAAGCAGCGGCGAGCGCTGCATCAGACGTAACAGCGCCACGCCTTTCAGGTGCGCACTGTCGTCATGGTCGATCACGACCCAGGATTGTTGTGCGCGCATCAGCGAATCGGCGCGGCGGTTCTGCTGTGCCGGCAGCAACTGCGCATGCGGCAGCGCCAGCATCACGGCGATCACCCGCACGCACTTGAAGCAGAACGCACAGTCACCGTCGTAGTACACGCGCAATTCGCCTTGGCCACTGTCGCGGCGCAGCCGGGCTTCGCGCTGATCCCAGAAGCGCGGGCCAACCAAGGCGAGCAGGCTCACGGCCTGAACCAGCGGCAGCAGACCCGTGCGCTGCGTCAGCGCCGTCAACACGGTGACGGCCAGCAGTTGCAGCAGCAGGACGATCCGCATGCCGTGTACAAAACGGCCGTCACGCCACGTCAGCAGCAAGCCGGCGCTGAGTACCGCGTAACGCTCGAACAGGCCGAGCGCATCGGCGAGTTCGGGATAGCCCTGCAGCCATAGGCCGACGCTGGTCAGGCCGGCCGACGGCGGTGGCTTGAGCCAGGCACCGACGGCGAACACCGTCAGCACCTGCAGCAGCAGTGCGGCGCTGGCCCATGACGTGTGCCGGTGATCGGCGGGTATCGCCGATGGACTCAGTGCGCGGTCGAGACTCCAGCGTGCTGCCGTCGGGAGGAACCAACACCACAGCAGCAGAGCGGCGATCAGCAGATCGGCGCTGCCGACGACGTGATCGTTGCGATGGATCAGTGACACCGTCAGCGCCCACGCCAGCAGATTGGCGCTGCGCGCGTTCCAGCCCAGCGCCATCGCCACAGCCGCGCCTGCCAGCAGCATTTGCAGCACGGCGGCGTAGACCCAGCTGCCGTTGGCCAAGTGCAGCGACAGTGCGACAGCGGGTGCTTCCAGCGTCTGCAGCGACCGGGGCCAGACACCGGCGTCGGTGACGAAGTCGCCCAGGGTGGCCAGCTGCATCAAGGTTTGGAGCAGCAGAACCAGGCCCAGCCCGGCGCGCAGCGCGGCCAGCGAACGCAGGTCGAGCGCGAACGCACGGCCAAGGCGGTCGGTCCAGGGGCGGGAAGGGGGTGTCATGCCAGCCGAATGCTACATCAGCGCCCATTGCCATTGGGCGGTGATGTCATGGGTGCCGTTCCCCGGACTCGGCGGGCAGCAGCTCCGATGTGGGTGTGTTGACGCTGTTAACTTAATGGTGTCAACTCGACGTCATGGCCCGTACCGCAATGACCCAACCCGAAGTCGAGCTGCGTCGCGACGAGATTCTCGAAGCGGCGCTGGCGCTGTTCGAGCACGGGGGGATCGAGGCCGTCAGTTTTCGGCGGATCGCAGCCCAACTCGGGTGCAGCTACACGGCGCCGTATCGTTACTTCGCCAGCAAACATGAGCTGCTGACCGCGCTGCGCGCGCAAGCGTTTCGCTGGATCGAGCGCCACATGGCGGCGGCGATCGCCTCGCAAGGCAGCCCGATCGAGCAACTGCGCAAATTGGCGCGCGCCTACATCGAGGCTGCGCTCGACCAGCCTGATCGTTATGCGCTGATGTTCTTCGACATCGGCGAAGACGACCGCGAGCCGCCGGCCGAACTGGTCGAAGCCAAACGCGCCGCGCTGGACGTCTGCACGCAGGTCGTCCGCGCTGCCGAGGCGGCCGGGCAGCTGAGCTTGCGCGTCGACGCGCTCAGCGCCAGCCATTTGTTCTGGTGCGGCGCTCACGGATTGGTGTCGTTGCAGGTCGGTGGCCAGTTCATGATGGGCCGCGACATCGCCACGCTGACGCCCATGATGATCGACACGCTGATCGCCGGCCTGGCGGATGTCTCGCGCTGAGCCCGTGTCGTCAGCACCGCTGGACCACAGCGCTACCGCGCATTGTTGCAGGGGGAACCGATGAACCCGTCCGAGTCCTTGTCACGCTCCGCGATCGTCCCGCGTCGCATTGCCTTCGAGTTTCCTGACGACATCGCGCCCCACTGGATACCCGGTGAGGCGGAGTTGTCGCAGATGATCAACGGTGCGTCGCTGGTGATGCCGTATCTGGAGCCTTTTCTGATCCGCACCATCCGCCAGGCGCTGCCGCAGCTGAGCGATCCGGGCCTGGTCGCCGACGCTCAGGCCTTCATGGCACAGGAAGGGCAACACTTCCGGGCGCATCGCCGCTTCAATGAGGTGCTCAAGAGCAAGGGCTACCCCGAACTGGCACAGATCGAAGATGCAATGACCGCCGCGTATGCCCGGCTCGACCGCTTGCCGCTGTCGCGCAAGCTGGCTTACGCGGCCGGGTTCGAGTCGATGACCATCGGCCTGACCCAGTGGCTGGTCGGCCAGCGGCACCGCTTGTTTGCGGGCGCCGACTCGCGCATCGCCTCGTTTGTGCTGTGGCACATGGTCGAGGAGACCGAGCACAAGACGGTGGCGTTCGACGTCTACCAAGCGGTTCAGGGCGGCTACTGGCTGCGCGTGCTCGGCGTGCTGCACGGCTCGCTGGACGTGATGCGGTTTTCGCGACGCGCCTATCACCAGCTGCTGCGCACCGACGGCCTATGGAACAACTTGCGCTCACGGCTGCGCCTGGCCTGGCAGCTCGGGCGCTTCCTCGCGCACACGACGCCATCGCTGCTGGCGGCGATGGTGCCGGGACACAATCCTCGTCAGGTGCGAGACCAGCCCTGGACCGTCGAATGGCTGCGCCGCTCGATCGCGCTCGGCGACGCCGCGCCGGTCCCCTTGATCGACACCGCCGATCCGGCGATGCCGGTACCGTTTCCGATGGTCGAACCGAGCCGCGTGTCATGACGGCGACGACGAGCCTCAAACCGATTCAGCGTCGGCTGATCGGTAACGGTGCGGCGCTGATCTTCGTCGCCGGCACGATCGGCTTCGGCTTTCTGTTCTTCCTGCTCGGCGAGATTCGCTTGTGGCCGTTCCCCGGCACGATCTCCTTGCAGTTGCCGGGGTCGGTCAAAGCCTGGCGCATGGCGCACCTCGAAGGCGTCATCAACGGCTTGATCCTGTGGCTGACCGCGCTGCTGCTGCCGCTGCTACCGTTTTCGCAGGTCGCCAGTCGCCGCGTCGCCAACGGCATGATCGCCGTCGGTTGGCTGTTTACGCTCGCCTCGCTGATCGATGCCCTGTTTCCGAATAGCCGCGGGCTGGCGATGGGCGGACCCTGGACCAACAGCCTGGCCTTCCTGATGTTCTACGTCGGCGTGCTGATCGTGATGGCGGTGATGGCCATCATTGCGTGGAAGACGCTGGTCGCAAAGGCGCCCGACAACGCCAACGACTGACCCGCTACGGTCGCGGCGGTGGCCATCGCTAGTAGAATCCGGCGATGGACACCGCCCATCCCGACCGCGCTCACCCCGACCTGCCGGCGCCCGGCGCCGCCCTGGATCTGCTGCTGCCGGGTGAGGCCGGCGATCTGGACGTGATCCTCGCCGCACCGCGCGAGCCGGCCCGTGGCATCGCGGTGATCTGCCATCCGCACCCGCTGTATGGCGGTGCAATGAACAACAAGGTCACGTACACGCTGGCCGCGATCGCGCTCAAAGCCGGCTTTTATGCGCTGCGATTCAACTTCCGCGGCGTCGGCCGCAGCCAGGGCGCCCACGATGAAGGTCGTGGCGAAATGCGCGACACGCTGGCGATGGCGAACTGGCTGCGTGAGCGTGTGCCCTCGTCATTTCCGCTGTTGCTGGCGGGTTTTTCGTTCGGCGGTTACGTCAGCGTGATGGCGGCCGATCAAGCCGATCCGGCGCTTCTGATATCGGTGGCCCCGCCGTTCGGAGGCCGCTTTGCCTACAGCGTGAGGCCGCCGCAGCCGCGTTGCCCGTGGCTGGTGATCCACAGTCGTGACGACGACGTCGTCGCCTTCGACGCCACGGCCGAGGCACTCGGCCAGTACCCGACGCCGCCCGAGTTGCACGTGGTCGACGGCGCGGGGCATTTCTTCAACGGTCGTCTCGGCGACATCCAACAAGCGGCTGCGGACTTTTTGCAACGCCACCCGCCGACGCGCTGAGCTATTCTGCCGCCGCTGCCCACGTCCGTTCACCCTGTCGCTGCATCGCCCGGAGACCCCATGAAACGTCTGTTACTTGCTGCTTGCTGCATGGCTGCCACCCCCGCCATGGCGATTGACTTCGATATCGAAGTGCCCGACCAGAACGCGTTCGATGCCGTCTCCAAGGACCTGGTCGATGCCTACAGCTACAAGGCACTGGGTCCGGCCGAAGCCACCGGCATCACCGGCGTCGGCGTCGGTACATTCGCCACCTACATGTCCGCCGACGAAGACGCGTGGCAGCGGCTGACCGGCGAGGATGTGTCGGAGCTGGGCCTGGTCGGTCTGCGTGCGCACAAGGGGCTGCCGTTCGGCGTCGATGTCGGCGCGTTCTACGGCTGGGTACCGACCGCCGACGCCAGCGTCTACGGCGGCGAGATTCGTTATGCGTTTCTCGAAGGTGGCGTTGCGACGCCGGGCGTCGCCATACGCGGTGCTTTCACGCAGTCGACGGGCGTCGACGACATCAAGCTGACCACCTACAGCGTCGACGGCACGGTGTCGAAGGGCTTTGCCTTCCTGACGCCTTACGCCGGCGCCGGCTACGTCTGGGGCGACGTCAAGGTCCAGGGCGGTTTCGAAGATCTGCTCGACGATGCCAGCGTCAGTCATGCTCGCGTGTTTGCCGGTCTGCGCCTGTCGGCCGGATTCCTCGAGATCACGCCTGAGTACGAGCGTATCGGCGACAACGACGTGTTCAATCTGCGCCTCGGCTTTTCGATCTGACATCCGGCGCACAGGGGCCGAATCCATATGTGGCGCAAGCTGCTGAAACAATTTGAAACGCCCCCGGTCGATCACGCGGCGCGCCAGCGTGTTGCCGTTGCGGTATTGCTGCTGGAGTGCGCACGCGCCGACTTCGAGCACAGCGAATCCGAAATCGCGGCCGTGCGTGAGTCGCTGGCGGCCTATCTCGGCGTTACCGGTGCCGGCCTCGATCAGCTGTTGACCGAGGCCGGTGAGCAAGCGCGTCAGTCCGTCTCACTGCACGATTTCGTGCAGCGGCTGAATCAGTCGATGCAGCCGTCGGACAAGGTCGAGCTGTTCCGGATGCTGTGGCGCGTGGCTTATGCCGACGGCCGCCTCGACGCTCACGAAGAGCACTTGCTGCGTCGATTGTCGGATCTGCTGTTCCTGCCGCACGCCGATTTCATCGCGACCAAACTTCAGGCCGAGGCGCGACAGACGCCGCATGGCTGAGGCGCCTTCGCCGGATCCGATGCACGCCGCGGCACCTGCCGCGCCGCGCTCGGCGCTGCGTCGCTGGTTCGTCAATCTGTCGCTGCTGGCCAAAGTCAGGCTGATCATTCTTGGCCTGTTGGTGCTGTTCCTGGCCGCTTGTGCCGGCTTTCTGTCGGTGCAGCAGCGGGAGAAGGTTGCGCGTTCTCTGACGGTTCATACGTATCAAGTGCTGTCGGGTGCCGAACGCGCCGAAGGTGCGTTGCTCAATATGCGGCGCTTCCTGCGCGATGGTCTGCTCGGCGCGGACCCTTCGAAGATCGATGGCTACCAAAGCGAAAGCGAACGCTACGATACGCTGGTTGCCGAGCTGCGTGAGCTGCTGTCCGACAGCCCGCTGCAGCTGCAGCGACTTGATCGAGTCGATCAGCTCAAAGCCAGCTGGGACGACCGATTCGCGCGGCCCGCAGCCGATCATCTGCGTTCATTGATGCCGCAGTCGGATGGCCTGTCGCCCGAACAACTGAGGGAGATGGTCAACGGCGGCAATGTGCCGCTGGATCAACTGCAGGCCGAGCTCGCTCAGATTCGTGCGGTCGAGCAGGGCCTGCTGGCCAACCGCGTTGCTCAGCTCGACATGGCCGCAACGCTGGGCGTCGATCTTGTGCTCTCGGCGGCTTTGCTTGGCTTGCTCGGCTCGCTATACGCGTTGGTAATCGCACGTCGAGTGTTGGCCGAGCCGCTGGCGCAATTGACACATCTGATTCCGCACATCTCGGCAGGCGGACACATCGACGACGTGCCCTATCGATGGCGTCGCGACGAAGTCGGCGAGTTCGCGCGCTCGTTGTCGGAGCTGTCCAAGCTGGTCACCGAGCGCAGCGGCGACGACTGGATCAAAACTCGTCTGGGCAATCTCGCCGGCCTGCTGCAGCTGGCCGATACCCACGAGGCTTTCGGCGATGCGCTGCTGCGGACGCTGTGCCCACCGCTGGCGGCTGGTTTTGGCGTGGCCTACCGCTGGGATGCCGATAGTGGCGAGCTTCACGCTTGCGCCGGTTACGGCGTTCCCGCGTCGGAGTTGTTGCAGCGCCGCTTCAAGCCGGGGCAGGGCTTGGTCGGACAGTGCCTGCTGGAATGCAGGACGCTGGAGCTGTCACCGGTACCAGATCACTATCTGCGCATCGTGTCGGGCTTGGGGTCGGTGCAGTCGCATTCGATCCGATTTGCACCGCTGTACTCGCGCGGCGAATACGTCGGCGCGATCGAGCTGGCCCTGCTCGATCCGCTGAACGCACAGCAGAGCGACTTGCTTGAACGTGTATTGGCGCCGACGGCGCTGGCGTGGCAGACCTTGGCGCGCAGCTTGAAGACCGCCGAGCTGCTCGACATTACGCGCAGCCAAGCCGAAGAACTGCGCGCATCCGAAGAATCGTTGCGCATCCAGCAAGAGGAACTTCAAAGCACCAACGAGGCCTTGCGTACCCGTAGCGGATTGCTCGAACAGCAAAGTGCGCAGCTGATGACGTCGGAAGAAGAGTTGCGCGCACAAGCGGAAGAACTACGGATGGCCAACGACGCGCTGCGCGAGCGCAGCGAGGCGCTCAAAGCGCGTCAGGCCGAGCTCGAAGCCGCGCGTAGCAAGCTCGAACGCCACGCGATGGAACTGGAGCGGGCGAGTCGCTACAAGAGCGAGTTCCTCGCCAACATGTCGCATGAGCTGCGCACGCCGCTGAACAGTCTGCTGATTCTGTCCAAAGGTCTGGCCGACAATGAGACGGGCAATCTCGATGCAGACCAAGTGGAAAGCGCGCGCATCGTTCACGATGCCGGGCGTAGCCTGCTGCAGCTGATCAACGACATTCTCGATCTGTCGAAGGTGGAAGCGGGCCGCATGCTGCTGGTGCCCGAGACGCTGAGCTTGCGCGGATTCGCGGCGCTGCAGGAGCGCAACTTCCGTCACGTTGCGCGCAGTCACAACCTGGAGTTCGTCGTTGATGTTGCGGCTGATGCGCCCGAGACGATGCTGACCGACAGCACCCGGCTGGGGCAGATCGTCGTCAACCTTCTCGCCAATGCATTCAAGTTCACGCAGCAGGGCCGCGTACAGCTGCATATCGGCCGGCCCGACGCCGCTGCGCTGGACCGTGCCGGGCTTGCCGGCCTGGCGCCGGACCACGCCGTCGCGCTGACCGTCAGCGATACCGGCATCGGCATTCCGCCGGACCGGCTCGACGCGGTGTTCCAGCCGTTCGAGCAGGTCGATTCCAGCACCAGCCGCCGCTATGGCGGTACCGGGCTGGGTTTGTCGATCGCTCGCGGCATGTCGGGTCTGCTCGGAGGCAGCCTTCAGGCTCGTAGCGAGCTGGGCAAGGGATCGAGCTTTACGGTGATCTTGCCCGAGCGGCTGGAGCTGCAGCGGCACGATGCGCCGATCATCGACGGCCTGACGCCTGCCGCGCCGGCATCGCCACCTGCGACGTCGGCCGATACTGCCACGCGCAATGCTGCGGATGCCGTGCCGAGCGGTGATCCGGTGTTGTTGATCGTCGAGGATGATCCGGCGTTTGCGTCGGTGCTGATGCAGCTCGCCACTCGCAAGGCGATTCCGGCGCGCGTGGTCTCCACCGGCGAGCAGGCGCTGAGCGTGGCGCGACAGCAGCCTTTGCTCGGCGTCTTGCTCGACATCGGTCTGCCCGACGTCAGCGGCTGGCAGGTTCTGCAATATCTGAAAGCCACACCGGCCACCGCGCAGGTACCGGTCCACATCATTTCGGCGGCCGACGATCTCGGTCGAGGTTTGGCACTGGGCGCCGTCGGCGTATTGACCAAGCCGGTCACGCGGGAGTCGGTGCTCGCCGCGCTCGATCGCGTCCTGCTGCCGCAGGCGCCGATCGATGCGGCGCCGGGGCCGCGCCGCGTATTGCTGGTCGACGACGACATCGGGTCGCGCGCGGCAGTGCGCAAGCTGCTGGAGCCGGAAGCCGCGCAGATCCACGAAGCACAGAACGCGGCTGAGGCCACCGAGGCGCTGCGAGCCGGGGCCTTCGACTGCCTGATTCTCGACCTGGGTCTGCCTGACGTATCGGGCCTGGATCTGCTCGACCAGCTCTCGGCCGCACGCGTGCCGCTGCCGCCGGTCGTGGTCTATTCGGCCCGCGAGCTGAGCAATGACGAGACGCTGCGCTTGCGTCAGTACACCGAAAGCATCGTCATCAAGGGCGCGCGCGCGCCGGAACGTCTGCTCGACGAGGTATCGCTGTTCCTTCATTCGCTGGCGCCGCCGCGTCAGTCCGTCGCCTCGGCGCCGAGCGAGACCGTACGCGACGTGGCCGGGCGCCATGTACTGATCGTCGACGACGACATGCGCAACATCTTCGCGCTGTCCAAGGCGCTGCGGTCCCGCAAGCTGCAAGTGACGATGGCGCAGGATGGCTACAAGGCGCTCACGCAGCTGGAAGCCAATCCCGGCATCGAGCTGGTGCTGATGGACATCATGATGCCGGGCATGGACGGCTACGAAACGATACGCCGGATCCGTGAGCGCGACGCCTGGAAGAAGCTGCCGATCATCGCCGTCACCGCCAAGGCGATGACCGGCGATCGCGAGCGTTGCATCGAGGCCGGGGCCAACGATTACTGCGCCAAGCCGATCGACATCGACCAGCTGATGTCGCTGATTCGGGTCTGGGTATAGCGGCCCCAGCAGCGATGGACCTGCATGAGCGCCAGCGCATCGAGATCCAGTTGTTCCTGCAGGCCTTGCAGTTGCGCCACGGCTACGACTTTTCGGGCTATGCGCCGGCATCGCTGGGCCGGCGCGTGCGGGCGCTGGCGGAGGCGACGCAAGCCCGCAGCATCAGTGCGCTGACCGAACGCGTGATCCACGACGACGCGTTTCTCACCGAGGTGATCGGCCGGCTGTCGGTGCCGGTGTCCGAGATGTTCCGTAACCCGCCGGTGTTCGATCTGCTGCGTCGCGAAGTGCTGCCGCTGCTGGCCAGCTACCCGCAGATCAATATCTGGCAGGCCGGATGTGCGCGCGGCGAAGAGGCCTACTCGATGGCAATCCTGCTCAAGGAGGCAGGCTTGTATGCCCGTTCGCATATTTGGGCCACCGACATCAGCGAGAGCGCGCTGGCTCAAGCACGGGACGGGATCTATCCGCTGCGCGAAGCGCGGCTTTACTCCAACAACTATCTGCAGGCCGGTGGTACGGGGTCGCTGTCGGACTGGTACACCGCGGCTTATCAGCACATCAAACTCGATGAGTCGCTGGCCGAGCGGATCACCTTTGCTCATCACAACCTGGCTGCCGACGGCGTATTCGGCGAGATGCATTTGATCCTGTGCCGCAATGTGCTGATTTACTTCGGTGACGAGTTGCAGCAGCGCGCGCTGCGCTTGTTTCGCGACAGCTTGGTCCGGGGAGGCTTCCTTTGCCTGGGCGACCGCGAACGGCCCAACGACACCCGCTTCACGGCCGATTTTCGTCCGCTCGCCTCGGGCGCGAGCGTGTTCCGTCGCGTCGATGGCCGTGCTTGATCCACGATGACCAACCGCCCTTTTTGCGCTCGACCGAACTCTTGGGTGATGCTGACGTCGATGATCAGGCAACAACGGGCAGGGACATGGAGGAACTGATGCCGTCGGATGCGACCGGACTGCAGCCGCTGCCGCGGCCCAAGATCTTGATCGTCGACGACACGCCGGCCAATCTGGTGGCGATGCGTCGGCTGCTGTCGAAGATCGATGCGGACTTGATATTGGCCGCATCCGGCAATGAAGCGCTGGCGGCCTGTCTCGATCACGAGTTTGCGTTGGTGCTGCTCGACGTACAGATGCCGGACATAGACGGCTTCGAGGTGGCCGGTCTGTTGTCCGGCGAGGCCCGCACTGCCGATACGCCGATCATTTTCGTGACGGCTGCGTTTTCTGACGACGTCAACCGCTTGCGCGGCTATCACTTCGGCGCGGTCGACTACATTGCCAAGCCGATCAATGACGTCATCCTGCTGGCCAAAGTCCGCGTGTTTCTCGACTTGTACCGAGGCCGCCAGGAACTGCAGCGCTTGGTCGCCGAACTTGACGCACGCAACCGGCAGCTCGAAGTCGAGATTGCCGAGCGCAAACGCGCCGAACAAGAAGTCCGCCACCGAGCGACGCACGATACGCTGACCGAGTTGCCGAACCGCGCGCTGTTCATGGACCGCGTCGAACAAGCCTTGCAACGTGCGGATCGTCAGCGAAGCCAGCTGGCATTGCTGTACTTGGATATCGACGGGTTCAAGCCGGTCAACGACACGCTGGGCCACCATGCGGGCGACCTGCTGCTGCAGCAGATTGCGCAGCGGCTCGGCAGCGCCGTCCGCAAGTCGGACACGGTGGCGCGGCTCGGCGGCGACGAATTTGCCGTGGTCGTACAGGACACGGCCGAGAGTCCTGATTCGGCCGAGCAGCTGGCCCGCAAGCTGCTCGATATCCTGGCGCTGCCGTTCGTGCTCGACTTGGGGCCGTCCGGGCCGGCGCGCGTGATCATCGGTGCCAGCATCGGTATCTCGCTGTTCCCGGATCACTGTCGCGGCGTCACCGACCGCCGCGAAGCGCTGATCCGGGCTGCCGACGGCGCGATGTATGCGGCCAAGCAGGGTGGCAAGAACCGGTTGGTCGTTGCGTCCGTGGTCAGCGTCAGCACACCCTGAGGTCTTGTGGGGCCCGACGCGCGACGCCCGGCCCGTCGGCCGGTTCCCGGTCAGCCCTGCATGTAGTCGTACTGTGTCGGCACGCTGAGCGAGGTCTCGCCGACGCGCAGCGTCGTGGCAGCGGCCTGGCTGATCTGCAGCACCACGGCCGCGACGAAGCCGTCACCCTCCGGCGCCGGGGCTGCGAGTGCCACTTCGCCGACCGCCTGAGGTTCGCTGCCGTCGTAGACCGGCGCGCCGGCTTCCGGCGCCGGCCCCTGACCACGGCAGCAGTACATGCGCCGCTTCAATTGCCCGAGGTAATGCAGCCTCGCCACGATTTCCTGGCCGGTGTAGCAGCCCTTGTCGAAGCTGATGCCGTCGAGACGGTCGAGGTTGGTCATCTGCGCGACGAAATGATCCTGCGTGGCCGGGAGCACCACCGGGACGCCGGCGACGACATCGTCGTAGCGCCACAGCGGCTCGTCGGCGCCGCTGGCGCCGCTGAGCAAGCGTCGTACTGCATCGAGTCGGTCGGCGGAGCCGTATAAGGAGTAGCGAGGCAGTGATCCGAAACGTCGCATCACGCGCAGTCCGTCCGCAGGGTCGGTCTGCAACGGCAGCGACGGCACCGGCAGGCCGGCAGCGGTCAACGCTGCGCTGGCACCGGGGCCGCGCAAGCCCAGCAGCGACAGCGGCGCGTCGGCGATCTGGACCTTGGACCGAAGTACGAACATCCGCAGCCGCCGGGCGATGGCCTCGGCCAGCGGACGCGGCAGTTCGATATCAACGGCGCTGGCGTCGACGTCCCGGCTCAGCGTCATCGTGGCCAGCATGCGGCCTTTGGGGCTGCTGTAGCTGCTGATCTGCGATTGACCAGGGCTGAGTTTGCGCAGGTCGTTGCCTAGCTGACCCTGCAGGAAGGTGTCGGCGTCGGCGCCGGAGACTCGAAGCAGGGCCCAACTCGAGGACAGGTCGATCAGATGCAGGTCGGAGCGCATGACAGTGATTGAATTTTCTGGGCTTAACGATCGGTAAAGGCGATGGAAACAATGGGTTTATTGCATTGCCACTATCGATATGACTTTGTCACACTATGCCGGTTTCGCCACTCCACCACCGTTTACAGAACGCGAACAACGTGACCAGCTCAGTCGATCCTACGATGTCTTCATCGGCTCCGGTGCGCCGGGCTGCGGAGACGATCGTGCGCTTCGATCCGAAGGCCAAGCCTGCCCAGCGGCAGGCCAAACCGGAAGACAGCCTGGCCAAGCCAGCCGCTGTTGCGGGTTGGGAGTTGCCGAAACCCGTTCCAAGCCTTCATGACGGCCTTGTTCCCGTTCGCGAGATCGGCGGTCGTAAAGACGGAACTGAGCCCACTCGTTATGGCGATTGGGAAAAAAACGGTCGCTGCATCGATTTCTGATCCAGCGGCACTTTCAATTCGAAGCAGTACCCGTGGTCGCACCGCGCAAGTAAGCGCGTCACATCTTCACGTCCCAGACCTTTTTAGGGAGTCGGAATGAGCACCAGCAAGTCGGTCGACAAACGACCGCTGTCCCCCTTCATGATCGGCCCGTTCTATCGGCCGCAGCTGACGTCCATGCTGTCGATCACCCATCGCCTGACCGGCCTGGTCGTGACCCTCGGCTCCTTGTTCGTCACGGGGTGGCTGATCGCGTTGGCTGCCGGCCCCCAGTGGTATGGCCTGTTCTCCGGCGTGATGCTGGCTTGGTACGGCCAGGCGCTGCTGTTCGCGTGGAGCTGGGCGATCCTGTTCCACCTGTGCAACGGCATCCGGCATCTGGGCTGGGACTGGGGCTTCGGGCTGGACATCAAGACCGCCTACCTGACCGGCTACTCGGTGGTCGCCGCCTCGGCCGTCCTGACGATCGCCGTCTGGGTCGTTGCTTACGCCGCCTGATTCCGGAGCCCTGACATGAGCCTTCGTTCCCCGCTTTCCCGTGCCCGCGGTCTGGGCAGCGCCAAGTCCGGCGTCCATCACTTCACCGTGCAGCGCCTGAGCGCAATCGCCCTGATCCCGCTGACGCTGTGGTTCGTGTTCTCCGTGGCCCGCCTTGCTGGCGGCAGCTATGAGGCGACGTATCTGTGGGTGCAGTACCCGCCGTATGCGATCGGCCTGGTGCTGTTCCTGGCCACCGCGTTCTACCACGCCGTATTGGGCGTGCAGGTGGTCATCGAAGACTACGTCACGCCGGAAGGCTGGAAGATGGCGCTGCTGGTGCTGGTCAAGTTCGGCCTGGCGCTGCTCGGCGTCGCCAGCATCTTTTCCGTGCTCAAGGTCGCGCTCTCCTGAGCCGCGGCTGATACCCAGATCGACTAGAGACTGACATGGCACAAGCCGAAATCCCGTTCCCGAAGACTCGTCCTGGCTACGAGATCGTTCATCACGAATACGATGTGGTCGTCGTCGGCGCCGGCGGCGCCGGCTTGCGCGCGACGCTGGGCCTGGCCGAAACCGGCCTGAAGACCGCCAACCTGACCAAGGTGTTCCCGACGCGCTCGCACACGGTTGCCGCTCAGGGCGGCATCTCGGCGGCGCTCGGCAACATGGGCCAGGATGACTGGCGCTGGCACATGTACGACACCGTCAAGGGCTCCGACTGGCTCGGCGACCAGGACGCGATTCAGTACATGTGCCGCGAAGCGATCCCCGCGATCATTGAACTCGAGCACTACGGCCTGCCGTTCTCGCGCACGCCGGAAGGCAAGATCTACCAGCGTCCGTTCGGCGGTATGACGACCCACTGGGGTGAAGGCACTGCGCAGCGCACCTGCGCTGCGGCCGACCGCACCGGCCACGCGATGCTGCACACGCTCTACCAGCAGAGCCTGAAGGCCCGCGCGCAGTTCTTCATCGAATACTTCGCGCTTGACCTGATTATGGACAAGGGCGAGTGCAAGGGCGTGATCGCCTGGGACATGGCCACCGGCAAGCTGCACCGCTTCCGTGCGCAGACCGTGATCCTGGCCACCGGCGGCTACGGCCGTGCGTACTTTTCGGCCACGTCGGCGCATACCTGCACCGGCGACGGCAACGCGATGGCGCTGCGCGCCGGCGTCCCGCTGCAGGACATGGAGTTCGTGCAGTTCCACCCGACGGGCATCTACGGCTCGGGCTGCCTGATCACCGAAGGCGCACGTGGTGAGGGTGGTTACCTGACCAACTCCAAGGGCGAGCGCTTCATGGAGCGTTACGCGCCCAACCGCAAGGATCTGGCGTCGCGTGACGTGGTGTCGCGTTCGATGACGATCGAAATCCGCGAAGGCCGCGGCGTCGGCCCCGAAGGCGATCACATCCATCTGCATCTCGAACACCTCGGCGCCGATGTGCTGCACGCGCGTCTGCCGGGCATCTCCGAGACGGCGAAGATCTTCGCTGGCGTCGACGTCACCAAGGAGCCGATCCCGGTGCTGCCGACCGTCCACTACAACATGGGCGGCATTCCGACCAACTTCTACGGCGAAGTGGTCACGCTCAAGGATGGCAACCCGGATACCGTGATCCCCGGTCTGATGGCCGTCGGCGAAGCGGCTTGCGTGTCGGTGCACGGCGCCAACCGTCTCGGCTCCAACTCCTTGCTCGACCTGGTCGTGTTCGGTCGCGCTGCTGCGATCCGCGCCTCGCAGGTCGTCAAGAAGGGCGCGCCGCACAGCACGGTGTCCAACGAATCCGAAGACATGTGCCTGGATCGCCTCGACAAGCTGCGTCACGCCAAGGGCACGCGCAAGACCGCCGAGCTGCGCCTTGAAATGCAGAAGATCATGCAGACCCACGCCGCTGTGTTCCGCACGCAGGAATCGATGGACGAGGGTCTGGCCAAGATCACCAAGACCATCCACGGCTTCCGCGATGTCCAGGTGTCGGACCGTTCGCTGGTGTGGAACAGCGATCTGGTCGAGACGCTGGAACTCGACAACCTGCTGGGTCAGTCGCTGGTCACGCTGGCCTCGGCCGCCAACCGCAAGGAATCGCGTGGCGCCCATGCTCACGAAGATTTCCCCGAGCGCGACGACGTCAACTGGTTCAAGCACAGCCTGGCCTGGCGCACCGGCGAAACCGAGGTCGTGCTTGATGGCCGGCCGGTTCACATGAACACGCTCGACGACGAGATGCAGGTCGTCGCCCCGCAGAAGCGCGTTTACTAACGCGCCGTGGTCCCTGCGGTTTAACGAACAGACGCTTTACAGAAGGAGCGAGCCGAAATGGTTCAGTTGACCCTGCCGAAGAATTCGACGATCGACAAGAAGGCCGGCAAGAAGTACGCAGCCCCGGCCGGTGCCAAGAACGTCCGCAGCTTCAAGATCTATCGCTACGATCCGGACACGGGCGCCAATCCGCGCGTCGACACCTACGATCTGGATATGGACGCTTGCGGGCCGATGGTGCTCGACGCGCTGATCAAGATCAAAAACGAAGTCGATCCGACGCTGACGTTCCGCCGTTCCTGCCGCGAGGGCATCTGCGGCAGCTGCGCGATGAACATCGACGGTACCAACACGCTGGCTTGCACCAAGGGCTGCGACGAGATCAAGGGCGACGTCAAGATTTACCCGCTGCCGCACATGCCGGTGGTCAAGGACTTGGTGCCCGACCTGACCCACTTCTACGCCCAGCTCGCGTCCGTCGAGCCCTGGCTGAAGACCGACAGCCCCGCGCCGACTCGCGAGCGTCTGCAGTCCGAAGAAGATCGCGCCAAGCTCGACGGCCTGTACGAGTGCATCTTGTGCGCGTGCTGCTCGACCAGCTGCCCGAGCTACTGGTGGAACGGCGACCGCTACCTCGGCCCGGCCGTACTGCTGCAGGCCTACCGCTGGATCATCGATTCCCGTGACGAGGCCACCGGTGAGCGTCTCGACGCGCTGGAAGACCCGTTCAAGCTGTATCGCTGCCACACGATCATGAACTGCTCCAAGACCTGCCCGAAGGGTCTGAACCCGGCAGAAGCGATCGCTAAAACCAAAAAGCTCCTCGTCGAACGACAGGGGTAAGGCGAACCCTTGATGCCATGAATGGCATCAAGGGTTCGCCGAACGCCCGGCCATGGATGGCCGGGCCGGGCTCCGATTCTCAGTTGTCGTCGCGCCATGGACGGCGATCCATGATGTTGTTGTGTGGCAGTGAATGGCATCAAGGGTTCGCCGAACGCCCGGCCATGGATGGCCGGGCCGGGCTCCGATTCTCGACTGCAGTTGCGCCATGGATGGCGATCCACGATGCGCCTGTCGGTCGACCCTGCCGGGACGATTGCTGCGCCGGTTGGCGACGTTGTGCGGCACCCCGCGTGAAAAGACGGTTGTTGTTGTGCGCTGGCCCCACCGAGCAATTCGATGACCGATGAAAATCCCCGTCTGCGCTGGCTGCTTCGTCGAGGCATGAAGGAGCTCGACATCGTCGTCACGCGCTATTACGAGCATCACTTCGCGACAGCCAGCGAAACTGAGCGCGCTGCTTTTGTCAGCCTGCTGGAAACGGCAGAAGAGCCGGATATCTGGGCCTGGGTGATGGACTACGCCCCGGTTCCGCCGCAGTACGCTGATGTCATTCGCCAGTTCCGGGTCCACGTTTGACGCAACGCTGGACTTGAGGCTCACGCCATCGGCGCGAGCCCTGCGATGGCTGTATGCGCTGCACATCGTGCCGCTGATGCTGATTTCGTTCGCGATGCCGCCCGGCCTGCCGATGCTCGGTCTCGCGGTCGGGTTCGGCCTGAGTTGGTTCCATCTGCGGCGTCACACCGCGTTCGGCTACGGGCCACGCAGCATCACGCGCTTGCTCTGGCAAGCCGATCGCGGCTGGCAGCTGTGGCAGGCCAATGGCGCCCATGCCGAGGCCGATCTCGCGGCCGACAGTTTTCTCGGCGATCGTCTGATCATTCTCAATCTGCGCTATACCAGCGGCGGGGCAGCGGGTCGCCGCAATAGCCGTGTCTTGCTCGGTGACGAGTTGACCGCAGACGCCCAACGAAGATTGCGCGCGTTACTGCTGTTGCATCGTCGACGCGCATCCGCGGCAGGTCGCAAGCCGTAACTGACATCGATGCCATTTCAACGAGATACGACACCATGCGTGCAATTCTGGCGTTACTGCTTGCGGCGAGTCTTTCGGCCTGCGCCGGCTTGGGAGGCAACACGATGAAACCAACACCGCTGATGGACAGCGTCGATCTGCAGCGTTTTATGGGGCCTTGGTATGTGATCGCGGCGATTCCGCTGCCGCCCGAGAGCAAGGCCTACAACGCGATCGAAACCTACACGCTGCATCCGGACGGCTCGATCAAGACCGAGTTCCGCATGCGCAAGGGCAGCTTCGATGCGCCGGTCAAGATCTACCATCCGACCGGCTACGTCGTCGAAGGGACGAACAACGCCGAGTGGGGAATGCAGTTCATCTGGCCGTTCAAGGGCGAATACCGCATCGCATTCGTCGAGCCGGACTATTCGGCAACGATCGTGGCGCGCAACAAGCGTGACTATGTCTGGCTGATGGCACGCACACCGTCGATCAGCGCGGGCGACTACGCTCGCTACGAGAAGATGATCGCCGACATGGGCTACGACACTGCCAAAATCCGCAAAGTGCCGCAGCAGTGGCCTGAAGCGGCGCCCTGAGTCTTCAGCGGCCGATGATCTGTCGCAGCGCGGTTGCCAACGCCGGGTAGCGGAACACGTAGCCGGATTCGAGTGCGAACGTCGGCAATACGCGCTGGCTGACCATAAACAGTACTGACATCTCGCCGCTGAGCTTGAGCAGTGATGCCGGTACCCGCAGCCAGCGCGGGCGCTTCAGGACGGTTGCGAGTATGTCCATCAGTTCGCGTTGCGTCACCGGTTCTGGCGACGTGGCGTTGAACGGGCCGCTCAGGGTCGGGTGATCGATCAAGTGCAGGATCAGCCCGATTTCATCGTCGATGTGGATCCAGGGCTGCCACTGCCGGCCATCGGCAAACACCGCGCCCAGGCCCAGCCGGCTCGACAGCAGCAGCGGTGCCAGCAGGCCGCCGCCGGCACCCAAGACCAGGCCCGTGCGCAGCAGGCACACGCGCACGCCGAGCATGTCGGCACGTCGCGCTTCGGCTTCCCACTGCTGGCACAGCGTCGACAGGAATTCGTCGCGCGGTCCATCGCGCTCGTCGAGCGTGTCGTCGCCGCGCTCGCCGTAGTAGCCCACCGCCGAGCCGTTGACCAGTACCGCCGGTGGTGACGCCAGGCGTTCGAACAGGTCGATCAGCTGGGCGGTCGTCTGCACGCGGCTGTCGACGAAACGCTGTTTGCGCGCGGCACTCCAAGGCCCGCCGGCGAGCGGCTCGCCGGCCAGATTGACGACGGCGTCGATTACCGCCGATGGCGCAATCTGCGCCAGGGACTCAACGATCTGCACGCGCGCGCCGAGCTTGCGCCGCGCCTTGGTCGCATTGCGGCTCAGTGCAACGACCGAGTCGCCGCGTGCCAGCAGTTGCGCGACCAGCGCGCTGCCGATGAAGCCGGTGGCGCCCGTGACCAGCACGGTGCGCGACGGGTTGGGCTTGCTCGTTGTGTTCATGTCAGCGGGCTCCGATGCCGAGACGTCGGCCGGGCAGGATCGTCGGCAGTGCCTGCGGCAGCGTCTGAGGATAATCGAGCGTGTAGTGCAAGCCGCGCGATTCGTGACGCGCCAGCGCCGAGCGCACAATCAGATCGGCGCAAACGGCCAGATTGCGCAACTCGATCAAGTGGTGATCAACGCGATAGTTGCCGTAAAAATCCTGGATTTCCTGTTGCAGCAGCGAAATGCGGTTCAACGCGCGGACCAGGCGCTTGGTCGTGCGCACGATGCCGACGTAGTCCCACATGAACGTGCGCAGCTCCAGCCAGTTGTGCGACACGACCACATCTTCGTCGGAATGCGAAACGCGCGACTCATCCCAAGGCTGTAGCGGCTGCATCGGCGGCATCGTCAGCAAACTGTCGGCGATGTTGTCCGCCACGGCTTCGCCAAACACCAGGCATTCGAGGATCGAATTGGACGCCAGGCGGTTGGCGCCGTGCAGCCCGGTGCAGGCGGTTTCGCCAGCGGCATACAAGCCTTGAACATCGGTGCGGCCGGCAAGGTCGGTCAGCACGCCGCCGCAGGTGAAATGGGCGGCCGGCACCACTGGAATCGGCTGCCGTGTGATGTCCAAGCCCAGCGACAAACAGTGGGCGTGAATGCTCGGAAAATGCTCTTCGATGAAGGCCGGGCTTTTGTGCGTGATGTCCAGATGCACGTACGACAGACCCAGTCGCTTCATTTCGTGGTCGATCGCGCGGGCCACGATGTCGCGCGGTGCCAGTTCTTCGCGAGGGTCGAAGCGCGGCATGAAGCGCTCGCCGGTCGTCGGCAGCCGCAGGACCGCCCCTTCGCCGCGCAGCGCTTCGCTGATCAGGAACGAGCGCGCGCCCTGGGCCGGAGCGGCCCCGCCGTTGGCGGCGCCACCGCTGGCGCTGCCGCCGAGACCCGGGTTGTACAGGATCGTCGGATGGAACTGCATGAATTCCATGTTGGCGACGCGGCAGCCGGCACGCCAGGCCATCGCGATGCCGTCGCCCGATGCACCGAACGGGTTGCTCGAATACAGGTACACCTGGTTGGCGCCGCCGCTGGCCAACACCACGCATTGCGCTGGCACTGCTTCGACGCGGCGGGTTCGCCGGTCGTACAAATAAGCGCCGATCACCCGCTCGCGATGCGCATCGAGGATCAGATCCAGTGAAATCGAGCGCTCGCGCACGTGGATCAGCGGATTGGCGGCAGCCAAGCCCGCCAGCGTCGTTTCAACCGCGTGGCCTGTCGCATCGGCGGCATGCACGACGCGCCGATGGCTATGGCCGCCTTCGCGCGTCAGGTGCAGACGGCCGTCGCTGCCGTTTTCGCGTGTGAAGTCGACGCCCGATTCCTGCAGCCAGCGCACGACACCCGGCCCGCGCTCGACGGTGAAGCGCACGGCGGCGTCTTCGCACAGGCCGGCGCCGGCGATCAGCGTGTCGCGCACATGCGCTTCGAGCGAGTCGTCCTCGTCGAACACCGCCGAAATGCCGCCTTGGGCCCACAGCGTCGCGCCCGATTCGAGTTGGGCTTTGGATACCACCGTGCTCGCGATGCCGTGGCGCGCAAGCTTCAGTGCACAGGTAAGGCCGGCGGCACCGCTGCCGATGATCAGAACCGGCGGGCGCTCCTTGGGTTCACTCATGGTCTGGATTCGTTAGACTAATGTGCTGGCCGCCCGGGGCGCGCGGTCTCCATTCATTTTAGCGTCATAGACAAGGCGAAGGCCGCGCGGCCGCGCATGAGCGAAGACAACGTCGACGAGCAGTTGGTGGAGCGAGCCCAGCAGGGCGACAAGCGCGCTTTCGAACTGCTGGTGCGGAAGTACCAATACAAGATCATCCAGTTGGTCAGCCGCCTCGTGGGCGACGCCGACGCCCCGGATGTGGCTCAGGAAACCTTCATCAAGGCCTACCGCGCGCTCAATGGCTTCCGCGGCCAGAGCGCGTTCTACACCTGGCTGTACCGGATCGGCATCAACACTGCCAAGAACTACATCGTCGCCCGGGGTCGCCGGCCGTCCACGCAGGACATCGACGTCGGCGACGCCGAGCAGTACGGCCACACCGAGCACTTGTCGGACGTCGACACGCCCGAATCGATGCTGCTGTCCGACGAACTCAAGCGCAAAGTCGCCGAAACCATCGCCAAGCTGCCGCCCGACCTGCGTCAGGCGATCACGCTGCGCGAGCTCGACGGACTGTCGTACGAGGAGATCGCCGAGGTGATGAATTGCCCGATCGGAACGGTGCGTTCGCGCATTTTCCGGGCTCGCGAGGCCATTGACGCCGTGGTCCAGCCGCTGCTGAACTGATCCGTCTGGAGCTCGCCGCGACGGATCGCAGCCGGAACATTTTGTAACAAGCTGGAACTTAGTCGCCGGAAAGTGGTTTAGCCTGTACCTGCGCTGAATCGCGCGTCCGGTCCACGTCTCACAGGTCGAGAACGAATGTCCCAAGAATCTCTGTCTGCTCTTGTCGATGGCGAATGCAGCGATGCCGAACTGGACCGCTTGCTGGCTGAGATGGATCGCCAGCCCGGCCTCGGGCAGCAGTGGAGCCGTTGGCATCTGAGCCGCGAGGCTGCCGAAGGGACTCGCGTACTCGACGGCCAGCCCTGCATCTGTGCCGGCGTCATGGCGGCGCTCGAAGAGCCGCGCCGCACGGGGCGCGTTGTCGACTTGGCGGCGTTCCGTCGCCGCGTCGCCACGCTGCCGTGGCGACCGGCGGTCGGGCTGGCGGCTGCCGCCTCGATGGGCGCGGCGGCAATGCTGTTCCTGGCCCCCCAACAACACGATGCCGGCTTTGCTGCCGGCGGCGCTGGCGAAGGAGCCGGTGCCAGCGTCCGTGTCGGCAACCCCTTGGCCGGCACGATCAGCCTGCCGGTTGGCCGCAGCATGGGGCGCCTGCAGGCCGTATCGCTGACCGGCGATAACAACGGCACGACGTTCGCCGACGAGGAATATGCGGCGCTGCTGCGCGACTACATCGCCAGCCGCAATGCGGCCGCTGCCTACGGCGACGGCGCCCGGTACGTCCGCTTCGACACCAGCGCGCTGGCCGCTGAAGCCTCTCGCTGATACCTCGTTCGCAGGGTGGGGGGCAGGGGCCGCGCGATGCGGCCCTTTTGCTGTCCGGCTTTTGTCGGGTTGCCGCGACCGCGAAACGGTGGTTTCCCGCCGCGCCGCGTTTCTTTCGTCCCCGAACGCCCTAGAATGACAACCCTATTGGAATGCCCGACCGGGCGCGCGGGCCACGGAGTTTGACCCCCATGATCGAAGTTGCAGGCCAGCCGCGGCGGATCCTGACCGCGTTGGTCGGGTTCTTGTCGCTATTGGCGCTGTCGTCCTGTTCGCGTCCTTCCTCCACTGGCGGTTATCCCGATTTTGCCGACCTGGTCGAGCGCGCCAGCCCGTCGGTGGTCAATATCAGCACCGTGTCGGCACTGCCGGGCTCGGGCCCGGCGCTGGGTGGCGGCAGCGAATCGGAAGACGGCCTGCAGAACGCGCCGGAATGGTTCCGCCGCTTCCTCGAACAGAACGGTGCTGAGCCACCAGACGGCGCGCTGCCGTCGCCGGCCTACCCGGACGGCCCGCTGGGCGAACTGCAGCCCGACGACGGCGGCGATGCGCCGTCCGGCGCGCCGCAGCCGCTGGGCTCGGGATTCATCCTGTGGGAAGACGGCTATGTGCTGACCAACTACCACGTCGTCCAGGACGCCAAGGAAGTGATCGTGCGCCTGCTCGACCGGCGTCAGTTCACGGCGCAGGTGGTCGGCTCGGACGAACGTAGCGACATCGCACTGCTGAAGATCGACGCCAAGGGTCTGCCGGCGGTCAAGCTTGGCGAATACTCCAAGCTGCGTCCGGGCCAATGGGTGCTGGCGATCGGCTCACCGTTCGGCTTCGACTACTCGGTCACGGCCGGCATCGTCTCGGCCAAGGGACGTAACCTGGTGTCCGAGCAGTACGTGCCGTTCGTGCAGACCGACGTGGCAATCAACCCTGGCAATTCGGGCGGTCCGCTGTTCAACCTCGACGGCGAAGTCGTCGGCGTCAATTCGCAGATCTACTCGCAGTCGGGCGGCTACCAAGGCGTCAGCTTCTCGATTCCGATCGACGTGGCCGCCAAGGTCGCGCGCCAGCTCAAGGACCGGGGCCGTGTCACACGCGGTTGGCTCGGCGTCGTTGTCCAGGAAGTCGACCGCAATCTGGCTCAGACCTTTGGCATGGAACGTCCGGTGGGTGCCTTGGTGGCCCGCGTGATGCCCGGTAGTCCGGCCGAGCGCGCCGGCATCAAGGCGGGCGACGTGATTCTCAGCTTCAACGGCAGCGAATTGCAGGTTTCCACCGCGCTACCGCCGCTGGTCGGCAATGTTGATCCGGGCGAGGTCGTGCCGCTGGTGATGCAGCGCGACGGCAAGCAGGTGACGATCAAGGTCGAAGTCGGCGAGCTCGACAATCAGGATCGCGAAGTCGCCGACGGCGCCGACAGCGCGACCGGTCCGGTCGAGCCGCCCCCGGTCGCGCCACTGGCGCTGCTGGGACTCAAGGTGATCGAGATCCCTGAGGAAATCCGGCGTCGCGCGCACTTGGTCGGTGCCGGTGTGCTGGTCGAGAGCGTCACCCCGGGCGCTGCGCAGTCAGCCGGCATCCGCCGTGGCGATATCCTGCAGTCGATCGCTGGCCAGGAAGTCGGGTCGCCGCAGCGGCTTGCCGAGATCATCGGCCTGCTGACGCCCGGCGTGACGGTCCCCGTGCTGATCAACCGCAACGGCGTGCCGTCGTTCTTGCCGCTGGACGTGCCCACCCGCTGATGTCGGCGCCCGGCCTGCTGTTGCTGAGCCGCTCCGGCTGCCATCTGTGCGAGCAGCTGGTCGTCGACCTTCTGGATCGCTGGCCGGATTTGGTGGGCTGCCTGGCCGAAGCCGACGTCGACAGCCGGGATGACTGGCAACGCCGCTACGGGCTGAAGATTCCGGTACTGCTCGACGCCCAGGACGGCACCGCGGTGTGCGTCAGCCAGCTCGACCCGGACGCGATCGCCGACTGGCGCCGCGCGCGTGGTTGCTAGCCCGATCGGGCGCTGACCGGCCTCCGATGGGGCCAGCCCGGTATACTGCGCCACCCCTCTTTTCTTGCGTGGCATCCGGCCGGGTGCGGCGCTTTCGCAGCGGTCTATGAAACAGTCGAACATCCGCAACTTTTGCATCATCGCGCACATCGATCACGGCAAGTCCACGCTGGCCGATCGCTTCATCCAGATCTGCGGCGGCCTCGAGCTGCGTGAAATGCAAGCCCAGGTGCTCGACAACAACCCGATCGAGCGCGAACGCGGCATCACGATCAAGGCCCAGGCCGTGTCGCTGGAATACAAGGCGCGCAACGGCGAGGTCTATCAGCTCAACCTGATCGACACGCCCGGCCATGTCGACTTCAGCTACGAAGTGAGCCGCTCGCTGGCCAGCTGCGAAGGCGCGCTGCTGGTCGTCGATGCCAGCCAGGGCGTCGAGGCGCAATCGGTTGCCAACTGCTACACGGCGCTTGAGCTCAATCTCGACGTGCTGCCGGTGCTGAACAAGGTCGACCTGCACAACGCCGAGCCCGAGCGCGTCGCCAAGGAAATCGAAGACGTGATCGGCATCCCGGCGCAGGACGCGCTGCGGATTTCGGCCAAGACCGGCCTGAACGTCCCCGACGTGCTCGAAGCGGTGATCGCGAACCTGCCGCCGCCGAAAGGCATCGAAGACGCGCCGCTGCAGGCGCTGATCGTCGATAGCTGGTTCGACAACTATCTGGGCGTCGTCTCGCTAGTCCGCGTCATCAATGGCCGCATCCGCAAGGGCCAGAAGATGCGCGTGATGTCGACCGGCAAGGATTACGAAATCACCTCGCTGGGCGTGCACACGCCCAAGCGCGTGTTCAAGGACGCACTGGAAACCGGCGAAGTCGGCTTTCTGATCGCCGGCATCAAGGACATCTTCGGCGCGCCGGTCGGCGACACGCTGACCGACCCGTCTCGCCCGTGCGCCGAGCAACTGCCGGGCTTCAAGAAGGTGCAGCCGCGCGTGTTCGCCGGCATGTTCCCGATCGACGCCGATGACTTCGAAGATTTTCGCGAGTCACTGTCCAAGCTGCGCCTGAACGACTCGGCACTGCAGTACGAGCCCGAGAACTCCACCGCGCTGGGTTTCGGCTTCCGCGTCGGCTTTCTCGGCATGCTGCATATGGAAATCGTGCAGGAACGCCTGGAGCGCGAGTACGACATCAACATGATCACCACGGCGCCGTCGGTGGTCTACGAGATCACCGGCACCGACGGCGAGATCCGCAAGATCGACAATCCGGCGGAGTTACCCGAAGGCAGTGAATTCGAGGACATCCGCGAACCGATCATCAACTGCCGCGTGCTGATGCCGCCGGACTACGTCGGCCCGGTGATGCAGTTGTGCATGGAAAAGCGCGGCACGCAGCGCAACCTCAAGTACTTCGGCAACCAGGTGCAGATGGAAGTCGAGATGCCGATGGGCGAGGTGGTGCTCGACTTCTTCGATCGACTCAAGAGCGTGTCGCGCGGTTACGCCAGCTTCGAGTACGAGTTCCTGCGCTTCCAGGAAGCGCCGCTGGTCAAGCTCGACGTGTTGGTCAATGGCGATAAGGTTGATGCGCTGGCCACGATCGTGCATCGCGACGCGGCTTATGCGCGAGGCCGGGATTTGTGCGAGCGTATGCAGGAACTGATTCCGCGGCAGATGTTCGACGTCGCGATTCAGGCGGCGATCGGCTCGAAGATCATCGCCCGGTCGACGGTCAAGGCGATGCGCAAGAACGTGCTCGCCAAGTGCTACGGCGGTGACATTTCGCGCAAGAAGAAGCTGCTAGAAAAGCAGAAAGAGGGCAAGAAGCGCATGAAGCAGGTTGGCGCCGTCGAGATTCCGCAGGAAGCATTCCTCGCTGTGCTGGGTGTCGAGCGCAAGAGCAGCAAGGCCGATTGAGACCGCGAGCGGTCAGAAGGGAGGCAGGGCCACACGATGTCCAACGACGTACATTTCGACTTTGCAGTGTTGCTGACGCTGCTGACGTTTATTACCGGCATCGGCTGGGCGATCGACAAGCTGTTTCTGGCGCGCCGCCGCAGTGCGCTGATCGGCGGCGACGACAAGCCGGGCTGGATCATCGATTTCTGCCGCTCGTTCTTCCCGGTGATTGTCGGCGTGCTGGTGCTGCGCTCGTTCATCGCCGAGCCCTTCCGTATTCCGTCCGAGTCGATGCTGCCGACGCTGATCAAGGGTGATTTCATCTTGGTCAACAAGTTCAGCTACGGCTTGCGCGACCCGGTTTTTCATCATCGCTTTTTCGGTGACGGCACGCCGCAGCGTGGCGACGTGGTGGTATTCCGTTGGCCGCGCGATCCGTCCAGCGATTTCATCAAGCGCATCGTCGGCGTGCCCGGTGATCATCTGGTCTACAAAGACAAGACGCTGTACGTCAACGGCGAAGTCGCCGCGCTGGAGGCCGACGGTGTCTACGCCGCATCGGGTTCCTCGTCCGATGTCCGCTACCGGATGCGCGAGACCATCAACGGCGTCGAGCACCACATCTTGGTCGACCCCAATCGTCCGGTCGACAGCTTGTGCGGCCCGGACAGCAGCGGCGCCAACCAGGCGCTGTGCAGCGGCGAAGAGTTGGTATTGCCGCCCGGTCAGTACTTCGGCATGGGCGACAATCGCGATGGCAGCTTCGACAGCCGTGGCTGGGGCACGATCCCCGAGCGCAACTTGGTCGGCCGCGCCTTCTTCATCTGGATGAGTTGGGACGCGCAGAGCAAGCGGCCGTTCTTCTCGCGCATCGGTACGACGATCCGCTGACGGCGGGCCCGCGATGAGACCCTTTCCCAAGCACCAGTCCGGCCTGACGTTCATCAGCTTGCTGCTGCTGTTGCTGGTGATCGGATTCTTTGCGACGGTGACGATCAAGTGCCTGCCGCTGTACTTGAATCAGATGAAAGTATCGCGATCGCTGCACGCGATCGCCGAAGACGCCGAACTCAGCAGCAGCGACGCGGTGACGATCCGCGAGCATTTGCATCGGCGCTGGCTGATCGACAGCGTCGACGGGCTGCGCCCCGAGGACGTCAAGGTGCGCCGCAGCGCGGCGGCTCGCTCACTGGTCTACGCCTACGAAGCGCGCACATCGCTGTTCTACAACATCGACGTTGTGATCCGCTTCAGCGGTGATGTGCCGATCCGCCTGCCGTCCATCGAATAAGTGGGCCACGTATGACGGCCAAGCTGGTCCAGAATCTCTGCGATACGCTCGACTATCGCTTCAATGATCCGCTGCTGATCGACTGCGCGCTGACCCATCGATCGCACGCGGCCGTCAACAACGAGCGGCTCGAGTTTCTCGGCGACGGCCTGATCAACTTCATCATCGGCGAGAGCTTGTACCGGCTGCGGCCGCAGGCCGAGGAGGGTGCGCTGTCGCGGCTGCGTGCCAGCCTCGTGCGCGAGGAATCGCTGGCGCTGCTGGCACGCCAGCTCAAGCTGGGCGAGGCCATCAAGTTCGGCGAAGGCGAACTCAAGAGCGGCGGCTGGCGCCGTGATTCGATCCTGGCCGACGCGTTCGAGGCGATCATCGGCGCGATCTTTCTCGATGGCGGCTTCGAGCCGGCGCGCCGCGTCTGCCTGCAGTGCTTCGATGGGCTGCTCAAACAATTGCCCGACCCCGAAACGCTGAAGGACCCCAAGACCCGGCTGCAGGAGTGGCTGCAGGCGCGCGGCCGGCCGTTGCCGATCTACGAAGTGCTGTCCGAGTCGGGGCCGCCGCACCGACGTCAGTTCGTGGTCCGGAGCCGCTTGCTCGACGCCGATGTGACCACCGAAGCTTTTTCCAACAACCGCCGCGGTGCCGAACAGAAAGCCGCCGAACTGCTGCTGCAGCGGCTGACCGCCGTCACGCCCTGAGCCGGGCCGCGCCGCCGCGCGGTACAATCCGGCTTTACGCAGGCGTACCCCTCATGCAAAGCGGCATTGTCACGATCATCGGCCGGCCCAATGTCGGCAAAAGCTCGATTCTGAACGCGCTGATCGGCCGCAAGGTCAGCATCGTCTCGCACAAGCCGCAGACGACCCGGCATCGCATTCAAGGCGTGCTGCATGACGACCGCGGTCAGATCGTGTTCGTCGATACGCCCGGTCTACATCGCGGCGAGAAAAAGAAGCTGAACAAGCTGATGAACCAAGCGGCGTCCGGATCGATTCATGATGTCGATCTGGTGCTGTTCGTCGTCGAAGCCGGCGCGTTCCGCGACGAAGACCAAGCCGTACTCGACAAGCTCAAGGATGTCGCCGGCCCGGTGGCGCTGCTGGTCAACAAGATCGACCAGCAGAAGACGCGCGAACAACTGCTGCCGGAGCTGGCTCGGCTCGGCGCGATGCGCGACTTCGCGTTCGTGATCCCGGTCTCGGCGACCAAGGGCAGCAACCTCGACGCGCTGGTCAACGAAATCTTCGCGCGTCTGCCGGAAGGCCCCGAGCTGTATCCGCCTGACATGGTCACCGGCTACGACCATGGTTTCGAGGCCAGCGAGCTGATTCGCGAAAAACTGACGCGCGGCTTGCACCAGGAGCTGCCTTACTCGCTGACGGTATCGATCGACAGCTACGAGCGCGAAGGTCGGCTGCGCCGGATCAACGCCACGATCTGGGTCGAGCGTGAAGGCCAGAAATCGATCGTCATCGGTGAAGAAGGCGCCAACCTCAAGCGCGTCGGCACTGCAGCCCGCCGCGAACTCGAGCAGATCACCGGCGACAAGGTGTTTCTCAAGCTCTGGTGCAAGGTCAAGGAAAACTGGAGCGACGACTTGAAGGCCCTGCGCCAGCTGGGCTTCGACAGCGGCGAATAAAGGGCCCGCGATGCTGCGCTGCCGATGACGCGCGCCCGCATCCAGCTGACGCCGGGTCACGTGCTGCGCACCCAGCCGTACCGCGATACCAGCCTGCTGGTCGAAGCCTGGACCTACCACCATGGCCGCGTCGGACTGATCGCCCGCGGCAGCCGCGCACCGCGCTCCCGTACGCGGGCGCTGCTGCAGCCGTTCCAGCCGCTGCTGCTGTCGTGGAACGAACAGGGCGATCTGGGCGCGCTGACCGGCGTGGAGGCCGACGGTCACGCTGCGGCCCTGCCGGGGGAGGCGATCTTCAGTGGCTGGTACTTGAACGAGCTGCTGATCCGCTTGCTGCCGCGTCACGATCCGCATCCGGATCTATACGCAGACTACGTCGTCGCGCTAGCGCAGCTGCCATCGGCGCTGGAAGCTGCGCTGCGCATCTTCGAGAAGAACCTGCTGACCGAGCTGGGCTACGGCTTGCAGCTGGACGACGACTTGGACCCGGCCACGCCGTACCGCTACGACACCGAGCTGGGGCCGGTCGTCGCCGATAGCGGCGATGGCGATGCCTACGCCGGCAGCAGCCTGATCGCGCTGCGCGACGAACAGCTCGACGACGAGACCGCGCTGCGCGATGCGCGGCGGCTGCTGCGTGCGCCGCTGCGCAGCCTGCTCGGCGACAAGCCGCTGGAAACCGCGCGTCTGCTGCGACAAATCCGCAAATCCCGCCCAACGGCGTGAAGCGGTTGACCTGGCTCCCGTTCCGGGTAGATGGCTCTGGCACAATCAATGGGCACGGCTTGGCACGGGGGCAAGGCGCCGGCCGTCTGCATCAATATCCATCTCATGAGGAGGGCGTGATGAAGTTGACCCAACGGGGTACAGCAGCGGCGTTGATTCTGGCTGCGGCCGCTGCTTGCAGCGGCACCGCACAGGCGGCAACGGCGGTGGCAGGCGGTCTGCGCGTCGGAACGCTGGGTCTGGGCGCCGAGGGCACGATCGGGCTGACCGACCGGCTCAATCTGCGTGTTCCTTTCAACGTGTTCAGCTACGACTACGATCAGACCGAAGACGGCATCGAGTACGAAGGCACGCTCGACTTGAAGAGCGTCGGCGTGCAGCTCGACCTGCATCCGTTCAAGGGCAGCTTCTATCTGAGCGCCGGCTTGTACAGCAACGGCAACCAGCTCGATCTGAAGGCGTCCGATCCCAGCGGCACCGAGGAGTACGAGGTCGGCGGCGGCACCTACGTGTCGGATACCACCGATCCGCTGCGTCTGAACGGCGGCTTGGACTTCAACTCGGCCGTACCGTATCTGGGCTTGGGCTGGGGCAACGCGATCCAGGGCGCATCGAACGTGTATTTCCGCTTCGAGTTGGGTGCGTACTTCCAGGGCGCAGCCAAGGTCAAACTCGACGCGTCCGGTAGCGCCGTCAATGTCGACACCGGCAACTCGTTCGACGTCGACGACGGATCGATCGAATCGCAGGTGTTCCAAGCCAACCTCGAAGCCGAGCGCGCCGACGTCGAGGATGATGCCAGCGACTACAAGATCTACCCGGCCATCAGCTTCGCGCTGGGTTATCGCTTCAATCTGTAAATGCGTTGACGGATCGCAGCTTGGCGGCCGCGCGCCGGCCAAGCTGCGGTCTACAATGCCGGCCCAATCCTGCAGGGTGCCGGTATGTCTCCTCCCGAACTGCGTCTGGGCGTCAACGTCGACCATGTGGCCACGGTCCGGCAAGCACGTGGCGCACCGTATCCCGACCCGGTGGAAGCGGCGCTGATCGCCGCACATGCGGGCGCCCATTCGATCACGGTGCACTTGCGCGAAGATCGCCGGCATATCCAGGACCACGACGTGCAGCGCCTGCTGGCCGTCAGCAAGGTGCCGGTTAATCTGGAAATGGCCGTCACCGACGAGATGGTGGCGATTGCGCGACGCTTGAAGCCCGCCTACGTCTGCCTGGTGCCCGAGAAGCGCGAGGAGCGCACCACCGAAGGCGGCCTCGACATCGCCGGGCAACTGCCGCGTATCCGCGCCGTTTGTGACGCCCTGGCCGATGCCGGCATCGTGACCAGCCTGTTCGTCGACCCCGATCCGCAGCAACTCGAAGCGTGCATCGCCAGCGGTGCGCCGCACTTGGAGATTCACACCGGGCGCTACGCCGACGCTGCGCATTTCGAAACGGCTGCTGCCGAATTCGTCGTGATTGACCAGTTCGCCAAGCTGGCCCACCAGGCCGGCATCGAGGTGCACGCCGGGCACGGTTTGAACCTGCACAACGTCGCTGCGGTGGCCGGCATCGCCGAGATTGTCGAACTGAACATCGGGCACGCGATCGTGGCCCGCGCATTGATGGTCGGTATCGGCGAGGCGGTCCGCGAAATGGCCGCCGAAATGCGCAAGGGACGCGGCTGAATGCGGTCGTCGGCGCGCAGTGGCTGTTATGCGCGCGGCGTCGCCCGTGCGCCGGCAGCCGCCGCCTCGGCAGCCGGTCCGGTGATCTACGGTACCGGCGTCGACCTGTTGCACATCTCGCGGATGGCGAAAGTATATGAGCGGCATCCGCAGCGGCTGGTGCAGCGGATGCTGCATCCGCTGGAGCGGGCGCGCTTCGACCAGGCGCGCGATCCGGTCAACTTCCTGGCCAAGTCATTTGCGGTTAAGGAGGCTTTCGTCAAAGCCTTGGGCACCGGCTTTCGCGGCATGGCCCACGACGATGTCGGTTGGACGCGGGTCCCGCTGGGGCCGCCGCAGCTCTGCGTATCGCCGCGTGCTGCCGCGATGCTGGCGGCACGCGGCATTGGTGCCATGCACTTGAGCCTGAGCGATGAAGTCGATCTGGTCTGCGCCGTCGTGACGCTGGAGCGTCAACGCTAGGCGGCGTGCGGGCCGGCTCAGCGCGCGGCGGCTTCGGAGGTTGGCGTCGTCGCGCCGATGCCGCCCAAGGTTTCGTAGAGCGCCGCCCGCAATCGCGTCAGCCCGCCGGCGGTGACGCCGCTGAAGGCAGACGCGGCCAGCTGTTGTTCCATGTCGCTGGCGACCGCTTTCAGCTGCGTCAGCTGATAAAACGCAGCGGTGCCATTGAGCGTGTGCGCCGCTGCGCGTGCCGCGATCGCGTCGCCTCGTGCGAATGCGTCTTCGAGGTCCTTGAGTTGCAACGGTAGTTCTTCGCGCAGCAGTTCCAGCAGCTCGGCATCCTGTGCCAGCCGTGATGGGCCGGGAATCAGCGTGAGCTCGCGTGCCAGCGTCGGCGTCAGCGCGCGCAGCAGCTGCGCTTCGTCGAACGGCTTGATCAGCACTTCGTCCGCACCGGCTTCGCGTAGCGCGTTGCGGTCCACCGGCGTCAAATGCGCGGACGTCGCCACCAGGCGCGTGCGCGGCCTTGCAAAGGAAGGATCGGCTTCGGCGATACGAATCTCGCGGATCACGCCGGCGCCGTCAGTGCCCGGCATCCGGTAGTCGATCAACGCGAAGTTGCAGCCCTGGGACCGCCAGATCTGCAGGGCTTCGTCGCCGTCGCGGGCTTCGAGTACCACGGCGCCCAGCTCACGCCCTAGCGCGGCCAGATAGCGCAGATTCGACGGATTGTTGTCGGCGATCAGCAGCGTCTGGCTGTCGAGCATCGGCTTGGCGCGGCCGATGCGCACCAGATCGCACAGTTCGCGGTACAGCTGCAGCCGTCCGACCGACTTGGGCAACGCGCGTGCGGCGCCCAGGTCGATTGCGTCCTGCTGGTCGGACGGCGAGGCCGAGCTCAGCAGCGTCAGCAGCGGTGGCTGGGCGTCCATGCACAAGCTGCCCAAGGTTTGCATCGCCTCTTGTTTCAGGTCGCCCGGCTTGAGGCCGACGATGATCAAGTCAGGCCGGTTGGCACGCGGCGCATGGCGCAGCCGCGATGTCAGCACGCCGACATCCTCGAACGGGCTGACGTCGATGCCCCAGAACTGCAGTGAATGGCTCAGAGCCAGGCCGGCGGTCGGATGGGTTTCGCAAGCCCAAATGCGCCGTCCGCGCAGATGGTCCCAGGCCTGTGTCGCGGTGTTGGCCGCGCCCAGTTCGAGCAGCACGCTGAACGTCGAGCCATGTCCGGGTTCGCTTTGCACGCTGATGCTGCCGGCCATCAAGTCGACCAGCTTCTTGACGATCGTCAGGCCCAGCCCGGTGCCAGGCTGGCGATTGACGCCTTGCATCTGTTCGAACGGCTGGAACAGCCGCTGCTGTTGCTTCTCGGTCAGACCCACGCCGCTGTCGGTCACCGACGCCCGGATCCAGACGCGGCTGCCTTGCTCGCGCTCCTTCATGACCCGCAGCACGACTTCGCCGTACTCGGTGAACTTGATCGCGTTCGACAGCAGGTTGGTCAGCACCTGGCGCAGCCGCTGCGCGTCGCCGTCGAGTTGCAGCGGCACGTCGTGATAGATGATGTGGACCAGTTCCAGCTGCTTCTCATAGGCCAGCGGTGCCAGCAGTGCGATCACGTCTTCGACCGCGTCGCCGAGGTCGAAACGCTCCAGGTTCAGCGTCAGCCGGCCGGCTTCGATACGGCTCCAGTCGAGCACGTCGTTGAGCATCGACAGCAGGCCGCGCGCGCTGCGGTCGAGCGTGGCCAGATAGTCGTCCTGATGCTCGGTCAGCCGGGTTTTACGCAGCAAGTCGGAAAAACCCAGGATCGCCGTCAACGGTGTGCGCAGCTCGTGCGTCATGCCGGAAAACCGCTCGGACTGCTGGCGAAACTCGGTTTGGATGCGGGTCAGCTGCAGCTGAGCCTGTCGCAGATCGGTCTTGGCTTGCTCCAGGTCGGAGCGCAGGCGACCGACGGCCGTCTGCATGCGCAGCTCCAGTTGGTCGCGGTAGCCCAGCATCTGCTGGCTGATCTGGTTCAGACGATGGCCGATCTGCTGCGCACCCGGTGGCAGCGTGCGCGTCAGTCGCGCTTCGAGCCGACCTTGCGCGATGTTGCGCAGCGTACTGTCGAGGTCGCGCAGCACTTGGTTCCAGCGCAGCAGCTGATACAGATTCAGCGCCAGAATCGCCGCCAGATTGAATCCCAGTAGCAGGCCCAGCCACGACGGCCGCGGCTCGTCGATCAGCCACCACAGCACGGCGCTCATTACCGTGGTCAGCACCGACGGCGCCAGCCAGCCGAGGGCGTGAAGCAAGCGGCGCAGTACGCCACGCCAGCCGGCGGGTGGGGGCGGAAGCGCGCTCATCGGCGGTCACACAGGGGCATCGGCTAAACTCCATTTATCTGACATGACCACATCCATGAAAAGCCACCCGCTCGCCGATTTTATCGGCAATACCCCGCTGGTCGAGTTGCGGCGTCTGCCGGGTATCGGCAGCAACCGGCTGCTGGCCAAGCTGGAAGGCAACAATCCGGCGGGTTCGGTCAAGGACAGGCCGGCGTATTCGATGATCCGTCGCGCCGAGGAGCGCGGCGAGATCAAGCCCGGCGATCTGCTGATTGAAGCCACGTCGGGCAACACCGGCATCGCGCTGGCGATGGCCGCCGCGATGCGGGGTTATCGCATGCGGCTGATCATGCCCGCTCATATGAGCGCCGAGCGGCGTGCGGCGATGAAGGCGTTCGGCGCCGAAATCGTACTCGTCAGCAAGGAAGAGGGCATGGAGGGCGCGCGCGATCTGGCGCAGCGGATGCAGGCCGAAGGGCAGGGACGTGTGTTGGATCAGTTCGCCAACCCGGACAACCCGCGCGCGCACTACGAGGGCACTGGCCCCGAAATCTGGCGCGACACCGACGGCAGCATCACGCACTTTGTCGCGACGATGGGCACCACCGGTACGATCATGGGCACCGGGCGCTTCCTCAAGGAGCAGAACCCGGCGATCCAGATCGTCGGTGTGCAGCCGCAGGGCGAAAGCTCGATCCCCGGCATTCGCAAATGGCCGGAGGAATACCTGCCCAAGATCTTTGATCGGCGCCGCGTCGACCGCGTCATCGAAGTCACTGCCCGCGACGCGGAAGCCACGATGCATGCGCTGGCGCGTACCGAGGGCATCTTCTGCGGCCCGTCGTCCGGTGGCTCGGTCTGGGCGGCGCTGCAGCTGTGCCAGACGCTGGAGCACGCGACGATCGCCTGCATCATCTGCGACCGTGGCGACCGCTACATCTCCACTGGCGTTTTCCCCGACTGACCGCCTGCGCCGCCGAGGCGGTGCCACTGCCATGACCGAACCGACGCTGGTCTTCGACATCGAGACCATCCCCGACATTGCCGGCGCCCGCCGCATTCTCGAAATGCCGGACGCGCCGGACGACGAGGTGTGGATGGCGCTGCGTGCGCAGCGCTGGGCGCGGCGCGGCAACGACTTCATGCCGGCGCATCTGCAGAAAATCGTCGCAATCTCCTGCGTGTTGCGCACCGCAACCGACCTGCGCGTGTGGTCGCTCGGTGACGAGAGTGCCGGCGAAGCCGAGCTGGTGCAGCGCTTCTTCGACGGCATCGAACGCTACCGGCCGACGCTGGTGTCGTGGAACGGCGGCGGCTTCGACCTGCCAGTGCTGCACTACCGCGCGCTGGTGCACGGCGTACAAGCCAAGGCCTACTGGGACAACGGGCTGTTCGACCGCGACAGCAAGTGGAACAACTATCTCAAGCGCTACGAGTTCAAGCACACCGATCTGATGGATGTGCTGGCGCTGTACAGCGGCCGCAACAACGCGCCGCTGCATGAGATTGCGCTGTTGCTCGGCTTCCCGGGCAAGCTCGGCATGGACGGCTCCAAGGTGTTCGACGCCTGGCGCAGCGGCGGCATTGCCGATATCCGCGCCTACTGCGAAACCGACGTGCTGAACACTTGGCTGGTTTATTTGAAATTTCAGCGCATGCGCGGCCATCTGACGGCCGACGAGCTCCTCACCGAGCTCGATCGCGTGCGCGATTACCTTGCCGCCTCCGACGAGCCGCACTGGGCCGAGTTCGCCGTCGCGTGGGACCCGGCGTTCGAACCGGATGAAGATCACTGATGGCGCGTCACCGTCGCAAACCCCTCCCGACCGGCGAGTTCGTCGCCGACGTTGTTGATCTGGCCGAGGATGGCCGTGGCGTTGCGCGGCTCGACGGCAAGGTCGTGTTCATCGCCGATGCCTTGCCGGGCGAGCAGGTGCGCTTCCGCTATGTCCGCGTGTCGCGCGACGTCGATGAAGGCCAGACCGTGGGCGTCGACCGGGCCTCGCCGGATCGGGTGTCGCCGCGCTGCGCGCATTTTGGTGTCTGTGGTGGCTGCGCCTTGCAGCATCTGTCGCCCGAGGCCCAGGTGCGCTACAAGCACAAGCAGCTGATCGAAGCGCTGGCCCGGATCGGCAAGGTGGCGCCGGTGCAGGTTGCCGAGCCATTGACTGGACCGGTCTGGGGCTACCGGCGCCGCGCGCGACTCGGCGCCAAGTACGTCGGCAAGCGCGACACGGTATTGGTCGGTTTCCGCGAGCGCGAAAGCTCGTTTCTGGCAGCGCTCGAATCCTGCGTGGTGCTCGATCCTCGCGTTGGCGAACGGCTGAGGGCGCTCGGGAGCTTGATCGCCGGCCTGAGCATCCGTGCCCAGTTGCCGCAGATCGAAGTGGCGACGGCCGAGCCCGTGGCGCTGGTGTTGCGTGTGATGGCGCCGCCGACCGAATCCGACCTCGCCGCGTTGCGCGCCTTCGCGATCGAGCACGATGTCGAGTTTTATCTGCAGCCGGGCGGACCCGACACCGTTGCGCCGCTGACGCCGCCACCGCGTGAGCTGTCGTATGCGCCGCTGCAGGAACCCGACCGCTTGCACTTCCGGCCGACCGATTTCATCCAGGTCAACGGCGAGCTGAGTCGCAAGGCGGTCGCGCAGGCGATGGACTGGCTGGCGCCGCAGCCGGGCGAGCGCGTGCTCGAGCTGTTCAGCGGCCTGGGCAACTTCACGATTCCGCTGGCGCGGGCCGGCGCGCAGGTGTTTGCCGTCGAAGGCGAGGCCGCACTGGTACAGCGGGCCCGCGACAACGCCGAACGCCTCGGACTGACGATCGAATTCGATCGCGCCAATCTGTTCGAGCCTCAGGCCGATGCGCCGTGGGCCGTGCGTGACTACGACGCGGTGCTGCTCGACCCGCCGCGCGCGGGTGCGCAGGAAATCCTGCCGCTGCTCGGCCGGCTCAAGGCGCGGCGCATCCTGTACGTGTCATGCCATCCGGGCACGCTGGCGCGTGACGCCGGCTTGCTGGTGCACGAACACGGCTATCGCCTGGTGCGTGCTGGCGTAATGGACATGTTTCCACATACGGCCCATGTCGAGAGCATGGCGCTGTTCGAGCGGGCCTGAGCCGGGCGCGACCCATACAATGCCGCTTTGCCGCTGAGTACCTGACGATGGCGCTGGAAATCGAACGCAAGTTTCTGGTCACCGGCGACGGCTGGCGCACGCAGGCGCACAAGCGCATCGCGATGCGACATGGCTACCTGACGCCGCAAGACGGTCCGGCATCGGTGCGCGTGCGCGTCGAAGGCGACGTGGGCAAGCTCAACGTCAAGCAGGCGATCGTCGGCATGTCGCGTGCGGAATACGAGTACACGATCCCTGCTGACGAAGCCGAGCAGATGATCAACACGCTGTGCCGCGGTCTGATCCTGAAGACCCGTCACTACGTCGATCATGGCGGCCATCTGTGGGAAATCGACGAGTTCGAAGGTGACAACGCCGGCTTGGTCGTCGCGGAAGTGGAACTGCGCAGCGAGACTGAAACCTTCGCGCGGCCCGACTGGCTCGGCGCCGAAGTGACGTCCGAGCACCGCTACTACAACAACGCGCTGGCCAGTCATCCGTATGCGCGCTGGTCTGCCTGAACTGCATGTCGACCTGCGGCACCAGCGGCTGAGCTTGCGCCGCGATGGCGCGACGCTGCGCGAGTACCCGGTGTCGACCGGCATCAACGGCGTCGGCGAAATCGGTGGATCGGGCATGACGCCGCGCGGCTGGCATCAGGTGCGCGCGCGAATCGGTGCCGGCGCGCCGCCCACTGCCGTGTTTCGCGGTCGTCGCCCAACCGGCGAAGTCTGGTCGCCGGCTTTGCACCACGCCCACCCGCAGCGCGACTGGATTCTGGGCCGCATCCTGTGGCTGTCGGGCTTGGAGCCGGGACGCAACCGGCTCGGCTGTGTCGATACGTTTCGCCGCTATATCTACATCCATGGCACGCCGCCGGTGCAGCCGCTGGGCGTACCGGCGTCGCATGGCTGCGTGCGCATGAGCACCGATGATGTCGTCGATCTGTTTGACCGGGTGCCGGCGGGTACCCGCGTGCTGCTGCACGAATAGCCATCGATTGCCGGTACCGTATTGTCGTTCCCTGTCGCATCGATTCCTCTACCCGTTACTCCACAGCCAAAGAACCGCAAGCGCATGGCGTCTTCCAAACTGATCGGCCCGATCATGGCCGACATCTCCGGCCACGAACTCAACGCCGAGGACCGCGAGTTGCTGCGCCATCCGCTGGTCGGCGGCGTGATTCTGTTCACGCGCAACTATCACGACCCCGTGCAACTGGCGGCGCTGTGCAAGGACTTGCTGGCGCTGAAATCGCCGCGCCTGTTGCTGGCCGTGGACCATGAAGGCGGCCGCGTGCAGCGCTTTCGTGTCGGCTTCACGCGCGTGCCGGCGATGGCGACGCTGGGCCGCCTGTATCTGGAAGACGCGACGCGCGCCTGCCATGAGGCGCAGCACTGGGGCGCGACGATCGGCCGCGAGCTGGCGGGCTACGGCTTCGACCTGTGCTTTGCGCCGGTACTCGATGTCGACACCGGTATCAGCCAGATCATCGGTGATCGCGCGTTTTCGTCCGACCCGCAGACGGTGATCGCACTGGCGCGCGCGCTGCGCGCTGGTTTGCGCAGCGCCGGCATGGCGTCCACCGGCAAGCATTTTCCGGGGCACGGCAACGTCGTCGCCGACTCGCATCTGGAACTGCCGATCGACCGCCGGCCGATGGCGACGATCGAAGCGCTGGACCTGGCACCGTTCAAGGCGCTGATCGACGACGGCATCGAGTCGCTGATGATGGCGCATGTGCGCTATACCGCGCTCGACGCCACGCCGGCCTCGTTGTCGCGCAAGTGGATCGCCACGCTACTGCGTCGCAAGCTCGGCTTCCGCGGCGCGATTTTCTGTGACGACCTGTCGATGAACGGCGCGGCGGTCGTCGGCAACATGGAAGAGCGCGCACGGATGGCGCTCGACGCCGGCTGCGACATGCTGCCGGTGTGCAACGACCGCGCCGCGTGTGTGTCGCTGCTCGACGCGCTGAGCCCCACCCTCAAACCCAAACGCAGCAGCTCGCAGCGACTGGCTGCGCTGTATCGACAGGAGACTGGCAGCCGATGAAACCCAAAACCCCGCATGTCGATCTGCAGGCGCAGATCGCCGCCACGCTGGCCGAAGCCCGCGCCGTGATGGCCGAGGCGGATTGCCTGCACGACGCCGCAGCGGTCAAGGCCGCGTATGACCGGCTCGGTCACGAGATCACCGCGCGATATGCCGACCTCAATCCGCTGATCCTGACCGTGATGAACGGCGGCCTGCTGCCGACGGCCGAAATCGTCAGCCGCCTGCCGTTCGCATTCGAACAGGATTATCTGCACGCGACGCGCTATCGCGGCGCCACCACCGGTGGCGGCTTGGTGTGGAAGCGTCAGCCCGACGCCAAGCGCATCAGCGGCCGGCACGTGCTGGTCATCGACGACATTCTCGACGAGGGCTATACGCTGGTGGCGATTCGCAAGGCCCTGCTGGAATTCCAGCCCGCGAGCTTTGCCGTCGCGGTGACCTGCGAAAAGCTGCACGACCGTCGCGCGCCCGGCGCGGTGGCCGAGTTCGTCGGTGTCAAAGTCGAGGACCGCTACGTGTTCGGCTGCGGCATGGACTACAAGGAATACTGGCGGCAGCTGCCGGCGATCTACGCCGTCAAGGGGCTGTAGCCATGGCGCTCGAGCGTCGTATCGCGATCATCGGCGGCACGGGTATGAACCAGTGGCCCGGCTTGCAGATCCAGCGGCGTGACGAGCGCACGACGCGCTACGGTGCGCCATCGGCGCCGTTGCTGCTGGGTCGTGTCGACGGTGTCGAGGCCTGCTTTCTGGCCCGTCACGGCGAAGGCCACAAGATTCCGCCGCACTTGATCAACTACCGCGCCAACCTGTGCGCGCTGCGCGATGCCGGCATCACCGATGTGATCGCGATCGCCGCCGTCGGCGGCATCACGCCCGGCTATGCACCGGCGGCGGTCGGCGTGCCGCACGATGCGATCGACTACACCTTTGGGCGCGAGCACACGCTGTCCGACGGTAGCGCCGATTCGCAGCTGCATCATGTGGAGATGGAACATCCGTACCATCCAGCGCTGCGCGCCGCACTGATCGCGGCGGCGCAGGCTGCACACGTCGCGATCGCCGATCAGGGCGTGATGGGCGTCACCCAAGGGCCGCGGCTGGAAACACCGGCCGAAATCCGCCGCGCGCAGCGCGACGGCTGCGACATGATCGGCATGACCAGCTTTCCAGAAGCGCCGCTGGCGATCGAACTGGGCTTGCGCTACGCCTGTCTGGCCGTGTCGGTGAACTGGTGCGCCGGCCTGAACACCGGCAGTGCCGGCATTCACGCCGAGATCGAGCAGTCGGTGGCGCAGGGCATGGCCAAGGTCAGGACGATTCTGGCCGGCGCCATGCCGGCGCTGCTCGCTGGCGCGCACTGAGCGCGCCGCTACTGCAGTGAATAGCTACTGCAGTGAATAGCTACTGCAGTGAATAAGCGACGCGGGATCCGCGGTATTCGAGCACCAACCCGTCCTGGGTGATCTGCAGCAGCTGCGGTCCTTCGGCCAGCGGCTGGCCTTCGACGTAGCGCTTGCCACCGATCAGCACGAAGCGTCGCGACGGCTCGCCGTCCCAGACGTGCACCTCGACGCTCAGCGCTGGAAAGTCGCGGCGATAGTCACTGGGCATATCGGATAACGGCACTGCCGGCAGCGACAGGCTGTCGTCCGCCGATGCGCTGGCCGCCGCTTCGACTGCGGCGGTGGGTGCTGCCGACCGCGGCTCGGCCGGTTCGACGATCGGCCTGTCCGAGGCTGCATCCGGCGCGCGGGCGATGAAGTCGACCGGCGGCTCGCGGTCGATGCTGGCGTCGACGGGCGCACGCCCATCGGCGATCCCGGCCTGAGCGGCGTCGTCCGGCGAAACCGCCTCCAGATCGTCGAACGAATTGAGCGCCTCGTCGTCCGGCAACGCAGGCGCCGTGCTCGGCGCCGGTGCCGCTGGCGCCGCCGCGGGCCGACTCGGAGCTGGGGTCTCAGCCGGACCGCGATCGGCCGGCGCCGGGCCGCGCACCGTCGCCGTCACGATACCGTCGGCGACCGGCGATTCGAGTTTCGTCTGCGGATGGCGCTGTCGCCATGCGGATACCGCGATGGCGGCAGCGATCAACATCAGCGCCAGCGCGATCAGCCAGCGCAGCGGCCGCTTGGCCGGCGCCGGGGTCGTGCCGGGCGCGGTCTCGGGCGCCAGCGCGACGTCTTCCATGCGCGGCGCTTGGCCCAGATTGCGGTCGCGCTCGGCCTTGCGCAGCGCGTCGAGGATGAAGCTCATCGTGGTGTCGCCAGCAGCGGTCCATCCGGACCTTCGGTGCCCAGTGCAATCCAGGTCCGCGTCCCGATGACGCCATCGGAGTCGAGTTCGCGCTGGGTCTGGAAGCGCTTGATCTGCTCGACCAATGCCGCGTCGTACAAGTCGGATACCGGTTCGGCCAGGGGCTTGCCGGCGTCGCGGGCCAGGCGCCGCCGCACCCAGGCCACCGCCGGGCTGCGGACACCAGGAGAAAGATAGGTGTCGTCGGTTTCCCGCTTCCACAGCAGCAGGTACTCGCCGGACCACAGCGCATCGAGCGGGTCGAGCGCGATCGTGATCGGGCCAGTGCGGGTATCAAGCGTGGCGGTGGTGGCGGTCAGTTGGCGCAGCAGCACATGCTGGATCTCGCCGCGACCGGTGGTCAGCGACAGGATGGCCGGGCGGTTGATGCTGCGCAGGTCGGACCATTCGCCCCGGTTGCGGTAGCACTCCAGCCCCTGCGTGGACAGCTCGCGGCAGACGTTGGCACCACGCGGGATCACGATGTTCTGGTCCCAAAGCCGGATCAGCTGGCTGACCGTCGCCGTCAGCGGCTGGGCCGACTGCAGCAGCGTGGTCAGGTCGGCCGTGGCCGTGGCCGTAGCGGACGTGGATTCCTCGGCCACGGCCGGCGAGGGCGCAGCGGGGGTGACGGCATCGGCGGCGGTGGCCGTGACTTCGCCAGACGGCGCTGCCGCGGGTGCCGACGGCGCAGCGGCGACCGGCGCGGGATCGGCAGCCGGGCCGCCGGCGAACGTGCGGTACAGCAGCAGCCCGGCGATCACCAAGGCGACGACGGCCAGCGCCGACTCGATCTGCAGCAACGAAGGTCGCCAGCGGATCGGCAGCCGGTCAGTGCCGCTGTTCGCGGCCAGTCCGATGGATTCGCCCGCTGCCTTGCGCACCGTCTCGGGTGTGACGCGTCGCGCGCCTTGGGCGTAGGCGCCAAGCAGTGCGCGGTCGCACAGAATGTTGATCAGCCGCGGCACACCGCGTGCCGCACGATGAATCTCGCGAACTGCCGTGGTCGAAAAGATGTCCTCGTGACTGCCGGCCACGCGCAACCGATGGCGGATGTATTCCCCGGTTTCGGTTTCGGACAACGGCATCAGGTGGTAGCGCGCCGTGATGCGGCTGGCGAGCTGACGCAGGTCCGGGCGCGCCAGCAACTCGCTCAGTTCGGGCTGGCCGACCAGCATGATTCGCAGCAGCTTTTCCTTATGCGTCTCGAGGTTGGTTAGCAGCCGCACTTGTTCGAGCACGTCGCGCGGCAGATTCTGCGCTTCGTCGATGATCAAGACGGTGCGCCGGCCGGCGGCGTGGACCGCCAGCAGATGGACGTTGAGTGCATCGACCAGCGTCTTGAGTGTCAGTGTCGCCGCGTCGTAGACCACGCCCAATTCGTCGCAGATCGACTGCACGAATTGCAGCTCGTTCTGGCTCGGGTTGTGGATCATCGCCACGTCGACGTCGGTGAGCTTCTGCTCCAGCAGCGTCCGCACGACCGTGGTTTTGCCGGTGCCGACTTCACCGGTCAGCTGAACGAAGCCGCCATATTGACCGGTGCCATACAGCAGGTGGCCGAGCGCTTCCTGGTGCCGGGGCGACAGGTACAGATAGCTCGGATCCGGTGTGATCGTGAACGGCATCTCCCGGAGGTTGAAGAACTGGGCGTACACGTCGCGGGTCGGGTTTCGAGCAGAGTCGGTGGGCAGCGGGACTGCCGGGCGCGCCGGTCAGGAGGCGAGTATACCGGGGCGTTGCATGTCGACGTGCCAGATGCCGTCTTCGAGATACGGCGCGCTGTGCGTGACAAAGCCGAGCGACGCGTAGAACGCTTCCAGGTGCTGCTGGCCCGACAGCGACACCGGCTGGCCGGCATAACCTGCGCCGCACCAGGACAGGGCCTGCTGCATCAGGCGGCGACCGGTGCCGTTGCCACGCGCCTCCACAGCGACGACGACGCGGCCGATCGCCGGCCCGGGTGCCGGCGGCGAGGGGCTGTGCGGGCGCTGCACGCCGGGCGGCACGATGCGCAGATAAGCCCGGACGATGTTGTCGGCGTCAATGCCGAGCAAGTGCTCGCATTGCGGGTCGATGCCGTCCATGTCGGAGAACACGCAGTTCTGCTCGACAACGAAGATGTCGCTGCGCAGCTTCAGGAACGCGTACAGCTCGTCGGGGCGCAAGTCCGCCCAGCGGCGCCAGTGATAGCTCAGATTCATCGGATGCTCTTGTCCGCTGCGCGCCGCGGTGCTCAGCGCTGAAAGTCGTAGATGCTGCCCAAGCCGAGAATCTGCGTCAGCCGGTCCAGCGCGGTGCGCGTCTCGTCGAGCAGTTGCGGGTCGGCGAGGTCGGCCAGCACCAGCCGGTCGCGATAATGCTGTCGTACCCACGCCACCAGCGCATCGTAACGCTCGGGTGTCAGCCAGCTGCCGGCATTGACCGCATCGCGCTCGTCGGCGGTCAACACCACGCGCAGCCGCAGGCACGCCGGTCCACCGCCGTTGCGCATCGACTGGCGCAGATCGAACACCCGAACCTGCGTGATCGGGTTGGTCGGGTCGGCGACGATGCGCTCGATCTCGTCCCAGACGCGCGGATGCTCTTGGCATTCGCTGGCGACGATCATCTGCATGCCGCCGCCCGGCGGACAGATCAGCTGGCTGTTGAACAAGTACGAACTGACCGCTTCGGCAACGCTGACGCGTGCGCGCGGCACTTCGATGAACACCGGCGCGCGGCTGCCGCGCCATTGGCTGCCGATCCACTGACGCAGCGCGGCCGCGTCGACGAACGCGTCCTCGTGATACAGCAGCACCTCGCGATTGCCGACTGCGATCACGTCGTTGTGGAACACGCCGGCATCGACCACGGCCGGGTTTTGCAGCTGCAGCCGCGTGTGTGCCGGCGACAGTTGATGCAGCCGCGCCAGTGCCTCGCAGGCGGCGCGCGTTTGCCGCGCCGGAAAGCGGATCGGCGCCGGCTCGTCATCATTACCGCGGCCGTAGACGAACAACTGCAAACCGGGCTCGCCATACTCGCCGCACAGCCGGGTGTGATTGGCCGCGCCTTCGTCGCCCATCGCCGGCGTCGCCGGCAAGGCTTCGTGATGAACGAAGTGCGCCGAACTGGCGAACGTAGCGGCCAGCACCCGCGCGCTGGTCTGGGGTTCTAGCGACCGATGCAGGTTGCTGCACAGATTGGCCGGCGTGAAATGCACGAGGCCGTCGGCGGTATCGGCGCTGGGTGCCACGGTGCCGGCATTGGCCGTCCACATCGACGAGGCCGAGCTGACCGCGGCCAGCAAACCAGGGGCCTCGGCTCGGACCTTGGCCAGCACGTCGCGGTCGCGGCCGGAATAGCCAAGCCGCCGCAGCGCGGCCAGATTGGGACGCTCCTGCGGCGGCAGAATGCCCTGCCGCAAGCCGAGCGCCTGCAGGGCCTGCGCCTTGTGCAAGCCCTGCAATGCGGCGCCGCGCGGGTCCGAGGCTTGATCGGCGTTGCGCGCCGACGCCAGATTGCCGGCCGCAAGGCCAGCATAGTTATGGGTGGGCCCGACCAGGCCGTCGAAGTTGTATTCGTGGGTGTCGTGCATCGTCGGCGTGGTCTGGCGTTGGCGCGGGTACGGCTTAGTGTGCCGCCCCCGGCGGCGCAGTGCATGAGGGTTCGCCGACGCACCGGGTGATTCAAGGGTCCTGGCGGACCCGGACGAATCGAGCGAAACGCGGCAGCCCTGACCGCGTCAGACCGTTGTAGGCATAAGTGATCGTGCTGCCGATCGGCGGCGGGTTGCGCCGCTGCGCATCGGACAGGCCACTGCCGATCGCGAACTCGGCGCCGTCGTCGCGACGCACGCGCAGCGCGCCGACCATGCCTTGGTACTTGCCGCGTCCGGCTTGATGCGCGATCACGACCGCCTCGGCATCGTCGGCCGGTTTGAGCTTGAGCAGATCGCGATTGCGGCCGGCGGTGTACGGCGCGTCGCGACGGCGCAGCATCAGGCCCTCACCGCCATCGGCAACGACGCGGGCCAGCAGCGAGGCCAGCGCCGGTGCATCGGCCAGAGCGCGTTGCTCAACGACCTCGAACCAGCGGCAGCCAGCAGCGGCCTTCAGCTCCAACAGCCGCTGATGCCGCTGTTCGAAGCGACCCGGCGCGAGCGGCAGGTCGAACACGCGGTAGTGAATCTGTCGCCAATCCGCGTCGTCGGGGACGCTGCGCCGGACAATGCCGGACAGGTTTTCGAAGTCGCCGCGACGGGTCCACAGCTCGCCGTCGAGCCTCGCATCGCGCGGCAAGCAGGCGGTGAACCACGCGGGCGCCGACAGGCGATGGCCGCTGCGGCTCAGCAGCTGCTGACCGTCCCACCAGGCGCGGACACCGTCGTACTTCTCGCTGACCCAGTAAGCCGGGATGTCGAGCGGCTCGCCCAGGTGATGAGTCTCGGCCAGTTGCATCGGCGGCGGCGTCTGCGAGCGGGCGACCGCCGTCAGCAGCAGGCCGAAGATCAGCGCGTTAGCGCGCCATAGCGCGGAGGCAGGTTGGGACATGGCCGGGTCCGGTCGAAGGGCCCTGCCAGTGAACGCTGCCGCCCGGCTTGCGTCTGCGCGCTGCATCGCGCTTGCAATGACGGGTCGATGCCGGGCGATGGCCCGCCGGTTCTCTGGAGCAGGTCGGTGCGGACGAGCCGTGCTCGTCCGCCAATGCCGCTACAGCTCGATACCCGGTGTCAGCTGCGCCGGTAGTTCGCTGCGCTCGCTGGCCATCATCGCCACCGGGTAGGCGCAGTAGTCGGCGGCGTAGTACGCGCTGGGCCGATGGTTGCCCGACTGCCCGACACCGCCGAACGGCGCCGCGCCCGAGGCGCCGGTGGTCTGTCGATTCCAGTTGATGATGCCGGCGCGGATCGTCGCGGCAAACTGCGCCCACTGATCGGCCGAATCACTGAGCAGCGCCGCCGACAGCCCGTAGCGCGTGCGGTTGGCCAGCCGCAGCGCTTGATCGAATGTGTCGTAGCGCACCAGCTGCAACAGCGGGCCGAAGTATTCCTCGTCGGGCAGATGCTCGATGGCGGTGACATCCAGCAGCGCGGGCGTCAGATAGGCAGCGCCCCATGGCAGACGCTTCATCGCCGCCAGCGGTTCGGCGCCCAGTGCGATCAGCTGGGTTTGGGCGGCCAGCATCTGGTCGGCGGCGCGGACCGAGATCAACGGGCCCATGAACGGCTGCGGATCGGCATCGGGAGCGCCGACCTTGATGCGGCCGATCGCTGCGAGCAGCGCGTCGACCAGCGCGTCGCCAGCGTGGCCGCGCGGCACGTACAAGCGTCGCGCGCAGGTACAGCGCTGGCCCGACGACAGATAAGCCGACTGAATGATGTCGTAGACCGCTGGCGCGACGCGCTCGATGTCGCCGACCACCAGCGGGTTGTTGCCGCCCATCTCCAGCGCCAGGATCTTGCCGGGATGCGCAGCGAACTGTTGCTGCAGCAGCAGGCCGGTACGCGAGCTGCCGGTGAAGAACAGGCCGTCGAGATCGGCATGCTGGGCCAGCGCTTCGCCGGTGGCACGCTCGCCTTGCAGCAGTTGCAGCACGCCGGGCGGTATGCCGGCCGCCTCCCACAACATCACGGTTTCTTCGGCAACGCGCGGCGTCAGCTCGCTGGGCTTGAAGATCACGCAGTTGCCGGCCAGCAGCGCCGGTACGATGTGGCCGTTGGGTAGATGGCCGGGGAAGTTGTACGGGCCGAACACCGCGACCACGCCGTGCGGACGATGACGCAGCATCTGGCGCACGCCGCCGGATTCGGTGTCCCGCTCGCCGGTGCGTTCGCGGTTGGCGCGCACCGACAGCTCGATCTTGCCGATCATCGTCGCGACTTCGGTGCGCGTCTCCCACAGCGGCTTGCCGGTCTCCTGGCTGATGATTTTGGCCAGCGGTTCTTGATGCGCGCTCAACTGTTCGGCAAAGCGTCGCGTGACCGCTTCACGCTCGGCGAACGGCAGCGCCGCCCAGGCCGGCAGTGCGGCGCGTGCCGCGTCGACCGCACGCTGCACGTCGCTGCTGCTGGCCGCGTTGCCTTCCCACACCGCGTCGGCTGTCGCCGGGTCGAGGCTGACGAACTCGGCGCCGCTGCCCATCTGGCGCGCGCCATTGATGTACAGCCAGCCGCTGCTCACAGCGCCACCACGCGCAGCGCGTCGCCAGAACTCACGCGCAGCGCCTCGGCCAATTCGGCGCTGATCACCAGATGGTCGGCATCAGCCGATGGCGATGCCAGCGGCGTGAGCGTGCAGCGGAAGTCCTGCAGCTGCGTATTGGCCACCAGATGCGTCGGCCCCGACGCTGGTGCGCCGACGATGATGCGGCAGGGCAGCACTTGCGATTTGCGGATCGTGCGGATGTCCATCAGCGGCGCCTCGACGGTGGGTCCGCCGTCGAAGATATCGATGTAGCCCTGATAGCGAAACCCTTCCTGTTCGAGCAAGTGCAGCGCGGGTGCAGTTTGCGGATGCACGCGCCCCATGACTTCCTGCGCTTCCTTGGGCAGTAGCACCGAGTAGATCGGATGCGGCGGCATCAGCTCGGCGATCACTGCCTTGTTGCCCATGCCGACGATGTGCTCGGCTTCGCTGTAGTCGATGCTGAAGAAGTGCCGGCCCAAGCCTTCCCAAAACGGCGAGCGTCCCGCGTCGTCCGACACGCCGCGCATTTCGGCGATCACCTTGTCGGCAAAACGCTCCGGGAAATTGCCCATGAACAGGAAGCGACACTTCGACAGCAGGCGTCCCGCGCCGCCAGCGCGGAAGCCGGGTTGCAGATACAGCGAGCACAGCACCGAGGTCGCCGTGTAGTCGTTCGACAGATGCAGCGTCGGTATCCGGTTGTAGACCTTCAGCTCGCGGTTGGCGTGCACGGTGACGCCGACGTGATAGTTGTAGAACGGCTCGTCGAGTCCGCAGGCCGCTTCGATCGCGCAGCAGCCGCCGACCTGGCCGGTGCGGCTGTCTTCGAGCACGAACAGATAGCGCTCATGGCCGGGCGCGACCACGCTGTGCGCGAAGCTGTGCAGCGACAGCTCGATCTTCTGCCGCAGAAAGTCCGGGTACGGCGGCAGCGAGGTAAAGCCGGCACCGGCGGACTGCGCCATCGTCAGCAGTGCATCAAGGTCGTCGATACGGATCGGGCGGATCACGTTCATGGGGTCGTTCCGTTGGATCGCGGGGCGGGGTTCAGGCGGACCACGTCAGTTCGCCATCGGCCAAGCGCAGCAGCAGCAGCGCCGACAGTTGTGCGCGCTCGACCAGGCTCGATACGCGCATCCACTCGCGGTCGGAATGGATCTCGCCGCCGACGACACCGAGGTTGTCGATATTCGGCAATCCGCAGGCGGCCAGGTTGTTGCCGTCGCAGCAGCCGCCCGTCGGCTTGAATTGCAGATCGAGCCCGAGCTGTCGACCGCAGTCATCGATCATCGCGGCCAGTCGCTGATGGGCATCGTCGAACACTTTCGGTGGGCGCGTGAAGCCGCCTCGGATTTCGAGCGTATAACCGTCGCGCCCGTCGATGTCCTGCTGCATGGTCGCCAGCTGCTGCATCAGCCACGCTTCATCGTCCGGCTGCGTCGTCCGCACGTTGAACTTGAACACGCAACGCTCGGGCACGATGTTCAACGCGCCGCCGCCGTGGACGTACGCAGGGTTGACGGTCAGGCCGTCGCGCTGGCCGTTGAGCGCGTACAGCCGTGCGATCAGTTCGCTGGCGGCGACGACGGCATTGCGGCCGTCGCCCGGGTTGCGACCCGCGTGCGCGGCGCGGCCGTGGACGATCAGGTCGAAGTTGCCGCTGCCTTTGCGCGACGAGGCGAGGTTGCCATCGGCATAGGCCGGCTCATAGATCAGGCCCAGATGGTGTTGCGTGGCCGCGCGCGCCAGCAGCGGCGCCGAGCCGCGGCTGCCGATTTCCTCGTCAGGATTCAGCAGCACGGTCCAGCCGATTCGATCGCGATGCGGCGAGCGCTCCAGCGCCGCCAGCGCCAGCGACATCACCAGCAATCCGCCTTTGAGGTCGGCAACGCCCGGTCCATTGAGCCGGTCCTCGTCGAGCGCACGCACCTGCTGGAACGGGCTGTCGATGCCGTAGACGGTGTCCATGTGGCCGCACAGCAGCACTTGCAGCGGCGCGTCGGGTCGTTGGCGCCAGCGCACGGCGGGTCCGATGCGCCGCTCGCGCAGGCTGCCGTCGTCGGCGGTGGAGGTGTAAGCCGCCAGCTCGATGCGCTCGCCCGGCCCCGCCAGTGGCGCAAAGTGCGGCTCCAGCGCGTCAGCGACCGCGGCCACGCCATCGGCATTGAAACTGCCGGAGTTGATCTGAGCCAGATGCAGCAGGGCAGCGCGCGATGCACCCTGTTGCTCGGCTATCCACTGCAGCTCGGGACGGGGGTCCGCCATGGCAGCCACTTCTTGCGAAGAGAGATGGGCCGGTATCGTAGTGCGCGGCCGCTGGGGCCGCTTGGGTAGTTTCACTGCGGCCCACACGGCATGACCGATGCTAGGCTGTAAGACGGACCACGAGGGGGCGGCATGAAGGCTTCGACATCACGATGGCATCAGGGCCTTCTGAGCCTGTTGCTGCTCGCTTGCGCCTGGCAGGCACGGGCTCAAACGCCAGCCGACGGTGCCTTGCAGCAGATTCGCGCGCGGGGTGAGCTGCGCGTCGGGCTCGAAGCGGGCTACATGCCGTTCGAGATGCGGGACAAGCGCGGCGGCATCATCGGCTTCGACGTCGACATGGCCAAGCTGATGGCGCGCAAGCTCGGCGTCAAGCTGACGATCGTCAACACGCAATGGGACGGCATCATCCCGGCGCTGCTGACCGCCAAGTTCGACGTGCTGATGTCGGGCATGACGATCACCGAGGAGCGCGCGCAGCAGGTCGACTTCGCTGACCCGTACATCGTGATCGGGCAGAGCGTGATCATGCAGGCGAAGCTGGCGGATACGGTCAAGAGCGTCGATGACCTGAATGATCCGCGCTACGTGATCGCCACCAAGCTTGGCACCACCGGCGATCTTGCTGCCGCCGAGTATCTGCCCAAGGCGCAGTTGATGAAGTTCGAAACCGAGGCCGAAGCGCTGCTGCAGGTGCGTGGCGGTCGCGCTGCCGCGTTCGTGTACGACCTGCCGTACAACGCGGTCTACGTGGCGCGCAATCCGGGCCAACTGGTGCTGCTGCCCAAGCCGTTCACGCGCGAGGAACTGGGCTGGGCGATCCGCAAGAACGACCCGGAATGGCGCGCCTGGCTCAACGAGTTCCTGGCCGGCGTGCGTCAGGACAAGGCCTACGACGCGCTGTACGGCAAGTGGTTCGAGCGCACCGCCTGGCTCAAGCTGGTCAATTGAGGGCAGACGATGAAGCAGGATCGATCCCGCGGCTTTTGGTACGGCGTCTATGCGCTGGTGCTGGTCGGCTTGGTGGCCGGCATCTGGGGCATGTCGGTGCGTGTCCATTACGACTGGAACTGGCGCGACGTGCCGCAGTATCTGGTCAGCACCAGTGGTCAGGAGTTGCTGGCGCCGTTTGATGCCTATGTCACGATCACGCCCGACGGCAAAACGCTGTCGCTGACCGAGTACGGCGGCGAGCGCAGCGCCTCGTACACCGACTTCGAGCAGGCCTACGCCGAGAGCGGCGACCTCGTTTTTCGTGATGACCTGCTCGCGTATCAAGCGGGTTTGCGTCCGGGCATTCTGCTGATCGGCTTGTGGATGACGCTGAAGCTGTCGGCGGTGTCGTTGGTGTTCGCGCTGTTGTTCGGTCTGGTCGCCGGTCTCGGCCGCGTGGCCGACAACCCGGCGGCGCGTCAGCTGTCGAGCAACTATGTCGAACTGATCCGCGGCACGCCGCTGCTGGTGCAGATTTTCATCGTCTACTTCTTCATCGGCACCGTGCTGCAGTTGTCGGCGTTCACGGCTGGCGTGGTGGCACTGGCAGTCTTTACCGGTGCCTACATCGCCGAGATTATCCGCAGCGGCATCGAGTCGGTACCGCGTGGGCAGATGGAAGCCTCACGCAGCTTGGGCATGAGCTATGCCCAGGCAATGCGCTACGTGGTGTTGCCGCAGGCCCTGAAGAAAACCTTGCCCTCGCTGGCCGGGCAGTTCATTAACTTGATCAAGGACTCGTCGCTGGTATCCGTGATGGCGCTGACCGACCTGACCAAGGCCGGCCGCGAAATCATCAGCTCCAACTTCCGGCCGTTCGAAGTCTGGTTCACGGTCGCACTGATGTATCTGGCGCTGACCGGCACGCTGTCCTATTTGGTTCGTCGTCTGGAGAAGAGGCTGGCGCATGAATGACAAGGCCTTGATCCGCGCCACTGCGGTGACCAAGTGCTACCCGAATGGCACGCAGGCGCTCAAAGGCGTCGATCTGCAAGTCAGCCGGGGTGAAGTGGTCTGCATCATCGGCCCCAGCGGCTCGGGTAAGTCGACGCTGCTGCGCACGCTCAACGCGATGGAATCGATCACCAGCGGTGAGGTGATGGTCGACGGCGTATCGGTCCATGCACGCAGTACCGACTTGAATCGCTTGCGCACGCAGGTCGGCATGGTGTTCCAGCAGTTCAATCTGTTTCCGCATATGACCGCGCTCGAAAACGTGATGCTGGCGCCGATGCGGGTGTCGAAGCGTCCGCTGGACGAGGCGCGCAGCCGTGCCGAGAAGTTGCTGCAGAAAGTCGGCCTCGCCGACAAGGCGCACGTGCATCCTGGCCAGCTGTCCGGCGGCCAGCAGCAGCGCGTTGCCATCGCACGCGCATTGGCGATGCAGCCGACGATCATGCTGTTCGACGAGCCCACCAGCGCGCTCGATCCTGAAATGGTCGGCGAAGTGCTCGAGGTGATGAAGGATCTGGCGCGCGAAGGCATGACGATGTGCGTCGTCACGCACGAGATGGGCTTTGCCCGCGCGGTTGCCCATCGCGTGATCTTCATGGACGGCGGCCAGATCCAGCATGAAGCGCCGCCACAGCCGTTCTTCGATGCGCCGAGCCATGACCGGCTTCGCGCATTCCTCGGTCAAGTTCTGAAGTAGCGCCTCGCGGCGCAGCGCGCCGCGCCCGGTCAGCCGTCGAAGCGCACCGGCTGGATACCGCGCTTGCGTCGCCTGACGACAACGGTATTGGCGATCTTGTCGTGCCAGCCTTGCTTGCGTGCGTCCCAGCCGACCCACATCAAGCCGAGAAAGCCGACGAAGATCGACGGGTAATAGCCGATGTAGCGCAGCAGCAGCTGGCCGACCGTGGGTTTGCCGCCGGTGCGGGCATCGACGATCTGCGCGCCGAACAGCATCTTGCCCGGCGTTGCCTGGCGCGCGATCCAGAACCACAGCACGGCCATGATCGGCAGCAGATAGCTGATCAGCAGATCGGCCGGTCCCTTGTAGAACGAGGTGTTGCTCCAGTACGTGTCGCCGTAAGCCCAATGGATCAACGGCGTGGTCAGCGCGATCACCAATGCGGTGTCGATCAGCGATGCGCCGACGCGAACCCAGAAGCCGACGTATTCCAGCGTGCCGTCATCGGTGGCGCGGCTTGATGCGATGTCAAAGTCCGGGGCGCTCATGTCGTCCCCAGATGCTGGGTGCGGGTCCGGAACAGCTCGGGCATCCATTCGCGCACCGCGGCACTGGCACCGGCTTTGTAGGTCATGCGCATGTAGGACGCTGTTCGCGCCGCGGCGCCATCGAGTCCGAACTGAACATTGGCGAATGTGCAGCTGCTGAACTGAGGCAGCTCGCCTCCGGAGTAGATCAGCGTGCAGCCGTCGAATTCGCAGCCGTCAAAGTGCGTGCCATCGAGCTTCACCTGGCCTCCCTTGAAGCTGCGCGCTGCGATTTTGCTCATCTGGATTCCATGGCAAGCGGTGCCTGCCGCCGAGCGTATCATCCGCGCGGCCGCCAGCCCGGGTCGAACCGGTAGCACGGGCCGCAGGCGCCGCTCGTCCGCATCGTGATCCATCGCCGGGCTGCATCCGCGAGGCTAGCCCCATGCAACATCGACGGCGCTCCTGCATGACGTGTATGGCGTCCCCGGCGGGATTTGAACCTGCGACCTCACGCTTAGGAGGCGTGCGCTCTATCCAGCTGAGCTACGGAGACGTCTCGCCAGTTTAAGCGAGCGCGACGTCCCGACCCAAGCGGCGGTCGGTCTGCGATGTCCTTGCTGTGTTGTTGCGATGACCGGGCGCGCGATAGAGTCGCAGCGCCCTTTGGAGTGCTTGCCACCATGATGGGGATGAAGATGCGTCGAGCCGTTGGATTCGGGTTGTGGTGTTCGGCGCTGCTGCTGACCGCCTGTGGTGGCGGCGACGCCGGCTTCGTCGGTGACAACAGCGGCGGCGGCAGCGGCGGTGGTTCAGGCGGCGGTAGCGGGACCAACACGCCGGTTTATCGGCTGGGCGTGCTCCAGGGCACGAGCTTTTCGTCGGGCGCCATCGCGGTGGCGCAATCGCCGCTACCGGCAGGCGGCAGCTCGGGCTTGCGGGTCGACATCGTCGATATCGCCAACGCCAATGCGCTGGTCACCGAATCGGTCGCGGTGACGTTTTCGTCGCAGTGCCTGAGTCAGTCCAGTTCCAGCATCACGCCCAACCCCGCCAGCTCGATCAACGGCTCGGCATCCGCCACGTATTCGGCGCGCGGCTGTGCGCAGAACGATGTGATCACGGCCACCGCCGTCGTCGGTGGCTCGACCGTGACGGCCAGCGGTTCGATCACCGTCGAGGCCGCACCGCCGAGCGCCGTGCAGTTCGTATCGGCGGCACCCAACAGCATCCGGATCAAGGGCACCGGCAATCCTCAGACCTCGGTGGTCAAGTTTTCGGTGACCAACAATGCCGGCGGCCCGGTGCCGGGGCAGCGGGTCGCGTTTTCGCTGGACACCACAGCGGGCGGCATCACATTGACTCCGGCCTCGGGCACGACCGATTCGTCCGGCGTCGTACAGACGACGGTCAATGCCGGCACCGTCGCCACCAGCGTGCGGATCACGGCCGTGGTCGTCGACGACAGCGGCAATGCGGTGGCGGCGATTCCGCCGGCTCAGTCCGATTCGCTGGTGATTTCGACCGGTCTGGCCGACCAGGACAGCTTCTCGATCAGCATCGGCTGCTTCAATATCGAAGGCGGCGATTACGACGGCACCAAAACCAGCGTCAACATTCTGGCCGCCGACCGTTTCAACAACCCGGTGCCGGACGGTACCGCGATCAGCTTCCGGGCCGAAGGTGGCCAAGTCCAGCCGCAGTGCCTGACCATCGCCGGCGGCTGCACAGTCGACTTCACGTCGGCGAGCCCGCGCACCAGCGACCATCGCGTAACGATTCTGGCCACCGCGGTGGGTGAGGAAAGTTTTACCGACACCAACGGCAACGGTCGCTACAACAGCGGCGAAACCTTTGGCGATCTCGGTGAGGCGTTTCTCGACAAGAATGAGAATGGCACGCGCGATGCCAACGAAGAATTCGTCGACTTCAATAACAGCGGCGGCTTCGATGCGGCCAGCGGCAACTTCACCGGCGTGCTGTGCGACAGCGGCTGCGATGCGGCCAGCTCCCTATCGGTGCGCGCTTCGGCGCCGATCATCATGTCGGGTTCGACGGCGGACATTACGATTGCGCCGACCACGATCGACTTGAGCAATGGTGCCAAGTTCGTGCAGGTCGTCGTCGGCGACAGTGCCGGACAACCGATGCCGGGACAGACCACGATCGAGGCGACGACCTCGTTCGGCAGCATCGTCGGCGATAGCAGCTATACGCAGGCCTGCAGCGCGTTCAACGGCCCGTTCGCGTACGGCTTCGTCGTCAAGCCGCCAGACGATCAAGACAAGTCCACCAGCGGCGTGTTCACGGTCAAGGTGACGACGCCGCGCGGCGTCGTGACGTCGGCCTCCGCATCGGTGGTGTTCAGCACGACGGTCAGCGCACCGCCCGCCGGTGGGCCCCTGACGTCGATCAATTTCCTCGGGGCGTCCAGCGCCAATCTCAGCATCAAGGGCACTGGCGTGGGCCAGCCCGAGACCGCGACGCTGAGCTTCAAAGTGCTCGACAACCAGGGCACGGCGCTGCCGAATCAGACGGTCAGCTTCTCGCTCGATACGACGGTCGGCGGCATCAAGCTCGATCGTACGACGGCCGTGTCTGACAGCAATGGCAATGTGCAGGTCGCGGTGTCGTCGGGCACCGTGCAAACCACGGTGCGGGTCACCGCGACCGCTGTCAGTGGCGCGACCACGGTGATCGCGCGCAGCGACGCGCTGGTGATTTCCACCGGCATCGCCGACCAGGACAGCTTCTCGCTGTCGGCGACCAAGTTGAACATCGAAGGTAACGATCGCGACGGCATCGAGTCGACGATCACCGCACGCCTGGCGGACCGCTTCAACAATCCCGTGCCGGATGGCACCGCGGTCAGCTTCACCAGCGAAGGCGGAGCGATCGAGCCGAGTTGCATCACGGTCGGTGGTGCCTGTTCGGTGATCTTCAGCAGCCAGAGTCCTCGCGTTGGGGATCACCGCTACACGATCCTGGCGACGGCGATCGGTGAAGAGAGCTTTACCGACCTCAATGGCAACGGTCAGTACGATGCCGGCGAACCGTTCGGCGACATCGCCGAGCCGTTTCTCGACAACGACGAAAACGGCACCCGCAATCCGTTGGCCGAGCCCTTCGTCGATTTCAACGGCAACGGCAGTTTCGATGCCGCCGGCGGTACGTTTACCGGGCCTTTATGCAATAGCGGCTGCGATACGGCCAAGACGCTGTTCGTGACCGACAGCATCGTCATTGTCGCGTCGAGTTCGTCGGCCGTGATCACCGGGCCAACCAGCATCACGATGGCAGCCACGACCGCGCGCTCGTTCACGATCCGGGTGCAGGACAGTGCAGGGCAGAACATGGCCGGCGACACGACGATTACCGCCACCAGCTCCTATGGCACGATCGAAGCGCCTGCCGAGTTCACGCAGGTCGATACCAATGCCAATTCGGCCGGAACGGCTTATGGCTTCACGTTGACCGGTACCGGCATTCCCGGCAATGGCGTCGTCACGATTACCGTTACATCGCCGCTGGGTGTCAGCACGCTGTACACGTTCCCGGTCACCGCGAACTGATGTGACGCCTGCTGCCGCTGCGATCGTGATCGCGTAGCGGCAGCAGGGGACTTCCTTCAGGCCCCAGCCCAGACCGCATGAAATAATCGCTGCCTCTGAATCGGGAGTATCGCGATGCTGATCGGCACACCGAAGGAAATCAAAGTCCACGAATATCGCGTGGGCCTGACGCCGGCCGGCGTCAAAGAGCTTCGAGCGCACGGCCATCAGGTGCTGATTCAGTCCAGCGCCGGTATCGGTATCGGCCTCAGCGACGAGGCCTATCGCAGTGCCGGTGCCGAGATCGTCGACACCGCGCAAGAAGTATTCGCGCGTGCCGAAATGATCATCAAGGTCAAAGAGCCGCAGCCGATCGAATGCCGGATGCTCCGCCCCGGACAAGTGTTGTTTACTTATCTGCATCTGGCGCCTGATCCCGAGCAGACGCACGCGCTGATCGACAGCGGCTGTGTCGCGATTGCCTATGAAACCGTGACGGATGCGCGTGGCGGGCTGCCGCTGCTGGCCCCGATGAGTGAAGTCGCCGGGCGCATGTCGATACAGGCCGGAGCCCATGCGATGGAAAAGGCGCAGGGCGGCAACGGTGTATTGCTCGGTGGCGTGCCCGGTGTGGCGCCGGCCGATGTGCTGGTGATCGGTGGCGGCGTCGTCGGCTACAACGCGGCGCGGATCGCCGTGGGCATGGGCGCGCATGTGACGATCCTGGATCGCTCGCTGCCGCGCCTGAACTATCTCGACTCGTTGTTCGACGGCCGCTTGAATACGATCTATTCGACCGTCGATGCACTGGAGCACTACACCGCGCATGCCGATCTGGTGATCGGTGCGGTGCTGGTGCCGGGTGCAGCGGCGCCGAAGCTGGTCACGCGCCGCCATCTGCGTGCGATGAAGCCCGGCGCAGTCGTCGTCGATGTCGCGATCGATCAAGGCGGTTGCTTCGAGACGTCGCGGCCGACGACGCATCAGAATCCGACGTATGTCGAAGAGGGCGTCGTGCATTACTGCGTCGCCAATATGCCGGGCGGCGTCGCCCGCACGTCGACGTTCGCGCTGACCAATGCAACGATGCCGTTCGCGGTGGCGCTGGCCGACAAGGGCTATCGCAAGGCGCTGCTCGACGACCCGCATCTGCTGGCAGGACTTAATGTCCATGCCGGTCGTCTGACCTATCAAGCCGTCGCCGAGGCGCTGGCTCTGCCGTATCAGCCGGCGCTCGAGGCGCTCGGCCGCGCCTGATTGGCGCTGCTTGATACTTCGGCGCGCATCCGCTGCGCGCACCGCGATCCCCCGGTTTCCAATGCCGACCGATGCCGACCCGGCAGCGGTCGGCATCGGCTGTGTTGTCGGGCTAGCGTCCGGTTGCGGACCGGGCCGGATAGCGCCGACGCAGTGCCAGCGCGCCGATCAGCACCAGCAAGCTGCCTGAGCCGAACGCGCCACCTCCGCCACTCCCGCTATTGCCATCGTCCTGATTCGACGGTGCGGGGCTGACAAGCACGGTCGTCGACGAGGTGGTCGACAAGCCGTCACTGTCGGTGACGGTCAGTTCGAACACATAGGTGCCGGCACTGCTGGGCGTGAAGCTCGCCGACGCCGTGTCGGCATCGCGCAGTGCAACGGTCGGCCCGGATACCTGGCGCCAGCTGTAGCCGGCGATGCTACCGTCCACGTCGCTGGCCGTGCCCACCAGCGCCACGCTGTTGCCGGCCGTTGCCGGCAAGGTATCGGGCGTATCGACCACCGGCGGTGCGATCACGGTAACGATGACCGTATCCGATGCGCTGAGGCCTTCGGCATTGGTCACCGTCAGTAGCATCGAAACGATGCCGGGCTTGTCGGACGTCATGCTGATCTGGGCGGTGTCCGTGGCGCTGAGGCTGGCCGTTGGGCCTGCGGTCTGCGTCCACTGATAGCCGCTGATCGCGCTACTGCCGCCGATCGAGGTCGATGCGTCCAACGTCAGCGTCTGACCGATGACCAGCCGCGCATCGCTGCCGGCAGCCGCCGTCGGTGCGACCAGCGGCGCGAGCACGCTGATCGTCACCGTATCGCGGGCGACGTTGCCGCTGGCGTCGGTCACCGTCAGCGCGAACTGATATTCCCCGCCGCTGACCGCATCGAACTGCGCGCGCGGTGTGGCGGCATCACGCAGCGTCACGGCAGTGCCCGCCGTCTGGCTCCAGAGGTAACGCAGCAGATCGCCATCGGCGTCACTGGAGCGGCTGCCGTCCAGCGTGACCGGCGTCGGTGCGCGCAGGCTCTGATCGGCGCCGGCGTCCGCCATCGGCAGCGTCAGCACGCTCACGGTCACCGAACTGCTGGCCGTGCGGCCGTCGTTGTCGGTCACCGTCAGCGCAAAGCCGAAGCTCCCCGGCAGCGATGCCGTGAAGCTGGGCGTCGCCGTGGCGGCATTGCTCAAGGTCACTGCGGTGCCGGCGATCTGCGTCCAGCTGTAGCGCTGGATCGTGCCGTCGGGATCGCGGGACGCACTGCCGTCGAGCAGCACCTGCGCCCCTAGATAGACCGACTGATTGCTGCCGGCATTGGCGACCGGGGGCGCTTGTACCGTGACCGTCACCGAATCCTGGCTGCTGTAGCCGTCGTTGTCGGTTACCGTCAGCGTGAACGCATAGACGCCGGCTTGGTTGGGCGTGAACTGTGCGCGGACGTTGTTGGCGCCCGACAGCACCGCCGTCGGGCCGGCCGACTGCGTCCACTGGTACTGGCTGATGCTGCCATCGGGGTCTGACGAGCCGGAGCCATCGAGCGTGACCAACGAGCCGGCGGCAACCGTGGCATCGCTACCCGCATCGGCGACCGGCGCGGCGACGACGGTGATCGTCAGCGTGTCGCTTGCCGAGTTGCCATCGTTGTCGGTGACCATCAGGGTGAACCCATAGGTGCCCGCCGCCGTCGGCTTGAATGTCGCCTTGGCGCTGCCGGCATTGGTGATGGCGACGCTCGGGCCGGCGGCCTGGGTCCAGGCGTAGCGGGTGATGCTGCCGTCGGCATCGCTGGAGCCGCTGCCGTCGAGCGTGACGGTCGCACCGGTCAGCACGGTCGCGTCGGCGCCGGCATTGGCGACCGGCTTGGCTTGCACGATGACCTGCACGCTATCGGTCGCCGTCAAGCCGCCGTTGTCGGTCACGGTCAGCGTAAAGCCGTAGACACCGGCCTGGCTGGGTGTGAACTGAGGCGCGGCGCTGGTGGCGCCGGACAACACGACGGTCGGCCCGGCGGTCTGGGTCCACTGGTACAGGCTGATGCTGCCGTCGGGGTCGGATGAACCGGCGCCGCTGAGCGCGACGGGCGCACCAGTGAAGCCACTGCTATCGGGGCCTGCATTGGCGATCGGAGCCTGGTTCGACGGCGTGATCGTCACCGTGACCGAATCGCGGCTTTGGCTGCTGCCGTCCGACACGGTCAACTGGAACACCAATTGGCGATTGGAGGTGACGACCGGTGCGTTGAAGCTTGGCGTCAGCGTCGTGGGATTGTTCAGCGTCACGGCGATGCCGGACACCTGCGTCCATTGATAGCGCAGGCTGCTGGTGCCGTCGGCGTCGCTGGCCTTGCCTTGCAGCGTGACGACCACGGGCCCGCTGCCGTCGGCGTAGAACGACGGCGCGCTGAAGTCGGCGCCGGCATCGGCGTACGGGGGCCGCGCCACGCAGACGCCATCTTCCGTCGCGACGCTGCTGAACGGCGGGACGGCGATCGAGTTGACGCCGGCGTTGTCCACCAACCAGCCGATGTTGCCGACGCCGGCATTGCTGAACTGATGGAAGCGCAACCGGATCGAACTGCCGGCAACCGAGGTGCCGAAGTCGAGCGTGGCGCGGGTCATTTGCCGGTTGCTGCCGACATAGCCAGCACGCGACGTCGACCCGGTGCTCAGCGTGCCGTTGTAGCCGCCGGCGGTGAACGTCGCCAGCGTGGTGACATCAACCCACGGTCGGCCATCGACGCTGATTTCGATCACGCCGCCGTCGGCGCCGGTGGGCGGCACGCTGCCGTTGCTGTCGGAGAACGCGTAGTAGTGATCGAACGACAGTGAGAAGTTGCCCAGTGCCGTCACGCTGATCGGCGGTGACGTCAGCAGGCTTTCCGACTGCAGATCGCTGCTCGGCGCCCACCACAGCGAGCCGGTGCCGAACGAACTGTTGAAGTCGGCGATGCGAATCGTCGGCGTGACGCCCGTCTGGCTGATGACCCAGTCGTTGGCGCTGGCCTGGATCTGCTCGATGTCGTCGCTCGCGCGATTGAACGACACCAAGTCGTAATTGACAGTCGCCGTGTAGTACGGCGCCAAGGTGTCGCCGGCTGGCGTGCTGCTGGGGAACTGGGCGACCACGGTCGGCCCGAGTTCAGGCAGTGCGACTTCGATCGGGAACGAGTACGGCGCAGCCGACCCGCTGCCGAGTTTGACGCGCAGCGATCCGACCACATTGCCGGCATTGTCGGGCAGCAGCGACAAGGCGTTGCCGTCGACGAAGCTCAGATGGCCGCTGCCGAGTTCGCTTACGGTGGCCACGGTGCCATCGACCAGCCCGCCACTGGTGCCGATCGGCATGCTGACGGTCAGCAAGGCCGACTCGCCGGCATCGAGCACGCTGTCGGTATCGCAGTAGCTGCCGTTGGCGTCCTGGATGCTCAGATCGAAGCGCGCCGTGGCGGTCAGCGGCGGCGCCGACTGGCTGACGAAGCTTTCGATGACGCCCGCGTTGCTGCGGCTGTTGCGCGGCGCCGACACGGCGTACAGGCCCATGCCGCGCCGCGCGAAGGCGGCGTTGAACAGGTCGAAGTCCTGCGCGTCGGTGGCGATGGCCGCTGCCAGGATCGCGTCGCGCGCTTCGGTGAATGTCGGCGACGTCGGCGTCAGTTTCAGACCGGCGATCAGATAGTCCTGCATCCGCGTGCGCGCTTGCGCAAACGTGTAGCGGCTGTCGTTGAGCAAGCTGGCGTAGGCGTCCCACAGCGCGGCAACCCAGATCTCGCCGGCGTTGTGTACTTCGGCATTGCTGGCGCCATCGCTGCCGAACGCCAGCGGAGCGGTCGTCGGCAGCGGGACGCCGTTTTCGATGTACTTGAACGTCAGCGGATTGACCGCGAACTGGGTCGAATACGGTGCGCGACGGATGCCGAAGTAGGCGTCGTTGAGCACGTAGTAACCCAGGCTGTAAGCGCCTTGATAGCGGTCGTTGCCGATAACAGCGCGATCTTCTTCGCGTACCGACAGCAGCAGCGCGGCGACATCGCTCCAGCCTTCGCCCATGCTGCCGCCTTGCGTGTTCGACAGGCCCGAGCCGTCGTTGACCAAGCGGTTGCTGACGTAGTGGAAGAACTCGTGCGCGATGATGCCGTTGTCGAGCGTGCCGTCGAGCGGCGTCGATGCATTGCGCAGCAGACGTGCAGTGACAGGGCCGCTGGCGAGCGCGTCACGCACGCGCAGCCCGTCATCAAACGTGGTCATCAGCGACGGGATCGTGATCGTCGTGTCGGCGGCACCGAAGGTAAACGGCGCTTCACCGGGAACGTTGTTGACCATGATCACGCCGGCAGCCCCGGCAGCTTGTGCGTTGCCGACCTTGACGGTGAAGTCGCAGTTGCCGCGATCGATCAGCGCGATCTTGCCGCTGAGCGCGACTGCATTGGTTGCGGCAGTGCAGGCGTCGGTGGTGGGCGCGGTGTCGTCCAGATAGGCGACCACGTCCTGCGTCAGATCGAAGCTCTTGGGGCCGAACGTCGCCGGTGCCGCGGCTAGATCGCCGATCGCGGGCGATACGATCGTCAGCGCGCCGCTGAAGATGCCGTCGAACAGATACATCTGCATTCGCGGCGACGAGCCGTCGGCCGGAGTCGACATGTTGGCGTTGTTGGTGCCGGAGTAATCCTGCCCTTGCGCCAGGATCGGATCACCGCCGATGCCGCCGCGGCCGTAGTTCTGGCTCTGGGCGTTGCCGGAGGCTTCGTCGAAGCCGGATGCATACCAGGCGTCGTGCAGCCAGTTGTTCAAGTAGAACAGGTTGACCGCTGCTGCAGCCCGCGCCGCAGGCGTCGTCGGGTCGGTATCGACCGCGACCGGATAATCGAATACGCGCGTGCCGGTGACGGTAGGCTGTAGATCGCCGCGTGCCGGCTGGAAACCGTCCGGCGACGACAGATCGAGATAGGCGTTGACGTTGTTGCCTGACGTGACGGTCGCGCCGGCTGCAAGCCAGGGATCGCCGCTGGCGATCAGCGGGCTGCTCTGCAGCGTCACCAGGTTGGACGTGGCCGGAACGCGGACATAAGTGGCTTTCGGGTCCAGCGACGGCACCGGCAGGTATTGATTGCCCAGCGGGTGGTCGAAGGGTTGGTTGATGTTGGCGCTGTCGGCCATCGCCTGGTAGCCGAACGATTCGTGCTGTTCCATGTTGCGGCGGAACAGCACCCGGCCGTCGACCGCCGACACCACGTAGGCGTACTGGTCGTCGCGATAACCGTCGACGGTGGCCGCTGACAGTTCCAAGTAGTAAGCGGTCTGCACCTGGTCGTCGATGACGAAGCGGACCGGCTTGGCGCGCACGTTGCCGACCAAGTGGTAATCGACGTTGGAGGCGGCGGGTGCGAAGTAGCGGTAGCTGCCGCTGCTGCCGACTTCGGTCAACTGGCTGCTGGCGATCGTGCCGCCCAGATCGGCAAAGGCCGTGCTGACGGCCTGCTGCGGTGTCACCGAGTAGGGGTCGGATGCGGCTTGATCCCGCGCCGCCTGCGACATCGGCAGGAAGTAGCCGGACGTGGCGATGACATTGAACCGGGCGTCCATCGCCACGGCCAGACGGCGGCCAAACACCTCGTCGCCGGCCACGGTCTGGACGAAACTGGCGATCAGCGGGCCGCGCCCGGTGTCATGAATCTGGGTCAGCCGCGCCTGACTGATGGTCGTGGCATCGATGCCGAGTGCAAAGGCCTCCTTTGCCAGCGCATCGCGCCCGGCGGCTTCGATCATGCTCGGGCGGTCGAGCATCATCGGCGCCGTGGCCACCAAGCCCTCACGCGCCCACAAGAAACTCGGCGTCTTCAGTCGCCGGTCGAATGACGAGCCGTTACTGCCGCGGCGTAGACGGTGGCTGTCGACGAGCTTTTGGCGTGCGCTCAGCGCAGGGTCCACCCCGGTCTGTGCGGAGGCAGGCTCGTCGGCCGGATAGGACAGGTCGAGATTCACCGGCCCTTGCAGGCCGGTAGGCACCTGAGCCGCATAAGCAGTGGCGCACGAAAAAAGACCGGCCGCAGCGGCCACGGCAATCCGACGATGCATACATCCTCCCTGGAACCCTAGTGCAGCCGCCATCCCCTGCGATGGCGTTGCGCCTACAACAGGCCGGAGAAGTGCAGCAACACTTAAGCCAAGTGAGGACGGCAGATGCCGCCGATGGTCACCATGACGATGTTTTGTTCACGATTGGTCGGCTTTGCCGGCCGCTGAATCAGTCGCGGAACCGGCGGACCAGATCGCCATAGGCGTCGATGCGCCGGTCGCGCAGGAACGGCCACCAGCGGCGCACGTTCTCGGAGCGCGCCAGGTCGACATCGACCACCAGCACTTCCTGCGAGTCGGTCCCCGCTTGGGCAAGGAACTCGCCCTGAGGCCCGACGGCGAAGCTCGAACCCCAAAACTGCGAGCCCGACAGCGAGCCGGTCGGATCGGGTTCGTGTCCGGTGCGATTGGCGACGATGACCGGCAGACCGTTGGCCACCGCATGCGAGCGCTGGATCGTGATCCAGGCCTCGCGCTGACGCGCTTGCTCGTCGGCGGGGTCGTCCGGATTCCAGCCGATCGCCGTCGGATAGAACAGCAGGTCGGCGCCCGCCAGGGCCATCAGCCGCGCGGCTTCCGGGTACCACTGGTCCCAGCAGACCAGCACGCCGAGCTTGCCCAGGCTGGTGCTGATCGGCTGAAAGCCGAGGTCGCCCGGCGTGAAGTAGAACTTCTCGTAGTAGCCCGGATCGTCAGGGATGTGCATCTTGCGGTACTTGCCCGCCAGGCTGCCGTCGCGCTCGAGCACCACGGCCGTGTTGTGGTACAGCCCCGGAGCGCGACGCTCGAACAAGGAGCCGACGATCACGATGTCCAGCTCGCGCGCTAGCGCGCCGAGAAACTCGGTCGACGGGCCGGGAATCGGCTCGGCCAGGTCGAACAGATCGGTCGACTCGTGCTGGCAGAAATACAGGCCGGTGTGCAGTTCCTGCAGCAGCACCAGCTGAGCGCCGCGCGCAGCGGCATCGCGGATGCCGGCGGTCGACACGGCGAGGTTATGGTCGCGGTCGGCGGTGCAGCTCTGCTGCACGATACCGACGCGCAAGGACTTGCTGCGGCTCATCGGGTTGTCTCCAGCGGTTTGTGTGCAGACGGCGCGCAGCGTCAGCTGCGCCCGGCCGGCGCGGCCGGTATCTGCATGGTGACGCAGTGCAGGCTGCCGTATTGCTGAATCAGCGCGCGGCAGTCGATGCCGATCACCTCACGGTCTTCGAACACATCGCGCAGACGGTCCAGCGCCGGCTCGTCATGGGCATCGCCGTAGGTCGGTACCAGCACCGCACCGTTGAGAATCAGGAAGTTGGCATAGCCGGCCGGCAGGCGGCGGCCGTCCTCGTCATGGATCGCACCGGGCAGCGGCAGCGGCACCAAGTCATATGGGCTGCCATCACGAGTACGGAACGCGGCCAGTTCGTCGGCCATCGCCTTGAGGTCGGCGTAATGAGGGTCGGACTGATCGTCGCAGGCTTGGTAGGCGATCGTGTGGGCGTCGCAGAAGCGCGCGATCGTGTCGATGTGGCCGTCGGTGTCGTCGCCGAGCAGATCGCCGTGGCGCAGCCATAGCACACGCTCGACGCCGAACTCGCGCTTGAGCACGGCCTCGATCTGGTCGCGGCTCAGCGCCGGGTTGCGCGTCGGCGCCAGCAAGCAGCGCTCGGTGGTCAGCAAAGTGCCGCAGCCGTCGACTTCGATGCCGCCGCCTTCCAGCACGAAGTCGAGCGTCGACACCGGCGCGGTCCATGCACCCAGATCGGCCAGCTTGCGCGTCAGTTGCGTATCGAGGGTGGCGTTGAACTTGCCGCCCCAGCCGTTGAACACGAAGTCCAGATGCAGCGGGCGACCGTCGCTGAGCACCGTGATCGGGCCGTGGTCACGCGCCCAGACGTCGTTGCTGTCGATGCGATAGATGCGCAGGCGCGCCGGATGCGCTCCAGCCTGGACCAGCCGGTTACGCAACTCGGCCGGGTCGAGCCCGTAATTGATGTGCACGTCCTGGAAGCGGGTGATCGCGACCGCTATGGCGACGAAGTTGTGCTCGACGGCGTCGAAGTGGCGTGCGAAATCGCCATCGGCACGCGGCCACGTCAGCATCACAGCGGATTGGGGTGCCCATTCGGGCGGCAGGTAGCGGCGTGTCATCGCAGGTCTAGTCCGGGGCCGGCGGCGGGGCCGAGACCTTACACTGTCATGCTGACGTTTGCGCGTCACCGGCGGCGGGGTGAAGCCCCAACGGCGCCGCCGTTCCCTGCCACTGAGCGACCGCGGTTAGCGGTCCAGCCCCTCGCGGTTGACGATCGGTGCCGGCGCATCGGGTCGCACCGCGGCCACCACGTGCTGGTTCTCGAAGAACACGGCGAACCCGTCGTAGTCCCAGCGCGTGATCGGCGGGTGCTGCGGTTGGTCACCGCCGACGGCAGCGTGGCGCCGCATCGGTGCACCGTACTGGCGCTCGACGGCGGCCATCGTCGCGCCGCGGCCGGGCAGGTCCACCGCCGAGCTGGCACCCGCATCGGGCAACGCCAAGGTTTCGGCATCGGCCGTCGTCAGGCAGGCGGCAAACAGCAGGGCGGCGAGCGGGACTTTCATGGCGGCAGCGTCGGCGGGCGGGCAGGGCCGGACTATAACAACGCGCTTTGGACCCAGCCGACCGGACCGCGTTTCGCGTCAAGGTGCGTGACCAGCGGCAGCGATGCGCGATCTGCAACCCGCCGTGCGCATCGGTTGTGTTGTAATCCGCGCGCCATGCGCCTTCCATACGAACTGTTCGCCGGCCTGCGCTATACGCGCGCCAAGCGACGCAATCATTTCATCTCCTTCATTTCGCTTGCATCGATGCTCGGCATCGGCATCGGCGTGACGGCCCTGATCGCTGTGCTATCGGTCATGAACGGCTTCGAGCGCGAACTGCGCACACGAATCCTGGGCATGGCCTCGCACGCGACGATCTCGGCCTATCAGGGGACGCTCCCGGACTGGCCCGCCGTTGCCGCCAGCGCGATGCAGGACCCTGACGTCGAAGCCGTCGCCCCCTACGTCGAAGGCGAAGGCATGCTGAGGCTCGATTCGGGCCTGTCGGGCACGATGCTGCGCGGCGTGCTGCCGAGCGAGGAGAACAAGGTTTCGGAAATCGGCACGCATATGAAAGTCGGGTCGCTGGACGACCTTAAGCCCGGCGAGTTCAACATCGTGCTGGGCTCGGAGCTGGCCGAGTCGCTGGGCGTGATCGTCGGCGATAAGGTCGATTTGATGATTCCGGTCGCCAGCGTCACGCCGGCTGGCGTGCTGCCGCGCTTCCGGCGGTTCAACGTCGCCGGCATCTTCCGCATCGGCATGTACGAGTTCGACCGCGGACTGGTGCTGGTCCACATGGCCGACGCGCAGTCGCTCTACCGGATGGGCAGCAACGTCACCGGCGTGCGCTTGAAGCTGCACGACTTGTTCCGTGCGCCGACCGTGGCGCGCGAGCTGGCCAGCCAGTTGTCGGGCACGTTCTACGTCAACGACTGGACGCGCAGCCACGCCAACTTTTTCCGCGCCGTGGCCATCGAGAAGACCGTGATGTTCATCATCCTGTCGCTGATCGTCGGCGTCGCCGCGTTCAATATCGTCTCGACGCTGGTGATGGTCGTGCAGGACAAGCAGGCCGATATCGCGATCCTGCGCACGCTCGGCGCCACCCCGCGCTCGATCATGGCGATCTTCATGGTGCAAGGCTCGATCATCGGCATCATCGGCACCGTGTTCGGCGTCGTCGGCGGCGTGGCGCTGGCCTTGAACCTCGAGCGGCTGGTGCTGCTGCTTCAGTCGCTGACCGGGCAGCAGTTCCTGTCGCCGGATGTCTACTACATCAGCGACCTGCCGTCGGAGCTCAAGTCTTACGATGTGATCCGGATCAGCATTCTGTCGCTGGCGCTAGGTTTACTGTCGACGCTGTATCCGGCGTGGCGCGCATCGCGCGTACAGCCGGCCGAGGCCCTGCGCTATGAATGACATCGAGACGCCGATTCTGAAAGCCGAAGGCCTGGGCAAGACCTTCGACGACGGCCGCCTGAAGCTCGACGTGCTCGACGGCATCGATCTAAGCGTGCGCCGTGGCGAACGCGTCGCGATCGTTGGCTCGTCCGGCAGCGGCAAGTCGACGCTGCTGCACTTGCTCGGCGGGCTCGACGCGCCAACGCGGGGCGACGTCTGGGTCGCCGGCGAGCGGATGTCGCAATTGTCGGACGCCGCGCGTGGCGTGTTGCGCAATCGCCGCCTCGGTTTCGTCTACCAGTTTCATCACCTGCTGCCGGAGTTCAGCGCGCTCGAAAACGTGATGATGCCGCTGATGATCCGCCGCGAGCCGGCGGCCAGCGCTCGCCGTCAGGCCGCCGATCTGCTGGACCGTGTCGGCTTGGGACAGCGGCTCGAACACAAGCCGGGCGAGCTGTCCGGCGGTGAGCGGCAGCGCGCCGCTGTTGCGCGCGCCTTGGTCACGCGTCCCGCCTGCGTTCTGGCCGACGAGCCCACCGGCAATCTCGACGCCCGCACCGCCGACAAGGTGTTCGACTTGATGCTCGAATTGAACCGCGAACTGGGCACCAGCCTGGTCGTGGTGACGCATGACATGAAGCTTGCCGCCCGCATGGATCGCCTATGGACGCTCGACGCCGGGCGTTTGGCGCAACCGGAAGCGCCACCCGTCTAGCGGCGGCGGTGAGCTTGGGCGTGCTGATCGTGCACGCCCTGCCGGCTTTGCCGTCATGGCGCTGGCTGCTGCCGGCCACGCTGCCCGCGCTGTTGCCGTGGCGCTGGCGCCGTGACTACGCGGTGATGCTGCTGGCCTTGCTGTGGACCGTCTGGCAAGCCGGGCAATGGATGTCGCAGCGCTGGCCGCCCGCGCGTCATGGCGAAGAAGTGACGCTGCGCGGCTATGTCGCATCGCTGCCGGCGCGCAGCGAGGGCGGGGGCCGCAGCGAGCCGATCTGGCGCTTCCAGTTCCGTCCCGATGACGCCGCGCTACCGTTGATGCGTGTGTCCTGGTATCGCGCCGATACCGAACTTCGCGGTGGCGAGTGCTGGCAGCTGACGCTGCGCGTGCGCACGCCGCATGGCTCGGTCAATCCCGGCGCCTTCGACTACGAGGGGTGGCTGTTCCGGCAACACATCGGGGCCGTCGCGACGGTCCGAGGTGCCGAGCGTTGCCCATCCGATGCGACCCGCGACGGGCCGCCACAAGCGGTGCCGTTCTGGCTGCGCTGGCGCCAGCGCGTGCTCGATCATCTGCATGATGCCTTGCCCGGGCATCCCGGGCTGCCGCTGCTGGCCGCATTGGCGATCGGCGACGATTCGGGTCTTCGCCATGATCAGTGGGACGCATTCCGCGCGACCGGGACCACGCACTTGGTCGCGGTATCCGGCTTCAACGTCGCCATCGTCGCGGGCTTTGCATTCGTCGTCGCCCGCTGGTTGTGGTCACTGTGCCCGGCGCTGTGCCGCCGACTGCCCGCGCAGAAGCTCGGCATGATCGCGGCCGCGATCATGGCGCTGGGCTACGCGTTCGCGGCCGGCTGGGAGCCTCCGGTCCAGCGTGCCGCCGTGATGCTGCTGTTACTGCTGATGGCCGGCCTGCTCGACCGCCTGCGGCAACCGTGGCCGGTCCTGGCGATGGCGTGGTCGCTGTTGCTGCTGATCGATCCGCTGTCGCTGGCGGCCCCCGGCCTGTGGCTGTCTTTTGCCGCGGTGGCGACGATTTTCTATGTGTCGTCAGGGCGCATCGGGCGTTCGGCACTGGGAGTGGAAGCCGTGCGCGTGCAACTGGCTTTGAGCGTGTCGCTGATCCCGCTGAGTCTGTGGTTCTTCCAGGGTGTGGCGCTGGCTGGCGCAGGCATCAATCTGCTGGCCGTGCCGCTGGTGGGTGTACTGACCCCGCTGGCGATGGTCGGTGTCGCGCTGTCGATGTCAGCTTGGGCGGGCGATCTGCCGCTGCTGGGCTGGGTTGCATCGGCCTTGTCCGAGTTGGAGCGCGGCTTGGTTTGGGTTGCACACCACGTCGATCCGTTGTGGTGGGCCGCCAATCCTGCACCGCTGTTGCTGATGATCGCCGGGGTCGGACTGATGATGCTGTTGGCGCCGCGCGGCTTGCCGTTACGCGGGCCGGGCCTGTTGTGTCTGCTGCCGCTGCTGTGGCCGAGCCCGTCCGCCGTACCGGCGGCGCCGCAGGTCACCGTACTCGACGTTGGCCAAGGCCTCGCCGTGGTCGTGCGGACCGCCTCGCATGTGTTGCTGTACGACACCGGCCCCGCCTTCGACGATGCATTCGACGCCGGCGAGTCGGTCGTCGTGCCCTATTTACTCGCGCAGGGCTTGCCGCGTGTCGACAGGCTGGTGATCTCGCATGACGACCAGGACCACATCGGCGGCTTGGGCGCGGTGCGCCGGCGTCTGTCGATCGTCGATGAGATCGGGGCGCCGGACCGTCGTCCTTGTCGTGAAGGCGAGTCCTGGGACTGGGACGGCGTGCACTTCGCAGTGCTGCATCCGGCAGCGGACACGATGGGCACCGACAACGATCGATCCTGCGTGCTGGCCATTGGCACGCCGCCACATCGCGTGCTGCTCAGCGGCGATATCGAGCAAGCGGCCGAGCGGCGCTTGATCGATCAGCACGCCGCCGATTTGGCCAGCGACCTGCTGATCGCGCCCCACCATGGCAGCCGCAGTTCGTCGAGTGTCGCTTTCGTCCAGGCGGTGGCGCCGGCCGAGGTGGTCTACTCCGCGGCTTGGCGCAGCCATTTCGGCCATCCGCGACCCGAAGTCGTCGCTCGTTATCGGGCGGTCGGCGCCCGGCAATGGACCAGCGGCGTCAGCGGCGCGTTGCAGCTGACGCCGTCAGCGACCGGGTGGACCGTGACGGAGCAGCGACGGCTGTGGCCGCACTGGTGGAATGCGCCAGCCGAGCCCTGAGCCCGGACCGGCGTTACAGGATCGTCGGGTTCGGCGCGTCGCCGTAAACGGCCTTCGGATCGAAGGTTTTTTCGTGCTCCTCGAAGCGCAGCGCACCGGTGGCGCCTTCGTCGCCGGTCGGGATCGACCGGTAAAAGCACGAGCGGTAGCCGACGTGGCAGCTGGCGTCACCGGCGACTTCGACGCGCAGCCAGATCGCGTCCTGGTCGTCGTCGATGCGCAGATCGACGACTTTCTGCACGAGGCGGCTGGTCGCGCCCTTGTGCCAGAGCGTCTTGCGCGAGCGGCTGTAGTAATGGGCTTCGCCGGTCAGAATCGTGCGCTTCAGCGCCTCGGCATTCATATAGCCGAGCATCAGCACTTCGCCGGTTGCGGCGGCCGTCGTGACGCAAGGCATCAGGCCATGCTCGTCGAACTTCGGCGCCAGCTCATGGCCTTCCTCGACCTGTTCGATCGTCAGACGGGGGAAGAAATGGACGTCGGCGGCAGTGCTCATCGGAAGCGGCGGTCAAAAAGCGGGCGCGGATTATCCCACAACCGGCGAGGCGCTAGTCGGCCTTGCGCAGGCGGTCACGCCAGGCGTCGCGGCTCCGGTCGCTGCCGTCTCGATCGTCCTGACGCCGCGGCGGCGGAGGCGCGACCGGCTGGGCGCGCGGGGCTTCGAACCGGGGAGCCGGCCGCGTATCACCCGAGATCCGATCCGACCAACTGCCGCCGTTGCCACGCCCCGAGTCGCGCGGCGGCGGCTGCTGGCGGGGCGGAGGGCCGCGACGGTCATCGTCGCGCCCGTTGCGGTCATCGTTGCGTCGGTCGTCGCGATCGTGCGGATAGCGGCCCGGATTGTTGCCGGTCACCTTGTCGCGATCAAAGCGTTCGGCCCAGTTGCGCTTGACGTCATCGGTATGCCGATTCCGGTCGCGGTCATGATGATCGTCGCGGTCGTGGCCTCCATAACCGCCACGGCGCGGCGGCGGCGGGTAGTAGCCGTAGCCGGGCCGGTAGTAATAGCCCGGCGAATAGGTCTGGTAGTAGATCGTGGTGCTGTTGTACGACGGCCCGTAGTAGCCGTTGTCGTAATACGGGTCGTAGTACGCGCCACCGCCGCCGCCACCGTAGTACGGCTGTGGCGAGGTTCCGTACGGATCGGGGTAGTAGCCGACGCAGCCGGTTAGCCCGACCGCGCAAGCCACAGCAGCCCATTTCAGCGGGCGGGACACGAAGGCGGTCGGGAAGGACTTTTTCATGTTCCGAGTATCAGAGCCTGGGCTGAATCGAACGTGAATTTTGCTTGCTGCTATGCGGCAATCGGGCGTCTTGCAATGGCGCCCTTCATGACACCCTCGTAGGCGCGGACTTCCAGCGCTGCCGGCGCGTCGGGCAGCCATCGGCCGGACGCGATCCACTCGGCGATACGCTCGACCGTGGTATCGCCGGGAAGATTTTCGACGTGGGCTGCCGGCAGCGCCAATTCGAAGCGGCCCTCGGCGGCGGTGTAGGCATAGCGGCATTGGCCGCCGCTGCTGTCGACCAGATCGTCGATGGTGCCCAGATAGATGTCCGCCCAACGCTGCGCCAGCGCGGCTTCGAGCGTCGGTTGCCGCTGCCCGCCGATACCGATGTGGATCCGCGAGCGGTGGCCATGGGCGATGCGCTGGCAGTGCCCGTCATGCTTCTTCAAGCCATGGACGTAGTGATAGAACGCGCCGTCGATTCGTTCGCTGCGCAGGCTCAGCCGCAGTTCGTCGACATTGGGTGGCAGCACGGAGGCCACGCGGGGCTGCAGATAGGCGACCACGGCCGCGGCGTCGATGCGATCGGCGTCGGCGACGCTCAGCGCGATTGACGGGGAATGATGTTCGATCAGGCCGCGAGCGCTTCGGAACGACAGGCTGCTGCGCTCGCCGGCCTGATGCAGGCTCAAACCCGAGGCCTGCTGCGGCACGATCAGCGTGTGGTCGGCCGATTGATCGATCACCTTCTTGATGCGCCTTTTGACCTCGCCGAAGTCGAGCACCATCGACTGCTCGTCGAGGTCGCCGATCAGTTCGATATCGACGATCCAGCTTTCACCCACCAAGCCGCGCGTGGCGTCGAGGTAGGCGCAGTCGATCACCGTCAGTTGTTCAACGAAAAGGCTGGTCATCGCCCATTTTACGGCCCAGAGGGGTCGTCCTGATAGAATCGGCGGCTAATCCGGCCCCTCCGCCGAACCCCGATCGAGTCGCCCATCGCCATGTCTGCCGTCAGCCGTTTTGCTCCGAGCCCTACTGGATTCCTGCACATCGGTGGTGCGCGCACCGCATTGTTTTCGTATCTGGTCGCCAAGCGGCTCGGCGGCAAGTTCCTGTTGCGAATCGAAGACACCGACCGCGAGCGCTCAACCCAGGAAGCCGTCGACGCAATTTTTGAAGGCATGGCCTGGCTGGGCTTGAAGTCGGACTTTGCGCCGGTCTACCAGACCCAGCGCTTCGACCGCTACCGCGAGGTGATCGCGCAGATGCTGGCTGCCGGCACGGCCTACCACTGCTATTGCACGCGGGAGGAGTTGGACGCGATGCGCGCCGAACAGCAGGCGCGCAAGGAAAAACCGCGCTACGACGGCCGCTGGCGTCCCGAGGCCGGCAAGACGCTGCCGCCGATTCCCGACGGCGTGCCGCCCGTGGTTCGCTTCCGCAATCCGGTTGAGGGCGATGTCATTCTGGACGACCTGATCAAGGGCCCGATCACGTTCGCCAATCACGAGCTTGACGACCTGATCATCGCGCGCGCCGACGGCGTACCGACCTACAACTTCTGCGTCGTGGTCGACGACTGGGACATGGGTATCACCCACGTCATTCGCGGCGACGACCACGTCAACAACACGCCGCGTCAGATCAACATCCTGAAGGCCTTGGGCGCTGCGCTGCCGCAGTACGCGCATGTGTCGATGATCCTCGGTGCCGACGGCGCCAAGCTGTCCAAGCGCCACGGCGCGCTCGGGGTCATGGAATACCGCACGATGGGTTTCATGCCCGAGGCGCTGCTGAATTATTTGGTGCGCCTGGGCTGGAGTCACGGCGACCAGGAGCTGTTCACGCGAGACGAGATGATCGCGCTGTTCGACCTGTCCAAAGTCAGCTCATCGGCCGCGCGCTTCGACATGGAGAAGGCGTACTGGGTCAACCACCAGTACTTGAAGGTCACCGACCCCGCGGTGATCGAGCCGGAGTTCGACTGGCATCTGCGTCGCTTGGGCGTCGATCCCGCCAACGGGCCTGCGTTGCAGGACGTGATTCTGGCGCAGCGCGAACGCTGCCGGACCTTGGCCGAGATGGCCGAGAAGTCGTTGTTCTTGTACGCCGATCTGCAGGGCTACAACGAGAAGGACGCGGCCAAGCATCTGACCGATGAAGGCCAGCGCCTGTTGGCCGAGCTGCGCGCCGAGTTGCAGCTCGTCGCCGACTGGAGCACGCCGGCGCTGCACAAAGCGGTAAACCGCTTTGCCGAGGTCCGCGGTCTGGGCCTGGGCAAGGTCGCGCAGCCGATTCGCGTCGCCGTCGTCGGTATGGCGGTATCACCGCCGATCGACCAGACGCTGGCGCTGCTCGGCCGTGAACGAACGTTGGCGCGGCTCGACGCCGCTGTGGCCTGGGCGCGCCCGCGCGCGCAGGCCTGAGGGCCGCGCGCCGTGGGACTGGTCGAGGCAATCCGCCTGGCTGCCGAGCAAGGCTGCGAAATCGAGCCTGCTGGCCCGGGACGGATCATCATCCGCGCCATCGCCTATGACGCTGACCCTTACGAACTCGAAGAACGACGTCTGCTGGCGATGAGCCGCGACGAATTCCTGCAGGACTGGCTGCCGCCGCGCTTCGCTGATTGAGCGCGGTGGTCGCGGTCGACGCACTGCATCTGCATACGGCACGTGGACGCCACGCGCCATGAGGACACTGCTATGGGCATCAACATCACCTTCCCCGACGGCAACGTCAAAAGCTTCGATGCACCGCCAACGGGTTTGGCGATCGCGCAAGGCATCTCGCCGGGTCTCGCCAAGAAAGCGGCGCTGGTCAGCGTCAACGGCGAGCTGTGGGACCTGACCCGGCCGATCGAGACCGATGCGTCGATCAGCATCATCACGCGCGACAAGCCCGAGGCGCTGGAGACGATCCGCCACGATGCTGCGCATGTGCTGGCGCAAGCCGTACAAGAGCTGTTTCCCGGCACGCAGATCACGTTTGGCCCGTCGACCGAGGTCGGTTTCTACTACGACTTCGCACGGCCCGAGCCGTTCAGCGAAGACGACCTCGGCGCCATCGAGCAGCGGATGCGCGACATCGTCAAACGCGACTTGCCGATCACGCGCGAAGTGTGGCCGCGCGAGCAGGTGATCCAGTTCTTCGAAAAGAACGGCGAGACGTTCAAGGCCGAGTGGGTCACCGAAGGCATCAAGCCGGACGAGACCATCACGATCTATAAGCAGGGCGATACCTGGCTGGACATGTGCCGGGGCCCGCATCTGCCGTCGACCGGCAAGCTCGGCAGCGCGTTCAAGCTCACCAAGGTGTCGGGCGCGTACTGGCGTGGTGATGCGAACAATGCACAGCTGCAGCGCATCTACGGCGTCGCTTTCGCCACCGACGACGAGCTGAAGGCCTACCTGAAGATGCTCGAAGAGGCCGAGAAGCGCGATCACCGTCGCTTGGCCAAGCAGCTGGACCTGTTTCACCAGCAGGAAGAAGCGCCCGGTATGGTGTTCTGGCACCCGAAGGGTTGGGCGATCTGGCAGGCGGTCGAACAGTACGTGCGCGGCGTCTATCGCCGCAGCGGCTACGCCGAAGTGCGCGGCCCGCAGATCATGGACGTCAGCCTGTGGAAGAAGTCCGGTCACTGGGATAACTACCAGGAAAACATGTTCTTCACCGAGAGCGAGAAGCGCACCTACGCGCTCAAGCCGATGAACTGTCCTGGTCATGTGCAGATCTACAACAGCAATCTGCACAGCTATCGTGATCTGCCGATCCGCTACGGCGAGTTCGGCGGCTGCCATCGCAACGAGCCGTCGGGCGGCTTGCACGGCATCATGCGCGTGCGTGCCTTCACGCAGGACGACGGCCACGTGTTCTGCATGGAATCGCAGATCGAATCCGAAGTCACGGCCTTCCACGCGCAGGCGATGAAGGTCTACGCTGATTTCGGCTTCACCGAGCTTGCGATCAAGATCGCGCTGCGCCCCGACAAGCGCATTGGCGCCGAGGAGGTTTGGGATCGCGCCGAAGACGCACTGCGCGCTGCGCTGCGTGCGGCTGGCGTGGCCTGGGAAGAGCTGCCCGGCGAAGGCGCGTTCTACGGCCCGAAGATCGAGTATCACTTGCGCGATTCGATCGGCCGTAGCTGGCAGGTTGGCACGATGCAGGTCGACTTCATGATGCCCGAGCGCCTCGGTGCCACCTATATCGACGAGGCCTCACAGCGCCGCCATCCGGTGATGCTGCACCGGGCTATCGTCGGTTCGATGGAGCGCTTCATCGGCATCCTGATCGAGCATCACGCGGGCGCGATGCCGGCTTGGCTCGCGCCGGTGCAAGCGGTCGTGGCGCCGATCGTGTCCGACGCCGACGGCTATGCCGTCGAGGTCAAGCAGGCGCTGGTCGACGCCAACCTGCGCGCCGAAACCGATCTGCGCAACGAGAAAATCAACTACAAGATCCGCGAGCACTCGATGCAGAAGGTGCCGGTAATCATCGTCGTTGGCCGCCGCGAAGCCGAAGAAAAGACCGTGACGCTGCGTCATCTCGGCAGCGAGCGTCAGCAGACGCTGACGCTGGCCGACGCCGTGGCGCTGTTGACCGCCGAATCGCGGGCGCCGGCCTGATGCGTGTGCTGAAGGCAGCTCGTTTGCTGGTGGTGTCCGTGCTGCTGATGGCGCTCGGACTGCCGGCGCTTGCTGCCGATGCGCCGCTGCAGTGGCTGCGCGGACACTGGCAGCAGGGCGAGTTGCTGATCGGCCGCGTCCCGTCTGATGCCACGGTTCGCTACAACGGGACCCGCATCCGGGTCGGCGGCGACGGTCGCTTCGCGATCGGCCTGGATCGCGATGCCGCCGGCGAGGCGGTCGTCGAGGTCGATCTGGCCGACGGCCGTCGTCATCAGGAGCGTCATCCGATCGAGTCTCGCCAGTACAGCATCCAGCGCCTGACGCTACCGCCCGACAAGGTCAATCCGCCGCCCGAAGTGACGGCGCGGATTGAGCGCGAGGCCGCGAAGGTGCGCGAGGCGCGGAGTGTCGACAGCGATCGCGACGATTACGCCAGTGCATTCGTGTGGCCTTGCGTCGGGCGGATATCCGGCGTGTACGGGTCGCAGCGGATTCTCAATGGCGAGAAGAAGCAGCCGCACTATGGTGTCGATGTCGCGGTCCCGACGGGCACCCCGATCAAGGCGCCGGCCGGGGGCATCGTCACGCTGGCCGAACCCGATCTGTACTTCACTGGCGGCACGTTGATGATCGACCACGGTCATGGTCTGGTGTCGGCCTTCCTGCACCTGTCATCGCTGTCGCTTCAAGTCGGTGACCAGGTCGAGCAAGGCCAAGTGATCGGGCGTTCCGGTGCAACCGGTCGCGCGACGGGTCCGCATCTGGACTGGCGCATCAGCTGGTTCGATACCCGCGTCGACCCGCAGCGGCTGGTGCCGGCGATGCCCTCGTCCAAGCCGGCGTCCAAGTCCAAGCCGACGTCCAAGCTCATCCCCAAGCCCAAGCTCGGCGGCCAGCACAAAATGCCCGCAAGAGGATAGAAATCGAATGTTGAAGACGTTCTCGATCGCGCTGCTGATGTCGGCGCTGCTGTTTGCCGGCTACGGCGTTTACCGCTCGCTGACGCCCCCGTCGGATCTGTATTCGACGACGGGGCAGTTCGCGGGCTGTCCGACGCGTCCGAGTTGCGTGTCGTCGATGGCGGGTGACGATCTGCACAAGGTCGCGGCCCTGGGCTACAGCGGCGACTTCGCTGCCAACTACGTGATGCTCAAGGAAGTCGTCGAGCGCATCGGCGGGACGATCGAGCATGAGCGGGAAGGCTACATTCACGCGGTGTTCGTCACGCCGAAGATGAAGTTTCATGACGATCTGGAGCTGCTGATGCTGCCCAACGGCCGCGTCGATGTGCGCTCGATTTCGCGATTCGCCTATGACGACCACGGCGTCAACCGCAGCCGCGTCGAGCAACTCCGCCGCGCATTCGAAGCCATGCCCTGAGCCGACGTCTGCCCGCCGTGCGGGCGCGTCGCGGCTGACTGCAGGCTGGCACGGCTATCGCGATGCAATCGCGACTATCGCCGGGGGTAGGCTGCAATGCATCACATCCATAGTGCGGACCACGTCATCACGATGGCGTCGCCGCTGCTGTTGCAGGACGCGGCCGTCGTCGTCGCCGATCAAGGCGACATTGCCTGGGTTGGCGATCGCGCCGAGGCCTTGCGACGCTACCCGCAGGCGCAGGAGACCCGCCATCGCCGCCACCTGCTGATGCCGGGCTTGGTCAACGCGCACTGCCACTCGGGCTTGCTGCGCGGTACCGCCGAAGGGCTGCCGGTCTGGCAGTGGCTGCAAACCTATATCGACCCGATGCACCGCGTGCTGCGCGCCGAAGAGGCCGAATGCGCGTCGTGGCTGTGCTATGCCGAAGCCTTGCTCAGCGGCACGACCACGCTGGTCGATATGTGGCGCTACATGGACGGCAGCGCTCGCGCGGCGCAGGCGCTAGGTTTGCGCGTGGTGCTGGCGCCGTACGTCGCCGAACACCCCGAGCATGATGACTTCGAAACGCTGGACCGCAACGAAGCGCTGATCGACGCCTGGCATGGCGGTGCCGACGGCCGCATCCAGGTGTGGGTCGGTTTGGAGCATCTGTTCTACGCCGAGCCTTGGGCCTGGAAGCGCGCCGTCGATATGACGCAGCGTTACCGCACCGGCTTGCACACGCACAGCAACGAAAGCCGTTTCGACGTCACCGAAACGCGCCAGCGTTTCGGCTTGCGGCCCGTCGAAGCCTTGGAGCGCGCCGGCCTGCTCGATGCCTATCGCGTGCTGCTGGCGCACGGCGTTTGGCTCAACGATCGCGAGATCGAGATGCTCGCGCAGCGCGGCATCGGCGTCGTCCACAATCCGGCCAGCAATATGAAGCTGGCCAGCGGCATTGCGCCGGTGCAGCGACTGCTGGCGGCCGGTGTTGCCGTCGGCTTGGGCACCGATGGCGAAAAAGAAAACAACAACCTTGATCTGTTCGAAGAGATGAAGCTCGCTTCGCTGCTGGCCAAACTCCGGCACCTCGATGCATCGGCACTCGATGCCTGGCAGGTGCTCGGAATGGCCACGCGTGACGGTGCTCGCGCGCTCGGGTTGGAGGATCGTATCGGCACGCTGGAGGCCGGCAAGCGCGCCGACATGATCGCGGTGCGCACCGATACGCCGCGGATGACGCCGTTGATCGGCGGAGCGGCCGGCAATCTGCACCACAACCTGGTTCATGCGGTGCGCGGCGGCGATGTCAGCATGACGATGGTTGACGGTCAGGTGCTGGTTGCGGATGGCGTGCTGCAGCGTGCAGAGCTATCGGCGCTAATCGACCACGCCAATCGCCTGACGCCCGCCTTGCTGGCGCGTCGTGACGACGATGTTCGTCGCCGCGGCGTGCCGATCAATGAAGTGGCCGCAGGCCCGGCCTTGCCGTCGATCTGGGATGCCGACTAGCGACGCCGCGGTATGCAAGTTGCGTTGCGCAAGGCTTATCCATGCGCGTAGGGCCACACGATGATTCCGGATTCTCTGCTGGGCCGTTCGGTCATCGCGGCCGTGTTGTTGTCGGGACTGCTGGCCGGTCTCGCCGCTTGCTGGCGCGCGGAAGCACCGGCCGACGCAGCGGCGCCGCCATTGAGCGCCGAGATTCAAACGCGCCAGCAACTGGTCGACGTGGCGCTGGGCCGCGTACCCGCCGACCTGGTACTGCGCGGCGCGACGGTGCTGAACGTGGTCACGCGCGAATGGCTTCCGCAGCAGGACATCGTGATCGCCGCCGAGCGTATCGCCTGGGTCGGACCGCAGGGCCAGTGGTCGGGCACCGCCACGCAGATCGTCGACGTCAACGGCTTGTGGGCGGTGCCGGGCTTTGGTGAGTCGCACAAGCACATCGAAAGCACCTATCTGACGCCCGAGTACGAAGCCGCGCTGGTCGTGCCGCGCGGCAATACCTGGACGGTCGAGGATAGCCACGAGATATCCAACGTGGTCGGCGAGCACAACGTCGAGTTCTGGCTGCAAGCCGAGCGCGCCGGCAGCCCGCTGAAGATTTTCCCGTCGATTGGTTCGGCGACGCCGCCGACGGTTTACGAACACGGCGGCGGCTACTACGGCTATCGCGAGATGGCGCGTTTCATGAGCGCCGATCCGCGTGTGATCTCGCTCGGAGAGGTCATGGATTGGCCTGCGGTCAGCAACCGCCAACACGGCGCTCATCAGCGCATCTGGGAAATGATCCAGGCAACGTTCGATCACGACGGCGTCGTCGAAGGCCACGGGGGTGGCTTGGTTGCCGCCGACGACATCAATGCGTTTGCGGCGGCGGGGCTGTCGTCGGACCATGAAGCGCGCTTGCCTCAGGAAGCGCTCGACAAGCTGCGTCGCGGCATCTTCATCGAAGCCCGCGTCGATCTGACACGCGAGCTGATTCCCTTGCTGCTCAAGGCCGGCTTGCAGGATTGGTCGAACCTGTCGGTGACCACCGACGACCGCGACGTGCACGCGACGCTGCAGCTGGGGTCCATGGACTACAACATCCGCACCGCGATCGAGGCGGGGTTGGCGCCCGAAATTGCCTACCAGCTCGGCAGCTACAACACGGCGCGGCATTTTCATATCGAGCATCGGGTCGGGTCGATATCGCCCGGTCGTTACGCCGACGTCGTGCTGCTGCGCGATCCGCGCACCGTGGCGATCGACCGCGTTTATGCCAATGGCAAGCTGGCCGCCGTCGGCAACGAATATCGGCTGCCGATACCCAAGATCGACTATCCGCGCTGGGCGCTGCAGACGATCAATATCGGCCGGGCATTGGGTCCCGCCGACTTTCGCATCGATGCGCCCGCGGGGCGTCAGAAGGTCGACGTCGCGCTGATGGAGCCATTCTGGTTTGCGCCCGACTTCATCACCGACACGATGCCGGTGCAGGCCGATGGCAGTGTCGCGGCGGACCCGGCGCGCGGTATCACAAAGGTGGCGATGGTCGATCGATACCACGGTACGGCAGCGGTTTCGAAGATGTTCTGGCGCAACGTTGGACCGAAGACGCCAGGGTCGGCGCTGGCCAGCTCGCAGTCGCACGATCTGCACAACATCTGGGTGGCCGGCAACGACGATGCGGCGATGGCGTTGGCCGTCAACACGATCGCGGCGCAGCACGGAGGCTGGGCTCTGGTCAGCGGCGGCCGCGTCGTCGCCACCGTCAAGCTCGACATCGCAGGGCTGATGACCGCCAGGCCGGTCACTGAAGTCGCGGCTGAAATGGAGCGGCTGCATCAGGCCGCCGATGCAATGGACTGGATCGGCAGCCCTGGCTTGCCCGACCGGATGCGCTTTGCGTTCCTGACGGCGTCGCCGTGGAAGTGGCAGTTGCTGGCGCCGTATGAAAGCAATCCGGGTGGCTTCGTCAACGTCGTCACCGGACAAACGCACGAGGTGGTTTGGTAGCACGATGAGCCATCGTGGCAAGTGGTGGTGGGGCGCGGCATGTCTGCTACTGCAGCTGATGGCGGCGATGCCGGCGCAGGCGCATCTGCTGAACATGACCCGCGTCGACGTCAACCTTGATGACCAAGGCCAGGTGCGGGTCACGATGTCTTTGGACTTGATGCGCACCGCTGGCAGCGGCGCGACGTATTACGCCTGGAGCCGTGTCGCTGACCCGCTAGGTGCACCCGCGCTGCAGCCCCATTGGCAACGCATGGCAGAAGCGATGCAGCTGTACGGTCTGCCGTCAGCCGATGACGCCAACGTGATCGGTACGCCGCTGCCGCTAAGGGTTCTCAGCGTCCAACTGCCGACGTTGTCCGAAGCCCAGTTTCTCGATCCGCTGAACTGGCCGATGACGCATGTCGTGCTGGAGGGGCGAGTCCCCTCCGTCGACACCGTTGCGCTGAAGATGCGTTTCGACCCGGCTTTTGCTTTCGAAGAGCCGATCGCGCTGACGATGCAGAACGCGGATCGCGCACGCCGGATGACGCGCTGGCTGGTCGCAGGGCAAATGAGTCCGCAATTCACGCTGTATGCGCCCGGCGCCTCCCAGCCCGCGGCCACTTTCAGGCCGACGTTCGATGCCGATGCAGTCGGCGACGCGGGTGCTGATCCCATGTCACTCCTGCAGTACGTCCACTTCGGCTGGACCCATATTGTGCCGCTGGGTTGGGACCATGTGTTGTTCGTGCTCGGGCTGTACTTCGGTGCGCCGACCTGGCGCCGCTTGTTGCTGCTGATCAGCGTGTTCACGGTCGCGCATTCGCTGAGTTTGCTGATGGCCGCCGCCGCTTGGGTGCGCTTCTCGCCCGCTTGGGTCGAGCCTCTGATCGCCGTGTCGATCGTCTGGGTTGCCGTCGACAATCTGCGTGCAGCGCCGAAGCGTCGTGCGCGATTGCCGATCGTATTCGGCTTCGGCCTGCTGCACGGCTTGGGTTTTGCAGCCGCTTTGATCGAATTGGGCTTGCCACGATCCAACTTCGTCGCCGCCGTGCTGTGCTTCAATCTCGGCGTCGAAGCCGGGCAGGTCGCGGTGGTCGCGGCGGCATGGCTGCTGACCGGGTGGTGGCGCTCGCGGCCGGCCTGGCGCCGCGCGATCGTGATTCCGGCGTCGACCGTGATCGCGCTGATCGCCGGAGCTTGGACGGTGCTGCGCGTGGCGGGCTAGACGCGCAGCCGCCTCGACGGTGAGGCTCGGGCTGCAAACCGCTAACATCGCGGGAATGTCAGACCCCATCACACCCGATTCTGCCCCCCACGATCCCAGCGCCGCATCGGCCGAGATGCGCCCCTGGGCGGTGTACCGGCGACTGTTGTCCTACACGGCCGGCCACTGGAAGATTTTCGCGTTGGCCGCGATCGGCATGGCGCTGCAAGCCGCCACCGAGGTTGGCTTCATGAGCCTGATGCGGCCGCTGCTCGATGAGACCTTCGTCGCGCCTGACCCGCAGACGATTCGCTGGCTGCCGTGGGCGATCGTCGGCCTGTTCGTCGTACGTGGCATCGCGGGCTTTACCTCCGGCTACGGCATGTCGTGGATCGCGCGCAGCGTCGTCAAGCAGCTGCGAGGCGAATTGTTCGAGCACATGCTGCGGATGCCGGTGCGCTTCTACGATCGCATCAGCCCGGCGCAGCTGGTGGCGCGGCTGACGTATCACGTCGAGCAAGTCGCCGAAGCGGCCAGCAATGCGTTGACCACGGTGATCAAGGATGGATTGACCGTGATCGGCCTGATCGCATGGCTGTTCTGGCTCAACTGGCAGCTGGCGGCGTTCTGCATGATCGTCGCGCCGCTGATCGCCGGCATCGTCCGCTACGTCAGCAAGCGCTTCCGCAAGGTGTCCAAGCGCATCCAGGACAACATGGGGCAGGTGGCGCAGACCGCCGAAGAAAGTGTGTCCGGCCAGCGCATCGTCAAGATTCATGGTGCTCAGGAGTACGAGGCGCGGGCGTTCAACATCGTCAACGACCGAGCGCGCTCGCTGGCGCTGAAGATCGTCGCCACCCGTGGCGGTAGCGAGGCGACGATTCAGTTCATCGCCGCTTGGGCCGTGGCCGGCATCGTGTTCTTTGCCACCCAGCCCGAGCGTCTGCACGAGATCACACCTGGCACGTTCGTATCGTTTGTCGGCAGCATGTTGGCGCTGATGAACCCGATGCGCAGCCTCGGCAACGTCAACGAGCGCGTTCAACGTGGCATCGCCGCTGCGGCCGATATCTTCAAGCTGATGGCCGAGCCACCCGAACCCTTGGGTGGCGACCGTCCGTTGGGCCGCGCCCGTGGCGCCATCGAGTTTCGTGACGTGCGTTTCCGCTATCGCGATGATCTGCCCGACGCGCTGCGCGGCGTGTCGGTGACGATACAGCCGGGCGAAACGGTGGCCTTCGTCGGACGCTCGGGCTCAGGCAAATCGACGTTGCTGGCGCTGATTCCGCGCTTCTATGACGTCGATGGTGGCGCCGTGATGATCGACGGTCACGACCTGCGCGATTATCCGGTCAAGGCCTTGCGCTCGCAGATCGCGTTGGTCGATCAGCAAGTCCGCTTGTTCAATGCCAGCGTCGCCGAGAACATTGCGTACGGTCTGGACACGCTGCCCAGTCAAGCCGAGCTGATCGCGGCGGCCCAGGCAGCCAATGCCTGGGAGTTCATCCAGAAGCTGCCGCAAGGCCTGGATACGATGATCGGCCAGAACGGCACCACGCTGTCGGGTGGTCAACGGCAACGTTTGGCAATTGCACGCGCGCTACTTAAAAACGCACCGATCTTGATTCTTGACGAAGCCACGTCGGCGCTGGATACCGAGTCGGAGCGCTTGATCCAGGCGGCACTGGATCGCCTTGTCGCCGGCCGCACGACGCTGGTAATCGCGCACCGGCTGTCGACGGTGCAGCGCGCCGATCGCATCGTGGTAATGCAGGACGGCCGCGCGGTCGAGCAGGGCCGCCACGAAGAACTGCTGGAACGCGGCGGCTTGTATGCATCGCTGTATCGGATGCAGTTCGATGACGTCACTAGCTGACGCGCTGCGTCCGTGAAGCAGTGGCTGCAGCAGCGTTGGTATGCGCGTGGCACGTCGCCGCCGCTGGTGCTGCGGCCGCTGGCATCGCTGTATGGCGCGATCAGTCGTGCGCGTCGCCGACGCTTGATCGCTGCTCAAGCCTCATTGCCGGTACCGGTGATCATCATCGGCAATATCAGCATCGGCGGCACCGGCAAGACGCCGTTTGCGATTCACCTGATCGGCCTGCTGCGTGATCTCGGGTTCAAGCCAGGATTGATTTCGCGCGGCTACGGTGGTCGCGCTGCGCACTATCCGTTGCGTGTTTTTCCATATACGGATCCAGTGTTATGCGGTGACGAACCCTTATTGATCGCCCAGCGTACCGGTGTGTCGGTGGCCGTCGCGCCGGATCGGATCGCGGCGGCGCGTCTGTTGATCGGGATGGACGGCGTCGACGTGCTGGTGTCCGACGATGGGCTGCAGCACTACCGCCTGCCGCGACAGCGTGAGTTTTGCATCGTCGACGGCGCGCGCGGTTTGGGCAATGGCGCGCTGTTGCCGGCCGGACCGCTGCGTGAGGCGCCATCGCGCTTGCTCGAAGTCGACCATGTCGTCGTCAACGGCGCCGGCTTCGATGCCGCGCCGAACGCGCTGCGCTTCGACTTGCGGCTGGGCGACGCGGTATCGGTTGCCGATCCGCAACGTCGCCGGCCGCTGGCGACGTTCGCTGGCAGCGCCGTGCACGCGGTCGCCGGCATCGGACATCCGCAGCGCTTCTTTACGTCTCTCGAAGCCGCCGGCTTGCAATTGCGTCCTCATCCGTTTGCCGATCATCACCATTACTGCGCCGCCGACCTGTCGTTCGATGAGGTGCTGCCGGTGCTGATGACCGAAAAAGACGCGGTCAAATGCCGCCGTTTTGCCGGCAGCGATCACTGGTACGTGCCGGTTGACGCGGTGATGTCATCGGCCGACGAACAGCGTATGCGAGAATCGCTGCTCGCGTTGAAGCCGGCGATGACGCCGGAAACCCGTTCCGTTTAGCGAAGGTAAGCTCACCCGCATGGATAAGCGTCTGCTCGACATTCTGGTTTGCCCGGTGACCAAGGCACCGCTGGAATGGCACCCCGATGTACAGGAACTCTGGTGCCGCGCCTCGCGGCTCGCGTACCCGGTCCGCGACAGCATTCCGGTGATGCTCGAAGAAGAAGCGCGCCCGCTGGCCGACGAGGAGTTGAAGTGATGATCACGCCTCATCTGAAGTTCAAGGTGGTCATTCCCGGTCGACTCGGTTCGACGCGCCTGCCGGGTAAGGTCCTTCGCGACCTGCATGGACGCCCGGTGATCCAGCATGTCTGGGATGCCGCCTGCGCCAGCGGCGCCGATCAGGTGCTGATCGCGACCGACGACGAGCAGGTGGCAACGGCAGTGAGGCGGTTTGGCGGCGAGGTCCGGATGACCTCGTCGAGCCATAACTCCGGTACCGATCGCGTCAACGAGGTTGCGCGAATCGAGGGCTGGGCGGACGACGTGATCGTGGTCAATTTGCAGGGTGACGAGCCCTTGATGCCGCCGGCGCTGCTGCGTCAAGCGGCGCTGTTGCTCGCCGATGATCCGATCGCGGATCTGGCCACACTGGCGCACCCGCTGCATTCGTTGGATGAATGGCTGAACCCGAACGTGGTCAAGGTCGTCACCGATCGCCGCGGCTATGCACTGTACTTCTCGCGTGCCCCGATCCCGTGGCGCCGCGACGGCGCCACGCGCGACAAGCCCTTGTTGCCCGAGGGCCTGGCGTTCCGCCATATCGGTCTCTACGCGTATCGCGCGGGTCGCCTCGGCGAGTTCAGCTCGCTCCCGCCGGCGCCGCTCGAAGACTGCGAAGCGCTCGAGCAGCTGCGCGCGCTGGCCAATGGTCTGCGGATCAAGCTCGGTTTCACCGACTCGCCGCCGCCGCGCGGCGTCGATACCGAAGAAGACCTGGAGTTCGTCCGCGCCGCGCTCGCCCGGCGTTGAAGCCCCAATAAAAAGCCCACCCCATCGAGCGGATGGGGTGGGCTTTTTGCTGCCTGGCGTCAGGCTAGCCTTCGCGGCTCGGTTCGCGCACCGGCTCGGCGGCGTCCTGGCTCGCGTCGACCTGGATGAAGCGCGGCGTCGCCGGCTTGGCGTCGTGCTCGGTCGCGCTAGCGGCCGGCGTATCGGTCGAGACGGTCACGACGACCGGCTCGCTCGCCGGCTCAACGGCGGCGACGCGGGCTTCGGGCTGGACCTCAGCCGGCGGCGGCGTAGCGGCGGGGAAGGCTTCCGACGACATCTCCAGCGCAGACACGCTCAGCGGCTCGGCCGGGCGAACGTCCGTTGGCGCATCGAGCGTCATTTCGACCTGCGCCGGAGCGGCGGGCTCGACGACCGTATCGGCCGCCACCGGCGTCGTCTCGACCACAGGCTCAGCAGCGGGCGCAACGGCGATGGGCGATTCGGTGGCGAGTTCCTGAGCTGCGGCGACAGGCTCGTCAGCCGCGACCGTCGCGACGGTATGCGGTGCTTCGACCTGGACGCTGGTGTCCGCCAGCGGAACCGGATCGGCCGCGACCGTGGTCTCGACCGGAACCGGCGGAGCGAACGCGGCTTCCTGATTCGACTCGGCAGCCGTGGACTCCGGTACCGCATCGCCTGCCGGCACATCGACCGGATCGATCGCCGCTGCGCTTGCCGGTTCGCCGACAGGCTCGACGGCAGCATCGATCATCGGCTCGATCACCGGAAAGCGGGACTCGACTCGTGAGTAGCGGACCGCGTCGGGTGCGAAGGCTTGAGCCGCCGCGGGTGCCGCTTCCGTTGAAGCGCTGGCTCCGTCGGCATTGCCTGCATCAGCGGAGTCGACGCGGATGAACGACGGGGCTCCGCCGGCCGTCGGCGCGGCAGCGGCGTCACCGTCCCGCGACAGCGTCACAGTGACGGCCGCGATCCCGGCCGGAGTCAGTGCGGCGGCCAGGTCAGCCGGCAGCGCGTTGCGGCTGACGCCGTCTTCGGTGCCTTCCTCGGCCGGACGCCGCTCGCCACGGTTGCGGCCGCGACGACCACGACGGCTCCGGCCGCTGCGTTCTTCTTCACCGGGTGCGCCGGTGCGTGGCGCATTCTGCTGAGGGTTCTGCGAGCGCGCGGCGGACGTTGCGCTGGCTGCAGCGTCGCTGTCGCCGGCCGCGACCGCGGCCGGGCGCTGCTGCTGAGCAGGCTGTTGCTGCGGCGGGCGAGTGCCACGATCGTCACGGCGCGGCTGCTGCGTCTGCGGCTGCGAGGTGCGCGGCGTCTGGCTGCCCTGGTTGTTGCTGCGCGAGCCCTGCTGCGTGCCGGCATTGCCGCCGTCACGGCGCTGCGAATCCTGGCCGCGGCTGCCGTTGCTGCTGTCGCGACGGCCGTCTGGCGACCGGCTGCTGCCACTGCTGCTACCGCTGCGGCGGCCGTCATCACGCCGCTGCGAATGGCTGCTGCTGCCGGAGCGCGGCTGCTGCTGGCTGCGCGTGGCCGTGCTCGGTTGTACGGGTGCCGCTTTGGGCTGGCCGATGCCCAACAGCTTCAGGATGCGCGTCCACAGACTTTCGGTCTGCACGAACACCGGCTGTGCGACGGCCACCGGAGCCGGCGCGGCCGCAGGTGCGGCGGCGATCGGCATCGGCGCCGGCGCTGATGGCACGATCTGCTTGACGGCGGCTTCGACCGGACGCGCCGGCGGGCGCGGCATTGCGCTGTCTTCGAGCGCCTTGGCGTCGAGGTTGCGCGCCAGCAGATGGCTGGGCGCCGCGTTGTCTTCGAGTTGGAGATGATCGGCGCGGACGCGACGGATTTCGTAGTGCGGCGAGTGCATCGTCGCGTTCGGGATCAGCGAGATTGACACGCGGCAACGCGCTTCGATCTCGCGCACGATCGCGCGCTTTTCGTTGAGCAGGAACGTGCCGACATCGACCGGCACCTGGGCGATAACGCGGCCGGTGCGGTCCTTCATCGCTTCTTCTTCGATCAGGCGCAGGATCGACAACGACAGCGACTCCACGCTGCGGATCTGGCCACGGCCTTCGCAGCGCGGGCAGGTGATCTGCGTGTGCTCGCCGAGGCTGGGCCGCAGACGCTGACGCGACATTTCCATCAGGCCGAAACGCGACAGCCGACCGAGCTGGATGCGGGCGCGGTCGATCTCGCAGGCTTTTTCCAGCCGGCGCTCGACTTCCTTCTGGTTCTTGGTGCTGTTCATGTCGATGAAATCGATCACGACCAAGCCGCCCAAGTCGCGCAGACGGAGCTGGCGGGCGATCTCGTCGGCCGCTTCCAGGTTCGTATTCAGCGCGGTGTCTTCAATGCTGCCGCCGCCGGTGGCTTTGGCCGAGTTGATGTCGATCGCGGTCAGCGCTTCGCCGTGGTCAATGACGATCGACCCGCCCGATGGCAGGCGCACGGTGCGCTCATGCGCCAGCTCGATCTGTGATTCGATCTGATAGCGCGAGAACAGCGGCACGTCGTCGGCATACAGCTTCAGCCGCGGCAGGTTCTGCGGCATCACATGTTCCATGTGCTGACGAGCCTGCTCGTAGATCTCGGCGTTGTCGATCACCACTTCGCCGATGTCGGGGCGCAGGTAGTCGCGCAGCGCGCGCAGGATGATGTTGTTTTCCTGGTAGATCAGGAACGCGCCGTGGCGCTCGGCAGCCGCCTTCTCGATCGCGGTCCAGATCTCGATCAGATAGTCCGCGTCCCACTGCAGCTCTTCGGCCGTGCGGCCAACTCCATTGGATCGTACGATGACGCCCATCGTGTCGGGCATCTTCAGCTGTTCCAGCGCCTGCTTGGCTTCTTCGCGGTCTTCGCCTTCGGCGCGGCGCGACACGCCGCCCGCCTTGGGGTTGTTCGGCATCAGCACCAGGTAACGTCCGGCGAGGCTGACGAATGTGGTCAGCGCCGCGCCCTTGTTGCCGCGCTCTTCCTTCTCGACCTGGACGATCAGTTCCTGGCCTTCCGACAGCAGCTCGCGGATGTTGCCCGACGGCTGCTTGAAGTAGCTCTTGGCAATCTCCTTGAGCGGCAGGAAGCCGTGGCGCTCGGCGCCGTAATCAACGAAGCAGGCTTCGAGGCTCGGTTCTACCCGAGTGATCTTGCCCTTGTAGATATTGGATTTTTTCTGCTCGCGGCTGGCGAGCTCGATGTCGAGGTCAAATAGTTTTTGCCCGTCGACGATGGCCACGCGCAATTCTTCGCGCTGAGTGGCATTGATCAGGATTCTTTTCATTATGGCGGTCTTGGATTAAGCGCTCGACCGCGAGTCGGGTATTTTTCTGGCGCACGTGATTCTCCGGCGCGTTCTTTGTGCCCGTCTGTTGCGGGAGCGGTGCTGCTGACATTGGGATCTGCTACGCCGGAGGATCTTCCTTCCATGAGAGCAGGCGTGAGTGACGACAATGAATCGTGTCCGGCCGGATCGGTCGCGGCGCTGCTAGACTTGCGGCTCGCCATCGCGGCGGCCCGATCCTTCAGGTCTCGCTGGCGTCCAGTTGGTATACCGCCGCCGGTCGAGAAGCTCCGGCCAATAAAGCACGGAGTTGCAACATTTTGCCACAAGTCAAGCCGCAAGTCCGCTATGTCCGTGCCGGCGCGCATGACAGCGGTCAAAGAATCGACAATTTCCTGATCAAGCAGCTGTCCGGGGTCCCCAAGTCGCATGTCTACCGGCTGCTGAGGTCGGGGCAGGTGCGCGTCAACGGCGGCCGCGCCAAGCCCGAGCGCAAGCTGGAAGAGGGCGACGAGATCCGCATTCCGCCGGTGCGCGTCGCCGAAAAGGGCGAGCTGGTCCGTCCGCCCGACGAAGTGCTGCAGCGGCTGCGCGACAGCATCGTCCACGAGGATGCGCACTATCTGGCGCTGAACAAGCCGGCCGGCTATGCCTCGCATGGCGGCAGCGGCTTGGCGTATGGGGTGATCGAGGCCATCCGCGCCTGGGAGTCCTATGAATTCATCGAGTTATGTCATCGGCTCGATCGCGATACCAGTGGCGTCCTGCTGTTGGCCAAAAGCCGCACGGCGCTGCTTCGGGCCCAGAAGGCGTTCCAGCATGGGCTGTCCGACAAGCGCTATTTCGCCCTGTTGGTCGGCCGCTGGAAGGGGGAGGCGCGGGAAGTCGATGCGGCGCTGATCAAGACCCGGACCGACGGCGGCGAAGGCTTTGTCGAGCTCGACGAGGAAGACGGCAAGCCGTCGAAGAGTCTGTTTACGCCTCAGGCCCGGTATCAGGACGCGACGCTGTGCGAGGTCGAGATCTTCTCGGGCCGCACGCACCAGATCCGCGTCCATTCGCTGGCGCTAGGCCATCCGGTCGCTGGCGACCGCAAGTATGGCGAGCGCGAGGTCCACAAGCCGCTGCGCGAGCGCGGACTCAAACGAATGTTTCTGCATTCGCACTTCCTGCAGCTGGCGGCCGACGCCGACTTTCCCAAGCTGATCGTGTCGGCGGCGATGCCGGACGAGTTGCGCGACTTCCTCGACAAATTGCCGCCGCTGAGGCGCTAGCCGCATGAGCCGACGTTTTGATCTGTTGATTTTCGACTGGGACGGCACGCTGGCCGATTCCGCTGCCCAGATCGTGCAGTCGATGCAGAGCGCAATCGACGCGCTGAAGCTGCCGCCGCGCACCGATCACGAGATCCGGGACCTGATCGGGCTCGGCATGCACGACGTGCTGACCCGCCTGTTTCCCGAGCTGCATCAAGGCGATTTGATGGCCTTGCTGGCGCAGTACCGCGAGGCTTACCTCAGCAAGCTGCCGCCCGAGGCGCCGCTGTTTGCCGGTGCGCTCGAGGCGCTGCAGCGGCTGCATGCCGATGGCTATCGACTGGCGGTGGCGACCGGCAAATCCCGCGCGGGGCTCCGCCGGTCACTCGCGCACCACACGGACGTCCGCGACCTGCTGGTGTCGTCGCGTACCGCCGACGAGACCGCGTCCAAGCCCGATCCGCTGATGCTGCGTGAGCTGCTGGAGGAATTGGATGTGCCGGCGCAGCGTGCCTTGATGGTCGGCGACACCGAGTACGACGCCCATATGGCCGCTGCGATCGGCATGCCGATGGCCGGCGTCGTTTGTGGTGTCCACGACGACCAGCGCTTGCGCGAGGCCGGCGCCGAGGTGGTGCTGGAGTACGCGGCGCATCTGCCGGTCTGGCTGGCCCACGGTGGACGCACGGTACCCGGCTGAGTCGGGCTGCTCCTTATATAGGGCGCCTGTTTACAGGGCGCCTCTAGGGCGCTGTCATCAAGGCACTGCACGATCTCGCCCGCAGTGCCCGCCCTTGGCCAAGTTAGGGCTGCGAAGGCGCCTGCTCAGGGCACCGGCAGGCCGACTTGCTCCAGCAGTCGCCGCAGCGCAATCAGCGGCAAGCCGATCAGCGCGGTCGGGTCGCGAGTTTCAACCGACTCGAACAAGCTGATGCCGAGGCCTTCGATCTTGAAGCCGCCGGCGCAGTCGTGCGCCGGTTCGGCAGCGACGTAGCGCTGTGCCGTGGCGAGGTCGAACGTGCGGAATCGGACCACGGTCATGTCCAGACTGCTCAGTTCGAGCCCGCCGGCGGTGGTCAGCGTGATGGCGGTGGCGAAATGCGCTTCCCGGCCGCTGAGTCGAGCCAGTTGCTCGACGTTGGCTTCGGGAAGCCCGGGCTTGTGCAGGATCTCGTCATCGCAAAACGCCACTTGATCAGATCCGAGCACCCAGTGCCCAGGGCGGCGTTCGGCAACGGCCCGGGCCTTGGCCTGCGCCAGGCGCCGGGCGCGGCTTTCGGGCAATTCGCCGGGCTCTTCCACCTCGTCGACGCCGGGTGCTTCGGTGTCGAACGGCAGCCGTAGACGGCTCAGCAATTCAGCGCGGTAGCGCGACGTCGACGCCAGAATCAGGGGCGTGGACACGCTGATGACGACCGGGTTTTCAGGCCTGGGGAGAGGCGATTCCATGGTGAGGAAAGCTTTGACTTTGTGAGACCCGAACTCTATCATCCGCGGCCCTGTAGAAGCCTGCCATGTCGATTCCTCAGTACATCAAGGCGAGTCAGTCGCTGGCACGAGGCGAGCAGTACGTCGGCGACGTCGACCCGCAGCAGTTGTCTCGGGTTGCGCCCGACCTGGCAGGACCGTCGCCGGCGCTTCATGTGTCGCTGGGTTTGGTCCGCGACCGCGTCGGTAATTGGCTTCGCGGGCAGGTGCAAGGCAGCTTGAGCCTGACCTGTATTCGCTGTGAGCAGGTTTTTGCCTGGCCGCTGAATCTGGACGTTGACCTGCGGCTGGTGCGCAGCGACGCCGAGGCGCAGGAAGTATTGCAGGACGCCGACCCTTATCAGGTCGAGGACGACAGACTGCCGTTGGTGGAAGTCGTCGAAGACGAGGTGCTGCTGGCGCTGCCGATGTTGCCGCGCTGTCAGGCCTGCGAGCAGGCTGCGGCGGATGCGCCGGAGCCTGAGCCGGTGCCGGCGGTCAAGGCCGATAGGCCCAACCCGTTCGCGCAGTTGATGAAGAACGAGTCAAACGTTTTGTTGGGCCAAGAAAAGCCCCGAAGGAAGTAGTCATGGCAGTCGCAAAATCCAAGAAGTCCCGTTCCTACCGTGGTCATCGTCGTTCGCATGACGCGCTCGACAAGCCGACGCTGTCGGTCGACCCGACCTCGGGCGAGACGCATCTGCGCCACCACGTGACGGCTGACGGTTACTACCGTGGCCGCAAGGTGATCGACAAGGCCGGCCCGGAAACCACCGAGGAGTAATCCTCGCAACGGCGCACACGGCGTATCGTTCGGATTCCTGCGATGGCCGCGCCGGTGGTACTGGCGGTAGACGTCATGAGCGGCGATCACGGTCTATCAGTGACCGTGCCCGCCGCTTTGTCGTGCCTGGAGCAACACAAGAAGCTGCACATCATCCTGGTCGGCGATCAGGTGCGGATTCGCGCTGCGCTGCTCGAATCACGCTGGCAGCCCGGCAAGCGGCTGACGCTGCATCACTGCAGTGAAGTCGTGGCGATGGACGAATCCCCGTCCAAGGCGCTGCGGCACAAGAAAGACTCGTCGATGCGTGTCGCCATCGATCTGGTCAAGGAAGGGCGGGCCCACGCCGCGGTGTCAGCCGGCAATACCGGCGCGCTGATGGCCACGGCCCGGTTCGTGCTCAAGACGCTGCCGGGGATCGACCGTCCCGCGATCGTGTCGACGCTGCCGGCTGTGCTGCGGCCGGTGCATATGCTCGACTTGGGTGCCAACGCCGAGTGCACCTCCGAGCAACTCGTCCAGTTCGCGATCATGGGGTCGGCGCTGGTGACGGCGATCAACGGGACCGAGCGGCCGCGCGTCGCGCTGCTGAACATCGGTTCCGAAGAGATCAAAGGCAATGACACGATCCGCGAGGCTGCGGCGACGTTGCAGCAATCCACGCTGAACTATGTTGGTTTCGTCGAAGGCGACGGCGTATTTTTTTCCGACATTGATGTCGTCGTCTGCGACGGATTCACTGGCAACGTTGCGCTGAAAACCGGCGAGGGTGTCGCCAAGCTGATCCGCCAGTTCATGCGCGAAGAGTTCGAGCGCAACATCTTCACCAAGGCGGGCGCTGCTGCCGCGATGCCGGCGCTGAAGGCGCTGTCGCGGCGCATCGATCCGCGGCGCTACAACGGCGCCAGCTTCGTCGGCTTGCAGGGTATCGTGATCAAGTCGCACGGCAGCGCCGATGCGATGTCGTTCGGCCACGCGCTGGAAGTGGCGCTCAAGGAAGTCGAAAAAGACGTGCCGACGCGGATCAGCAAACTGCTGTCGGCGGCAGGTCTGAAAGCTGCGGGTTGAGGCTCGCTGCGTCGGTGCTGCCGACGCCTTACTTGACCAGTTGGTTCAAATCGAAGATCGGCAGCAGAATCGCCAGCACGATCACCAGCACGATGCCGCCCATGGCGAGAATCAATACCGGCTCGAAGATGCCCATCGTCGCGGCTACCAGCGTCTCGACTTCGCGCTCCTGATTCTCCGCCGCGCGGTCGAGCATCTCGTCAAGTTTGCCGGACGATTCGCCGCTGGCGATCAGATGCACCGTGATCGGTGGGAACAGCTTGCTCTCGGCCAGCGAGCGATTGAGGCTGGCGCCCTCGCGTACCTTGCGAGCTGCGGCTTCGATGGCTTCCCGCATGGGTAGGTTGGTGACCACCTGCGTGCCGATGCGCATCGCTTCCAGAATCGGCACGCCGCTGCCGAACAGGATGCCGAGCGTGCGGGTGAAGCGCCCGGTATTGGCACCGCGCGTCAGTCGTCCGATCAGCGGCAACTGCAACTGTCGCCGATGCATGTCGCGGCGGAAGGCAACGCCTTGCATCAGCCGGGTGAATACGACGCCGCCGATTCCCAGTCCCGCCAGCATGAACACGCCGTAGTCACGCAGCAGGTTACTGATCGCGATCAGGCCCTTGGTCAGACCGGGAAGCTCCTGCTTGATGTCGGCATAGACGCCGACCACCTGCGGGACGACGTAGGTCAGCAGCAACACAACGACGCTGATTGCGACGATCGTCAGGATCGCCGGATACACCGCCGCCAGCATGACTTTCTGACGCATCACCTGCCGTCGTTCGACATATTCGGCGAGGCGTTCGAGGATGTTGTCGAGCTTTCCGGACTGTTCGCCGGCTTCGACGGTGGCCCGGAACAGCGGCGGGAATGCATTCGGGAACTGGTTCAGGGCCAGTGCCAGCGTATTGCCCTCGAGCACGCCGCTGCGCACGCCCAGTGCGATGCGTTTGACCCGCTTGGATTCGCTCTGCTGCGACACGGCCGCGAGCGCCTCGTCCAGCGGCAGGCCGGAGCGCACCAGCGTCGCCAACTGCCGGGTGAACAGCGACAGCTCCGTGCTGCTGATGCTGCCGCGATTGTTGAATACCGACGACTGCTGCGCCGCCGCCTTGTCGGATACCGCTTCGACGGCCAGCACGCTCAGGCCACGGTCGCGCAACATCTGCCGCGCCTGGCGCGGGCTGTCGCCTTCGATCAGGCCGCGTTCCTGGCGACCTTTGGCGTTGAGTGCGCTGTATTCGTAGGCTGGCATCGCCGGCGCCTTATTCCTCGACCGTCACACGCAGAACTTCGCGCAGCGTGGTGTAGCCCGCGATGACTTTCTGCCGGCCCGACTGCAGGATGCCTGGGCCACGTGTGCGCGCGTAGTCCTCGAGCTGCTGCTCGCTGCAGTTGTCGTGGATCATGCTTTCCAGCTTGCGATCCATTTCGATGATTTCGTGGATGCCGCTGCGTCCGAGAAAGCCCATGTGACGGCACAGCGGGCAGCCGACCGGGCGATACAGCGTCAGCGGCTCGCTGACGTCGACTTCGAGCTGCTCCTTCTCGGTCACGCTCGCTTCGTAAGGCTCCTTGCAGTGCTTGCACAAGGTACGGACCAGTCGCTGCGCCATCAGACCGACCAGCGACGAGCTGAGCTGGTAGGGCTCCACGCCCATATCGCGCAGTCGCGTCACCGCGCCGACGGCCGTGTTGGTATGCAGCGTCGACAACACCAAGTGACCGGTCTGCGAGGCTTGCACGGCAATCTCGGCCGTTTCGAGGTCGCGGATTTCGCCGATCATCACCACGTCGGGGTCTTGGCGCAGGATCGCGCGCAAGCCGCGGGCAAAGGTCATCTCGACCTTGCTGTTGACCTGCGTTTGGCCGACGCCGTCGATGTAGTACTCGATCGGGTCTTCGACCGTCATGATGTTGCGGCTGCGGTCGTTGAGTACGCTCAACGCCGAATACAGCGTCGTGGTTTTGCCCGAGCCGGTCGGGCCGGTGACCAGCATGATGCCGTAGGGCTTGAAGATGATCCGGCGTAGCATCTCGATCTGTCCGGCATCGATGCCGAGCTGTTCGAGATCGAGCCGGTCGGCCTGCTTGTCGAGGATACGCATCACGACACGCTCGGCGTTGACGCCGGTCGGGATCGTCGACACGCGGACGTCGACTTTGCGGCCGCCGAATGCGCGGCTGATGCGTCCGTCCTGCGGCAGTCGCTTTTCGGCGATGTCGAGCTTGGCCATCACCTTGATGCGCGACACCAGCCGCGGTGCCAGCGCACGCGGTGGCGACATGATCTCGCGCAGCACGCCGTCCACGCGGAACCGGACCGTCAGCCGGTTTTCAAAGGTTTCGACGTGGATGTCGGAGGCGTTTTCCTTGATCGCCTCCACCAGCAGGCCGTTGATGAACTTGATCACCGGCGCGTCGTCGCTGGATTCCAGCAGGTCCTGGTTTTCCTGCAGCTGGTGGGCGATGGCGTTGAGGTCGGTGTCTTCCTCGTCGTTCAGGCCGTCCATCAAGCTGGCGGTGGCCGCGGTCTGGCCCTCGTAGGTGCGCGACAGCAGCGCATCGAACTCCGCGACCGTGACGTTACGCAGCCGCACCGGTCGACCGACGAAGCGTCGTGTTTCCTGCAGCGCATCAACTTGCGCACCAGGGCGCGCGGCAATGACCACGTGATCGCCAAGGTCCTCGGTGACGATCAGGCCATGGCGCTTGGCGAACGCGAACGGCGGCCGACGCAGCATCGGTTCCATCGGCGATCAGGGCTGCGGCAGCAACGGGATGGGCTGCGTCGGCGTCGGCACGTTGTCGGGCTGCGCTGCTGGCGCGCCACCGGGCAATGCACCGGGCGCCGGGCTCGCCGGTAGGCGATCACGTGAGGCGGCGTCGAAGCCGGGCATCACCGGGCGAGTGCCGCCGATCAGCGGGATCGAGCCTGCGGTTCCGGTCAGCTGCGCTTCGCGTGCTGATTCGTACTTGCGCCGGGTGTAGTAGTCGCCCTCGCCCTGGGTGCGAACAATGGCCGGACGGATGAAGACCATCAGATTGCGCTTGGTCCGCTGCACCGAGCGGAATTTGAACAGCGAGCCGAGCAGCGGAATGTCGCTGATGAACGGTACGCCGGTGCGGCTGTCGTTCAGCGAATCGTCGATCAGGCCGCCGAGCACCAGGATCTGGCCGTCCTCGACGGTGACCGTGTTGCTAAGCGTGCGCTTGTTGGTCACCAGGTCGACCGCCGAGGTGGCGTTGGCAGCCAGGCTGGAAATCTCAAGCTTCAGCTTGAGCTTGATCGTATTGCCCTGGTTGATCTGCGGCGTGATGCCGAGCGTCAGGCCCACATCCTTGCGCTCGATGGTCTGGAACGGATTGACCAGACCGTTGTTGGTGTTGGCGCCGGCATTGCTGAACGAGCCGGTCAGGAACGGGACTTCCTGGCCCACCGAAAACTCGGCTTCCTGGTTGTCGAGCGTGGTCAGCGATGGCTGCGACAGCACATTCGTATTGCCGTCGCCCTTGAGCGCCTTGAGCAGCAGCGCGAAGGTCGTGCCGCCGCTGCTGATCGCGCCGCCGCCAATGTTCAAGCCCTGACTGACCAGGCCGGCCGCTGCTTCGGCCGTGCTGCTGGCCTGGGTGGCGCCGGCGATCGCCGTCAACGTCGCCGAATTCAGGATGCCGGCGGCGGCGATGCGATTGCCGTTGTAGACGGCCCAATCGATGCCCAGCTGGCTGGTCTTGTCGGCGCTGACTTCGGCGATGATGCCGTCGACGATGACCTGCGAGCGACGCACGTCGAGCTGGGCGACGACGTCGCGGATCAGCCGCATCGTCTTGGGAGGCGCCGTGATGATCAGCGCATTGGTTTCCTTGTCGGCCAATACGCGCGCCCCGGTGGCGCTGCTGCCGCCGGCGGGCGCCGCGGCCGGGGCTGCGCCGGTCTTGCCGTCCTGACTGACCTGTTGGGCATAGCCCTCCAGGATCGGCGCCAGGTTTTCGGCGCTGCCGTAGTTCAAGTAAACAACCTGGGTCGCCCCGCCTTCACCCACCTCGATATCGAGCTGGCGGATGATGTCGAGCATCTTCTGTCGGTCGGTCTTGTCGCCGCCGACCAACACGCTGTTGGATCGCTCGTCGGCCAGCACGATGGCCGGCTTGACACTCGGGTCCTGCGACTTGTCGCCTGCGGTCAGTGCGGTCAGCGTGCGCACCACCTCGGCTGCACCGGCATTCTTCAGCTTGACGATCTCGATCTCGCGATCGCTGGATTGGTCGATCTGGCGGATCAGCTTTTCGAGGCGGACGACGTTGGCGGCGCGGTCGGAGATGATCAGCATGTTCGACGGCGCGTAGGCGGCGAGGTGACCCCACTGCGGGACCAACGGGCGCAGGATCGGAACCAGCTGTGCCGCCGATACATTCTCGATGTTGTAGACGTGGGTGACGACCTCGTCGATGGCCAGTCCGGCGCCGCCGGAGTTGAAGCCGCCACCGTCCTGCCGGGCGTTGGTTTCCGGAACGATCTTGATCGAATCGCCAGCCGGAATCGCCGCAAAGCCCTGTACCTGCAGCACTGCCAGAAAGGTTTCGTAGACGCCCGAGGCATCCATCGGGCTGGACGACACCACGGTGACCTTGCCCTTCACGCGCGGGTCGACGATGAAGTTCTTGCCGGTGACCTCGCTCACCGTCGCGATCAGCGTGCTGATGTCCGCGTCTTTCAGATTGAGCGTGACCTGCGCCCAAGCGGGCAGGGTTGCGCCCAGCGAGCCGAGCAGGAACAGCATCGCGGCGCGAAGGCGCCGCGCATGGATCAAAGGCGTCATGAGTGTGTTGCCAAGCCCCGAGAGCGAGTCGTTGTGCAAAATGGGTAAGGATCTAGTGCCGCAGTGCGGGCGCCTTGGGCGCAGTGTTGTCGGTCTGCTCCGACCGGTCAATTCAGATTGACGGTGATCGCCTGGGGCGTACCGCCGCGTTCGACCATGACCGTCAGCGAATTTGCCGAGCTGAGCTCGCCCAGCATCTGCAGCGCCCGGGCCGGATCATCGAGTCCGACGCCATTGATCGACGTCACCAAGTCGCCCGGCCGCAGCCCAGCGCCATTGAACACCGAGCGGTCGCGCCCCGGATAGATGCGGTAACCACGTTGCTGTCCGTCGATGTTGGCGGGCTGGATGCGGATGTAATCTGATGCTTTGCTCGGATCCGTCAGCAGCTTGTCGCGGATGCTGGTCAGCATTTGCGCCGTTTCGGAGGTGTTGACGGCCGGAGCCGCGCCGACCGAGGCCCCGGCGGGAAGTGGTGCGCCCGCCTTGTCCTTGTCGAGCCGTAGGGTTTCGAGCTGGCCATCGCGGGCCAGGATCACCCGGTCGGCAAAGATCGCTTGCAGATTCACACCCCGTACCACGTCGTCACCGACCGAATAGGGCTTCTCGGCACCGTCCTGGGTGCCAATCAAAGCACGCGACTGCTTGTCGCCATCGGCCGCCAAGATGCCCAGTAGCGTCAGGCTCAAGCGGGTGTCGGGCGCTTTGCCCATCTGGTCGAGTTCTTGATTGGCCGGGGCCTGGTAGTCCCCGAACAGATGCGCCGATGCCACCAATTCGGCGTTCGGGCCTTTGTCGGCTGTCGGACTATTGGCAGATCCGACGGCCGGTGGCGCCGGTTTCCAGGCAGCTGCCGGTGGCGTCGGCACCAGCAACCACATTGTGCGAGCCAGCAGCTGCGCCAACCACAGTGCCAACAGCACTTTTGCCAGTGCGGGCGCCAGTCGACCGTGGCGTTCGTAAGCCAGCGCGAGCCGGCGGGGGAGTTGTTCGGCCAAAGACGTCATAGGACATCATAACCTGCTGTTTGTTACCGACAACAGCGCCACTTGCCGGAACAAATGTGCCGCTGTGTTGCTCTGTTGTTGCGGTCGTTCAACGATATGTCCCAGGTTTGTTTCCAGCCGGCTCTGGACACGGTGTCGCAGGTATTGGAACGCGATCTATTGAATCAGGCGAGGTCGGGGCCACAATCATCCCAGATGGCTTGAGTCCAGTTGCTGCGCGGGCCCGTAAAAGGTGTCATACATCGGCGCAGGAGTACTCGGCAGTGCCGGGTTTCCAATGATGCCGGGTTGATCCGGCATCGTGTCCGTCACATCGTTCGTACCAACTCGTCTTTTGCAGGCACAGCGCTACACTAGGACCATGAGCCGCAGCAGCAACCCACAACGCGACGACCTTCGCGACCTCGCAGTCGAGGAAGCCAAGCCGCGTCTTCAGCAGCCGCCGATGTACAAGGTGGTGGTGGTCAACGACGACTTCACGCCGATGGAGTTCGTGGTCCAGGTTTTGCAGCAGTTTTTTCACCACACCCGGGAGGCGGCGGTGCAGATCATGCTCCACGTGCATACCAAGGGGCGCGGTACGGCCGGCATCTTTCCGGTCGAGATCGCCGAGACGAAGACAGCGCAGGTCAATGCCTACGCTCGCAAGCACCAGCACCCGTTGCTCACCGTCATGGAGAAAGCTTAATGCTCAGCGATGAACTCCAGAAAGCGCTGGACGCCGCCTTTCTGGCCGCTCGTGGTGAAGGTCATGAATTGCTGACGGTCGAGCATTTGTTGCTTGCCCTGCTGTCGGACACCAACGTGTCCGAAGTGCTGACCGGCGGAGGCGCCGATCTCGAGAAGCTCGAACAAGCGCTTCGCGATTACATCCGGCAGAACATCCATTCCAATCGCGACTCGGCCGATCAAATCGAGGTCCAGCCGACGCTGTCATTCCAGCGCGTGCTGCAACGCGCTATCTACCATGTGCAGGCGGCAGGCAAGAAGCAGGTCACCACGCTCAACGTGCTCGTGGCGCTGTTTGCCGAAAAAGACACGCATGCGGTCTACCTGCTGAACGAGCAGGGTGTGACGCGACTCGACGTGGTGAATTTCATCAGCCACGGCATCGCCAAGAACAACAGCCAGGCGCCGCAGCCGGCGCCCGAGGCGTCTCAGGACAACGAAGACAAGGAAGACGGCAAGGCTAACGGCAAAACGGCTTTGGAGCAGTACGCCGTTAACCTCAACGAGCGCGCCGCGCGTGGCCAGATTGATCCGCTGATCGGCCGCGAGCACGAGATCGAGCGCGTGATGCAGACGCTGTGCCGCCGGCGCAAGAACAATCCCTTGCTGGTCGGTGAAGCCGGCGTCGGCAAGACCGCCATTGCCGAAGGCTTGGCGTGGCTGATCATCGAGGATCGCGTGCCCGATCTGCTTCGCGGCAGCGTCGTATACAGCTTGGACCTCGGCAGTCTGATTGCCGGCACGAAGTATCGCGGCGACTTCGAAAAGCGCTTCAAGGCGGTCATGCAGGAGTTGACCACGCAGCCCGGTGCGATCGTGTTCATCGATGAGATTCACATGATCATTGGCGCCGGTGCGGCCAGCGGTGGTGTGATGGACGCGTCGAACCTGCTCAAGCCGCTGCTGAGCTCGGGCGAACTACGCTGCATGGGTTCGACCACGTATCAGGAGTACCGGGGCATCTTCGAGAAGGACCGCGCTTTGGCGCGTCGATTCCAAAAGATCGATGTGACCGAGCCGACGATCGACGACACGGTCAAGATTCTCGAAGGGCTGAAGCTCCGCTTCGAAGAGCACCATCACGTGCAGTTCACGCGCGGCGCACTGCGCTCGGCCGTGGAGCTGTCGGTACGTCACATCACCGACCGCCACCTGCCGGACAAGGCGATCGACGTGATCGACGAAGCCGCAGCGCGGTTGCGCCTGCTGCCCGAGTCCAAGCGTCGTAAGACCGTTCAGGTCCGCGACATCGAAGAGACCGTCGCCAAGATCGCGCGCATCCCTCCGAAGAGCGTGTCTTCCAACGACCGCGACAAGCTTGCGACGTTGGAGCGCGATCTGAAGCTGACGATTTACGGCCAGGACGCCGCCATCGAGCAGTTGGCTTCGAGCATCAAGCTGTCGCGCTCAGGCCTTGGCAATCCGGATAAGCCGATCGGCAACTTCTTGCTGGCAGGCCCCACCGGCGTCGGCAAGACCGAAGTCACCCGTCAGCTTGCGCTGCAGTTGGGAATCGAACTGATCCGTTTCGATATGTCGGAGTACATGGAGCGTCACACGGTCAGCCGCTTGATCGGTGCGCCTCCGGGCTATGTCGGGTTCGACCAGGGCGGCCTGCTGACCGAGGCGGTCATCAAGCAGCCGCATTGCGTCGTGCTGCTCGACGAAATCGAAAAGGCCCATCCGGACGTGTTCAATCTGCTGCTGCAGGTCATGGACCACGGCACGCTGACCGACAACAACGGGCGCAAGGCCGACTTCCGCAACGTGATCCTGATCATGACGACCAATGCCGGCGCCGAAGAATCGTCGCGGCGGTCGATCGGTTTGGTCGAGCACAATCACACGATCGACGCGATGGAGGTTATCCGCAAGATGTTCACGCCGGAGTTCCGCAACCGTCTGGACGCGATCATCCCGTTTGCGGCGCTGGGTCCGGCTGAAATCTCGCGGGTCGTCGACAAGTTCCTGGTGCAGCTAGAGGAGCAGCTGGCGGCCAAGGGCGTGCAGCTCGAGATCGATGAAGACGCCCGTGCCTGGCTCGGTACGCGCGGTTATGACCCCAAGATGGGCGCCCGCCCGATGGCGCGGACGATTCAGGACGCACTCAAGCGTCCGCTCGCCGAGGAACTGCTGTTCGGCAAGCTGGCACAAGGCGGCCGTGTCCATGTAACCGTCAAGAACGACAAGCTCGATTTCGAGCTGGAAGCCCGCGAGAAAGCCGCGCAACTCGAGCCGGTCTGAGTCCGCTCCGCCCAATAAAAAAGCCCGCAGTGCGGGCTTTTTTATTGGGTGCTTCGATTTGATCGCCGGGGGCTACTTGTCGCGGAACGTGATGCGGCCCTTGGTGAGATCGTATGGCGTCAACTGTACCGTGACTTTGTCACCGGTCAGGATGCGAATGTAGTTCTTGCGCATGCGCCCGGAAATATGGGCGGTGACGACATGGCCGTTGTCCAGCTTCACGCGGAACGTGGTGTTCGGCAGCGTTTCGGCGACCGTGCCGGGCATTTCAATATGATCTTCTTTCGCCATTAGCGAGGGGTACTCGGGCATGCAGGATAGCCCGATATTATCCGCGTTCCGGTTGACAACCGCAATCGTTTCGTATCACTCGTCCAAGATTTGCCAGCCTGCGGAGGTCAAAACCTCAAGTGGCTTGAAGTTGCGCTTGTACTCCATTTTCTGGCTGCCCGGCACCCAATATCCCAGGTAGACGTGGTCCATCCCCAGTTCGCGTGCTTGGTTGACCTGTACCAAGACCGCATAGGTGCCGAGACTGCGGTCCGGCAGTTCGGTGTCGAAGAACGTGTACACCGCCGACAGCGCCTTGGGCGTGCGATCGACGACGGCGCAGGCGATCAGCTCGCCGGCGAGCCGCATTTCCCAGAACTCGGCAGTACCCCAGCCGCAGTCTAGAAAGTTATGGAAGCCGGGCTTGTCTTCCGGGTTCATGCCGCCGCCCGAATGCCGGCCGCGCAGATAGCGACGGTACAGGTCGAACTGCTCGTCGGTCAGTTCCTGGCGGACCTGTAGTTCGAGGTCGGCGTTGATCTTCAGACAGCGGCGCTGGCTGCGGTTGGGGCGAAAATCGCGGACCGCGATTCGAGCCGGGATGCAGGCAGAGCAACCGCTGCAACGAGGGCGGTAGACATGGTCACCACCGCGCCGGAAACCCTGCGACAGCAGCATCTCGTATCGCTGCGGATTGAGTGTGAAATCCGGGTCGACGAACAGGCTGCGCGCCGTCCGTTGCGGCAGGTAGCCGCAAGGGTGTTCGGTGCTGAGATAGAGCCGGATTCGATCCATGCGGCATCTTAACGAGGTAGGTGCACGCGTGGGGCTGGAGCGGCGATGTCGAAGTGCCAAGTGCCGGTGCGGCCGGGACGAACCACGGCCGGGCGCAGCAGATTGAGAAAGCGCTCGCGCGTAACGTCGATCGCGCCCAGTGATCGCAGATGATCCGAAGCAACCTGGCAGTCCAGCACTTCGTAGCCCCAGGCCTGCAATTGCTCGCAAAGCCAGTACAGCGCGATCTTCGATGCGTCTGTCATGTGGGAGAACATCGACTCGCCAAAAAAGGCCTTGCCCAGTGCCACACCGTACAAGCCGCCGACCAACTGTCCCTCGTTCCACACTTCGACCGTGTGCGAATAGCCGCGTCGGTACAACTCCTGATACGCCTGTCGCATATCACTGCCGAGCCAGGTGCCGCGGCTGCGCAGCCTGGGGCCGGCGCAGGCATCCAGAACGTCGCGATAGGCCATGTCGAGCGTCACGGCGTAGTGACCGCGGCGCAGCGCCTTGCCCAGTGAGCGCGACACCTTCATGCCGCCGGGCATCAGCACCGCGCGTGGGTCCGGGCTCCACCACAGGATCGGCTCGTCCGGGTTGTACCAGGGAAAGATTCCCTGCGAGTAGGCGCGAATCAAGCGGGTGACCGACAAGTCGCCTCCGATCGCGAGCAGCCCGTTGGGGTCGCGCATCGCCAGATGCGGCGATGGGAAGTTCTGGTGCGGATCTCGAGGATCCAGCCAGTGCAGGCGGATCGGATTGTCCATGGCTCAGGCGGTTGCGACGGCCTCTTGGCGATAGGGACTATGGTGCATCAGTTCATCTTTGCGCGATGCGACTAGGCGACGTTCGCGCGCCAGGAAGTGTTCGACGGCATCCCGCAGTCGCTGATCCGCGATCCAGTGAAACGACTGAGTCAGTACGGGCGTGAAGCCGCGCGCCAGTTTGTGCTCGCCCTGGGTTCCGGCGTCGTAGCGACGCAGGCCCTGTTGCAGGCACAACTCGATGCCCTGGTAGTAGCAACACTCGAAATGGAGGCTGTGGTACTGCTCTGCGGCGCCCCAGTGCCGGCCGTACAGCGTGTCGCCGCCTTGCAACGTCAGCGCAGCGGCGACCAACCGGGTGCCGTGATAGCCGAGAATCACCCGAAACGGGCTGCCGGCACGGCGACCATAGTGCATCAGGAATTCAGGCGTCAGATAGGGCGCCTGTCCGCGTTCCTCATATGTGTTGGCATACAGCGCATAGACTTGCGACCACTCGGATTCGTCGATCTCGTCGCCGCGGCGCGTCTCGAAGCGCAGCCCGGCATCGGCGACCCGCCGGCGCTCGCGCAACATTTTCTTGCGCTTGTCGCTGGAAAAGCGCGCGGCAAAGCTGGCGAAGTCGGCGTCGCCGCGATTGAACCATTGGAACTGCACGTCGTTGCGCTCGAGCCATTGTTGGCCTTGATAAGCCGCAGCGTCGTCACCCGTGGCGAACAGCGCATGTGCCGAGGAAAACCGCCCGCCATCGGTCAGGCCAGCAAGACGGCGGATCAGCGCGTCGCGAGTTGCCGCATCCTGCGCTCCGATGCGAGGCCCCATCGACGGCGTAAACGGCACCGCATTGAGCAGCTTGGGATAGTAAGGCTGCCCTAGACGATGGCTGGCCTCGGCCCACGCGAAATCGAACACGAACTCGCCGTAGGAGTGCAGCTTGACGTACAGCACGACAGCGCCGACCAGCCGATCGTCCTGATAGGCGAGCAGGTGTTGGGGAATCCAGCCGGTTCGGTTGCCGACGCAGCCGTATTCCTCAAGCGCCAGCAGAAATGCATGCGACGTGAACGGATAGGCGCTATCGAACAGCCGGTCCCAGGCCGAGGCATCGACCTGGGACAGCGATTCAGCGGTGGCAAACCGCAGCGTGCTCAGCGGACGTGACGGTGTGAGGATTAGTGGAACGTCGGGCCCACGCTGGGGCGATCGCGCAACACCCATTGGATGACGGCGTCGTGCTCAAAGCCACTGATCTGCTCCTCGGGCGCTGCCGGGCCGGCTTCGAGCAGGCGGCCATCATGATCGAAGCGAATGCTGGCCCCCGCGCTCTGGATGCGGATCTCATTGCCACTATCCTCATCAAGGATCAATTGCAGATAGCGGACGCGCTTGGCGGCAAATTCCGGCATGCGGCCGGCACCGGCCGCGACCAGCGCTGCTTGCTCCGGCGGCAACTCGCGAATGCGTCCGTCACCGGTCAGAACGAAATGCCGCACGTAGTTGCTCATGTCGGTCCTCGTCTGGGCAAGCCCACCCAACAACGATGGCTTGCATATGGCTTGAAACAGGTCGATCGGAACCCGGGTGGAGCGTGACCCTCCCGTCCTGTCTCCTATCTGAAGCTGTTGCCGCTGAAATCAAGAGCTGCGGCGGGCATCGTGCCACGGTGTTCGAGGGGCGCCTTGCTATACTGACCTGCCGCGCTGCTGCTAACGCTGAAAATTCAATTGGTTAAAAGCAAATCCCAAGCCACGGATGATCTCGCCAACGCGGGTTGGCTGGAACGGCTGCCGCGTGAAACGGTCTTGCTGGCCTGTGCCGGGCTGACCTTGTTCCTGCTGGTTGCATTGATCAGCTTCAATGCCGACGACGCCGGTTGGTCATCGTCGGGTACCGGCGGGCCGGCACACAATCTGGTGGGTGGAGTCGGGGCCTGGATCGCCGACATTCTGCTGAGCTTGTTTGGTTACGTGGCGTTCTTCCTGCCTTGGGCAGTGTTCGTGCTGGGGCTGCGCTACTACCGTGGACGCCCGGCAGCCAGCGGCATCCAATGGCCTCTGCGCGCGATCGCCTGGCTGATCCTGTTGCCCAGCTTCGCGGGCCTGTGCGCACTGCATGTCGGCACATTCCCGTCATTTCCACCGCAAGGCTCGGGCGGTATCGCGGGCCAGGCACTGGGTAACTGGCTGGTGTCGATGCTCAACCCCGTGGGCGCCAGTCTGTTGTTGCTGACGCTGACGCTGTCCGGATTGCCAGTGGCCCTAATGTTCTCGTGGGTGTCCGTGCTCGACAGCGTCGGCGCCATGGTGCTGCGGTTGTGGGCGCTTCGGCCCGAGATCGAACCCGCTGCTGCCGATGACGAACTCGATGCCGACGCCGATGCAGTGCCGGTGCTGGCGGAAGCTTCACCGCGAGAGCCGCAGCAAAGCGCACGCGGCAAACGCAGCGCGCCGACCTTGGCAGCGTCGATGTCGCCCGTCGCGGCGACGGCCGCGGAGGCCGATGCGGAAGACGATGACCTGCCATGGCTGAAGCGGCGCAAGCCGCCTCAGGTCAATGCGCGGCAGACGCCATCGCTGGGGCGGCCCGAAACCCAGCTGGACCTGCTGCCGGCGGCCGACGACCTCGACGAGCCCGTGGCGCCGGTATTCACGCCGCCGATCGAAATCGCCGAACTCGACGTGCCGGAAACCTTCGACGATCCGCCGGCGATGCGGGCCAAGCCCAAGCCGACGCGCAAGCCAGCCGCTGCAAAGCCAGACGCGCCGGCGGTCCCGCAGTTCGACGGCGACCCGATTCCGCCGTTCAGCTTGCTCGATATGCCGCGGCCGACCGGCAAGCGCTACACGCCCGAGGAGCTGGAGCGCTTGTCGCGCGATGTCGAAAACCATCTGAAGGACTTCGGCATCAAGGCGCAGGTCGTCAACGCGATGCCGGGCCCGGTGATCACCCGCTTCGAGCTGCAACCAGCGCCGGGCGTCAAGGGCGCCCAGATCACCAACTTGTCGAACGACTTGGCGCGATCGCTGAGCGTGTCGCGCGTGCGCGTGATCGAGGTCATCGAAGGCAAGCCTTATGTCGGCCTAGAGATTCCCAACACCAAGCGCGAGATGGTCTGGCTGCGCGAGATTCTCGATTCGCCGGGCTACAAGAGCAGCAGTTCGCCGCTGACGATGGCGCTGGGCAAGGACATTGCGGGCAATCCGGTATCGGTCGACATGGCCAAGATGCCCCACTTGCTGGTGGCCGGTACCACCGGCGCGGGCAAGTCGGTGGCGATCAACGTGATGATCCTGTCGATGCTCTACAAGGCAACCAAGGAGCAGGTGCGGTTCATCTTCGTCGACCCGAAGATGCTGGAACTGTCGGTGTATGCCGACATCCCGCATCTGTTGACGCCGGTGGTCACCGACATGAAGGACGCCGCCAACGCGTTGCGCTGGTGCGTGGCCGAAATGGAGCGACGCTATCGGCTGATGACCGCGATGGGCGTACGCAACCTGGCGGGCCTGAATCGCAAGATCGAGGAGGCCGAAGCCGCCGGCGAACCGATTCTCGACCCGACCAAGAACGCGCCCCAGCTGTTCGACGACGAGGGTTTTGCGCCCACGCCGGTGTATCTGAAGAACATGCCGCACATCGTCATCGTCATCGACGAGCTGGCCGACATGATGATGGTGGTGGGCAAGAAGGTCGAAGAGCTGATCGCTCGCATCGCGCAGAAGGCACGCGCAGCCGGCATTCACTTGATCGTCGCCACGCAGCGACCCAGCGTCGACGTGATCACCGGTTTGATCAAGGCGAACATTCCGTCGCGCATCGCGTTCCAGGTGGCGTCGCGGATCGACAGCCGCACGATTCTCGACCAGCAGGGCGCCGAAACGCTATTGGGTCATGGCGACATGCTGTATCGCCCGATCGGTGCCTCGACGGTGGCGCGCGTCCACGGCGCATTCGTCGACGACCACGAGGTCCACAAAGTCGTCGCTTACCTCAAGCAGGTCGGCCAGCCTGACTACATCGAAGACATTTTGGCCGACGAAGCGCCGGTCAACGCGCCGGGCAGTGGCGGCGGTGAGGACAACCCGGAATCGGACGCTCTCTACGACCAGGCCGTCGCCATCGTGCTCGAAACCCGGAAGGCCAGCGTCAGCTGGGTGCAGCGTCGCCTCAAGATCGGTTACAACCGCGCCGCGCGCATGGTCGAGCAGATGGAGGCGGCCGGCATCGTCGGCCCCAGCGGTCCCGGCGGCAACCGCGAAATCCTGGTTCCCGGCGGGCGCGATTGAGGCGTCCGCTTTGCGAACGTTTCAGCGCCCCGCAGGTCCCTAGTACCCGTCACTCACGGCACTCTCATGCTCAAGTCTTTTTTTCGTCTTTCGTCGTCGCTGATCCTCGGGCTGGCGGCGGCCGCTGCGCAGGCCGGTAGCGGCGAGGACGAGTTGCGCCGGTTCATTGGTGACACGCGCACCGTCACCGCGCAGTTCAGTCAGGTTCAGATCAACGATCGCGGCGAGAAGCTGTCCAGCAGTTCCGGGCAGATGGTGCTGTCACGGCCGGGACGCTTTCGGTGGAGCTACATGCTCCCGTATGAGCAACTGATCGTCTGCGACGGCGAGAAAATCTGGATGTACGACCCCGACCTGTCGCAAGTGACGGTGCGACCGGCGGCCGACACCTTGACCGGAACACCGGCCGCGCTGCTGGCGCAGCGTTCGACGCTCACCGAAGAGTTCACCGTCAGCGATCTGGGCAAGCGCAATCAGGCGCAGGGCGTGCTGCTCAAGCCGCGCAATATCGACGGTGATTTTGAAGCCGTCGAGATGTGGCTGCATCAGGGCGCACCGGAACGCATGGTGTTCCGCGACCGACTCGGCAATCGCACCGAGGTCGCCTTCACCGACGTCAAGGTCAACGCCAAGGTCGACGAATCGCAGTTGCATTTCACGCCGCCGAAGAACACCGAAGTGGTCGAGTCGTCGGCGACCACGGCTCCGGCAGGCCCGCCCAGCAAGCCATGAGTCGCACGGCCGCGACGCGGTCGACGGCGCCGCTGGCCGAGCGTATGCGGCCACGGCAGCTCGACGAAGTCGTCGGTCAAGATCACTTGTTGGCGCCGGGCGCTCCGCTTCGGACCTTGCTGGAAGCCGGTCGGCCGCCGTCGATGGTGTTCTGGGGACCGCCGGGCGTCGGCAAGACGACACTGGCGCGGCTGGTGGCCCAGCACGTCGATGCGCAGTTCATCAGCCTGTCGGCGGTTCTGGCGGGCGTCAAAGAAATCCGCGAAACCACCGCGCAAGCACTCGCGGCGCTGCAAGGGCTGACGCCGCGCCGCACCGTGCTGTTCGTCGACGAAATCCACCGGTTCAACAAGGGCCAGCAGGATGCGCTGCTGCCGTATGTCGAAGACGGCACCGTGGTGCTGATCGGCGCCACCACCGAGAACCCGTCGTTCGAGCTGAATTCGGCGTTGCTGTCGCGGCTGCGCGTCTTCGTGCTGCGCGCACTCGACGAGCCGGCGATCGGCCTGCTGTTGCAGCGGGCGCTGGTCGAGCCGCTGCGCGGACTGAATGAAGCGGCGTCGCTGCTGCCGGAGCGCTGGCTGCAGCGCATGGCCGAAGCGGCCGATGGCGACGGCCGTCGCGCATTGATTCTGCTGGAGACGGCCGTCGAGTTGTGGCGCGCCGAGCGCAGTCGCGATGCCGGCGCCGAAGCCAGCGACGCACTGCTCGAAAAGCTGCTCGGCCGCGGCTTCCGCCGCTTCGACAAGCAGGGCGAAAATTTCTACGACCAGATTTCGGCGCTGCACAAGTCGGTGCGCGGCAGCGATCCCGACGCCGCGTTGTACTGGTTCGCCAGAATGCTCGACGGCGGCGTCGATGCCGGCTACCTGGCGCGCCGGCTGGTGCGGATGGCAGTCGAAGACATCGGCCTGGCCGATCCGCGCGCTCAAGCGCTGTGTCTGGAGTCCTGGGACAGCTACGAGCGTCTCGGCAGCCCGGAAGGTGAACTGGCGCTGGCGCAGGCCGTGGTGTACCTGGCCGTCGCGCCCAAGAGCAATGCGGTGTACACCGCCTATAAAGCGGCGCGCGCGCTGGTCGACCGCACCGGCTCGCTCGAGGTGCCGATGGCGATCCGCAATGCGCCGACCGGCTTGATGAAGGACCTTGGCTATGGCGATGGCTATCGCTACGACCACGACGAGGCCGACGCGCACGCCTCTGGTCAGCAATTCATGCCCGATGCCTTGATCGGCACCGAGTTCTATCAGCCGACGCCGCGCGGCCTGGAGGCCAAGATCGGCGAAAAGCTGGCGCGGCTGCGGCAAGGCCGGCGCTCCGGCTGAGCGCGGCGGCGCGGGGCGGGGCCGCTATACTTCGCGCCGGTTTTTTGTGATGGAAAATTCCCGATGCTGGACCCCAAGCGCTTGCGCGCCAATCCCGAGGCCGTTGCCCAACAGCTGCTGCGCCGCGGCTTCGTTTTCGACACCGCGCGCTTCGTCGAGCTGGAAGCAGCCCGCAAGCAGTTGCAGACGCAGACCGAGCAGTTACAGGCCGAGCGCAACGCGGGGTCCAAGCGGATCGGCATGGCCAAGTCCAAGGGCGAAGACGTGTCGCCGATCCTGGCCGACATGGACCGGATCAAGACCCAGCTCGGCGCCAACGAACAGGCACTGGCGACCTTGCAGGCCGACTTCGAGGACTTTCTGCTGCGGATTCCGAATATCCCGCAGGACGGCGTGCCGGACGGGCGCGACGAGAACGACAACGTCGAGCTGCGCCGCTGGGGTACGCCGCGTCCCGCCGCGGGTGCCAAGGATCACGCCGACTTGGGCGAGGCACTCGGGCAGATGGACTTCGCCGCGGCCGCCAAGCTGACGGGCGCGCGGTTCACCGTGCTGCGCGGCGCGCTGGCGCGGATGCACCGCGCGCTGACCCAGTTCATGCTCGACGTGCACACCCAGCAGCACGGCTACGAAGAGTTGTACGTGCCATACATCGTCAACGCGGCCAGCCTGCGCGGTACCGGGCAGCTGCCCAAGTTCGGTGACGACTTGTTCGCGCTGAAGATGGACGCAGGCAGCGATGCCGACTGGCGTTTGATCCCGACCGCCGAAGTGCCGGTGACCAACCTGCTGCGCGACGAAATCCTGGCCGGTGAGTCGCTGCCGCGCAAATGGGTGGCGCATACGCCTTGCTTCCGCGCCGAGGCCGGCGCAGCGGGCCGCGATACCAAGGGCATGATCCGTCAGCACCAGTTCGAGAAAGTCGAGTTGGTGCAGGCGGTCGCGCCGGAGCATTCGGCGGCAGCGCTCGAACAACTGACCGGCCACGCTGAGGCAATTCTGCAAAAGCTCGGGCTGCCGTATCGGGTGATGGCGCTGTGCGCTGGCGACATGGGCGCCACGGCCGCGCGCACCTACGACATCGAAGTCTGGTTGCCGTCGCAGGACCGCTATCGCGAGATCAGCTCCTGCTCCAACTTCGAGGACTTCCAGGCGCGCCGCATGCTCGGTCGCTATCGCACAGCGGCCGGCAAGATCGAGCTACTGCACACGCTCAACGGCTCCGGGCTCGCGGTGGGTCGCACGCTGGTTGCCGTGCTGGAGAACTACCAGCAGGCCGACGGCAGCATCGAAATTCCCGAAGCGCTGCGCCCGTACATGGGCGGACAGACGAGCATCGCCAGCGCCTGACCCGGTGCTGGCGACGTCGCTATTGGGCTAGCGGAGCGTGGCTGCCGGGACGCAGCCGCTTGCGCATCGCCAGCAAGTTCGGCTGGTAGCTGGCGCTGAAGTCGGCAAAGGCGCCGATGCAAAGCGCCGGGTCCTGATCGCCGCGCAGCTGGTAGCTGTCGAAACCGCAGTTCTGCAGCGACTGCAGTTGGTCGCGCACCACGGCCTGGCCGGCAGCGCGGAGCTCTCCACGATAGCCCAGGCGCGCTTTCAGCAACCGGGCCTGTGAATACGCACGGCCATCGGCAAACGATGGGAAATCGAGCACCAGCAGCGGATGCGACTGCAGCTGTGACGCGTGCGCCACCACGTCCAGCGTATTGGGTAGACGCAGGCCGATCTGCAGATCGCCGGTCGGAATCTGGCCGTCGAGCGACAGCCAGCGCGCCCAAGACAGAATCACCTGTCCCGACGCGGGTAGATCAGCGTCGTCGGCGATTTCGATCCAGCGGTTGTCGAGGACTTCGCCCGGACGGATCAGCGCGCTCATGCGGCCTCCGTCGCGTACAGCTCGGCCTTGAACGGCGCCATACCAATGCGGCGGTAGCAGGCGAGGAAGGTTTCGTCCTCGCTATTCCGCATCCGCAGGTAGACGTCGATGATCTTCTGGACGGCCGGGGCGATCTCGTCGCGCGAGAACGAGGGGCCGGTACGGTCGCCGAGGCTGGCGTCGTTTTCGGCCGAGCCGCCGAGCGTCACCTGGTACCACTCCTCGCCCTTCTTATCGACGCCCAGGATGCCGATATGGCCGACGCTATGGTGGCCGCAACCGTTCATGCAGCCCGACATCTTGACCTTGATCGGGCCGATGTCGTGTTGATCGTCGAGGTTGTCGAACAGGTCGAAGATGTCCTGGGCCACGCCGATCGAGCCGGCGTTGGCCAGCGAGCAGAAATCCAGGCCCGGGCAGCAGATCAGGTCGGTCAGCAGGCCGATGTTCGGCGTCGCCAGCCCGAGGTCGCGCAGGCTCTGCCATAGCGGATACAGATCACCCTGGCGCACATCGGCCAACACCAGATTCTGGTCGTGGGTCACCCGCACTTCGCCAAACGCATAGCGGTCGGCCAGTTCGGCCACCGCGTCCATTTGCGTGTCGGTCATGTCGCCGGGCGCGATGCCCTGCGCCTTCAGTGACACGAATGCGACCTTGTAGCCGGCCACGCGGTGCGGCTGCAAGTTGCGGCGCGCCCACGCGGCGAACGCGCTGTCGGCTGCCAGATGCGCATCGAAGCTGGTATCGGAAGCGGCGGACGGGTCGTAGTCGAACGTATCGAACCGCGCGCGCATCGCATCCAGGTCACCGGGCTGCAGACGCAGTTCGCTGTCCTTGATCTGTTCCCACTCGGCTTCGACCATCTGGCGGAATGCGGCCAGGCCGGTTTCCTTGACCAGAATCTTGATCCGCGCCTTGTAGATGTTGTCGCGCCGGCCGAGTCGGTTGTAAACGCGCAGCACCGCTTCGAAGTACGACAGCAGGTCGGCCTCTGGCAAGAACTCGCGCACCATCGGACCGATGATCGGCGTCCGGCCAAGCCCGCCGCCGACATAGATCGTGTAGCCGAGTTCGCCCGCGTCGTTGCGGACAATCTGCACGCCGATGTCATGCACGCGAATCGCCGCGCGATCGCCGCCAGCCGCCGAAAACGCGATCTTGAACTTGCGCGGCAACCAGTTGAATTCCGGGTGGAACGTGGCCCACTGGCGGGTCAGCTCGCAATACGGGCGCGGGTCGAGCAGCTCGTCGGCGGCCACACCGGCCAAGTGGTCACTGGTGACGTTACGGATGCAGTTGCCCGAAGTCTGGATCGCATGCATCTGCACCGACGCCAGATCGGCCAGGATGTCGGGCACCCGCTCCAGCGCCGGCCAGTTGAACTGGATGTTCTGACGCGTCGTGAAGTGGCCGTAATGCTTGTCGTAGGTCCGGGCGATGTGGCCCAGCATCCGCAGTTGGCGGCTCGACAGCAGGCCGTAGGGAATCGCGATCCGCAGCATCGGGGCAAATCGCTGCACATACAGGCCGTTACGCAGCCGGAGCGCGCGAAATTCGTCGGCTGGCAGCTCGCCGGCGAGGTAACGGCGAGTCTGGTCGCGAAACTGGATGACCCGCTCGTCGACGAGGGTCTGATCGTATTGGTCGTAACGGTACATCGTGCGATCCGGCGGCAAAGGCCACAAACAGAAAGGGGCGCAAGGCTATCAGCCTGCTGGGAGCGCCCCAAGCCGTGGCGCGATATAAGCTAAGAACTAAAGAGAATAAAACTCACAGCAGATGCATCGAATCGATGACCTCGCGCGCCTTTCGCGAGCGGTCCTCATGATCGGGGACCGCGGCCACCGCATCGATCAGGTCGGATGACAAGTGCGAAGCGAAGGTCTGCATGAACTCATACATATAGCCACGCAAGAACAAGCCGCGGCGAAAGCCGATGTGAGTCGTGCTCGGTTCGAACAGGTGATCGGCGCGCAAAGACACCAGATCGGCGTCCTCCTTGGGATCGTAGGCCATGTCGGCAACGATGCCGACGCCCAGCCCAAGCCGCACATAGGTCTTGATCACGTCGGCGTCGGCCGCGGTCAACACGACGTCGGGTCGCAGGCCGTGAGCGGCGAAGGCCTGGTCGAGCTTGGAACGCCCGGTAAAACCAAACGTGTAGGTCACCACCGGGTGATCGGCGATATCTTTCAATTGAAGCTTGCTGATCTGTGTCAGCGGATGTCCCGGCTTGACCAAGATGGTCCGGTTCCAGTGGTAGCAGGGCAGCATCACCAGTTGCTCGAAGTGCTCCAGCGCCTCGGTCGCGATGGCGAAGTCCACTTGGCCCTCAGCCGCCATTTTGGCGATTTGCTGGGGTGAGCCTTGATGCAAGTGCAGCGACACGCGCGGAAACCGGGCTTTGAATCGCTGTATTACCGGAGGCAGCGCGTAACGGGCCTGGGTGTGAGTGGTGGCGATCGATAGATCGCCCCGGTCGGTGTCGCGGAACTCCTCGGCGATGCTCTTGATGTTCTCGACCTCGTTGAGCACCCGGTCGGTGTACTCGAGGATGCGCTTGCCGGCCGGCGTGATCTCGGACAGATGCTTGCCATTGCGGACGAAGATGTCGACGCCCAGTTCCTCTTCCAGCATCCGGATCTGCTTGCTGACGCCAGGCTGGGAGGTGTACAGCGCGTCGGCCGCAGCAGTGACGTTGAGGCCGCGGCGCGCCACTTCGTGGATGTAGCTGAGTTGACGCAGTTTCATACAGTCACCGGTGCGGTCGTTGTTCGGGCGGGCTTCCGACGCGATCAATTTGCCATATACGCGTAAGGCTTAAAAAGACTAGTTGGTTATTCTCATATGTTGTCCGCTTTATTCGTTTGTGGAATTAAGTTATGCGATAACGGTCCACGCAGGTCTTAAGCGTCCTTGTTAGGGTGCGGTCCTCCGTTCCTACGTCACACGACATGGACTTTGCTTTCTCTCTGGCCGGCTTGGTCGTCGGCATCGCCGTGGGCGCTACGGGCGTTGGCGGCGGCTCCCTGATGACGCCGATCCTGATCCTCTTCTATGGCGTCAGCCCATCGGTGGCGGTCGGGTCCGACCTGATCTACGCCTCCATCAGCAAAGCCTTCGGCGTCGGGCTGCACAGCCGCAATGGCTCGCTCGATTGGAAACTGGTGGGGTGGATGTCGGCGGGTAGCGTTCCAGCCGCTCTGCTGACCTTGGTATTGCTGCATCAGTTGCCGGCCGGGCCGCAGGTCGACCAACTGATCAAGATGACGCTGTCGATCGCCATCGTGCTGACCGCGGCCTTCACGATCTTCCAGGAGCCGATCACCCGCCTGCTGCCGCGTCCTCCGGTGACGCTGGCCGGCGATGGATCATTTCGCGGTCAGCGCACGCTCACCGTCGTCTGTGGCGCGCTGATCGGAGCGCTGGTGACGATATCGTCGGTCGGTGCCGGCGTCATCGGCATGATGATGCTGTTGCTGCTCTACCCTCGGCACGAGCCGATCCGGCTGGTCGGCAGCGACCTGGCGCATGCCGTGCTGATCACCGCGATCGCCGGTGCCGGCCATGCCGGGCTGGGCAAGGTGGACTGGCCGATGCTGGCGTCGCTGCTGGTTGGCGCGCTGCCCGGCATCTACGTCGGAACGCGTATCGGTTTCCGGCTCAATCCCCGCGTACTCAAGCGGGTGATCTCGGCCCTGCTGATTTTTGTAGGCGCGACAATGCTTTGGAAAGCGCTGAGCTGACAGGCGTGGTTGCCGGGACTCGTTAGATGACAGTGTCGCGGCCGCTGTCATCTAACTGTCATAATCCGGTAATACGCTGTGAACCTGCCAGCGTCATGCTGATCGCGCAACATTTACCGCCCGGGTACGCAATGAAACTCAAGACTCTCGTCGCCGTCGTCACCGCATCGCTTGGTTGTGCTGTCGGTACGGCCACCGCGAAGATCGACCCGACGCTCCCGGACTACAAAGCGGCTTCCGGCGTATCCGGTAACTTCAGCAGTGTCGGATCCGACACGCTGAACAATCTGATGACCTTGTGGGCCGAGGAATACAAGCGCCTGTATCCGAACGTCAATATCCAGATCCAGGGTGCTGGCTCGTCGACCGCGCCGCCGGCATTGACCGAAGGCACGGCCAACTTCGGGCCGATGTCGCGACTGATGAAGGACCAGGAAATCCAGGCCTTCGAACAGAAGTACGGCTACAAGCCCACGGCCATCGGCGTGGCGATCGACGCGCTCGCCGTGTTCGTCAACAAGGACAACCCCGTCAAGGGCCTGAGCCTGTCGCAGGTCGATGCGATCTTTTCGGCCACTCGCAAGTGTGGCGGCGAAAAGGACATTGCCCGCTGGGGCGACCTCGGCCTCACCGGCGCATGGGTGCAGAAGCCGTTGCAGTTGTACGGTCGCAACTCGGTTTCAGGCACCTACGGTTATTTCAAGGAGCACGCCCTGTGCAAGGGTGACTTCAAGAACAACGTCAACGAACAGCCGGGCTCAGCCTCGGTCGTGCAGTCGGTTTCCACTGGCTTGAATGCGGTTGGCTATTCCGGCATCGGCTACAAGACCTCCGGCGTGCGCGCTCTACCGATCTCGTCCAAGGATGGCGGAGAGTTGGAAGAAGCGACCGAAGAAAATGCGGTTTCGGGCAAGTACCCGCTGGCGCGCGTGCTGTACGTCTACGTCAACAAGGCGCCGAACAAGCCATTGAGCCCGCTCGAGCGCGAATTCTTCCGCATGGTGCTCTCCAAGTCGGGCCAGAGTGTGGTTGAGAAGGACGGCTACATTGCCTTGCCGGCCAAGCTCGCTGCCAAGGAACTCGCGAAGCTCGACTAGGCCACGCCGGTGGGCGGCAGCGGCCGCCATCGACCAGCCGCTCAGCCGGCTGAGCGCCAGTCCGGTGCGACAGTGGTTCTGTCGCATCGGACTTTTGTCAGTCGGCGTTTTCGCGTAGAAAGCGCTGCGGAATAACCGGCTGCGGGCGCCCGCCCGTCACTTGATGCCGAACTGAGCTCATGACCCAAGTCTCCCCAGCCGAAGCCCCCGACCGGAAGCCGCGCTCCATTGTCGCCGGCAGTGCTGGCTATCAGCCGCGCTACCTCAAGGATCGGCTGGCCAAGATCGTGGTGCTGATCGGCGGCATCGGCGTCATCGCCGCTCTGCTGCTGATCTTTGTCTATCTGTTGACCGAAGTCGCGCCGCTGTTTGCTGGCGCGGCCTTCGAGGCGCGCCCGGCGATCACGGTCCCCGACGACGGCAGCCCGGCCTTGTATGTGGCGGCCGAAGAGCAGGGCGAAGTGGGTACCCGGATCGGACAATCCGGTGTTCTCAACTTTTTCGATCTTCACTCGGGCGCGCTGCGGGCACAGGTTGCGCTGCCGGTAGGAGGTATTGCACTGCAGCGTGTGGTCGACGTCGCGCCTGAGCGCTCGGTATTGGCCGGCGGACTGGTCGATGGGTCGGTGCTGATCTTCCAGCTCGACTACAAAGTGACCTATCCCGACGACAAGCGTTTGATTACTCCTAGCGTGGTTTATCCGCGTGGCGAGGCGCCGTTGCCCTTCATGCCGCAGGCGCCGGTTCATCTGGCCGTGAGAAGCAGCGACGACGCCTTGATGCTGGCCGGCGCTGACGCCGACGGCAATCTGTATCTGAAATCGTTCGAAGTCACGACCTCGCTGATGGGCGACAGTGAAGTCACCGAGTCGGCGGTGCAGAAGCTGCCGGCGCCGGTCAAGCCTGACCTGCTGCTGCTCGAACCTGAAATGCGCTGGCTGTATGCGATCGACAAAGCGGCCGGCAAGATCGCTTTCTACCGCGTCAATGGCAGCGAAGCACCCAAGCTGATCGAAGTCGCCGATGCCGACGCGCCGATCGTCGATGCTCACTACCTCGCGGGCGGCATCTCCATCATCGTGGCGCATCGCGACGGCCGCCTGTCGCAATGGTTCCCGGCGCGGCAGCAGGGCGGCGCCAATGAAGGCGAGACCTACCTTGCCCACGTGCGCGACTTCCAGCTGGAGAACGGCGCCACGCCGACCGCGATCGGTGCCGAGCCGCGTCGTCGCGGTTTTGCCGTGGGCGACGACCAGGGTCGCGTTTCGCTGTTCTACGCGACGTCGGGCCGCTTGATCCACCAGCAGAAGCTGCTCGACACGTCGGTGGCGGCCCTGGCATTCAATCCGCGTGCGCAGTTGTTGTTGGCCTTGGGCACCGACGGCCGACTCGTTGCGACCGATGTACACAACGAGCATCCGGAGATTTCGCTGAGCGCACTCTGGGGCAAGGTTTGGTACGAGAGCTACGACGAGCCCAAGTTGCTGTGGCAATCGTCATCGGCCAGCGCTGATTTCGAGCCCAAGTTCAGCATGGCACCGCTGGCGCTGGGCACGCTTAAGGGCGCGTTCTACGCAATGATCTTTGCCGTTCCGATCGCGGTCCTCGGCGCGATTTTCACCGCCAATTTCATGTCGCCCGAGATGCGTCAGGTGGTCAAGCCGGCGGTCGAAGTCCTCGCCGCACTGCCGTCGGTCATCCTCGGATTCCTTGCGGGCTTGTGGCTGGCGCCGTTCGTCGAAAGCAATCTACCGGGCATGTTCCTGGCGTTATTGCTGTTGCCTCTAGCGGTGCCGACCTTCGGGTATCTGTGGATGCGCGCACCACAGCGCGTGCGCCAGAGCGTGCCGATGGGCTGGGAAGCTGCTCTGCTGATGCCGGTGATTGCGCTGATCGTCTGGTTTTGTTTCCTTGTCGCCAAGCCGATCGAAGCGCTGGCCTTCGGCGGCAACATGCAGGCCTGGATGGACCATGTGCTGGGCATCGGTTACGACCAGCGCAATGCGCTGGTGGTCGGCATCGCGATGGGTGTGGCGGTGATTCCGGTAGTTTTCTCGATCGCCGAAGATGCGATCTTCTCGGTGCCCAAGCATCTGTCGCTCGGCTCACTGGCGCTGGGTGCGACGCCGTGGCAGACGCTGATCGGCGTCGTGCTGCCGACGGCAAGCCCCGGCATTTTCTCGGCGATCATGATCGGCTTGGGTCGCGCCGTCGGCGAGACGATGATTGTGCTGATGGCCACCGGCAACACGCCGGTCACCGACTTCAGTCTGTTCTCCGGCATGCGCACCTTGGCGGCCAACGTCGCCGTCGAAATGCCGGAATCCGAAGTCGGCAGCACCCACTTCCGCATGCTGTTCCTATCGGGCCTGGTGCTGTTCTTGTTCACGTTCTTCTTCAATACCGTGGCGGAAGTGGTGCGCTCGCGCCTGCGCCGCAAGTACAGCAGCCTCTAATCTGGCGACGACGACAACATGGCCACTGCCCAGCAGGAAATCGCCGCTGCAATGCCCAAGACGCTGGTCGCGCAGGACACGCGCGGCGTCAACGCTTACATCAAGTCGGGCGCGCCCTACGTGTGGGTTACGGCGGCCGCGATATCGGTTGCGTTCATCATTACGCTGGCGTTGCTGGTCCTGACGGCCACACGCGGTCTGCCGCACTTCTGGCCGGCCGATCTGGTGCAGGGCCGGTACCAGCAACCGGAGCGCGACGCCGAGTCGCTGCTGGTCGAGATTCGCAGCGCCGAAGAGATCACGACCGCGCGACTGCGTGATGCCGGCTTGGCCGTGACCGATGACAAGCCACTGCATCAGCGACTGCTGGTCAAGCAAGCCAATCGCGACGTCAACGGTGTCGATTTCCGCTACTTGTTGTCGGACTGGCTGGTCGAGCGTAGCGAGCCGGCCGACGCGGTCGTGCTGGAGCGCACCGAGTGGGGCAACTTCCACGGGTTTCTTGCCGGAATCGACGAGGACGGCAAGCCGGTCGATTCGGGTGCTGACCTGTGGGCGTTGTTCCAACAACGCGTCGACCGCGCCAACGAACTTCGATCCAAGCTTCGCGCGATCGAGAAAGGTCGGATTGGCAGCATCAATTACGCGATCGAGCGCGTCCGTCTCGACCAGCGCCGGCTGCAACTCGATGGCCGCACGCCCGAGAACGACCCGGCGGCCTATGCCGAGCTCGATCAGCGTCGCAAAGAGCAGGAGGCCGCTTATCAGGGACTGCGCGGTGAACTCGATCTGATCAAGGCCGAGTTGGCGCGTGACACGGTGCGAGTGCGCACCGTCGACGGTAGCGAGGTGACGCTGCCGCTGGCCAAGATCCTCGACGCCTATCGCCCTAATGCGATGAACTTGCTGCAGAAGACCGGCTACTTCTTCCACCGTCTGTGGAAGTTCGTCTCCGAGGAGCCGCGCGAAGCCAATACTGAAGGCGGCATCTTTCCCGCGATTTTCGGCACGGTTTTGATGGTGCTGCTGATGTCGGTCGTGGTGATGCCGTTCGGTGTGTTGGCTGCGTTGTACCTGCGCGAGTACGCCCGGCAGGGCGTGGTGACCCAGTCGATCCGTATCGCCGTCAACAATCTGGCTGGTGTGCCATCGATCGTCTACGGCATGTTCGGTTTGGGCTTCTTCGTCTACTTCGTCGGTGGCAACATCGACCGGGCCTTGTATTCCGAGTCGCTGCCGGCCCCGACGTTCGGTACGCCCGGCATTCTCTGGTCATCGCTGACGCTGGCACTGCTGACGCTGCCGGTGGTGATCGTGGCCACCGAAGAGGGTCTGGCGCGTATCCCGCGCTCGCTGCGCGAGGCCTCGCTGGCCCTGGGGGCGACCAAGGCTGAAACGCTGTGGCGCGTCGTGCTGCCGATGGCATCGCCGGCGATGATGACCGGACTGATTCTGGCGATCGCCCGAGCCGCCGGCGAAGTTGCGCCGCTGATGCTCGTCGGTGTCGTCAAGCTGGCACCGTCGCTGCCGCTGGACGGCGACTTTCCGTACCTGCATCTCGAGCGCAAGTTCATGCACTTGGGCTTCCACATCTACGACGTCGGCTTCCAGTCACCCAACGTTGAAGCGGCGCGCCCCTTGGTTTACGCCACGGCGTTTCTGCTGGTGTTGGTGATCCTGGCGCTGAACCTGACCGCCATCAGCATCCGCAACCGGCTGCGCGAACGCTACAAGGCCCTCGAGGGCTAGACACCCGGGGCTTTCGCGCCGAGGATTCAACTTGGACCATCAAACCATGACCAGCGTGCAAACCAAGACCCAGTTGAGCCACGGCATCGACATCTCGTCGATGGAGCGCTCGCAGACCCCGACGCGGATCGAAGACGAGTCGATCGCCATCGAAGTCGATGCGCTCAACCTGTACTACGGCCAGAAGCGCGCGCTGCATAACGTGTCGATGAAGATCCCGCACAAGAAGGTCACTGCCTTCATTGGCCCTTCGGGCTGCGGCAAGTCGACGCTGTTGCGCTGCTTCAACCGAATGAACGACCTGATCGACGGCTGCCATGTCGAAGGCGGCTTGCGGCTCGACGGCAAGAACATCTACGACCGCGACGTCGATATTGCGATGCTGCGTCGTCGCGTCGGCATGGTGTTCCAGAAGGCCAATCCGTTTCCGAAGTCGATCTACGAGAACGTGGCCTACGGCCTGCGCCTCGCGGGCATCAACAAGAAGCGCGTCATCGACGAAACCGTGGAGTGGGCACTCAAGGGTGCCGCGCTGTGGGATGAGGTCAAAGACCGCCTCGACGATTCGGCACTGGGATTGTCCGGTGGCCAGCAACAGCGTTTGGTGATCGCCCGTGCCATCGCCATTCAGCCTGACGTGATCCTGCTCGACGAGCCGTGCTCGGCGCTTGACCCGATCTCGACGCTGAAGGTCGAAGAGCTGATCACCGAGTTGAAGAACAACTACACGATCGTGATCGTCACCCACAACATGCAGCAGGCCGCTCGCGTCAGCGACTACACGGCATTCATGTATGTTGGTGATCTGATCGAGTTCGGCAACACCGACCAGTTGTTCACCAAGCCGACCAAGAAGCAGACCGAGGATTACATCACCGGTCGATACGGTTGAGTCGTTGCGGAATGTCCGGTGGACGTTCCGCAGTGGCGAAAGCCCGGCCAACGATGGCGGCTACAGAACGGCAATACACGCAGCGACTTCGCAGCTTGATGTTCCAAGGTAAGAGCGACAGATGAATACGACCGGATACAAGTCGCATATCTCCAGCCAGTTCAACGCTGAATTGGAAGACGTACGCCAGCGCGTGCTGGCAATGGGCGGCTTGGTCGAGCAACAGCTGATCGATGCGACCAAGGCGTTGATGGAACTCGACACCGAGTTGGCCGAAGTCGTGTTCCGCACTGACGACAAGGTCGATCAGCTGGAAATGTACATCGACGAGGAATGCTCGCGGATTCTGGCGCGTCGCCAGCCGACGGCGAGCGACCTGCGTCTGGTGCATGCGGTGATCAAGACGATCACCGACCTGGAACGCATTGGCGACGAGTCGCACAAGATCGCCAAGATGGCCCATGAGCTGTCCACGCAGGAGCGGATGTACGAGAACATGGTCGAGACGCAGCATCTGTCTCGGCAGGTCTCGCAGATGGTCCGTGGCGCGCTCGACGCGTTTGCGCGGATGGACGCCGACGCCGCACTGGCGGTGGTCCGCGAAGACGCCGTCATCGACCGCGAATACGAGGCGCTGTTGCGCCAGTGCATCACCTACATGATGGAAGAACCGCGCACGATCGGCCGGGTGATTGACTTGATCTGGGCGGTACGGGCCATCGAGCGCATCGGCGACCACGCCAAGAACATCGCCGAGTACGTGATCTACTTCGTCAAGGGCAAGGACGTTCGCCACACGCCGCTGGAGCAGGTCGAGCGCGAAGTGCGCGGCGAATAAGCGCCGTCGACGCCGACGTCGCCGGGGTTTAGCCGCCCTCCGACGTCCGCATCCGGCGCCAAGCCGGTATGATGGCGCGCCATATGGCGCCCCCTGCCCGAAAATCCCGTCTGGTCATTCCCCGTTCGTTCGTTTACGGGGCTGCTGCCGTCGTTCTGGTGCTCGGCAGCATCGGCCTGATCGTGTTCTCGTTCTACCTGGTGTCGCTCGACAAGGACATCCGCACGCGGTTCGCCGGCGTGCGCTGGGCCTTGCCGGCGCAGGTGTTCGCCGCTCCGCTGGAGCTTTATGCCGGGCTCAACCTCGACGCCGGCGACCTGAAGCACGAGCTGGAGCGCCTCGGCTACCGTGATTCGGGCAGCCTAGAAGGACCGGGCACGTTCAGCCTGAATCGTCAGGGCGCCGACATTTACGTCCGCGCGTTCCACTTCTGGGACGGCCCGCGCGCCGAAAACCGAATCAGCCTCAAGTTCGACGGCGCCGGTGTCGCCAGCGTTTCCGACGCCGACAGCGGCGAGTCGCGCGACATCGTCCGCATGGACCCGATGCTGATCGGCAGCATCTACCCGCAGCAGCAGGGCGAGGACCGCGTACTGGTCAAGCTCGAAGAAGTGCCCGAGCTGCTGCGCGACGGTCTGCTGGCCGTCGAGGATCGCGACTTTTACGACCACTTCGGCATCAGCATCCGCGGCGTATTGCGCGCGATGTTCGTCAACCTGCGTGCCGGCCATGCGGTGCAGGGCGCCAGCACGGTCACCCAGCAGCTGGTACGCAACTTCTTCCTGACGCTCGATAGGACCTGGACGCGCAAGTTCAACGAGATGTTCATGTCGATCCTGCTGGAGCGTCACTACAGCAAGGACGACATTCTCGAGGCCTACATCAACGAGATTTACCTGGGCCAGGACGGCAACCGGGCGATCCATGGCTTCGGACTGGCCAGCTGGTTCTATTTCAACAAGCCGCTGGGCGAGCTGCGCGACCACGAAGTCGCACTGCTGGTCGGCGTGGTCAAAGGCGCGTCGTACTACAACCCGCGTCGCAACCCGGTCCGCGCCAAAGACCGTCGTGATCTGGTGTTGCGCGTGTTCAAGGAACGCGGCCTGATCGACGAGGCCGAGATGCGCGCCGCCATCGAGCGGCCGCTGTCGGTGGCGGGCACCAAGCAGGGCGGGGTCGAGCGTTACCCGGCGTTCGTCGACTTGGTCAAGCGCCAGCTGCGCGGGCAGTACAAAGACTCCGATCTGACCGACGAGGGCCTGCGCATCTTCACGACGCTCGATCCGCGCTCGCAGGAGGCGCTGGAACGCAACATCGCGCAGGGGCTGGCCGAGATCGAGAAATCGCGCAAGCTGCCGGCCGGCACGCTGGAGTCGGCGGGCGTGGTCACCAGCGTCGGCGGGGGTGACGTGCTGGGCATCGTCGGCGGCCGCGACGTGCGCTACTCCGGGTTCAACCGGGCGCTGGATTCACGGCGGTCGATCGGCTCGCTGGCCAAGCCGTTCGTCTACCTGACCGCTCTCGAACAGGGCGACCGCTACAACCTGCATTCGATGATCGACGACGAGCCGATCGAGTTGCGGCTGCCGACCAAGCAGATCTGGTCGCCGATGAACTACGACCGCAAGCTGCACGGCCCGCAGCCGCTGTACATGGCGCTGGCGCAGTCCTACAACCTGCCGACGGTCCGGCTCGGGCTGGAAGTGGGCGAAAAAGCGGTCGCCAACACGCTCAAGCAGGCCGGCTACACCGGCAACCCGGCGCTGGTGCCATCGATGTTTCTGGGCGCCGTCGACGTGGCGCCGGTGGAAGTCGCGCAGATGTACGGCACGATTGCGGCCGGCGGCTTCCAGAGCCCGCTGTCGGCGATCCGCGAAGTGACCACCAAGGAAGGCGAGCCGCTGAACCGCTATCCGATCCGGGTCAAGCAGACGCTGCCCGAAGGTCCGGTCTACCTGGTGACCTGGGCGATGACGCAGGTGATGCGCCTGGGCACCGGCCGCAGCGCTTACGGCATCGTGCCCGACACGATGACGCTGGCGGGCAAGTCGGGTACCACCGACGACCTGCGCGATTCCTGGTTCAGCGGCTTTACCGGCGACCGGGTTGCGGTGGTCTGGGTCGGCCGCGATGACTACAAGCCGATGGGCCTGACCGGGTCCAGCGGGGCGCTGTATATCTGGTCTCGCTTGATCCGAGACCTGAAGGCCAAGCCGCTCGACCTGATTCCGCCGCCTGATGTCGAAGAGCAGTTGGCCGATACCGTCACCGGGCTTAAGGCCGACGAGGGCTGTGACAGTCGCCTGCTGATACCCTACCTGCGCGGCTATGCGCCGCAGTCTTGGGCGCCGTGTGCACGCGCTGCAGAATCCCAGCCCATGCAATGGTTGCGCGAGATCTTCGAATGAGGATTGGCTACAAGGCCTGTTTTCCGGCGCGCTCGGCGCTGCCGGTGGTGCTGGCAGCATCATTGGGGCTGTCCGCTTGCGTGACGCCCACCGCTCAGCGCACTTCGTCCTGGCCCGACAACATCGGGCGCACGATCCCGGCGCCGACGGCGCCCGGCCCGGGGCAGAACCCGACGCCGGGTGCGAGCACGGCCCACACACCGACGCCGCTGTACTCGCCGCCGGTCGCGGTGGCACCGCCGCCCAAGGTGCTGCCGGCGTATCCGAAGTCGGCCGACGAGATCAGCAGTCAGGCGGTCCTGTCGCTGATGAAGCAGGCGCGCAGTGCTCGCGCGGCGGGTCAGTACGACCAGGCCAGCGGTGCATTGGAACGCGCGCAACGCATCGAGCCGCGCAACTACTTCGTCTGGTCGGCGCTGGGCCGCGTGTATCTGGACAAAAAGCTGTACGACAACGCCGAAAGCGTTGCGATGAAGTCCAACAGCCTGGCGCGCGGCAACGTCTACGTCGAGCTCGAAAACTGGAAGGTCATCGCAGCGGCACGCCAGGCGCAGGGGGATGCGATCGGCGCCCTGCAGGCGCAGGTCAAGGTCGACGAGATCCAACGCGACCTCGCGGGCGGCTGAGCCGCTGGCCGTCGTGAATGAGGTCGACGAACTGCTCGGCGACGGCGGCGTCCTCGCCCGGGGCTTGCCGGGCTTCGTGCCGCGCGCCGCGCAGCAGACGATGGCCGAGGCGGTCGCCGGCACGGTCGAGTCCGCCGGCACGCTGATCGTCGAAGCCGGCACCGGCACCGGCAAGACCTACGCGTATCTGGTGCCGGCGCTGATGGCCGGCAAGCGCATCGTCGTCTCCACCGGCACCAAGAATCTGCAGGACCAGCTGTACCGGCGCGACCTGCCGCGCTTGCTGACGGCATTGAAGGTGCCGGCCCGCACCGCCTTGCTCAAGGGCCGCTCCAACTACGTTTGCCTGCATCGCCTCGACCGTGCCCTGCAGACGCCGGGCTGGCGTTATGACGAGCGACTGACGCGCATCCGCGCTTGGTCGCGCGCCACCGACAGCGGCGAGCTGTCCGAGATCGGCGATCTAAACACGGACGATCCGCTGTATGCGCGCGTCAGCTCGACGGCCGACAACTGCCTGGGCGCCAAATGCCCGGACTTCGGCGAATGCCACGTGGTCAAGGCGCGCCGCGCCGCGCTGGCGGCGGATCTGGTCGTGGTCAACCATCACCTGCTGTTCGCCGACTTTCTGCTGAAGGAAGAAGGGTTCGGCGAAATCCTGCCGGGCTCCGACGCGGTCGTCGTCGACGAAGCCCACCAGCTGCCGGAACTGGCGACGCAGTTCTTTGGCGTGCGCGTGTCGACGCGCCAGTTCCGCGACATCGCCAGCGACGCCCAAGCCGAAGCCGAGGAATGGGGCGACTTGCCCGACTTGGTGGCGGCAGCCGAATCGATGACCGCCGCCGTGCTGCCGGTCGAGGCCGTGGTGGCGTCGATCAACGGCCGCTTGCGCTTCGAAGACCTGTTGCAGCGGCCGATGGTCGGTTCCATTCTGCAAACGCTCGACGAGCAGTTGTTCGCGCTGCGTCAGGCGCTGAAAGCCTACGAGGACCGCTCGCCGGTGCTGGCGTCGGTGTTCGAGCGCGCAGCCCAGTTGTACGACCGCTGGACCCAGCTGACGGCGCCGACGGCCGACACCGGACTGGTGCGCTGGGTCGAGACGCGCGGCCGCGGCGGCAGCTTTCACCAGACGCCGATCGAAGTCGCCGACAGCTTCGCGCGCCTGCGACAGACCCATGCTGGCGCCTGGGTGTTCACGTCGGCGACCTTGTCGGCCAACGGCGACTTCGGTCACTTCCAGCGCCAGCTCGGCTTGGCCGACGCGCAGACGCTGGCGCTGGACAGCCCATTCGATTACGCCGAGCAGGCGCGCCTGCATTTGCCGGCCGGTCTGCCCGAACCCAACGACCCGTACTACACGGCCGCTTTCATTGACGCGATCGTGCCGCTGATCGAAGCGTCTCGTGGCGGCGCGTTCGTGCTGTGTACCAGCCATCGCGCGCTCAAGCTGGTTGCGCAGACGCTCAAACAGCGTCTGACGCAAGCCTTGTACGTGCAGGGCGACGACGATCGCGCTCGGCTGCTGGAGCGCTTCACCAGCGATGGCAACGGCGTGCTGGTCGGCACCAGCAGCTTTTGGGAAGGCGTCGATGTGCGCGGCCGGGCGTTGCGGCTGGTACTGATCGATCGGCTGCCGTTCGCAGCGCCGGGCGACCCGGTGTTCGAAGCGCGCTTGAACGCGATCCGCCAGCGCGGCGGCAATGCGTTCTTCGACTACCAGTTGCCCGAGGCAGTGATGATGCTGCGCCAGGGCGCCGGCCGGCTGATCCGCGACGTCGGCGATCGCGGCTTGCTGGTGATCGGCGACCCGCGACTGCGGACCAAGCCGTACGGCCGCAAAGTGCTGGATGCGTTGCCGCCGATGCCGCGCGTCGACCGCGACGCGGCGCTGGCCTGGGCCGCCGACCTTTGAACCTGCTGCTGCCGAGATCCCGATGACGCTGCGTCTGCTTGCGATCGACACTGCCACCGAAGCCTGTTCCGCCGCGCTGTGGATCGACGGCGCCATCGTCGAGCGCCACGAGGTTGTCGGGCGCACGCACACTGAACGCCTGCTGCCGTTGGTGCACGCGCTGCTCGCCGATGCGGGGCTGCGGCCGGCGCAACTCGACGGCCTGATCGCCAGCATTGGCCCCGGTAGCTTCGCGGGCGTGCGCATCGGCGTCGGCCTGGTCAAGGGCATGGCGCTGGGGCTGGACCGTCCGGTGGTCGGCATCACGTCGCTGGCCATGCTCGCCCAAGCCGCGCTGGATCAGGGCGCCGAGCGGGTGCTGCCCTGCATCGATGCCCGGATGAGCGAGATCTACTGGGGCGCTTACGGCCGGGATGCGGCCGGATTGGCGTCGCCGTTGTGCGCCGATCAAGTCGTGCCGCCCGGCGCGGTCGATTTTTCGGCGCTGCCGGGCGGGGACTGGTCGGCGGTCGGCACCGGCTGGGGCACCTATGCCGACGTGCTGACGCCACGGCTGCCGCATCGGCTGCTGAGCGTCGACGGCGCGGCGCTGCCGCGGGCGCGCCACGCGCTGACGCTGGCGCTGCCGGTGTTTGCGCGAGGCGAGGCCGGGTCGGCCGATGACCTGGCCCCTGCATACCTGCGTGATCGGGTCGCGTTGACCTTGGTCGAGCAGCAAGCGGCGCGTGCGGCACGATCCAGCGGCTGAGCGACTCGGCAAAACCAGCGGCGATCAGCGATAATGCGGCTGGTCCGCGCCGGCCCTCCGCGACGGAAAGCCGTGAACCCCGCCAGGCCCGGAAGGGAGCAACGGTAGCGGTGATGCCGGGTGCCGGAGTCAGCTGGCGCGGACCTTCTCATTATTTTTCAAGGCGTTGTACCAGCCTTGAATCAATCGACCCTGCTTCTTCCAGCGTGCAATGCGCTGGTACAGATGGTTTGGTTGTTGCGTTGGCTTTGCAACGGAATCAATTTGCGCATCTTTTGTAACACCACCCCGATTTGCATGCTGGGACTGCGGCCCCATCATCGCGGTACGGCGGGTGTGAACGAGGCAGTCTGATGATGGAACCCTTCGAGCAAGGCCTGCTGGTCGGCTGGCTCCGCAATTTCTCGGTCAAGGTCGACCGCTACCGCTGGGCGCAAGACGGATTCACGCGCTTCGTCATCGACGAAGCCGAGCCGCTCGGGGTCGACCTGGGCGATGAAAGCCGCACGATCACGGGCGACATCATCGCCGAGGCGCTGCGCATCCGCGACGAGCAACTGGCCGGCGCCGAACCCAGCGTGCTCGAACAGAACCTGCTGGCCGTCGGCGAACTGCTGCGGCTGTCCGAGCAAGAGCAGCTGTTGATGGGCGCGTTGGTCCGCGCCAAGGTGCTACCGCTGGTCGAAGAACTGTTCGAGATGCTCGAACTCGACGAGATCCGCGCCGGTGACAGCACGACGATGGGCGTGCTGGCGACGCTGCTGGGCCTGACCCGCGGCGAGCTGCTCGACGCGATGTCGCCGCGCGGCCGGCTGCTGGCCAGCGGCCTGTTCACGATCGACTACCGCTCCGACTGCCAGCCGCTGCCGGCACTGACGCGCTTCCTGCAGGCTCAGGCCGAGCCGCTGAGCGACGTGCGCGCCGCGCTGCTCGGCGATCCGCTGCTGAAGTCGCTGGAATGGGAGGACTACGATCACCTGCGCGCCGACCGCGATCTGGCGGCGACGCTGCTGCAGCAGGCCGCCAGCCGCCAGGAGCGCGGCATCCACGTGCTGCTGTACGGCCCGCCGGGCACCGGCAAGACCGAATTCTGCAAAACCCTGGCTGCGCAGCTGGGCCTGAAGCTGTACGGCGTCGGCCAGGCCGACGAACGCGGCCAGGAGCCGTCGCGCGACGAGCGCGTCGGCAGCTTCCGGCTCAGCCAGAAACTGCTCGAAAACCAGAACGACGCGCTGCTGCTGTTCGACGAAGCCGAAGACCTGTTGCGCGCCGACGGCTACGACGAGTATCTGGCCGAGCGCCCCGGCGGCTACGGATCGCGCGTGTTCATGCACAAGATGTTCGAGGAGTCGCGCGTGCCAACGCTGTGGACGGTCAACGACCCGTCCGCGCTCGGCCCGTCGGTGCTGCGGCGGATGACCTTCGCCATCGAGATGAAAGTGCCGCCGGCCAAGGTCCGCGAGCGCGTCTGGCAACGGCTGCTCGATCGCGAGCAGGTGTCGATCCCGGCCGAAGACGTGCGGCGTCTGGCCGAAGACTTCGACGCGGCACCGGCGATCGCGGCCGGCGCGGTCCGGTCGGCGCGGCTGACCTCGGGCGGGTCGCAGGAAATCCGCCGTGCGGTTACGTCGATCGCCAAGGTGATGCGCGGCGCCGAATCGCCGCCGCGTCCGGTCAACAGCGTGTTGTACGACCCGCGTCTGATCAATGCCGACCTCGATCTTGCCAAGCTCGCGACGCGCCTCAGCGGCTTGGATACGCGTGCCTTTTCGCTGTGCCTGTATGGCCCGCCGGGCACCGGCAAGAGCGCCTACGTGCGCTGGCTGGCGCGCGAGATGGGCCTTGAAGTGATCCAGAAGCGCGCCTCCGACCTGCTGTCGAAGTGGGTTGGTGAAAACGAGCGCAACATTGCCGCCGCGTTTGCCGAAGCACGCGACACCGGCGCGTTTCTGGTGTTCGACGAAGCGGACTCGCTGCTTGGCGATCGCAAGTCGGCCAGCCAGGGCTGGGAGATCAGCCAGGTCAATGAAATGCTGACCTGGATGGAAAGCCATGAGTATCCGTTTGCCTGCATCACCAACCTGATGAGCCATCTCGACGAGGCGGCGCTGCGTCGCTTCTCGTTCAAGGTGAAGTTCGACTTCTTGAAGCCCGACCAGCGCGAACTGGCGTTTCAGCATTACTTCGGCGTGGCACCGCCGGCCGGCGTGCGCGAGATCGACTCGCTGACGCCGGGCGACTACGCGGTGGTGCGCAATCGCGCGCGGCTGCTGGGCGAACTCGAAAACGCAGCCGAACTGAAGAAAATGCTGGAAGCCGAAGTTGCCGTGAAGCCGCACGCGCGCAAGCCGATGGGCTTCAATACGCGGCTGAATTAACCCACTCGATCGAGCACGGTCGGCCGGCTGCCCGGCCGCCGCAGGCTCGCTACACCGGACAAGGACCGTCGATGCGCAACGTATTGCTGCTGTGCTGGGGTTTGATGGCGGGCTTGGCTGTCGCGGCGCCGTCGGCGCTGGCTGCTGACACACCGATGCAGTTGATGGGTCGCTGGGTCGAGCGCGGCATCAGCGGCTCGATCCGCTGGGACTTAGGCCCGGACTCGATCGCGGTCACGCCGATCGATGCGCAAGGCCGGCCGATGGCCGAACCGCAGCGGCTCGACGTGCTCTATCAACGCTCCGGCGACGGTTGGGCCGTCGTCGTGCGCGCACCCGATGGCCGCGCAATGGGCGAAGGCCGCGCCGAAGTGCGTGACGGCCGCATGATGCTGCTGTTGCCCGGCATCGGCTCGCACGAGCTGCAGCGCCAGTAGTCCACGCCGCCACGGGCGACGGCTGCCTTTCGGCTGCCGGGCGATTCCGCGACAATGCACGCCCGCTTCCGCCGCGATATTCCATGAGCTATCTCGCCCTCGCCCGCAAATGGCGCCCGCGTCGCTTCGACGACGTGATGGGCCAGAACCATGTCGTCAAAGCGCTCAGTCATGCGCTCGACGGCGACAAGCTGCATCCGGCGATTCTGCTGACCGGCACGCGCGGCGTCGGCAAGACGACGCTGGCGCGCATCATCGCCAAGGGCTTGAACTGCGAAACCGGCGTGTCGGCACAGCCTTGCGGCTTGTGCACCGCCTGCAAGGAAGTCGACAGTGGCCGCTTCGTCGACCTGCTGGAAATCGACGCCGCCAGCAACACCGGCGTCGACAACGTGCGCGAGTTGATCGACAACAGCGCCTATGCGCCGGCGCGCGGGCGCTACAAGGTTTATCTGATCGACGAAGTGCACATGCTGTCCAAGAGCGCATTCAATGCGCTGCTGAAGACGCTCGAAGAGCCGCCGTCGCACGTCAAGTTCATCCTCGCGACCACCGATCCGCAGAAGCTGCCGATCACCGTGCTGTCGCGTTGTCTGCAGTTCAATCTGAAGCGGCTGCCGATCTCGATCATTCGCGATCAGCTGGCGCTGGTGCTCGGCAACGAGAGCATCGAGTTTGAGCCGGGCGCCGTGCTCGAATTGGCACGTGCCGCTGACGGCTCGATGCGAGATGGCTTGTCGCTGCTGGACCAAGCGATCGCGTTCGCTGGAGGCGACACGCTGCGGCGCGAGCCGATCGCCGAAATGCTCGGCACGGGTTCGCGCCAGTTGCTGATCGAATTGCTGCGCGCACTGGCGGCCGCCGACGCCGCCTCGCTGCTCGACGCATTCCGCAAAATCGAAACCCAGGCGCCGGATTACGCTTCGATGCTCAACGACCTTGCGGCGCAGCTGCAGCGGATCGCGGTGTTGCAGATGCTGCCGGGTGCGCGCGACGACGATGACGACGAAGACCTCGTCGCACTGGTGCCCACCGTCAGCGTCGAAGACGTGCAGCTTTGGTATCAGATCGCCGTCGGCGGCCGCCGCGACTTGCCATGGTCGCCCGATCCGCGCCTTGGTTTCGAGATGACGCTGCTGCGGATGCTCGCGTTCCGGCCGGCCGACGGCGGCAGCGAATCACCACCGCCGCGTGCGACGACCAGCGCCAGTGGTTCCACTGGCCGCGGCAGCCCGATTGGCGCTGCGAGTGCGGCGCCGATCACGCCAACCACAGCGTCCGCCGCGAGTCCGGCTGCGCCGTCGATCGCCGTCACGCCAGCGCCGCCGCGCGCCGCCGTCGATCCGCAGCTCAAGCATCTGCCGTGGCCGCAGTTGATGGATCAACTCGGCCTCGAAGGTGCCAGCAAGCAGCTGGCACGTCAGTGCACCTGGAAGCAGCGCGCCGGTAACACGATCCATTTGGGCCTGGCGATGGACGCGGCGTTTTTGAATCACGACAGCCGCCGCGCGGCGCTGGAAGCGGCCCTGAGCCGCGTCTTCGGCGAGCCGCTGCAGGTGCAGATCGAGTTGACCGCCGAAGCGACGCAGACGCCGGCGCAGCTCGATGCACAAGCCGCGCGCGACCGCATCCGCGGCGCGATCGACGCGATCGAAACCGACCCGGTCGTGCGTGCGTTCAAAGAACAGTTCGGCGCCACCGTGCGGCCCAATTCCATCCAATCTCTCGATTCCTAGGAGTCAGCAATGAAAGGTCCCCTCGGACAACTGATGCGCCAGGCGCAGCAGGTGCAGGACAACCTCAAGCGTGCGCAGGACGAAGTCGCCAAGCTCGAAGTCACCGGCGAATCCGGCGCCGGCATGGTCAAGGTCACACTCGACGGCAAGCACCAGGCGCGTCGTGTCGAAATCGCACCGGCCGCGATGCAGGAAGACAAAGAGTTCCTCGAAGACCTGATCGCCGCGGCGATCAACGATGCCTCGCAGAAGCTCGACGTGCTCAGCAAGGAAAAGATGGCCGCGGCGACCGGCGGCATGCAGTTGCCACCCGGTCTGAACCTCGGCCTGTAAGCCGGGTACGCGCCATGACGCCGACGGCGAAGTGGCCTTATTTCCCGGTATTTCTGCGCCTGACCGGCCGTCGCGTGCTGGTCGTCGGCGGCGGTGAAGTCGCCGCGCGCAAGCTGCGCCTGCTGGGCAAGACTGAAGCGCAGCTCGACGTCGTCGCGCGCGACCTCAACGACGAGCTGACGCAGGCCGCGCAAGCGGGCTTGATCCGCCATCTCGCCACGGCGTTCGAACCCGCCCAGCTCGATGGCTGCACGCTGTGCATCGCTGCCACCGACGACGCCGCACTGAACCGGCAGGTCGCCGCTGCGGCCGATGCGCGCGGCATCGCGGTCAACGTCGTCGACGATCCGGCGCCGAGCAGCTTCGTCACGCCGTCGATCGTCGATCGTTTCCCGCTGATCGTCGCCATCGCCACCGGCGGCCAAGCGCCGGTACTCGGTCGCCGCTTGCGTGAGCGGATCGAAACGCTGCTGCCAGCGGCTTACGGCCGGCTGGCGGCGTTCATGGGCAGCCGCCGCGAGCAGGTGCAGCAGCGGCTGCCGCAAGCGGCGCGGCGCGGCTTGTGGGAAGGCTTTCTCGACGGCCCTGGCGCCGAGGCGATCTTCAGCGGCAACGAAGCGGCTGCTGATGCGCAGTTGCAAGCACTGCTCGACGGCGACCCGCGTCGCGGCGAGGTCTATCTGGTCGGCGCCGGTCCCGGTGATCCCGATCTGCTGACGTTTCGCGCGCTGCGGCTGATGCAGCAGTGCGACGTGGTGCTGTACGACGCACTGCTGCCCGACGCGATTCTCGATCTGGTGCGGCGCGACGCCGAGCGCATCTATGTCGGCAAGCGCCGCGCGCGGCACACGCTGGCGCAAGAGCAGATCAACGCCGAACTGGTACGTCTGGCGCGCGAAGGCAAGCGCGTCCTCAGGCTCAAAGGCGGCGATCCATTCGTGTTCGGCCGCGGCGGCGAGGAGATTCAAGAGCTGGCGGCAGCCGGCATTCCATTTCAGGTCGTGCCCGGCATCAGCGCTGCCAACGGCTGCGCCGCGTATGCCGGCATTCCGTTGACGCACCGCGACCATGCTCAGGCCTGCATCTTCGTCACCGGGCATCAGCGCGCCGACGGCACGCTGGCCTTGCACTGGGATGCGCTGGCGCGGCCCGGCCAGACCGTGGTGATCTACATGGGCTTGGCCACGCTGCCGCACTTGTGCGCGCAGTTGATCGAGCATGGCTTGTCGCCGGACTGGCCGGCAGCGGTGATCGAGCAGGGCACCTCGCCGCAGCAGCGCGTCATCGTCGGCACGCTGGCGAGCTTGCCGTCAGCGGTGGTCGATGCCGCGGTCGGCGGCCCTAGCCTGGTGATCGTCGGCAGCGTGGTGACGCTGCGCGACCAGTTGCGCTGGCGCGGCTGAGCGGCGCAGCGGCGCGCCGGCTCAGGCCTTGCGCGCCGACTCGTTGATGTCCAGGTCGCGTGCGCGCAGCCGCTTCTGTACCGAGCGCAGGATGCCGGCGACATCCAGGCCGCACTGCGTCAGCAACTCCTCGCGCGTGCCGTGCTCGATGAACGCATCGGGCAGGCCCAGGTTCAGCACCTGCACCTTGTGGTGCTGCGCGACCAGCACTTCATTGACCGCACTGCCGGCGCCGCCCATCCGGGCGTTGTCTTCCAGCGTGACCAGCAGATCGTTTTCGTTGGCCAGTTCCAGCACCAGTTCGGCGTCGATCGGCTTGACGAAGCGCATATCGGCGACCACGGCGTCGAGGATGTCGGCGGCGCTCAGCGCTGGCTGCACCATGCAGCCGAACGCCAGCAGCGCCACGCGCGGACGGCGCCGGCCGCGCGCATCGCGGACGATGCGGCCGCGACCGATCGGCAGCGGCTTGTATTCGGGCTCAATCGCGAGCCCCAGGCCGTTGCCGCGCGGGTAGCGCACCGCGCTCGGGCCGTTTAACGCCATGCCAGTGGCGAACATCCGGCGGCATTCGTTTTCGTCGCTCGGCGCCATCACCACCAGGTTCGGGATGCAGCGCAGATAGCTGAGGTCGAACGCGCCGTGGTGCGTGGCGCCGTCGGCGCCGACCAGGCCGCCGCGATCGATCGCAAACAGCACCGGCAGATTCTGGATCGCCACGTCGTGGATCAGCTGGTCGTAGCCGCGCTGCAGGAACGTCGAGTAGATCGCGCAGACCGGCTTGAGACCTTCGCAGGCCAAGCCGGCGGCGAAGGTCACCGCATGCTGTTCGGCGATGCCGACGTCGTAGTAACGCTGCGGGAAGCGCCGCGCATAATCGACCAGACCTGAGCCTTCACGCATCGCCGGCGTGATCGCCACGACGCGCGGATCGCGCTCGGCGGCCTCGCACAGCCAGTCGCCGAACACTTGGGTGTAGGTCGGTGCGCCGGCCGCTTTCTTGGCCGGGAACGCGCCAGTGACCGGGTCGAACTGGGTCACGCCGTGATACTTGATCGGGTCGGCCTCGGCCGGCTCGAAGCCCTTGCCCTTGGTCGTGATCACGTGCAGCAGCTGCGGGCCGCGCGCGTCCTTGATCGCGTCGAGGATCTGCGTCAGCGCGTCGAGGTCGTGGCCGTCGACCGGTCCGTGATACGTGAAGCCGAACGTGCGGAACAGCGCGCCCGGGTTGTCCAGGTGTGTTTCGACCGCCTCTTCGCCGTCCTGTGGCAGCCGCACCAAGTGCGGCGCGACCAGACCGAGCTTCTGAACCAGCCGTGCCGAATGATCACGCAGGCCGCCGACGTTCTCGCTGATCGACATGTCGTTGTCGTTATAAACCACCAGCATGTCGAGCCCGGCGTGGCCGGCATGGTTCAGCGCTTCGAAGGCCATGCCGCCGGTCATGCCACCGTCGCCGATCACCGCGACCGCGCGGCGCTTGCGCTGCTGCACGCGAAACGCGGCGGCCATGCCGGCCGCGGCCGAGATCGAGGTGCTGCTGTGACCGACGCCGAAGGCGTCGTATTCGCTTTCGGCGCGGTGGTTGAACGGCGCCAGCCCACCCAGCTTGCGGATCGTTTCGAGCCCGGCGCGGCGGCCCGTGATGATTTTGTGCGGATACGCTTGATGGCCGACGTCCCAGACGATGCGGTCGTCCGGCGTGTTCAGGCAGCGGTGCAGTGCCAGCGTCAGCTCGACGGTGCCGAGGTTGGCGGCAAAGTGCCCGCCGATGCGGCCGAGGGTTTCGATCAGGAAACGACGCAGTTCCACCGCCAGATGCGGCAGGTCTTCGCTGCGCAGGTTCCGCAGGTCGGACGGTGTGTTCACACCGCCGAGCAAGGAGTAGCCCGGAATGTCGGTCATGGGGATGGCTTCAAAAATTGTTCATGATTATCGGCCAACTGGACAGGGCGGTCATGTTGCGCGCGCCCGTTGTCGCTGGCGGGCTCGTCAATGCCGACGGCCCTGAATGTGGTCGGCCAGCCACAGCAGCGGCGGGGCGCGGTCGCCGAACGGCGCCAGCACCGCGCGCGCCTCGTCGAACAGTTCGATCGCCCGTTGTTTGGCGGCCTGCAAGCCCATCACGGCCGGGTAGGTCGACTTTTGCGCGACCAGATCCTTGCCGGCGGTCTTGCCCAGCTCGCCAGCGGCGCCTTCGATATCGAGTACGTCGTCCTGGATCTGGTAGGCCAGACCGATCAGCTTGCCGTAGCGGTCCAGCGCGTACTGCTGATCCGGCGTCAGCTCGGGGCTGGCGTCGCAGGCCATCAGCAGGCAGGCGCGGATCAGCGCACCGGTCTTGTGGATATGCAGTGATTCGAGCTCCGGCAGGCTCAGCGTCTGGCCTTCGGACGCCAGATCGACCGCCTGGCCGCCGACCATGCCGCGAGAGCCTGAGGCGTCGGCCAGCCGCTGGATCATCTTCAGCCGCGCGCCTTCGGGCAGTGCCTCGGCGTGGGCCAGTACGCCGAACGCCAGCGCCTGCAGCGCATCGCCGACCAGAATCGCCGTCGCTTCGTCGTACTGCCGGTGGCAGGTCGGCCGGCCGCGGCGCAGGTCGTCATCGTCCATTGCCGGCAAGTCGTCATGCACCAGCGAATAGGCGTGGATCAGTTCGATCGCGCAGGCCGGCGCGTCTAGCGCGTCGGCCGGCAAGCCCAGCACTTCGCCGGCGCCATAGATCAGCAGCGCGCGCAGCCGTTTGCCGCCATCGCAGCTGTAGCGCATCGCCTCGTGCAGCCGGGCGGGGTAGGCGTCGGCGGGCGGCAGGCAGCGGTCGAGTGCCGCCTGCAGCCGGCGGCGGTAGAACTCCAGGCGATGCGAAAAGTCGATGCTCACGCGGCGGCGTTCAGCGGCCGGCGTCGTCGGCAGCCGCGTCGGCCGCCAGCAGGTTTTTGACCTTCAGCTCGGCCGTGTCCAGCGAGCTGCGGCACTGACGGGTCAGGCCGACGCCGCGCTCGAACAGCGCCAGCGACTCTTCCAGCTTCAGGTCACCGCGTTCCATTTTTTCGACAATGCTTTCGAGCTCGCCGAGCGCATCTTCGAAGCGCGCCACGTCGTCGCCCGGCGGCGCGGCCTGCACGGCATCGGCAGTGCTCGCGTCGCTGGCGAAGAGCCCTGATTTGTCAGTGGTTTTTGGCATTTCGGAGCGGCATTCAGCAGCAAACGGAGCCGCAGTCTATCGCGGTTGCGGCGCTGCGGTTCATCCGCTACCTTCGCGCCGCTCTCCGCGCCGGGTCCGATCGCGATCCTGGCCGCTCCCTTGCTTTGTCCATTGCCCGTCAAGCCGAGCTTCCATGGCCGCTCCTCAATCCAGAACGCCGAACGACTCCAGTTACAACGCCGCCCAGATCGAGGTGCTCAGCGGCTTGGACCCGGTGCGCAAGCGGCCCGGCATGTACACCGACACGACGCGGCCGAATCACCTGGCCCAGGAAGTCATCGACAACTCGGTCGACGAGGCGCTGGCCGGCCACGCCAAGAAGATCGACGTGATCGTGTTCGCCGACGGCTCGGTCCAGGTGTCCGACGACGGCCGCGGCATGCCGGTCGACATCCACCCCGAGCACGGTGTTAGCGGTGTCGAGCTGATCCTGACCAAGCTGCATTCGGGCGCCAAGTTCTCGAACAAGGCCTACGGCTTCAGCGGCGGCTTGCACGGCGTCGGCGTGTCGGTCGTCAACGCGCTGTCCAAAAGGCTGGAAGTGCGCGTGGCCCGCGGTGGCACCGAGTACGCGATCGACTTCGCCGACGGCGAAAAGAGCGTCGACTTGCGTCCGATCGGCACGCTGCCGAAGTCGCGCAGCGGCACCACGGTGCATTTCTGGCCCGATGAGAAGTATTTCGATTCGCCCAAGGTGTCGGTCACCAAGCTCAAGCAGGTGCTGCGCGCCAAGGCCGTGCTGTGCCCGAACCTGCGGGTCACGCTCGACGACCAGATCGCCGGCGAGCAGACCGTCTGGCAGTACGAAAACGGCTTGGTCGATTACTTGAAGGACGCGCTGGGCGGCGCCGAAACGGTGCCGGCCGAGCCCTTCGTGGGCAAGTTCGCCGCCAAGCGCGAAGAAGCCGAGTGGGCGCTGGTCTGGCTCAACGGCGGCGGCGAGGCGGTGGCCGAGTCCTACGTCAACCTGATTCCGACCGCGCAGGGCGGCACCCACGTCAACGGCTTGCGCACCGGCCTGACCGAAGCGATCCGCGAATTCTGCGAGTTCCGCAATCTGCTGCCGCGCGGCATGAAGCTGGCGCCTGAAGATGTCTGGCAGGGCTGCAGCTACGTGCTCAGCGTCAAGATGCTCGACCCGCAGTTTGCCGGCCAGACCAAAGAACGGCTGTCGTCGCGTGAAACCGCGGCCTTCGTCCAAGGCGTGGTCCACGACAGCTTCAGTTTGTGGCTGAACCAGCATCCGACCGAAGGCGAACAGCTGGCGCAGTTGGTGATCGCCAACGCCAACGCGCGGATGAAGCTGGCCAAGCAAGTCGTCCGCAAGAAGATCACCAGCGGCCCGGCGCTGCCCGGCAAGCTCGCCGACTGCGTGCTGACCGACTTGAACCAGACCGAGCTGTTTCTGGTGGAAGGCGATTCGGCCGGCGGCAGCGCCAAGCAGGCGCGCGACCGCGACACGCAGGCGATCATGCCGCTGCGCGGCAAGATCCTGAACAGCTGGGAAGTCGACGCCAATGAAGCGCTGGCCTCCGACGAAATCCACAACATTTCGGTGGCCATCGGTGTTGATGCTGGCAGCCCGGACTTGACCGGCCTGCGCTACGGCAAGATCTGTGTGCTGGCCGACGCCGACTCCGATGGACTGCATATCGCCACGCTGTTGTGCGCGCTGTTTCTGCGCCACTTCCGGCCGCTGGTCGCCGCCGGCCATGTCTACATCGCGATGCCGCCGCTGTTCCGCATCGATGCCGGCAAGCAAGTGTTTTACGCGCTCGACGACTCCGAGCGCATCGGCATCCTTGACCGGCTGCAGGCCGAGGGCAACAAGGCCAAAATTTCGGTGACGCGCTTCAAGGGCTTGGGTGAGATGAACCCGATGCAGCTGCGCGAAACCACGATGAGCCGCGATACGCGCCGCCTGGTGCAGCTAACGTTGGACGAAGCGCCCGTCGCCGTCGTCGCCGAGGGCGACACGGCGCCGGCGGCCGTCACCACCGATATGCTGATGGACATGCTGCTGGCCAAGAAGCGCGCTGGCGACCGCAAAGCCTGGCTGGAGGAAAAGGGCGACCGCGCCGAGGTTTGACGCCGATATCGCCGGCGCTGCGCCGCCCGTGTCTGAGCGCCGCTGCCTGCTGCGACGCGTCCGCGGCGCGGCGGATGCCAACCGATCTTTGGACCGCGAGCCACTCGTCGCGGCCCTCGACCACCTGATTCTGGGAATTTGATGAACCCCGTGGAAATCACCGAAACCGAACGCCTGCCGCTGCGCGTTTTTGCCGAGAAGGCCTACCTCGATTATTCGATGTACGTCGTGCTCGACCGTGCATTGCCGAACATCGCCGACGGCTTGAAGCCGGTGCAGCGCCGCATCATCTATGCGATGAGCGAGCTGGGCTTGTCGTCGACCAGCAAGCCGAAAAAGTCGGCGCGCACCGTCGGCGACGTGATCGGCAAGTTCCATCCGCACGGCGATACCGCTTGCTACGAAGCGATGGTGACGATGGCGCAGCCGTTCAGCTATCGCTATCCGCTGGTCGACGGCCAGGGCAACTGGGGTTCGGCCGACGACCCCAAGAGCTTCGCCGCGATGCGCTACACCGAGGCCAAGCTGACGCCGTATGCCTCGACGCTGCTGACCGAGCTGGAAATGGGCACTTCGGACTGGGTGCCCAACTTCGACGGCACGATGACCGAGCCGCGGCTGCTACCGGCGCGCTTGCCGAACATCCTGGTCAATGGCACGACCGGCATTGCCGTCGGCATGGCCACCGACATCCCGCCGCACAACTTGCGCGAGCTGGTGGCGGCCTGCCAGGTGCTGCTGAAGAACCCCGACGCGACGCTGGCCGAGGTCATCGAGAAAGTGCCGGCGCCGGATTTCGCCACCGGCTGCGAGATCATCAGCGACCCGACCGAGCTGCGGAAGCTGTATGAAACCGGCAACGGCATGGTGCGGATGCGCGCTCGCTGGGAGCGTGAGGACGACGGCCCCAGCGGCTTGCAGATCGTGGTCACGCATTTGCCGCAGCAAGTGTCGCCGGCCAAGATCCAGGAGCAGATCGCCGAGCAGATGCGCGCCAAGAAGCTGCCGCTGGTCGACGACTTGCGCGACGAGTCCGACCACGAGCACCCGACGCGGATCGTGATCATTCCGCGCAGCAACCGCATCGATGTCGAGGCGCTGATGGCGCATCTGTTCGCCACGACCGACCTCGAAAAGTCGGCGCGCGTGAACCTCAACATGATCGGCCTCGACGGCCGGCCGCGGGTCAAGAACCTGCGCGAAATCTTGGCCGAATGGCTGGTGTATCGCGGTGCCACCGTGCGTCGCCGGCTCGAACACCGGCTCGGCAAGGTCAACGAACGCCTGCATATCCTCGACGGCTTGTTGATCGCGTATCTGAACATCGACGAGGTGATCCGCATCATCCGCTTCGAGGATGATCCGCACGCCGAACTGATGCGCCGCTTTGGCCTGTCGGAGATTCAGGCCAATGCGATCCTCGACCTGAAGCTGCGTCACTTGCAAAAGATCGAAGAGATGCAGATTCGCGGCGAGCAAGCCGAGCTGGCCGCCGAGCGCGATCAGCTGCAGGACCTGCTCGCATCCGAAGCCAAGCTCAAGAAGCTGGTCGGCAAGGAGTTGGACGAAGACGCCAAGAAGTTCGGCGACGCGCGGCGTTGCCCGATCGTCGCGCGTGCGGCGGCCGTGGCGCTCGAAGCTTCCGAGATCCTGCCGGCCGAGCCGATCACCGTGGTGCTATCGAAGGCGGGCTGGATCCGCGCCGGCAAGGGCCACGAGCTGGACCCCACGGCGCTGTCGTACAAGAGCGGCGACGAATACTTTGCGCACGCGATCGGCAAGACCAATCAGCTGCTGATCCTGCTCGACAGCAAGGGCCGCTGCTACACGCTCAACCCACGCGAGCTGCCGTCGGCGCGCTCGCAGGGCGAGCCGGTGACCACCAAGCTCGACTTGCAGGACGGTGCGCGGATCGTCGCGCTGCTGATGGGCGACGAGGCCGATCGCTATGTCCTCGGGTCGACCGAAGGCTATGGCTTCCAGACCCGCCTCGGCGACATGCAGGCTCGCAACAAGAGCGGCAAGGCGATGATCACGCTCGACGGCGCGCCGCTGCCGCCGGCGCTGACGCGCGCCGCCAGCGACCGGCTGGCGCTGGTCACGGCCGAGGGCCGGCTTCTGGTGTTTCCGGTGGCCGAGCTGCCGGAGCTGGCCAAGGGCAAGGGCAACAAGCTGGTCGCGCTCAAGGGCCAAGACCGCATCGTCGCCAGCTGCGTCGCCGCCGAGGGTACGGCGCTGGTGCTGACCTGCGGCAAGCGCACGCTGACGCTCAAGCCGTCCGACGTCGCGGCCTACACGGCCGCGCGAGCCGGACGTGGCAACCATCTGCCGCGCGGTTACCAGACCGTCGACCGGATCGCGCCACTGGCTTGATCGGCCGGCGGCGTGCCGCTTGATTTCGACCGCGTCAGCCCCAGAATTCGTCTGTCACCGACCTGAACCTGCCTTCCGATGAAACGCATCTTTCTGTTCCTGCTGACCAACATTGCCGTGATGCTGGTGCTGTCGATCGTCGCCTCGCTGCTCGGCGTCGACCGCTTCCTGACGGCCAACGGACTCAACCTCGGCGCGCTGCTGGCATTTTCGGCGATCTTCGGCTTCGGCGGCTCGTTCATCAGCCTGCAGATGTCCAAGTGGATGGCCAAGCGCTCGACCGGCGCCCACGTCATCACCGAGCCGCGCAATTCGGCCGAAATGTGGCTGCTGAACACCGTGGAGCGTCAGGCGCGCGCAGCGGGCATCGCGATGCCGGAAGTCGCCGTCTACGACGCACCCGAGCCCAACGCGTTTGCCACCGGCCCGAGCAAGAACAACTCGCTGGTCGCGGTCAGCACCGGCTTGATGCGCAGCATGAGCCAGGACGAAATCGAAGCCGTGCTCGCTCACGAAGTCAGCCACGTCGCCAACGGCGACATGGTCACGCTGACGCTGATCCAGGGCGTGGTGAACACCTTCGTGATGTTTCTGTCGCGCGTGGTCGGCTATGCGATCGACAAGGCCGTGTTCCGCAGCGAGCGCGACGAGCCCGGCATGGGCTATTTCATCAGCGTGATGGTGCTGCAGATCGTGTTCGGCATCGGCGCGTCGATGATCGTCGCCTGGTTCTCGCGCCAGCGTGAATTCCGCGCCGACGCCGGTGCCGCTCACTTGGCCGGCAAGCGCAAGATGATCGCCGCGCTGCAGCGCCTGGGCGGCGCGCAAGCCGCGTCGTCGCTGCCGCCGCAGCAGATGGCCTTCGGTATCGCGGGCGGCGCGCGTGAATGGTTCTCGACGCATCCGCCGATCGAAGCGCGCATCGCGGCGCTGCAGGCCGGCAAGTAACTATGGCATCAGGTCCGGGCCGGTGTAGCGGTCCGGACGCAAAAAAAGGGCAGGCCCATGGGCCTGCCCTTTTTCATGCGCGCAGCAGCCTACGGCCGGGCGAACACGATCTCGATTTCAACCAGCATGCCCGGCGCCGCCAGGCCTGCGACCTGCACGGCCGAACGTGCCGGCAGCTTGGGCTGATCCTTGGTGCCGAAGAACTGCGTGTAGCCCTCCATCATGCCGGCGAAGTCCATCGGCGCGCCCGGCGTCGGACCGACCAGGAACACGGTCATCTTGACGGCGTCGCCCATGCTCAGCCCCATGCTCTCGACCGAGGCCTTGGTCTTGGCCAGTACCGACAAGGTCTGCGCCTTGGTGTCGCCCCAGTATTCGGGGCTGAACTTGGGTGCGTCGGGCTTGGCCGGGTCGGGCGTCATGCCGCTGTGAAACACCAGCGTCTGCTTGCCGGGGACTTCGACCGCGCGTGCGATCGGAAACGTCGAGCCGACCAAGGCGTGGCGCGTGACGTCGGCCTGGGCCAGCGTGGCGCTGCCGGTCAGGACGGCGGCGGTGGTCAGCAGCATCAGGGCTTTTTTCATCGGGTGGATCTCCTCGGAGGATGGGGCTCGGGTCACGCTCGGACCGACACGCGGCGCATTCCGTAGCGAATCTTGTGCCGCCATGCGCTGCAGGCCGATGCCCGCATTGCACTCAGTTGCCGCGGATCGGCGTCGTCGACAGCAGCACCGCTTCGGGCTCCTGCACGTGATAGCCCTGAATGTAGTTGATGCCCAGCTGCCACATCCGCGCCATCACGTTGGCATCCTCGACGTGGCTGGCGATCGTGCGGATGCCGCGGCGCCGGGTGATCGACAACAGATCGGCCATCTTGCGCTGCGTGGCAGCGTCGCTGAAGTTGCGCGTGTAGCTGGCGTGGAACTTCACGAAGCGCGCTGGTAGTTGTTCGAGCAATGCACTCGAATGCGTGCCGATGCCGAAGTGCTCGATCGCCAGCCCAACGCCGAGCTGTTCCAGTGCTTGGGCCAGCGCCAGCGTCTTGCGCAGATGGTTTTGCACCGACAGTTCCTGGACGGCCAAACACAACTCGCGCTGCCGTAGCGGATGGGTGGCGAGCTGTTCGCGCAGTGTCGCCAGCAGCCGTTCGGTGTCGCGCAGGCTGTCTTCCGAGATCTTGACGAACAACACCGGTGGTTCGTCGCTGCGCTCGCGCTTGGCGAGCACCTTGATCGCTTGGCCCAGCACCCAGCGGTCGACGGCTCGCATCAGGCCGAACTGCACGGCCGCGTCGATGAATTCGCCGGCATGCCGCTCTTGCCCCGATTCGTCGACCATCCGCACCAGCACGTCGAAATGCTGTCGCGCCTCACCTTCGAGGCTGGCGATCGACTGATACGCCAGATGCATGCGGTCGTGGTCCAGTGCGCGCTTGAGTTGCGCCGCGCGGCGTGCGTTTTCGCGCGCGTCGGCCTGTGCCTGTGCCGTCGGGCCGGTGACCAGCGCGCGGCCGCCACCCTCGGCCGATGCGCGCCGTGCTTCGCGCACCAGCGGGTCGATCGCCTGGGTTGCCGCTTCGCTGGCACCGATCGGGTAGGCGGCCACCGTCAGGCTGACGCGGGTTTCGTGCGTGCCGGCGGTGAACACCTGCTGCGCCAGTTCGCGGCACAGCCGATCGGCCAGCGCTTCGAACTCAGCCGCGGTGGCGCGTGACACGACGGCAACCCATTCGTCGGTCGAAAAGCGATACAGCGCAGCGGCCGCGACCGGCGCGACCGTGCTGCCGGTCGCCGGCGGGGCCCCGATGCGCGTCTGGATCGCCGCGGCGACCTGGGTCATCAGCAGCTCGGCGTCTTCAAGCCCGACCCGCGCTTCCAATGACGCAAAGCCATCGGCGATGAACAGCATCACAGCGCGTGGGCGGGCGTCGGCAGCCGGCTGTGCCAGCGCGCGGAACAGTGCCAGGCGATCCTGCAACGCGCCGCCGCCCGCGTCGGCCGCGACCCGGCTGCCTGCATCGGCGGCGGGTTCGGTGGTTGCCGCCTCCGCTTCGACCCGGATCAGCCATTCGACGAACGACTGACGCCCCACCGTGCCCTGCGTCAGGTGCACGTCGACCGCCACCGGCTGCCCGTCGGCGCGCAACAGCACGGTCGGGAATGGGCCGTCGCTGGCCTTGCCGCGTGCCAGCTGGCGCAGCTGGTCCTTGATGCGCGGCTGCTGGTCGGGCGCGACCAAGTCCATCAAGGAACTGCCGACCAGCAGGTCGGCCGGCTTCTGCAGCAGCGCAGCAAAAGCGTGATTGGCGCGCGATACAACGCCGTCTTGTACGTGGATCACTGCGTCGCTGATGTCGTCGAGCCGCTCGCGGTGGCGGGTCTCGAACGCGGCCATCCGTGTCCGCGCCTGGATCAGTTCGCGCTCGCTGCGCAGGCGGCTGCTCTCGCGGCGCACGACGTGACACAAGTGATGAAGATCCGCCTCGGTGCCGGCGCAGATCCGGTCGCGGGCGCCCAGTCTCAGCGCCAGATTGGTCGCGGCCAGATCGTGCGTGGCGCCCAATTCCAGCACCGGCAGTTCGGGTGCGACCGAGCTGCATACCGCCAGCACGGCGGCCAGCGACGCGCGGCTGCCGGTCTCGGCGGCACAGACGATCAGGTCGGCGCCGCCGCGACGCAGTGCCTCGTCGAGCTCTTCGAGGTCGGCGATCCACGCCGCCCGCGCGGCGAAACCGGACTGTCGCAGCGCCGTTTCCAGACCGCGCGCGCGGTCTTCGCTGCCGCCGATCAGCAGCAGCAGGCTGCCGGCTGCGACCGTATCGGGGGCGTCGGCTAGCAAGGGCTCACCACGGCGCTACCACGCCACGATCTCTTTGGCCGGCTGCCCGGCCGTCTCGCGCGCCAGGCGCGGCAGCAGATAGCCCGGCAGTCGCGTCGACAGCTCGCGCATCAACCGCCGCGCCGTGTCCTCGTCGACTTCGAAATGCGCACTGCCTGCGACGCGGTCGAGCAGATGCAGGTAGTAGGGCAGCACGCCGCAGTCGAACAGCCGCTCCGACAGGGCCTGCAAGGTGTCGACATCGTCGTTGACACGGCGCAGCAGCACCGCCTGATTCAGCAGGCTGACGCCGGCCTCGCGCAGCGCGCCCAGCGCCATCGCGACGCTGCCGTCCAATTCGTTGGCATGGTTGGCGTGCAACACCATCGCGGTGCGCAGCCGCGTGCGCTGCAGCAAGGCGAGCAGCCCATCATCGACCCGCTCGGGCAGCACGATCGGCTGGCGCGTGTGGATGCGCAGCCGGCGCACATGGGCGATACCGTCGAGCCCGTCGAGCAGTTCGCCGAGCTTGTCGTCGGACAGCGACAGCGGATCGCCGCCGGACAGAATCACCTCGCTGATGCTGCCGTCGGCTGCGATTTGCGCCAGGGCTTCGCGCCAGTGATCGCGGCCGGCCAGCGCGTCCGAATACGGAAAATGTCGGCGGAAGCAGTAGCGGCAATGGACGCCGCAGGCGCCGGTGGCCATCACCAGCACGCGATGCTGGTACTTGTGAACGATGCCGCCGGGCTTGAGCTTGAGCTTGTCGCCCACCGCATCCAGGCCGAAGCCATCGACATTGAGCGCCTCGGCTCCAGCCGGCCAGACCTGCAGCAGCAGCGGGTCGGCCGCGTCACCCTTGCGCATCCGCGCCGCAAAGCCCCGCGGCACCCGCAGCGGAAAGTTGCCCAATACGGCGGCCTCCAGATGCGGCGTCGCCGGGTCCAGGCCTAGGTAGGCCAACAGATCGGCTGGCTGCTTGAACGCCTCGCGTAGAGCGTGTTGCCAGGCTCGTGCTTGGCGGGCCTGTTGGGTTTTAGGGCTAGGGGTTATCATCTGCGCCCATTTTCGCTGGGCGATCGGTGGCGGGGCAAACCTATTAGCCACCGTTCCACGCCCCGAAACAACCCCTCAATCCAATAGATCCGACAATGGCCACTGTCAGCACCAACGAAATGAAGTCCGGCACCAAGGTACTGGTGGACGGCGAACCCTATTCCGTCGTCGACAACGAGTACCGTAAGCCCGGCAAGGGCCAGGCGACCAACACGATCAAGATCCGCAACCTGAAGAACGGTCGCGTGATCGACCGGACGCTCAAGTCCGGCGACACCTGGGAAGTCGCGGACATCGAAGAAGTCGATATGCAGTACCTGTATAACGACGGCGAGTTCTGGCACTTCATGAACCCCGAGAGCTTCGAGCAGGTCCAGGCCAGCGCGACCGCCGTGGCCGAGTGCTCCAAGTGGCTCAAGGGTGAAGAAGCCTGCAAGGTGTTGTTCTTCAATGGCGTGCCGCTGTCGGTGACGCCGCCGAACTACGTGATCCTGACGATCACCGACACCGATCCGGGCCTGCGCGGCGACACCAGCGGCAGCGGCGGCAAGCCGGCGACGCTGGAAACCGGTGCCGTGGTTCGCGTGCCGCTGTTCGTGCAGCTGGGCGAGACGATCAAGGTCGATACGCGCACCGGCGAATACCTGGGTCGCGTCGGCAAGTAATGACGCAGCGCTGGCGTCCCGACGCGAGTCTGGCGACGCTCAAGGCGCGGGCGGAGCTGAATCGCTCCGTCCGCGCCTTTTTTGTTGAGCGTGGCGTGCTCGAAGTGGAAACCCCGCTGCTGTCGACGCATGCCACCGTCGACCGCCATATCGACAGTTTCCAAACCCGCGACGGCCGCTGGCTGCAGACCTCGCCCGAGTTCGCGATGAAGCGCCTGCTGGCGGCCGGCAGCGGGCCGATCTACCAGATCGCACGCGTGTTCCGGCTCGAAGAACAAGGTCGCCATCACAACCCCGAGTTCACGATGCTCGAGTGGTACCGACCGGGGTTTTCGATGCACGCGCTGATGGACGAGGTCGAGGCGCTGATGTGCCGTCTATGCGACCTCACGGCGGGTTTCGAGCGGCTCAGTTACTGCGAGGCGTTCGAACGCCATGCGGGCTTCGATCCCCATGCGGTCAGCGCCGCGTCAATGCGCGCCGCCGCGGTGGCGGCTGATCTGGTGTCGGCCGCCGACTTTGCCGATGAGCCGGCCGACTTCTGGCTCGACCTGTGGATGTCGCGCTGCGTATCGCCGGCACTGGGTACCGCGGCGCCGGCCTTCGTCTACGACTTTCCGGCCCGTCAGGCGGCTCTGGCCCAAGTGCGGCCAGGCAACCCGCCGCTGGCCGAGCGTTTCGAATTGTTCTGGCGTGGCATTGAGCTGGCCAACGGCTTCCACGAACTGGCGGATGCCGCCGAGCAACAACGGCGCTTCCAAGCTGATCAGCAGGCGCGGCGCGAGGCCGGGCAGGTGGTGCCGCCCTATGACGTGCATCTGATCGATGCCTTGGCTGCCGGCATTCCGGACACCAGCGGCGTCGCACTGGGCTTGGACCGCGTGCTGATGCTCAAGCTCGGGCTGCCGGATCTGGCGCAGACGCTGGCCTTTGCTGCCGACCATGCTTGAGCGCGCCGGCTAGCCGCGCGTACTCCACACGTCGTAGCCCAGCCGCAGGATCAGCAGGCCGACGACGACGATGAACATGCCGCGGACGAAGCCGGCGCCGCGCGCGATGGCCATCCGCGTGCCGAGCAGCGACCCGCCGACGTTGCACGCTGCCATCGGCAGCGCGAACTGCCACAGCACCGAGCCGTGGCTCAGGAAGTAGGCCAGCGCGGCGAAGTTGGTGATCACGTTGACCGCCTTGGCCGACGCCGACGCATGCAGGAACGAAAACCCGAACAGCCCGACGAAGGCCAGCACCAGAAAGCTGCCGGTACCGGGCCCCAGAAATCCGTCGTAGAAACCGATGCCGGTGCCGGCGATCAAGCCGACCAGCACCTGCTGCGTCGTCGACAGCTTGGGTGCATGCAGCTTGCCGAAGTCTTTCTTCCACAAGGTGTAGGCCAGCACGACGACCAGCACGACCAGAATCACGGGCTTGAGCAGCGCGTTGTCGAGGTGACTGACCGCCGCGGCGCCGGCAAAGCCGGCGACCAGCGCCGCCAGCGCCATCGGCAGCACGCTGCGCCATGGCGTCTGGATGTGCCGCGCATAGCGCCAGGTGGCCACGGCCGTGCCCCAGATCGACGCGGCCTTGTTGGTGCCGAACAGCGTCGCGACCGGGTACTGCGGCAGCAGCACCAGCAGCGCTGGCACCTGGATCAAACCACCACCGCCGACCACGGCATCGACAAAGCCGGCCAGGAAGGCAAAGCCGCATAGCGCGGCAATCAGCTCGGGCGTCATGGCATCACCAGTAGAATGGGCGGATCGCTGCATGCCAAGTCCGTACCGAGACGTTCGAACCCATGTCCGTTTATTCGCCCCGCCTGGCCCGATTGATCGATGCGTTGCGCCGCCTGCCGGGTGTCGGTCCCAAATCGGCTCAGCGCATGGCGTTCCAGCTGCTCGACCGCGAGCGCGGCGCCGCGCGCACGTTGGCCCAGGCACTGACGGATGCACTCGAACATATCGGCCGCTGCCCGAGTTGCCGCATGTTCTGCGAAGGTGGCGACTGCCGGTATTGCACGCCGGCGCGTACCGCCAGCGGCCATCTTTGCGTGGTCGAAGGTCCGGCCGACCTGATGGCGATCGAAGCGGGCACGCCGTATCGCGGCCGCTATTTCGTGCTGATGGGTCGGCTGTCGCCGCTCGACGGCATCGGCCCGGACGAACTGGGTCTGGATCAGTTGCAGGCGCAGTTGGCTACAGGGGACGTGCGCGAACTGATCATCGCCACCAATCCCACCGTCGAAGGCGAGGCCACCGCGCATTGCCTGGCCGAGATCGCGCGCGCGCAAAACGTTGCGGTCAGCCGTATTGCGCACGGCGTGCCGGTCGGGGGCGAGCTGGAGTATGTCGATGGCGGCACGCTGGCCCACGCGCTCAGCGGGCGACGCCAGGTCTGAGCGCCATTGCCGGCCGGCTACTTGCCGTCTGCCAGTCGGTCGACCTTGGCGGCGCAGATGAAGTCGTTTTCGCTTAGACCATCGACTGCGTGGGTCCACCACGTGATCGTGCACGCGTTGTAGCCAAAGCTGATGTCCGGGTGGTGGTCTTCCTGCGCGGCCACGTAGGCGACGGCATTGATGAAGGCCATCGTCCGGAAGTAATCGCGGAACGCGAACTGGGCGCTGATCTGTCGGGCATCGGCTGACAGGGTCCAGCGCGACTCCAGCTTGGCCATCAGTGCTTCAGCGGCGGTCGCGTCCAGTGCTGGGATTCCGCCTTCGCACGGGCTGCAGGTTTTCTCGGCCAAGGTGCTCATCGACGCTTCTCATCCACGGTGCGGGCGCGGATGCTGGCCCGATGCCGCGCCGATGTAAACCCCGCGCGGCCTCGGCGCTGCGGGCTCAGCGAAAGTAAACCGGATAGGCCGATACGACCGTGGTGGCCTTGGAGGCTGGAAAGCTCAGGCGCTCGATCACCCGCGTCAGTGCCTGCGCGAAGGCCGGGTTGTCGAAGTCGCTGCGGACCAGCCGTACCGACTGCGGCAGCCCGTCCGGCGTGACGATGAAGCTCACCTGGACGTTGCCGGCGCCCGGCCACTGCTGATTGGCGAGCATGACCAGCGCTTCCATCTGGCGCTCGATGCTGGCCTGAACTTGCCAGGGCTCCAGCGCGCCGTGCACGGTCGCCGGGACCGATCGGGCCCGGATGTGGCCCGTCGACGATTGCTGCGCTGCACAAGCGCTCAGACACACCCAACTGATGCCGGCCAGTACGCTGGCCAATGCCTTGAACTGCATGCAGTGATCCCCTTGGTCGGCACGGTGGCCGGCTGGCGAGCCGTCGGCCCACCCCTGGGCCGCTCGGTCGTACGCCGGGTCGCTGCGCCGTCTGCGCACGCGTCCCGAACGAAGCGTCATCTTCGGTGTGGGCCCGGCCGCCAACAAGACCGGATTCCACCCAGAGGCCGCTGGGAGAATCAGCCCAAGCGGGCAAGCCTGTCGTTTGGAGGCTGCGCAGGTGTAGGCTCTGCGGCCCCGTTCCCGGCGCACACCATGACCGTCAGTCCCAGCAACCTCATCTGGATCGATCTCGAAATGACCGGGCTGGTGCCCGAACGGCATCGCATCATCGAGATTGCGACCGTCGTCACCGACGTGCATCTGAACGTGCTGGCCGAGGGTCCGGTGCTGGCGGTGCAGCAGAGCCATGACGAGTTGTCGGCGATGGACGACTGGAACACCAAGCAGCACGGCAAGTCAGGGCTGACCCAGCGTGTCCGCGACAGCCGCATCACCGAAGCCGAGGCCGAGCGTCTGACGCTGAGCTTCTTGAGCGACTGGGTGGTGCCGGGCAAGTCGCCGATGTGCGGCAACTCAATCTGCCAGGATCGGCGATTCCTGGCGCGCTACATGCCGCAACTCGAGCGCTTCTTTCACTACCGCAATCTCGACGTCAGCACGCTCAAGGAGCTGTGCCAGCGCTGGTCGCCCGATCTGGCGAGGGGCTTCAACAAGGAGTCCTCGCATCTGGCAATGAGCGACATCCGCGACTCGATCGCCGAACTGCGCTACTACCGCGACCACTTTCTGCGCCTGCCCAGCTAAGCGGGCTCGGTTCGTAAGCGGGCCGCGGTCGTCGCCGATCCGCTTATCGCGCGGCCAGCGTGCGGCGGAAGAAGTCCCAGGCGGCCTCGCCGGTGTCGACGTCGAGATTGGCGCCGCCCAGATACATCGACAGCATCGGGCTTTTGATCGGCAGTCCCGGCCAGACATGACCGGCCTCGCTGAACACGTACTGTTCGGCCGTGGCGCCGCCATTGCAGCGGCGCACGCGCTTCTCGACGCTGCCGCCGATCCGGCTGATCTGCGCCTCGGGGGTGCAGCCGGCGCGCTGAGCCAGGAATTGGAACGTGGCATCGGCCGACAGCAGCGCCGGCTGTGGTTCGCCGCGTCGCTCCTCGCCCTCGGCCATGCCGGCGAACGGCACCAGCGGGTCGCGAACCCCATTCATCGACATCCACGGCAGCGGCTTGGGTGCCGGCTTGCACCGACGAGCCTCGGCGGTGGGCAGTGTCGAGATCACGTTGGCACCAGCCCGCAGCGCGTCGGGCGCCTGGCAGGCGAAATGCAGCGCCATGAAGCCGCCGTTGGACGCGCCGATCACAAACACCGACCGCGCATCGGCGCCGTCGCGCAGCACCAGGTCGGCAATCACCGCCCGAAGAAAGGCCACGTCATCGGCTGTCGACGGCGCATCGCCTGCGAGGGTGCTGCCCCGGCCATCATTCCAGTGCTTGTTGACGCCTTGCGGTGCCGCGACGATGAAACCGTCGCGCGCGCCGAGCGTCGGCAGGCTGGTTTGTCCCCAGACCGCCTCGGCTGTTTCGGTGCCACCGTGCAACACCAGCACCACCGGCAGCGGCTTGCGGGCGGCAGCCGGTACTTGGACCCAGTAGCGCCGCTGCAGGCCGCCCGATATCAAGGTGCGTGGCTGTGCGCTGTCGATCTCGCCTTTTGCCGGAAAGCGTTGTTCGGCCTGATGGGCCTCGATCATCAATGGCACGCGTGCCACCAAGCATCCGGCGAGGCTTGTGGAAAGCATGACCAGCGCAGCACAGCGGAACAGCGTCATCGGGAAGCGGCTCAAGGCATTACGTGGGCGCATATCAGCAGACCTGCAGCAGGTGGAAATAGGGTGGGGCCTGTTAGCCAGGCAAACGGACGGTGACGCGGGCGCCGCCAAGATCAGACGCGCCGAGCAGCAGTTGCCCCTCATAGGCGCGCACCAGGTCGTAGACCGCCGCCAAGCCGATGCCTTGACCGGGCTTTTTCATGTCGGCGCGCACGCCGCGTTCCAGTAGTTCTTCGGCATCGTCCGGAAAGCCGGGCCCGTTGTCGGCGACTTCGATCAGGGCCGTGCGGCCTTCGTGATGCACCGACAGGCGCACCAGCCCGTTGCCGTACTTGGCCGCGTTGTCGAGCAGGTTGCCGATCAGCTCGAACATGTCGCCGCTCTCGGCGCGAAGCCGCAGACGCGGATCGATCAGCAGTTCGAAGCGGGCGTTCTTGTCGGCGTAGACCTTGACCAGTGCATTGACCAGTTTTTCGCATAGCGGCCGGATCAGCACCGGCTCTGCCAGCGTGCGTCGGCCCGCTGCCGCCGCCTTGCGCAACTGGTAGCCGGTGATCTGCTGCATCGACTGCACTTGTTCGCCGAGCGTGCTGCGCAGTTGCGGCGGCATGTCGTGGTCTTCGGTGATGCCCTGTACGACGGCCAGCGGCGTCTTGAGGCTATGCGCAAGGTCGCCGAGCGCGTTGCGGTAGCGAGTCTGCTGATTGCGCTCGTTCTGGATCATCGCGTTCAAGCCTTGCGTCAGCGGTCGCAGCTCGTCTGGATAATCGGCGCGGATATCCTGCTGTTCACCCAGCTCGATCCGGCGCAGCTCGGCGATCAGCTTGCGCAGCGGCGACAGTCCCCATTGCAGTACCAGTACCTGCACACCAAGCAGGCCCAGGCCGCAGACCAGCATCCAGGTCCACAGTGCGCGCCGGTACGCCTGCAGCTGGGCCCGATAGCTCGATGCGTCCTCGATGACCATTACCGTGTAGCGCCGTGGGTCGTCGGCCAAGTCGATCCAGCGCAGGCCGAAGCTCATCGCGAATGCGTCGGGCTCGTCCAGGTACTGGAAGTTCCATTCGCCGACGGCCGGCATCTGTGGCGTCGGCAGGTCGACATAGTTCACTGATCGCCAGACGGCGACGCCGTCTTCGTTGAACAGCGCGGCTTGCAGGCTCGACGCGGCGCTCTTGAGCCGCGCGTCGGGGACCGTCGCCGTTGCAATGGTCAGCTCACCGCTGGCACTGGGTCCGAGCGCGCTCAGCAACGAATAGACGATGCCTTCGAGCTTGTCGCGCTGTGCCTGCTGGGCGCTGTCACCGAAGGCGCTCTCCAGCGCAAAACCGGTGATGACGAAGAACGCGGTCAACACGACCGACGCGGCCAGCAGCAGGCGCGTGCGCAGCGACTGCGGACGCAGCCGCGTGTAAAGCGGGCCCACGCCGGGCGCAGCCAGCATCCGGACGCGCCGTGCGCCCTGTTCCAGCCAACGCTGCGGCGGCAACGGCGCGCCCAGTGGGGACGCCCGTGTCAGTTGTCGGAGGGAGCCGGCGACGGCCCACGCGGCAGATCCCAGCGATAGCCGCTGCCACGCAAGGTGGTGATCGGATTGAGCGTGGCGTCGGGATCGAGCTTGCTGCGCAAGCGGCGGATGAAGACTTCGATCACGTTGCTGTCGCGCTCCTCGTCTTCGGCATACAGGTGCTCGGCCAGCGTGGCCTTGGACACCACTTGTCCCGCGTGCAGAATCAGGTACTCCAGCACTTTGTATTCGTAAGCCGTCAGATCGACGCTGTTGTCGCGCACGAACACGGTTTTGGCCGTGGTGTCGACCGCGATCGGGCCGCATTCAAGCCGTGGCTGGGCCCATCCGCCGGATCGGCGCAGCAAGGCCCTGACGCGGGCCAGCAGCTCTTCGCGGTGGAACGGCTTGACCAAGTAGTCGTCGGCGCCGGCTTCCAGCCCTTCAACCTTGGTCTGCCAACCATCGCGGGCGGTCAAGATCAGAATCGGGTACTTGCGGCCCGCCTTGCGGGCGCGGCGGATGATTTCCACGCCGCTGATGCCGGGCAGCCCCAGGTCGACGATCGCGATATCGACCGGAAATTCCTCGGCCATGTACAAGCCGTTCTCGCCGTCACCAGCAACGTCCACGGCAAACCCTTCATCGGCGAAGTACTGGGATACCAGTCCCCGCAGATGCGGATCATCCTCGATCACGAGAGCGCGCATTGAAATCCTTTTATGGTCGGGTCAGGGGCGCCGGCTAGTCGCGCGGCACGTAAACAATCCGGACGTTGCCGTCCTTGAGCAGCTTGACGCGATACCCTCGATCACCGGGGTCGACCGACAACACGCGGCCACCGCCGTTTTGCTGCTGCGCCACGCGGGCGGCGTCGCTTGGCGACAGGCCCCGGTCGTAGGGCCGTGCCGTGAGTCCGGCTGGCGGAAGGCCGAGCTGGGCGCCCAAGCCGCGGTCGCGCGCATCGGCGGCGCTGGCGCCTGCGAGCAACACAGCGGCCGCGACCCCCATCGACAAGCGTGCCGCCGTCAGCCGCATGGTGGACGTCCGAGTGCTCCGATCAGTAACGGATCGGACGGATGCTGACGTCCACGGCGATGCGTTCGCCCGGGTCGTAGGGCATCGTCGTGTGATAGGTGCGACCCTGGTAGCGATAGGTCACGTCGTAGCCGTCGATCCGGCGCTCGTAACGTACATCGTCGTAGTTCTGGCATTGGCGCTCATAGCCGGTGCGGATGCTGCGGCCGCCATCGTAGCCGCCATAGCCGTCATAGCTGTAGTCGCCGGCACGGCTGCCGATGTTGGCGCCGACCACGGCGCCGACGCCGGTGGCCACGGCGCGGCCAGTGCCACCACCAAACTGGTTGCCGACGACGCCGCCGATGATCGCGCCCACCACGGCGCCCGCCGTGTTGTCACCGGCACGGCGCGTGCGTTCGCGGTACTGAACCGGCTGGTCGTAGCACTCACGACGCGGCTCGTTAACGGCAACCTGGCTGTAGATCGGGCGTACGTCGACCACGTCTGCAAAATCGGTCCGAGGGCTGTCGTCGTCCCGCTCGTATTCGCTGTAGCGCTCGTAGCGATCGTGATGGCCGGCCGAGGCCGGTGCAGCGACCAACAGTGCGCCGATCGCAGCTGAAGCGGCGACCGCGGTTCGGATCCAGATACGACGCTGACTGACGGCAGGGGAAGGCGCCGGTTCACGCATGAGGCTCTCCTTAAGAGCAACGCGACCACCACGTCGGATGGCGTGCGTTCAGATTAGGGGCGATACCTGAATTCGCCCTTAACTTTTTGAATCTCGGGAGCTAGTCGGTGCTGGGGCGGCGATCGGCGGCAAGGTCCCGCTGCACTGATGGCCAGTCGATCGCCGGAGCCCGGTCCGACATCGGCGTGGCCGGTCGACCTTCCAGTCGTTGACGCAGACGGGCGATCCGCTCCGGCGTTGCGGGGTGGCTCGATAACCAGCCCGGCGGTGCGGCTCCGTTGCCGGGGCTGGCGTCGAGTTTGGCGAACAACCGCAGCATGCCGTCGGCGTCGAACCCGGCGGCCAGCAAGCGGTCCAGGCCCTGTTCGTCGGCTTGGCGCTCGCTGTCGCGCGAGAACTTCAGCCCACCCAGTTGCCCGGCCCAGTCGCCGATTACGCCCACGTCGCCGACCACGGTCGACAGCAGCAGACGCAGCCCCGTTTGCTGCACCAACGCCTTGAGGCTGTGGCGCTGTTCGACGTGCTCGACTTCGTGTGCCAGCACGCCGGCCAGTTCGCTGGCATCGGCGGCCGCGCTGATCAGGCCGCTGTGAACGACGACGATGCCGCCGGGAATCGCGAACGCGTTCAGGCTCGGGTCGCGTGCGACATGCCATTGGTAGCGATAGCGGGATCCGCGAGTCAGCCGTTCGCCGATCTGCTGCACGGCGTGTTGCGCGGCGCCGTCGTCCAGCAGCTGCAATTGCCGCTGCTGGTGGGCGAACACGGCTTCGCCGAGTTGCTGCTCGTAGCGCACAGGAACCCAGCCGGCGACCCAGCCTGCGATCGGTCGTGCTGCCGCCAGCAGCAGCAACAGCGCGATCAGTGCCAAAGCGACCCACAGCACGACCGCCGACACAGCGATCCGCTGGTAGAGGCCGTCACGGCGCCGCTGCCGGTGCACGGCTTCACCCTGGCCACGCAGCGACGCGGGTGCTTGGGTCAGCAGTGTTTCGACGGCGGCCGGATCCTCGACCAGCAGCGCGAAGCGGCCTGCGCCCTCGGTCCAGCTGATTTCGAGCTGCCGTTGATCGAAGCCCGCGCGGCGCAGGCTCAGCTGTGACAGCAACGCCGAACGCGTGTCGTCGCCGCTGCCGATGCGCAGCTGCAGCGCATCGAGCCGGGCTTCGACGGGAACGCCGGCGCCGGGCAGGCCCGGACCGTACAGCCGGCCCGGCAGCGACAGCATCACGGCTTACTCGTCGTCACCGAGGATGCCGCCGAGCAGACCGCCGGCCGCGACACCACCGAGCAAGGAGCCTTGCTCGCTGCTGCGTCCGCCGATGGCCGGCGCCGCCATGACGATGCGGTTGGCCATCCGCGACAGCGGCAGCGATTGCAGCCAGACCTTGCCCGGCCCCTGTAGCACGGCGAAGAACAAGCCTTCGCCGGAGAACAGCGCCGACTTCAGGCCGCCGACGTACTGGATGTCGTAGCTGACGCTGCGCGTCAGCGCGACGATGCAACCGGTATCGACGCGCAGGATTTCACCCGGCTGCAAGTCGCGCTCGTACAAGGTGCCGCCGGCGTGGATGAACGCCAGGCCGTCGCCTTCGAGGCGCTGCATCACGAAGCCTTCGCCGCCGAACAAACCGACGCCGAGCTTGCGCTGGAACTCGATGCCCAGCGACACGCCCTTGGCGGCGCACAGGAACGAATCCTTCTGGCAGATCAGCGTGCCGCCGACGTCGGGCAGGTGCACCGGGATCAGCGTGCCGGGGTAGGGCGCCGCGAACGCGAGCTTGCGCTTGCCGTTGCCCTGATTGCTGAACACCGTCGTAAACAGGCTTTCGCCGGTCACCAGACGCTTGCCGGCGCCGACCAACTTGCCCCAAAAGCCGCGCTGCTGCGACGAGCCGTCACCAAAGACGGTGTCCATCGCAATGCCGTCTTCCATGTACATCATCGCGCCGGCTTCGCCGACGGCCGCTTCGCCTGGGTCCAGCTCGACTTCGACGAACTGCGTGTCGTTACCAAAGATCTTGTAGTCGATGATGTCCATCGCCATGGAACCGCTCCTTCGTGATTCGAATCGGGTGGATTGGGTGTCAGGCCGGAAGCGCGGCGCCCTTCTGCAGCAGTGGCGCGAATGTGCGCAGCGCCTCGGGCGTGGCGTACGCACGGAACAGCGTTCTCGCGAGTACGCGGGTCATGCTGTGCACCTCGTCGGGCTCCTGATGACGCAGCGGCAGGATCGCCGCTTCCATCAGCGAAATGATGGCTTGCGACATGTCTTCAAGATCTTCGCCGAGGTCGAAATGACCTTGGCGCGAGCCCGCCGCCAGCACGTCGCGGATCGTGGCTTGCGACGCGACTTCGAATGCGCGCTGTTCGGCGACCAAGCGCTGTGTTTCCGGCGTTGACGGTACCAGCCAATAGCCGGCGACGCCGTTCTGCACGCGGGGGTCGCGCAGCAGTTTTTCGAGCCCGCTGAACATCGCCAGGATCGCCATCATCGAGTCGTTCTGCGCGCGCATCGGCTCGATCACATGCTCGGTGAAGATCGCATGCAGGCGGCGCAGGCATTCGAGAAACAGCTCCTCCTTGCCGGCAAAGTGCCAGTACAGCGCCCCCTTGGAGAGGCGCGCGGCCTTGGATATGTCACCGATCGACACGCCTTCGTAGCCGTAACGGCCGAACAGTTCGAAGGCGCGGTCCTGCAGCGCGGACAAGGTGTCGAACTGCTCGTGTGCGGGTTTGCGCGGCATGCGGCGTCTGCGGGTCGGGAAGACCCGATTATGCGGCTTTCACCGTGGGCCGCGCTGTCCCGGCGGGCGTTCTGCTCAGGCTTGGCCCTCGAGTTTGCGCAGCTCGCGGCGCAGCTCGTAATCGTTGGAAGTGACGCAGTCTTCCATGCTGCTCAGCCGCTGGTCGAGCCTCGAGAACCGGGCTTTTAGGTCGGCACTGGACATCGGCCCGCGCGGGGCGCCAGCGTCGTGATAGGCGCGGTCAGCGTAGGCACCACCGCTGCCATCACCGCCACCGTTGCCGCGATAGCGGCTGCGATACGCACCGTCGTCCGATGGTGGCAGCAGCGACGGCTTGCCGCGGGTTTCTTCCATCACGTACCACAGCAGGCCGTAGACCAACACGATCGGAAAAAAGCCGCCGAAGATGAAGGTCAGCACCGCCAGCGCGCGGATCAGCCGGACGTTCCAGCCCAGGAAGTCGGCCACGCCGGCGCAGACGCCGCCGATGTAGCCATCGTCCGGATAGCGGCGGAAGCGCGACGAATGAAATGACGACAGCTTAGCCATGGTGACGGCTCCTCCAATTGGGTGCTTCGGCGTCGAGGATTTTTTCCAGCGCCTCGACGCGCCGCTCCAGCCGGTCGGCCAGACGCAACAGATCGGCGTCGGCCTCATGGCTGCTGAGGTTTTGTTGTGCTTTCCAGCGCCGCTGCCGGTCCGCGAACCACATGCCCATGCCGGGCAGGATCACGAACAGGCAGACGATCGCTAGCAGCGGAACCAGTTCTTCCACGAAAGGATCCCCTTAGACCTTCCTGACAAATCGATACGCACCGATCGCGGCGCGCCCCTGGGCCTTGCTATTCCTTGCCTGGCTCGCCGGCGGCGGGCGTCTTGCCGAGCTTGGCACGCAGCCGGCTCAGTTCGTCTTCCACCTTGTCGTTGCTGGCCAGTTGCGCGAACTCGTCCTGCAGCGAGCGGGTGCCCAGATCGTAGGCTTCCAGTTCGGCTTCCATGCGGTCGATCTTGCCCTCGTACTGCTCCATTTTAAGCATGGCGTCGTTCATCTTCGTATCGTGGATCGTCGACTTGACCCGCAGACGCGAGCTGATCGACTGCGACCGCAACACGATGGCCTTCTGACGCTGGCGCGCATCGGCCAGCTTGGCCTTGAGCTTGCCGGTGTCCTCGTCGAGCTTGCCGATCTCGTCTTCGACGTGCAGCAGCTCCTTTTCGTACATCGCGAACTGTTCCAGCGCGCGGTTCTTGGCGCCGAGCGCACCACGCGCCAGGTCTTCGCGGTCCTTGCTCAGGGCCAGCTCGGCCTTGCTGCCCCAGTCGTTGGCTTCGTTCTGCAATTGGCCCAGCAGGCGCTGCAGTTCCTTCTTGCGGGCGATCGTTCGGACGCTGGTCGAGCGCACTTCGACGAGCGTGTCTTCCATTTCCTGGATGATGAGGCGAACCATCTTCTCCGGGTCCTCCGCCTTGTCGAGCATGGCGTGGATGTTGGAGTTGATGACGTCGGAAAGGCGCGAAAAGATGCCCATGAAAAGACTCCGGTTCGGTGAGCGTGCGGCGTTGGGGATGGGGTGGGCGTACTACAGCGACTGCTTCGGCGCGCCGGCGGCCGGGGCCGGCGCCAGGTCGTTGCCGACCTTGTGTGCGGGCGACTCGGCGGCCATCGGCGCGTCGCCGGCCGGCAACAGCGGCTTGAGGCGGTCGACCAGGTCACGCTTGAGGTCCTGCTGCAGTTCCTGCAGCGCGGCGTTGCCCTGGGCGGCGATCCAGCGGCCGACGTTGCTGCCGACACGGCTGCCGATGCCGTCGGCGGCCTGCGCCGCTCCAGTGCTGGCGGCGATCAGCGTCAGCGCGATCAGAGCCTGGGCGAGGGGGCGGTGCTGGTTCATGGGTCTCTCCTTGATGTTCGATGTTCGATTGGTGCCCCAGTCCTATTGCCAGCCTTGTGCCAAGTTGCTGGCTCATCGCAAGTACATGAAATATAGAGAAATAATGTCGGGGCCACAGTGGCGCTGTCGAGCCGCGTCGGCGACCTCCGCAAACTTGTGGTAGAAAACGCCACCGAGTGACCTGACCGACGAAATCCGCCCGAATGGCCCAGCGCGACATCCCCGATCCGATCCTCGGCCAGTCCGACAACTTCCTGGCCGTCCTCGAAAAAGTGTCGCGCGTGGCGCCGCTGAGCAAGCCGGTGCTGATCATCGGTGAGCGCGGTTCCGGCAAGGAGCTGATCGCCGCGCGGCTGCATTTTCTGTCGGAGCGCTGGCAGCGGCCGTACGTGAAGTTCAATTGCGCGGCCTTGAATGAGGAGCTGCTCGAATCCGAGCTGTTTGGGCACGTATCCGGCGCCTACACCGGCGCCACGCGAGCGCGCGTCGGCCGCTTCGAGCTAGCCCATGGCGGCACGCTGTTTCTCGACGAGTTGGCCAGCATGAGCCTGCGGCTGCAGGAAAAACTGCTGCGCGTGATCGAATACGGCGAGTTCGAGCGCCTGGGGTCCAGCGAGACGATCAGCGTCGACGTGCGGCTGGTCGGCGCCGCCAATCAGGACCTGCCGGCGCTGGCGCGGGCCGGGCGCTTTCGCGAAGACCTGCTCGACCGGCTGTCGTTCGACGTGGTGACGGTGCCGCCGCTGCGCGAGCGGCGCGACGACATCGTGCTGCTGGCGCAGAAGTTTGCCGAGAACATGGCCAAGGAGCTGGGCCGCGAATACTTCGCCGGCTTCTCGCCGGCCGCGGAGCGGCAGATGCTGGCGCACGACTGGCCCGGCAATGTCCGCGAACTGCGCAACGTCGTTGAGCGCTCGGTCTACCGGCTCGAACACGCGCGCCGCGTCGTCGAGCAGCTGGAGCTGGACCCGTTCGCGTCACCGTACCGGCCACGCGGCGTGCTGCCGACCGGCGCTGTCGAAGCCGGCGTGTTGCCGACGCTGGTCGCCACGACCGCGGCCGCAGCGGCGCCGACGGCATCGGCAGGTGCCGACGAGCCGCGCTACCCGCTGGACTTCGAGCGCGAAGTGGCCGAGTTCGAAACGCGGCTGCTCAAGGGTGCGCTCGATGCGGCGCGCTACAACCAGAAGCGCGCGGCCGAGTTGCTCGGCCTGACCTATCACCAGTATCGCGGGCAGCTGCGCAAATACGGCCTGCTGCGCGCCGACGACACCAACGCCTGACCCGACCATGACCCCGACGACGCTGATCGCATCCACGCTGCTGGCCCTGATGGCCGGCGCCGCCCTGGCCTGGCTGATCGCCCAAGCGCGCTCGCGCGCGCTGCTGGCGGTCGAACAGACCCGCAACGCCCACTTGCAGCAGCAACTCGCTGAGCAGCAAAAGCTGACGCAGCAGCGCGACGCCGACCTGGCCGCGCAGGCACGCAGCTTGGGCGAGCAGCAGGTGCGCGTCGCCGAACTGCAGACGCAGCTTGCCGAGGAACGTCGCCAAGGCCAGGAGCGGCTCGCCAGCTTCGAAGAGGCGCGGCACAAGCTCGAAGAATCGTTCAAGGCGCTGTCGGCCGATGCGCTGCAAGCCAGCCAGGAGGCGTTCATGCGGCTGGCCGGTGCCACGTTCGAAAAGCTGCAGGCGCAGACCGACGGTAAGCTCGAACAGCGCGAGCAGGCGGTCAAAGCCCTGGTCGAGCCGATCAGCAAATCGCTTGACGGCGTGCGCACCAAGATCGACGAGCTGGAAAAGTCGCGCGCCGAAGCCTACGGCTCGCTCAGCGCTCAAGTGCGCTCGATGATCGTCACGCAAGACCAGCTGCGGCTCGAAGCCGGCAACCTCGTCAAGGCGCTGCGCGCGCCGCAGACGCGCGGCCGCTGGGGCGAAATCCAGCTCAAGCGCGTCGTCGAAATGGCCGGCATGCTCGACTACTGCGACTTCGAGCAACAGGTGTCGATGACCACCGACGACGGCCGCCTGCGGCCCGACCTAGTCGTGCGCCTGCCGGGCGGCAAGCGCGTGGTCGTCGACGCCAAGGCGCCGCTGCAAGCCTATCTGGACGCAGTCGAAACCACGGACGACGCGCTGCGGCTGACGCACCTCGCCGGCCACGCGCGGCAGCTGCGCGACCACGTCAACAAGCTCAGCGCCAAGAGCTACTGGCAGCAGTTTGAGCCAACGCCGGAATTCGTCGTGATGTTTTTGCCTGGCGAATCGTTCTTCAGCGCGGCGCTCGAACAGCAACCGGGCTTGATCGAAGACGGCGTCAAGCAGGGCGTGATCGTCGCCACGCCCACCACGCTGATCGCGCTGCTGCGCGCTGTGTCCTACGGCTGGCGCCAGGAAAAACTCGCCGAAAACGCGCAAGCGATCGCCACTCTGGGTCGCGATCTGTACGAGCGCGTCGGCAAGCTCGCCGAACACTTCGCCAAACTCGGCAAAAACCTCGGTACCGCCGTCAACACCTACAACGACGCGGTCGGCACACTCGAGTCGCGCGTGCTGCCCGCTGCACGCCGCTTCAAGGAACTGGGCGCCGGTACTGGCGACATCAGCCCACTCGACAGCCTGCAGCAAGCGACTCGGCAACTGCAGGCACCGGAGCTGGTTGCGGGTGATCTGCCGCGGGGTTGAGTGATGAAGCGCAGTATGAGGGCTGCGAGTCAGCGGGCCGTCATCGTGCTGCTGCCTCATAGGGCCACCGTAAGCCACAGCGGACGGAGCGGCAAAGTGAGGGTAGCCAAGATAGTGAAACTGGCGGGCGCAAGTACAAACGCACTGGCGCCAAAACCCATGGCTGCCAGCAACGCCGCCGGAATGAGCGAGGCGACCGCAAGCATCACGAAAAGCGCTTTATAGAAGCGCTGCCGCGTTAGACCCTGCCTTTTGTAGAGATGCCATCCGACCAGGGGAAATGCGATGGCTACGAACGCGATGGCGGCAAGCAGGTGAGCGAGGATCATGGCCAAGCCTTGGGCCTCTGACGCATCGACCGGAGGTCCATGCTGAACGTCGTATATAGCGTAGAGCATAAAGGCTGCCGGAATGGCCGAGGCAGCCAAAGTTGAAATGGCTGTCGCCCGCAGGTAGCGAGGAGCCGGTGAAGTGCATGTTTTATCTCGAGGCATAATGCACGGATTAATGTGGAGACTCGCCGGGGTGCAGGGCCGTCGCGGCTTCGCCGGAGGCGGAGACGTCGCACTGGAGCACGTAGCTAGGACGCACGACCCTCAATCGTTAGCCAGCCTTTTTCGGCGCAGTACGCAGCGACGGCTGCATAGGGTTCTGTTACCCACATTTCGTTGGGGTGATCGTGGAAGCCTAGTATTGACTCCGATCCGTCGCGAATCTCGAAATCAATGCAGGACCGAATACTCTGTTGTGTCAGCGGCCCCTGCTCTGAAAAATCGGTCACCGGCTTTCGGTTCATGAGGACGACAGGCGCAGAAGCTATTCCAATGGCGTGAAGCGCAATGCTCCGGTAGTTCTTTGGCAAGACCGGAATCCACTTATGTTTCGACATATTCTTAAGTCCTAACGCCAGCTTAAGCGGCGTCCCTGCCGCAGCGAAGCGGCGGTGGGGACGTCGGCCTTGAAGCGATAGCTATACCTGTAGCCCACTGCCAAGGACTCGTGTGGATATACGGCGCTCGTTTGCGCTTATCGCGCCGACAATATTGAAGAGATTGTTTGCCTGAGCTTCTTCGAGCGCCAAAGCTCTGCTTACCACCTTGCCGTAAGCGCCGAAGTCGGACCAAGGCGCCTCCTCAGGCTCTTGCACCGTGTAGATGATGTTTCCGCTATCAATGCGTACGGAAACAGCCACAACGCCGCCGTCTTCGACTGGTTCGCCTTCGCCGTCTCGGAATGCGATAGCCAGATTGAAAAGCCCTTGATGGCCCGCGGGCCAGCGATACCAGTAGTCGGCGATGCCGACACTCTCAGCTTTAAGCTCACCGTAGCCACTGTAGATCGGGCGGCCACAGCAGGAGCATGAACTTAAGTGTTCTTCCCCTTCTGGCACCGCAATCACGTCGACTGTTTCCATCAGGCCTAACGCCAAAAGTAACGCGCGGACCAGCCGGAGGCGGGGCCGTCGGGTTGAATGCCTTGTTCGGCCTGGTCCGTGCCATCTAAGAGACGGCGAACAAATTCTTTGGTTGCTTGATCGGGGTTACGCTCAGCGAGTGACATAAGTCCCGCCCTGACCGCAGCATCGTTTGCGACGTACTCCGCAAAGTACAGACCCGCTTCTTGCCCCCCAGTGCCATCGTTCGCGCGGAGCAGCCGCCCAACGCCAGACGCGTACTGCGCTGGAGCATCGACGATGGATATTTGCACTGCGTCATCAAAGCCGCCGGGACCCTGAGTTAAAACTTTGTAGTACATGCTTAGCTGGATGGCGCGTATAGGCGCCTCGTAAGCTGCCGGGACCAGTACACAGGCACAGCCCACGAGCTTTGCAAGCAAGAAGAGCGTCCCGAACTTGGCTATCTCAATCACGGGATTCCTTTGAGCCGAACGTTTGAAGTCACCGGCCGCCGGAGGCGGTCCGGTGGGATGAATTGTTAGGTGTCGGTGGTAACGTCATCCCACGGTAAGCCGCCATAGCCGATGATCCAGTTGATCGCATGATGCCTCTCATGAATTATTCCGATATCGAGGTTTGCAGGCATAGGTTTGCTATTAATGCGCGCATCGCGCGCTTCCCAATGAGAATCCAGCAATTCGTTCGCCATTTCGAACAGCTCATCATCTGAGCGGCGCTGTGCAGATGAAATGAACTCATTGACAGTCACAGTCGCGAAGGGTGGCAAGACCCTCTGGAAAGCTCCCACATCGCAGTGCTCTGCTAAGCCCGGAAGTTCATTAACGACACCGATCGACCAAAGGAGCATGAGCAATGCCTCGCTACGCCAAGATCCGTTAGTCCGCTGCCGCTCGGTCGGTTCCAAAGTAGAGACGAACTTCAGCTCTTCGGGTGAAAGCTCATCCCACAGTGATTCGTCACGTAATCACGTGAGAGTTGTCTCCTTGGGCGCGCCTAACGCGAGGCCAACAACCGCGAATAACGCGAGCGCTCGTCTGGCAATCTCAGACGCGTCGCGCACCTCCTCTTCGGGCAATATTTCCTCGCTTTCGATGTGCATCGCGAAACCTAACGCCCCAGCTAACTGACATCGACGTGCGCAGCACGTCGATGTCCAGTTGAACGCCGAGTTGGGCGAGGGATAGATGATTGCTTGGATGAGCGAGTCACGGTTTCGTACCTGTTGCGTGAGTTCAGACAATTGCGGCAAGGTTTGTGCGCGCTTGTGTTTCATAGCGCTCATTGAAATGTCTGGTGCTATAAATGTAGGGCCGATTCAGGAATGACCGGAGCACGTCTTTACGCTTCATGTTGTACAAGAAACCTGGCACCCAACTGTACTCTGCACGCACCTGCCGGTCGTACTCAGCAAAACGCTCGGGCTTGGCACCCAGGATCGAAAGGTCGATGTCAACGAGCAGTTGTTCGTCGCTACGTGTTGGCGTGGCGTCATGCTTGGTGGCCATGATCAACTGTTTAACTCGCTGTTGAGTGACTTCGTGGCCACTACTCGCTTGCAGCACTCGAAGAGCCCAGTCTGCACTTTGCTGTTCGTTCGATTTGCCCCGCACGTCGTAGATTGCATCGTGAAACCACAAAGCAATTGCGACTTCTCCGGGGTGCTCCGCTAGATGTCGGGTCTGACCGAAGTGATCCAGGCATTCAGCTAGGTGCTGCTGTGAGTGGTAGTGGCGCTGAGGTTCGCTGTAGGCACTAAGCAGTGCGTCGAATAGGTCCGGCGGCGCAGTTAAACCAAGGTCTGCCCAGGCTTGTGTCCAAGATCGTTCGAACGCGCTCATTTGAGAGGCCTAACGCTGAGCTAACCGGAGTGACCGGCTTTTCGGGTGCTTCCGGTTGAGCGCCGGGTTAGCCATATGTTTCAGCTAACGCCATTGATGCCCTTAGAAGAGCAGGACGGAACCGTGCCTCTAACTCCACCAACCGAGCATCGAAGTTGAGCAATAACTCGATAGGCCATCTGAGACGTGCTATGCCAAGCGGGATGTCTTTGGAGATTGCATCATAGAACTGCTCGAACACCTCATACCCGGCCGGCGCCTCGTTCTCCATGACCCGCAGCGCTTGGCTAATATTTCTCGATGCAGGAACAAGCCCGAGATCACCAGTAACGAGCGCCCGCGCCGAAGACGCGAGCCTTCTCTTACGGGCTGTGAGTTGCTCTGGTGTCATATGGCTAACGCCTAAGTTAAGCGGCGCGGCGAAGCCGCGTCCGCTTGAATGTATTTTGGGGCGCGACGTTGCCAAGCAGTCGTGACGCCGTTAGACGCGAAGATGGCAAAGGAAGTAAACGCTCTGTTTGCGACCTTGATGTTTGATCTGCACAGGTGCTTGGCAATGAGTGCCGATGCTTCGCTGAAGCTAAGGCAGCCGCCAATGGAACGATGGACCTCAACCAGTAATGGCTCGGCCTCGAAATGAGTTTTGAGGTAAGACTCGATCGCTTTTGTTTCATCGGAACCCGAGCCATCACAGAAGTAAAACCACTGCGCGGGAGTCTCTTGAGAGAACCTACGCAACATCAATTGGTGCACCGTTCGGGGGCTCATTTCTTTACGCCCAACGCCCGGCTAACTCGAGGACCGGCAGGAGGCCGGGACTTCGGGTTGAACCACTAGTTGGACTAGCTTGACCGGCTTCCTGCACATACGTCGCCTTGCTGGACGTATACCCAGCGTGCAAGTTGCTCTATGCGAGCGTTAACGAGAGCCAGTTGCTCTCCGCACCGACACATCGGCTCTGCTGAACCTCGTTGATAGTCCTCCGGGTAAATGGCGCCCAACTCGGCTTGAACATAGGACAGCCAAGCGGCTTGTGATCGCTTGATTGCAGCAACTAGCTTTTGATCGCCTTCATTGAACTTTAGAGCCTTTGCGTAGAGTTCGGCCAGCCGACTTTCAGCCTGCCGATACTCATTGCAGCTGCTCGCCGTTAAATCTGCCTGCGGCTGGCCGGCTGCCGTCGCTGAAAAAAGAATGAGAACAATCCAGAGGTCGCGGATAGAGAGTTTCATGAAGCCCAACGCCCGGGTTAACCGGCAAAAATGCGGAGCATTTTTGTCCGCGTTGAACCTACAGTTAGGCTGGTGACAGATGCGGAAAACGTTGAGTCTTTCATAACTTGGCTCCATTAGCGCCAACCAGCAACGCCATTTGCGTCTGTGCATCTGAGCCTTCAGCTAGAAGACCTTGTGCTACCGATTGCTGATTCTGCGTTGGTTGGTTCTGGCTGACCTTCCACTTCCCGTGCATGCGATTTATCTTGAGCTCAATGCCAACGATGTTGCCGACAAGCCTATCGGTGAACTCGATCGGCGCATCAGTGACGCGCCAAGGGTGGGACTGAGATGCTTCGTGCTGGTCAGTCAGTTTTGTAATGATTTCCAGCGCCTGCTGAGGATCATGAATTGCTTCAAGTGTGCAGGAGGCATGAACGACTGCGTAGTTCCAGGTCGGCACAACCTTGCCGGCATCACGTTTGGTGGCATACCAATTCGGCGAAATGTAGGTTGACGGGCCTTGAAAGACGACAAGCAGTTCTTGACCAGCGGAGAGTTGCCACAGAGGATTGTTCTTGGCGACATGGCCAACAAGCTTGCCCGAAGCGCCCAACTCACCCTCGTACATCAGAGGTATGTGATCTGCCACTAAGCCAGAAGGCCCATTGCAAATGATGGTTGCCAAGGGGAACTGTTCAATCAGGGTGATTAGCTGTGGGAGCCTGTCTTCTTGGAAGTGTGCAGGGCAGTACATATGGTTTTTAAAAAGCCTAACGAATTGAAAAGGCGCGTATTTGCGAAAAGCCTAACGCCTAGCTTCAGCCGCGGCCGCGCCGGAGCGCAGCGGAGGCGTGGACGTCGGCTGGAAGCGCTTGTTGGGCATTTCTAAAATAGGCCGAAGTTCTTCTTTGCCGAGTTTCGCCGCGATGGGTCGACTATGTCATTTACGTTGGTTTTGTCGAATCTGTTCAGTAACGCATCTGATCCTGACCGCAACTTCAATCTCATCTCCTCTTCGTAAAGAGGGACGATAGAAAAGAAGGTGATCTCCTTATCTTGGTCGATGCGTAGCTTGTGAAAGCCCTCCGGAACTGTGACAGAGGGCAGCAGGATTGCTCCGCAAAGCTTTGTACTCGACGCGTACGGCTCAGCTGGGTCTCCGTTGGGAACTGTATGTCCCCAACCCAGCCATGTCTTGTGCTTGTGAGGTAGCCTGGCAAGCCCTTTCATTAGCCGTATCGGCCAATACCAATGCTCATCACTTAAAGAGTCTTGATCGAGTTTCCAGTTCCCAGGAAGGGTCATTAACACCTCAACGAACTTTGGCACATCGGAATCTTCTGGCGCCGACATTGGTAGGTCGCTCATGCCGGATGTCACCAATCTGACGAACGGAAAAGTCTCAGTCGCTTTTACGAAATGGACATCGATATGAACGGTGTCGGACACGATCTCATGAAATACAGTTTCAATTTGTCCGAGGTGCGCTTCAATGTGGTCTGAGATTTGTTCGATGCACTCTTCGCCCTGCGGACCCTCAAAAGGAGCAGCTTCGCTGTGGCGAAGGATCGGGCTGCCGCTCATAGAAACAACAGCGGACTTTTCTGCAGAACTCATTGTCACTCTCTCCAAAATGCCCAACGCTTGTGCTCAGGCGCGGCGAAGCCGTCGCCTGCAGCCCCTTGTTGGACGCAATTGATCATAGGGACTCAGCGAACCCGGTGATCTGGCCTTGCCCATCCGTTGAGAGGCACACGTTCCAATGCTTGGCACCACTCGGCTCGATGCTGCGGATTCCGAGTCGCACATTGAAGCCCGCATATTCATGTGGCTGATCAATTACTCCGACAACCTCAGATTCGGAAGCCCGCAGCACTAGGACTGAGAACGGCTCCGGCACTGCAACTGATGTTTTGCCTGGACCCTGGAACCATCCCCAGCCATATATGGGCTTGAAACTAGGCATGCGCGCTTTTACGCCCAACGCCGGAGCTAACGCGCGGCCCGTTTACGGGCCGTCGCGTTGAATGCCTGGTTGGGGCGGCTACACACCGCTATGCGTGATGACATACAGGAACCAAGCAGCAGAGAGCAGAGCCGCACCGAGAATGATACTGCCAGCAAAAGCCAAACCACTTTTAGCTGTGCGGACTCGGACCAGATAGACCGCTTGAGTAGCGATGGCAAGCATACCGACCCAGAGGCTTGCCTCTCCGAGTAGCGAGCCACCGTAGCGATAGTAAAGCTCGCCTGCATAACTGAGCTTGATGAACAGCGACACCAAGCCAAGCACGAATAGAGCTAGTGCGACGAGCCACAGGCGCAGAGACCAAGGTGCGAACGCAGTTTTGAGCTGCTGTTTCATGTGCCCCAACGCCGTGGTTCAGCCGCGGCTCTGCCGGAGCGCAGCGGAGGCAGAGACGTCGGCTGGAACCGCCTGTTGGGCGCGCCAGGCTCTCCTATTGAGAACCGCTCCGAACGCGCCGCCCGCGACCACACAGCCGACCTCTGCCAAGAGAGCGGCAAAATACTTGATGCCTTGCTGATGTAGCACTGCCTCTCTCATATGCCTTTCCTCCCAAAGCCCATACACACCAACAGCTAGCAAGAGAGCCCAGCCTGCCGCAATGAGGGCGAGCCACCAGCGGAGCCTTGAAACGGCGAAGGCGATTGCGGCCGCAATTGCACCTTGAATGAGAACCTCAGGAATGGTTGCCATTTTGTCTGAAACTTCCGCTACCGCAACGCTCGGTAGAAGAAGCAACAGCAACGATGACATTCGTTTCATAGTGCCCAACGCTTAAGTTAAGCGGCGGGCGAAGCCCGTCCGCTTGAATGCCTGGTTGGGCGACATTGCTAGTGCGAGCAGAGCCACCACAGCCCCCAAGCAAATGCCCCGCCTACGACCAGACTCAAGACGACAAAAACTGCTTGCATAGTTGGTGATGGACGCGACAGCGCACGCCCGATGCGCGACGACCAGAGCCACTCTGCTGCGGACTCACCAAGAACATAGAGGGGCGGACCGAAAGCGATGAATGCCACCCAGCCAGCTTTTGACTCTGGCAGGTGCGGCCAAAATTGAAGCGCGAGCAAAACGGCAACAAATAGCCAAGCAATTGCGCCCCAGAAAATGACGCTTCCCACTCTGACAAACGCGCTCATGTGTTTATGACGCCCAACGCCGAAGCTCACCCGACCCCGCGCCGAAGCGAAGCGAAGGCGTGGGGGTCGGGTGCAGCGCCTTGTTAGACGCGCTGCTGTTATGCCGCTTGCTGTGCATTACGGATGGTTTCATAGACGCTGCGCGCCCCTTGGATTTGGTCAAAGTGCGGGCCAAGCTGACTGCCCATGCCGGGCGAGCTTGAGAAGCCCCGAAACATGAACGAGAAGGGCGAGCCGCCGCCAAAGAAGATGGAACCGTAGTCGGAACTACCCTCCGACAGCGAAAGGTCTGAAAGCGTGCGCAGATTGAGTGACTTGACGCCACGAGAGAACAACCCTGAAACGATGATGATTCTTTGGGTTGTAACTGCGTAATGGGTGCTGGCTCGCTGCTTTGCCTCTACGACAAAGCGGCCAAAGATGAGGTAGAGGCCAATGACGACAAAAGGTATGCCGAAAAAAGCCATGAACAATGGAGCATTGGGTGAAGTAATAACCGAATACTCCCAGAAGATAGCGAAGCCGCCCCAAAGAACACTAAAGGGAACAAGCATGATGTCTGCGCCACGCAGATAAACACCCTGCCGGGGCTGACCCGACCAGAGAATACGCTCTCCTGGGCCAAGCTCTTTCTTAATTGGTTCGGAAGGTAGATTCATAGAGCTTTTGAGCGCCTAACGCCTAAGTTAAGCGGCGCGGCGAAGCCGCGTCCGCTTGAATGTTTTGTTGGGCGCGACTTTGCCAAGCAGTTGTGACGCCGCTAGACGCGAAGATGGCAAAGGAAGTAAACGCTCTGTTTGCGACCTTGATGTTTGATCTGCACAGGTGCTTGGCAATGAGTGCCGATGCTTCGCTGAAGCTAAGGCAGCCGCCAATGGAACGATGGACCTCAACCAGTAATGGCTCGGCCTCGAAATGAGTTTTGAGGTAAGACTCGATCGCTTTTGTTTCATCGGAACCCGAGCCATCACAGAAGTAAAACCACTGCGCGGGAGTCTCTTGAGAGAACCTACGCAACATCAACTGGTGCACCGTTCGGGGGCTCATTTCTTTACGCCCAACGCCCAGGTTAAGCCGCGGACCCGCCGGAGGCGGGGCCGTCGGCTTGAACCGTTGGTTGGGCATGACCGCTGTTAGCCATCTGCTCCTCGAATGCTTTTATTGCGGGCTGAACCTGCGGATGCGCCCGCACCCAGGCTTTTCCTAGAAAGTCTGTAACGGAACTGCCCCGAAGCACGGACTGCAAAGAGCCATCTTTGGCGCTGCTAAGAAGATCGTGGCTGTTGTGCATGACTTCTTCGCTGACGCCGGCACTTGGCTCACCCAACTCGGCGTCCCACTGTTGCTGAACAGCCAAGATCAACTTACCTGCAGCTCGCTCTAAGGGTGTGCGCTGTTTTGTCATGCCCAACTAGTATTGGGCCTTATTCACGACAGCCAGAGACTGCTTTCTCAACGGTTTGCCCCTTGGCTGCAATGGCGACGTAACAGCTACACGACCCAAACTTAGCTTCCAGCATGTCCGGATAGCGCTGGAGACGCGCCCCACGCGCGCTGTTGATTCCTTCAATAACCTTTGCTTCGGGAAGCCCGAGCTTGAAGCCATTGCATAGGTCCTCTGCCCGCATAGCGGAGGACAAAGTATCGTGAATGAGCCATGCAACGTAACCGCCAAAAAGTAAAACAACACCCGCGATCAGCTTCGCGATGCCACGAGCAGTGGAAGCCTTCTTCACGAGGCCCAACTAGTATTCGGCCTCAAAAATGACGGCTGTCACGCCGCCACCCTGTGCCGTTCTTATTCAGGTTGTTGCTCGTCTCCATGATTTCCCTTCTCTAGTCCTTGAAGCGATTCCTGTGCCGGGCTGACGAAAGCGTCAAAGTCCCCGTTGCGCAATGAAAGGATCAACTACGTTACCGGATCCACTTTGTTGCATTAAACGTGCGAACCGGAGTGACGCGCGTTAACGGGATAAGCGGTTATCGGGATAGCACGACAAGCAGGCTGAAAGTGTGACGAAGTTGGCGAAAGTGCAGCCATCATCTGCGGGCCTGCCGTCGTTCTTAGTATTTCGGCCGGGATCTTGATCCACTGCTTGGCGTTGTAACGAGTTGCGTCGCAGGCGATGTAGCGCCCCGCGGGGTAGGCCCGTAGCCCTGATGCCGGCGCTGGTTGAGCGTACGGTTCGTCGTCTGTCGCGACGGTAGGTGATGACGCGGCCGCTGAGGCCGTCGTGGATGCCTGGAGTGCGATGCCGGTGGTTTGCACGGCAGCTGTGCGACGCGCCGGTGCAAGGAATTCGACGCTGGTTGTTAGGCCGATCGGCGCTGGCGCGCTGCTGCGCTACGCCGGCTTGGCGGCCTTTGGCTTCCAGGCCGGGACGGCCAGCGAGATGAACACCATCTGGCGCTCGGCGCGGCGGACGATTTCCGCTTCGGCGGCGGCGTCGTTGGCCGGGGCTTCCAGAATCTGCTCGGCGATCGACACCATGGTGTTGACCATCAGCGTCGTCAGCATCTGCACGCTCTCCGGGTCCCAGCGGTTCAGGATCGGGAACTGCGCCAAGTCGGTCGCGAGGTCTTGTCCGAAGGCGTGGATTTCGTCACGGATCGACGCGCGAAGGCTCGAGTAGCCGCCGAAGCGCTCGCGGGCGATGAACTGGAAATGCAGCCGGTTGGCATGGATGTGCTGCACCAGCACCTGCACCGTGCCTTGGATCATGTTGCCGCTGCTGGGCAGGCCGTCGGTGCGGACCGAGCGGATCATCTGGCGCAGCGTCCGGAAGGAGTCGGCAACCAGATCCTGGCCCAGTTCTTCCATGGTCTGGTAGTGACGGTAGAACGCGGTCGGCACGATGCCGGCCTCGCGCGTCACCTCACGCAGGCTCAGGCTGCTGAAGCTCTTGTCGTGGCCGAGCAAGCGCAGCGCAGCTTCCTGCAGCCCGAGCCGGGTACGCTGGCCGCGGCTTTCACGCCCAGACTGGATCTGGTCGAGTTTGTCGGTGATCGAGTCGGGTGCCGGCATGACGGGGCGAGGGGAGGGCGAGGCGCGAGTATACGCAGCGCGGCACCGGCTGACGTAAGGCATGTGTACAAGTGTTGACATTCACCGAGGCGGCCGCCTAGGATGTGTACACACGTTCACTAACACCGCCTGCGCCATGAACCCTTCGATCCTCAGCAACCTCGACCGCGTCCTGACTTCGCCGCTGGTTGCCGCGCTGACCGCCCCTTACGGCGTCGACCGCTTTCTGGAGCCGTTCAACCCGATGTGGTCGGCGACCCAGGTCCGCGGCCGCATCGAGGCCGTGCAGCGCCAGACGCGTGACTCGGTGACGATCACCGTGCGGCCGAACCGCCACTGGCAGGGCTTCGTCGCCGGCCAGTATGCCCGTATCGAAGTTGAAATCGACGGCGTGCGCCGCAGCCGCTGCTATTCACTGGCCAGCGCCGCTCCGGGCCGTGACGGTGCCGTCGAGTTCACGATCAAGCAGCAGGATGGCGGCTTGGTGTCGACCTTCCTGTACGCCTACGCCCAGGTCGGCATGGTGCTGGGCCTGTCGCAGGCCGAGGGCGAGTTCGTGCTGCCCGAGTCGCCCACGACGCCGCTGCTGCTGGTTGCCGGTGGCAGCGGCATCACGCCGGTGATGTCGATGCTGCGCACGCTCGACGGCCGCGTCAGCAGCGCGCCGGTCAGCATGCTGTATTACGTTCGTACTGCTGCCGACGCGATCTACGGCGACGAGCTGGCCGCGCTGTTTGCACGCCATGCCAGCTGGCAGCTGCGCGTGATCCACACCCGCGACGGCGGTAGCCATTTCAGCCCGGCGCATGTCGACGCGCTGGTCGCTGATCTGGCGGCCGTTGATACCTACGTCTGCGGCCCGGCGGCATTGATCGATGCGCTGATCGCGCTGTCCGCCGAGCGCGGCTGCGAGGCGCGGCTGCGCCACGAGCGCTTCACGGCGCCGGTGAGCACGGCCGTGATCGACCCGAACACCGTCAGCGGCGAACTGCGCTTCATCCGCAGCGAGCGTCTGGCCACCAACGACGGCCGCAGCCTGCTCGACCAAGCCGAAGCGGCTGGGCTGCGCCCCGAGGCCGGCTGCCGCATGGGCATCTGCCATAGCTGCACCTGCCGCAAGACGTCCGGGGTCGTCCGCGACCTGCGCAGCGGCAAGCTGTCATCCGACGGCGAAGAAGACATCCAGATCTGCGTCAGCGCCGCCGTTGGCGACGTGACGCTCGATCTTTAATCCGATACCCCCTTTCCAGACTGTCAGCAGGAGCCCGCCATGGCCCGTAGCCGTTCCTTGACCAAGACGCCGAACCCGAGCATTCGGTCGGCCCCGCAGCAGCCGTCCAAGCCGCTGACCGCCAACACGCTGTCGCTGACCCCGGCGCAGATCGAAGCCTTCGGCAAAGAGATGGATGCGATCCGCGAGCGCGTGCTCGGCGATCTGGGCCAGCGCGACGCCGACTACATCCGCGACATCGTCAAGCTGCAGCGCGGACTCGAAATCGCCGGCCGCGCAATGCTGCAGTTCGGCTGGCTGCCGCCGGCGTTCGTCGGTGGCGTGGCGGCGCTGGGTGCGTCCAAGATCCTCGACAACATGGAGATCGGCCACAACGTCATGCACGGTCAGTACGACTGGATGCAGGACCCGCAGCTGAACTCGCGCAAGTACGACTGGGACACGGCTTGCCCGGCCGACCAGTGGCGCCATTCGCACAACGTGATGCACCACACCTACACCAACGTGTTGGGCGTGGACCGCGACGTCGGCTACGGCTTGCTGCGGATGGACGAAAACCAGCCCTGGCACCCGATCTTCCTGGCCAACCCGGTGTTTGCGTTCCTGCTGGCGTCGCTGTTCCAGTACGGCGTGGCGCTGCACGACGCTGAGTTCGATCGCATCTTGTCGGGCGAGCGTCCGCTGAGCGAGGCCATGCCGCTGCTCAAGGGCATCTGGAAGAAAACCCGTGGTCAGTGGCTGAAGGACTACGCGCTGTTCCCGCTGCTGGCCGGTCCGGGCGCGCCGATCACGTTCGTCGGCAATGCGATGGCCAACCTCGTCCGCAACTACTGGACGTTCACGATCATCTTCTGCGGCCACTTCCCGGCCGACGTGCAGACCTTCGACAAGAGCACGCTGGCCAACGAGACGCGTGGCCAGTGGTATCTGCGCCAGTTGCTGGGCAGCGCCAACATCGAAGGCGGCAAGTGGTTCCACATCTTCAGCGGCAACTTGAGCCACCAGATCGAGCACCACTTGTTCCCTGATCTGCCGGCGCACCGCTACGCGGAAATGTCGGTGGAAGTGCGCAAGGTCTGCGAGAAGTTCGGCCTGCCGTACAACACCGGCTCGCTGCGCAAGCAGTTTGGCAGTGTCGTCGCCAAGATCTTCAAATTGGCACTGCCGCCGCGTTCTGCGATGCTGCCGGTCACCGCCTGAACCCGGACCGCGCAATGCCCCGCAAGCTGGAAGTGATCAAGGATGTGCTGCAAGTGGCTGTCGACAGTGGCGCCGAGCGCGTCGGTCGTATTACCAGCGTCATCACCGGCGCCGTGCGTGACGTAACGCGCGAAGTCGGTGAGTGGGCCAGCGACGTGCTCGAAGTGGTCGACGCCGGCCGTAATGCGCCCCGCGATTCGACGCTGCCGCGCAGCAAGTCCAAGCGCGACGACGGCTGACGTCCAGCGCTGACGGCCCAAGCCGTCCGTCGTCATCAAGGCCCGGTTAATCCGGGCCTTTTTTGTGGCCGGCGACGCCGGGCCAGCGCCGGCAGAAACCGGTGGACCGGGGTCGCCTCTGCTCGGCCTCGTTCAGCGCGTCGAACCTCGATCGCCGCTACCCGATATCCGGCTGCCTCTGGCGCGTCGGCGATCCGCAGCGGTGGCGGATCACCCCCGGTCCACGCGACTTATTGCATGCGAATAATTCTCATGTAGAATCGCGTTCAGCAACATCGGGTACGGAAGCCAAAGCGACGCCCTCGACGGCGGCAGCGATCAGCCACCGTCTTTTTGCGATCGCAATACAAGACAGGGAGAGGTTTGGATGACGATGTTTCGTATGACGCCGCTGGCGGCGGCGGTGCTGGCTGTGTACGCCGTTCCGGGGATGGCGCAAGCCGCTGAGCCGTCCGCTACCGCCGAGCGTGCCGTCGCGCTGCCGGCGGTCAAGGTCGAAGATTCGGTCGAGACGCCTTACAAGGCCGACAAAGTACAGTCGCCCAAGTTCAGCGAGCCGCTGGTCAACACGCCGCAGACGATCACCGTCATCAAGAAGGAGCTGATCCAGGAGCGCGTTGCCACCACGCTGACCGAGGCGCTGCGCAATACGCCGGGCATCACGCTGCAGCAGGGCGAAAACGGCAACTCCACCAGCGGCGATGCGATCAGCATGCGTGGCTTCGACACGCAGAACAGCATCTTCATCGACAACATCCGTGACTTGGGCACGGCGGTGCGCGACACCTTCAACATCGAGCAGATCGAGGTGGTGAAGGGGCCATCAGGCGCCGACAACGGCCGTGGTGCCACCTCGGGCTACATCAATCTGTCGAGCAAGCTGCCGTCGCTGGAAGACTTCCGTGCCGGCACGATCAGCTATGGCAGCGCCGAGCGCCGTCGCGTGACGGCCGATTTGAATCAGAGCATCGGCAGCAACAGCGCGGTGCGGCTCAATCTGCTCGGCCAGGACGGTGGTGTCGCCGGCCGCGACCATATCGAGCGCCAGAGCTGGGGCGTGGCCCCGTCGATCGCGTTCGGCTTGGATACGCCGACGCGCGTCTATCTGTTCTCGCAGCACATTCAGCAGAACAACACGCCCGACGGCGGCGTGCCCACCGTCGGACTGTCGGGCTACCGGTTCTCCAACTCGGTGCCGCAGCCGATCCAGCAGACGCTGGATGCAGCCGACCGCGACGTCGCCGCGCCCGATTCGAAGAACTTCTACGGCTTTGCGCAAGACTTCGAAGACATCGACGCCAACATGTTCACCGCCAAGATCGAGCACGACTTGGCGCCGGGCGTGGCGGTGCGCAATACCGCGCGCTACGGCAAGAGCGAGCAGCAGCGCGTGCTCACCGGCGTCAATGCGGTCACGGTCACCGACGGTGCCTTCGGCCAGAACGCCGATCCGGCCGCCAATCCGCCGCGCCCCGAGCCGACACCGCCACCTGACGGGCTCACGCTGCGCGATCCGTCAGCGTATACGGTCGCTCGCTCGGTGCAGGCCACCGGTCGCACTAACGAGATCATGACCAACCAGACCAACCTGACCGGCACGCTAAAGACCGGCATCGTCGAGCACGCGCTCGGCGGCGGTCTGGAGTTCATCTACGAAAAGCAGTTCACGCCGGCTTATGCCGTCGTCGGCGACGCCACCCCGACCGCCAATCTGCAGGCCAATCTGTACAACCCCGATCGCAACGCGACTCGCGCCAACTACGCCCGCAACGGCGCGTACACCGACGGCCAGACGATCACCACCGCGGTCTACCTGTTCGACACGCTGCACATCACCGACCGCTGGCTGGTCAACGGCAGCCTGCGCTGGGAGCGCTACGAAACCGAGACGCAGACGGTGGCGGCGCCGGTGGCCCCGGCAACGTCGGGCTTGGCGACGCGGCTGGAAGCCGCCGACAACCTGCTGAGTTGGAAGACCGGCGTCGTCTACAAGCCCACTGCGATCAGCAGCGTGTACGTGTCGTACGCCAATTCGTTCCAGCCGCCGGGCGGCGCAAATTTTTCGCTGTCGGCGACGAGCACCAACATCGCCAATCCGAATCTCGATCCGACCGAAGCGACCAACGCCGAAGTCGGCACCAAGTGGGATCTGTTCGGCGGCAAGCTGGCCGCAACCGCAGCGCTGTTCCAAAGCACCAACAAGAACGAGTTGGCTCGCGCCGGCGACAACCCCGACCAGGTGATCCAGTTCGGCAAGCGCGAGGTCAAAGGCGTGGAACTGGCGCTGGTCGGCGAAGTGCTGCCGAACTGGAACGTCAGCGCTGGCGTGACGCGGCAGGATGCCGAGATCACCGAAGGCACCGAGACCTCTGATGGCGCCGGTGCGCGCTTCACACCCGAGTGGAACGCTACGTTGTGGACCACGTATCGGGTGGTTCCGTATCGCTTGCAGTTCGGTGTCGGTGCGCAGTACGTCGATTCGCAGGTGCGCAGCGAAACCAATAACCCCAACGGGTCGGTGTCGGCAACGACGGGGCAGGTGGGCCTGACCAATCTGTACAAGGTCGACGGCTACACGCTGATCGATGCGATGGTCGCCTATGAAGCGACGAAGAACCTCACGGTGCAGCTCAATGGCTACAACCTGTTCGACGAGGACTACATCGCCGCGATCAACAACGGCGGTTCGCGTTACCTGCCCGGTACGCCTGCGTCGTACTTGCTGAGCTTGAACCTGAAGTTCTAGGCCCGCGTTCGCTGATCGCCCATCGCTGTTTTCCACCCGAGCCCGCCGATGCTGCTGCACATTCCCAAGGTGTTGACCCCCGAACAAGTCGCGCAGATGCGCGACGTGCTCGACCGCACCGACTGGGAAGACGGCCGCAACACGGCAGGGCCGCAGGCCGCACGCGTCAAACGCAACCAGCAGCTGACCGAGGAACATCCGGTGGCGCAGCAACTGGGCGATACCCTGCTCAAGGCGCTGGGCCGTAACGAGCTGTTCCTGTCGGCCGCGTTGCCGCACCGGGTGTTTCCGCCGTTGTTCAATCGCTATTGCGACGGCGGCGAGTTCGGCATGCACGTCGATACCGCCGTGCGCGATGTCCGAGGCAAGGGCATCCGCGTGCGTACCGATCTGTCGGCGACGCTGTTTCTGAGCGAGCCGCACGAGTACGACGGCGGCGAACTGGTGATGGATGACACCTATGGCGCCCATGCCGCCAAGCTGCCGGCCGGCGACATGGTGTTGTATCCGTCGACCAGCTTGCATCGGGTCAACGCAGTGACGCGCGGCGCACGCGTCGCCGCCATCTGCTGGGTGCAGAGCCTGGTTCGCGAAGATGCGCAGCGCACGCTGCTGTATGAGATGGACACGGCGCTGCAGGCCTTGAACCGGTCGGTACCCGAGCATCCGTCATTGCTGCAGCTGACCGGCGTGTATCACAACCTGCTGCGTCGCTGGGCCGATCTGTGACAGCGACTGCAACGACGACGGTGGCGGCAGCGGCGCGTCGCGCGCAGTGGCGTGCGTTTTGGCTGCGGCAGTTGTACCAGTGGCACTGGATCAGTGCCGCGCTGAGTCTGGTCGGCATGCTGCTGTTCGCGATCACCGGCATCACGCTCAACCACGCCTCGCAGATCAAAGCGCAGCCGCAGGTGCAGCGGTTTCAGGCCGTGCTACCGCCGGCGTTGTTGTCGGCATTGACCGCCGATCACGCGGCCGATGCCGGCGAACTGCCGCCAGCGCTGCAACGCTGGCTGACGCAGCAGTGGTCGGTGACGACGGCCGGCGTTGTGCCGGAATGGTCCGACGACGAGGTGTATCTGTCGCTGCCGCGGCCGGGCGGTGACGGCTGGCTGTCGATCGAGCGAGCCAGTGGCGCGGTCGAATACGAACGCACCGATCGCGGCTGGGTGTCGTATCTCAACGACCTGCACAAGGGTCGCCACACCGGTGGCGTGTGGACCGCGTTTCTCGACGTGTTCGCGATCGTCTGCCTGGTGTTCTCCATCAGCGGCCTGCTGTTGCTGCAGATGCAGGCGGCGCGACGACCCAGCACATGGCCGCTGACCGGCCTCGGGCTGCTGATTCCGCTGCTGCTGGCGCTGTTGTTTATCCACTGATCCATTGAGTCTCCACACCCATGAAACTGCCTTCGATGCGCAACCCGTTTTCCGTCGCGCTGTGCGGGCTGACGGCGACGCCGGCGCTGGCCGCCGATCTGAGCGTCACGCTGCAAGTGCCGCCGATCGATACCGCCGAATACCACCGTCCATACGTCGCTGTGTGGCTGGAGCGCGAGGATCGCAGCGTCGCCAGCCAGTTGGCGCTGTGGTACCAGCAAAAGCGCGGCGGCCCAGCGGCCGCAGCGCCGCCGATGGGGCCGGCTGCCGAAGGCGGCACCAAGTGGCTGCCCGACCTGCGCCAGTGGTGGCGTCGCGGTGGCCGTGAAATGAGCCTTCCCGCCGATGGCGTCAGCGGCGCGACGCGTGCTGTCGGCGAGTACGAGCTGAGCTTCAGTCAGGGCAGGGCGCCGCTCGGCGATCTGGCGCCGGGCGCGTACAAGCTGGTCGTCGAAGCGGCGCGCGAGGATGGCGGCCGCGAAGTGCTCGATATCCCGTTCCAGTGGCCGGTCAAGACGACAACCCCGCTCAAGGCTCAGGGCAAGAGCGAGTTGGGCGCCGTGACGCTGCTGCTCAAACCCTGATCGCGCTACGCCGATCCCACGAACCGGACCCGCTCATGACATCCCGCAAACACTCGATCAAGACTCAAGCGCTGCTGACCGCCGCTGCGCTGCTATTGCCGTTGGCTGCGCAAGCGCACAAGCCGTGGCTGGCGCCGTCCAAGACCGTGCTCAGCGTCGGCCAGTGGGTCACGGTCGATGCTGCCGCCTCGACGGTCCCGTTTGTACGCGATCACAACGCGATGCGCTTGGACAATCTGGCGATCACCGCGCCCGACGGCCGCAGCGTCGCGCCCGACAACACCGCGTCCGGCAAGCTGCGCAGCACGTTCGACCTGCAACTGACGCAGCCCGGTACCTATCGGATCGCGATGCTCAACGGCGGCATCAGTGCCAGCTGGCAGGACAACGGCCAGACGCGGCGTTATCCGCCGCGCGGCCAGCCGTTCAACACGGCCGAGTTTGCGAACGCGGTGCCGGCTACGGCGACGGGCCTGAAGGTCAGCCAGTCGATCGGGCGCCTGGAAACCTATGTCACGGCCGGCAAGCCCAGCGTCGGAGCGCTCAAGCCGACCGGCCGTGGCTTGGAGTTGGCGCCGGTGACCGCGTTCAACGACTTGTACGTCGGCGAGCGCGCGACGTTCCAGCTGCTGATCGACGGCAAGCCGGCGCAGGGCGTCGAGGTCGAGCTGATTGCTGACGGTGCGCGTTATCGCGACGCGGTTGGTGAAGTGATGCTGAAGACCGATGGCAACGGACAGTTCAGCGTCGAATGGCCGCAGCCGGGCTTGTACTACCTGTCGGCGTCGATCACCGACGACAAGGCCGAAAAGCCCGCCACCGAGCGCCGCAGCAGCTACGCCGGCGTGTTCGAGGTGCTGTCCCCCTGAGTACCGTCGTCGCCGCACCGTCGGCGCCACCGCGTCGCGTGCTGATCCCGCGGCAGTTCAGCGCCGCGACCGAAGCGGGTCCGCAAGCCGGCACTGCCGTGCACTCGCTGCAAGGCCGCACGATGGGCACGGCTTGGAGCCTGCGCTGCGTGCTGCCGGCCGGTGCCGATCCTGCAGCCGCGATGCCGCTGTTACAGGCGGCGATTCAGGCCGCGCTGGATCGTGTCGTGGCGCAGATGAGTCACTGGGATCCGGCATCCGAGCTGTCGCGCTTCAATGCGGCGCCAGCCGGCAGCTGGCATCGGCTCAGTGACGACTTCTATAGCGTGCTCGACGCGGCTCAGCGCCTGGCACAACAAACCGACGGCGCCTACGACGTCACCGCCGGTGCGCTGGTCAATGCCTGGGGCTTTGGTCCGCTGCCGGCGAGCCGCAGCCCTGACGACGCCGAGGTGCGCGCGGCTTTGCAGACCGTTGGTTGGCAGCGACTGCAACTCGACGCGGCGAACCGCTCTGCGCGCCAGCCGGGCGGTCTGCTGCTGGATCTGTCGTCGATCGCCAAGGGCTTTGGCGTCGACCGCATGGCCGCCGTTCTCGATCGCGCCGGTGTGCTGCATTACATCTGCGAAATCGGCGGCGAGTTGCGCGGCCAAGGCTGCAAGCCCGACGGCTCGCCGTGGTGGGTCGAGCTGGAAGCGGTGCCCGATGCGCGTGGTCCCTTGCAACGCTGGTTGCTGGCGCTCGATGAGCTGTCGGTAGCCACATCCGGCGACTATCTGCGCTATTACGAGCGCGGCGCCCACCGCGACGCGCACACGCTCGACCCACGCAGCGGTCGGCCGCTGCGCCCGGCGCCGGCATCGGTCAGCGTGATCCATCGCGACTGCATGCAGGCCGATGCGCTGGCCACCGCGCTGACCGTGCTCGGCTTGCAGGACGGCATGGCGTACGCCGAGCGTCACCAGATCGCCGCGCTGTTCCAAATCCGTCGCCGCGACGATTCGGCGCTGATCGACCAACACCCCAGCAGCGCGCTGCTGGCGATGCTCGACTGAGCGTCACATGAGCGCGCGTCGCGTCCCGTTGTTTGCCGTCGGCACGGGTCTGCTGTTGCTGCTGTTGGCAAGCGCAGCTGTGGCCCTGGCGCTGTGGCAGCCGGAGGGCCTGCGCTGGCGCAATCCCGGCGTGCAACGCTGGATCCAGGCGGGTTCGGCTGTGCTCGGCTATCTGCTGCTGATCATGGCCGGCCGATGGCACAGACGCGATCGGGTTGCGCGTGCGCAGGGCGACGACGACTGCGATGACGCGGTGCTGGTGATTCATTCGAGCCAGAGCGGTCATGCGGTTCAGTTGGCGCAGCGCACGGCCGCCGCGCTGCAAGCCGCCGGACGAGCCGCGAGCGTGGTGGCGATCGACGCGCTCGATGCCGCACGCCTGATCCGCACGCGACGCGCGTTGTGGATCGCGAGCACCACCGGCGACGGCGATCCGCCGGATGGCGCGTTGCGCTTCATTCGCAGCGTGATGGCGCAGCCGCTGTCGATGGCGACGCTGGAGTACGGCGTGCTGGCGCTCGGCGACCGACGCTATCCGCAGTTCTGCGCCTGGGGCCGGCAGCTCGATCAGTGGCTGCGCGAGCGAGGCGCACAAGCCTTGTTCGAACGTATCGACGTCGACAATGCCGACGCCGCCGCGCTGGAGCGCTGGCATCAGCAGCTGTCGCGCTTGGCCGATGGCGATCCGCTCGACGGCTGGCAGGCGCCGCCGCTGCGCGAGTGGCAGCTGGTTGATCGCCGCTTGCTCAACGCGGGCAGCAGCGGCGCGCCTTGCTTCCATGTGGCGCTGGTGCCGGTGGGTGGCGGTGGCGCCGATTGGCAGGCCGGCGATGTGTTCGCGCTGCAGCTACCAGGCGATTCCCGCGTGCAGCGCGATTACTCGATCGCCTCGCTACCGGCCGACGGCGCCGTACACCTGCTGGTGCGCCAGACGCGCCGCGATGACGGCAGCCTGGGCTTGGGCTCGGGCTGGCTGACGCAGCACGGCGCGATCGGCGACCGTCTGCCGGCACAGATTCGCGCCAATCCGCGCTTCCATCTGCCGGACGATGCGCGGCCGCTGATCTTGATCGGCAATGGCACCGGGCTTGCCGGCTTGCGTGCCTTGCTCAAGGCGCGCATCGCGCGCGGCCATGACGACAACTGGCTGTTGTTCGGCGAGCGCCACGCAGCCTACGACGTTCATTACCGCGCCGAGCTGATGCAGTGGCAGGCGCAAGGCGCGCTGCGCCAGCTCGATCTGGTGTTTTCGCGCGACGGCGCCAGCGCTGAATACGTACAGCACCGTTTGCTGCGCGACGCTGCGTTGCTGCGCGACCGAGTGCAGCGCGGTGCGGCGATCTACGTCTGCGGCAGCGCACACGGCATGGCCACCGGCGTCGACGAGGTGCTGCGCCGCGTGCTGGGCCATGACGGCATCGAACAACTGATCGAAAGCGGTCGTTATCGGCGCGACGTGTACTGAGGCGCTGTGCAAACCGCGCAACGACGAACCTCGCCGCGCGTGACGGGCGCCGCGACGGCGCGCGGCAGTATCAGCGCGCGACCGGCTCGGACACGAAGCCGAGCTTGCTGACACCGGCACGCGATGCAGCGGCCATCACCTCGGCCAGCACTTGATAGCGCGTGTCGCGATCCGCGCGCACATGCAGCTCCGGCGTCGGCGTCTGCTGCCCGGCTTCGACTAGCCGTGCGGTCGCCTGGTCCATCGTCACCGGCTCGCCATCCCAGAAGATCTGTCCCTGGTCGTTGATCGCGAAATCGATCTTGCGCGGCTCGGTCTGCGTCGGCGCCGAGCTGGCTTGCGGCAGGTTGATCTTCACCGAGTTGGTCAGCAGCGGCGCAGTGATGATGAAGATCACCAGCAGCACCAGCATTACGTCGATCAACGGCACCATGTTGATCTCGGTCATCGGGGTCGAGTTCGGCTTGTGGCCGAAGCTGCCAAAGGCCATGTCAGGCTCCCTTGCCGATCGGACGCACCGTGGTTTGCGGCGTCGCGGCGAACTGCGTGCCGGTGGTCAGGAACGCGTACAAGTCGTGGGCGAACGTGTCGAGACGTGCCAGCAGCACACGGTTGGAGCGCACCAGGAAGTTGTAGCCGAGCACGGCCGGTATCGCGACCGCCAAGCCCACGGCGGTCATGATCAGCGACTCGCCGACCGGGCCGGCAACCTTGTCCAGCGAGCCGCTGCCCGATAGGCCAATCGCGACCAGCGCGTGGTAGATCCCCCAGACCGTGCCGAACAAGCCCACGAACGGCGCGGTCGACCCGACCGAGGCCAGAATCGTTAGGCCGTTTTCGACTTTCGCGGTTTCCTCGTCGATGACCTTGCGCATCGTCCGCGTCAGAAAGTCAGCCGCGCTGCCGGCTTCTTCGAGCCGGCTGGCGCCGAAGCGCGCGTGATGTTCGCGGGCAAAGATCGCGTGATGCGCCAGGTGCGAGAACGGCTCTTCGGCATGGTGCTTGACGACACGCTCCTGTACTTCGAGCAGGTCTTTGGCGTTCCAGAAAAAGTCGAGGAAGGCCGAGCTGCGACGGCGCTCGATCGCATTGCGCACGTTCTTGCTGATGATCAGATACCAGCTGGCGATCGACATCACCAGCAGCACCAGCAACAGAAACTTGGCGACACCGTCGGCCTGACCGATGAAGTGACCGATGCCCAGCGTCTGCGTTTCCATGCGGCTTGTGTCCTGATCAAGTGATGGTGGTGGGGAACAACAGCAACGTTCGGCGCTCAGGCCGATTTTTTCAGCGCGAAGACCAGCGGCACCATGGCCACGCCTTCGACCGGCGTGTCGCCGCGCCGCGACGGTACGAACTTCCACTTCTGCACCGCGCGCCGCGCTGCATCGTCGAGCCGGGCAAAGCCGCTGGACTGCGCCACGTCGACGCTCAGCGCTTCGCCATCGGCGCTGACGCGCACGCGCAGCAGCACGGTGCCTTCCTCGCGCAGCTTGCGCGACATCGCTGGGAACGTTGGCTGCGGGTTGCTCAGGTATGCCATGTCGAAGCGCGGCGGCTCGGGCTCGGCGGCGCTGGCGTCGTCAGCCGGTATCGAGCGATAGGCGGTCACCGGCTCGGGTGCCGGCTCGGCATCCGCGGTCGGCGGTGGCGGCGGGGTCTGGATCGCATCGGCGACCGGTTCGGCGCGCGCCGCGCTGATCAGCGGCCGCGGCTTGGGTGCCGGCGTGACCACCGGCGGCGGTGGCACCGGCGTGGCCGGCAACGGCGTTGGCGGCTGTTCGGCCGGGGCCAGAAAGCTGACGGCCAGCACCGCCGGCACCGAGGGTGTTTCCGGTTGCTGGACCCAGGCCATCGCCAAACCCACGGCCAGCAGATGCAGGCCGACCACGCTGGTCAGCGCGAGGGCCTTGAGCGGGCGGTAGTCGGGTGAGGGGGCAGCGACGGCGGCCATCGGCGTGGCAGGCGAACCAGTAACTGAGAATGATTCGCAGTATAGGCGTGCCGGTCGGGCGCTTCAACGCACCGCGTGGGTGCCGGCGCGGCGGCCCGAGGCCGCGCGCCGGCTGACGTCAGGCGTTGGCCAATGTTCGGATTTCGGCGCGCAGCAGGCTGGCGCCTTGGCGGCCGTAGCCTTGGGCGTTCAAGCCCAGTGCGGTGGCGCCGGACTGGCGACGCGCAGCTTGCAGGTTCATCAACACGCCGTTGGCGCGGTTCTGGTCCTGGCAGCGGTCGAGCAGTTCGACCAGTTCGTTGGCCGGCAGATGCGCCGGCCAGGGGCGCTTGCGCAACTCGGCCAGAAGCGATTGCAGGCTCATCAGCCCGGCCGCTTTCTCGTCGCTCAGATGCTTGACCGCGATCGCGTCGCCGCGTCGCAGCGCCGCATGTTCGGCGTCGAGCAAGCCCAGCATGCCGTGCAGACTGCGCACCGAGCGCTCGATCAGCGCCGGCAGCGGATCGTGTGACGGGTCGTTGCGGTGGCTGCCAGAGGTGTTCATGGCGGCTTAGGCCAGCGCCTTGTCACTGTCGATCATCTTGGACGCGATGCGTTCGGGATTGACCTGGTAACGGCCGTCGGCGATGGCGGCTTTGACGGCGGCGACGCGCTCGGCGTCGAACGAGGTGCTGCCGGACAGCGATTTTTCGAGGCTTTGCATCTGCATGGCATCCCCCGTGATCTGCACGGTGTCCGTGCTGCGCTTGCCGGCCACCGTGTTGTCGCTGGCGGCGCTGCCGTAGGCGGCGCTGGCGCTGCGGGCGGAGCCGAGTTTGTCCATCGCAGAGGGCATGCTCATCGGCATGCCCGGGTTGGCGTCGATTTTGGTGCTCATGGTCTGCTGGCTCGAATTGGCGGGCGGTTTGCCCTGATGAACTCGGTATCGGCGGCTCCGCGTCAAACTTTAGACGCGCTTTTTTGGGTCCGATGAACGGTAATCCGTCACGGCCACAGCCGATCACCGCTGGCGAGGTAGCGGCAGCCCGGCGCCGAACTAAAGCGACGGCGAGATCAGAGCGGAATCTCGACCGTCCCGTCGGCTGCGACCTGGCCTTGGACGATGCGTCGCGAGCTGTTGTTTTCGACCGATAAACGCTCGCCGGGCGCGGCATTGGCCAGCGCCTTGCCCTGACCGCGCACCTCGAAGCCGCCGCTACGACTGACCAGCGTCACCAGGTCGCCCCGCCGCACGACCGCCGCCTGCGCCAGTCCGGCTGGCGTCAACGACGTCCCTGCGGCCAGTGGCCGGCTCAGCACCTGGCCGACGACCTGCGCTGGGTCGCCGACGTAGCCCTGACTCAGGCTGCCGGTATCGCGCACTTCGACGCGCAGGTCGGCCGCCGACAGCACGCTGCCAGCCGGTAGATCCCGGGCGGCCACGACCACCGCGGCACGCCGCACGACGCGCACCGGCACATAGACGGCCCAGGCTTGAGGCGCGGTACAGCGGACGCTGACGGTCCAGCGCGCGCTGCCGCCACCGCCGTTGGTGCTGCTGGTGTCCAGAGGCGCTGCACAGGCCGGCAGCCGCATGCGCGCGTCGATGCTATCGGCGACGACATCGGCTCCCGCGCCGGCCTGTGCGCGTACGAAGGCTTCGGCCGCCTGCCGCAGGCTGTCGACCGGTTGGAAATCGGCTGCCTCGGCTGATCGTTCTGCCGCGCCGGCGAGCAAGCCGATCAGCAGCAGTGCCGAAATCGCGATGCGGCGACGCCGGCTGGGTACGGGAGATTCCGTGTTCAGGTTCATCGGGCAGGCACGCCATTCGGGTTCATTGCCGTCTTGGCAAGCGCTGTGCCCGCGACATGCCTTCAAGTTGTGGCAGCCGGCGCCGATAGCAGACCGATCCCCTCGGAAACCTCAGCGAGTCGTCAACGCCATGGCTGGTTTGCTTGAACGAATCGAAGCGCAAACGCGGCTGGCCGGCTTCAATCGGCTGGCTTTGCTGCTGTTCCGCCTCGACGAGCGTCAAATCTTTGGCATCAACGTGCTCAAGGTCGTCGCCGTGCAAAAGCGGCCCGCACTGACGCACATGCCCAGCTCGCATCCATTCGTGGCCGGCGTCGCCGACGTCCGCGACATGGTGATTCCGGTGATCGACATGTGGAAGGCGCTCGATCGCCCCAGCGATGTCGAACCCGAACACATCATCGTGTCCGAGTTCAATCGCTCGACCCAGGCCTTCCTGGTGCGCTCGGTTGACCGCATCGTCCATGTCGACGTCGACCGCGTGCGGCCACCGCCGGATACCGCAGGCGGGCCGTCGTATCTGACCGCCGTCACCGAGATCAACCAGCAGTCGATCGAGATCATCGACGTCGAGCGCATCCTGTCGGAGATCGTCGGTGAAGTGGCGGCCATTGCCGAAACGGTGACTGACCCGACGCTGGTGCAGGGCGCGTTGCGCGGTCGCAGCGTGCTGGTGGTCGATGATTCGCGCGTCGCGCGCGGTCATATGCAACGCGTGCTCGACCAACTGAACATCCCGGCGATCATGCTCAACGACGGTCGTCAGGCCCTGACCTTCCTGCAGCAGATGGCGCTGCGTCCCGGTGCGATCGAGAACGAGCTGCTGATGGTGATATCCGACGTCGAAATGCCCGATATGGACGGCTACCGGTTGACGACGGAAATCCGCCGCGATCCGCGCTTGGCTGGCCTGTACGTGCTGCTGCATTCGTCGCTGTCGGGCATCTTCAACCAGGCGATGATCAAGCGCGTCGGCGCCGATCATTTCATCGCCAAGCTCAATGCCGACGAGCTGGCGCAGTGTGTCCTGAGCCGCTTGAACGTCGCCGCCGCCGCGTAGCGGGGTGCTGACGCTGGGCAATTGGGGAGCGTGACGGAAGCCCGCCACGTAGCCCTGGCACAGCGCTTGGAGGATGCCGGTGTCTGTATTCGACCCGGAGCCCTTCCATGGCACTCGATCCGCTATTTGGCCTGCACGCCGCAGCACTGTCGGTGCAGCGTCAACGCATGGACGTGCTCGCCGGCAATATCGCCAACAGCGACACCCCGAACTTCAAGGCGCGTGACGTCGACTTCGCGGCCACGCTGCGCCAGACGCTCGGCGGCTCGCCGGCTGAAGCGGGCGGTGCGCTCAAGCTGGCGGCGCCTCGCGGTGCCTCGTCCGGCAGTGCCGACACGACGCTGACCGCCGGCGCCATCGACGGCGGCGCCATTCCAGGACTGGTGTGGCGCGTGCCGACCCAGAACAGCGTCGACGGCAACACTGTCGATGCACAAGTCGAACAAGCCAAGTTCGCCGACGCGGCGCTGCATTACCAAGCGAGCCTCAACTTCGTCGACGGCCGCGTCAAAAGCATGCTGACCGCGATCACCGGCCAGTAAGCCGGCGCATCGTCACAGGAGTCGATCCGTCATGAGCTCATTCCGCATTTTCGACATTGCCGGCTCCGCGCTGTCGGCGCAGTCGACCCGACTCAATACCGTGGCCAGCAATCTGGCCAACGCCGACAGCGTCGCCGGCGATCCGACCCAGGTCTACCGCGCCCACATGCCGGTGTTCGAAGCGTCGGCCGAAGCCGGTGGCGAGAACATGCCCGGCGTCAAAGTCACCGGTATCAACGAAAGCCAGGCCGAGCCGGAAAAGCGCTACGAGCCCGGCCATCCGCTGGCCGATGCCGAAGGCTACATCTACGCGCCCAAGATCAATGTCGTCGAACAGATGGTCGACATGATCTCGGCCTCGCGCGCTTATCAAAGCAACATCGAGATGTTGAACACCGCCAAGGATCTGACGATCCGCACGCTGTCCGTAGGACGCTGATCATGACCACACCGCTAGGTTCCACCACGAGCAGCGAGAGCCTGTATTCATCGCTGGGCCTGAGTTCGTCGCAGAGCAGCAAACAGCAGACGCTGGGGCAGCAGGATTTCCTGAAGCTGATGACGGTGCAGATCCAGAATCAGGACCCGCTCAAGCCGATGGAGAACACCGAGTTCTTCAGTCAGATCGCGCAGTTCTCCACCGTCTCCGGCATCGAAAAGCTGCAGGGATCGTTCAGCACGCTGGCAAATCAGCTGACCTCGAGTCAGTCCTTGCAGGCCGCGGCGCTGATCGGCCGCGACGTGCTGACACCGAGCAAAGTCGGCGTGCTGTACGACACCGGTCTGGAAGGCGCGATCGACGTGCCGTCCAGCGGCGCGGTCAAGCTGGAAGTACGCGACGCCGACGGCGCGCTGGTCCGCACGCTCAACCTGGGCACGCAGCCGGCCGGCCAGATCAGCTTCAACTGGGACGGCATCGGCGCCAACGGTGCGGCATTGCCTCCGGGCCGGTATCAGATCGCGGCGACGGTACAAGGTGCAGGCACTGCGGCGATCGCGGCGAAAACGTACGCACTCGACCGCGTTGCCAGCGTGTCGACCGGTGCCAGCGGGCTCAGCGTACAGATGCTCAACCTCGGTGAAGTCGCGTTCGGCGACGTCACGCGGATCCAGTAGATCCATTCCCCCATTGTCCACCGCTGCGCCGGTCACGTCGGCCGGCCCTGAAACGGAGCCACACCATGTCATTCAATGTCGCGCTGTCCGGTCTCAACGCCGCCACGATCGATCTGGGCACCTTGTCGAACAACATCGCCAATTCGAACACCACCGGCTTCAAGTCGTCGCGTACCGAATTCGGCGACTTTTACCGCGTGTCCTCGTTCGATCTGTCGGAAGCCAACACCGGCTCCGGTGTGCGCGTCGAGCGCCTGACACAGCAGTTCACGCAGGGCACGATCAACAACACCGGCAATGCGCTCGATCTGGCGATCAGCGGCGATGGTTTCTTCACGCTGTCGGATAACGGATCGGCGGTCTATACCCGCGCCGGTGCGTTCTCCACCGATCGCGCCGGCTATGTCGTCAACAACGCCGGCCAGCGACTGCAGGTGTATCCACCGATCGGCACCGGCGGCACGTTCAACACCGCAGCACCGAATGACCTGCGCATCTCCAGCAATACCAATCCGCCATCGGCCAGCAAGCTGATCGAAGCCGGCGTCAATCTGCCGGCCACCGCTGCGGTACCGGTTACGTCGACGTTCTCGCCGGATGATGCCAGCAGCTACAACAAGACCACGTCGCTGACGGTGTACGACTCGCTGGGTACGCCGCACACGGCCTCCCTGTATTACGCCAAGACCGCCAACCCGGGCGAGTGGAATCTGCATGTGACCGTCGACGGTGGCGAAGTCGGCACGGGGTCGACGCTGACCTTCGACAACGCTGGCCTGCTGACGACGCCGGCCGACGGCAAGCTGACGCTGGCCGGCTACAGCGTCGGCAATGGATCGGCGCCGCTGGAGATGGTGTTCGACGTCAGCAAGAGCACGCAGTACGGCGACGGCTTTTCCGTCGGCACGCTGTCGCAGGACGGCTATGCGGCCGGTGAACTCAGCGGCCTGACGATTACCGAAGCCGGCGTCGTGCAAGCGCGCTACACCAACGGGCAGCTGACGCCGATCGGTCAGATCGTGATGACGATCTTCCCCGACCAGCAGAACCTGCAGCAGCTCGGTGCTAGCACGTGGGCCGAAACCTTCGCATCCGGCCAGCCGATCAGCGGCGTAGCGGCCACGGCCAGTTACGGCAGCATCCAGTCCGGTGCGCTCGAAGCGAGCAACGTCGACCTGACCGAGCAGCTGGTCAACATGATGACCGCGCAGCGCAACTATCAAGCGAACTCGCAGGTGATCTCGACGACGGATGAGTTGCTGCAAACGATCATGAACCTGCGCTAAGCGGAGCGATAAACCATGGACCGCGCGCTCTATGTCGGCATGACCGGCGCCAAGCAGACGATGCAGGCGCAGACCGTCAACAGCCACAATCTCGCCAACGCCAGCACGATCGGCTTCAAGGCGCAGCTGGTCGAAGCCGAAGCGGTGGCAGTGCAGGGCGCCGCCTATGCAACGCGCGTCAATGTGCGCAGCGGCGACGGCGGCTGGGACGCCAGTAGCGGCACGCTGCAGCAGACCGGCCGCGACTTGGACGTTGCGTTCGCCGACGGTACTTGGTTGGCCGTGCAAGCACCGGATGGCAGCGAGGCATACACCCGCCGTGGCGATCTGCAGATCGATGCCGTCGGCCGATTGCTGACCGGTGCCGGGCAGCCGGTCATGGGTGACGGCGGCCCTCTGTCGGTGCCGCCCGCCAGTTCGATCAGCATCGCCGCCGACGGCACGATTTCGATCATCCCTCAAGGTCAGGGCGCCGAAGCACCCGCTACCGTTGGGCGACTCAAGGTGGTCAGCGCCTCGGCCTCGCAGTTGCAGCGCGGCAACGACGGACTGATGCGCGCCACGCCGGGTACGACGCTGGAGCCGTCGGCAGGCGCCGCTGTCAGTGCGGGTGTGCTGGAGAGCAGCAACGTGAATCTGGCGGATGCGATGGTGAACATGATTTCGCTGGCGCGGCAGTTCGAGTTGCAGACGCAGTTGATGAAGAATGTGGATCAGAATGCGCAGGCGTCGTCGGGGATCATGAAGATGTCGTGAGGCGGCTTGCTTTGCGTTGTTTGTTTGATTCGTCGCTGCCACTGCGAAGCGGTGATGTTGTTGATTGAACTGTGCGCTGGCTCGGAGTGTTGGCCTCGCCGGCCGGGCGTTACTTCTCTTTGCTTGTGCAAAGAGAAGTAACCAAGAGAAAGCACACCCTGGAGAAGCGCCGGCTGCGCCGGTTCCCGAGATCGATGACGTGCTCGGGGTCGGACGAACTCGACGTCCTGTCTCATTTCGTCCTCCGCTGGCCATCCTGGCCAGCGGACCCCTGCGCGCGCCATCGATCTCGGCGCTTCTCAAGGGGCCCAGAATCAAAAGCAAAAGCAGAAGCGACTGCACGCCGTCGCTGCGCTCGGCTTTGGCTTTGGCTTTGGCTGTTGCCGTTCAATCCCTTGAGAAGCGCCGGTCGTGGCGGCGCGCGCAGGGGACTGCTGGCCAGGATGGCCAGCAGAGGACGAAATGAGACATGGATGTCGAGTTCGTCCGGCCCCGAGCACGTCGTCACGACCGGGCACCGGCGACAGCCGGCGCTTCTCCAGGGGGTGCTTTCTTTGGTTACTTTCTTTGCACAAGCAAAGAAAGTAACGCCCGGCCGGCGAGGCCCAAGCTCCACGCAAGTGCACGGTTTAATCAACAGTGCTGAGTCACGCCCGGCCGGCGAGGCCAACACTCCGAGCCAGCGCACCGCCCAATCAACTGACCCGATCAAATCCCGCCGCAAGCGCAACGCCGATTTGCGTCAAAACCCCGTCACCTGACCGCCACCACCCCCTGGCCCGCGACTTGTAAGCACGCTGCAAACGCCAAACCTTCGGCGTGCGGAGCAAACCAATGAATTCAGCATTGTGGGTCGCCAAAACCGGGCTCGATGCGCAGCAGACGCGGATGGCCGTCGTGTCGAACAACCTCGCCAACGTCAACACCACCGCGTTCAAGCGCGGCCGTGCCGACTTCGAGGATCTGCTGTACCAGAACGTGCAGACCGCGGGTGCGCAGACCAGCACGCAGACGCAGTCGCCGACCGGGTTGGCGATCGGCACCGGCGTGCGGATCGGCGCAACCGAAAAGTTGTTCACGCAAGGCAACATGTCGCTGACCAACAACTCGCTCGACATTGCGATCAACGGTCGTGGCTTCTTTCAGGTGCTGCAACCCGACGGCACGATGGCCTACACGCGTGACGGCAGCTTCCAGGTCGACAGCCAAGGCCAAGTCGTCACCGACAAGGGCTATGCCGTGCAGCCGGGCCTGCAGGTGCCGGCCGGCGCACAGAATCTGACGATCTCCGCCGACGGAATCGTGTCGGTCACGCTGGCCGGGCAGACCGCGCCGCAGCAGATCGGCACGCTGACGGTGTCCGACTTCATCAATCCCGCCGGCCTGATGGCACGCGGCGAGAACCTGTACATCGAAACCGCCGCCAGCGGCACGCCGCAGTCCGGCACGCCGGGCCTCAATGGGCTGGGCTCGCTGGTGCAGGGCTCGCTGGAAGCCTCGAACGTCAACGTCGTCGAGGAAATGGTCAACATGATCGAAACGCAGCGCGCCTACGAGATGAACTCCAAGGCGATCTCGACGACCGATCAGATGCTGCAGTTCCTGACGCAGAACCTGTAATGAAACGCGCGATCTTCACTCAGGCGCTGATCGGCACGACGCTGATGCTGACGCTGTGCGGCTGCAGCTCGCTGGCACGGATCACCGGCGATGCCGCGCCGGTGGCGCCGGCGTTGCCGTCGATGCAGATGCCGGTGGCGCAGTCGGGCGCGATCTACGCCGAAGGCGGCAGCATCGCGCTGTTCGAAGACAACCGCGCACGCAACGTTGGCGATCTGCTGACCGTGGTGCTGGTGGAAAGCACGCAGGCCAAGAAATCGGCGGCGACCAACACCAGCAAGAACCAGGACACCAGCCTCGGCGACATCAGCGTGTTCGGCAAGAAGATCAATTACGGCGTTGGCTTTTCCGGTGATCGCAGCTTCGCCGGCAAGGGCGATACGAGCCAGAGCAATTCGCTCAGCGGCAGCGTCACCGTCACCGTCGTGCAGCGGTATCCGAACGGCAATCTGCTGGTGCGTGGCGAAAAGCTGCTGGAGCTCAATCAGGGCTCGGAAGTGGTCAAGCTCGAAGGCATCGTGCGCTCGGCCGACATCAGCACCAGCAACAGCATCTCGTCGGACCGCGTCGGCAATGCCCGCGTCACCTATGCCGGTCGCGGTGCGCTGGCCGACTCCAACGCGCAAGGCTGGTTGTCGCGCTTCTTCAATTCCCCGTGGATGCCCTTCTGATGAATACGATCCGGCGTGTGGCGTCGAGCGTGGTCTGGATGCTGTGTGGTGTCGCCGCGATGCCGGCGTACGCCGAGCGCGTCAAGGATCTGGCCAGCGTGCAAGGCGTGCGCAGCAATGCGCTGGTCGGCTACGGTCTGGTCGTCGGCCTCGACGGTAGCGGCGACCAAACCGCGCAGGCGCCGTTCACGATCCAGAGCTTGAAGAGCATGCTGGCGCAACTCGGCGTGACGATCCCGGCCAACGTCAATCCGCAGCTGAAGAACGTGGCCGCGGTTGCGATTCACGCTGAGCTGCCGCCGTTCTCGAAACCCGGCCAGATGATCGACGTCACCGTGGCATCGATCGGCAACAGCGGATCCTTGCGTGGTGGCTCACTGCTGATGGCGCCGCTGAAAGGCGCCGACGGGCAGGTCTATGCGATCGCGCAAGGTAACGTGATCGTCGGTGGCCTCGGCGTGTCCGGCAAGGACGGCTCGCGGGTCAGCGTCAACGTTCCCAGTGCCGGCCGGATTCCGGGCGGCGCATCAGTGGAACGTGCGGTTGCCACTGCATTCGAAGGCAGCGGCGATTTGCTGCTGAACCTGCACACGCCGGACTTCACCACGGCCGCGCGGCTGGCGCAGGGGATCAACAAGGCGATGCAATCCGATGTAGCGCGGGCCGTCGATCCAGTGACGGTCGCCGTGCAGGCGCCGCAGGACAGCAATCAGCGCGTGATGTTCATGGCCTCGCTGGAGAGCATCGACGTCAGCCCCGGCGATGCGCCCGCCCGCGTGATCATCAATTCGCGCACCGGTACCGTCGTCATCAGCAGCAAGGTCGAAGTGATGCCGGCCGCGGTGGCGCACGGCAGCTTGTCGGTGACGATCACCGAGCGTCCTCAAGTCAGCCAGCCTGCGCCGTTTTCGCAGGGCCAGACTGCCGTGGTGCCACAGTCGTCGATCGAAGTTACGCAGACCGGCGGGCAGATGTTCAAGTTTCCTGCCGGTGTGAACCTCGACGACATCGTCCGCGCGGTCAACCAGATCGGTGCTTCGCCCGGCGACTTGGTCGCGATACTCGAAGCGCTGAAGCAAGCCGGCGCGCTGCGCGCCGAGCTGGTGGTGATCTAGTCCCATGAACGGCGTCCCGGCCACCGCGGCATCGCTCGATGCGATGGATCTGCGCCAGCTGCAGAGCTTGCGCACGGCCGCTCGTGCCGACGACCCACAAGCGCTGCGCAAGAGCGCGCAGCAGTTCGAAGCGCTGTTTACGCAGATGATGCTCAAGAGCATGCGCGATGCGCTGCCGGGCGACAGCTCGCTGGGGTCGCAGGGCGAGTTCTATCAGGGCATGTACGACCAGCAGCTGTCTTTGAGCCTGTCCAGCGGCAAGGGAATGGGCCTGGCCGATCTGCTGGTACAGCAGTTGACGCAGTCGCGCTCGGCGGCGGCTGCATCGGGCGATGGCGCGGCGCAGTCACTGCGGCAGCTGAGCTTGCCAGCGTCGTTGTCGTCGCGCGCCACTACGCGCAGCAACGTCGGTGCCGACGACGGCGCCTGGCCTCCGCGCGATGCGCAGGACTTCATCGACCAGATTCGTCCGCATGCGGAGAAAGCCGCCAAGGCACTCGGCGTACCGGCTCGCGCGATCATGGCCCAAGCCGCACTCGAAACCGGCTGGGGCCAGCACATCAGCCGCGATGCGGCCGGCAAGCCGAGCTACAACTTGTTCGGTATCAAGGCCAGCCGTGGCTGGAGCGGCGAACGCGTCAGTACACAAACGCAGGAATTCCGCGACGGCGCCTTCAGTACCGAGCGTGCCGACTTCCGCGCCTACGACTCGCTGGCGGCGTCGTTTGACGACTACGTGAGCTTTCTGCAGGACAACCCGCGCTATCTGGATGCCTTGCGCGCCGACACGGTCCAGGGGTTCGCACACGGCTTGCAGAAGGCGGGTTACGCGACCGACCCGCAGTACGCCGGGAAGATCGTCGACCTGGCCTATGGCCGCAACATCAGTGATGCGCTGGCGCAGCAGAACGCGCCGACGCAGCAGAGTTTGTAGGAGTACCGCGCAAATGGCAGACATACTCGGCATCGGCAGTAGCGGCCTGTTGGCGTATCGCAGTGCGCTCAATGTCGTGGGCCAGAACATTGCCAACGCCAATACCGAAGGCTACAGCCGCCAGCGAGTGAATCTCGAAGCGCGGCCGCTCAGCGGCGGCAGCGTGCCCAGCGGTAACGGCGTCACCGTGCGCGATGTGCAGCGGATCAGTGACCAGTTCGTCGTCAACCGGCTGACCGGACAGGACAGCAGCTTGGCGCGGGTCAACACGATGGCCACGCAGACGGCGCAGCTCGACACCTGGCTGTCGGGTACGGATACGGGCTTGTCAAAGTCGCTGCAGGGTTTTTTTGACGCGGTGAATGGGCTCAGCGCCAACGCGTCGTCATCGGCCACGCGTCAGGTCGTGCTCACCGGAGCCTCGGCGCTGACCGCACGCTTCAATACGTTGCAGAACAGCTTCAACGAGCTGGACCAGGATATCGATGCGCGCATTGGCGAAGCAGCGACGCGGATCAGCGAGCTGTCGCGGCAGATCGCCGAACTCAACGACAGCATCGCGCAAGCCACGTCGAAGAATGCCGGACAGTTGCCCAATGACTTGATTGATCAGCGCGAGTTGGCGCTGCGCTCGCTGGCTGACCAGGTTGGTATCGAGACTTCGCTGAGCGAAGACGGATCGATTAACGTGTCGCTCGGTACTGGCCAAGCGCTGGTGCTCGGCGGCCGTGCCAGCAGCGTCGTCATCGGTCCCGATTCGTTTGGCCGGATGCGCGATATCCGGCTCAGCAGCGGCGCGGCGTCGGTGTCGGTCACCACCCAGTTGTCGGGTGGCACGATGGGCGGCTTGCTCGACTTCCGGCGCGAAGTGCTGGAGCCGGCCGTCAATGAGCTGGGCAGTATCGCGGTGGCCTTGTCGACCGCTGTCAACGCGCAGCATGCCAAGGGTATGGATCAGTACGGCCAGCTCGGCGGCGCGCTGTTTTCGACGCCGTCGGGTACCGTCACCCCGGCACGCGGCAATACCGGAACGGCGACCATCACGACCCAGGTCAGTGATGCTGCCGCGTTGACGATGCAGGACTACACACTGCGCTTCGACGGCGGCAGCTGGCAGATGACCAGCACCCGCACCGGCGAAAACGTCGCACTCTCCGGCAGCGGCAGTCAGGCGGATCCGTTTCGCGCTGCCGGTCTGTCGATCGTCGTGACCGGCAGCCCGGCGGCCTCTGACCAGTACCTGCTGCAGCCGACTCGTGATGCCGCAGGGCAAATCAAGCTGGCCATTACCGATACGGCGCGCATTGCGGCTGCCAGCCCGCTGCGTACCTCGGCAGCGTCGACCAACAGCGGCCTGTCGCGCTTGAGCCCGCCCGAAGTGCGCGACGGCGCCAATCCGCAATTGCTGCAGACGGTGGCGATCCGCTTCACGGCCGCCGATCGCTACAGCATCGACGGTGCCGGCGATTACGCGGTGTCGGCCGATGGCAGCATCGACTTGAACGGCTGGCGCGTCAGCGTCGGCGGTGTGCCGGTGGCCGGCGACACGTTCACTTTGAGTCGTAACGACGGCGCATCCGGCGACAACACCAATGCGCTGGCCTTGCTCGGCGTGGCCGAGCAGAACCTGCTGTCGGGCGGACGCACCACGCTGTCGTCCGCCAACAGCGCATTGGTGTCGCGTGTCGGCAGTCAATCGGCGCAGGCCAGCGCGCAGCTCGACGCGCAGACCGCGCTGAGCACGCAGACCCAAGCCGAGCGTGACTCGGTGTCGGGCGTCAATCTCGACGAAGAAGCCGCCGACCTGATCCGATTTCAGCAGGCCTACCAAGCGGCCGCGCAAGTCGTATCCACGGCCAACACGCTGTTCGACTCGCTGCTGTCGGCGATCCGTTCCTGATCGCCGTCGCCCTCTCGCGGAGCCCTACGATGAATTTCAGAGTCACGACCGCCAGCGTGTTCGCGCAAGGCGTGCAGGCCATGCAGAAGCAGAGTCAGGAGCTGGTCAAGGTTCAGGCACAGATGGCCAGCAATCAGCGCTTTTCGCGCGCTGGCGAAGCGCCGATCGAAGCCGGTCGCGGCTTGAACATCGACAAGGCGCTGGCCGACAGCACGCAGTGGCAGGCCAACATCGGTGCCGCACAGGATCGATTGAATCTTGAAGAGGCGGCGCTGGGCACGGTGTCGTCGGCGCTGTCACGAATTCGCGAGTTGGCGGTTCAAGCCAATTCCGCTGCCATTGGCGATCTCGACCGCAAGTCGATCGCCGCCGAGATGAAGGAGCGCTTGACCGAGGTGCTCGATCAGGCGAACACCCGGGACGGGCAGGGCGGCTATTTGTTTGCCGGCAGCCGCGTGCAGTCAACGCCCTTCGAGAACGTCGGCGGCACGGTCCGCTACCAGGGCGACGCGATGGTGTCCCTGGTCAACATCGGCTCCAGTCGTCAGATCCTGATGGGCGACTCCGGCGCCGACGTCTTTGTTGCCGTCAACAGCGGTGACGGCCGGGTGGATGTCGGCGTCGACTCTGCGAACAAGGGCGGCGCGGCGATCAAAGGCGTCAGCTTCACCGATTCCAGCCAATGGGATGGTGGCACCTACCGGCTGCAACTCGACGGCGGCGATTACCGCGTCGTCGATGCCGACGACAACGTGGTCAGCAGCGGCCGCTATGTCGACCAGCAGGCGATCCAGTTCCGTGGCGTCAGCGTCACCGTGTCCGGACAGCCGGCCGATGGCGATGCATTCACGATCAAGGGCAGCGAGCAGCAGGATGTGTTCACGACGGTGCAGAAGCTGATCGACGTCGTGGCGGTCTATGGCCGCTCGCCGGCGCAGTCGGCGCAGGACCAGACGCGCTTGTACAGCGCGATGCAATCGCTGGATACGGTGATCGGCCATGTCAGTGACGTACGCGGATCGGTCGGCGCCCGACTCAATGCGCTCGACGATGCGTCGAGCCAACTCGACGCGCGCTCGATCCAGCTCAAGGAGTCGCTGGCCGGCATTCGCGAAGTCGACTACGCCGAGGCCGCGTCGAGGCTGTCGCAGACCTCGACCGTGTTGCAGGCCGCCCAGCAGAGCTACATGAAAGTGCAGGCCTTGAGCCTGTTCGACTACCTGCGCTGATCGGCAGGCGGATCCAAGGGCCCGGTCAGCAGCATCAGCAGACCGGCAATCAACAAACAGCCGAGCAGGTCGGCCAGCAGGAACCACAGCATTTCGTTCATCGCATCGTCCTTCGATCCAGTGGAAAGGAGGGCTTGCAGCAGCTGGCCACCGGGTCATCGTAGATGAGAGTCACTCTCATTTACAAGCCATCGTTCAAGGACACAGCAGTACCGGTCGCACGCTGAAGAGTTGCCGTCGAAATTCGGTCGCTGTCATCTCCAAGCCTCAAGTTCTGATGATGGATGCCGATAAGTTGCTGGTTAGATGTAAAAAATAGTTCTGGACAAACACCGATTAAAGTTTTTTGCAAACGTTCCGTTAACCCCTACAGCAGCGGCGAAGTTCCCAATCACGGGTCTGGCGCCGAAGCATCCCAGCAGGACACGACAGCCACGCCGGGAACCCAACCACTCAAGGAGTCATAGTCATGGCACAAACTATCAACACCAACGTGGCGTCGCTCAATGCACAGCGCAACGTCAACAACTCGCAGATGCAGTTGAACACCGCGATGCAGCGTCTGTCCTCGGGCCTGCGCATCAACAGCGCCAAGGACGACGCCGCCGGCCTCGCGATCTCGCAGCGCTTCACGTCGCAGATCAAGGGTCTGAACCAGGCTTCGCGCAATGCCAACGACGGCATCTCGCTGGCGCAGACGGCGGAAGGCGCGCTGGTGGAAGTCACCAACAACCTGCAGCGTATTCGTGAACTGGCCGTGCAGTCGTCCAACGCGACCAACTCGCAGAGCGATCGCGACGCGCTGCAGACCGAAGTCACCAGCCTGAAGGCCGAAGTCGAGCGCGTCGCCAACACGACCGCCTTCAACGGCGTCAAAGTGCTCGACGGCAGCTTCACTGGCGCTGTGTTCCAGGTCGGTGCCAACGCTGGTGAAACGATCACCGTCAACACCATCGCCGATGCCAACCTCGCCGCACTGAGCGATGTCAGCACCGCGTCGACGGCCTCGACCCAGGTTGCCACGTTGGGCACCGGCGCTGCTGCTGCTGGCTCGCTGACGATCAACGGCACCGACATTGGTGCGCTGGCCGCCGTCGGCAGCGCCTCCGAGCGCGGCGCTCAGTTGGTCGATGCGATCAACAACGTGTCCACGACCACCGGCGTCAATGCCTATGTCGACTCCACGACCAACCAGATCATGCTGACCTCCGAGTCCACGATCACGCTGGCCGGTACCGACGACGGCACGCTGACCGGCTTCGACGGTGCGGGTGGTGTCACGGCGACGGCGACCAACCAGACCGGTCTGACCACGCTCGACGTGTCCAGCTACGCCGGTTCGCAGCTGGCCATCAAGCAGATCGACAGCGCGTTGAGCCAGATCAACACGGCTCGCGCCTCGCTCGGTGCGGTGCAGAACCGCTTCAGCTCGGTGGTCTCGTCGGTCGACACGACCGCTGAGAACCTGTCGGCCTCACGTAGCCGCATCCAGGACGCTGACTTCGCGCAGGAAACGGCCAACTTGAGCCGCGGCCAGGTGCTGCAGCAGGCCGGCATCTCGATGCTGTCGCAGGCCAACAGCTCGGCCCAGGGTGTGCTGAAGCTGCTGCAGGGCTAAGCAAACGGCGACACGCCGGCGTACTGACCCATCATCGGTATGCCGGCGGGTCTCTTTTAGGTCCACTTCTGCTGGCAGAAAGCCATGCTCGTCAATCCCATATCCGCCTCGGCCTCGACACCCGTCGACGCCGGGGCTCGCGTCGTCCCGGCGGTAAACCCGCTAACCCGAGTCGCTGCGGCCGACGGCGATGCCGCGCGACAGCGACAAGAAACCGACGCATCGGAACCCAATCAGGCCGATCGCGATGCCGTACAAAAGGCGGCAGAGAGCCTCAACGAACACATGCTGCTACGACGTGCCGAACTGCATTTCCACGTCGACGAGGAGAGCCGCCGGCTGGTGGTCACGGTCACCGACTCGCGCGATGGAACGGTAATCCGGCAGGTGCCAAGCGAAGAAGCCTTGCGGCTGGCGCAGGCCTTGCAGAACGAGACGCCGCAGTTGTTCAAGCAGACCGCTTGAGCCGGCATAGATAGCGGAAGTTGCGGGGTATCGATCATGGCCAGCACGATCACTTCATCCGGTTTGGGCTCCGGCCTCGACGTCGATTCAATCGTCACCAAGTTGGTGGCGGCGGACCGCAGCGCGCAGGACACCCGGCTCAATACGACCAAGGCCAAGGCGGATTTGCAGATTTCCGGCTTGGGCGCGCTCAAGTCGGCGATGAACACCTTGCAGCAGTCGCTGGCCAAGCTCACATCGGGTGGTGACTTAGGCAAGCGCACGGCGTCGGTATCCGACGCCAGTATTTTCACGGCGACCGCGTCCAAATCGGCCCAGCCCGGGCAGACGCAGATCGAAGTGCTGTCATTGGCCCGCGCACAGAAGCTCGGCTCGGATGCGTTCGCATCCAGTTCGGCTCTGGTCGGCGCCGGCGACATGACGTTCACGGTCGGCAGCAATTCGTTCACGGTGACTGCGACGGCGACGACCACCGTGGCGCAGCTGCGCGACGCGATCAACAGTGCGAGCGGCAATGTCGGTGTCGGTGCAACGCTCGTGGCCGAAGACGGTGGCACGCGCATGGTATTGACCGCGCGTAACACCGGCACCGCCAATGCCGTCGGTGTCAGCACGTCGCTGACCAACTTCAGCGAGCTGCAGAGCGCGACCGACTCGCAAGTCAAAGTCGACGGCTACACCCGCACCAGTGCCTACAACTACGTGTCGAACGTGGTCGACGGCGTCAGCATCAGCTTGAACAAGGCCTCGGTCGGAACCAAGGTCACCGTCACCGTGGCGGCCGATGACAGCGCCGCCAACACGGCCGTCAACAACTTCGTCGAGGCCTACAACACGCTGGTTCAGACCTACAGCAGCCTCACCGGCTACGACGCGGCCAGCAAGACGGCCGGCGCACTGATGGGCGATGCGGCATTGCGCAGCACCTCGCTGGCAATGCGGTCGATCATCGGCGCCAGCGTCGAATCAGGCACGTTCGATACGCTCACCGATATCGGCATCACCACCAACATCGACGGGACGCTGAAGGTCGATGCGGCCAAGCTGGCCACGTCACTGACTGACGACAATACGTCGATTCAGAACATGTTCGGCAGCACGTCCGGTATTGCAACGCGGATGAACACGCTGGTCGAAGGCTATATCAAGGCCGACGGTCCGATCGACAACAAGCTTGATGCGCTGAACAAAGTACTGAGCCGGATCGACATCGACCGCGAAGCACTCGACGCGCGGATGGCGCAGAAAGAAGCCTTGTACAGGACCCAGTTCAATTCGCTGGATGCCATCGTCAGCAAGTACAAGAACGTGGCGACGTATCTCGATCAGATGGATAACGAGCGCTACAACCAGCGCGCGAACAGCTAGCGGATGCGGCGATTGCAGGCGGCGGCGATCGCTTACCGCCGAGTCGCCGTCGACGCATCGCAGGGGCATTCGATGGGTTGAAATATCCTGATTGAATGCTGGCGGAAACGCTCAAGAAACCGCTTTATTTGCCGATGTTATTGATATCGCAGGCAACATCAACCGGTTCAAATCCAATGGCTCCTTCCACTGCTTCGGCCGCTCGTATGCGCTACTACACCGACACGGCGTCGGCGACGATTTCGAGCGAGGCCAGCCCGCATCGACTGATCTCGATGCTGTATGACGGTGTTCTTGAACGGCTCGCGATCGCACGCTCGTCGATCTCGCGCGGCGATGTCGGTGCCAAGCTCAAGGCGATCAACGGCGCGATCCAGATCGTCGAGCATCTGCGGGTCGTACTCGACCACGATGCCGGTGGGTCCTTGGCCGAGCGGCTCGATGCGCTCTATGACTACTGCCTCCGGCGCATGACGCTGGCCAATGCCAAAAACGACCCCGACATCCTGGCCGAGGTTTCCAAGCTGATCGTGACGATCAAGAGCGGCTGGGACGCGATCGACCCGATGCAGCGTTGATGGACCCGAGACGCAGCCGGCGCCTACGATGTGCCGACGGCGTCGCCCTGGAGATATCCGATGTCCGACCATGACCAAGCGGCTCTGAGCTATCGCCTCGAAGCGCCGATGCGCTGGCTGGCCGTGGCCGGCTTCGAGCCTGGCGACATCGAGCATGCCGGCGAGGTCAACCTGCGGGCCTTGTCGCAGATTGCACAGTTCGAAGAGCGCACGCCGCCGATCGAGCAACCCACGCCGCAGGACGTCGAGATCCAGCGCTTGCACGCCAAGCTCGACCTGCTGCTGTCGGCCGTCAGCGAACTGGCACCGCATTTTCTGAAGCGGCCGGCGCGTGTCGGCTTGCAGATGTTTTGGGATCACTTGCGCTGGCCGCGAGCCGAGTCGACAGCCGATGCCGGTACGCTGGGCTGGATCGAGATCTATCTGCATCCGATCGTGCAGCAGCCACTGCGCTTGCCGGCGCGGATGCTCGACGGCGACGCCGCATTTGCCGAAGCCGAGTTTCTGCCGATGGCCGATGCGGCGCAGCAGGCGCTGGAGCGTCACGTGTTCCAGCAGCACCGCCGCGCGATCGCCGCAGCGCGCCGCAGCTGAGGCAGCCGTTACACTGGCGTGATGCCAACCGCACGCGCCTCCCGCAAAACCCAACAGTGGTTCGAAATCCCCGCCAGCTACGTTCAGGAGCAGGGCATGCTGTTGCTGCGCGCTCCGGCCGGCACCGCCGTGCTCAAGCTGGCGCAGCAGCTGGCCGACGGCGTCTACGATCGTCCATTCATCGTCGATGATGGTGAGCAGCGCCGGCTGCATTTCGATCTGCGCTATGTACAGAGCGCGATCAACCTGAAGGACCCAGACGAGCTGGTATTTGCCTATACGCAGGCGATGATGGCCTTCATGCTGTTCGATACCCAGCCGCGGCAGATCGTCGTCGTCGGCCTCGGTGGCGGCTCGCTGACGCGCTTCTGCCACCAGCAGTTGCCGCGCGCGCGCGTGACGACGCTGGAGATCGACGCCGACGTGATCGCGCTGGGTGAGATGTTCCTGATGCCGCCGGCCACGGTCCGGATGCCGATCCTGCACGTCGATGCCGCCGACTACTTCGCCGACCCGTCGGGCGACATCGCCGACGTGGTGCTGATCGACGGCTGCGACCGGCTCGGCATCGCGCCGACATTTGCTGACCCGCTGTTCTATCAGCGGCTGCAGCGCAGGGTGCGCACGGGCGGCATCGTCGTCGTCAACCTGATCGGTGAGGCCAGCCGCTCCGACGCGATCGAGACCTTGGTGGCCGATACGCTCGGCGGCGCCACGGCCTCGCTTGCGGTCAAGGGCGGCAACCGCGTGCTGTTCGCCTGGGTGGGTGACACGCCGGCGCCGGACTGGGCCGGGCTCCGGACGCGTGCCGAGCGGCTCGAACAGCAGACCGGCCTGGACTTCGTCAGCTACCTGCGGCGCCTCAAGCGCAGCTACCGACGCTACCGCTGACCGCCGCACGGGGGTTGGGGCTGGTACGCGGCTTGTAAGCATGCCGGCGTGAATACCAAAACCGTCTCCTCACCGTCGTTGTTCCAGCTGATCAAAGGTGGCGCCTCCAGTGGCTTGGGTGCGCCGCTGGTGCTGCTGGCGATTCTCGGCATGATGGTCGTGCCGCTGCCGCTGTTCCTGCTCGATCTGCTGTTCACGTTCAATTTGGCGCTATCCATCGTGATCGTGCTGGCCGTGATCTACGTGATGCGGCCGATGGAGTTCAGCGCGTTCCCGACCGTGCTGCTGATGGCCACACTGCTGCGCTTGGCGCTGAACGTGGCGTCGACGCGCGTCGTGCTGCTGCACGGTCACGAGGGCACTCATGCGGCCGGCAAGGTGATCGAGGCCTTCGGTGAATTCGTAATCGGGGGGCATTACACGGTCGGCCTGATCGTGTTCATGATCTTGACGATCATCAACTTCGTCGTCGTCACCAAGGGTGCCGAGCGCGTGTCCGAAGTGTCCGCACGCTTCGTACTGGATGCGCTGCCGGGCAAGCAGATGGCGATCGACGCCGACATGAATGCCGGATTGTTGACGCGCGACGAGGCCAAACTCCGTCGCGACGAAGTGCGCGAGGAAGCCGACTTCTACGGGTCGATGGACGGTGCCAGCAAGTTCGTCCGCGGCGACGCGGTCGCCGGGCTGCTGGTGCTGTTCATCAACGTCATCGGCGGCTTGCTGGTCGGCACGATGGAGCACGGGCTGGGCATCGGCGACGCGGCGCGGATCTACACCTTGCTGGCGATCGGCGACGGTCTGGTGGCGCAAGTGCCGTCGCTGCTGCTGTCGACCGCCGTGGCCGTGTTGGTCACGCGGATGAGCAAGTCGCAGGACATGAGCAAGCAGCTCGCTGGCCAGATCTTCGGGCAGGCGCGCGCGCTGGGCATCGCCGCCGTGGTCATGGGCCTGCTCGGCATGATCCCCGGCATGCCCAACCTGGTGTTTCTCGGGCTGGCTGCCGGCTGCGCGTATCTGGCGTGGCGGATGAGCAGCGGCCGTGCGGTGTCGGAAGCCGCCAAGGCCAAGGCCGAGCCGGCTGCGGCGCCGCCGAACAAGCCGGCCGAGCTGACCTGGGAAGATGTCGCGGCCGAAGACTCGCTCGGGCTTGAAGTCGGCTACCGGTTGATTCCGCTGGTCGACGTCAAGCAGGGCGGCGAACTGATGGCGCGGATCAAGGGCGTGCGCAAGAAGCTGACGCAGGATCTGGGCTTCCTGGTCGCCCCGGTCCACATTCGCGACAACCTGGAACTGGCACCCAACGGCTACCGCGTCACACTCAATGGCGTGCCGTTGGCCACGGGCGCGGTCCATGCCGACAAGTTCATGGCGCTCGACTCGGGCCGCGCGCTCGGGCCCATCGTCGGCGTTGCCGGCAAAGATCCGACCTTTGGTCTGGATGCGACCTGGATCGAACGCGGTGCGCGCGACCACGCGCAGTCGCTCGGCTACACGGTGGTCGATCCGGCGACCGTGATCGCCACGCATCTGTCGCATCTGGTCGGCAGCCACGCGGCCGACCTGTTCGGTCACGACGAGGCCCAGGCATTGCTCGGCAATCTGGCCAAGACCTCGCCGAAGCTCGCCGAAGACCTGGTGCCCAAGGCGATGAGCATGGCGGTGTTCGTCAAGGTGATGAAGAGCCTGCTTGCCGACCGCGTGCCGATCCGCGCGCTGCGTACGATCGCCGAGACGCTGGCCGAGGTCGCGCCCAAGACGCAGGACCCGACGATGCTGGCGTCGGCGGTGCGCGTCGCGCTGGGTCGGCAGATCGTCCAGGACATCAACGGCATGGACGACGAGTTGCCGGCCTACACGCTGGCACCGGCGCTGGAGCGTGTGCTGCAGGACAGCTTGTCCAGCGGCAACGTCGCGCTGGAGCCGGGCTTGGCCGAACGCATGCAGCAGTCGATCGCCGACGGCGTGCAGAAGCAGGCCGCGCTCGGCCAGCCGGCCGTGCTGCTGGTGCCGGGGCCGCTGCGGCCCTTGCTGGCGCGCTTCGTCCGCCAGACCGTGCCCGACCTGCATGTGCTGGCCTACAACGAAGTACCCGAAACCAAGCGCGTGCGCCTGCTCGGCGCGATGGGCTAGCGCGTTGCCGGCGTCGCCGGCCGTGCGGCAACGCGCGGGTTGAGGATCGCCGACACAGGATCATGGCCGATGAAACCGACGATCGAACAAATCCCGACGCTGTCGTACGAGGAACTGGTCGAGCAACTGCGGCTGTCGCGCATCAACGGTGCCGACTACCGCGACATCAGTCGCGCGCTCAATGCCGAGATGCGCTTGCGCACGCCGTCGAGCCAGTACCGCTGCTTCAAATGCGGCCACACGGCTTGCGAGCTGATCCAAGTGCGCACCTCGGGTGGTTTTCTCAGCGCCGCATTCAACTTGCAGAATCAGCGCTTCACAGCCGCGGTCTGCGTGCGCTGCAAGTTCACCGAGTTTTATCACGGCAAGCCCAGCGGCTTTCAGCAGGTCGCGGATTTTCTGATCGGCGGCTAGTGGCCCGGACCCTGCTTCGGTAGGCTGCAGTGATTCCTGCGGCGATGCCGAAGATGACATCGCCCCTTTGCCGAGGAGCCGGCCCCGATGAGCCCGTCCAAAGTTCGCCGTGATCGGCTGCTGCAGTTCACCGACTTGCCCAATATCGGGCCGGCATCGGCGCAGGATTTTGTGCAACTGGGCTACACGCATCCGCTGCAGTTGACCGGCGCCGATCCGCTGGTGCTGTACGACGATTTATGTCGCGTTTCGGGCGTCTTCCAGGATCCTTGCGTGCTCGACGTGCTGATGTCGGTCACTGATTTCCTCGCTGGGCAGCCGCCGCGGGCGTGGTGGCATTACACCGCGCAGCGCCGGCAGCAGTACGGCGACCTGCGCGCCCGTGCCGCTGCGTTGCGCGCTATCGCGCAGTAGCGCGCAGTGCCTCGATCAACACGCGGTACCGAACAGCCGCTGGACGTCGTCGGCTGCGGTGCCCACGGCTCGTATGATGATCCGGTCAAAGATTGCGGAGACGCTCGTGAACGAACAGTTGATTCAGGACGTGCAAGGTAGCTGGGTTGCCGTCGAGGGCATCGCGCCGCAGGCGGCGGCCTTGTTCTACCGCAATCTGTTCGAGGCCGATCCGGCCCTGCAGGCGCTGTTCAAGGGCGACATGGTCGCGCAGGGCGCCCGACTGATGCAGATGATCGGCGTCGCCGTGTCGAAGCTGCGCGACATCGATGCGTTGGTGCCGGTGCTTCAGGCGCTGGGCCGCCGTCATGTCACCTACGGCGTGCAGGACGCGCACTACGCCGTCGTCGGTGCGGCGCTGCTGAAAACGCTCGGTCAAGGTTTGGGGCCGGCCTTCACGCCACAGGTGCAGGCATCGTGGACGGCCGTCTACGGCGCGATCAGCGACGTGATGATCGAGGCGGCGCACAAGCCCGCGCACTAGGCAGGCGATCCGGCCGTTCCGGCGTGACCCGATGGACTGGTCACGCGTCCGTTGCCGACGCATGCTTGTGATGTTTGCACGTGAGTCGAGCCCGACAGCGGGTGATGCTGCGTGCCATTGCGGAGGCTCGCGGGGAATCGATGACGTTGAGGCGGTCGAGGTCGCTAGAGGCGGCCTGTATCAGTTTATGTGGAGCGGTTCTGGCCTCGATCACGACGCTGGCTGGGGCTGATCCTTTAGCGGCGACGCGGCTGGATACCGCCCGGTTCGGCTATGCCGCGTCGGCGTTCGTTGCGCCGGTCGGCTACGGGGGGCGCACCGGCTCGTTGGCGCTGGGCATGATCACCGAGCGCGAGCGTGGCGATGCGTCGATCGCCGTGGCCGCGTCGGTCGGCGATCCCGATCGATGGCTGGCGCTCGACACGGCGGTGGTCATTTCGTCGCTGTCGGACCGATCGCTGGGCCAGGCTGGCTTCGGCGAGGAAGGCAGTCTGGCGTTCAAGCTGCACCGCAACGTCGGCGAGTCGACCGCCGTTGCCATCGGCAGCAGCGCGGTGCCTCGCTGGGGCGGGTCGGTGTATCGCGCCAGCAATCCTGCCGGGCACTACGTGGCGCTCAGTCACGCCGTGCCTCTGGGCAATCAGCTGCTGATGCTCAGCGGCGGCGCCGGCCAAAACGTGACCAACAAGAACGGCAACAGCGACGATCTATTCGGCGTCGACCTGTTCGCCGCGCTCGCCTGGTATCCACACCACGGCCTGTCGTTGATCGGCGAATACGACGGCTACTGCGTCAACGCCGCGCTGTCGGTGGCGCCGCTGTTCCGCTGGTGGCCACTGACGCTGACGGCCGGCTACGTCGACCTGCTCAGCGACCACAACCGCACGCCGCGGCTGACGCTATTGGCCAGCGTCGCCTATGCGTTCTAGGAGCGGGCGATGAAACGCATTCTGCTTCGGGCACGATCGAGCTTGGCATCGATCATCGTCGGCGTCGTCGCGGCGGGTACCGCATCGGCCGGCGTGCCGATCGACTCGCTCAATTCCGCCAGCGCCGGCGTCAATCCCGCCAGCGCGGCGACGCCGGGCCCGGCGCACGCGGGCCAGCCTGAGCGCCGCGGCCCGGCCGCCGCACTGCGGCGCATGGCCGAGCGGCAGCACCGTGACGACGCCCGAGCGTCGCCGGACGCGGACTCACCGCCGCCGCTGGACCCGGTGCACGACCGCTAGCGGCTGCGAGGGATGCCGACGGATCAGCGCGCCGCGGTGGGCGCGGGCCGCATCAGCAGGTACAGCAGCAGGCCGATCGAGCCCAGGCCCAAGGTCAGCAGCACGAACGGTATCGGGTTGCGGCCCTGGGCACGGGCGTCGCGCCAGATCCAGACGATGCCGAGCGTGCAGGCGATCACCAGATCGGCCAGTACTTGCAAGCCGGCCGGGTGCAGGTTGGCGGTAAACAGGCCCAGGTAGCCGACCTGGCTCAGAACCCACACTGAAAAAGCGGTAAACGGCAGCAGGATCAGCAGAACGAGCGGGCGGGGCAGGTGCATGGTGGGGCCTTGTCATCGACGGTGGAGGAACGCGACCAGACTCGCCGCTGACGATGACCCGCTCAATGACCTGTGACGTCATACCCGCACGGTCGGCGCCAGCGCACAATCCGCGTATGAACCCGACGCAGACGACCGCGGCACTGGCCGCCACCCCCGTTGAAGCCTGCGAGCGGCCGGCCGGCTTTGCCACGCTGCTGCGCGAACGGCGGCGCGGGCAGGGCATCAGCCAGATGGCACTGGCCGGCGACGCTGGGCTGTCGCAGCGCCACTTGAGCTGCCTGGAGTCATCTAAGGCGCGGCCGAGCCGCGCGATGGTGCTGCAACTGGCTGAAGCGCTGGCCCTGCCGCTGCGTGAGCGCAACCGCTGGTTGGTCGCGGCCGGCTTTGCGCCGCTGTTTGCCGAGCGCGCCCTGCACAGCCCCGACATGGCCCCGGTCCAGCACGTGCTGTCGCTGCTGCTGCAACAACAGGACCCGTATCCGGCGCTGGTGCTCGATGCGGGCTGGAACGTGCTGCAGGCCAATGCGGCGATTCAGCGGCTGCTGGCCTGGATCGCACCGGGCGGCGACGTCGACGCGCTGTGGCGGCGCGTCTGTGGCGATGGTCCGCCCAACCTGATGAAGCTGACGCTGCACCCCGATGGCCTGAGGCCGTACATCCGCAATCTCGACGAACTGGGCCCCGGCTTGCTCGGCCGCGCGATCCGCGAGGCCCGCGAAAGCCCGCAGGCCGCACAGACGCTGGCCGTGGTGCTGGCGTATCCAGGCATTCCGCCGCGCTGGCGCTTAGCGGAAGTGTGGACGCCGCTGGCGCCGGTGCTGCCGACGCGGATCGGGGTCGGCGACGCGACGCTGAGCTTCATCACGATGCTATGCAGCTTCGGAACGCCGCTGGACCTGACCGCCGACAACCTTCGAGTCGAGTGTCTGTTCCCGGCCGATGCGTTCACCGAGGCCTTTCTGCGTCAGCCGGGCTGAGATTCCCTGCACACGACCCGCGCAGGCGCGCGTCGCTTGCATCCGTTCAATGGTGCTCCCCGTAGCCCTTCGCTCAACAAGTGATGTTGCGTTCAGGTTGCTTCGCAGCGATCTAAAACAGGGAGTTACTTATGCAAAAGAAGAAATTCGGTGGGCGGCTGACGCCGCTCGCCGCCGTTGCGCCCGCTTTCTTGCTGGTATCGGCCTGTTCAGGCGACGGCCCGCAGGCCGGCGAACTGTCGCTGTCGCAGGCCTCGTACACCGTCGATGAGTCGGCGGGCACGATCACGATCAGCGTGCTGCGCACCGGCAAGAACCTGACGGAAGCCGGCGTCGACTACACCGTCACAGCCGGCACCGCCGGCGCGTCCGACTTCACCGCCGTCAGCGGCACGCTCAATTGGGCCGTCGGTGACAACGCTTTCAAGAGCTTTACCGTGCCGATCGCCGAAGACGTCGCGATCGAAGGCAATGAAACCTTCACCGTCACGCTCGGCAACGTCCGCCTCGCCGACCTGAAGGCGCCGTCGACGGCCCAGGTCACGATCGTCGAGAACGACCGGCTGGGCGACAGCTTCGCCACCAGCGGCAACACGCTGTTCACGTTCGACCGTGCGGCCCCGGGCAGCGTGCTCAGCCAGGCGACGCTGGGCGTACCGGCCGGCGAGACCGTGCTCGGCGTCGACGTGCGTCCTGCCACCAACGAGCTGTATGCGCTGACCGATGCCGGCAAGCTGTACGTCATCGACCCGGCCACGGGCGCGGCGACGCTCAAGTCGACGCTGGTCGCCGACCCGACCGATAACACCAGCCCGTTCAGCGGCGTGGGCAGCGGCACCTTCGGTGTCGACTTCAACCCGGTTCCGGACCGCTTGCGCGTGGTCAGCGACGCCGGCCTGAACTTGCGGATCAACGTCGACAGCGGCGTCACGATCACCGATGGCGCGATCAACGGTGCGGCCACCGGCTACGGCGCAGCGGCGTACACCAACAACTTCGCGGCGGCTTGCCGTACCGCGCTGTACACGATCGACCCGGTCACCGACCGCTTGCTGCTGCAGAACCCGCCGAACGACGGCACGGCCGTCGTCGTCGGCTCGCTCGGTGTCGACGTCGGCGCCGTCAACGGCTTCGACATCATCACCAGCAGCAGCGGCGGCAACACGGCGCTGGCTGCGTTGACCGTCAACGGCACGCCGAGGCTGTACTCGATCAACCTGAGCAGCGGCGCGGCCACCGCGCTGGCCGCGTTCAGCAGCACCAGCGTGATCTCGGGCCTGAGCTTCCCGGTGACCTCGGATGCGCGCTCGCAGGCAGCCGGTGACACGATCGGCCTGACCGAGACCGGCAAGCTGGTGACCTTCAACCGCGCGGCGCCAGCCAAACTGTGCACCTCGGCAGCGCTCAGCGGCCTGGGCAGCGGCGAGAACGTCGTCGGCATCGACACGCGTCCGGCCGACGGCCAGCTGTATGCGCTGACCAGCGCCAGCAAGCTGTACACGGTCGACAAAACCACGGCGGCGGCCACGCTGAAGTCGACGCTGTCGACGGCGCTGGCAGGCTCGGCGTTCGGTATGGACTTCAACCCGGTGCCCGACCGCTTGCGCGTGGTCAGTGATACCGGCCAGAACCTGCGCATCAATGTCGACACCGGCGCCACCACGGTGGACGGTGGCCTGACCGTCGGCGGCAGCACGCGCGGCGTCAGCGCCACGGCCTACACCAACAGTCTCAAGGGCGGCAACGCGGCCACGCTGTCGACGACGATCTTCTACCTCGACACGGCCAACGACCGTCTGCTGACCGCAGCCGATCCGAATGCCGGTGCGATGTCCGAAATCGGCGCGCTCGGCGTCGACATCAGCGAGGTCAACGGCTTCGACATCAACGGCAGCGACAACACCGCGCTGATCGCCGTCAACGCCGCCGGCACGCAGACCACGACGCTGCACACGCTGAACCTGAGCACCGGCGCGGCCAGTGCCTCGCTCGGCACGGTCGGGGGCGGTGAGCGTCTGGTCGGTCTGACGCCGTTCGCGGCGCCAGCGTCGGCCACCGTGTTCGGTCTCAACACCGCAGGCGAACTGGTCAGCTTCGTGCCCAGCGCGCCGGCTACGGTGACGACGATTGGCCCGGTCAGCGGCCTGCAGGGCGGCGAGACGGTGCTCGGCATCGACTTCCGTCCGTCGACCGGCAAGCTGTATGCGCTGACCAGCGCCGGTCGCCTGTACACGGTCGATCCGGCCACGGCCGTCGCCACGCCGGCGTCGACGCTCGCCGCCGACGCCAGCGACATGAGCTCGCCGTTCACCGGCATCGGCAGCGACACGGCCTACGGTCTGGACTTCAACCCGACCGGCCCGGTCGCGCTGCGCGTGGTCAGCAACAGCGGCCAGAACCTGCGCATCGGCAATCCGGACGCTGGCAACACGTTCACCGACGCACCGCTGGCTTACGGACCGTTTGCGGTTACGGCCGCTGCCTACACCAACAGCTTCGCGGGTACGGCCACGACGCAGCTGTTCGTGATCGATACCACCAGCGACCGCGTGTTCCTGCAGTCGCCGCCGAATGATGGCGTGCTGAAGGATCGTGGTCTGCTCGGTGTCGACGCTGACGCGGTCAACGGCTTCGACATCGTCGGCGCCAGCGACGCCTACGCGGTGCTGACGGTGGGTGGAATGGCGGGCTTGTACAAGGTCGACGTCGCCTCGGCGTTCTCGACGGCGCGCGCCACGCGCATCGGCGGCATCGGCGCCACTGGCTCGATCAAGGGCCTCGCGATTCCGACGACGATGACCGCACCGGCCACGCCGACGCTGTTCGCGCTGATCGGCACCAGCGGCGCCGACGTGCTGGCCAGCTTCCCGGCCGACGCGCCGGGCAGCGTGTCGACGATCGGTAACGTCACGGGCCTGGGCATGGGCGAGCAGTTGGTCGGTATCGACTTCCGCCCGGCGACCGGCGTGCTGTACGGCCTGACGCAGAACGGCAAGCTGTACACGATCGACACCACGACCGCGATCGCGCTGCCGGCTTCGACGCTGACCGCCGATGCGGGCGATTTGACCGCACCGTTCACGGCACTGGCGGGCACGTCCTTTGGCGTCGACTTCAACCCGGTGCCGGATCGCTTGCGCGTGGTGTCCAGCGCCGGTGAGAACCTGCGCATCAACGTCTCCAGCGGCGCGACGATCACCGACACGGCGCTGACGCGTCCGCCGCAGATCGCCGCTGCCGCCTACACCAACAGCTTCGCCGGCAGCACCGCGACGCAGCTGTATGTGTTCGACGCCAACAGCGCCGGCCTGAGCCTGCAGGCACCGCCCAACGACGGCGTGCTGACCAGTGTCAATCCGGTGGGCTTGAACCTGACCGATCTGACCGCGGTCAGCTTCGACATCGCCGGCGGCGGCAACGGCTTTGCGCTGGCCGCGCTGCAGGCCGACGGCGCCACGCAGTCGAGCCTGTACCGGATCAACCTGGCCACCGGCCAGGCGACGCTGGCCGGTGCGATCGGCGGCGCCGGCGCCTCGCCGCTGCGTTCGCTGGCGATCCAGGTCAAGTAAAGGCTCTGGGCGACCTCGCGACTTCAACGAGCATCTACGCCGAACGCGGGGGGTAATCCCCGCGTCATCGGCCTATAAACACAGCGCTGCAAGCATCTGGGCCGGTCCGCGAGGACCGGCCCTTTTTTTGTGCTGACGCCCCGCGTTTCGCCTCACTCCGGTGTTCGAGGGCGGGGCGATGCGATGTTCGCGCCGGCGACTTTGAACTGGCGGCTTTCGTGCGTATCATCCGGTGGTATATCCCATTAGGACATGGCAGATGGAACAGGGTGCCGTCTTCAAGAGCAACCGCAGTCAGGCGATACGACTGCCCAAAGCGGCGGCGTTGCCGGACGACGTCAAACGCGTGGATGTGGTCGCCGTGGGCCGCACCCGCATCATTGCCCCGGCCGGAGAAGCCTGGGACAGCTGGTTTGATGGAGCCGGCGTCAGCGACGACTTCATGGCCGAACGGGAACAGCCCGCAGACCAACAGCGCCAGCCGTTCTGATGCTGCGCTACCTGCTGGATACCAATGTCTGCATTGCCACGATCCGGGACAAGCCAGCTGTGGCCCGGACGGCATTCAAGCGTCATCACACGCAGATCTGCATCAGCTCGGTGACGATGATGGCGTTGTTGTACGGCGTAGAGCTGTCCTCTCAAGCGTCTCGAAACCTGGCGGTGGTGGAAGGGTTCATCGCGCGGCTGGACGTGCTGGATTACGACATGCCGGCTGCCGCTCATACGGCGCAGATTCGCGCCGAGCTCAAACGAGCCGGACTGCAAATCGGTCCGTACGACCAGATGATCGCGGGGCATGCCCGGTCGCGTGGACTGGTCGTCGTGACCCACAACACCAAGGAGTTCGAGCGCGTGGCGGGTCTGCGCATCGAAGACTGGTTGACCTGAAGCAGCGGCGCCGCTAGCCGTCCACTGGTGATCCGCAACCGACGGATCCGACGGACCTCGGTCCACCGATGCGTCCCTGGACGGTGCCGCTGGAAACCGCCGCGGCATCGATGCTCGGTGCAGCGCCGGTCGCCGTGTCCGCGTTGCGCTTATGACCTGCTGCGTCGTTGAGCGCGCCGCTCCCCCGGCCGACGCTGGCGCGGTGTCATTGATGACCCAAGCCCTGAGGTTGATTCCATGCGCTTCGACGCTGCCACCGCCCTTGCTGCCGCGCTGATGCTCGCCGGCGTCATCAACCTGTTGCCGCTGATCGGCGTGCTCGGCCAGCAGCAGCTGCAAACGCTGTATTCACTGCCGTTCGACGACGCCAGCCTGCGCGTGCTGATGCGGCATCGCGCGGTGCTGTTCGGGCTGCTGGGCGTCGCGCTGATCGTCTCGGCCTTTGTGCCGGGCTGGCGCCTGCCGCTGGCGCTGCTGGGATTGGCGAGCATGGTCAGCTTCATCGTGCTGGCCTATCTCGAAGGCGGTGGCAATGCCGCGATCCGCCGCGTCGTACGGGCCGATCTGATCGCCAGTCTGCCGCTGGCGGCGGCGCTGCTGTGGGGTCTGCGCTGATGCGTTTGCGGGCTGCGGTCGGCTGATCGGCAGCAGCTCGCCGGGTTTCCGACACCCGGCGGTCAGCGCGGCGGTCCGCGCTGCAATACGGCGACGGAAAACCCGCACGTCGTGGCGACGAGGGGCTGGTACAGCGGTTGCACCTAGGGCTCGCCGAGGCGCTTTGCCCGGCATGCAAGCCCCTACAGACCGCCGGCAGCCACGATGAAGATAAAACGATTCCAGGCGAACACCATGCGCGAGGCGATTCGCCTCGTGCGCGAAGAACAAGGCGCGGACGCCGTCATCCTGTCCAACCGCCGGGTGCCCGGCGGCGTGGAAGTGGTGGCGGCGACCGACTACGACGCGGCGCTGGTGCAAAGCGCGGCGCTGCGCAGCGAGCCGATGCCCGAGCGCTCAGCGCCGATGGCATCGCCGGCCAGCCCGCCGCCACTGCCGGCATCGCAGGCCGCCACACTGCGCCAGACCACCGAGCGTCCGCCGTCGCCGCCGGCACCGAACGCGCCGCCACCGCGCAGTCCGGCCGCCGCGCTGCCGGTGACCCCGCCGCCGCCGGAGCCCTTGTCGGCCGTCGCGGCCGCCGCGGCACTCGGCAACGATCAGCTCAGCCGCGAAATCCAGACGCTGCGCGCGCTGCTCGAAGAACAACTCGCTGGGCTGCGCTGGGGCGACATGCAGAAACACCGCCCGCGCCAGGCCGCTGCGCTGCGGGCCTTGGCCAACCTGGGCATCGAGCCGGATCTGGCGCGGTCGATCGCCGAAGAAATGCCCGAGTCCGCCGACCCGGAGCGCGCTCGCTTCCTGCCGCTGGGCCTGCTGTCGCGGCGTCTGCCGGTCAATGCGGCCGACCCGATTCTCGACGGCGGCATGATCGCGCTGGTGGGACCGACCGGCGTCGGCAAGACCACGACGATCGCCAAGCTCGCCGCACGCTACGCCGCTCATAACGGCGTCCGCGATATCGCGCTGGTCACCGCCGATCACTACCGGATCGGCGCTCAGGAACAGCTCTACACCTATGCCCGCCTGCTCGGCGTGCCTGTGCATGCGGTCGGCCCTTCCGACAGCCTGCCGACGCTGCTGGCGCGTCTGTCGGATCGCAAGCTGGTGCTGGTCGACAGCGCCGGCCTGTCGCAGAACGATGCGGCGCTGGGCGGCCAGATCGAGCAACTCAAGTTGTGCGGCCCATCGCTGAAGACCTGGCTGGTGATCGCCGGCAATGCCCAGCCCGGCGCGCAGGCCGACGCGGTCGAGCGCTTCGGCGCGGTCGGCCTCGACGGATGCGTGCTGACCAAGATCGACGAAGCGCACCGGATCGGCGGCGCGCTGTCGGTGGCGATGCGCACTCGCTTGCGGATCACCTACTTCACCGACGGGCAGCGTGTGCCCGAAGACCTGCACCTGGCGCGCGCCGACCGGCTCGTGCTGCAGGCCACGCAACTCGCGCGACGCTCGGCGGCCACCGTCGACGAATCCCTGCTGATCGCCGGATTTGCCGGCGGCTTCGGGGCCAGCGCTGGCAATGCGAGCCGCGCCAATGTCTAACCCGACCCCGATGAGTTCCACTGCATTCGAAGACCAGGCATCGGGCCTGCGTCGCCTGCGACCGCTACGGCCCGTGCAAGTCATGGCGGTCAGCAGCGGCAAGGGTGGCGTCGGCAAGACCAGTGTCTCGGTCAATTTGTCGATGGCGATGGCGATGGCGGGAAAGAAAGTCGTGCTGCTCGACGGCGATCTGGGCCTGGCCAATGTCGACGTGATGCTCGGTCTGCAGCCCAGCTACAACATGGCCAACGTGCTGGCCGGCGAATGCACGCTCGACGACACGCTGATCGAAACCGCGCACGGCTTGTGCGTCGTGCCGGCATCCAGCGGCAAGCGCCACATGGCCGAGCTGACGTCGATGCAGCATGCCGGCATCGTCCAGGCGTTTTCCGATCTGCGCCGGCCGCTCGACGTGCTAGTGGTCGACACCGCAGCCGGCATCGCCGATTCGGTGATCACGCTGAGCCAAGCCAGCCAGCAGGTGATCGTCGTCGTCACGCAGGACCCGTCGTCGATCACCGACGCTTATGCGCTGATCAAAGTGCTCAACCGCGGCCATGGCGTCCAGCGCGTGCAAGTGCTGGCCAACATGGTCGCCAACGAAGCCGAAGCGCAGGAAATCTTCGAAAGCCTGCGTCGCGTCGCCGAGCGCTTTCTCGACGTGACGCTGAGCTACCTGGGCTCGGTGCCTCAGGACGAATGGCTGCGCCGCGCGGTACGCCGACAGCGCGCCGTCGTCGATGCCTATCCCAATTGCCCGGCCTCGGCCGCGTTCCACTCGCTGGCCAAGAAGGCGCTGGCATTCGGATCGCCGCAAGGCGCGCGCGGGCATCTCGAATTCTTTGTCGAACGACTCGTCCAGAGGACCGCCGGATGAACGCCAGAAACTGCTACACCACGACCACGCGTGCCGTCGATCCCCGCTCGGAGGCCGGGCTGGTGCAACAGCATGCCGATCTGGTCAAACGCATTGCGTTTCATGTCGCAGCGCGTTTGCCGGCGAGCGTCGATGTCGAAGATCTGATCCAGGCCGGCGTGATCGGTCTGCTGGAAGCGGCGCGGCACTACAACGGTGAGCGCGGCGCTTCGTTCGAAACCTACGCCGGCATCCGTATCCGCGGCGCGATGATGGACGAGCTGCGCCGCGGCGACTGGGCGCCGCGCTCGGTTCATCGCCGTCACCGCGAGATCAGCGGCGCGATGAAGACCATCGAGCAGCGCGTCGGTCGTGAAGCTCGCGAAGACGAAATCATCGCCGAGTTGAAGCTGACACCCGAGGCCTACCGCGCGGCATTGCAGGACGCGGTTCAGTGCCAAGTGCTGTCGCTCGATGAGCCGCCCGAAGGCAGTGACGACCCGTTCGAAGCGGCCGATCCGAACGAGAACCCGCTGCAATCGCTGGAGCGCGACGAGTTCCAGATGCGGCTGGCGCGTGCGATCTCCACCTTGCCCGAGCGCGAGAAGCTGGTGCTGTCGCTGTATTACGACGACGAAATGAACCTGCGCGAGATCGGTGCGGTGCTCGAGGTGTCCGAAAGCCGCGTTTGTCAGATTCATGGCCAAGCACTGCTGCGAGTCAGAGCACAGTTGCAGGACTGGGCCGCTGCCGACCAGAAGCCCAAATCACGTCGTAGCGCCGATAAGGCGACCGACAAGTCCGCAGCCAAGTCTTCCACGCTGATGTCGCAACAGGCACGTGCGGCCTGACCCCAACCTTCCTTCATCTAGACCGACCGCCAAACGCCATGGACAAGAACGCCAAGATCCTGATCGTCGACGATTACTCCACGATGCGTCGCATCGTCAAAAACCTGCTGCACGACCTGGGATACGCCAATACCACGGAAGCCGATGATGGCCGCACCGCGTGGCCGATTCTGCAGGCGGGCGACTTCGACTTCGTCGTCACCGACTGGAACATGCCCGGCATGACCGGTATCGATTTGCTGCGCAACATCCGCGGCGACGCCAGGCTGGCCAAGACGCCGGTGCTGATGGTCACGGCCGAAGCGCAGCGTGACCAGATCATCGAGGCTGCCCAGGCAGGTGTGAACGGCTACATCATCAAGCCGTTCACGGCCGTCACGCTGAAGGAGAAGATCGACAAGATCTTCCAACGCGCCGCGACCGCCGCATAAGGGATATCGACATGAACTCGATTGCCGATATCAACAATATGTCCAACAGCGAGATGGCCAGCCGCCTGCGTGCGGCATTGGTGGCGATCGAGCATGACGATGCCGAGGCGCTCGACACCGCCGTCAACAGCATCCTGGCGACGGTACAGCGGCCGCTGGCGATGGGCGTGGCGCGCTTGGCGCGCGACGTCCGCCAGACGCTGCAGGAACTCGATCTCGATTCGCGGATCGTCGATCTGGCCGAAGGCGAGATCAAGGACGCGCGGACTCATCTGGACCACGTCGTCAAGATGACCGAGGAAGCGGCGCACAAGACACTCGACCTGGTCGACGACAGTCGTCGCGTGATCGACCTGATCGCGGCGCGGCCCGAGTGCGCCTCGCTGGCCGAGGAACTGGCCGGCCTACGCCGCAACATGACCTCGCTGGCCATGGCCCAGGAGTATCAGGATCTGACCGGGCAGCTGATCCGTCGCGTGATCGGCCTGGTGCGCAACGTCGAAGTGGCGCTGGTGGACCTGGTGCAACTGGCACGTCCGGCGCTCAAGGATCACTCGCGCGCGCCGATACCGTCGTCAGAGGCGTATCAACCGCTATCAGAGCTCAAAGGCCCGGCGGCCGCCGTGTCGGCCAGCCAGAGTGACGCCGACGCTTTGTTGGCCGACCTCGGATTCTGATCAGGATCGCAGACACACATGGGTATCGAACTCGACAGCGAATTGCGCGACGACTTTCTGACCGAAAGTCGCGAATTGCTGCTGCGCTTGTCGGAGCAGCTGGTCGATCTGGAACGTACGCCCGACGATCGCGACCTGCTCAACGCCGTGTTTCGCGGATTTCATACGCTCAAGGGTAGTGCCGGCTTCTTCGAACTGAACTCGGTGGTCAGGCTGGCGCATTCGGCCGAAGAGATCTTCGGCCTGTTGCGCACCGGCCAGTGCAAGCTCGATGCGTCGATGCTCGACTCGATACTCGAAGCGCTCGATGGTCTTCGCGAGATGCTCGAAGCGGTTGCCGCCGATCGCGAACCACCGGCGCCGAATCCGGATCTGCTGGAAGTACTCGAATTCATCGCGGTGGCCAACGGCGCCGGCTCGGCATCGGCTGCGCATGATGCGCCGGCCGTCGAGGTCACGGCTGCCGGCATTCCCGGTGATCCGTTCAGCGACGATGAATTCGAAGCGCTACTGAATCAGCTACAGGGCACCCCGTCGGCCCCCGCGCCGATCAGCACGGTAGCGGCGACGCCTGCTGCAGCCCCGACGCCGGCCGCACCGCCGCCACGCTCGACGTCACTGGCCACCGCAGCGCCGACGGCTGCGGCGGAGCACGCCCATGCAGCGCCCGATCCCGAGCAGGCCTCGGTCCGCGTCGATACACAGCGTCTCGATCAAGTGATGGACCTGCTCGGTGAACTGGTGCTGGTGCGCAACCGGATCAAGTCGCTGAGTGCCGTCGAGCCAATCAGCAGCGAAATGCGCAAGGCGATATCCGAGCTGGACGTGACCACGTCCGGCCTGCAGAACCAGGTGACGCGGATGCGGATGCAACCGATCCGCAAGCTGTTCTCACGATTTCCGAAGCTGGCGCGAGATACCGCGCGCAAGCTCGGCAAGATGGTCGACGTCGAACGCGTCGGTGAAGACACCGAACTCGACAAGACGCTGATCGAGCTGCTCGGCGATCCGCTGATGCACATGGTGCGCAACGCAATCGATCACGGTTTGGAGATGCCCGAGACGCGGCTTGCCGCCGGCAAGCCGGCCGGTGGCCGTGTCGTGCTGTCGGCCGAGCAGCTCGGTGGGCAGATCGTTGTCGCCATCAGTGACGATGGCGCGGGCATGGACCCGGACAAGCTGCGCAAGAAAGCCATTGAAAAGGGATTGATCGATCCGGCCGACGCAGCGCGCCTGAATCGTGACGAATGTCTGCAGCTGATCTTCATGGCCGGCTTCTCGACCAAGGATCAAGTCAGCGATCTGTCCGGCCGCGGCGTCGGCATGGATGTGGTGCGGTCGAATATCCAGGCACTCAACGGCGTCGTCGCGATCGAATCCGAACTGGGCAAGGGCAGCACGATCCGGATGCGCCTGCCGTTGACGCTGGCAATTCAGCCGGTGCTGATGGTCGAGCGAGGCCGGCGCTTGTTCGCGCTGCCGCTGCAGGCGGTACACGATGTGTTCAAGCTCGAAACCGCCATCATCACCCGCGCCGACAATGGCTGGGAGGTTGCACCGTATCGCGATGCGCAGCTGCGCTTGATTCGGCTGTCCTGTTGGCTGGGAGCGGCCGACGCTGCTGCGGACGAGGAGGTCGATCAACATATCGTCGTCGTGCTGATTGGGAGTGATTACTACGGACTCGTCGTCGGTCGCGTACGCGGGCGCGAAGAGATCGTCGTCAAGCCGCTGGGACGGATGCTCAAGGGCTTGTCCGGCGTTGCGGGTGGCACGGTGACCAGCGATGGCCGCATCGCGCTGATTCTCGAACTGCCCGGCCTGGTGTCGGCCTACGAACGCGCCCACATCACCGGAGCTCGTTGATGGATATTCTCAGCGTCATATCGGCGGTGCTGGCCTTCGTCGTGCTGATCGTCGGCACGATTCTGAAAGGCGCCAACCCGATGGCGCTGCTGTCGCCGGCGGCCTTCATCATCGTGATCGTCGGCACGCTGTCGTCGGTGATGATGCAGATGCCGATGAAGACCTTCGTCCACGGCTTGAAGCTGGGCAAGTGGATCTTCAAGCCGCCGACCACCAACGGCGCCGAGCTGATCGCCAAAATCGTCGAATGGAGCAACGCGGCGCGCAAGCAGGGTTTGCTGGCGCTCGAACCGATCGTGGAAACCGAGTCGGATCACTTCATCAAGAAGGGATTGCAGATGCTGGTCGACGGTGCCGAACCCGAAGTGATCCGCGGTACGCTCGAAGTCGAGCTGTCGGTGTCGGAGCATCACGATCTGGCCGGCGCCAAGGTGTTTGAAGCTTTCGGCATCTATGCACCGACGCTCGGCATCATCGGTGCGGTGATGGGCTTGATGGCGGTGATGGCCAACCTGGCCGATCCGTCCAAGCTCGGTCACGGCATCGCGGCCGCATTCGTGGCGACGATCTACGGCATCGGCTCGGCCAACATGTTCTTTCTGCCGATGGCGGCCAAGCTCAAGTCGGTGATCGGCGATCAGACCCGTGTGCGCGAGATGATCATCGAAGGGCTGATCGGCATCAGCCAGGGTGACAACCCGCGCAATATCGAAGTGCGCCTGCAGGGTTACCTGCACTGACCGTGCGGCGTCGCTGTCGTCGACGCCACTGCCGAACGAGTCGATCCCATGGCCCGCAAACAAGCCCACGAAGACCACGTCAACCACGAAGCATGGGCGATCCCGTATGGCGACATGCTGGTGCTGCTGCTGGCGCTGTTCGTCGTGATGTACGCGGTGTCGTCGGTCAATGAAGGCAAGTACCGCGTGCTCGCCGACTCCCTGCAGGCCGAGTTCAGCGGCGCGCCGCGGTCGGTCAAGCCGGTGCAGATCGGCGGTAAACAAACCGGCTCGGAGCCCGACAGTCGTTCCAGCGTGATGCGACAGCGCGCAGCGCAAACGGCCGGTGGACCGATGGCGCGCAGAGCCGATGCGACGCAGACGATACGCGAGCGGTTGCCGATGCCGCTGCGTCCTGCTGCCCAGCCGCTCAAGCCGCCCAGTCAGTCCGGTAGTGGCTACGGCAACGGCAATGGCCCGGCGATGTCGGAACGGCGTGCGCTGCAGAAGATGGGCGACGAAATCGAAGATGCCCTGGGCACGCTGGTCAAGCAGAACCTGGTGCGCGTGCGCGCCAGCGAGGACACGCTCGAAGTCGAGATCCGCGCCGACATCCTGTTTCCAAGCGGCTCATCGCAGTTCGTCGGTCAAGCCAGCGGCTTGCTCGGCCGCGTCGCCGACATCCTGAAGCGATTCCCGAACCCGATGCGAGTCGAAGGCCATACCGACGCAATACCGATCGCAACCTCGGTGTTCCCGAGCAACTGGGAACTGTCGTCAGCGCGCGCGGCCAGCGTGGTCCATCTGTTCGTTCGTGAAGGCATCGAGCCGGAACGGCTCAGCGTGGCCGGCTACGGCCAGTATCGGCCGGCGGCTTCCAACGACAGCGTCGAAGGGCGCAATCGCAATCGTCGCGTGGTCGTCGTCGTACTGGCACGCAACAACGAAGCGATTCCGGAAATCGGCGCCCTCGCGGGTAACAGCGGTGATGCTGCCGCTGCGCCGAGTGCGCTGCCGGCAGCGGCGACCGCGGGCACCACCGCCGCCGCGCCGACCGCCGTGGCGGCTTCTCCGGCCAGCGTCACGGCAGCGGCGAAAGCGCCTTAGCGCGACACTGGGGCGCACTGGCGCCGTTCTTGCGTAGGGGTAGGTAGATTTCCAACTGGGCCTGCCCCCGCACCATGCCTCCCGCCGTCGCTGCCGTACCGATCCGCGCTATTGCCCACCCGGAAACGAGGCCCGATCACGAAATCGGCTCTCAAGACCGCAGCGAGCGCATTCGACGGCTGTTCGAGGAACACAACCGCGCGCTGATCGGCTTTCTTGTAGCGCGCTTGCAGTCCGAGGCCGAAGCGCACGATGTTGCGCAGGAAGCCTACGTACGGCTGTTGCAGCTGGAGCGACCGTCCGAGCTGAGCTTCATGAGAGCGCACCTGTTTTCGATCGCATCGAACCTGGCCATCGACCGTCTGCGTCACCGCCAGGTACTGAACCGCAATTCGCCACAGGATTTCTTCGAAGAATTGCTGACCCGTCCGGGTCCCGAGCGTGCCGTGCTGGCGCAGCAGGAGCTGAGCGTGATCAAACGGGCGCTCTACGAATTGCCCGAAAAATGCCGGCGCGCCTTTGCACTGCACGTGTTCGGCGAGCAGAGCGTGCAGGAGATCGCCAAGGCGATGAACCTGACGGACCGGATGATCCGGCATTACATCGCGCGCGGTATGGCCACGTGTCAGCAACGGATGGAAGAAAGCGCGCACGGCTGAAATGCGTGACAATTCGCGGCGTGAAGCAGCCGATGACCACCGCTCTGGAACCCGACACCCGCGCCGAACAAGCCGGGCTGTGGTGGGTGCGGCTGCGCGAGGCCGACGTATCGCCCGAAGAGATCAGCCAGTGGCTCGACTGGTGCCAGGCCGATCCGGCGAATCTGCAAGCGTTTGAGGCCATCGACCAACTCGGTGGCCGCTTGGCCACGCTCGACGCCGATGCGCGCGCCGAACTGACGCGCGAACTGCTGGCGCCGTCGCCGTCCGATGCGCCTCGTCTCAGGCCGTCGCGCCTTCAGTTTCGGGCTTGGCGCCCGGTACTGGCAGCAGCGGCGAGCCTGCTGGTCGGTGTCGGCATCTGGCAATACCGGTCCGACGAGCGCGCCGCTGCAGCCGTCACCTATGCCACGCAGCGCGGTCAGCAGCGCGACGTCGCGCTCGACGACGGCTCGCATGTCGCGCTCGGCGGCCTGTCGAGCGTCGTCGTGCGGTACAGCGGTCAGCGGCGGCAGTTGCAGCTCGACGCTGGTGAAGCCTATTTCGAAGTGGCGCCCAACCCACAGCGCCCGTTCGTCGTGCAGGTCGGCGCCTACCGCGTTACGGCCGTCGGCACCGCGTTCAACATCCGCCGCACCGGCAAGCAGGTCGAGGTGGCCGTGGTCCACGGTACCGTCGACGTGCGCGAAGCCGAGCCCCACGTGACCGACGCTGATTCGCTGCGCAAGCTGCGCGTGCAGGCCGGGCATCAAGTCGTCGCCGGATCGCAGACGCCGCTCGACTGGTCGTTGCGACCCAGCGATACGCAACAAGCGCTGTCGTGGCGCAGCGGCAGCATGGCCTTCATCGACGAAAGCCTGGCCCGCGTCGTCGACAATGTGAATCGCTATGCGGCCCAGCCGATCGTGCTGGCCGACGCCTCGCTGGCCGAGCTTCGCTACACCGGCACCGTGATCCAGGGCCGCGAAGCCGACTGGGTCGAGGCGATCGAAGCGGCTTTCCCGGTGCGTGCCGAGCGTGACGGCCAAGGCCGGATGTTGCTGAGCGCGCGCTCCCGCTGACGCCCGTTGCACGGCCCCCGGGCGGGCCCGCGCTGACCGGAAATCCCCCATGCGGCCCGGTGTCCGGCAGCGCCACACTATCGTTGAACGATCGTCTGACCGATCGATTTCCGAATCGGCGTACTGAATCGTTCTATACCCAAGACGTGCGCTGCACGTCGCCCGCCTCACCGGCCATCCGCAAACGGGACCTCATGAACGATCCAAGCCTCAACCCTGCCGGCTCGATCAGCCGTCGCGACCTGCTGGCCATGATCGGCCTGGTCGCGGGCAGCAGTGCCAGCTACCGCGCCATGGCCAGCATGGGCCTGGTCAACGAATCCACCTACAAGGGGCCGATCAAGCTCGACGGCGGCGCCAAGAACAAGTCGGTGCTGATTCTCGGCGCTGGCCACGCGGGTGCGGTGGCCGCCTTCGAGTTGCGCAAGGCCGGCTACAAGGTGCAGGTGCTCGAATACAACGACCGCGTCGGCGGCCGTTGCTGGACGCTGCGCGGTGGCGACGAATACACCGAACTCGGTGGCGCGACGCAGACCTGCGGTTTCGATCCGGGGCTGTATATCAACCCGGGTCCGTGGCGCATCCCGTATCACCATCGCGCCGTGCTCGAATACTGCAAGCTGTTCGGTGTGCAGCTCGAGCCGTTCGTGCAGGTCAACTACAACGCCTACGTGCATTCGACCCAGGCCTTCGGCGGCAAGCCGCAGCGCTATCGCGAAATCGCCGCCGATTTCACCGGGCACGTTGCCGAACTGCTGGCCAAGGCCACCAGCCAGAATCAGCTGAATCAAGCGGTCAGCCCGGAAGATGCCGAGAAGCTGCTGCAAGCGCTGCGCGACTGGGGTGCGCTCGACAAGGACTATCGCTACACCGCCAATGTCGGCACCAGCGAACGGCGTGGTTATGCCAAGTCGCCAGGCGGTGGTATCGGCGCAGCGCCAGTGCCGTCGCAGCCGATGGCCGTTGGCGACGTGCTGCAGTCCGGTCTGTGGCATCACATGTCGATCGGCCAGCAGATCGAATTCCAGACCACGCTGTTCCAGCCGGTCGGCGGCATGGACATGATCGCCAAGGCGTTTCAACGCCAGATCGGCGATCTGGTGCGCTACAACAGCAAGGTCACGCGGATCGACCAGAACGACAAGAAGGTCACGGTGACCTACGTCGACACCAAGGCCGGTGGTGCGCCGATGCAGGCCACGGCCGACTACTGTCTGTGCACGATTCCGTTGTCGGTGCTCGGCCAGATTCCGACGCAGGTCGGACCGAAGATGCAGGCCGCGATCCGTGCGGTGCCGTACGAGGCATCGGTCAAGATCGGCCTCCAGTTCAAGCGCCGCTTCTGGGAGCAGGACGAGCATATCTACGGTGGTAACACGTACACCGACATGCCGATTCGCATCATCAGCTATCCCAACTCGAACTATCACGGCAGCGGCAAGGGTGTGTTGCTGGGTGGCTACATGTTCGGCCCGAATGCATACGAGTTCACGTCGCTGCCGCCCGCCGAGCGCGTCCGCAAAGCAGTCGAATACGGCGCGAAGATCCACCCGCAATACACGGCCGAGTTCGACAACGGCATCGCGGTCGGCTGGCATCGCGTGCCGTGGACGCTGGGCTGCGCCGGCGCCTGGACCGATGAGACGCGTGCTGCGCATTACGACAACCTGTGCGCGATGGACGGTCGCATCATGCTCGCCGGCGAGCACGCCTCGTACATTCCGGCTTGGCAGGAAGGCGCACTGCTGTCGTCGCTCAATGCCATCGAACGGCTGCATCAGCATGTCCACAGCCGCTGATATGCGCTGCTTCCAACGCCTACCGAGTTCGACGATGAATACCGATTCTGTTTCGTTGCGATTCCGCCGCCGGCAGCGGGCGCTGGCTGCCGTACTGATGCTGGGCATGGCCGGCTCCGCTGCCGAGGCGGGCGATGTCTCTTTCAGCCGCGGCTATACGTTCGACCAGCGCGATGGCGAGTCGCTGTATCAGAACATCTGCCAGGGCTGCCATATGCCGGATGCCGCGGGTGCCAGCGGTGCGGGTCAGTATCCGGCGCTGGCTCGCAATCCCCGGCTTGCTGCCAAGCTGTATCCGGCCTTGCTGGTCGTCAACGGGCAGGGTGCGATGCCGCCGTTCGGTCACGGACTGGACGACGAGCAGGTCGCTGCCGTCGTCAATTACTTGCGTACACACTTCGGCAACGCCTACACCGACACGCTGACCGCCGCCGAGGTCAAGCCGCTGCGAAAGTAAGCGCCGGCGGCTGTCGTCTGCACGCTTCTTGCTCCGAGGGATTCATCGGAGTCAGGGCATTGCGCCATGCGGCGGGCAGCAAAATCGAACGGAAGTTTCGGCATCGTCAGCGCGACCGCCCAGAGCCATTGGTCGGCGCTTGCACGCTGACGCAGGACTGCGGCGGCCCCGTCGTGCGCGCACGGCAGCGTGTGTCGCTGCGCTGAGCGGCTATTGGCTCGCGGCCAGCAGTGTCGCCGCGGCTGATCTACAAGCGCCGCTGCAACTCGATATCCCGGCTCAATCACTCGGCCCTTCGCTGAATCTGCTGTCGCAACAGGCGCGCGTGCAGATTGTCGCGCCGGCGGCGAGCGTCGCTTCGCGTCCGGCACCGGCGTTGCGCGGTCTCTACAGCCTGCAGCAGGCATTGGATCGCTTGCTCGGCGACGCGGCGCTGCAATATCGATTGATCGGTGACGGCACGCTGGTGCTGTCCCCGCGCGATACGCCGTCGCTGCGAAGCATGCCGCCCGTGCTCGCTCGCGACCGCTGCGAGGGCGCGGCCTGCGGCGAACCGCCGGCCGCCAGCGATGTGCCGGTTCAATTGCAAACGATTTCGGTGTTCGGTGCCGGCGAGGTCCGCGCCGCCAATGCATTGCTCGAACCTCGCTTCAGCAACCAAGTTTCCGGCTTTGCACCGCAGTCTTTCCTCAATCTGCTGCCCGGTGTCGACACGCAGACCACCGATCCTTATGGGCTTTACGAGTTCGGCACCAGCGTGCGCATCCGGGGTTTCGCTGCCGACCAGCTGGCGATCACGCTCGACGGCGTGCCGCTGGAAGAAACCGCGGACACGCGCGACGACACGCCGCCGAATCGCTATATCGACTCAGAGAACCTGGAACGACTGCAGGTGGCGCAAGGTTCAGCCGACGTGGATACGCCGTCATTTCATGCGCTCGGCGGCTCGCTGCGCTATCGCAGCAGCGATCCCCTCGGTGTCTGGCATCACAACAGCAGTGTCAGTGTCGGCAGCGACCAAGCGCGTCGCGTGTTCGCGCGGGTCGACAGCGCACCGCTGTGGTCCGATGGCCCGATCGCGATGCTCAGCGGCTCAAGACTCCACGCGGTGCAAGCTCAAAATCCGCTGGCGACGATGAGCAGCCATCGCGCACAGTTCAAAGCGGTCCAGGCATTCGATACCGGCCGGGTGACTTTCGGCTGGCTCTACGGCGATCGCGATGATCACGATGTCGGCAGTTACAACTTCGATGGCAGCGCCAACCTGGTCTACGCGCAGCGCCTCAGCGGCGATCCGGCACGAGACGCTCGCTACTACGATTACTGGCGCAACGGTCGGACCGACCATCTGCTGACGCTGGGAACGGAATGGCAGCTCGCGCCGGACACGTCGCTGCAGTTGCAGCCGTACATCGAATTCAAGCGGGGCTATGGGGTCGCTGGCGTGACGCCGGAAGCCGCGAGTACCGCCTACGGTCAAGCCTTGGCCGGCAATCCGGATCGCCGCGATGTCCAGCCGCCCGACGATGATCGCCCTTCGGGTCGTCGCGAATCGCTGTCGGGCGAGCGCCGTGGCCTGACGCTGAACCTGCAGAAAGGTTTCGGCGCGCGTCATCAGTTGAGCCTCGGCGGCTGGCTTCAGCACTATGACTTCAGTCAGCGTCGTCCGCTTTATCGAATGGGTGCCGATGGCCAGCTGTATGACGATCAGCCGGCGGTGACGCTGTTCTACGACCGACACGTCGAGACCCAGGTCTATCAGCTCTACGCCAAGGACAGCATTCGGTTGATCGACAATCTGCTGACGCTGCAGATCGGCAGCAAGAGTCTGTACGTGGACCGCGTCGCCAGCGGTTACTTGAACAATGCGGCGTTCAACGCCGAACAGCAGCAGCAACGCAGCAAGACCGACCGCGACTACCTGCAGCCGCAAATCGGACTGACCTGGACCATCGCCGCGGGTCGCGAAGTCTTTGCCAACTATGCGGAGAACTTCAGTGCCACGCCCAGACTCGCGTTCGTCTCGTCGAGCTTCAACGACCACTTGAAGCCTGAGACGTCCAGCAATATCGACCTCGGCTTGCGTATCACCTCGGACCGCACGGCGGTGACGCTGTCGATGTACCACATCGACTATCGCGATCGCGTGCTCGGGCTGCAGCTGACCGACCCCGATCTGGTCGGTGTCGACACCTATGACAATGTCGGTGCGATCCGCACCTTGGGCATGGAAGCCGCCCTTTACTGGAACCCGATGCCGCGCTGGCGAATCGGCTCGACGCTGTCCTTGAATCAGTCGCGATTCGACACCGACTATCAGTCATCGGATCAACAGCGCGGGGTTTATCGAGTGGACAGCGCTGGGCGAAACGTACCAGCGACGCCGTCGCGAATGATGACCGTCGATCTGTCGTGGCGGCACGCGACCACCTTTGCTGGCGCCGACTTCAAGTACACCGGTCCGCGCTACGGCGATACGCTGAATCAGGAACGGGTGGGTGGCTACGCGCTGGTGAATCTGAATGCCGGTCACAGCATCGACAGCCGTTTCGGTCCGCGGCTCAGCGTGCAGGCCAACTTGTACAACCTGCTCGATCGTCCGTACTTCGGCACGATCGTTCCCGGTGAAGACCGTGCGGTCTACAACATCGGCATCGGGCGCAGCGTGTACCTGATGCTCGGCTTGTCCTACTGATCCGGGCTTTCGCCGATTCGGCCCCGGAAAGCAAACGGCCCGCCGAAGCGGGCCGCGTGCTGGATGCGGTCAGGCTTAGAACGAATAGCTGACCTTGCCGTAGTAGTAGCCACCGTTGAAGCCAAACGGCGAGTACGTCGGATACAAGGTCACCGCCGAGGTGTCGAGCGTGTCGGTGTAGGTCTTCAGCAGATCGGCGCGCTTCTTGTCCGGATAGACATTGAACAAGTTGTTGGCGCCCAGGCTGAGCGTGATCGACGGGGTCGGCTTGACCGAAACCTCGAGGTCGGTGATGAACGCCGGGTCGACCTTGGTCTCGTAGTAGGTGCCGTCGTTGCCGAGTTCCTGCGCCGACGATTTGCCGAACAGCGTTTCACGCAAGGTGACCGAGTAGATGTCGCGGCTCCAGCTGGCGACAAAGTTCACGCGGTACTGCGGGGACGCGGTTTCGAGATCGGCGATCGCGGTCTTGTCGTACAGCGGCTGCGATCCGAGTTCGGCCGGGCTGGCGTTGACCTTGGTGACCTTGGTCTTGTTGACGTTGCCCGACAGGCTGTAGTCAACGCGGCCAAAGTCATAGGTCTGCGGCAGCGTCATCACCACGTCGACGCCGCGCGTGCGCGTCGTCAGGCCGTTGGCAAACAGATTGATGCCGCGCGTGGTCACGGTCGGGTCGAGCACGTTGCCATTGGCCGCAATGGCCGCCGAGATCGCAGTGCCGTCTTCCTTGGTGTCGCCGACGAACTGGCTGAACAGCGAGCCAGAGCCGACGACGCGGTCACGCACTTCGATCTGATACGCATCCACGGTGACCGTCAGCATGTCGGTCGGATGCATCACCACACCCAAGCTCAGGTTGGTCGACTTCTCCGGCTTCAGCCCGTCGCCCAGGCCCAGCAGCGAGGCGGCAGGCGCATTCGGCGCCAGCTGCACGAACGCGCTGCTCGGGCCGACGTTGGTCGCCGTGTAGTACGACTCGGCCAGCGTCGGCGCGCGGAAGCCGGTGCTGACGGTGCCGCGCAGCGCGAAGTTCGGCGTGAAGTCATAGCGCGACGTCAGCTTGCCGATCGTCGTGTTGCCGAAGTCGCTGTAGTCCTCGAAGCGGATCGCCGCATCGACGAGCATCTTGTCGATCGGCGTCAGCGCGACGTCGGCGTAGACGCCGACGTTGTGGCGGCTATGGCGGCCGGCGTCGCCGGGCTGCACGCCCGGGAAGGACGACGCGCCCGACTTATAGGTCGATGCCGGGTCGCCTTGTTCCAATTCGTAGGTTTCGTAGCGCTTTTCCGCACCAAGAGCGAGGTTCATCGGACCGGCCATGCCGACGTTGTACTCGCGGCTGACGTCGAAGTTGGTGGTCAGCTGGCTGGCGATGTAGGCGCCCGAATCGAAACTGGTCGGCGAGGCGCCGGTGTCAGCGTACAAGTCCGTGTTGATCGAATCGATCGTGGCGATGTCGACCTCGTCGCGACCCCAGGTCGTCGCAAGATCCCAGTTCCACTCGCCGGCCGTTCCGCGGGCGCCACCGGTGAAACCCATGTCGGTTTCATCGATCGCTTCGCGCGGGCTGAAGCCGAACGGGTACGGATAGACTTTCTCGGTCGTGGTGTCGCCATCGCTATCGGTCGTCACCTTGGTGAACGACGCGCGGTTGGGCATCCGGTAGTTCTGGAACGAGTTGGCCTTCTTGGTGCCGACGCTGGCCGTGCCGTACAGGTCGACCGACCCAAGCTTGTAGCCGGCGTTGAGCATTGAGACGACGGTCTTGATTTCCGGGTCGCCGACGATCTTGTTCAGGAACGGATAGCCGCGCACCAGCGTCACGTTGCTGTTCGGATAGGGCGTGGTGCTGTTGACGGCCGCGACGCGCGGATCGGCGCCACCGCGGTTGCTGCGCTGCTTGTTGCGAACTTCGACCGTGAGGTTGGCAAATGCCTCGGGCCCGCTGCCGAAGCCGATGTTGCCGCTGTGCGAAATGCTATCGCCACCGCCGTCGAAGTACTTGCCGTAGTTGCTGTCGACGCTGCCGCCTTCGTAGCCGCTCTTCAGGATGATGTTGATCACGCCGGCGATCGCGTCGGTGCCGTACTGAGCGGCCGCACCGTCGGTCAGCACTTCGATGCGCGCAATCGATGCGGCGGGGATGAAGTTCAAGTCGGCAGCAGCGCCGCCCTGGAACGGCCCACCCAACACGGCGAGATTGGCCGTCGTATGGCGGCGTTTGCCATTGATCAGTACCAGCGCGTGGTTCGGGCTCAGGCCGCGCAGCTTGGCGGACAGCGTCTGGTTGGCCATGTCGCCGCCGAACGCCTGCGCGGTGAACGACGGCACGATCTGCGCGATCGACGAGATCAGGTCAGGGCGGCTCGTTTCCGACAGCGCTTCGGCGCCAATCACCTGGATCGGGGCCGGGCTTTCGGAGGCCTGCAGGCCGCCGCTACGGCGCGTGCCGGTGACGATGATCTCTTCCAGGCTCGCGACTTGGGTGTCGGCGGCCGCTACCTGCAACTCGGCGTCGGCGGCGATCGCCCCCGAGGACATCAAGGCCAACTCGGCGCCCACCACCAGCGGCACACATGACATTGCCTTCAGCTTGCCCCAGGTCGATGCATCCCCCGATGACCGAACCCTGGCTGCTGCCTTCTGCTTTCTGACGTTCATCCCAGCTCCCTGTATCACGGATCGTTTTGGTTCACGGACGCAGCTTTGGCGTCTGCTCAGGGCTATAACGTCCGGCGTCGGCGATTCGGAAATACCGGCGGACTAAAGATTGGCGCGCTGCGACCGCTAACCCTCTGAGAGAACCATCGGGGTCATGCCATGCACGCTCAGTCCAGCTCTGTCGGACGTCAGGCGCCAGCCAGTGAAATCAGCCGGTGGGTCGGCTTCGAAGTGGCGCAGCAGGCGTTTGCACTGCGCATCGGCTGTGTTCGCGAAGTCGTGCCGGAAGCCAGCATTGATGCGGTGCCCGGCGCACCGCGCTTCGTACTGGGCGTAGCGGCGCTACGCGGACGCATCGTATCGGTGCTGGACTTGCACGGACGTCTGCAGGTCGAAGGGCAGGGCCTCAGTGGTGATCAAAACTGCTTGATCGTCGTCGAGTCGGCCGGCGAAGTACTCGCGCTGCGCGTCGATCGAATCGGACAGCTGTATTCGCTGCAGCGCGAGGTGATCAAGCCGCCTCCCACCGTCGCAGTGCCGGGCACGGACAATGCCGTCAGTGGTCACGTCGTATTCGACGACAGCTTGCTGACCCTGCTTGATCTGGACGCATTGGTGGATGCCATTACATTGAACTAGCCCGGTGTGCCGCCGTATCGGCACGTGTCGCAACGCATGTATCGATACAGGAGGCCATTACCATGAATCATGTTCCTGCCTTACGGAATCCCCCAGTAAACAAGCGGACGTCTGTCCGCATTCGCGATCGGTTCGCGCAGTCGGCATGCGAGCTGTTTGACCGGGTGGGGACGGTTCTCGGAGGTGCAGTGCTGACCCAGCAGCACTGGCTCAATGCCAATCCCGGGATGCGCGACATCGTCGACACCCGTGACGACTCCCAACACTGACTCCTCGAAAGCCCAACCGATAGATACGACGTAGAGGTCGATATGAAGCGCATCCGTTCTCTGAACATCGCAGGCAAGCTGTACGTCGCGTTCGGCGTCGCCTGCCTACTCACCGCGCTGCTCGGAGGCTTCTCATTGGCCCGTCTGAACGAGGCCAATGGTTACGTGGTTGACCTCGAACAGACGGTGCTCAAGCGCGTCGAGCAGTTAGCCGATCTGGAGTCTCAGCTGCTGAAGATCCGCGTTGATGAACTGCAACTGCTGCAGGCTCGCGACGAGGAAATGCGCAGTGACGAACTGCTGAGCCTTCAAGACGATCGTGTGGCGTATGTGGAAGCCGCCAAGCAGTACGAGCAGATGACGGCCGGTGAAAGCGGCGAGATGGCCGCTCGGATCACCGCGATGCAGCAGACGGCCTCACATTCGTATGAGGTCGGCACTCGCTTGGTCGAGGCGGTTCAAGCCGGCGAACTCAAACAGCTGCAAGCGCTCTCCGATGCGTCGAGCGAGGCGCGCCGCGCGCTATCCAAGGCGATAGATGACGTGATCGATCTGGAGCATCAGCGGCGTAACGAAGCGGCAGTCGCGACGGCTGAGCAGTTCCAGACCACGGTGGTGACCGTCGGCGTCGCCACGCTGTTGCTGTCGCTGCTGTCGATCATCATTGGCTGGCGAGTCGCCCGCGCCATCCGGATCCCGCTGGGACGGGCGCTGTCGGTAGCCGAAGGCATCACCGCCGGTTGTCTCGACAATCCGATCGGCGCTGTAACCCAGGACGAACTCGGTACGCTACTGGCACGGTTGGATACGATGCAGACTCAGCTGCGGCTGCGTGGCGAAGCCGATCGCGAGCGTGAGGCCGATTATTCGACGCGGATCGCCGCGATCCGTCGCACGCAGGCGGTCATCGAGTTCGATCTCGACGGCAACATCGTAGATGCCAACGAGCTGTTCCTGGCCGCGATCGGTTACCCGTTGGACGAACTGGTGGGACAGCATCATCGGTCGCTGGTTGATCCTGCGCTGCACGATACCGATGAGTACCGTGAGTTCTGGAAGCGCTTGCGTGGGGGCGAGAGCATCGCCGGGCAGTTCCGCCGAATCCGTAAGGACCGCAGCGATCTGTGGGTGCAAGCCGTTTACAGCCCGGTCAGCGACGCAGCGGGTATAACGCGGCGGGTGATCAAATACGCCACCGACATTACGGCACAGGTCCAAGCCTCGCAGGCGATGATCGCCGCCGTAGCCGAGACTCAACATATGGTCGAGGCGGCCCGCCAAGGCGATCTGGACAAGCGGATCCCGCTCGACGGAAAGGACGGCGAGGTCCGGTCGCTATGCGAAGGGGTCAATACGCTCGTCGACAACATTCGAACGTTCATCAACGATGTCGGCCGTGTTCTGGGCGCGCTGGCCCAAGGTGATCTCAGCCAAACGATCGACGCTCAGTACGAAGGCGTGTTCGCATCGATCAAGGACGACAGCAACCGCGGTCTGCAGCAGCTGGCATCGAGCGTCGCGTCGATCAAACTCAGTGCCGATGCGATTCATATGGCGGCGAGCGAGATTGCCGGCGGCAATGCCGATCTGTCGTCGCGCACCGAGCAGCAGGCCGCCTCGTTGGAAGAAACCGCTTCGTCGATGGAAGAACTGACCTCGACGGTCAAGCAGAATGCGGAAAATGCGCGGCAGGCCAATCAGCTGGCGATCGGGGCCAGCGATATCGCGATACGGGGCGGTAAGGTCGTTGACCAGGTCGTGACGACGATGGCCGACATCAACGAGTCCTCGCGCAAGGTGGTCGACATCATCAGCGTCATCGATGGCATCGCGTTCCAGACCAATATTCTGGCGCTGAATGCGGCTGTCGAAGCGGCTCGAGCCGGTGAACAGGGCAGGGGCTTTGCCGTCGTTGCGTCCGAGGTGCGGAGCCTGGCGCAACGTAGTGCAGTGGCGGCCAAAGAGATCAAGGCGCTGATCACGGACTCGGTCAAGAAGGCCGATGGCGGGTCGCGCTTGGTCGAGCAGGCCGGACAGACGATGGGCGAAATCGTAAACAGTGTTCGACGTGTCACCGACATCATGGCGGAGATCACCGCTGCATCCCAAGAGCAGAGTCTGGGCATCGAGCAGGTCACTCAGACGATCACGCAGATGGATGAAGTTACCCAGCAGAACGCTGCGCTTGTCGAGCAGGCGTCAGCGGCCGCTCGGACACTCGAGTCGCAGGCGACCGATCTGGCCACGGCGGTATCCCGGTTCCGCCTCGCTCAGTCGGAGCGCGCCGAAGTTGAGCCGGCGGCGCCGCTGCTGAGCGTCGTCAAATCCAGCGCGCCGGCCGCACCGGCATTGCCCACCTCCCTGGCGGACACCGCATCGCGCATGCGCCGCGCGACAGGGCCGCGACGCACAGGATCGACGGCTGTCGCCAAGCGTGCTGCCATCGACGCGGCGACGGCCGGCGATCACTGGGCAGAGTTCTGATCCGCTGTTGATCGGCGGAATACTGCCGCGCAGCGGTTTCGTCGAAGGCTTGCTCAATACCGCTAAAGGAACGCCCGCTCCGGCCGTTATCCGAGACGGATCATACGACCGGATACAACATGGATGCGCATCGCCCGAGATGGCGGCTGACACCGGCGAACCTGAAAAGGTTTACGGGTCGTCTGCTGCCGATCCCGATGCGCAGGTCGAACGATGATTCACGCCCTCTGATCGTGAGCAGACACGGTCAGTCGGCCGACAGGACCCGTTTCGCAATCGGATCGTCGGAGCCACGATCCAGGCAAGACGTCAGCCCACCGCATCAGGTCGGTGGAGCCCGAACCATTAACAGGATGTTTGGGGAGCGTGGGCGCCTCAACCGGACATCGTCGACAGGACTAAAATAATGACGACGAAAAAGTGGCTGATGCTGCTCGCCGGGGCTGGCATCTTTGGAGCACTTTCGCTGGGATCACTGGGCTGGTTCGGGCAGCAGCGCTTGCTCGCGATGGCCAACAATCAATCCGCAGTGTCGGCGGCGATCCGCGATCAGATGCAGATCGACATGATGCACGACGCGATTCATTCCGATGTACTGACCGTGCTGCTGCCGCAGAGCGTGTCGGACGCAGCGGCCCAGTCAGCGGCCAGCACCGATAGTCTCGGGCGCCACGTGGATAGCATCCGCAGCTCGCTTGAATCGGTTTCAAAGCTCAATGCTGACACCGAATTCAACCGTCAACTCGATCAGGTGAGGCCGCAGCTGGATGACTACGTCAGCAAGGCGCGTGAGTTGGTTGCAGCTGCGGCGACCAGTCCGCAGCGTGCACGCACTCTGCTGCCGGGCTTCGAGCAGAGCTTTGTCGTGCTTGAGGATTCGCTGGCGGCGCTAGGGGATCAGATCCAGGCTAACTCGGCTCGTATCGATGCCGAAGGTGCCGTGGCAGCCCGACGTGTGACGTTCGCCCAGATCGGAAGCCTGGTGTTCATGTCGATCGCGCTGGCCGCACTCAGCCTGTTTCTGACCCGCCGGATCATGGCCCAACTCGGCGCCGAGCCTCAGGACGCGATGCGTGTCGCCGACCGCATTGCGAAGGGCGAATTCGACTTCGTCAATGAAGTGGCATCGCATCTGGATGCCAGCATCATGGGCTCCCTCAAGCGCATGCAGCTCAATCTGCTGCAGCGACATCAGAGCGATGTCGTCGAATCAGCCCGGGTACGCCGGATCGAGCAGGGTCTTAACTCGGTCAATACCAACGTGATGATTGCCGATGCAGGTCGCAACATCGTGTGGATCAATCGATCCATGCAGGCCATGTTCAACGAAGTCGAGGCGCAGATCCGTGTCGATCTACCGGACTTCCGAGCGTCGGCCTTGATCGGCGCCAACATCGACAGCTTTCACAAGCATCCGGCGCATCAGCAGCGCGTGCTCGAACAGATGACGGGAACGCACAACGCCAATCTGAAGATGGGTAGCCGCCGCTTCCATCTGGTTCTGAATCCGGTCATCGACGCGGACGGTGCGCGCCTGGGCTATGTGGTCGAATGGCGCGACGTGACCGCCGAGCTGATTCAGAAGGAACGCGATATTGAAGCGCGGACCCGGCTCGACTCGATCAGCAAATCGCAGGGCGTCGTCGAGTTCGATATGGACGGCATGATCCTCGGTGCCAACGAGAACTTCCTTGGCGCCGTCGGCTACACCGAAATGGAGCTCAAGGGTCGACATCACTCGATGTTCGTCGACGCCGAAGAGCGTCGCAGCACCGAATATGCGCAGTTCTGGGAGCGGCTGCGCAGCGGCGAGAATATTTCCTCGCGCTTTCGCCGGATTCATCGGGATGGTCGTGATGTCTGGCTGCAGGCGTCGTACAACCCGATTTGTGACGGTAACGGTAAGCCCTTCAAGGTCGTCAAGTACGCCAGCGATATCACGCAGCAGGTCAATGAGGCAGCGGCGCTTCAGCAGGCGGTCGAGCAGACCCAGGATGTGGTCATGGCGGCGCGGCTCGGTGATTTGAGCCAGCGCATCCCACTGGAAGGTAAAGCCGGTTCGGTGCGTAGCTTGTGCGAGGGCGTCAATACACTGGTCGAGAATATGAACGCGGTGATCGGCGATGTCGGCCGGGTGCTGGGCGCTCTGGCCGAAGGCGATCTGACGCAGAGTATTGAAACCGACTACCAAGGTGCATTCGCCCAGATCAAGGACGACAGCAATCGTAGCGTCCGTCAGCTCGCTCGCAGCGTGGCCGACATCAAGAACGCAACCGATACGATCAATAGCGCATCGCGTGAAATCGCCAGCGGTAATGCCGATCTCTCGTCACGCACCGAGCAACAGGCCGCTTCGCTGGAGGAAACGGCATCGTCGATGGAAGAGCTGACCTCGACCGTCAAGCAGAATGCCGAAAATGCCCGTCAGGCCAATCAGCTGGCCATCGGTGCCAGCGATATCGCGGTACGTGGTGGTCAGGTCGTCGATCAGGTCGTCACGACGATGAACGAGATCAACGAATCGTCGAAGAAGGTCGTCGACATCATCAGCGTCATTGACGGTATCGCGTTCCAGACCAACATCCTGGCGCTGAACGCAGCGGTCGAGGCGGCCCGGGCCGGTGAGCAGGGGCGTGGCTTTGCGGTCGTTGCATCCGAAGTCCGCAGCCTGGCGCAGCGATCGGCAGCGGCGGCCAAGGAGATCAAGGGCCTGATCAATGACTCGGTGCAGAAAGCCGATAACGGCTCCAAGCTGGTTGGACAGGCCGGACGGACGATGAACGAGATCGTCACCAGCGTGAAGAGAGTGACGGACATCATGGCCGAGATCACGGCCGCGTCCCAGGAGCAGAGCCAGGGCATCGAGCAGGTCAATCAGACGATCACGCAGATGGATGAGGTGACGCAGCAGAACGCGGCGCTCGTCGAGCAGGCGACGGCTGCTGCGCGGTCCCTCGAGGAGCAGACGACCGGTCTCAGCGGTGCCGTATCCAAGTTCCGTCTTGATACGGCCGACGCGTCGGCCTCAGGTAGCCCTGGCGGTAACGCATCGCCAGTGGTGGTCAGCTGGCAGCCGCGGCCGGCTCCGGCCAAGGCCGCCGCCGTGACACCACTGCGGCGCCCGGCAGTTGCCAGTGCTAACTCGGGCGGCGCCCGTAGCGTGACCGGCGTGGTCAAGCAGTCCGATGCCTGGACCGAGTTCTGATGGCGATGAATCGCTCGGGAGCCCCTAGATGAAGCAGCCCTTGCAATCCCATGGCATCAGTACCGTCGATGATTTCGACGCCTGTGTGGTGCGCAGTGACTCGTCGTCGATTCGCGAGTTCACGTTCACCGTTGCCGACTTCAAGCGTATTAGCGGCCTGATCCATGCTCGGGCCGGTATCGCGCTCAACGACGGCAAGCGCGACCTGGTCTATAGCCGGATCGGTCGCCGCTTGCGCGCATTGAGGATGACCTCGTTCCGCGAGTATCTCGATCAGCTGGAAAGCAGCGGTGATGATGCGGAATGGCAGGCGTTCACGAACGCATTGACGACGAATCTCACCTCGTTCTTTCGAGAAGAGCACCACTTCGTTCGACTGGCGGAGCTGCTGGCCAAGCGGGCGCCCGGCGAGCGGATGTTGCTGTGGTGCTCGGCCGCGAGCACCGGCGAGGAGCCGTACTCGATTGCGATCACCGCAGCTGAAGTATTTGGAACGCTCAAGCCGCCGGTATCGATTCTGGCGACGGACATCGATACGCAGGTGCTCGACACCGCAAGTCAGGGCGTCTATGCCGATGAGCGCATCGAGCGTCTGTCCGAGGAGCGCAAGCGCCGATTCTTCCGTCGAGGAACCGGTGAGAACCAGGGTTTGGTTCGGGTTGTCGACGAGCTACGCGAGCTGGTGACGTTCCGGCAACTCAATCTGCTCGATCCGCGCTATCCGGTTCGAGGTCCATTCCGAGCGATCTTCTGTCGCAACGTGATGATCTATTTCGACAAGCCCACGCAGTATCAGGTGCTGAGCCGGATGGTGCCGGTGCTGGCGGATGATGGCTTGTTCTTCGCGGGTCACTCCGAGAGCTTCTTTCATGCCGGTGACCTGATCGAGTCCTGCGGTCGCACCATCTATCGAAAGGCACAACGCTGACATGAAGCCCTCCGCGCGAGGATTGGATCAGGCCGCCGGTCGCAACACCAGCGACGGCTACTACGACAGTCGATTCCTGGCGCAAGCCATCAAGATTCTCCCCGGTGAGTTCCGTGCAACCGGTGAGGATCTGATGTTGGTGACGGTGCTCGGGTCATGCGTCGCAGCCTGCGTCCACGATCCGGTCGCGTTGGTCGGCGGCATGAATCACTTCATGCTGCCGGAAGGGCCCGATGGCTCGCTGGGCGGCGACTCGGCCCGTTACGGCAGTTATGCGATGGAAGTGCTGATCAACGAGCTGTTCAAGCTCGGCGCCCGGCGCGAACGTCTCGAAGCCAAGGTGGCCGGCGGTGGAGCAGTGCTCCCCGGCATGACGTTTAATCCAGTCGGCGATCGCAATGGTCGTTTTGCGATCGACTACCTGCGTGCTGAGGGCATTCGGGTCGTGGCGCAGGACTTGTTCGATGTGTTCCCGCGGCGTGTTCACTTTTTTCCTGCGAGCGGTCGGATGCTGGTCAAGCGTCTGCCCGCGGTGGAGAGCAACGAGCTGGTCCGTCGTGAAGAGCAGTATCGCCGTCGGGTCGATCGTCGTCCTGCCGAGAGCTCGATCGAGTTGTTCTAACTCTATTCTTATAAGGACCGCTGATGGCCATTCCCGACAAGCGTATCCGCGTACTCGTCATCGACGATTCGGCACTGATGCGCAAGCTGCTGGTGGAGTTTCTATCGCAAGACCGTTCGATCGAAGTCGTCGGTACCGCGCCCGATCCCTTGGTGGCACGCGACAAGATCAAGCTGCTGTCCCCCGATGTTCTGACACTCGATGTCGAGATGCCGCGGATGGACGGTCTGACGTTCCTTGAAAACCTGATGCGGCTGCGTCCGATGCCGGTGGTCATGGTGTCATCACTGACCGAGCGCGGTGCCGATGTGACCTTTCAGGCGCTCGAGCTCGGTGCAGTCGATTTCGTCACCAAACCCAAGATCGATCTTGAAGCCGGTGTGCGCCAGTACGCTGCCGACCTGATCGCCAAGATCAAGTCGGCCTCCACCGCTCGTGTGCGCACGATCAACAATGGGTCACGACCCGCAGCGGCCGCGTCGGCGCCGTCGCGCCGGGTATTCCGGACGACGGACCGCATCATTGCGATCGGCGCGTCGACCGGCGGTACCGAGGCGATCAAGGAGGTGTTGCAGGCGATGCCCGCCGACGCGCCGGCGATCCTGATTACGCAACACATACCGGCGATGTTCTCGGCGCCATTCGCGGCGCGGATGGATCGCAGTTCGGCAATGAGCGTCTGTGAGGCGCGTGACGGTCAGCAGATCGTGCCGGGGCATGTGTATATCGCGCCTGGCGATTGGCATCTGAGCTTGGCGCGTGACGGTGCCCGTTACGTGTGTCGTCTTGATCAGAGTGCACCGGAAAACCGGCATCGCCCCAGCGTTGACGTGTTGTTCAAGTCGGTCGCGAAGTTTGCTGGAAGCAATGCTCTGGGCGCCGTGCTGACCGGGATGGGCGACGACGGCGCCCGGGGGCTGTTGGCCATGCGCAACGCCGGTGCCCGCACGCTGGTGCAGGACGAAGCCAGCTGCGTGGTGTGGGGCATGCCGGGGGCTGCGCATCGCCTGGGCGCGGCGGAGCAGGTTTGCCCGTTACCGCACATCGCCTCGCAGTTGCTGGATTGGTCGGCTGCATAAATCAACGAATCCGGTTCGATTGCGACTCAAGCAACGCCATCGCCGGCCGATAAACCTAGAGGGACGGCCCGCTTCCGGGCCGACGCGGATGACGGGCAAATGATCAAAATCAGACCTGAAGGCGTAGCGACGGCAGTATCGGCACTGACGGCCCTGGCGGCCTTGGTACAGGTACCGCGTGGACTTGGGCTGTTGCTGGCCGTGGTGACGGCAGCGTCCTGGGCATGGTTCTACATCAGGCAGCGAGCTGCCGAGCGCGAACGCGCGCTGCATGACGCGGCTCTAGACGCCGAGCGCCACGGGCAGGAGCGCAGTCTGAGCGAGTTGCGCGACGGGCTGGCAGGTGAAGTCGAAGGTCTGCGCCACGAGATCTCCCGAGTCCGCAGCTTGGTTCAAGGCGCGATCCGTCAATTGACGGTCAGCTTCGATGCGATGAACAAGCACGCCCGGCAGCAGGACGCCGTGGTCAGCCGGATTCTCGACCAGACCGATGGCGAAGACAGCCGCCGTGCCAGCGTCCGTCAGTTCGCCGAGATGGCCGGCAAGATCACCGGTGACCTGGTGGATACCTTGTCGGAGGTCGGTACCCAGAGTCTGGCCAGCATCCAGCAGATCGATGCGATGGTGTCGCATCTCGACGCGATCTTCGAGTTGCTCGGCGATGTGCGCTCGATTGCCGACCAGACCAACCTGTTGGCACTCAATGCCGCCATTGAGGCGGCGCGTGCCGGCGAGGCGGGACGAGGCTTCGCAGTCGTGGCCGAAGAGGTGCGAAATCTGTCGGAGCGTTCCAACAATTTCAACGAGCTGATCCGCAAGCGCGTCGCCAGTTCCAAGGATGCCATCGCCAAGGTCCGTGAAACGGTCGGCGGCATGGCGCAGCGCCATCAGCAGCGCAGCCAAAGTGCGCGAACCGAAGTCGACTTGATGCTGGAGCGGATCAAGGACGTCAACCGCTCGCTGGGCGAGGGCATGAAGGAAGTATCGGCCAGCGGCGAGCGTATCGGCGTCGCCGTGTCCGAAGCCGTGCGCAGCCTGCAATTCGAAGACATCGCAACGCAGGCACTGGCAGCGGCCGATGCCCATGTCACGCGTCTTGTTTCGATCAACACCGAAGTTGGGTCTCTGGCACTGGTCAAAGGTAGTGACCAGGTACATGCCCCGGCCGGTAGCAGCGCCGCGCTGCGTGTGCCGGCGCCGGCCAACGGGGCGATCAATCAAGCCCTGACGGTGAGCGACTGGCGTCAGCCCCAGCACAAGCCGGTGGCCCAAGTCAGCATGGATTCCGGCGCCGTCGAGCTGTTCTGACCGCTGGTCGAGCCTGCCGCGCCGTCGGTAAGCGGGCGACCTGAGCCCCTCAAGTTTCGCAGCACCGAGCCGTTTTCCCGATCGTAATCAGGAGTTCAGATGAGCCTCGACATCGACACCAGCGCCGTCGCAACGTCGCTCAATGCAGCGCAGGCTGCAATGCCGCTGACGCTGCCGGCTCAGCTCGGCATCGATCATGTCGGCGAACTGCACGCTCGGCTCGCCGATGTCGTCGACCACATCGAGCCGGTACGGATCGACGGGTCGGCGGTTGAACGCGTGCACACGGCAGCGATGCAAGTGCTCTGGCTGTTCGCGCAGGCGCGCAAGCGCCAGCACCAAGCGGTCGAAATCCTGAATCCTTCCGAGTCGCTGCAGCAGGCGGCGGCTCTGTTTGGCGCTACTGCACTGTTGCAGGCCGCGCCGTCTTCACTGCCTTCCATCGAGTAACAAGACCATGTCCAACCGAATTCTCGCCGTTGACGATTCGACTTCGATGCGCCAGATGGTGACATTCACGCTCAGCTCCGCCGGATTCGATGTGACCGAGGCCGAAGATGGCGTGGTCGCACTGAGCCTGGCGCGCAAGCAGAAGTTCGATCTGGTGCTTGCCGACGTCAACATGCCCAACATGGACGGACTGACGCTGGTGCGCGAACTGCGCGGCCTCAGCGAATACAAGTTCACACCGCTGCTGATGCTGACCACCGAGTCCACGCCGGAGAAGAAGCTGGAGGGCAAGGCGGCAGGTGCGACCGGCTGGATGGTCAAGCCGTTTGTGCCGGAGCAGCTGATTTCGACGATCAAGCGCGTCATCGGCTGATACGACCATGGCGATCGATCTGGCCCGATTCCACCAGGCCTTCTTCGAGGAAGGCTTTGAACGAGTCGACGCGATGGAGCAGGGCCTGCTCCAGCTCGAAGGTGGCGCTAACAACGCCGAAACCGTCAACGATATCTTTCGTGCGGCGCACTCGATCAAGGGGGGCGCTGCAACGTTCGGATTCACCGCCGTTGCGGAGTTCACCCACCACGTCGAAACCCTGCTCGACAGCATTCGCAACGGCAGCCGCGGCGTCGACGATGCTCTGGTTTCGCTGCTGCTGCGGTCGTCAGACCAGGTGCGCGCGCTGCTGACCGCCGCCCGCGATGGCGGCCAGGCCGACGCCGAGCTCAGCGCACGTCTGCAGCACGAGCTGCAACAGGCATTGCATCCGGATTCAAGCGACGCCGATTCGGCGATACCCGTACCAGATGAGGTCAGTCACGCGGTCGCCGGAAGCCAGGCCGCACCCGGCGAAGCGGGCTGGCGGATCAGGTTCGCACCGCATGCCGATCTATTCGCCAGCGGCAATGATCCTTTGCGCATCTTCGGCGCCTTGGCCGAGTTGGGACGTCTTGACGTCGTCGCGCGTCATCCGGGCGATCTGCCTGGGTTCTCATCATTGGACCCGGTTCAGTGCCTCACCGCCTGGGACCTGGTTCTGCATGGTTCGAGCAGCCTGGATTCCGTCCGCGAGATGTTTGCCTGGGTCGAGGACGAGTGCGATCTGCAGATCGAGCCGCTGCGCGCTGCTACGGTCGCCGAGCCCAGCGCCAAAGTCGTGCCCATTCACGCGCCAGCCGCCGCCGCCAGCGCCGCGCCAGCCAGCGCGGCGACCGCCCCGGCTAACGCGGCCAAGTCGCGCGCCCACGCCGATAGCTCGATCCGGGTTTCAACCGACAAGATCGACGGCTTGATCAATCTGGTCGGCGAACTGGTCATCACCCAGGCGAGCTTGACGCAGTACACCCAGGGCCTCGACCCACTGGTCCATGAACGTCTGTTGGCGGCGGTGCAGCAGCTGGAACACACGGCGCGGCTACTGCAGGAATCGGTCATGTCGACCCGGATGCTGCCGATCGACTCGGTCTTCAGTCGATTCCCGCGCATGGTCCACGACTTGGCCGCGCGCCTCGACAAGCAGGTCAAGCTGCAGACGATCGGCGAAGGCACCGAGCTGGACAAGAGTGTCATCGAACGCATCGGCGATCCGCTGACCCACCTGGTTCGCAACTGCATCGATCACGGCATTGAATCGCCTCAGGACCGATCCGCTGCCGGCAAGCCCGCCCATGGCACGCTGACGCTGACGGCGGCGCATCAAGGCGGACAGATCGTCATCGAGGTCATCGACGACGGACGTGGGCTATCGCGCAGCCGCATCATCGCCAAGGCACGTTCGAACGGACTGGCGATATCGGACAACGCGAGCGATGCCGAAGTCTTCAATCTGATCTTCGCGCCGGGCTTTTCGACGGCCAGCGAAGTTACCGACGTATCGGGTCGTGGCGTCGGCATGGATGTGGTGCGACGCAACATTGAACAGCTTGGCGGCGAAGTCGAGCTCAAGTCCGTCGAAGGCAGCGGTACCACGGTACGCATTCGCCTGCCGCTCACGCTGGCCATCATCGACGGCATGTTCATCGACGTTGGTGGCGAGACCTTCGTCGTGCCGCTGAACGGGGTCATCGAGTCTTTGCAGCCTCTGCCCGAGCAGATCAAGCGTGTCGCCGGCCAAGGCATGGTGCTGAAGGTCCGCGATGAATACATGCCGATGATCTCGGCACACGATCTGTACCGCGTCCCCGGTGCCGCTAAGCCGCCGCACCAGGCGATTGCCGTCGTGCTCGAAGCCGAGGGCTGCAAGCTCGCGCTGCTGGTGGATGAACTGATCGGCCAGCAGCAGGCGGTGATCAAGAGCCTGGAGGCGCATTACCGGCGCGTATTCGGTGTCGCCGGCGCCACGATTTTGGGTGATGGCCGCGTTGCATTGATCGTCGATGTCACCGAAGTGGTTCGCAACTGCGGCCGCGCGCTCGCGGCCTGATTTGGGGAAGCCAACATGAAACCGCAAGAAATCAAACAGAATCCACGCGAGTACCTGAGCTTCACGCTCGGTGACGAGGAGTACGGCATCGACATCCTGGCCGTGCAGGAGATCCGAGGCTACGACGCGGTGACCCGGGTTCCGGATGCGCCGGAGTACATCAAGGGCTTGGTCAATCTACGCGGCACGATTGCGCCGGTGGTCGATCTTCGCATCCGCTTCAAGCTGGGCAACGCTGAATACGATCACCTGACGGTGATGATCGTGCTCAATATCGGCGGTCGCATCGTCGGCATCGTCGTTGATAGCGTCTGCGATGTGGTGCCGCTGCTGCCCGAGCAGATTGCGCCGGCGCCGGAGTTCGGTGCTTCGTTCGATTCCAGTTACTTGCAAGGGCTGGCCAACGTCAACGACCGGATGCTGATCCTGATGGACATCGACAAGCTGTTGCACAGCGCCGAACTCGCGCTGTACGCACCGGCTGAAAGCCAGGATCTCCCTCAAATGATGGCGGCCGCGTGAGGCAGCGCCCGTCGCGACCGGCCGCCGCGACGGCGGTAGCGCTCGACACCGAATCATGGGCTCGGTCGGCGTTTTATTGATAGAAAAACGGACTTCAGGTCCAAAGGATTTCCGATGACGGGCAGCTCGAACCAGAACATCCATCAGCTGAGCACAGGTCGTTCATGGCGGAGTTGGTGGTCGCGGCTGATCAGCTCATCGCAGATCCGCGACCTGCGTGCTCAGGCCGCAGCCATCGACCGCTCGCAGGCCGTCGTTCAGTTCTCGGTCGACGGAAAGATCCTGTCGTGCAACCAGAACTTCCTGGACACGATGGGCTATACGCGGGCTGAGGTCATCGGCCAGCATCACTCGATGTTCGTCGAGCCGGCCTATCGGGCCTCGGATGCGTACCGATTGTTCTGGGAAAAGCTCGCGCGCGGTGAATACGATGCGGCTTCCTACAAGCGCCTTGCCAAGGGCGGGCGGGAAATTTGGCTGCAAGCCAGCTACAACCCGGTGTTCGACGGTGGCCATCGTCCGACCAAGGTCATCAAGTATGCGACCGAGATCACCGAGCAAACCTTGCGTAACGCCGATTTCGAAGGACAGCTCGATGCGATCGGAAAGTCGCAAGCCGTCATCGAATTCAGTCTGGACGGCCGCATCCAGAAGGCCAATGGATTGTTTCTCGATGTGATGGGCTATACCGCCGATGAAATCATCGGTCGGCACCACTCGATGTTCGTCGATCGCGACGAGCGTCAATCACCCGGCTACCGCGCGTTCTGGGACAAGTTGGCGCGAGGCGAGCATGACACCGGCCGCTACCAACGCTTCGGCAAGAACGGTCGCTCGGTCTGGATTCAGGCCAGCTACAACCCGATCTTCGATCGGTCTGGCCGGCCGTTCAAAGTCGTCAAGTACGCCACCGACGTGACGGAACAGGTCATGCAGGCGCGTCTGCTGTCGGAAGCAGTGGAGCAGACACAGACCGTCGTCGATAGCGCCTGCAGTGGCGACTTGACGGTTCAGATTCCGATGGAAGGGAAGACCGGGGCCGTTGCCGAGCTCTGCGCCGGCGTCAATCAACTGATCGACAACATGGCCAGCGTCGTCGGGCAGATTAAACAGTCGACCCAGGCGATCAGCCTGGCCGCGACCGAGATTGCAGCCGGCAATCTGGATCTGTCCACACGCACCGAGCAGACCGCCGCCTCGCTTGAAGAGACCGCATCGTCGATGGAAGAGCTGACCTCGACCGTCAAGCAGAATGCCGACAACGCCAAGCAAGCCAATCAACTGGTGCTGGGTACCGTCGACGTGGCGCGACGTGGGGGTACGGTCGTTGGTGATGTGGTCAAGACGATGGCCGAGATCAACGAGTCGTCTCGCAAGATCGTCGATATCATCACGGTGATCGACAGCATTGCCTTCCAGACCAATATTCTGGCCTTGAATGCAGCCGTTGAGGCGGCGCGTGCCGGCGAGCAGGGCCGCGGTTTCGCGGTCGTCGCATCGGAGGTTCGCAGCCTCGCACAGCGTAGTGCCGGTGCCGCGCGTGAGATCAAGACGCTGATCGGTGACTCGGTCGAGAAAGTCGGCGCCGGTTCGCGACTTGTCGAGCAGGCGGGTACCACGATGGACGAGATCGTGATCAGCGTTAAGCGGGTCACCGACATCATGGCCGAGATCGCGGCAGCGTCTCAGGAACAGAGCCAGGGTATCGAGCAGGTCAATCGCGCCGTCACGCAACTCGACGAGGTGACGCAGCAGAATGCGGCGTTGGTCGAGGAAGCATCCTCCGCAGCGCGCTCGCTCGAAGAGCAGACCGTTGGATTGAATGGCTCGGTATCGCATTTCGTCGTCAGTGCCGCCGGTCCGGCTGCAAGCACGGCTGCACCAGTGGCCGTGGTCGCAGCGCGCCCCGTCACGGGCGCACGCTCCCCGTCTTCACCGCGTGCGGCCGTTACCAAACTGGTCACTCGTACGGCCAGGGGCGCGGGCTCGGCTTCGACGTCCAACGGTGGCAGCGTTGCGAACCGCCCGGCACGGCGTAGCGCGGGTGGTGGGTCGTCTGCCGCTGCGTCGGCCGGCGGAGCCAGTGGCAGCGAAGACCAGTGGACGGAGTTCTGAACGGCGAGATCACACAGATGCCGTAGTTCGGCATCGCGGTGCGACGGCGGGTTCTTCGACAACGTGGCATCGATGCTGCGTTCGTCGGAAGAGCCCGCCATTTTGGTATCGGGAACAGCCTGCTGACGGCCACGGGCCGCCGGTGACGCTCTGGATCCGTACCAGAGTCGGGCCGCGACGATGCGGGCCCGGATGACGACCGTGATGCGCTTCGCTAGTCGGCGACCATGGCGCGACTGGCCCGACGATCGACCATCACCAGCTCGATCAAGCGCTCCGACGGGATGCTCGGATAGAACAGCCAGCCCTGCGCGTAGTCGAAACCAATCTCCTGCAGCACGGCGAGCTTGCGCGGGTCGTCGACGAATTCGGCGACGGTCGTCTTGCCGGTCGCGCGTGCGACCTGATAGATCGCGCGCACGATCTTCTCCGACACCGAGCTGTGCGCCAGCTCGCGGATGAACGTACCGTCGATCTTCACCTCATCGACCGGCAGCGAGTGCAGATAGCCGAACGAGCACAGGCCGGAGCCGAAGTCGTCCAGGCTGAAGCGGCAGCCCAGCGTCTTGAAGTCGAGGATCACTTCAGCCGCGACGTTCAGGTGCTTGATCGCCGCGGTTTCGGTGATCTCGATGCACAGCTTGTTGCGTGGAAGCCGGGCATGACGGACTTCATCGAAGAATTTGCCCATGAAAAGGCCATCGATGAACGACGGTGCGGAGAGGTTCAGCGACACGCCGTCGAGGCGGTCGAGCAGGCTGCGGTGTTCATCGATCCAGGCCAGCAGATGCTGTGCCGAGAAGCTGTCGAGTTCGGTCGACAAGCCATGCACCTCGAGCGCTTCGATCATGCCGGGCGGTGGCGGTGACCAGACGCCGGGCTCGCGCTCGATGCGCAGCAGGAACTCGGCCTTGGCGATCCGGGGTTCGCGGGCGCGAATGTCCATGATCGGTTGGGGTTGCAAGCTCAACTGATGATGGTCGAGATACCGACGGAACTCGGTGACGGCGTCGGACCCACCGTGGGGGCGGGATACGCGCGTCATCGAACTGTGGAACGAGATCTGGTTCAAGCCGCGCATCTTGGCGTTTTCGCAGGCCTCTTCCGCCTGGCCCAGCGTGGCGGGCCAATCCAGCGGCATCCGCAACGGCACGACGCCGATGCTGACAGCGAGCTGGCTGGCGCCATGACTGCCGGTGTAGCGAAGCTCGGTCAGCGCATCGCGCAAACTCTTGGCTTCGTCCGCGGATTGCTGTGCGTGATCCATCGTCTTGATGGCGATGAACTCGTCGCTCCATAGCCGTGCCGACAGGCCGTCCGGTCCGGCCCACTTCTGCAGGCGCTTGCCGACATCGGCAACCAGCCGATCGGCAACCGCCGGGGTTGCAAGACGGTTGACGGACCGCAGATGACACAGATTGACGTAGAACAAGGCAGCCGCCGTATCCGGCTGCCAGCGATTGAGTGTCTCGAGCAGCTTGGTGTATCCGGAGCCCTTCACAGGGCCACGCGAGGCAGCGTCATGCTGTCCTGTTGATTGATCATCATCCCGCTCCTCGATGCGAATCGGGGAACCGATGCAGATGGGGTGAGCTGCGACGGTCCTGCGTTCGTGGTCGCACTGCATCGACCAACGCCGACGTTGCAACCCTCTGAAGCCGTATCGGCCCGCGTGATTAAAGCTGTAGTGCTTGCGCGGTGCCGTGCGTCGGGGAATGAGCGGTCTTGGAGCTGTGGGTGATCGGCCGATCGGGCGCTGCGCTCAATTTTGCCGGCATGGCGCCGTTAACGAAGCGGGGGCCACAGACGTGGGCAACTTCGATCATCACCCGGCCTCGGCACGAGCCGGGTCATCACATACCCGGCGCCATCGACGTGCCGGATGCGGCGAGGAGCAAGCATGGCCAAGATCGGTGTGTTCGTCATCGATGACTCGGCAGTGGTGCGGCAAGTGGTATCCGAGGTGCTGACGGCTGACCCCGGCATCGAGCTGATCGGGTCGGCGATGGACCCGCTGTTCGCGCTCGACAAGATGGCGCAACGCTGGCCCGACGTGATCGTGCTCGACATCGAAATGCCGCGGATGGACGGGCTGACGTTCCTGCGCAAGATCATGGCCGAGCGGCCGACGCCGGTGGTGATCTGTTCGTCGCTGACCGAGAAAGGTGCCGAGACGACGATCGAAGCGCTGGCAGCTGGCGCGATCGGGATCGTCTGCAAGCCCGGCATCGGCGTACGGCGCTTCTTGATGCAGGACGCTGCCGTGGAGTTGGTGCAAGCGGTAAAGGCGGCCTCGCACGCGCGGATGCGCCGCATCACGCCTGCTCACGCCGTTGCGCCGAAGCTGTCGGCCGATGCCGTGTTGTCGCCGCCGTCGTCCGGTGCCTTGACGCAGACCACCGAGCGTTTGGTCGCGATCGGCACGTCGACCGGTGGTACGCAGGCACTGGAGCAGGTCCTGACCGCGCTGCCGCGTACATCGCCCGGCATCGTCGTCGTGCAGCACATGCCGGAGAAGTTCACCGCGAGCTTTGCCGCGCGCTTGAACGGTTTGTGCCAGATCGAAGTTCGCGAGGCGGTCAACCGTGATCGCGTAATGCCGGGACGCGCGCTAATTGCACCGGGTGGCCAGCATCTGCTGGTCCGTCGCAGCGGCGCGCAGTACTACGTCGAAGTCGTCGACGGGCCGCTGGTGAGTCGGCATCGACCTTCGGTCGACGTGCTGTTCCGCAGCGTTGCCAAGCAGGCGGGCCGCAATGCAATGGGCATCATCATGACCGGCATGGGCGACGACGGCGCGCATGGGCTGAAGGAGATGCGCGATGCCGGCGCCACGACGCTGGCGCAGGACGAGGCCAGCTGCATCGTCTACGGTATGCCGCGCGAAGCCGTGAAGCTCGACGCCGTCGATCGCGTCGTCAGCTTGCGCAGCGTCGCATCCGAGATCGCCCGGTTCGGTTGATCGCGTCACGCATCCGTAGCCCGGCCCGATGCCGGCCCGGGCGGCTCAGTGCTTCAGCGACTGCTTGATCCGATAGACCCAGTCGAGCGCATCGCGCGGTGACAAGCCGTCGGGATCGATCTGTTCAAGCAATCGCAGCGTCTCAGCGGGAATGCTGGGCGCCTGGAACAACGGCAGTTGCGGCGACGCTGCGGGCGGCATCGCGGCCGTCGCCGTAGCGCCGGTGACTATCGCAGGTGGTTGCTGTTCGAGTTCGACCAAGTAGCGACGGGCTTGGGAGACGACGCGCGTCGGCAAGCCGGCCAGCGCCGCCACCTGCAAGCCATAACTGCGATTGGCGGGTCCGGCTTTGACCTGATGCAGGAACACCAGCTTGGGCGCTTCGCCGGCGCTGCCGCCGAACTCGACGGCGTCCAGATGCACGTTGGCGATGCCCGGCAGCCGCTCGGCCAATTGCGTCAGTTCGAAGTAGTGCGTCGCAAACAGCGTGTAGGCGCCGACCTGCGTCGCCAGATGTTCGGCGCAGGCGCGGGCCAGCGACAGGCCGTCATAGGTCGACGTGCCACGGCCGATCTCATCCATCAGCACCAGCGAGCGCCGCGTTGCGTTGTGCAGAATGTTTGCGGTCTCGCTCATCTCGACCATGAACGTCGATTGGCCGCTGGCCAGATCGTCGGCGGCACCGATCCGCGTGAAGATGCGATCGACCGGTCCGATCCGCGCGGCGCTGGCCGGCACGTAGCTGCCGGCATGTGCCAGCAGCACGATCAGCGCCGTCTGACGCATGTAGGTGCTCTTGCCGCCCATGTTCGGGCCGGTGATCACCAGCAGCCGCGTGTCCTTGTCCAGGCACAGGCCATTGGGGACGAAGGCCGAGCCGATCATCCGCTCGACCACCGGATGGCGGCCGGCGGTGATATTGAGACATTCGTCGTCGACCAGCTCGGGCCGTGCCAGATTCAGCGTCAGCGCGCGCTCGGCGAGGCAAGCCAGCACGTCGAGTTCGGCCAGTGCTTGAGCCGTGGCTTGCAGCGGCTGCAGCAGGCCGCCGAGCTGGTCGAGCAGCGTGTCGTACAACTGCTTTTCGCGGGCCAGCGCACGGTCGCGCGCCGACAGCACTTGGTCTTCGAAGCGCTTGAGTTCTTCGGTGATGTAGCGCTCGTAATGCGTTAGCGTCTGGCGCCGCGTGTAATGCGCCGGCACCTTGGCGGCGTGCGTCTTGCCGATCTCGATGTAGAAGCCGTGCACGCGGTTGTAGCCGACCTTTAGCGCATCGATTCCAGTGGCGGCGCGTTCGCGCTGTTCCATCTCCAGAAGGAAGCCGTCTGCGTTTTCGGACAAGGCGCGCAAGTGATCGAGGTCGGCGTCGTAGCCGGCCTGGAAGATGCCGCCGTCGCGCACCGTCAGCGGCGGTTGCTCGTGCAGCGCGCGTTGCAGCTGCGCCGCCAGGTCGGCATGCGGCGACAGCGCCTGGGTCAATGTCTGCAGACGCGGCGCTTCGAGGTGCGAGGTCAGCGAGGCCAGCGTCGGCAGCATCACCAGCGTGTCGCGCAGGCCGGCCAGATCGCGGGGCCGCGCCGAGCGCAGCGCGCAGCGTGCCAGAATGCGTTCCAGGTCGGCGACGTTGCGCAGCGCGTCGCGCACGGCGCTGAGCCGCCGGTGCTCGCGCTCATGATCCAGCAGATTGGCGATTGCACCGTAGCGCGCATCCAGCTCGCTGCGGTCGCGCAGCGGCCGCAGCAGCCAACGGGCCAGGGCACGGCTGCCCATCGCCGTGATGCAGCTGTCGAATACGTGCAGCAGGCTGTTGTCGAGCTCGCCGGACAAGCGCCGGTCGATTTCCAGGTTGCGCCGCGTCGACGGGTCGAGAATCAGCGCCTCTTCGGGCTGTTCGACGCGTACGCCGCTCAAGTGCGGCATCAAGGACTTCTGGGTGTCCTGCACGTACTGCAGCAGCGCACCTGCGGCGCCGATCGCCGCGTCCATGCCTTCGCAGCCGAAGCCGCGCAAGTCTTTGGTGCCGAACTGCGTCAGCAACAAGCGGTAGGCCGAGGCGGGATCGAAATGCCACGGCGGCCGCCGCGTTGCATCGAAGCCCAAGTCGGAGGGCGCGCCATCGTGATCGGCCAGCAGCAACTCGCTGGGCCGCAGCCGGTGAAGCTCGGCGCGCAAGTCGGCTTCGCGGGTGGTTTCGAGCAGACTGAAGCGGCCCGACGACAGCTCCATCCAGGCACAGCCATAGCGCTCGCCGTCGCGTGTGGTGAGCTTGCAGATGGCCACCAGCAGATTCTGTGCACGCGGATCGAGCAGGCTGTCGTCGGTGGCGGTGCCCGGCGTGACGATGCGCACCACCTCGCGCCGCATCGGTCCTTTGTCGAGGCCCGGTTCGCCGACCTGCTCGGCGATCACGGCCGACTCACCGGCCTTGATCAGCCGCGCCAGGTACTGCTCCATCGCGTGGACCGGTACGCCGGCCATCACCACGGGCTGCCCGGCGGATTCGCCGCGCCGCGTCAGCGTGATGTTCAGCAGCCGCGCGGCCTTGCGCGCGTCGTCGTAGAACAGCTCGTAGAAATCGCCCATCCGGAACAGCACCAGCGTGTTCGGATGCTGGGCCTTGATGCTCAGGTACTGCTGCATCAGGGGCGTGTGGGCGGCGAGGCTGGGATTGTCCATGTGGCCGCGATTTTAGCCGGGTGGGGTGGTGGCCGTCGTCGCCGCGGCCCGCGACGTGCCGCCAACAAAAAGGCCCGGACGACTGGCGATGCGCCAGCGGTCCGGGCCTTGTTCGCCGCGATTGCGGCGCGGCGCTTAGTTGCCCAGCGCCAGCGGCTTGACGCCGGCTTCGCCGACGACCAGCAAGCCATCCTTCCACGTGGCAACGCCGGACAGCGTGCCGCCCGAGGTCGCACCCGCCGCCTTGGCGTCGGTGACGACCTCGAAGCTGCCGTCAGGCTTGACCAGCACCGAGTAGTCGTCGGCGCCGACTAGCAGCGCGCCGCTGCCGTTGACGATCGTGCCGCCGAACAGCGACAGCTTCGAGCCGGTATCGACCTGAGTCCACGAGCCGGCGTGGACGTCGGCGGTCAGGAAGATGTTGCCGCGCTGGCCGAACACGATCGCGCCTTTCTCGCCCCATGGCAGCGCGCCATAGAAGCTGCCCGGATACGGCGATTCGAGCCGCGTCCACGGGCCGCTGAGGCCGCGCACCGCGAGCGTGCCCTGCTCGCCGGCGATGAACAGTTCGCCGGTGTTGAGCCGGGTCATGCTGCTCAAGTGCAGTTCGTCGGCGCGAACCGGCGGTGCATCGACTTCGTTCCAGGTGTCGCCGCCGTCGGTGGTCTGCAGCATCAAGCCGTAGGCACCCAGCGCATAGGCGTACTGGGCGTCGATCACCAGCAGGTTCAGCAACGGCTTTTGCAGATCGGGATCGAAGTGCTGCACATCCCAGGTCTTGCCGCCGTCGGTGGTATGCAGGATCACCGCGTCGTGACCGACGGCCCAGCCGTTGTCGTCATCGGCGAAGGCCACGGCCGTCAGCGTCGAATTCACGGGTGAGGGCGACTGCGTCCACGTCGTGCCGTCGGTGCTGACGATGATGTTGCCGCGCTCGCCGACCGCAACGGCCTTGTTGCCGGTACTGGTCACCGACAGCAGCAGGCCTTGGCTGACGCGCGGCATGATTTCGGCCGCGCGCAAGGTGTTGCCGGCCGGCGCTGCCGGTGCTTCGGCGGCGGTCGAGGTTTCATCCTGGCCAATGGCCGTCAGCGAAAACGCGGCAGCCGCAGCGGCCAGCGCCATAACTTTGAATGTCGTCTTCATGGCGATCTTGTCCTTAGGCCTTGGCGGTTTCGGCATGGGCGGCATCGCCGCTGCCAGGCTGGGTTTTGACGAGGAAGGCAGCGAAGGCCGGCAGCAACAGCACGGCGGCCGCGGCATTGGCCAGGAACATGATCGTCAGCAGGATGCCCATGTCGACCTGGAACTGCAGGCCCGACAGCAGCCAGGTGCAGACGCTGGCCGCCAGTGCCAGCGCGGTGACGACCACCGCCTTGCCGGTCTGCTTGAGCGTGTTCTCGTAGGCCTCGCGCAGGCTCTGGCCCTTGCCGACACATTCTTCGAGCACGCTGTAGATGTAGATGCCGTAGTCGACGCCGATGCCGGCGGCGAACGCGGCAACCGGCAGCGTCGAGACCTTCAGGCCGATATCGAGGAACACCATCACCGCATAGGTAATGACCGACACCATCCACAACGGCAGCAGCACGCACACCAGGCTGCCGAAGCTGCGGAAGCTCAGCCACACGCAGATGCCGATGCACAGGAACAGCCAGAACAGCACCGTGTGCTCGGTATCGCGGATCACGTCATTGGTCGCGGCCATGACGCCGACGTTGCCGGTGGCCAGCTTGAACTGCACCTGCGGGTTGGGCCCTTGTTCGCTGATGAACTGATTGACCGCCGCGACGACCGTGTTGATCGTCTCGGCCTTGTGGTCGGCCATGAAGATCAACACCGGGATCGCGCTGCAGTCGGTGTTCAGGAAGCCGGTCGAGGTCGGGAACTGCTGGCCGGCCAGCACCAGGCCGTCGCTAGACCGCGGCAGCACGTTGTACTTGGGGTTGCCCTCGTTGAACGCGCTGTAGACCAGCTTGCCCAGCTGCGGCAGCGACAGCGTCGACTGCACGCCCGGCGTGTTCTGCATGCGGTAGGCGAAGCGGTCGATCTCTTCCATGATCGAGTAATCGATGCAGCCGTCGGCCTTGTTTTCGGCGATGACCTTGATCAGCTCCACGCCGATCGAGTAGTTCGCGGCGATCTGGGCCGAGTCACGGTTGTAGCGCGAGTCGGGCCGCAGTTCGGGCACGCCATCGTGCAGCTCACCGATCTTCAGGTCCTTGGAGATGATCTCGGCGGCGCCCCAGCCGGCGAAGCTCACCAGCAGCACGCCGATGGCCACCGGCTTGAGCGTGATCTTCGACAGCAGGCGCCACAGCGGCTCGAAGCTGGCGTCGCGCTTGCGCTGGTAATCGCGGAACTTGTTCGGGTCGCCCAGGTGGGCATACGACAGCAAGCACGGCAGCAGGATCTTCTTGCAGACGATGACCGCCAGCAGGCCGAACATCGCGTTGATCGCCATCTCGCGGATGATGCCGACTGGGATCAGCAGGATCGTGCCGAAGCCGACCACGTTGGTGACCAGCGCGGTAATGCCGGGCGTGACCAGCCGCTTGTAGGTGTTGCGTGAGGCATCGAAGCTGTTGGCGCCGCGCTCGGCGACTTCCAGCAGCCAGAAGCTGGTGATCTGGATGCCGTGCGACACCGAGATCGCCAGCACCAGGAACGGCACCAGGATCGCGAACGGGTCGAGACCGTAGCCGGCCATGTGCAGCATGCCCAGTTCCCAGACCACGGCCAGCAGGCCGCAGGACAGCGGCAGCAGCGCGATGACCGCCGAGCCGGTGTACCACCACAGCACGACCCAGGTCAGCAGCAGTGCCAGGCCGAAGAAGCCGACGACTTCGAAGGTCGCGTCGCCGATGTCGCCGACGACCTTGGCGAAGCCGACGATATTGACGTCGACCTTGGGGTTGTAATCAGGGTTGTCCGATTCGACGACGTCGACGTCGCTGCCGGACACCTGGACGATGTTGGCGGCGTCGGTCGGGCTGACCGTCTCGATCGTGCTGAAGCGGAACGTGAACTTGCGCGGGTCCATGTACGTGGTCTTGACCACGGTGCCGGCCGGGATGCCATCGACGTCCTTTTTCAGCTTCAGCTCGTACATCTTCTGGCTGGTGAAACGCTGACGCACGTCTTCGATCAGCTTGGCGGTGGCCAGGTAGTCGAGGCGCTTGCCGGTCAGCGGGTCGATTTCGAGCAGCTCGCTGAACACCATCGCGCCGGTCTGGTCGTTGGTGACGTAGCGGCCGATCGCCTTGGCCTTGGCCGTGTTGCTCTTGATGATCTCGACCATCTCGGGCGTCGGCGCGTACTCGGCCGGAATCACGTTACCGCCGCGGAAGCCGTCCTCGACCGTTTCGAGATAGCGCACGTCGGGCGTGAACAGCGAGCTGACGCGAGCGCGGTCGACACCCTTGGTGAAGAACACGGTCTGCGTCAGCTTGCGCAGCGTTTCCATGAACTCGGGGTTGTAGATGTCGCCTTCTTTCTGCTGCACCGAGAACAGCACGATGTTGCCGCCGCCGAATTCGGTCTGGTACTGCTTGAAGACCTTCATGTACGGATGGCCCAGCGGCAACTGCTTTTCGTAGCCGGTGTCGAGTTGCAGATGCAGCGCCTGCCAGACCATGAACAGCGTGGTCAGGAAGATCGCCAGCAGCGTCCTCGGGCGGTTGCCGAACACGATCGGCTCGGTGACGCGTACAAACGCTTTGGAGAACTTGCCTTGGGCTTCGCCGTGCATCAAAAACTCCTCGTCCGCCACCGGCGGCTTGGTTTAGATTTATTTGTCGCTGGCGCGCGGCCGGCGCGCCGTCCCTTTTAAGCGTACTGGATGCCCACTCGTAGGGGCCTTGGCCTGTGTGACAGCGTACGGGTCATCCCCCCATCCTACCCGGCGGCGGGCCTGGGCGTCCCCACTCGCTGCAACACGGCGCGCACGACCCAGAACACCAGCAGCGGCACGATGAACATGCAGAAGGCCAGCACTTTATGGCCTTCACCCAGCGGTGCCCATGTGTGACAGGGCAATTCAAATTCCAGGCGCGGCAGTGACTTCTGCGAGCCGGCGATGCAGAACTCGTTGGTTTGGGACAATTGTTCGCCGGTGACCAGCGTGCAGTCGAGGCAAACCTCGTCGTAGACCGGCGGTGCCAGCTCCGGGAAGATCGCCCGCGCTCGGCCTGCGTTGTTGACGTGATAGAACACCCCGGTCGGGTCGCGCATGATCAAGCCAGCGCCCGGAATCACCGACAGGTCGTTGATCCGCGAGCGCATCGCCCGCGCTGGCACATCGGTCAGCTGCCAGCTGATCGCCGCCCAGCCGGCCAGCAGCAGCCAGAACAGCAGCCGTCCCACGGCAAAGCCGCGGGTGCCGCGCCACGCACGTGCGGCTTGCTGTCTCGGTTCTGGATTCATGTTCCTGCCACCTGGGCTTGTCTTCAATTATAGGGGCCGATGCCCGATCGATGGACGGGGTAAGCCGTGCAGACCGCCGATCGATGCCGCTCAGCGCAGACTGCCAGCCCGCAACGGCCGCCGACAGTGGCTCTGGCATACTGCCGCCACTAGAAAAACCGCCGGCGCGCGGCTTTCGCGCGTCAACGTCGCGGAGGACAAATGAATGACCCGAGGAGCCACACCCTGAGCCGGCCCGCTGCTGCGGCAGGGGATCAGGAGCCGGTCCGGCCGGTGCCGACGTCCGCCACGGACACGGCCCGCGAGCAGGACAGCTTGCTAGCACAGCTCGAAGCGGCGAGTCCGCCCGCCGACGCAGCGGGTACGTCGATCGCCGGTTTCGTCCGCGCGTTCTACGACACCGCCTCGCTCGACGCGCTGCGACAGCGCAGTCCGGACGAGTTGCTGAATCTGGCGCATCGACAGCGACAGTGGAGCGAGGGGCGGGTGCCGGGTGAACTGCGCTTGCGGCTGCTGCCGCCGGGTCGCGACGGTGACGCACTGCCAACCTTGGCGGTCGTGGAAACCTGCATCGACGACATGCCCTATCTGGTCGACACGGTCGCTATTGCCGTTCGCGAGGCTGGCGTGTCGATCGACTGGGCGGTGCATCCGATCCTCAAGGTCCGCCGTGATGGGCAGGGCCGGATCGCTGCGATCGGGGACGCATTGGTGGGCGATGCCGACGCGCCACTGGAGTCGTGGATCCACATGGAATTCGAGCCGCTGCCGAACGATGCGGCTTATGCAGCGCTGGAGCGGCAATTGCGCGACGCGCTCGGCGACCTGCGTTGCGCGGTCGCTGACACGGCGGCCATGCGCGCCCGCGCGTTGTCGCTGGCCGAAGGGCTGGCGACGGTGCCGCCGCAGGCGGACCCGGCCGAATTTGCCGAAGGCCGCGAGTTTCTGCAGTGGCTGGCGGACGGTCATTTCATGTTTCTCGGCTATACCGAAACCCAGGCCACTGCGGCGGCCGGCGGCCGCAAGCAACTGGTCCACACCCATGAAGCGGCGCTGGGCCTGTCACGGCCCGGGCAGCGCTACGCCGACACCGAGGCGCTGATCGCGCCCAAGGCCGAACTCGACAAGTACGCCGAGTCGCCTCGGCTGATCGTCGTCACCAAGGCCAGCCGGCGCGCGCATGTCCATCTGGCCGATTACATGGACGTGATCTCGGTCAAGCAGTACGGCAGTGACGGCGCCGTCGCCGGTACCTGCCGCTTCGTCGGACTGTTCGCGTCGGATGTTTATGTCGACCGTCCGCGGACGATCCCGCTGATCCGCGCCAAGGCCGACTACGTGATGCGGCGCTCGCGCATCGGCGAGCAAACCCACAGCGGCAAGCTGCTCAGCGAAATTCTGCATCTGCTACCGCGCGACGAGCTGTTCCAGTCGTCCGAGGACGAGTTGTACCGCACGGCGATGGGCATCCGTGCACTACGCGACCGCCATCAGCTGAAGCTGTTCCTGCGCCGCGACCGTTACGGTCGCTTCTACAGTTGCATGATTTATTTGCCGCGCGACCGCTATTCGCGCGAGCTGCGCGACCGCATCGCCGCCGAACTGCTGAAGTTGTTCGGCGGTACGTCGATCGACCGGCAAGTCGATTCGCTACGCGGCTCGATGGCGCGCATCCGCTACATCGTGCGCACGCCGCCGGGTACGTCGGTGGATATGAGCGTCGAGCAGATCGAGCAGCGGCTGATCGCCGCGACGCGCAACTGGCGTGAGCAATTGCGCGAGCTGTTGCAGCGCACGGCCGGGGCCCTCGACACGGTGATGCTGGCACGCTACGCCGATGCGTTTCCGCAGTCGTATACCGAATCGGTGACGCCGGCCGACGCCGAAGCGGACCTTCATTATCTGTTACGACTGTCCGAGGCTGAGCCGCTGTTGCCGCGCCTGATCTTCGATGCCGACGTCGTACCGCCGCGCGCGCTGCGATTGACGCTGTATGCCCGTGACAATCCGGTCGCGCTGTCCGATGTGATGCCGACGTTGGAAAACTTCGGCTTGCGCGTGCTCAGCCACGATCCGACGCAGATCACGCCCAAGGAAGGCCCGGCGCTGTGGATCCAGCAGTTCAGCGTCGAGGCGCCGACTTCGCGCTTGTCGGCCGAGGTGCAGAAGCGCTACTTCGAGACGGCGCTGGTGCAGACCTTCCGCGGTGCGACCGAAAACGACGCGCTGAACAAGCTGGTGCTGGCTGCCGGGCTCGATTATCGGCAAGTGGCCTGCGTGCGAGCGCTGGCCAAATACATCAATCAAGTCGGTCTGCCGTTCGGCCGCGCCGACATCGAAGCGCAGCTCGGCGCTTATCCGGACATCGCACGCTTGCTGGTGCGCTTGTTCGAGTCGCGCTTCGATCCGAAGCTGGAGCCGGTGCAGCGGCGCAGCGACGAGATTCGCTTTGCACAGGAGATCGACGCGGCGCTCGACGCGGTCACCAGCCTTGATGCCGACCGTGTGCTGCGTGCGTTCTTGTCGGTGGTCCACGCCAGCTTGCGCACGAACTTTTACCAGAGCGCATCTGACGGCAGCCAGAAGCCCTATATCAGCATCAAGCTCGACCCGTCGAAGATTCCGGAGTTGCCGTATCCGCGGCCGATGTTCGAGATCTGGGTCTATTCGCCGGACGTCGAAGGCGTGCATCTGCGCGGCGGACGCGTGGCCCGCGGCGGCTTGCGCTGGAGCGATCGTCGCGAAGACTTCCGTACCGAAGTGCTGGGCCTGATGAAGGCGCAGATGGTCAAGAACGCGGTGATCGTGCCGGTCGGTGCCAAGGGCGGTTTCGTCGTCAAGAAGCCGGTCGATGCTGCCAACCGCGACGCATGGATGGCGCAGGGCATCGCCTGCTACAAAATCTTTCTGAGCGGCCTGCTCGACATCACCGACAACCGCGTCGGCGACGGCATCGAGCCGCCGCGCGACGTCGTGCGCCTCGACGAAGACGATCCGTATCTGGTCGTCGCCGCCGACAAGGGTACGGCGACGTTTTCCGACATCGCCAATGGCGTGGCGCAGGACTACCGGTTCTGGCTCGGCGATGCGTTCGCTTCGGGTGGCAGCGTCGGCTACGACCACAAGAAGATGGGCATCACGGCCAAGGGTGCTTGGGAGAGCGTCAAGCGCCATTTCCGCGAGATCGGCCGCGACATCCAGCGCGAGCCGTTTACCGTTGTCGGCATTGGTGACATGAGCGGCGACGTCTTCGGCAACGGCATGCTGCTGTCGCGCCAGATCCGGCTGCTGGCCGCGTTCGACCACCGCCATATCTTCATCGACCCGAACCCCGATGCCGAGCGGAGTTTTGATGAGCGTGCCCGGCTGTTTGCACTGCCGCGCAGCTCCTGGGCCGACTATGACGCCAGCCTGATATCCGACGGTGGTGGCGTCTATCCGCGCAGCGCCAAGCTGATCAAGCTCAGCGCTGCGGCACAGGCCGCGCTGGGCATCGACAAGGTGGCGATGACGCCGCCCGAGCTGATGAACGCGATTCTGAAGGCGCCGGTGGATCTGCTGTGGAACGGCGGCATCGGCACCTATGTGAAAGCCCAGCATCAGAGCCACGCGGACGTACGCGACCGCGCCAACGACGTGCTGCGCGTCAACGGCCGTGAGTTGCGGGCGCGGGTCGTCGGCGAGGGCGGCAACCTGGGCTTCACCCAGGCCGGCCGCATCGAGTACGCGATGCAAGGCGGACCTCATGGTGCCGGCGGCGGACGCATCAACACCGACGCGATCGACAACAGTGCCGGCGTGCATTGCTCCGACCGCGAGGTCAACATCAAGATCCCGCTGAACCGACTGATGGCCGAAGGCCAGCTAACGCGCGATCAGCGTGATCCGCTGCTGGCCGCGATGACCGATGACGTCGCCCGACTGGTGCTGCGCGACAACTACGTGCAATCGGCTTGCATCAGCCTGATCGAGCGCGAAGCGGCGACGCGGCTCGACGAGCACGCCGGGCTGATACGGACGCTGGAGCGCGACGGGCTGTTGAACCGCGCCATCGAATACTTGCCCGACGAGGAAACGCTTAAGGAGCGTCGCAGCGAGGGGCGCGGACTGACCCGTCCCGAGTTGGCGGTACTCGTTGCGTATTCGAAGGTGTCGCTGAACGATGCGGCCTTGCAGTCAGATATGCCCGACGACCCGTTTTTCGAGCGCGATTTGCTGGCGAACTTCCCGCCGCTGCTGGTCGAGCGCTATCGCGAGGCATTGCTGCAGCACCGGCTCAAGCGCGAGATCATCGCCACGATTCTCAGCAACGCCGTGGTCAACCGGATGGGCATCGCGTTTGCGCACCGGATGGCGGCGGACCATGGCGTGGCGCGCGCCGATGTGCTCAAGGCCTACGCCACAGCGCACGAGATCCTGGGTGGCGATGCGTACTGGCGCGGGATCGAATCGCTCGACAATCGTGTCGCGGCCGCACTGCAGTACCGGCTGATGCAGCGCACCACCGGCCTGCTCAAACACGCCACCGGGTGGTTGGTGAGCAGCGGCGCGGCGGCGCGGTCGGTGGGTTCGCTGGTGGCGCATTACCGCGAGCCGGTCGCTGCATTCGAGGCCGCGTTGCCGGACGTGCTGTCGCCGGCTTATCGCGACGAATGGGACCGCAGTTTTGCCGCGATTCGCGCTGACGGCGTCGACGAGCCGCTGGCGCGGATGCTGGCCAATACCCTGGTGCTCGGCTGCGCGTTCGACATCGTCGACCTGGCCCAGGGCGCGCAAGCGCCGCTGGACCGCGCGGCCGCGGTGTACTTCGCAGTCGGCGAGCGCTTGCGCATGCCGTGGTTGCATGCGGCGATACTCGCGCTGAAGGTCGGTGATCAATGGCAGGCGCTGGCGCGCAACAATCTGCGCGACGACGCCTACCGGATTCATCGCCGCATCACCGCGCGCGTGCTGCTGCAGCCCGGCGACAGCGCTGAGGCACGGGTCGATGCCTGGGCGGCCGCACACGAACGCGAGGTGCGCTTCGCGCTCAACCGCATGGCCGAGTTGCAGACCAGTGGCGGCGCCGACTTCCAGGCGCTGGCGGTGGCCGTGCGCGAGGTGCGCAAGCTGCGCATGCTGTAGCGGTCGCTCTGCCGATTGCGGGCAGACGGATCGTCGGGGTCGCCCGTCGAGCCGTCTGGCCGCCATGGCTGCCGGGCCCGCGTGTCGCCCTGGTCCGACATTGGCCTGCAAGCTGCCTCGCTTATAGTCTTGCGCCAGCGCCGTCGATCGGACGGCGACCCTCAATTTGACTGCCGAATCGAGTGCTACCGTGACGTTGGATCGCCGGGACGTTTTGCTGGGAATGGCCGGCCTTGCCGGCTTGGCCGTCGCGGGTTGCGGCGGTGGAGGCGGCGGCGGTTCATCGCCCGACGAGACCGGCGGGGGCGGCGGTGGTGGGTCGGGCCCCGGACCGGCGCCGATCGACCTTTCGCCGCCGCCGCAGCCCAATGCCAACGGGCGCAATCTGCTGGTGATTCTGATGGACGACATGGGCCCGCATACCAGCGCCTATGGAACACCGGGTTTGAGCACGCCGAATATGGATGCGCTCGCCGCCGCCGGCGCTCGTTATCAGCACGCCTACATCACCATTTCGACTTGCTCGGCATCGCGTTCGGCGCTGTTCACCGGCTTGTACAACTTCACGACGGGCGCCACGTTCAACGTGCAGGAATACGTCGGCAGCGCCGAGTCACTGGCCGCCGAAGACCCCAGCTGGCTGCGCGATGCGAACTCGCAGTACAACCGGTTCAAGATCCGCACGCCCGAGCCGACGCTGATCGAACTACTGAAGAAGGCCGGTTACTTCACCGGGCTTCAGCACAAATTCCACCGCAGCCCGCATACCCGCTTTCCGTTCGACCGCTGGGATCCGGTCACGCCGGGCGTGAGCCGCTATAGCCAGGTGGTCGACTTTCTGAGCCAGGCCAAGGGGCAGGGGCAGCCCTGGTATCTGGAACACTGCATCAGCTTTCCGCACCGCCCGTGGCCTGACAGCAGCAAGCAGCCGAGCAGTATCGACCGCAGCGTCGTCCAGCCGCCGGGGCATCTGCCCGATACCGACGTCGTGCGGACCGACTGGTCTGAATATCTGGCGGCGGTCCGCAGTGCCGACGGCGCGGTCGGCCAGGTGATGCAGGCGCTCCAAGAGTCCGGCATGGCCGACAACACGCTGGTGGTGCTGATGGGCGACAACGGCGTCGAATACCACCGCGGCAAAGCCACCACCTATAACCTCGGGCTGCAGGTGCCGCTGCTGATCAAGGGCCCCGGCGTCGTACCCGGCGGCGTTCGCGCCGAGTTGTTTGCCGGTGTCGATTTGCTGCCGACCGTACTCGACGCGCTGGGTTTGGTGACCGTCGGTCGTCAGCATGGTGTCAGTCATTACCCGCTGCTCAGCGGTGCCGACACGGCCGCACCGAACAGCGTGCTGGTCGGGCTGGGTCTGGCACTCGACAGCCGCGCGGCCGACCGGTCGATTTTCGACGGCCGCTATCAGCTGTTGTACATGCCCGATCCGACGGCGACCTACGTCGTCGACGATCTGAAGCTGATCACGCCGTGGCGTAATCCGGTCTACTCGCACATCGTCGACAATCGCAGCGTCGACGGCTTTGCCGATGCGTATCGCCTGCTCGACCTGGCCGATCACGATCTGCGTGACTTCACCCGTCCCCGCTTCGAGCTGTACGACTTGCAGAGCGATCCCTGGGAAATCCGCGACCTCGCCGCCGACCCCGCTCATGCCGATACGCTGCAGCGGCTGCGGTCCCAGCTCGGTAGCTGGATGGCGCGCTACGACGACCCGGTCCCCAGGCCCTGACGCGAATCACCGGCCCTGGTTCCAGGGCCGGCGATGCCGGCCTAGCGGGCTGCGTTTGCCGCAGCGGCGGCACGCTTGCCGGCGCGGCGACCGAAGTAGGTGGCGTCGGCCAGCGACATGCCGGAGCTGTAGCCTTCGCCCCAGCGCGGCAATCCGCACGTGGTGCGGCCGGCGGCGTACAAGCCGGGAATCGTGCGGCGCGTGTCGTCGAACACTTCGCCGTCGATGGACGTGTCGAGCCCGCCCATCGTGAACGTCGTGTACAGCGCGTGATCGATCCGGCAGTCGAGCGCCACGAATGGCGGCGTCGCCAGCGGCTTGAGCCACTTGGCGCCCTTGCGGAACAGCGGGTCCTGGCCTTGTTCGGCGTAGCGGTTGTATAGCGCGACCGTCGACGTCAGCGAGCCGGCCGGCAGGTCGAGTTCGGCTTCGACTTCGTCCCAGGTGTCGCCGGTGGCGCCGATCGTGATCTTGAAATGCTGGCCGAAGTCCGGCTCGCCGAAGCTGTCGGCGTCGAGCAGGATGAAGATGCGGTTGCCGCCTTGCTGCAGCGCATGGTGCGACACGCGGCCGTGATAGCAGTCCTCGTTGATGAAGCGCTGACCGCGTTCGTTGATGAAGATGCCTCGGATCAGCCGCTCTGGCGGATACCAGGGCAGCGTGACGAAGCCTTCGCTCATGTTGATCGCGGCGCCGCCGACGCTCTGGCCCAGCTGCACGCCGCTGCCGTCGTCGACCGTGCCCAGCGGATACTGGGCACGCAGCAGCATCGGCGCGTGCTTCTTGACCATGTCGCGATTCATGATGAAGCCGCCGGCCGCCAGCACCACGCCGCCGCGCGCACGGGCATAGCGGTCGACGCCGTCGATCTTGACGACGACGCCGCGCACCGTGTTGTCGTCTTCGGCGATCAGCGCGATCACGCGCGCTTCGTACTGAACGCGCACGCCGGCTTTGTTGACCTGCTCGGCGAGCACATCCATCAGATACTTGCCACCGCCCATGCCCATCCACTGCGGCGTGTGGCCGCGCGGGCAGGGCTTGGCGTGCTCGCTGAACGGGTACGCCTCTTCGCTGCCGCTCCACAGCAGGCAGTCGTCGGTGACCGGTTCGACGATGCGCTCCTTGATGAAGCTGTTTTTGTAGCGCACGCCTTGCGCAACCAGCCACTGGTAGTGCTCGGCGCAGTCGTCGGCATAAGCACGGCACTTGGCCTCGTCGGCATTGGGCCCGCCGGCCATCACCAGATAGCGATAGAAATCTTCGGTGTCGTCGCTGAAGCCGGCGTGGCGCTGGATCGGCGTGCCGCCGTGGCCGCCCATGTAGATTTCGCCTCCGGACAGCGCCGACGTGCCACCCGACGCGGCCGTGACTTCGAACAGCAGCACGTCGGCACCGGCGCGGCGCGCTTCGAGCGCGGCCGATGCGCCGGCAGAACCGAATCCGACCACCAGCACGTCGGCCTCGAAGTCCCATTGCGGCACCTCGCTGACACGGCAAGGGCGGGATCGGCTGTAGGCAAGGCGGTCGGCGTGGCTCATGTCGGCGTCGCGTGGTCATCACCCGTCAGCGGGCTGCGACAGACTGCCGCGCCCAATGCGGCGCCGCTTACTCAGAACTGACGAGGACGCAGCGGACGATGGCGAACCCGCCGGACCGCGTCCGAGTCCGACTCGCGTCCCGGCGGGTGTCGATCAGGACAGGGTCGGCCGATCGTCCGGCTCGATGGCACCGTGATCGATGCCGCCGCCGTCGTTGATGCGGCCGAAGTACTGATCCGGGGTAAAGCTGTCGACTTCGATGGCATCGAGCCGCGCTCTCAGCGCCCGCCTCAGCAGATCGGCCTCGGCGGCGTCGATGATGCCCACCTTGACGGCGTCGTCGGCGATCTCGGCCGGTAGCGGGCCGCGCGGCAGTCGCCGCGCTTTTTGTGCCTGAATGATGCGCTGCGCTGCCGGCTGCGCAGCGCTGACGCAGGCAAAGGCATTCAGCAGCCGTCCGAGCGCTGGGTGGTCGTCCGCCGGCTGAAACACGGCGTAGGCGAGACGCTCGAATTGTGCGTTCGCGGTCTGCACGCAGAGCGCCGCTCGGCGGCTCTGCTCGTCGGTCGGCGCGGACCCGAGCGGATTGAGCCGGAGCCAGATGCCGCCGACCACACGCAGCAGGACGCCGACCGGCCCGCCGAAGTTTTGGTAGATGCCCTCATAGGCCTGTTGAACCTGATGCAACGCATGACTCAGCGCGTAATGCAGCAGCGGCGCGTCATCGGCGCGTCGACCCTCGGCCTCATAGCGGCGCAGCGCTGATACACCGAGCAGCATCCAGGCCAAGGCATCGCTATAGCGACCGGTGAGCTTGCCGCGCACCTTGAGCCGCCCGCCGATTGCGAACATCGCCAGGTCGGTCAGCAGCCCGAAGCGCGCGCCGGCCCAACCGATACGCCGGTAGTAGCCCTGCGTTGCAGCGTCGACGTCGGGCACCGATACCGTCAGGCCGCGCGTCACGCCGTGCAGTGCCGCGCGGCCGATGCCCGCGATGAAATGTGCGATCCAGCCCAGCAGTTGACGGCGGAAGGCCGGCACGTCGCTCTGCGCTACGGCGTCGACCACCGACATTGCATACGGATGGCAGCGGGTCGCGCCCTGGCCAAAGATCATCAGCGTACGCGTCAGGATGTTCGCGCCCTCGACCGTGATACCGACCGGCGCGCTCTTGTAGGCCGCGCCGAGAATATTGTTGGGTCCCTGCATCACGCCGGCACCGCTGAACACATCCATGCCGTCGACGATGATGTCCTGGCTGATCCGTGTGGTGTAAGCCTTGAGCACGCCGGACACCACCGGCGGATGCTGGCCGTTGTCGATCGCCGAACAAGCGTAGATGCGCGCGGCTTCGATCATGTAGGCCAACGCGGCCATGCGGCCGACGCGCTCCTCGACGCCCTCCATCCTGCCGATCGGGATGCCGAACTGCTGGCGCACCATCGAGTAGGCACCGGTGGCGATTGCGGCGGCTTTCGCGTTGCCGACCGCGCCGGCCGGCAGCGAGATCGCGCGGCCACCCGCCAGCTGCTGCATCAGCATCAGCCAGCCTTTGCCGGCGTAGTCGACGCCGCCGATGATCTGGTCCAGCGGCACGACGACGTCGGTACCGACCAGCGGACCGTTGTAGAACGGATCGCCGATCGGGTCGTGATGGTCGCCGCTGACGAAGCCCGGCGTGCCGCGATGAACCAGCACGCAGGTGATGCCGACGTTCACGCCCTTGCCGAGCAGATCGTCGGGGTCATTGAGCTTGCAGGCCAGCGTCGCGAGATTGGCGATCGGTGCCAGCGTGATGTAGCGCTTGCGAAAGTTCAGCTTGAGCTTGATCGCGCCGTCGTCGTCACGAAACACGCGGGCTTCGGCCTGGATGCTGGCCGCATCCGAGCCGGCCGTCGGCTCGGTCAAGCCGAAGCAGGGCAGGTAGTCGCCGCTGGCCAGCCGCGGCAGATAGTGATCCTTCTGCGCCTGTGTGCCGTAGTGGACGATCAACTCGCCGGCGCCCAGCGAGTTGGGGATCGTCACCAGCGTCGCGACCGCCGCATTCCAGGTATTGAGCTTGGCGAGAATCGTCGAGATGCCGAGTGCCGAGAACTGCTTGCCGCCGTACTGCCGCGGTATCAGCAGCCCCATAAAGCCTTCACGCTTGATGAAGTCGATCACCTCATCCGGAATGCGCTTGGTACGGCCGATCTGATACCGATCGACGCGGCGCAGCAACTGTTCGACCGGCCCGTCGAGAAACGCTTGTTCCTGATCGGACAGCGGCGAGTACGGCTCGCTCAAGATGCGCTCGAAGTCCGGCTTGCCGGCGAAGAAGTCGCCGTCGATCCACACCGTCCCCGCTTGCAGGGCCTGGCGCTCGGTGTCCGAGATCGACGGCAGCATGCGCCGCGCCTGCATCCAGCGCATCAACTGTCCGAACATGTCGTCGTCCCAATGGCGTAGACCATCAAGGTGAAAGGTTTTGGACGAACGAGACCTGAATGCGGGTGCAATGGTGCGTCGCATCATCGGTCGTCGAAGTGCGCGTCAGCCCCGGCCCCGGCAGACGCCATGCGCAGGGCTTGTCGTTTGCGCAGCCCCGTCTCATAGTGCGGGTAGGAGAGGTTGTTCTATATCAATCAATAAACATAAGGGTCCCATGCAAACGTCCACTGCACTACCCGACTTGAAGAAGCTCGACCCGGACACGAAGGCGCGCATCGAAGCCGCGGTTCTCGATATTTTTTCGACACGTGAGTTTCACCGCATCGGTCTGATCGAGATTGCGCGCGGCGCCAACGTCAGCCTGCAGACGATCTACAAGTACTACGGCAGCAAGGAAGCGCTGCTGTTCTCCGGCCTCGATTCGTGGCTCGGCCAGCTCGTCGGGCAGATGGGCCCGTATCTGCAGGCCAACGGTCTTGATCGCGCCGATCTGAAGCAGCGCCTGCGCAGCTTGTTCGACGTGGCGCTCGGCTTTTTCGAGCGCAATCCCAAGGTGATGCAGATCGTCATGAGCTCGGTGTACCTGAACACCTGGCGCCGCACGGCCGGTCATCAGAACCGCGACTTCTATGCGGCGATCACGCGGATGTTCGCGCAGGGTCAAGCGCAGGGTGTGCTCAACCGCCAGGTCAGCGAACAAGTGCTGCTCGATTACTGTATCGGCATCATCGTGCGACTGGTGCAGGGCTATATCTCGCGCGGCATGAACGAGCCGCTGACGCCTCAGGCCAACGAACTGTTCGAGATGCTGTGGCAGGCGATCGCGGCTCGACACTGACGCCGCTCTGAAGCGGCGGCTCAGTCGGCGTTGCGCGGTATCAAGACGCGGACCGGACTGCGCAGCGCATCCGGCCGCATATTGCGGATTCGCTCGACGAAGCTGGCATTGACTTCGAAGCCGCGCGGCACGAGCCGTTGACCGTTCTGCGTCAACAGGTCGTCGCACAGCCGCATACCGACGCCGAGCCGGTGTACCGGTAACGTCCGCACTTGCTGCTCGTGGGTCCGGCTGCCGGTGATCTGGCGGATCACATCGATCAGCACGTCCTGCGCACCATCGTTGCGAAGCTCGGCCAGCGCCAGTTCCGGCGTATCGCCATGGTCGGTTCGCTCGACGAAGCGAGTCGCAGCGCGCAGCACGCGCGACAGTGCCGCGACGGGCATCGTGTCGGCCGCAATGTCGGCGGCATCGTCGACCGCTGCCATGTGACGCTCGGCAGCCCTCAGGATGTCGCGAACCGGTTCCAGTCGCGGGATCGGCGCGAGCAGCCGGTGCGTGACCTCGGACACGCGCTGCAGGGCCTCGCGGTCCGATTGCCGTTGCAGCGGTGCACCGGAAGCCAAGCGCTGCAGCAGATCCGGTGGCAGGCTGATGCGCCCCAAGGGCGCCATCATCGCCGCCAGTTCCAGTGCCCAGGTCGGACTCAGCTGCAGGCGTGTGGCCATGTCCACGCACAGGGTCTTGACCTGCGCCGCACGCCCGTAGGCTTCCGGGTCGGTCAGCGACAGCACCTCGGTCAGCGCTTGCACCGCGCCGCGCAGCGTGCGTTCGAGCAGATTGCGCTCGACCGTTTGCAGTCGGTACTGCTCGGCGGCGTCGGCAAACGCGCGCTGCACCGTCGCCGGCGGACAGGGCTTGATCAGGAAGCGAAAAATCTGACCGTTGTTGATCGCCAACGCGGCCGTTTGGATATCGGCCTGGCCGGTCAGCAGCAGCCGCACGGTCTCGGGGTGACGTTGCCGCACGACGTTCAGCAACGTGGCGCCGTCGATGCCCGGCATCCGCATATCGGACATCAGCACGGCGTAGCGTTGCTGCGCGAGCATGCCCAGTGCTTCGGCGCCGCTGCGGGCGACGTCCAGCTGACAGTGGCGGTGCAGCGTCAGTTGCAAGCCGTCGAGCACGGCTGGCTCGTCGTCGACGCACAGCGCGCGGATTCGCATCTCGGCGGTCATGTCAGATGCGGCTGATCGGCTCGCCGGCGATCCATTGATTGACGATTGCCTCGCAGTTGATCCGCTGCAGGAACTCGACGTCGAGCTGTTGCGGAAGGCTCTGCGGGTCGCTCTTGTCGTAGCTGAGCACGCTGGCGACGTGAACCGCTGCGATCGCGCCGAAGCGCGTGGCGCCGGAGCGCAACGGATCGTTGTGATAGGCCACGGCTTCGACCAAGGGTACCGGCAAGCCCCACAGCGCGAGCATGCGCGCCCCGATCTCGGCATGGTCGCAGCCGAGCTCCTCGGTTTCGAGGCGATGCAGCGCTTCACCGGTGCTGCGCGCGCGGTTGCGGATGCGCGCCGAGGCCTCCGGCAGGCCTACCGCCAGCACCAGGTAGCCGACGTCATGCAGCACCGCGGCGGAGTAAGCGGTTTTGCGCTCCTCGGGGTCGGCCAGCATCTGGTTGGTCAGCCATGCGCAGTGCAAGGACCGCGTCTGCAGTTTCTCCAGCGAGAATCCGCGAGGCACCGCGATATCGCCCATCGCGCGGAACAAGTGCAGCTGCAGCACCGCCGCGCGGATCGCTTGCAGACCCAGCGAGGTGATGGCGTCGCGCACGCTGCGTACGCTGCGAGGTGAGGCGAAGAAGGCGGAGTTGGCCATCTGCAGCACGCGGGCCGTCATCGCCATGTCTTGTTCGATGATCTTGGATACCGACGCCGAACTCGCGGACGGGCGGTCGAGCTCGCGCACCAGGTCCCAGTACAAGCGCGGCAGCGACGGCAGGCTTTGAAGCAAGCCGAGCACCTGTGCGACTTCGGGCCGGGAACGCCGGCCCTGCAGTCCCGCCCCGCATTCGACGGCGCGCTCGAGCAGATCAAGGTCGCAGGGCTTGCTCAACAACTGGTGTGCGACCGGCATCAACTGGATTGCGCCATCGGTGCCGGTATGGCCGGACAACAGGATGCGTACCGTCTCCGGGTGGCGTTCGCGAACCCAGTCCAGCAGTTGGCCGCCGTCCATGCCGGGCATCCGCATGTCGGATACGACGACATCGGCCGGGTCCTGACGCAGCAGGCGGATCGCGGCGTCGCCGCTGCCGGCAAAGCGCATCTGCCAGCGGTCCTTGAGCTTGTGCAGCCGGTTCTCCAGCCCTTGCAGCAGCTCGGGTTCGTCGTCGACGAACAGCACCTTGATCATGTCGCGTCATCCTCTGGCTCGACCGGGCGGGTCATGCGGCGGCCGTGGATCGGCAGCCGAATCGTGAACGTGGTGCCGATGCCGGTCTGCGACCTGAAGTCCAGGCTGCCGCCATGCTGATCGACGACGACGCTGCGTGCGATCGCCAAGCCCTGGCCGGTGCCCTTGCCGATGGCCTTGGTCGTAAAGAACGGATCGAAGATCCGGTGTCGGATCGACTCCGGCACACCGCAGCCGTCGTCTTCAATCGCGATCAGCGCGTGATCGTTCGACAGCTGCGTGCTGACGCGGATATGGCCGCGCGTTGCGTTGCCGCGGGCCTGTCGCTCGGCGATGGCATGCGCCGCGTTGACGATCAGGTTCAGAAAGGCGTGATTCAAATCGCTGCTGCAGCAGACCACGTCCGGCAGGTCGCCGAAATCGCAGGCCAGATCGGCAACGTATCGATATTCGTTGTGTGCCACGGCCAGTGTGTCGCGCAGACATTGATTGATGTCGACGCTGGTGGGTTCGGAGCGCGGATGGCTGAACGCGCGCATTGCATCGACGATGCGGCGCACGCGCTGGACGCCGCCCAGTGCGCTGTCGATTGCGCGCGGCAGCCGGTCGCGGACGAAGTCCATGTCGACCGTCGTGCACAAGGCCTGACACTGCGCGGCAGCCTCCGGACTCATCTGCTGCTGCAGCGCCGGCAGCGCGTCCAGCAGCGGGCGCAGCTGCCGGATCGTGTCCTGGATGAAGCCGAGGTTGTCGCCGACGTATTGCATCGGCGTGTTGATTTCGTGGGCGACTCCGGCTGATAGCTGTCCCAGCGATTCCATCTTCTGCGCGTGGCGCAACTCGACTTCGAGCCGTCGTCGTTCCGACAGATCGAGCGCGATCAGCGCCAGCGATGCCGGGCGTTGCCGCGCGTCGCGTTGCACCAGCGCCGAGATCATCACCGGCACGACGCGGCCGTCGATCGCGATCCACTCGGCTTCGTCGCGCAGATCCTGGCCGGTGTCGGCGCGCAGGCATCGATCGATGAATGCGTCGGCATCGGGCCAGATCTGTCTCAGCCAGTGGCCCAACAGCGCGCCCGGCGGATAGCCGAGCAGGTCTTGAACGCCGGTATTGGTGCCGGTGATCAGGCCGTCGGCTCCGGTTTCGATCAGGGCGCCCGGTAGCGCGTGGTGCAGCCCGGCCAGGTGGCTGCGCACGCTATGGGTCTGCTCCATCGAGATGCCGAGGTCGAGATTGCGATCCTCGATCAGTCGCGTCATCAGTTCGACGCGGCGCTCGGCGCGCATCAGACGCAGGTGATGGGGGTCCGGGGCGCTCACGGACTCACCGGCGTGTAGAAGTCCAGATGAAAGCAGCAGCTGCCGTCGCCGTGGCGGCCGCAGCGGATCTCGCGCACCGACAGCGGCACGCCGAAGTGGTCGCCAAGTCCGAGCAGGGCCCCTTGGATCGTCTGGCACAGCTCGCCGCTGGGGCGATAGGTCAAATCCGCGCCGGTGTGGCCGCAGTCGAGCACGAAGTCCGCGGTACTGACGCCCAGCAGCGCGCGCCGCAGCTGCGGAAACACCACCGCCGACAAGTCGCCGATCAGGTCTTTTGGCGAGCGCGGCGTCGTCGGCAGCAAGGTGTAGCGGCGGATCAGCCTGGGCATTGCCCAGCGCCCGAGCCTCCGCAGGAACTCGTCGAGGTCGACGGCATCCTGCTCGGCGGCGGCCAACACCCAGCGGCGGAAGTCGGCGTCGGGATAGGCCAGGGAATCGAGCCAGGGGTCGGCGTCGGCAAAGCCGCCGGTGGCCAGCGCGGCTGCCAACGCCGCTTCGTCACGCTGGTCCAGCAGGTAGTGCTCTACTAAATTGAATGCTAGGCCGATCACGTGGTCTCCGTTGCGCAGCCGGCCCGATCGCCTCGTCGCCGCAGGCGGCGTATCGGCTTGGGGCCGTCAATCTTGACGCTCGGCAGCCGCCGCGCGCCGGTCCTCGCAGGGGGGGCGTCGGATCAGGGGGCGCGCCGGTGTACAATCGCCCGCCGCGTTCCATCAGGATTCCCATGGCTTCCGTGCCCAACGACGATGCCGCATCCGGCGCAGCGTCCGTGCGTTTCGCCGACTTGCGGTTGGCTGCACCGGTACTGGAGGCATTGATCCGGATCGGATACGAGTCGCCCAGCCCGATTCAGGCCCGCACGATCCCCCCGTTGCTCGAAGGTCGCGACGTGCTCGGCCAGGCGCAGACCGGCACCGGCAAGACCGCCGCATTCGCTCTGCCGATCTTGTCGATGATCGACACCTCGCGCAGCGTCACCCAGGCCTTGGTACTGGCCCCGACGCGCGAACTGGCGATCCAGGTCGCCGAGGCGCTGCAGAACTACGCATCGGCGATTCCCGGTTTCCACGTGCTGCCGATCTACGGCGGCCAGAGCTATGAGCCCCAGTTGCGCGGCCTCAAGCGGGGTGCCCACGTCGTCGTCGGCACGCCGGGTCGGGTCGTCGACCACATCAAGCGCGGCTCGCTCAAGCTCGACAACCTGCGTCAGTTGGTGCTCGACGAAGCCGATGAGATGCTGCGGATGGGCTTCATCGAAGACGTTGAGTGGGTGCTGCAGCAAGCACCGGTCGAGCGCCAGATCGCGCTGTTCTCGGCCACGATGCCGCCGGTGATTCGCCGCGTGGCGCAGACCTACCTGCGTGATCCGGTCGAGATCAGCATCAAGGCCAAGACCACGACCGCGACCAACATCCGCCAGCGTTACTGGCTGGTCAGCGGCATGAACAAGCTCGAAGCGCTGACCCGCTTCCTGGAAGCCGAAACCTTCGACGCGATGATCGTGTTCGCGCGCACCAAGGCGGCGACCACCGAACTCGCCGACAAGCTCGAAGCACGCGGCTTTGCCGCCAGCGCGCTCAACGGCGACATGCAGCAGAACGACCGCGAGCGCACGATCAGCAAGCTCAAGGACGGCCTGATCGACATCGTCGTCGCCACCGATGTCGCCGCGCGCGGCCTCGACGTCGAGCGCATCAGCCACGTCGTCAACTACGACATCCCGACCGACACCGAAAGCTACGTTCACCGGATCGGCCGTACCGGCCGCGCCGGCCGCAGCGGCGATGCGATCCTGTTCGTCTCGCCGCGCGAGCGCCATCTGCTCAAGGCGATCGAACGCGCCACGCGCCAGCCGATCGAAGCGATCGCGGCGCCGAGCAGCGAGGTGATCAACAAGCGCCGCGTGCAGCGCTTCAAGCAGACCGTGATCGAGGCAATGAACAAGGCGCATAGCGACCGCGTCGCCGCCAGCCAGTTCGACGCGTTCCGCAGCGTATTGGCCGAGATCGAGACCGAATCCGGCGCCGCGCTGGTCGATATCGCGGCCGCGTTGGCGTCGATGGCCCAGGGTGACCGTCCGTTGCTGATGGCCACCGATGAGCCGATCGTGGCCGAAGGGCCGCGCTCCGAAATCCGCGTCACGCCGAAGCGTCCGCCGGCCGAGCCACTGCCGGTGGCCACGCCGGTGCCGTCTTCGTTCCCGATGTCGCCCAAGCTGCGCGACCGTCCCGAGCGCGCCGAGCGCAGTGCGGCCAGCGAGATTCGTCCGGCGGCCAGCAGCGCGGCCAGGCCGGAGCGCAGCGAGCGCGCGCCGCTGCGATTGGAGCGCCCTGAGCGGCCCAAGCCCAAGAGCGACGACGAAACCGAGACTTACCGGATCGAAGTCGGCGCCCAGCACGGCGTCAAGCCGGCCAACATCGTCGGTGCGATCGCCAACGAAGCCGGGCTCGACAGCCAGTACATCGGCAAGATCGAGATCATGGACGACCACAGCTTCGTCGACCTGCCCACCGGCATGCCGCGCGGCGTCTACCGCGATCTGCAGAAAGCCTGGGTGCTCGGCCGCCAGTTGCGGATCAGCCGTGCCGGCGAAGCGATCCCGCCGCCGACGCCGGGCCCTGGCCCCAAGCGCAAGCCGCCGCGCGGCTGATCGCGTCGGCGCATCGCCGGCGCGGCCGCTGCGCGTGAATCAGTCGACGTCGCCGTCGACGTAGCGCCAGGCGCCGTCTTCCCGCTCGAAGCGACTGCGCTCGTGCATCCGCTGCGCGCTCGCGCCCCCGATCCGGTAGCGCGCGACGAACTCGACGGTCGCCGCCTGGCCGTCGGCCGCAGTGTCCGAGCCCAGCAACTTCAGGCCGAGCCAGTGGGGTTGCGGCGGGCTCAGATCGAGCGCTGACGGCCGCGTGCGGCTGTGCCAGGTTGCCAGCAGGTAATCGGCCAAGCCGAGCGCATAGGCCGAGTAGCGCGAGCGCATCAGCGCGTCCGCGCGTTCGGCGGGCACACGGCCTTGATGCAGCGGCTCACAGCAATCGGCGTAGCGACGCTGCTCGTCGCAAGGGCAGGGCGCTGGCGACGCCGGCCGACGCTTCATGCCGATGCCGGCGCGTCCGGCGCAATGCGCAGCGGTGTTTCGACTCGCAGCGTCCGCGTCGGATACGCAAAGCCGACGCCGAGTGCGGCCAGCTCGCGCATCAGGCCGAGGTTGATCCGCTGCTGGATGTCCATGTACACGTTGTACTCGCTGCTGAGCACGATGTAGACCACTTCAAAGTCCAGCGACGATTCGCCGAACTTGAAGAAATGCGCGCGATCGAAGCGCGCAGTCGTCTCGGCTGCGACCAACTCTCGGACGATCTCCGGTATCCGCTCCAGCTGCTCGGCGGTGGTGTCGTACAGCACGCCGAAACTGAATACGACACGGCGCTCCTGCATCTGCTTGTAGTTGCGCAGCCGCGACTTCAGCAGGTCGCTGTTGGAGAACACCAGCTGCTCGCCGCTGAGGCTACGCAGCCGCGTGGTTTTCAGGCCGACGTGCTGAACCGTGCCCATGTAGTCGTCAATGATCACGAAGTCGCCGATCACGAACGGTTTGTCGACGATGATCGACAGCGACGCAAACAGATCGCCGAGGATGTTCTGCACGGCCAGCGCCACCGCGATACCGCCGACACCCAGGCCGGCCACCGCCGCCGTGATGTTGACGCCCAGGTTGTCCAGCGCCACCAGCAGCACGACGGTCCACAGCACGGCCGTGCCGATGAAGCCGATCGCCGCCAGGCTGGTTGCCGCGCCGCTGTTGCTGGCCAGCGCCCGCTCGCGCGAACGGTCGAGCCAGAACTGGAACATCGCCGACAGCCAGAACCCGAGTTGCAGGAACATCGCCACCGCGGTGATCGAGCCGAGCAGCCGCTGATGGGCGTCGGGCAGCTCCAGATAGCGGCTGCCGAGCGATGCGGCGAAGACGACGATCAGCCAGACCCGCGTTGCGCGCAAGGCGCGCACGATGCCGTCGTCGATCTGCGTCGCCGTGCGCTCGGCGCGCGCCGACAAGCGACGAATCAGTAGCGGCTTGATCAAGTAGACGCCCAGCGCGATGGCAACCGACAAGCCCAGCGCGACGATCCAGTCGTAAACAGTGCCGCCGTACAGCGGCAGGATCAGCAAGTCCATGCAAAGCATCCCGATTAGCGAAACAGGCGAGTGCGACGCGCCGCGTTATAGGCGATCAAATATGGATCGCCGATGAATCTCAGCTGGCCGCTGCCACGCGCTGCCAGACCAGACCCCGGTTGTTGGCCGGCATCGCCCGGTCTTCGATCAGCCGCAGCCCCGACTGCTGCGCCAGGGCGTCGACCCACTCGATGTCGCGCAGACCGCTGAGCGGGTCGCGCGCCTTGAGCATCGCGTCGAATTCGCCGTTGCTCGGGCTGGTATATCGACCCTGCTCGTTGAATGGGCCATAGACGGCGAGCCTTGCGTCGTCGCTCATCACCGCCGGCAGCGCGGCAAACAGCGCTTCGACTTGCGCCGCGCTGATGATGTGCAGCGTGTTGCTGGTGAATATCGCGTCGTAGCGCGTCGTCGGCCAGCAGCCGGCGACGTCGAGTTCGATCGGTGGCAGCACGTTGGCCAAGCCGGACTCGTCGATCCAGGCCCGGATGCCGGCGTGACACGCGACGCGGTCCGAGGTTTGCCAGCGCAGATGGGGCATTGCCGCGGCGAAATAGACCGCGTGCTGACCGGTGCCGCTACCGATTTCCAGCACGTGGTGACGGTCGGCAAAGTGCGGACGCAGCAGTGTCAGGATCGGATCGCGGTTGCGCTCGCAGGACGGCGCGTCGGGTTTGATGGGGTTCATGGCGACACGATACCAAGCCGGCGTGCAGCGCGGCCTCAGACCAGCATCGCCGCCAGGCCTCGCCATGCGCACAGCAGCGCGGTGACCAGCAACACCAGGAACGTCAGCAGTGCGCCGCCAGCGCGGCCCAGCGGCCAGTTGTCGGTGAAGCTCAGCGCAATGCCATGACCGATACGACCGATCAGCAGCGCCGCGCCGAGTGTATGCAGCAGCCACGGCGCGCACGCACCACCGGCTTCGAGAAAGCCAAGCATCAGCAGAATCAGCGGTACATATTCGTTGAAGTTGGCGTGGCCGCGGATTGCGCGGAACATCGCCGGATCGTCGCCGTCACCGAGAGATGGCGCCCCCTTGCCGACGCGGCCGCGCACCACGCGCACCGTCAGTGCGAAGTACAGCAAGCCCAGCAGTCCGGCATACAGCGGCGTGATCGTCAGCAACATGAAGCGCTCCTCGATGGGTGTTGTCGTTGTTTGAATTCGTATCGCGTGTACGGCCGTCAGTCTTCGCTGCTGCGCGCATTCACGGTCGCCCATGGCGGCAGCGGAGCGGTCAGCGGCGCGCCGTCGTAGCCGCGCACGGTGCCGAAGCGCGCATCGCCAGCGTTCCATTGCACGCAGGCTTCGGTCAGCTCGTCGCGGCTGCGGCCGACGAAGTTCCACCACATCAGCACGTTTTCTTCAAACGGCTTGCCGCCGATCAGGATGATCTGGCAGTCGTCGTCGCAGCGCAGTTGCAGCGCGCTGCGACCGGCGCCCAGATACAGCATCACGTTCGGCAGCAGCGGCTCGCCGTCGATGTCGGCGGCGCCGCGTATCACCAGCAGCGCATGCTCGAAGCTGGGGTCCAGCGCCAGCGCGGTGTCGACGACGCCGGCGGTGATCTGCAAACCGACGATCGGCCAGAAGTGCCGTGCCGGGGAGCGCTCGCCGCCGTATTCGCCGGAGATCACAGTGATCTGTACACCGTCGCGGGCGATCGTCGGCAGCACTGGGTAATGGTCGAACATCGGCTCGATGAAGCGCGCCGACTGCGGCAGCACGGTCCAGAACTGCACGCCGTGAATCGTGCCGCTCGCCTGCGCCGGCGACTCTTCCGAATGGCTGATGCCGCGTCCGCTGGTCATCACGTTCAACTGACCGGGCTTGATCGGCTGCAGCGAACCCAGGCTGTCGCGATGCAGGATCTCGCCGGCGGTGAGCCAGGTGACGGTTTGCAGGCCGATGTGCGGATGCGGGCCGACGCGCAGCGCGCCGACCTCGGCAATGTCGGCCGGACCGATGTGATCAAGGAAACACCACGGCCCGACCAAACGCCGCAGCCGTGACGGCAGTACGCGGTTGATCGGCAGGCCTTCGCCGACGATTGCGGCGTGGCCCTCGATGCGCTCGACCGCGCTCACGCGGCCAACCCCGTGCTGATCTGGACCGGCGCGCTGAGAATCTTGTGAACCGGGCAGGCGTTGGCGATCTGCAGCAGACGCTCGCGCTGCTCGGCGTCGAGCGCGCCGCGCAGCGTCACCGTGCGCGTGATCGCCGTGCTGCCGTCGGCCGGCTTGCCGTCGGGATTCAGCGTCAGCTGCACGTCCACGCCGTCGAGCGGCCAGTTCTTGCGCTGCGCGTACATCCGCAGCGTGATCGCCGTGCAACTGCCCAGCGCCGACAGCAGCAGCTCAGTCGGCGCCGGCCCGGTATCGCCGCCGCCGGCCGCCACGGGCTCGTCGGCGGTCCAGTGAGAGCGGCCGTTGCTGTTGTCGGTGGCAAAGGCGGCAGTGCCGCTAACGACGTGGACCTGGGTCGGGCTCATGGACGAACACTCCTGTGATTCGTTGGGGATCAGGCTGCGGTCTACCAGAGCGTGCGTTCCGGCAGCAAGCCGCGTAGCTCGTCGGCGCTCAGGTCGCGCCAGCGTCCGACCTTGAGCCCGGCCAGTTGCACATTGATGATCCGCACGCGCTGCAGCCGGCGCACCTCGTAGCCGAACACGCTGCACATGCGCCGGATCTGGCGGTTCAAGCCCTGCGTCAGCACGATGCGAAACGTGCGGTCAGGCCGTGCCAGATCGCGTTTGACGCGGCAGCGCTTGGTGGTCACCTCCAGCTCCGGCAGCCGCACGCCGCGCGCCATGCCGTCGATGAACGCATCGGTGATCGGCTTGTCGACGGTGACCACGTATTCCTTCTCGTGGTTGTTTTCGCTGCGCAGGATTTCGTTGACGATGTCGCCGTTGCTGGTCAGCAGGATCAGCCCTTCGGATTCCTTGTCGAGCCGGCCGATCGGGAAGATCCGCTCCGGATGGCGGACGAAGTCGATGATGTTGCCGTCGATGTGGCGCTCGGTCGTGCACGTAATGCCGACCGGCTTGTTCAGTGCGATGTAGACATGCTGCTTGGCGCGCGCACCGATGCGCTTGCCGTCGACGCGAACGTCGTCGCCGTCGTTGACCTGGGTGCCGAGTTCGGCGCGCTGGCCGTTGACGGCGACCCGTCCGGCTTCGATCCAGCTGTCGGCCTGGCGGCGCGAGCAGATGCCGGTTTCGGAAATGAACTTGTTGAGCCGCATCGGTCTGCAATCCTGGGAGCGCCGCCCATTATGCGGGGCGCGGCGTGCCGAGGCCTTGGTCCGATGTCATCGCCGAGCGCTGAACTCCAGCGCCTGCTCGATGACCCAAGCCGGATCGTCCAGCGGCAGATCGTGGCCGGCACTCGGATGCACGCGCAGCTCGCAGCCCCAGGCCTGCGCCAACTGCTGCGAGCAGGCGGGGTCGACTAGGCGGTCACCCGCGCCGTTGAGCAAGCGAATCGGCACCGGCGGCGCTTGGCGCGGCGCCGCATAGCGCATTGCCGCGCCGAGTTGGCGCAGTGCATTGGCGGTCGACACGGGATGCGAATGGCGCCAGGCGATCCAGTCATCGACCAGCGTGGCGCTGGCCGTGCGATTGCTGGTCAGCTGCAGGATGGTCTGCTCGGCGCGCTGCGCATCGGCGGCGCCGATCAGCATGCGCAGCAGCAGCGGCCACGCCGCCGGCCGCAGCCGCTGATCCATGCGGCTGAACGGCCGCAGGCTGGTGTTGACCAGCAGTGCGCGCTCGATGTCCTGCGGATAGCGCTGCGCCCAGTCGGCGGTGACCATCGCGCCCATCGACATCGCCAGCACGCTGACCGGCTCCGACACGTGCAAGCGCGCCAGTTCGGCTCGGACGAAGTCAGTGGTCGCTGCGATCGTCGGCAAGCTGGCTTGACGATGCCGCTCGCCGTTGCCGGGAAAGTCGATCGCGATCACCGGCGTCGGTGCCACGCGCGCCGCAAATGCCGGCAGAAACGCGCCCCAGTGGCGGCGGTCGCGCGTCAGTCCGCGCAGCAGTACCCAGGTCGTCATCGACCGGCGTACCAGCGCTGCATCGCCTGCAGGCGATGCGCTTCGCGTGCGGCGCCCAATGGCAGCCAGCCTTCGTGGCCGGCGGCCGCGCGGGTAAAAAAGTCGAGCAGGGCGATATGACGGCGCATCACGCGGCGTTGTCGGTGGGCAATCTGAGGGTTGAAGATGCCATGGCGGGTGAACAGCTGGCGCGGGTTCTTCTTGATCCACAACCAGCTGCCCATTTCCAGCGTCATCGGCAGAAACAGGCCGCCGTCCTGGCGCTGGGTCTTTTGTCGATACAGGTGATCCCACAGATCGCCGTGGGTCAGATACGCGGCGCTCTGCGGTTCGAGCAGATACGGATGGTGCGAATGCGTGGCCTCGAAGATCGTGCTCAGCGCATGCATTTCCGCTAGGTGCGGGATCGGCTCGGCCGTGTGGGCGTACGGGAACCACAGCCGGTCCTGCACGCCGAAGCCGGAATGACAGTCGACGGCCAGACTGAAGCGCCGGCCCAGCATCTCGCGCTCGACCAGCTCGCATAGCGCGGCGCTCTCGACTTCCATCGGGGCGCCGGCCACGCCGCGATACCAGGGCAGGCCGGCGCTGATGCGCTGGCCGCCGAGCATGAACGGCACCGGCTGCGTTGCGTCGACCGGCGCATTGCGCATCAGGTCGACGCCACGTGGATTGGCGCGGGTGCCGCGCCACAGCCCGCCGGGATTGACCAGCGGCATGAACACCAGCCGCACTTGCTGCAGATGCTGGTGCAGCAGCCGGTCCCAGCGCAGCCGTGACACCAGATTGCGCACGTAGGCCATCACCACTTCGGCGCCGATCCGCTCTAGGCCATGGACGCCGCCGAAGAAGCCGACGGCCGGCACGTCCGGGTCAGGGTTGCCCATCAGCAGCGCGTGTAGCGGAAAGCGATGCGCGCCGCTGCGCACTTCGCCGAGCAAGCGTGCTTCGAGGTAGGGCTGGCCCTCATCGATCAGCCGTTGCAGTTCGGCCAGCGCGGGCAGGAAGGGCGGGGATTCGGGTGGCGGCAGCATCGTCGGGCCTGTGGGGCGAAGCGCAGCCTAGGCAGCCAATGTGTCAGTCGTGCGACGGCCGCTGTCATCGTCGTGCCATCGGGCTGTCATCGCCGGCGGTTAGCGTGGCGCGCTGGAATTGCAAACCGGGGAACGAAATGGACAAGTGGATGCGCAAGGTCGCGCTGTCGCGGCCGCTGATGGTCGGCAGTGCCGTGGTCTATGGCGTCATCGAATTCGTCGCGCTGCGCCGCTCCACCGTGCTCGCCCGCCAGACCACGGCCTGAGCGACACCTCGCCGGGGCAACCCGGCTTGCGAGTAACATGCTCGGCCGATCTTGACGCCGTGGCATGCGATGCAGTGTTCCCATTTTGACGCCGGCCGCTGCCGATCCTGTACGCAGCTGCCGCAGCCGTATCCGCAGCAGCTCGCAGCCAAGCAGCAGCGGGCGCGCGACGCACTCGCCTCATGGCCCGAACTCGACTGGCTGCCGGCGATCGACAGTGCTGAAAGCGGGTTTCGCAACAAAGCCAAGATGGTCGTCAGCGGCAGTTGGCGCCGCCCGGTGCTCGGCATCCTCGACGCCGATGGCAAGGGCGTCGACCTGAGCGACTGCGCGCTGTATTCGCCCGGCCTGCAAGCCAGCTTCGCCACGCTGGAATCGTTCATCGCACTGGCCGTGCTCAGCCCGTACAACGTCGCGCTGCGCCGTGGCGAACTCAAGTATCTGCTGCTGACCGAGTCCGACACCGGCGAGCTGATGCTGCGCTTCGTGCTGCGCTCCGACGAGGCGGTCGAGCGCATCCGGCTGCATCTGCCCACGCTGCAACAGGCCTTGCCGCAACTGCGCACGGTGTCGGTCAACCTGCAGCCCGAGCACAAGGCGATCCTCGAAGGCGAGCAGGAGATCCTGCTGACGCCGGAGACGCCGGAGCTGACGATCCAGGTCAACGATCTGCCGTTGCGACTGCGGCCGCAGAGCTTCTTCCAAACCAACACGCCGGTCGCGGGCGCGCTCTATGCCCAGGCGCGCGAGTGGGTCGAGCAGGCCGAACCGTCGCGTGTCTGGGACCTGTACTGCGGCGTCGGCGGCTTTGCGCTGCATGTGGCCAGCCGCTGGCGCGATGTGGTCGGCGTCGAAACCAGCCGCGACGCCGTGGCCAGCGCGCAGCGCACGGCCGACGCGCTGGGCTATACGCGGCTTGCGCTTCCACGCCGGCGACGCCACCGCATTTTCGCAGCAGGCCGATGCGGCGCCAGAGCTGGTCATCGTCAATCCGCCGCGGCGCGGCATCGGCGCCGAACTGAGCCGCTGGCTGGAATCGTCCGGCGTCGAGACGCTGATCTATTCCAGCTGCAACGTCGAATCACTGGCCCGCGACCTGGCGCTGATGCCGTCGCTGCAGCCGCGCCAGGCCCGCTTGCTCGACATGTTTCCGCATACGCCGCACTTTGAGCTGATCGTCCGACTGCAGCGCACGCGCTAGTCGCGGTCGGGCGCACCGAGCGGGAAATACGGCCGGAAGTAGCGCGCCTCGTCGACCGCGCGGGCGAATGAGGCCCGCGCCAGCAGCCGTGCACGGTAGGCGCGCAGAGTCGGGTAGCCGTCGCCGATGCGGTGAACCCAGTCGGCATAGAACAGCGAGGGCGCCGCGGCGCAGTCGGCCAGCGTGAATTCATTGCCGACGGCCCAGTTGTGCCCGGCCAGTTGCGGTTCCAGCCAGCCATAGACGCGTTCGAGTTTGTCGGCCGACCTCGCCAGACCCTCGGCGCGCTTGCGGTCGTCGCCGCTGAGCGCGCCGTCGACCGCGTGCTGCGCCGCGTCCATCACATGCAGGTCGAAGCAGCGGTCCATGAAGCGCACGTCGAGCGCGGCGCGCGGATCGTCCGGAATCAGCCGCTGCGGGCCGGCATGATGCAGTTGCAGGTACTCGATGATGATGCTGGTCTCGGCGACGCTGCGCGCGCCGTCGACCAGCACCGGGAATTTGCGCAGCGGCGCGTGCTGCCGCCATTGCTGGGTGTGCTCGGGCTGGTCGGGGCCGACGCAGCGGAAGTCGAACGGCAGCGCGTTTTCGTACAACGCGACCAGCACTTTCTGCGTGTAGGACGAAAAATGGTGTCCGTACAGGATCAACGACATGGCGACCTCCTTGTCTTTGTGGAGTCAGTTCACGTCGCATTGCAGCACGCCGCCGGCCATGCCGTCGCGCGCCGGGCCCTCAGCCTGCGCTAAGCGCTTACCGCTTGTAGCCGTTGCACCGCGGCGACGGCTGCGCGGTAGCCGCTGGCGAAGCAGGCCGTCAGCAAGTAGCCGCCGGTGGGGGCGTCCCAGTCGAGCATTTCGCCGGCGACATAGACGCCAGGCAGCGCGCTCAGCATCAGCGGCTCGTCGGCGCTCAGCGCGTCGAAGCGCACGCCGCCGGCGCTGCTGATCGCCTCGGCGATCGGGCGCGTCCGGCGCAGCGTCAGCGGCAGCGCCTTGATTGCATCGGCGACGCGCGCGGCATCGTGTCGCGCATCGCTGTCGAGCACCTCGTACAGCAGCCCGCAGCGCAATGCATCGAGCCCGGCGCTGCGCCGCCAGTGTTCGGTCAGGCTGCGCTTGCCGCGCGCTGCCGACAGCGCGCGCTGCAGCGACGCGTGGTCGCGCGACGGCGCCAGGTCCAGCGCGATCGGCGCCGCGCCGTCGCGATCGATCACGTCGCGCAGCGGCGCCGACATCGCGTAGATCAAGCCGCCTTCGAGGCCGTGCTGCGTGACCATCAGCTCGCCCTGCTGCGCCTGCAGCGTCTGGCCTTGCGCGCTGCGCAGTTGCAGCACCACCGGTTTCAGCGGCTGGCCGGCGAAGCGCTCGGCAAACACCGGGCTCCAGTCCAGCTCGAAGCCGCAGTTCGACGGCCGCAGCGGGCTGATCTCGACGCCGGCCCGCGGCAGCCAGCCGGTCCAGCGGCCATCGGAGCCCAGTTGCGGCCAGCTCGCGCCGCCGAGCGCCACGATCAGCGCATCCGTCTCGACCTCGATCACGCCGTGCTCGCGGTGCTGGAACCGCAGGCGATAGCGGGGCGCCGAGTGGTGATCAGCAGCGACCGCCTCCAGGCCAATGCAGTCGTGGTCGACATGAAAGCGCACGCCGCGAGCGCGCAGCTGCCGCACCCAGCCGCGCAGCAGCGGGGCTGCCTTCAGATCGGTCGGGAATACGCGGCCGCTGCTGCCGACGAAGGTGTCGACGCCCAAGCCGCGCGCCCACTGCCGCAGCGCATCGGGGCCGAAGTCGGCGAGCCAGCGCGCGATCTCGTCGGCGCGTTCGCGGTAGCGGCCGACGAACGCGGGCAGCGGCTCGCTATGGGTCAGGTTGAGGCCGCCCTTGCCGGCGATCAGCAGCTTGCGGCCGACCGAGCCCATGCGCTCGTACAGATCGACCTCGATGCCGGCCGCGCGCGCCACGTCGGCGGCCATCAGGCCGGCAGGACCGCCGCCGACGATGGTCAGCCGGCGTGATGGGGAGGAGTCGGGCATCGCCCATTATCGCTTGCGCCCGGCGGTGGCGCGGATTGGCAGACCGCCGCCGCATTTCCGATACTGGCGCCCCTCCGCGTTGATGAGCGTCACCGTCCCATGCCTTCATTCGATATCGTTTCCGAAGTCGACAAGCACGAGCTGACCAATGCCGTGGATCAAGCGCGGCGTGACATCGAGCATCGCTACGACCTGCGCGGCACCAATGCCTCGTTCGAGCTCGACGACATGGTCATCAAGTCGACCGCGCCGAGTGAATACCATCTGACCCAGTTGCTCGAAATGCTGCACAAGCGGCTGGCAGGGCGCGGTATCGACCTGCGCGCGGTAGAAGCCGACGACCCGGAATCGAATCTGTCGGGCTCGCGCCAAAAGATCACGATCAAGCAGGGTATCGAACAGGCCCAGGCCAAGAAGCTGATCGCCAAGATCAAGGAAGCCAAGCTCAAGGTCGATGCGTCGATCCACGGTGAAAAGCTGCGCGTGACCGGCAAGAAGCGCGACGATCTACAGACCGCGATCGCGCTGCTGCGCAAGACCGAAACCGAGATCCCGCTGCAGTTCGAAAACTTTCGCGACTAGACCGGCGGCGGTGACGTACCGCCGCCGATCCGTCGGTGCCGCGCATTAAGGCGCCGACACCGCGTTGGTCTGCGCGTGGCCGCCGCGCTGGGTTTCGAAGCGCGCCAGCATTTCCATCGCTTCGATGCTGACCACCTCGCGGGCATCGAGCCCGGTGTGCAGCACGTAGTCGACGCCGTCGTAGAACAGGAAGCTCGGCTTGCCGTTGGCGCTGACGAACACCGCGTCACGCGCGCTGGCGACGTAACCAAACTTCGGGATCAGCATCTTCGGCGACAGCAGCGCCACATGCTCCGAGGCGCCGCTGCGCGTGACCCGATCCGGCACCGGCATCGTGCTGACGTTCCAGGTGGCGCAGTAGGCGCGGTCGTGCGACCAGCGGCCGTCACCCTGATTCAGCGCGACGTACAGGCAGGTCTGTTCGCCGTCGGCACCGCGGGCGGCGGCCTCGCGGCGAATCTCGAAGTAATCGGTACGACCGTCACCATCGAAGTCGGGGCTGCCGGGGCTGATCGCCGCGGCCACCGGCTTTTCGTAGTCGATCACGGTCAGGCTGGCGGCTTGGGCGGAGCCTGACAGCAGCAGGAGCAGAGCGCTGGTGGCGGACATCAGGATCTTCAGCGCGTTGGCGGTATCGGAGTTCATCGGAGTCCTCGCGTTTTGGGGCGGAGCACGACGCGAATTGCGCGGGCTTGTCCGGCTAACGGCGGCAGCGAGGACCCGCTGAATATGCGATTGGCAAAAGGCTTACACCGCTCGCGCAGCTGATTTGACCGTTGATCCTGGATTTTCTGAGCAGCGCGACAGGTTGCGTCGCGCCGTCTGACCGCAAGGTCTAGCGCGGTGGCGCTGTGTCGACGGCTCGGCGCGCCGCGCCGGCATCGTCGCTGAACACGCCGTCGACGCCAGCCGCCAGAAAGCGCTGGATCTCGGCCACCGCATCGCCTCGCGCGGTCGCGTCGTCGGCGGGGGCGCTGCGAAAGTCGGCCGGCAAGAAGCGGTTCTCGGGGCGGAACGTATACGGGTGTACGCACAGGCCCGCCGCATGAGCGTCAGCGACCAGCGGCGTCGGTTGCGGCAGCAGACGTCCGTCGGCGTCGCGGGCGATCACCATGTTCTTGTCGGGGCCGATGCCGGTGGCATAGCGCGCCACCTCGACCAGGCCTTGCGGCGTGATCAGATCGGCATAGCCGCGCGCATCGCCGGATGCGATGAAATCCCAGGGTCGTTCCGGTGGTGCGGCCAGCAGCTGGATGATCGGCAGATCGGTCATCGCGCGGATCGCTTTCAGGTTGCCGACTTCGAACGACTGGATGAACACCGGGGCGGCGGCGCCGCGATAGCCGTTGGCGTGCAACTGCTCGACCAAGCGGGCTTCGAGCGGCAGGCCGATGCTCCGGAAATAGCTCGGGTGCTTGGTTTCCGGATACAGGCCGATCGTCCGCCCGGTATCGCGCGTCGCCCGCTGCGCAAGATCAATGATCTCCTGCAGCGTCGGGATCGGCTCTTGATCGTTGTACGACGTATTGCCGGGCCGGATCTGCGGAATGCGCTCGCGCGCACGCAGCGTGCGCAGCTCGGCCAGCGTGAAGTCTTCGGTGAACCAGCCGCTCAGCGTGACGCCATCGATCTGCCGCGTCGTGCGCCGCGCCGCGAACTCCGGATGGTCGGCGACGTCAGTGGTGCCGCTGATCTCGTTTTCGTGGCGCGCGACCAGCACGCCGTCGCGCGTGGACACCAGATCGGGCTCGATCACGTCGGCGCCCAGCTCGATCGCCAGTCGATAGGCGGCGAGTGTGTGCTCGGGGCGGTAGGCCGACGCGCCGCGATGCGCGATGACCAGTGTTGCGGGTAGGGGACGTGCAGCCATCGGGGTCGGCTCCTTGGGCGATATCGAGCAGGCGCTGAGCACCGCAACGGCGGCGATCGGGGCGGGGCATAGACAGCGCATCAGGCGAAGGTAGCGACGCATCTACGCAGCTTGCCAGCACAGCATGAACGCTTTACGGCAGCTGCGCAGCGGCCTCGGCCACCGCCTGCAAGTCGCTGACGAAGTCCTGATACGCCGCTGCGCGAGCGGCCTCGTCGGGCAGCCTCAGCAGATACGCCGGATGCACGGTGGCGATCGCCTGCACGCCGTTGCCGAGCGTGAACCAGCGTCCGCGCTGCTGCAGCAAGCGGAAGTCGGGCGCGATCAGTGCGCTGGCGGCCATGCTGCCGACGCAGACGATGATCCTGGGCTGTATTCGCGACAACTCCGCATCGAGCCAGGCGCGGCAGGCGCCTTGCTCGCGCGCGTCGGCGCGCTTGTGCAGCCGGTCCTTGCCGCGCGGCTCGAACTTGAAATGCTTGACCGTGTTGGTCAGGTACAGCTGCGAGCGCTCGAGCCCGGCGGCTCTCAGTGCCTCGTCGAGCAACTGCCCGGCCGGGCCGACGAAAGGCCGTCCGGCCAAGTCTTCGCGATCGCCGGGTTGCTCGCCGACCAGCATCACTTGCGCATCAGCCGGGCCGCTGCCGAACACGGTCTGCGTTGCCGGTTCCCACAGCGCGCAGCGCCGGCAGTGGCGCGCTTGTTCGCGCACTTCGTCCAGGCTGCCTTCGACGACTTCGACCAGCGTGCGCAGCGGCGCAGCGGCTTCGTGCATGCGCTTACGCGGCAGCGTCGGTGCGGCGGCGACCATCGCTTGCGCACGCGGATGCGCCTCGCGGATCAGCGTCGGTATCAGCCGGGCTTCGGGCAAATTCTTCCAGTACTTCACTGGCATTTCGCTGCGCATCGCGGTCACCTTGAGCCGCGCCGGGTTGAAGATGCTGGCGTAGTAGCTGCGCCATAGTTCTTCGAGCAGATCGTCGCTTGGCGCTTGGTCACGCGTCGCGCCGCGATCCAGCCGCAACGACTCGCCGTCCCAGTGCGCGCTGCGGTAGGGCGTCAGAATCGACCAGTGCATACCGGTGAAGCGGCGCACAAAGAACGGCGCGCAGCGCTCGACGATGTAGTGCTCCGGCTCAAACCAGGCGATATAGACCGGCGGCAGTCCGTCGCCGCGCGACAGCTCGCGAAAGCGCACGAACGCGGTCATCTTGTGCAGGTCGCGGCCGACGTTCTTCGCGTGCTGGCGGGCACGGGCGACATCGTCGTCGGTGATCAGTTTCAGCAGCTGCGGCTCGCCATGCGTCAGCCGCCACAGCAGCCGATACAGCAGCGCATGACGCTGTGGGTCGCGGTGCGCGATCACCTTGTCGGCCAGCGCAATGAACTCGCGCGGCACGGTCGCGGTGGCCGGCGTGCGCGGCGCTGCAGCGGTCGTCGCTGCCGACGATGGCAAGTCTTGCGAGGAATCGTCGGCGTCGTCATTGCCGAACAAGCTGCCGGTGCCGCTGCTGCGCGTGCTCCAGCTGACGTGCTCTGGCGCGACGCCGGCCACCAGCAAGGCGCGTGCGTGATCGCGCCACTGCGCGAGATCGACGCCGTCGGCCAGCTCGATATGGCGCATCAGCCGAACAGATCGGCCTGCTGCGGCGCGACCAGCTGGCGGCGCAGCTGCGTGCTCTCCGATTGCTCGCGCGGCCGGTGGTCGACGGTGACCACGAACGGCGCGACTTTGCGCGTCGGTACGCGCAGCTTGCTCAGGTCTTCAAAGCGCAGCCGCTTGTGCAAGCGCAGTTGCAACAACCGGTCGACCGTCTTGACGCCCAGCCCCGGCACGCGCAGCAGCGCTTCGCGGCTGGCGGTGTTGACGTCGACCGGGAAGAACTCGCGGTTGCGCAGCGCCCACGCGGTTTTTGGATCGACGTCGAGGTCGAGATTGGCATGCGCGTCGTCAGGCGGGGCGATGTCGTCGACGGTGAAGCCGTAGAAGCGCAGCAGCCAGTCGGCCTGGTACAGCCGATGCTCGCGCACCAGCGGCGGCGCAATCAGCGGCAGCGCCTTGGAGGCGTCGGGTATTGGGCTGAACGCGCTGTAGTAGACGCGGCGCATGCCGTAGTTGTTGTACAGATTGTGGCTGGTGCTCAGCACCGCGCGGTCGCTGGCATCGTCGGCGCCGACGATCATCTGCGTGCTCTGGCCGGCCGGCGCGAAGCGCGGTGCCTTGGGTTCGGCGCGGGCTTCGTCGATCGACAGCCGCAGGTTGCCCATCGCGGCACGGATGTCGCGCAGATTTTTTTCCGGCGCCAGCGCCTGCAGGCCACTTTCGGTCGGCATTTCGATGTTGATCGACAAGCGGTCGGCCCAGCGTCCGGCTTCGGTGATCAGCTCGGGCGAGGCGTCGGGGATCGTCTTCAAGTGGATGTAGCCGCGAAAGCGGTGATCCAGCCGCAGGCTTTTGGCCACGCGCACCAGTTGCTCCATCGTGTAGTCGGCGCTGCGGATGATGCCGGACGACAGGAACAAGCCTTCGATGTAATTGCGCTTGTAGAAGTTCAGCGTCAGATCGACGACTTCCTTTACCGAAAACCGCGCGCGCTCGACGTTGCTGCTGCGGCGGTTGATGCAGTACGCGCAGTCGTAGGTGCAGAAGTTGGTCAGCAGGATCTTCAGCAGCGATATGCAGCGGCCGTCGGGCGTGTACGCGTGGCAGATGCCCATGCCTTCGGTGCTGCCGATACCGCCGCTGTTCAGCGAATTGCGATTCTTGCCGCCTGACGACGAGCACGACGCGTCATACTTGGCCGCGTCGGCGAGAATCTTCAATTTGGCGCCGATTTCCATCGTCGAGCCTAGCCGCGCGCGCGCCGTCGTACCGCTGCGGCGCCCGCCAGCATCAGCAGCAGGCCGCCGCCGATCGCACCGCCGCCACCGCCACCGCCGCTGTTGGTGCTCGGCGTGGCGACCGTGACCGTGGCCGTTGCCGGCGTGCTGATGACGCCATTGCGGTCGGTGGCGACAACGCTGGCGGTGTACGTGCCCAGCGCCGTGTAGCGGTGGCTGATCCGCGGGCTGGCTTGTTCGACGGCAGCGCTGCCGTCGCCAAAGTCGAAGCGGTAGCGCGCGATGCCGTCGCCGAGATCGGGATCGCCCGAAGCGCTCGCGTCGAGCGTCACGTTCAGCTCTGGTGCACCGCTGGCCGGCGTGGCGCTCAGTGCGGCCAGCGGCGCGCGGTTTGGCGGCGCCACCAGCGTGAAATCCACCGGCGAGACGTTGAAGAACAGTCCGGTGCTGCAGCGCGCCAGCACGCGGCCCTGCGTGGTGGCCAGATTGGGCAGTTCAACGCTGTCGGCGCCGTCGTTCGGTGTCGCCGATCGCAGCACGCGGCTGAAGCGCGAACCGGCGCTGTCGACGCCGAGCAGCACCAGGTCGACGCTGGCGCAGGACACCGGCGTCGCGGTCGTGCCGGCCACGTCCCAGCTCACCGGCAGCGTTGCGCCCGCGTTGAAGCGGGCGCCGACCTCGGCCGGCGTCAGCACGCGGAAAGGCCCGGCCAGATCGGTCACCTTGACCACGCGATCGGCACTGCCGACGCCGCCGGCATCGGTGCCATCAGCGTTGGCCGCGCGACCATCGCGGACGACGAAGCGGAAGTTCAGGTCGCGGGCGACGTCGGGCAGGCTCTCGCCGAGCCGCGGCGTGCCGAGCAGCACGTCGGCCATCTGCGGAAACGTTCGTGTCGGCGACGTGCTCGGCGCGAACGAGCGGAACAGCGGCGCGGTGGCATCGGGCGCATTCGGCGCGCCGGCCGCGCCCAGGTCGAATTGCTCCCACTGATAGCGCAACACGTCGCCGTCGGCGTCCGTGCCGCTGCCGGTCAATTCAAACGGGGTCTGCTTCGGAATCGTCAGGCCGCTGGGGCCGGCATCGGCGACCGGTGCGCGGTTTCCGGTGGTCGTCAGTACACCGCAGCTGTTGCCGGTGTTGGTGCGCGTATACGCCACGATCTCGTCGAAGCTGGCGCTGTGGAAGAACGCGTCGCTCTGGTTGGCGATGTTGTCGACGCCGCAGATGCCGGCGTAGGCCATGATCGTCGAGCCGCTACCGGGTTCGTAGGCGGTGTCGGCGTTGCGATTGCCGCCGCCGCAAGCCCCGGCTTCGCTGTTGAACGTGTGGTTGGCGCCGAACTGATGGCCCATCTCGTGGGCGACGTAGTCGATGTAGAACGGGTCGCCGACCGGCGCGCTCAGGCCGGTGACGCCGGCACCTTTGTCGCTGCTGCAGACGACGCCCAAGCCGGCCACGCCACCGCCGCCGGTGCTGACGACGTGGCCGATGTCGTAGGCCGCCTCGCCGACGCGCATGTTCAGCGTCGCCGTATTGGTCGTCACCATCGACGTGCCGTCTTCGTTGACGTACGGGTCCAGCAGGGGATTGGTGAAGATCAGCTCGTCGTTGTTGTCGATCAGCTGCAGGCGGATGCCCAATTCGCGCTCGTAGACCCCGGTGACGCGGTTGACGACGTTGACCAGTTCGGCGAGCACGACGGCCTTGTCCGGCGTGGCGTTATTCGGGTCGTGGAACTGGGCGTACTCGCCGGTCGTGGCCAGCGCCAGCCGATAGGTGCGCAAGTCGCCGGAGATGCTGACGCCCTTGTTCGCGCTAGCCGCGGCCAGCGCGTCGCGACGGGCGATTGCCGACGGTGACAGCACCGTGTCGGCAACGCGCCGGCGCGCCGGCATGTCGCGGACAAAATAGCTCTGGTGACGTTCGACATCACCGCGCAGCAACGGGTCGATGTACACGCTGCCCTGCGGTGTCGACACCAGGCCGTGGAAGCCGCGCGGGCCGTAGTCGAAGCGCCCGCTGATCTGCGGATCGCCGACGGCCGTACCCCGCCAGGTGCGGATCTGCGGATAGCGCGCCGCCAGGCCTGGGCTCATCACGTCGCTGCGCTGCAGCTGGAACGTCAGCGTGCGGCCGTCCGGCATCGGCAGGCTGATCGTGTCGCGGCCCTGGTCGGCGGCCGCCAGCTGTGCTTGCAGCGCGTTGCTGTCGAAGCGGAACAGCCGCGCCCGCTCGGGCTGAATCGGCCGCGCTTGCAGCAGGCTGCTGCTGGTATCGCGCAAGCTCAGGTCGGTCCACGCCGGCGCCGAGGCCAGACCGGGGCCCGGCCAGCCAATGACGGCGAGCGGCGCCACCCGGATCAGCAAAGCGCCCAGGCGGCGGGCCATTGCGCAGTGCAGCGTCGAATTCGGCTTCACGAAGTCATCTCGTTAGAAAGTGACGGCAGCTTGCCATGGAGCGGGCGCCGTCCCGTATGGTCGTTTTGTCCTAGACATCGGGGGTTCAGGCCGCGATGACCGCAGCGGCAAGGTACAGCGTCAACAGCGCTGGCTGGCACTGCTGCAACGCGCGCCGCGCTTCGATCGCGCCACCGCTGCGGATCAGTGCGAGCAGCGCCTCGTAGGCCGTGGCGGCAGCCTCGTCCGATGTCATCGGCCGGGGCAGAAAGCCGACGTGACGACGATCGGCAATCAGCATCCAGGCGGGGAAATCGCGGGTCGCGAACGCCAGCTCGGCGGATTGAAAGTCGCGCCAATGCTGGTCCAGCGCGGCGTCGCCGCTGCCGTCGTCGAGCGCCGCTTCGGCTTGCGCTGGGTGCTGCCAGCACAGCTGCATCCAGGCCTGCCGTGACGGCCCGGTGCGACCGAGCCGGGCGGCGGCGCGGCCGTAGACGATCAGCAGTTGCGGATGCTGTGGCCACAACGGATCCCGTTCGATGCATTCGCAAGCGCGCGCTGGCTGGCCGGCGTGCAGCCACGCCAGGCTCGCGTGCGGCAGCGCGCGGGTCGCATCCAGCGGCAGCGTGTCGCTGATGGTCGCCAGCTCGGACCAGCGCTGCGCCAGATACGCCTCCGCCGCGGCGCCCAGCTGCTGGCGCGCGATCGTGGTGACTGTGGTCTGCAACTCGACGCAGCGTGCGCCGATGTCCGACGCAGGGCGCTCGATGGCGTCGATCAAACGCGTCAGCGCATCGGCGGAGCGCGCATCGCGGCAGCCGCGTAGCGCCGTTCGGGCTGCTTTGGCATCACCGGCCATCAGCGCGCGACGGGTGTCGGCTTCGGCCGCGACACCGGCGTTGTCGCCGAACAGATCGAACTGCGCGGCCACGGCCGGGCGTCGCATCGTCGTCCGACAACGCTCGGACAGCTCGCGCTCGGCCGGGCTCAGTGCCACCGGCCAGCCGGGCGGTCGCGGCGATGGCACGGTCGGCTGCAATCCCTGCTGGGCGGCGTAGTGCTGTGCGTGGCGCAGCGCGGTGAGCGCGGCTGCAACGTCGCGCGGCCAGCGCCGCAACGGCGGCACGCACTCGCTCCACCCGAGTCGGCACAGCAAGGCCAGCGCGTCGAGCTCGCCATGCTGTAGCCGCAGCGCATCGACCGCCTCGGCGATGCGATGAGGACTGACGACGTCGCCGTCGCCGGCATCGGCGAACAGGCCCTGTTGCGCCACGCCGGTCATGACGTCGGCCGGTTCACCAACAGCGGCGAGCGCATCATCGCGTCAGCGCCCGAGAATCTGCGGGATGCGCTCGCGCAGCTGGAAGAACCCGCGCATCGCATGCGGCCAGAACGCGGCGTCCCAATCGCGTCGCAGCGCGACCACCGGCAGCGGCAGCGTCGGCAAGGCGTCGGCACCCGGACCGACCGGCGCCTCCGCCATCCGGATCTGCTGGGCTCCGGTGTCGGCCAGCGCTTCGGGTTCGACGACCACGCTGTCAGGCCAGCGCTGGCGCAGCCGCGCCATCGCATCGTCGATCGCCGCATTTGCAAACGCGGAAGCGACGGCGCCCAATGGCTGCGGCGAGCGCGCGGCGATGCCGCCGCGAAACACCGCGATCGCCCGCGGTGGCGGCGCCGCTGCCGGCCACAGATCGCCGGCGCTGAGGTCGTCGTCGGTCAGCAGCAGCGCGCTCGGCGTGCCCGGGTCGTCGCTCGGCAACGTCGCCAACGGCTGTCGCGCGTAGGGCGGAGGCGCTGTCAGCGGCGCGGCTGATTCGTTCAACTGACCAACCGGGTTGAAGCGGCCGCGCGTGTAGCGCTCGATGTTCTCGGCGCGCGCCACGTAGTGCTTGCCGACCGTGTGCAAGCCGGCGACCCAGCGCCAGCTCAGCGTGTTGCTGGCGGCGTCGGCGTCGGCCAGGTGGCGCATGAACCAGTCCGCGCCGAGTTCCCATGGCAAGCGCAGCGTGAAGATCCAGATCGATGCGAACCACATGCGCGTGTGGTTATGCAGCGTGCCGGTCGCGACCAGCTCCTGTGCCCAGGCGTCGAAGCAGTCGATGCCGGTGCGCCCTTCGCAGGCTTGCGTGTAGCCGAGTCGCAAACCGCTGATCTGCTGCAGACGCAGCAAATGCGCGTCGCGCGCTGCCACGTAGTCGCGCCAAGCCTGCGGCCGCTGCTGCAGCCAGCCTTTCCAGTACGTGCGCCAGCAGACTTCCTGGACGAACTTTTCCGCCGCGGACAGCGTGTGCCGCTGCAGCACGGCGTCGACGATCTCGGCTTCGGTCAGCAGCCGGTGACGCACGTATGGCGAGAGGCCGGATACGGCGCGCGGCTGGTCGGGGCCGGCGTCGACGTTGCGGCCGTCGGCGTAAGCGCGGCCGGCTCGCGGAACGAATGCGGCCAGGCTTTGCAGGCCGGCCGCGCGGGTGGCGATCAACGGGGTGCTCATCGGCCGGCTCCTGCTTCGATCACGGCTTGTGCTGCCGCGCGGCCGCTGAGCAGCGCGGCTTCGACGCGCCCGCCGAGGCAGGCGTCGCTGGCGTAGTGCCAGCCGCGCGCCGCGTCGGACAGGCAGGCCTGGCCGATCGGCTGCGTTACCAGTGCGTAGCGCCAGCGGTGCGCCTGCGCGTACCGCGCGCCGTCGCCGATGCCGAGCAGGCGTGCGGCGCGGCGCTGCAGCTCGGCACCGGAGACCGCCGGCGCCTGCTCGATCTGTTGCTGGCTCCAGTCGGCATCCGCGTGCACCTGATAGCGCGGTACGCCGCCACGGCCCGGCTTCAGATCTTCGCGAGCGATGAAGCCGATGCCGCTGCCAGCAGGCGGGCTCAGTGTCGCCAGTGCCGGCAAGGTGGCGCTGTCGGGTACCCACATCAGTGCGATGCATGGCGCGTATTCGACGCGCTGCAACGCCGAGGCCATCGGTGTGTCGCCATACCAGGCCAGTGCTTGCGGCGCCGGTGCAGTGACGATCAGTGCGGTGTACGGGCCGCTGCTGACACCATCGGCAAACTGCAGCGTCCACCGGCCCGGGCTGCCGTCGATCCGCTGCAGTTCATGGCTGCAGTGCACGGCCAGGCCGCTGGCCCAGTGCTGGGCCAGCGCATTCATCGTCGGTGTGCCGATCAGCGCGGTGGGCTTTCCGGCTTCGCCGACCTCGGGCCAGATGCTCAGCGCGGCGGCTTGCTCCCACTGCCGCGCGTGTTCCAGCAGGCCGACGTCGCGCAGGCGCAGGAACTGCGCGCCGTGGTCGAAGTCGCCGTAGTCGCTGGTCCGCGATGCCAGCCGGCCACCCGCGCGGCGGCCTTTGTCGAACAGGCTGACGGCGATGCCGGCGTCACGCAGCGTGCGGGCCGCGCTCAGGCCGGCGGCGCCGGCCCCGATGATGGCGCAATGACTCATGTTGACCGTTGCTCAAGATGCGCTGCGACGGACTCCGCCGCCGCAGTCGCCATTCGATCGGCGCCGTGGTCCCTGACGGCGCGGTCGGACAGCGGACGCCGTTACAGCTTGTGGTAGACCTCGGCGCCGCGCTGTTTGAATTCTTCGCTCTTCTCGGCCATGCCGGCCTGCAGCGCTTGATCGGCCTCGCTGCCGATCTTGGCTGCGTAGTCGCGCACGTCCTGCGTGATCTTCATCGAGCAGAAGTGCGGGCCGCACATGCTGCAGAAGTGCGCCAGCTTCGCGCCTTCCTGCGGCAAGGTTTCATCGTGGAATTCCTGTGCTTTTTCCGGGTCCAGACCCAGGTTGAACTGATCCTGCCAGCGGAACTCGAAGCGCGCCTTGGACAGCGCGTTGTCGCGCACCTGCGCGCCAGGAAAGCCCTTGGCCAAGTCGGCGGCGTGCGCGGCGATCTTGTAGGTGATGATGCCTTCGCGCACGTCGTCCTTGTCGGGCAGGCCGAGGTGCTCCTTGGGCGTCACGTAGCACAGCATCGCGCAGCCGTACCAGCCGATGTTGGCGGCGCCGATGCCGCTGGTGATGTGGTCGTAGCCGGGCGCGATGTCGGTGGTCAACGGGCCGAGCGTGTAGAACGGCGCCTCGAAGCAATGCTGCAGCTGCTCCTCCATGTTTTCCTTGATCAGCTGCATCGGCACATGGCCGGGGCCTTCGATCATCGTCTGCACGTCGTGCTTCCAGGCGATCTGCGTCAGCTCGCCCAGCGTGTGCAGCTCGCCGAACTGCGCTTCGTCGTTGGCGTCGGCGATCGAGCCCGGACGCAGGCCGTCACCGAGGCTGAAGCTGACGTCGTAGGCCTTCATGATTTCGCAGATTTCCTCGAAGTGCGTATAGAGGAAGTTCTCCTTGTGATGCGCCAGGCACCACTTGGCCAGGATGCTGCCGCCACGCGACACGATGCCGGTCATCCGGTTGGCGGTCAGCGGGATGTAGCGCAGCAGCACGCCGGCGTGGATCGTGAAGTAGTCGACGCCTTGTTCGGCCTGTTCGATCAGCGTGTCGCGGTAGATCTCCCAGGTCAGCTCTTCGGCCTTGCCGTTGACCTTCTCCAGCGCCTGGTAGATCGGCACGGTGCCGATCGGCACTGGGCTGTTGCGCAGGATCCATTCACGGGTTTCGTGGATGTTCTTGCCGGTGGACAGGTCCATCACCGTGTCGCCGCCCCAGCGCGTGCTCCAGACCATCTTCTCGACTTCTTCGGCGATGCTGGACGTGACCGCCGAGTTGCCGATGTTGGCGTTGATCTTCACGCGGAAGTTGCGGCCGATGATCATCGGCTCCAGCTCCGGGTGGTTGATGTTGGCCGGAATGATCGCGCGCCCCCGCGCCACTTCGGAGCGCACGAACTCGGGCGTGATCTGCTTTTGCAGCAGGGCGCCGAAGCTGTTGCCGGCGTGCTGGCGACGCAGGTAGCCGGCGGCCTCGTAGGTGCTGCGCAGTTCGTCGAGCCGCGCATTCTCGCGGATCGCGATGTATTCCATCTCGGGCGTGATTTGCCCCAAGCGCGCGTAATGCATCTGGCTGACGTTGGCGCCGGCCTTGGCGCGGCGCGGCGCGCGGATGTGCTCGAAGCGCAGATCGCGGGTCTTGTCGTCGGCAGCGCGAATGCGGCCGAACAAGGAGCTCGGGCCACGCAGCTGCTCGGTATCGCCGCGCGCTTCGATCCAGCCGTCGCGGACCGCCGGCAAGCCCTTGCGCAAGTCGATCGCGACGCTCGGGTCGGTGTACGGGCCGGACGTGTCGTAGACGGTGACTGGCGGGTTGGGTTCGTCGCCGCTGGCGGTGTGCGTCGGCGTCAGGCTGATTTCGCGCATCGGCACGCGGATGCCGCCGGGTCCGTCGACGTGGATCTTGCGGCTGGCAGGAAAGGGCTTGCGCAAGTCGGCCGACAGCTCGTCGGCGCGGCGGAACATCTCGGGCAGCGGATTGATCGGCAGATTCATGGCGGCAGCATCCAGGTGTACGTCGTCGAAACGGGATGCGCTCGCGGGCGCAGCCAGGCTGCGCGTCGTGTCGAGCCATCCCTACGCCGGCAAGGCCGGCCAGGTTCCAAGGGTGTGATCTCAGCCCCGCGATCCGCTCGCGACGGGCACCCCCGGCTACCGGGCTACCTTAGGGGAGATCGCCGGGCGGGGCAAACCGGCAGCACGCGGTGTCTAGCGGCGTTCCCGGGCGATGAAGTGCAGCGCGGCATAGATGCGCGCATCGACCGCCAGACCCGCGCCGCGCTGGGCGTCGAGCCAGTCGTCGATGCCATCCAGCGCCACGCAATGCACGGTGATGTCCTCGCCGTCGACACCACCGCCGGCATGCACCCGGGTCAGGCCGCGCACGCGGACGAAGTAGCTGGTTTCGGCGGTCAGGCCGGCCGCGGTCGGCGCGGTGGTGATCAGTTGTGCTTCGGCGCCGCGAAAGCCGGTTTCTTCTTCCAGCTCGCGCAGCGCGCTGGTACAGGCGTCCTCGTCGGCAAAGGCCTCGCTGTCGCCGATGATGCCGGCCGGCAGCTCGATCGTGCGGCCGCGCACCGGCAGGCGGTACTGCTCGACCAGCACCAGCTCGTCGGCATCGGTCAGCGCGACGACAAAGCCGGCGCCGCTGCTGTGCGGGCGTACCACGTATTCCCAGTGCGCGCGGCGCAGCAGCCGCAGAAACTCGCCTTCGTGCAGCACGATCACGTCGGGGTCCACCGGCTTGCGCGGACGTTTCACTTGCTGCTCAGACATTCGGCCTCCGTCTTGATCCAGCGCATCTGGATCTGCGATTGCGGGCCCTGGGCCAACGCGCGGGCGACGGCGTCCAGCGCCGGTCGCAGCTGGTCGTCGAGCTTCCAGGGCGGGTTGAGTACGACCATGCCGCAGACGTGCATCTGGCCCTGCGCCGGAGCGCCGTTGTCGAATCGGATGTCGAGCACCGGCTTGGGCGAGGCCTTGGCGATGCGGCGTAGAAAGCGGTCGGTTTCAAAGCGCTTCTTGACCGGATACCAGACCAGGTACTGGCCCTGGACGAAGCGGCTCTGCGCGGTCTGCAGGAAGTCGCCGATCTGGTCGAATTCCGACAGCGACTCGAACGGCGGGTCGATCAGCACCAGCCCGCGTTTTTCCGGCGGCGGCAGCACGGCCGCAGCGGCCTGATAGCCGTCGCGCGGGTGCACGGTCCAGTTGATCTTGGGCGCCGCGTGGCGTAGCTGCGCATCGAGGCTGGCGGCGACGACGTCGACCTTTTCGTACGCGACCAGGCGATCACCGGGACGCGTCAGTGCGGCGGCCAACACCGGCGAGCCAGGATAGGCGGACGTATCGCCGGCCAGCGTCAGGTAGCGGCGCAACAGGTCCGGCGTGCCGGTCGGCGGCGGTATCGGCAGGCGGCCGATGCCCTGACGCCATTCGGCCGTGGTTTCGGCTGCGGCGTGGCGCAGGTCGTAGCGCCCGGCTCCCGCGTGGGTGTCCAGAAACAACCAAGGCTTGTCCTTGCCGTTGAGCGCATCGAGCGCGGCCAGCAGAACGAGATGCTTGAGCACGTCGGCGAAATTGCCGGCGTGATAGTGATGGCGGTAATGCATGAGGGCTTCGCAAGCGCGGCCGTGCAGCGGCACGCGGGGCGCCAGATTAGGCCATTGCGCGCGTCCACAATAGGCGGGCTGCTGCGCAAGCTCGCAGCGGCCCGCCCGGGCACTGCCTTTAGAACACGTACTTGGCCGAGAACTGCAGGCGCATCAGCTCGCCCTTGTTGTCGGCCACGGTGTTGCGCTCGCCGTAGCGCAGCTCGGTGCCGAAGGTCATCTTCGTGAACGGCGAGTACAGCAGGTTGACGAAGCCGCTGGTCACGTCCTGCGTGGCGTTGACGCCCAGCTCGGCAGCATCGGCGTTGCTGCTCAGATGTGACACGCCGATGCTGCTGCGCAGGTGATCGGTCCACGGATGACGCAGCGCCAAGTAGCCGTTGATGACGCGCAGCGTCTTGAGCCGGCCGTCGTCGTCGATCACCGCGTCGCCAACCGTGTTCAGTGCCAGGAAGCGGCCGATGCCGTCGCCACCGTTGAGCATGAAGCGCAGGTCGTTCTTGCTGTCGCCGAGCGGCACCTTGCCGGAGAAGCTCAGACCGTAGCCCACCGCTTTGTCGGTGACGTTGCCGACCTGGCCCTTGTCCACCAGTTGCCGGGCGACGCCGGCCAGCGCCAGGCTCGATGTGCCGAGCTTGAAGTTGTAGCGCGCCACCAGATCCGGCAGCAGGTTGTTGTCGTCGGTGTTGGCGTAGGTTGGACCGCCGCCGTTGGTGGCGATCGTCGTCTCGGGGTTTTCGAGCGACACGACCCAGTTGCCGCTGGTGTAGCGGATCATCGGTGCGCGCATGAACACGGTGCCGTCGGTCGGGAAGGCAACGAAGTCGAGCACGTCGGGAATCGCGCCCATGTTCTGGAACGTGCTCCAGTCTTGGCCGAGCAGGAACTGGTCGTAGGTGATGTAAGCGTTGCGCAGACCTGGGTTGTAGGCGTTGGTCACCGCTTCGGTGCCGACGCCCTGGGCGACGATGAAGTCCATCTCGACATAACCGCCGACCTTGTGGCCTTCGATGATCGACTCGCCGCGCAGAAACAGCCGCGTTTCCTTGGCGTGGAAGTCCAGATACGTATGGGCGTCGTCATCACCGGTGGCCGACACCGGGATCTGGTTCGGGATGTAGGTGTCGCGACCGATGCCTTGCGGCACCGGGCCGTCGCTGAAGTGGCTGTACATGATGTCCAGCTTCACGTAGCCGCCCCAGGTGAGCTTGGTATCGCTGACGTCGGCGGCGTGGCTGGCCGGAGCGGCGACCAGCGCCGACAGCGTGGCAGTGGCCAACAGCAAGGCGCCGGGGGCGCGTTGGCGCGTGATCAAATTCATCGGTGCTTCTCCTCGCACGGTGGGCGGCCTGTTTGGTTTGTGCTGCGTCGGCCGTTAGTGAGGCCAGCATGGTCAGCGCGCTGTGCGCCCGCCATTGGCCGAAAGTCGAACTGCGACTAAAGTCGAACGTGCTGGCAGGTGCCAGCGTTGCGGATCGGATCAGGCGCGGCGCATGAATGAACCCTTGGTATTGCTGGCCGACGATCACCCGCTGTTTCGTGCGGCGCTGCGCGAGACGCTGATGCGCGTGCTGCCCGGTGCGCGGGTCGTCGAGTCGTCCGGCGTGGCCGAACTGCAGGCGGCGGTGCAAGCCCATGCCGATGCCGACTTGCTGCTGCTCGACCTGCGGATGCCGGGCGCGCAGGGCTTTTCGACGCTGATCGAGCTGCGCGCGCAGCACCCGGCGCTGCCGATCGCGATCGTGTCGGCCGAAGAAGATCCCGGCGTGATCCGCCGTGCGCTCGACTTCGGCGCCAGCGCGTTCATTCCCAAGTCGTCGAGTACCGAGCAGATCGCCGAAGGCTTGCGCGCGGTGCTCGACGGCGATACCTGGGTGCCGCCGGAGCTGCTGCTGGGCAGCTCGGCCGCCGACGCCGACGCCGAGTTGGCCGCGCGCGTCGCCAGCCTGACACCGCAGCAATTCCGCGTGCTGACGCTGCTGGCCGACGGCCGCTTGAACAAGCAGATCGGCGGTGACCTTGATATCTCCGAAGCGACGATCAAGGCGCATGTGACGGCGATCCTGCGCAAGCTCGGCCTGTCGCGCCGCACGCAGGCGGCGGTGCTGGCGCAGCGCCTGCTCAGTGCCGACAGCGGTCGCCTGTCACCACCTGAGCCGGTCGACGAAGCCGACGCCGATTAGCGTGTCGGTGCCGGGTCACGGCGTAATCCAGCCCAAGATCGAGTCGGCGCCGGTGCGGACCGCAGCGCCGTCGACCTTCACGCGCCGGCTTCGCGGCGTGCGTGCTGGCTCAGCAGCCGCGTCATCAAGGCCCGCAATGCGGCCGGCTTGACCGGCTTGGGCAGCAGCGCCAGGCCCTGGGCTTGCGCGTCCTGACGCGCTTGCGGCGTGTGGTCGGCGGTCAGCACGATGCCGGGGATGTCGCGCTGGCAATGGCCCCGAATCTGCTCGGCGACCTGAACGCCGGTGCGTGCACCGTCGAGGTGATAGTCGACCAGCAGCAGATCCGGCGAGGGGCCGGCGAGGCCGAACAATGCAGCAGCCTCATCGGCCGCCGGGATCACCTCGCAGCCCCAGCTTTGCAGCAGCGCCTGCATCGACTGCAGCACGGCGGGTTCGTTGTCCAGGCACAGCACCCGGGCGCCGGCCAGTGATCCCGACGGGGCGGACGCGCGCTCGGCGTTGTGGCGCATGCGGCTGCGCTGGCCCAGCGGGACCGTCACCGTGAACACGCTGCCGTGACCGACGCGGCTGCGCAGCATCAGCGGGTGGCCCAGCATCCGCGTCACGCGCTCGACGATCGCCAAGCCCAGGCCCATGCCGCGTTCGCCGCGTGCATCTTGTGCGGCGAGCCGCCGGAACTCCTGAAAAATCTCCTGCTGCTGATGCTCGGGTATACCCGCGCCGGTATCCCAAACTTCGATTCTCAGCGCGTCGCGCTGGCGCCGGCAGCCGATCAGCACGCGGCCGCTGGCGGTGTAGCGCACCGCGTTCGACAGCAGGTTCTGCAGCACGCGACGCAGCAGCTGAGGGTCGCTGTCGACGACGGCCGAGCTGCGCACGCAGTCGAAGCGCAACCCGGCGCGCTGGGCCAGCGCGGCGGTTTCGGCAGACAGTGGGTCGAGCAGATCGGCGATCGCGAAGTGCTCGCGGCGGATCGCTTGCGCGCGGCCATCGAGGCGCGAGATGTCGAGCAGGCCGGACAGCAGCGATTCGGCGGCCGATAGCGAGCTTTCGGCTTGCGACAGCAGCGCGGCCGCTGACGGCGGCAGGCCGTCGCGCGGGATCGCGGCTGTGAACAGCCGCGCGGCGTTCAGCGGCTGCACCAGATCGTGCGATGCCGATGCCAGGAAGCGGCTCTTGGCCTGATCGGCCTGCTCGGCGGCGCGCGTCGCCGCGGCCAGCTCGCGCGTGCGCTCGGCGACGCGTGATTCGAGCAGTTCGTTGACCTCACGCAGCTGGTCGGCGCCGCGCTGGTAACCAGTGACGTCCGAGTAGCTGGTGACGAAGCCGCCGCCCGGCATCGGGTTGCCGCGAATCTCGATCGTGCTGCCATCCGGCAATGCCCGCTGATGCGTGTAGGCGTCGCCACGGCGCATGTGCTGCAGCCGCTTGACGACGGCGGCGTCGGCGCCTTCGGCTGCACCGAGCAAACCTTGTTCGGCGTTGTAGCGCATCAGCTGTTCGATCGGCCGGCCGACCGCAACCAAGCCCGGTGGGTAGCCGAAGATGTCGATGTAGCGCTGGTTCCAGGCCACCAGCTTCAGGTCCTTGTCGACCACCGACACGCCTTGCGACAGGTGCTCCAACGTCGCCAGCAGCAGTTCGCGGTTGAACTGGATCGCATGCGAGGTTTCGTCGAGCAGCCGCACGACATCTTCGACCTGCATGTCGCGGCCGCGCAGCGTCGTCGCCAGCAGCAGCCGCGCCGATGAACTGCCGACGGCTGACGCCAACAAATGCTCGACATAGCGGGCTTGGCCCGGCTCGGCGCGGTCACTGGCGCGCAGGCCCGCGCCACTGCGCGCACTGCCGTGCTCGGCCAACAGCGAGCGCGCCCGCTCAGTGCCGAAGAAGCGCTCCAGCAAGGTCTGCAGATCGCCGACCGTCGCCGTACTCGGCAGCAGCGCGGCGGTTGATGGTGCCGCTTCGTCATGGTCTTCGAGAAAGCGCGAAACCTGCAGGCGTTCGCGCAGCCCTGGCGTGCTGCTCAACGACACCAGCACATAGGTCAGCAGATGCAGCGCCAGACTGATCAGCGTGCCGTGCGTGATCGGATCGAGCCAGGCCAGGCCGAGCACGGCGCCGGGCCGCAACCAGCCGATATTCAGCGGGCCGTCCTGCACCAGATGTTCGCCGACGGCACTGCCGCCGAGCACGGTCGGCAGCAGCAGCACGTAGCACCAGCTGATGAAGCCGACCGCAAGGCCGGCAACGGCGCCGGTGTAGCGCGCGCGCCGCCAGTACAAGCCACCGATCAGGCCCGGCAGGAAGTGCAGCACGGCCGAAAACGACAGCAGGCCGATCGAGGCCAGCGTGCCCGGGCCGGTGAACAAGCGGAAGTACAGATAGGCCAGCATCACCAGCGCGACGATGCAGACGCGGCGGATCGTCTTGAGCAAGCTCGACAGGTCGCTGCGCTCGCTCAGCCCCAGGCGCGGCCAGCGCAGCAGTAGCGGCATCACGACTTCGTTGCAGATCATCGTCGACAGCGCGACGGTGGCGACGATCACCATGCTGGTTGCCGCCGAGAACCCACCCAGATAAGCCACCAGCGCCAGCCCGGTGTGGCCCTGCGCCAGCGGAATCGCCAGCACGAAACTGTCGGCCTGGGTGCCACCCGGCAACAGCAGCACGCCGGCGGCCATGATCGGCAGCACGAACACGCTGATCAGTGCCAAATAGCCGGGAAACAGCCAGCGCGCGGTTCGCAGATCGGCCGGCGCCGTGTTCTCGACGACGGTGACGTGGAACTGTCGCGGCAGACACAGCGCCGCTGCGGCGGCGAGCAGCGTCTGCGTGATGAAGCCCAACTGCCAGTCGGCACGCGACGGCGGCTCTGCCACCTGCGGCATCGCCAGCGCCTGCCGGTAGGCGTCACCGATGCCGTCGAACAGGCCGAAGCAAACGAACAGGCCAACGGCGACGAAGGCCAGCAGTTTGCAAACCGACTCGAATGCGATCGCCAGCATCATGCCGTGGTGGTTCTCGGTCGACACCACATGGCGCGTGCCAAACAGGATCGCGAACACCGCCAGCATCACCGAGATCACCAGCGCGTTGTCGTCCGCGCGCTGGCCGCGTGCCGGGCCGACCAGCACCTCGAAGCTGAAGGCGACGGCCTTGATCTGCAGTGCGATGTACGGCAGCACACCGAACACTGCGATCAGCGTGACCATCATCGCCAGCTTCTGGTGACGGCCGTAGCGCGCGCCGATGAAGTCGGCGATCGAGGTGATGTTGTGACGCTTGCTGATCCGGATCAGCCGCGCGATCAGCCCGTGGCCGAACACGAACACCAGCGCCGGCCCGAGGTAGATCGGCAGGAAGTCCCAGCCGCTGACGGCGGCACGACCGACCGCGCCGTAGAACGTCCACGACGTGCAGTAAACGGCCAGCGCGAGGCTGTAGGTCCAACGCTTGCGCACCGGGTTGCCGCGCTGGCGCGCACGGCGATCACCCCAGAACGCCACGCCGAACAACGTGACCACATAAGCGGCCGACAACAGGAACAGGAATCCGCTGGAGAGCACGCCGGGGCTCCGCTGGGTGTGGCGCGGAGCTTAGACCAACGTCGGATGGTCGTGCGCCGCCCCGGCTCCTATGCTGGCTTCACTGCGGTACATAACAAGTGCGATAGGAGAGAGAACCGATGAGTACCCTAGCCACGGCCTTGCCGGCCCAGCTGACCACGGAGGAGAACGCCGTGCTCGCGCCGGAGATCCGCCGCATCTATCACAGCGCGGCATTTGCACGGCTGCGGTCGCGGCGCGGCAGCCTGGCCTACCGGCTGGCGGCGCTGATGTGCGCGATCTACTACGGCTTCATTCTGGCCATCGCCTTTGCACCGCAATGGCTGGCGATCAAGCTCGACGGCGTGATCACGCTGGGCATCCCGCTGGGTCTGGGCGTGATCGCGTCGGCGATCATCCTGACCGGTATCTACGTCAGCCGCGCCAACCGCGAGTTCGACGCCCTGTCGGCCGAAGCGCTGCGGAGTGCGCGCTCATGATCGCCGCGCTCGCTCGTCGTTACGCCGGCCGCGCTGGACTGGGCATCGCCGGCCTGCTCGTCACATCCCCGTTGTTCGCCGCGGCACTTGAAGGCCAGGCGCAGAAGCAGCCGCTGAACGTCACGGCGATCGTGATGTTCTTCGCGTTCGTGACGATGACGCTCGGCATCACCTACTGGGCTGCCAAGCGCACCCGTTCGCGGTCCGATTTCTACACGGCCGGCGGCGGCATCACCGGCTTCCAGAACGGTTTGGCAATCGCCGGCGACTATATGTCGGCCGCCTCGTTCCTTGGCATTTCGGCGCTGGTGTTCGGCTCGGGCTTCGACGGCCTGATCTACTCGATCGGCTTTCTGGTCGGCTGGCCGGTGATCATGTTCCTGATCGCCGAGCGGCTGCGCAATCTGGGCAAGTTCACGTTTGCCGACGTCGCCAGCTATCGCTTGCAGCAGCGGCCGATCCGCGTACTGTCGGCCTCGGGCACGCTGGTGACGGTGGCGTTTTATCTGATCGCGCAGATGGTCGGCGCCGGGCAGTTGATCAAGCTGCTGTTCGGCTTGGACTACAACATCGCCGTGATCATCGTCGGCGTGTTGATGATCGTGTACGTGACCTTCGGCGGCATGCTGGCGACGACCTGGGTGCAGATTATCAAGGCCGTGCTGCTGCTCGGCGGCGCCAGTTTCATGGCGTTTATGGTGATGGCCAAGGTCGGCTTCTCGTTCGATTCGCTGTTCGAAAGCGCGGTGTCGGCGCACAAGGACGGCGAGGCGATCATGGCGCCCGGCAAGTTCGTCAAGGACCCGATCTCAGCCGTGTCGCTGGGCATTGCGCTGATGTTCGGCACCGCGGGCCTGCCGCACATCCTGATGCGCTTCTTCACGGTCAAGGACGCGGTCGAGGCCCGCAAGAGCGTGCTGTTCGCCACCGGCTTCATCGGCTACTTCTACATCCTGACCTTCATCATCGGCTTCGGCGCGATCGTGCTGGTGGGTACCAACGCGCTGTACCTGGACGGTGCCGGCCTGCGCGGCGGCAGCAACATGGCAGCCGTGCATCTGGCGCATGCGGTCGGCGGCGACATGTTCCTGGGCTTCATCTCGGCGGTTGCGTTCGCGACGATCCTGGCCGTCGTTGCGGGCCTGACGCTGTCCGGTGCCGCTGCGGTGTCGCACGACGTCTATTCCAACGTGATCAAGCGAGGCAAGGCCAAGGAAGCCGACGAGATCCGCGTGTCGAAGCTGGCGACCGTGGCGCTCGGCATCCTGGCGATCGGCCTGGGCATCGCGTTCGAAAAGCAGAACGTCGCCTTCATGGTCGGCCTGGCGTTTGCGATCGCCGCCAGCGCCAACTTCCCGATCATCCTGCTGTCGATGATGTGGAAGGGTCTGACCACGCGTGGCGCGGTGCTCGGTGGCGGCTTGGGCTTGGTGTCGGCGGTGACGCTGACCGTGCTCAGCCCGGCGGTCTGGGTCAAGGTGTTGGGCCATGCCGAAGCGATCTTCCCGTACGACGCACCGGCGCTGTTTTCGATGACGCTGGCCTTCATCGGCTGCTGGATCGGCTCGATTACCGACGGCAGCGAGTCGGCGCACAAGGAGTCGCTGTTGTTCACCGAGCAATTGGTACGCTCGGAAACCGGCTACGGTGCCAGCACCGCAGCGAGTCACTAAGCTGTTGCAACAGAGTGTCGGCAGCGGTGGCCATGATGGCCGTCGCTGACCGGCCCCATCGATATTCGCGAGACTGAGAGAGAGCCACAATATGAGTTCAGATCAACCGGCCGGTAACTTCCAATCGGTGCTCGACGAGCAGCGCGTGTTCGCACCGTCGCCGGCCTTCGTCGACAAGGCGCGAGTCAATGCCGATGCGCTGGCGGCGCTGCGTGCCGAAGCCGCTGCCGATTCGGTCGGCTTCTGGAGCCGTCTGGCGCGTGAGCACATCAGCTGGCAGACGCCGTTCACGGTCGGCCTCGATGACAGCGCAGCGCCGAACTATCGCTGGTTCACCGACGGCCGCACCAATGCCTCGGCCAACTGCCTGGACCGGCATTTGGGCGCGCTCGGCGACAAGCCGGCGATCCGCTTCGAAGGCGAGGCGGGCGATGTCCGCATCTGGACCTACCGGCAACTGCACGCCGAGGTCTGCAAGCTGGCCAATGGCCTGAAGTCGCTCGGCATCGGCAAGGGCGATCGCGTCGTGATCTACATGCCGCACACCGCCGAAGCCGTGATCGCGATGCAGGCCTGCGCGCGCATCGGCGCCGTGCATTCGGTGGTGTTCGGCGGCTTCTCGGCGTCGTCGCTGCGCGACCGCATCGAAGACGCGGGCGCTCGCTTGCTGATCACCGCTGACGGCGGCCGCCGCGGCGGCAACATCGTCGAGTTGAAGAAGGCCGCCGATGAGGCGCTCGACGGCGCCTGCAAGTCCATCGAGCACGTGATCGTATTCCAGCGCACCGGTCATCCCGTGCAGTGGAACGACAAGCTCGATCTGTGGTGGCACGACGTGCTGGCGACGCAGCCGGCGCAGTGCGATCCGGAATGGGTCGAAGCCGAGCATCCGCTGTTCCTGCTGTATACCTCGGGCTCCACGGGCAAGCCCAAGGGCATCCAGCATTCCACCGGCGGTTATCTGGTCAATGCGACGGTCAGCTGCCAGTGGGTGTTCGACCTGCAGGGCAGCGACGTGTTCTGGTGCACCGCCGACATCGGCTGGATCACCGGCCACAGCTACGTCACCTATGGTCCGCTGGCCAACGGCGCGACGATCCTGATCTACGAAGGCGCGCCGACAGTGCCCGATGCCGGCCGCTTCTGGAAGATCATCCAAGATCACAAGGTGACGATCTTCTACACCGCGCCGACCGCGATCCGCGCGCTGATGCGGCTCGGCGACGAGTGGCCCGCGCAATATGATTTGAGCTCGCTGCGGCTGCTTGGCAGCGTCGGCGAACCGATCAATCCCGAGGCGTGGATGTGGTACCACCGCGTCGTCGGCAAGGAGCGTTTGCCGATCGTCGACACCTGGTGGCAGACCGAAACCGGCGCGATCATGATGAGCCCGATCCCCGGCGCGACGCCGACCAAGCCCGGCTCGTGCACGCAGCCGCTGCCCGGCATCTTCGTCGAAGTCGTCGACGAAGCCGGCACGCCGATCCAGGGCAACAACGTTGGCGGCTACTTGGTCATCACCAAGCCCTGGCCGTCGATGCTGCGCACGATCTGGGGCGACAACGCGCGCTACATCAAGACGTATTGGGAGCAGTTCGGCAATCAGTACTACGTGGCCGGCGATTCGACGCATCGTGACGACGATGGCTACTACTGGATTCTCGGCCGCACCGACGACGTATTGAACGTGTCCGGCCACCGGCTCGGCACGATGGAAGTCGAGTCGGCGCTGGTCAGCCATCCGCGTGTCGCCGAAGCCGCTGTCGTCGGGCGTCCGCACGAGGTCAAGGGCGAGGCGGTGTTCGCGTTCGTCACCGTGCGTGGCAAGCGTCCCGAAGGCGACGAGGCGGTCGCGCTGGCCAAGGAGCTGCGCGACCACGTCGCCAAGCAGATCGGTGCGATCGCCAAGCCCGACGACATCCGCTTCGCCGACAATCTGCCCAAAACGCGCAGCGGCAAGATTATGCGGCGCCTGCTTCGCTCGATCGCCAAGGGCGAGGAGATTACGTCGGATACGTCGACGCTGGAGAACCCCGGCATCGTCGCGCAGCTGCAAGGCAAGGGCTAGGTCACGCGCTGCGGGCCTAGCCGCACGGCGTGCTGCCGTGTTGCTAGGCCAGCAGGCTCAGCAGCCCCAGCGCGATCAACAACAGGCCCATGCCGCGATCGATCCAATGCGCATGGCCGAGCAGGCGGCTGCGGATCGCCGGATGACCCAGCGACCACGCGGCCAAGCTGAACCACGCCGCCGTCGTCGCCAGAATCCACGCACCGAGCAGCAGCCGCTGCGACACCGGCGTCGCCGTCGTCACCAGCGCCGAACACAGCGCGACGAAGTACAGCATTGCTTTCGGATTGAGCAGATTGGTCGCCATGCCGATCAGGTAGCTGCGGCGCGCGGGTTGCGCCGGGATGTCGTCGGGCCGCGGCGTGCTGTCCGGCGGCGCCGCGCGCAAGGCGCTGACGCCCATGTACAGCAGAAAGGCGGCACCGCCGTAACGCAACAGATCCAGCAGCAGCGGCACGCGCTGCACAACCCAGCCCAAGCCGAACAGCGCCCAGCCGACGTGGAAGATCAGCCCGGTGGCAATGCCCATCGCGGTCCAGACACCGGCGCGGCGGCCGTAGGCCAGCGTCTGCCGCGTGACCATCGCGAAGTCAGGCCCCGGCGACATCACGGCCAGCAGGTGGGCACCGGCTGCCGTCAGCAGCAGTGTCGAGGCGTTCATCCGCGGTTGGCGCCGGGCCACGGGCCGTCGGGCTCACCGACGTCGTCGACGACGCGCGTTTCTTCGCGGTAGATGCGCATGCCGCGCGCTTGATAGTTGGGCAGTGCGGCCGGGCCGTCGAGCGTGCAGGTATGCACCCACACGCGGCGCGGTGCGTCCATTTGCCAGGCGCGGGCGATGCCTTCGCCGAGCAACCAGCCGCCGAGGCCTTGGCCGATGAACTCCGGTATCAAGCCGAAGTAGGCGATCTCGACGTCCTGCGCCTGGCGATCCAGCTCGATGTAGCCGGCCGGCGTGCCGCGCACGCTCAGCAGCCAGGTTTCGATACCCGGGCGTTCCAGGTATTCGCGCCACTGCGCGGCAGTCCAGCCGAGCCGATCGCGCCAGTACCAGTTGCCGCCGACGGCCGTGTACAGAAAACGGCTGAAGGCCGGGCAGGGGACTTCGGCGCGGCGCAGCAGCCGGTCGGCGATCGCCGGCTCGGGCGCGCGGCGCAGTTCGTCGGGTGAGCGCATCTGCAGGTAGGTGATCGTGACGGATGTCGGCATGGTCGGACGGCGGTGCAGGCGTCGGCGAAGGCGTTGCGCATTCTACGAGGGCTTAAACCAACGGGCCGCCTTGCGCATCTGAGGCACGATAATGTCCGCTATTGCCTATAACCGACTGGAGACCGCGCCCTTGGCGCCACAGCAGGATTCCGCGCCTGCGGCGGGCGCACGAGAGCCGATCGACGCCGAAGACCTGCGCTGGGTCCAAGCGGCGGCCGCCGGCGACCGCCGCGCGTTCGAGCAGTTGTACCGGCGCCACGTCGGCCGCATTCGCGGCCTGTGCTGGCGGCTGGTCAACGGCGACGACAAGCGTGCCGACCAAGCCACGCAGGATGCCTTCGTCCGCGCTTGGGAAAAGCTCGGCAGCTTTCGCGGCGACAGCCAGTTCTCGACCTGGATGCACCGGCTGACGGTGAATCTGGTGCTGGGTGAATACCGCTTGATGCGGCGGTGGGTCACGCTCGAGGACGTCACCGAAGAGGCCGGCGATGCCGATGGCGATGCGGTGGCGGTCGACGAGCACCCGCAGCAGCGTGTTGCCGACCGGATGGATCTCGAGCGAGCGCTGGCCCGCTTGCCTCCGGGTGCGCGCAGCGTGTTGTTGCTGCACGACGTCGAAGGCTACCAACACGAGGAAATTGCCGAGCTGACCGGTATTGCGGTCGGCACGTCCAAGGCGCAATTGCACCGCGCCCGCAAGCTGATGAGAGGATTCCTTCAATGAACGACCCGCTGCATAGGCTTCCGGCTGCGGATGGCTCCGCCTTGCCCGATCGTGATGACGCACCGATGGCCGCCCCCATCGCCGGGCTGGAGTCGCTGCGCACCGAGCACGAACCCACCCATGATTTGTGGCCGGCGATCGAAGCGCGTCTGGCCCGCGCGCCGGTCTCCCCCCCGGCGGCGATCCGGCCCCGACGGCGTCAGCGCTGGGTGCCGATGGCCGCTGCCGCGTCGGCGATGCTGGCACTGGCCGGCTTGATCGCCGCGCGGTATCTGGCGCCGGGCATGGACCCGTTCGCTCAAGCGACGCCGGTTGATATCGCGTTGCGCTCCGACGCGCAGGCCCGGCCCGAGCCGCTTGCGGTCGCAACGCTCGCCCGGCGCGCGCCGCTACCGCCGCCCAGCGCCAACCGAGCGTTGCTCAAGGCCAATCTCAAGATCGTCAAGAGCGCCGAAGATCAGTTGCGCCACGCGCTGGCGACCGACCCCAACGACCAATATCTGCAAAACCTTCTGGCCAGCACCCAGGACCAAAAAACCCATTTGCGCGATCTGCTCGACCGCAATCGCATTTGAGCCCTGACACCAGGGCAGGAGCTTGACGATGAACCTTCCAACTTCCGCTGCCAGACCGCGCCGTCGGCCGGCGACCGACGCGGCGGCCGGTTTGATGCTGGCGCTGGCAGCGACCAGCGCGTCCGCAGCGCCTCCGACGCAGCCGCCAGCCCCGCCGGTGCCGCCGCATCACCACGATCGTTACGCCGACGACGAGGATTCGATGGCGGGTCGTGCGATCGACGAACGCCGCTCGCTGAAAGCTGACGCCCGTGTCCGTGTTTCCAACGTCGCCGGCTCGATCGAGATCGTCAGCTGGGACAAGCCTGAGGCCTACATTTCCGGCGAGCTGGGTCGCGGTGCCGACAAGCTCGACATCACCGGCAGCGACGGCAACCTCGACATCGTCGTGCGCACGCCGAAGAACACGCGCAACGTCGAGGGCAGCGAGTTGCGGATCATGCTGCCGGTGGGCGTCGCGCTGAACGTCGAGGCGGTCAGCGCCGACGTGATCGTGCAGGGCATCAAGGGCAAGGTCGTCGCGGCGACCGTTTCCGGCGAAATGACGCTGAGCCTGGCCGCCGACGAGGTCGAAGCGCGCACGGTCAGCGGCGATGTCGTCGTCCGCGCGCCGATGCGCAACGGCTCGATCAACACCGTCAGCGGCGATGTCCGAGCCAGCGGCGGTGGGGGCCGGCTCAAGCTCGAAACCGTCAGCGGCGATGCCGAACTGGTCGGCGCCAGCGCCTACAGCGACCTGAGCCTCAAATCGATCTCCGGCGACTTCGATGTCGACGCGGCGCTGACCGGCGACGGCCGCTTCGTTGGCGAAACGCTATCCGGCGAAATGCGCGTGCGGATGCCGGCCGCGACCTCGGCGCAAGTGACGTTGCACACCTTCAGCGGCGACGTGCGCAGCGCGTTCGGCGGCGCCGTGCCATCCGGCGACGAGCGCCGCGAACGCCAAGAGTTCAAGATCGGCGACGGCCGCGCCCGTGTCGACCTGTCGAGCTTTTCGGGCGACATCGTGCTGGACAAGCGCTAGCGCGTTGTACCGCCCAGCGGTTGCTGCCCCCGGGCGTCATTGAGACCGGGGGCAGGGCTCGGTCCGGCGAAGGGCGGCAGCGGTATCGTAGACTGGCGGCCAGCCCTCCCTGTGGTGCCCGATGGTCCTGCTCCAAGACAGCTTGCTGCTGCTCGTCGCTTTTTTATTGGTGTTGTTGAACGGTTTCTTCGTCGCGGCCGAGTTTGCGATCGTCAAGCTGCGGCACAGCCGCGTCGAAGACCTCGCCGAGGGCCACGGCTGGCGCGGCGTGATGCTCGGACGCGTCCACAGCAAGCTCGACGCGTATCTGTCGGCTTGTCAGCTCGGCATCACATTGGCATCGCTGGGCTTGGGCTGGATCGGCGAGCCGGCGTTCGCCGGGCTGCTAGAAGCGCCGTTGCAGATGATGGGCATCGATCGGCCCGAGGTGATCCACAGCATCGCGTTTGTCGTCGCGTTTGCCGTGATCAGCTACCTGCACATCGTGCTCGGCGAACTGGCGCCCAAGTCGCTGGCGCTGCGTCGCCCCGAGACGCTGTCGCTGTGGACCGCCGGGCCGCTGTACGTGTTTTATTGGCTGATGTACCCGGCGATCTGGTTCCTGAACACCAGTTCCAATTCGCTGCTGCGCCGCTTGGGCTTGAGCGCCTCGGCCACCGGGCACCAGAGCGACGCCTACTACAGCCCCGAAGAGCTGCAGGCGATCCTGCATCACAGCCGCCGCGTCACCGAAGGCCCCGAGATCGAGATCAAGACGATCGTCGCGCACACGCTGGAACTGGCCGACCTGGAAGCGGGCGACCTGATGCGCCCGTTCCGCGAGCTGATCACGCTCAGCAGCGACGACAGCTACGCCGAAATCCGCCGCACGATCCAGAACCACCGCTTTAGCCGTTACGTGCTGCTGGAGCCGGAGAGCGAAACCGTGCTCGGCTTACTGCACGTCAAGGACATTCTGCTGGAGCCGGGTGGCGAAGACGTTCAGAGCCGCCTGCGCCGGCATATCCGCGAGGTGCTCGAAGTGCGCGAGAACGAGTCGGCGCTGGAGTTGATGCGCCGCTTCCGCAGCGGCGCGCCGCATCTGGCCTTGGTGCGGGACGACGACGAGCGTCTGGTCGGCTTCGTGACGATGGAAGACATCCTTGAAACGATCTTCGGTGAAATCACCGACGAACACGAAGTCGGCCGTCAGAAGAGCACCGACCGGCGCTTCGTCTGGCTGCCCGACGGCAGCTTTATCGTCCCCGGCGACACGCCGGTGTACCGGATCGAGCGCGAGCTGGGCCGCGACATCGAGGAAGCCGAGGAAGAAGACGTCAGCACCGTGGGCGGCTTGATCATGAGCAAGCTCGACCGCGTGCCGGTCGAGGGCGACCTGGCGCGCTTCGAAGAGTTTGCGGCCTTGGTGCGGCGCGTCCAGGGCAACCGCGTGCTGCTGGTCAAGATCACGCCGACGGTCAGCACCAAGTAGCACCCGCGGCGCCGGCATCGCCGGGGGCGCGCCGGCTTTCCGCTAGAATCGCGGCCTTTCCGCTGCCCGCCTGCGAACCGCCATGCGCCTGTCCCGCTTCCCGCTTGCCACGACCAAAGAAACCCCTGCCGACGCCGAGATCATCAGCCACCGGCTGATGCTGCGTGCCGGCCTGATCCGCAAGCTCGGCGCCGGCTTGTACACCTGGATGCCGCTGGGGCTACGCGTGCTGCGCAAGGTCGAGCAGATCGTCCGCGACGAGATGAACCGCGCCGGCGCGCTCGAACTGCTGATGCCGTCCGTTCAGCCGGCTGAGCTCTGGCAGGAATCGGGTCGCTGGGATGTGATGGGTGCCGAGATGCTGCGCATCAAGGACCGCCACAAGAACGACTTCTGCTACGGCCCGACGCACGAGGAGGTCATCACCCACCACGTGCGCCAGGACATCCGCAGCTACAAGCAATTGCCGATCAACTACTACCAGATCCAGACCAAGTTCCGCGACGAGCGCCGTCCGCGCTTCGGCGTGATGCGCGCGCGCGAGTTCCTGATGAAGGACGCCTACTCGTTCCACATGGACGCCGAAGGCCTGGCGGCCGAGTACCAGAACATGCGGGCGGCCTATACGCGGATCTTCTCGCGGATCGGTGCCGACTTCCGCGCGGTCAAGGCCGACAGCGGCAACATCGGCGGCGCGGCCAGCGAGGAGTTCCACATCCTGGCCGGCGCCGGTGAAGACCTGTTGGCCGTGTCCACCGAAGGTGATTACGCGGCCAACGTCGAAGCCGCCGAGACGCATCCTTCGGGTCGTCCGCTGCCGGCGCCGACCGCTGCGCTGGAGACCGTGTCGACGCCGGGCCAGAAGACCTGCGAGCAAGTGTCGCGCTTCCTCAACGTGCCGTTGACCGGCAAGGTCAAGCTGCTGGTGGTCAAGGCCGCCGACGGCGGCTTGATCGGCATCGCGCTGCGTGGTGATCACGAGCTCAACGAGATCAAGGCCGCCAAGCACCCGCGCATCGCCTCGCCGTTCGAGATGGCCAAGATCGAGGACGTGCAAGCGGCTTTCGGCTGCGAAGTCGGCTACCTGGGCCCGGTCAACTGCCCGATCCCGGTGATCGCCGATTTCGCGGCGGCCGAGATCGCCGACTTCGTTTGCGGCGCCAACCAGAACGATGCGCATCTGCGCGGCGCCAACTGGGGCCGCGACTGCGCGCTGCCAGAGACGGCCGACCTGCGCATGATCGTCGAGGGCGACCCGTCGCCCGACGGTCGCGGCACGATCAAGCTGCTGCGCGGCATCGAAGGCGGGCATATCTTCCAGCTCGGCCAGAAGTACACGCAGGCGATGGGCTTGAGCGTGCTCGACGAGAAGGGCGAAGCGATCACGCCGCAGATGGGTTGCTACGGCATCGGCGTGTCGCGGATGGCAGCCGCGGTGATCGAGCAGAGCCATGATGCCAACGGCATCATCTGGCCGGACGCGATTGCGCCGTTTCGCGTGATCGTCACGCCGATCGGCACCGACAAGTCGCCGGCCGCCAAGGAGGCCGCCGAGCAGCTGTACCAACAGCTGATCGACGCTGGCGTGGAAGCGCTGCTCGACGATCGCGGTCTGCGTCCGGGCCCGATGTTCGCCGACGCTGACCTGATCGGCATTCCGCACCGCATCGTGATCGGCGACAAGGGGCTGGCCAACCAGCAGTTCGAATACAAGCACCGCCGCGCGGACAAGGCCGAGATGATCCCGGCCACGCTCGACGCGGTGCTCGCCAAGCTCGCCTGACATGCGCGTTCGGCACCGCTTCGCGGCAGCACTGTTGTGCGCCTGCCTCGGTGGTGCCGCTCACGCCGGGCCGGTCGGCGAGCCCGAGCCCGAATTGCGCGAGCTGCTGCGCGCGGCCATCGACAACAGCAGCAGTTTTCAGGACCGCTTCGATGCCGAAGTCTGGTTGGTCGACATGTCGAGCCGGCTGCGGCGCAGCATCAAGGATGATCGCGAGCGGCTGGAGTTTCTGCGCGTATTGCACCAGGAAGCCAGCCGCGCGCGGATCACGCCGGAGCTGGCGCTGGCGGTGATCCAGGTCGAAAGCGGCTTCAACCGCTACGCGCTGTCGACGGCCGGCGCCCAGGGCTACATGCAGATCATGCCGTTCTGGCTGCGCGAGATCGCCGGGCCCGAGGAGAATCTGTTCCACACGCGGACCAATCTGCGGATGGGCTGCACGATCCTGCGGTTTTATCTCGACCGCGAGCGCGGCGATATCGTTAAAGCGCTGGCGCGCTACAACGGCAGCATCGGCAAGCCGCAGTATCCGGCGCTGGTGCTGGGCGCGCTGAACAAGCGCTGGTACCGCGGCTGACGCAAGCGCCGCGCTGCGCGCTTCAAGGCGCCGGCTGTTCGCGGACTTCGCCGATGCGCGTGTCGCTGCTCTTGATCTGTTCGCGGGCGTAGTTGACCGCGTTGACGACGTCCTGAATCGTCGGATTGGGCCGGATCTTCAGCGTCTGGCCCGGCGGTAGACGATTCGGGTCGGGGATCACCTGCAGATTGTTCTGCCAGATCAGCGGCCACAGCCACGGATTGCCGTACACCTCCGGCCGGCCGGAGATGATCCACAGATTGTCCCCACGCCGGACCGCATACGGCTTGGTGCCGTTCTTCAATTGCGCATTGAGCTGGACCAGCGCCGCATGCGCGCGCTGTCCGTAGCCGGCGACCAGCAGCGCTTCGGCATTCTTCTGCTGCGCGATCTGCACATCGCTCAAGCCGGTGTACTGATACGAGGCCTGCAGTTGCTGCTGGGCGCGCTCCAGGTATGCGGCATCCGCGGCGATCGGTGGCGGCAGTGCATCCAGCGGCACCGGGCCCTGCGTAAAGCTCATCAGCGGCCGGATCGGCGGCATCGTTGGCGCTGCGTCGGCCCCGGTGGATCCGTTGTCGGCACGCTCGCTGCGCCGTTCGGCGGCTGGCGGGGCGACCGCGTCGATGCGGCGCGGCGCAGCGCATGCAGCGCCAAGCGCGGCCATCAGCAGCAGAGCGTGAATGGCACAGGGTCTGATACGGCGGCGGTCGAAGCGTGGCTCGGACAAGACGGCATCCCGGCATGACGAAGGCTGCATGATCGCCCAAGCGGCTCGCGACCAGCCACTACAATGCAGCATCTCTTCAGGGCGCGACTCGTGAACGACATTCTGGTTCTGTATTACTCCCGCAATGGATCGGTCGCCGCGATGGCGCGCGAGATTTGCCGCGGCGTCGAAGCGGCAGGTGCGATCGCGCGCTTGCGCACGGTGCCGCCGGTATCGACGGTCACCGAAGCCACGCAAGCCGAGATTCCCGACGACGGGCCGATTTATGTCAGTCACGACGACTTGCGTGCCTGTTCGGGCCTGATCCTCGGCAGCCCGACGCGCTTCGGCAACATGGCCGCGCCGCTGAAGTACTTCCTCGATACAACCTCCGGGCCTTGGCTGGCCGGCGCGCTGGCGGGCAAGCCCGCAGCGGTGTTCACGTCGACCAGCACGCAGCATGGCGGGCAGGAGAGCACCTTGCTCGGCATGATGTTGCCGCTGCTGCACCATGGCATGGTGATCAGTGGCATCCCGTACAGCGAGCCGGCGCTGTCGTCCACGCAGTCCGGCGGTACCCCATATGGCGCCTCGCACGTGGCGGGCACCGGCACGTCGCCGGCGCCACTGACGCGCGACGAAGCGGCGCTGTGCCAGGCGCTGGGCCGGCGCGTCGCAACGCTGGCGCGGAAGCTGTCCGCATGATCACCCGTCCGTTGAGCGCCTATGCGCGCGCGGTGACCACGCTGGCGCATCTGGCGCTGATTGCGCTGATGCTGGTCGGATCGCGCGGCGGCAGCGGCGCGCTGCTGGTGCTGCCGCTGCTGTTGCCGGTGTCCGGCATTTTGCGCGGCCGCGCCTATACCTATTCCTGGGCCTGCATGCTGGTGGTGTTCTATGCCGCCGGCTATCTGGCGTCGGGCTATGCGATGCCCGCGCATCGCGGCTCGTCGTTCGGACTCGCCAGCGTCGCGGCGATCGATTTCGTCGCGATGGTGCTGTACGTGCGGCTGTTGGCGCGTGAAAAGCTGGCGGGTGTGGTCCCGGTCGGCTGATCGGCTGCGTTATTGCGGACGCAAGCCCAGCGTCCGCTGCACGAATGCCAGTGTCAGGCGGCGCTTGTCGCGCAGCGATGCGCGGTCCAGCTCTTCGATCGCCGCCAGCAAGTTGCCGGTGTCGCGCGGCAGATGGTTCAGCAGCCAGCGTGCGGCGTCGTCCGGCAACTCGAGGCCCCGCTGATGAGCGCTGCGCCGCAGCCATTGGTGACGATCGTCGTCGCCCAGCGCGCGCAGCGCGAACAACGGCAGTGCGCTGAGCCGAGTGCGTAGATCGGGCAGCAGGCCGCCGAGGCGCTCCGGTGCGGCCGCTGCCGACACGCACCACCGCGCACCTTCGGTGCGCAGCCGGTCCAGAAGTCGGATCAAGGTGTGGTTCCACTGCGTGTCGTCGGCGATGGCGTCGAGATCGTCGATGCACAGCATCGGGTAGCCGGCGTAGCCGTCCACCGCTTCGGCGCCGCGCTGAACCAGCTCGCGCAGTGGCAGATAGCCGGCGCGAACGCCCGGCGCTGCTTCTCGCACCGCAGCCTGCAGCAGATGGGTTTTGCCGCTGCCGGCGGCGCCGTATAGAAACAGCCCGCCGCGGCTGGATTCGCGCAACGCGTTGACCGCCGCCTGATTCGGACCGGCGTAATAGGTGTCGAAGCTGGCGCTGCTGCGCAGCTGCACCGACAGCGGAATCTGTTCGCCCTTCACGTCAGGGCAAAGGGCCGTCGCTGGGCATCTCGCCGGGGTTTTCGGCCTCTGCCGCCGCGGCGCCGCTGCGATACAGCTTGCTCTGCAACCAATGCTGCAGCGTGTGCCGCAGCATCACTGCGACAACCGCGGCCACCGGCAGCGCCAGCAGCACGCCGATGAAGCCGAACAGCTGGCCACCGGCCATCACCGCGAAAATCACCGCGACCGGGTGCAGGCCGATGCGATCGCCGATCAGCCAGGGGCTGAACACGTTCGATTCAAGAAACTGGCCGATCGCGAACACCAGGCCCAGCCACAGGAACGGTGCCAGCTCCTGCGTCTGCACGGCCATCGCGATCACGGCGGTGACGATGCCGATCACGGCGCCAAGGTAGGGAACGAAGCTGACGAGTCCGACGATCAGGCCGACGATCAAGGCCAGGTTGAGGCCGGCTAGCCACAGCGCGACCCAGTAGTAGACCGTCAGCGCCGCCATCACCGTCAGCTGGCCGCGGAAGAATGCGCTCAGCACCTCATCGGTTTCGCGGGCGAGCTGGTCGGTGGTCGGCCGGTAACGGGGTGGAATCGTGTTGCGCACCCAGGCCACCAGCAGGTCCCAGTCACGCAGCAAGTAAAACGCGACGATCGGGATCAGCAGCAGGTTGGCGACCGTGGTCATGATCGCGCCGGTCGACTGCGACGCGCGCGCCCACAGCGCCGGCAGGATGTCGCCGGCACTGGACCAGTGCTGGGCGATCAGCGTCTTGAGCCCGGCCGCGTCGAGCTGGACGCCGCGCGGCAGCTTGAGCCCAAGCTTGGGCAGCAGCACGTCCTGGACCCAGGTCAGCCAGTCGGGGATGTTGTGGATCAGCACGGTCAGCTGGCCTTGCAGCATCGGCACGATCAAGCCGATCGTCAGCAGCGCCGAGCCGAACAGCACCACGAAGACCAGGCTGACGCCCAAGGTGCGCGACAGACGCAGACGTTCGAGCCGATCGACCAAGGGATCGCCGATGTAGGCCAGACCGGCGCCGACGACGAACGGGGTCAGGATCGGCGCCAGTAGCCAAGTGAAAATCAGCAGCGTCAGGCCGATCAACAGCCACGGCCAGTTTTCCTTGAACGAGGAGGTCACGCTGTCTTCGACTGCGTTCATCGGCATGTACCAGCGGGCATCAGCGCATTATCCGGTGCACAAGGCTAAAATCACAGCCGACCGCAGAGCAGCAGCGCTGCGGCACCCCCTTGCAGGCGCCATCGCAGCGCCGCCTTCGCATAGCGATCTCTCCATGACCCAAGCAGCTGGCCTTTCCTACCGCGACGCTGGTGTCGATATCGACGCTGGCGACGAACTTGTCGACGACATCAAGAAGATCGTGCGCAGCACGCGCCGGCCCGAAGTGCTCGCCGGTGTCGGCGGCTTCGGCGCTCTGGTCGGCTTGCCGAAGAAGTACAAGCAGCCGGTGCTGGTGTCCGGCACCGACGGCGTCGGCACCAAGCTGCGCCTCGGCATCGATTCGGGCCGCGTCGAAGGCCTGGGTATCGATCTGGTCGGCATGTGCGTCAACGATGTGTTGGTGTCGGGCGCCGAGCCGTTGTTCTTCCTCGACTACTACGCCACCGGCAAGCTCGACCCGAAAGTGGCCGGGCAGGTGATCAAGGGCATCGCCCAGGGCTGCAAGCTGGCCGGCTGCGCGCTGGTCGGCGGCGAGACCGCCGAGATGCCGGGTATGTACCAGGCCGGCGACTTCGATCTGGCCGGCTTCTGCGTCGCCGTGGCCGAAAAGAAAAAGATCATCGACGGATCGAAGATCGAAGTCGGCGACGTGCTGGTCGGTCTGCCGTCCAGCGGGCCGCATTCCAATGGCTACTCGCTGATCCGCAAGATTCTCGAAGTCAGCGGCGCCAAGCTCGACGATGCCTTCGGCGACGCTACGCTCGGCGATGCACTGCTTGCGCCGACCACGATCTACGTCAAGCCGGTGCTCAAGCTGCTCGAAGCCAAGCTGCCGATTGTCGGCATGTCGCACATCACCGGCGGCGGCATCGTCGGCAACCTGGCGCGCTGCTTCCCCAAGGGCACGGCGGCCGTGGTCGATACCAGCAGCTGGACGCGGCCGGCGATCTTCGATTGGCTGCAGGACAAGGGCAACGTCGCGCAGGACGAGATGTGGCGTGTGTTCAACTGCGGCGTCGGCTTCGTGATGGTCGTGCCGCGCAAGAAGTTGCCCGAGACGCTCGCCGCGCTGAAGAAGGCGCGTCAGAAACCGTTCGTGATGGGCGAGATCGTCAAGGGCAAGCAGGACGTGCGCTTCGCGTGAGCGCATTGCCCCGGCTGGTCGTCCTGATCTCGGGGCGCGGCCGCAATCTGCAGGCGATCGTTGACGCCACGCGCAGCGGTCGATTGCGCGCCGAGGTCGCGTTGGTGCTCAGCAACCGCAGCGACGCCGCGGGCCTCGATTACGCCCGCGCCGCCGGTATTCCGACGCAGGTCATCCGGCATCAGGACCACGCGGATCGCGCCAGCTTCGATGCACAGATGCTGGCCGTGATCGAGCCTCTGCAGCCGGCACTGGTCGTGCTCGCGGGATTCATGCGAATTCTGACGCTGCCCTTCATTCGTGCCCTGCAAGGGCGCTTGGTGAACATCCACCCGTCACTGCTGCCGCTGTATCCCGGTCTCAACACCCATGCGCGCGCTCTGCAGGCCGGCGATGCCGAGCATGGCGCTAGCGTCCATTGGGTGACCGAAGAGCTCGATGGCGGCCCGGTCATCGCCCAAGGGCGCGTGCGGATCGAGCCGGGTGACACGCCCGAGACGCTGGGCCAGCGCGTGCTCGAGCAAGTCGAGGTGCGGCTCTACCCCGAGGTGCTGCAGCAATTGTTGACGGAGCCGGCTGCACGGTAATCCCGCGGTATTCCACTGATCGTCAGTGGGTCAACTCGCGCCTGCCACGAAAGTGAACGGGCAACAAAAAAGGCGCCGAGGCGCCTTTTTTGTTGAAGCGATGCGCCCTTAGTTGGCGCGCATCAGCGTCTGCGACCGCATCGCCGCCGGCTCTTCCTCGACGACCGCGCACGCGTTGAACACGTTGGTGCGGGTCAGCGCCGAAGCCAGGCCCGACGAGAACGACAGGCGCACCGCGTCGTAGGGCTGCGTCGTCGGGATCGACAGGATGGCGCCCTGCGTGCCGATGATGACCTGGCCGAGCAGCGTCAGGCGCAGCGGGATCAGCGCGGAGCTGGATTCGACGACCTGGCCGTCGAGCAGCGTGGTGACATCAAGCGCCGACAGCGCTTCCAGCGACAGCAGCTCGCTGCCCGGACGCCCAATGATGAAGCCAGCGCGCTTGCCCGGCTCGAAGGTGACCGAGTCGGCGGCGGTTGCCGTGACCGAGACGCCGGCACCGAGCAGGCCGACCGGAACCAGAACGCCGGCGAAGTTGGTGTCGTCGTTGTCGATGATGTTGACCTCATCGTCGACCAAGCAGCCGATGCAGAGGCCGCTGATGTCGGTACCGACCGTCGCACCCTGGCTGGCGCGCAGATTCTGCGTGCACAGCGTGCCGCTGACCGTGAGTTCCGCCGATGCAGAGCGGTTGGTGGTCGAGCTGGCGACGCTGTCCTTCAGCGTAGCGGTAACGGTCGCGACGCCGGCGACATTGCCGGTGGCGGTCACGCCCGGGGTCTCGTCGGCGCCGTTGGTCAGCGTGGCGACATCGCCCGTGTCCAGATCGTCGGTGACGGTCCAGTTGATCGAACTGTCGGGCAGCGTCGCGGTTGAACCGTCAGAGAAGGAGCCCACAGCAGTGAAAACGGTGCTCGCTCCTGCAACGACGGCCGCGGTCGGCGGTTCGACCGACAAGATGCCGGTCAGCGCCGCGTTGACGACCGTCACCGGCACGACTTCGGTCAGCGTCTGGCCGTTGGAGACCACCGTCGCCGTCACCGTCGTCGAGCCCTGCGCGATGGCGGTGGCCGACGTCGAAGTGCCCGTCGCCGGGGTCACGGTCACCACGCTGGTGTTGCCGCTGGTCCAGGTGGCGGGCACGTCGAGCGGCTGCGGCGACGAGGAGTTGGAATAGATGCCAAGCGCCGTGAACGTCTGCGAGCCACCCAGCGGGATGTTCGCCGAGCTGGGCTGAATCACGATGTCACGCAGCACCGGCGCGCCGATCGTGAACTCGGCCTGGGCCGTGGCGCCGGACACGGTCGCCGACACCAGCACGTTGCCCTGGGACAGGGTGCTGGCCAGACCGGTGCCGGTGATCGTCGCGCGCGTCGTCGGCGAGACGGACCATTCGGCATCAACCGGACGCTCTTCGGTGTCGTTGGTCGACGGGCTCGTGCCGGGAGGCAGCGAGAAAGTTCCCAGCGCGCGGAACTGGACCGAATCGCCCAGGGCCACGGTTGCTTGCGGCACAGAGGCCGGATCGATCTTCAGACCGACCAGCCCGGACGTGAAGTCTGGACTTTGCACGCTACCGTCGCCGCAACCTCCGAGCGACAGTGCCAGCAGGGCCAACACCAAACGCATCCCTTTCATCTCGACTCCCCCAAACCTCGTTAGGCAAATATTCCGGCTATCTAGCGAGCGCCAATGTTGTGAAAGGCGCCCACCCGTCATAATCTACAGATACCGAAGCGTCGTGAACAGCATCTATTCTTCTCCAATGGTGCGTAATTGGAGACAGACGGCTCTGACTGGGCTATCACTCATATGTCAGGTCGCGGCCATTGCGGTGCTATATCGGGTGATCGCCGTACAAGGGAGAAGGAAATGTTGAAGAAGTTTGGCGTGGCCGCCGTCGCGCTTTTGTGGGCGTGTGGGGCCGGCGCACAAGATGTGGCGACGGATGAAACCGATACTCGCTGGTACCTGTCGCCGTCGGTTGGGGCGGTTTTTGCCGACAATGACTTCGGCCCGGCGGCTTCCCTCACAGTTGGACGTTCCCTGTACGAATACTTGGGCTTCGAGTTCGAGGGCGCGTACAGCAAGCTTAACGTTGGCGACCTGCCGTCCGACCTCGACTACGAGCGTGCGACTTTCGGCTTCAACGTCCTCGGCTACCTGCTTCCGCAGGATTCTTCAGTGCGTCCGTACGGCATTGCCGGCGTCAACGTCCATTCGATCGACTTTTTGAACGAGTCCTTCGTCGGCGGCGGCATGAACTTCGGCGGCGGCTTCCTGTTCAATCTCGCGAATCACTGGGATCTGAAACTGCAGGCTCGCTACAACCTCGATTTCATCAACAACAAGGACAATGTCCCGGACGACACGTTCTACGTGTGGGATGTCGGCCTCGGCGTTCGCTACAAGTTCGGCGCCTTCCCGGCAGACGATGACGGCGACGGCGTGCCCAACGGCCAGGACAAGTGCCCGGATACCCCTCGCGGCGTGACCGTCTACAGCGACGGCTGCCCGGTCGATCTCGACGGCGACGGCGTGCCCGACTACCTCGACAAGTGCCCGAATACGCCCAAGGGAACGATCGTCGGTCCGAACGGCTGCCCGGCTGACAGCGATGGCGACGGCGTGCCGGACAACCTCGACAAGTGCCCGGGTACCCCCGCTGGCGCGATCGTCGATGCCAGTGGCTGCCCGGCCGACAGCGACGGCGACGGCGTGCCGGATTACCTCGACAAGTGCCCTGGCACCCCGGCCGGCGTGAAGGTCGACACCAGCGGCTGCCCGCTCGACAGCGATGGCGACGGCGTGCCGGACTACCTCGACCAGTGCCCCAAGTCGGCGCCTGGCCAGGCGGTCAACGCGGTGGGTTGCCCGATCGCCGACAGCGACGGCGACGGTATTCCGGACAATATCGACAAGTGCCCGAACACGCCGGTGGGCCAGAAGGTCGGTCCGGATGGCTGCCCGCTCGACAGCGATGGCGACGGCATCCCGGATGATCAGGACCAGTGCCCGAACACGCCCCCGGGTCTGAAGGTGCTGCCGGATGGCTGCGCGCCGTCGGGTGACTGCCGCCGTCCGCGGCCGGGTGAAGCGGTCGACGCTCGTGGTTGCGCACTGGATCGCCGCTTCGTGCTGCGCGGCGTCAAGTTCGAGTTCGACTCCGATCGCCTGCTGCCGGAATCCAAGGTGATCCTGAAGGAGGTCGCTGAGACGCTGTCGGCGTACCCGAACATCAAGGTCGACGTCGAAGGCCATACCGACAACATCGGCACCGACGCCTACAACCTGGGCCTGTCCGAGCGCCGCTCGATCACGGTGCAGAAGTTCCTTGAGAGCAACGGCGTTGTCGCCAAGCGTCTGCGTCCGGTCGGCTACGGCGAGTCGGTGCCGATCGACACCAACGACACCGAAGCGGGTCGCGAGAACAACCGCCGCGTCGAGTTCAAGGTGACGGAAGGCTGATCCGGCGATAGCCGATTCAACAAACCCGGCGGAGCGATCCGCCGGGTTTTTTTATGCCCTTCGTTTTTGCGCCCGATCGCGTTAGGGCGGAAGGATGCCGATCAGTGCGTGCGCTTGCCCGCCGTGGTCGGCGTCTTGGCGGGTGTCTTGTGCGTGCTGCGCCTGCGCGCTGGGATACGGGTGGCGCGCCCGGTCTTCTGGCGCTGGCCTTTGGCGGCGATGCTCTGCTTGAGTAGTGCCATGAAGTAGGGTTGGGTGACGTCGCTGTGGGTCTGTACCTCGGCATCGTCCTCGTACGGTGCGGGTTCGTTGCCGGCCTGTTGCTCGACGAGTTTCTCGACGATCGCGCGCAGCTTGTGGCGGAAGTCGTCTTTGTAATCGTCTGGATTCCAGTCGACCGACATCGAGGCGATCAGCTTGGCGGCCATGTCGATTTCGCGTGCGTTGATCCGGTACTCGCCGGCCTTGCCCGACGGCAGCGCGTACTCGGCGTGATCGACGATTTCCTGCGGGAAGTGCAGCAGGTTCAAGGTCAGTGCATCGCCGTCGGGTATCAGCATTGCCAGGTACTGGCGCGTGCGGATCACGACCTTGGCGATACCGACCTTGCCCGTCTTTTTCAGCGTCTCGCGCAGTAGCACGTACGGCTTTTCGGCCTTCTTCGGCGGGACGAGCACATAGGGCTTTTCATCGTAGGCCGGCGCGATCGCGTCGCGATCGACGAACGACTCGATGTCGATCGTCTGCGTGGCCTCGGGTGCCGCGCGGCACAGCTGCTTTTCGTCGATGACCGCATAGCTGCCCTTGCGATACTCGAAACCTCGGACGATGTTTTTCCAGCCAACTTCCTTGCCGGTTTCGGCGCTGACGCGCTCATAGCGGCTCGGACTTTGGTCGCGCGAATCGAGCAATCGGAAGTGCAGATCGACCGAGCGCTCGCCGGCGTGCAGTTGCACCGGCACGTTGAGCAAGCCGAATGAAATCGTGCCGGACCAGATCGGACTCGCCATCACCTATCTCCATCAGGATCGAGCGGCATCGCAGCATGGCCGGCCTGCACTGCCGATGAACTACGGACCGATCAGCCCTGCGGCAGTTCGCCGTCGGCGCGCAATTTGTCCAGATGGCTTTCGATGTTGCGTATCGCCAGCGGCGCCAGACGCGGGTCGAGTCCGGCGTAGATCGCGTCGAGCATCTGTTGCATCGAGCGACCCTCGCGCTGCAGTTGCAGCACTTGGGCTTCGCGCTGGCGGCGGTGCTTCAGCGTTTCTTCTAGCCTCAGCGTGGTGCCCATGCCGATGCCGTGGGACGGGAAGATGAAGCGCGGCGCCAGCTCAATGATCCGCTCCAGCGACTCGAAGTAGCGCCGCATGTCGCCTTCGGGCTTCGAGATCACCACGGTGCCGACGCCTTGGATCAGGTCGCCGACGATGCACCAGGAGCGGCCGTCGGGCATCAGTGCCACCTGACCATCGTCGTGGCCCGGTACCGATAAGGTCCGCACCGGCTGCTGCTGCCACTGCGTGACCACGCTGCCTTCGTCGATGGTGCGTAGATCGATGCCGTCGAAGAAGCGCGGCACGCGCTTGCCGATGCGCTCGGCCGTGCGCGCGCTCATCAGCACCGGCCAGCCGTGGCGGCGGGCCAGCTCGTCGGCGAACTGATTGTGGTCGTAGTGGTGATGCGTGATCAGCAGTTGATCAACGCCCAGCGACTGCAGCGTGGCGTCGAGCCGCTCGAGTTCGACGCGGTCGCGTGGCGACGGATCGATTGCGATTCGCGCGGCACCCTCGTCGCCGACGACGAAGCAGTTGGTGTGTTCGGCCGGCGGCAGCGTGTTGGAGCGAACGAAGATCTGCCGCAGCCCGAATACGCTCTGGATCGCGGTCATCGAGTCGTCGGTTTCGGCCATCGGGTCGGCCAGCGGCGACAGGCTGGCGATCTGAGGCTGGCTCAGGTCCTCCGCCAGGCCGATCAGGCAGGCCTGGGTCGGCGGCGCAATGATCAGTTCGCCGTGCCGCCATTGATCCAGCCACGCGGCGGCCGGCTGCCAGCCGTGGTCGATGGCCTCGCGCGTATCGACCTCGAACGGCGGCTTGCGGCGCACGCAGATCCGGTAAAACCAGGTGTCGAAACGGCGAGGGAAGGCGGTTGGCGTCAGCGCGCGCGCAATCCGCTCGACGCGGATGACCTCGCCGGCATCGATCGCCGCCGGCAGGTCATAGCCAAGCTCCTCGCGCAGTTCGCGCACCAGCGCGTGCATCTGGCGGGTGTCGAACGGCGCCAGCATCGGCTGCGCAAACGCGGCGCCCGCGGCATCTTCCGGGTCGATCTTGCCGCCGGGAAACGCGTGGTAGCCGGGGAAGGCCATCATGGCGGGGTGGCGGCGCGTCATGAAGACGGCGCCGTCGTGGACGAAGATCGCCGTAACGGCGTCGAGGATCGGCAGGCTCATGGTGCCCGCATTCTAACCAGCGGCGCCGCGCGTCCGGCGCCGCCGATCCGGTCAGGCCGCTGACGGCAAGCCGAACGAGGTCAGCAGTTCATCCAGCATCGGCCCGCACTGGCCGGCCATCAGCAGAAACTCGGCTTCGAATGCGCGTTCGGGGTCGACGCCGGCCGCACCTTCCTCGACTTCGTCCATTTCGAGGAACTTGACGCGCTTGATCTGCAGCTTGTCGCTGACGACCAAGCCCAGTCGACCGTTCCAGGTCAGCGCCAGACGGCTGGCCTTCAGGCCTTCGTCGAGGTGGCGTCGAATCTGCTCGGCGTCCAGCGAGTGGCGCAGGTAGCGCACGACCGACTTGGCCGCGTCGGTGCCGGTCAGCTCGCATTCCTCGCCGAGGTCGAAATGGCCGGGCGCCGCGCGCGCGGTCAGCCATTCGGTCAGACGCTGGCCGGGCGAAATCTCGGTCTGCGGCAGCGAGACCGACAGCTCGCCGAGCGTGTCGCGCAGGTGTTCGATCAGCTGCTCGGCGCGGGTCGGCGAGCTGCTGTCGACGACGATGCGCTGCGCGACTGGATCGATCCAGGCGCGGGTCGTGTTGCGGCGGCTGAACGCACGCGGCAGCAGCTCGGCCGAGACAATGTCCTTGAAATCGCGCAGCTGCTTGCGGCCGGGCTTGAAGCCTTTTTCCTTCTCGAACTCGGCGGCGCGCTGCTTGACCGCGTCATTGACCACGGACGACGGCAGCAGCTTCTGCTCGGTGCCCAGCGCCAGCATCAAGTGCTTTTCGACACCGTAGACCAGCTGTTCGTCACCGCGCGGCGACACCCAGCCGCGGCTTTCCAGGCTCATCGCGCTGCATGGCAACAGCGGGCGTGCGGCCAGCTTTTCCTCCAGCTCTCCCGCGGGCAGCGTCCATTCCTTGTCGAGCCGGTACAACTGAAGGTTCTTGAACCACACGGGCATGCCACTCCACAGCGCCAACAGCGGCCGCGCAGAATAGCGGCTACACCCGGCCGGTCAACCCGGCGGCTCGACCCGGGTCACCGGCCATCACATTGCGCGGCAATGTGATCGCGAGCAGGGCGCACATCAGGCATAGCGCGCCGACGTAATGGGCCGGTGCGTAGTGCGGGCTCAGCTTGAGCATCAGCGACACCATCAGCGGCGTCATGCCGCCAAACAGCGCATACGACAAGTTGTACGAGAACGACAGGCCGCTGAAGCGCACCGGCGCCGGGAACGAGCGCACGATCAGCGAGGGGATCACGCCGACGATGGCGACGCAGAAACCGGTCACCGCGTACAAGGCCAGTAGCGGCGGCGCCGCTTGGGCGCCACTGCGCAGCGTCAGACCGTGGTACAGCGCATAGGTGCTGGCCAGTAGCGCCAGGCAACCCAGCGCCAGCACACGCGCACCGCCGAACCGATCGGCGGCTAGGCCGTACAGCACGCAGCCCACCGTCAACGTCAGCGTGGCCACGCTGTTGGCCAGCAGCGCCTCGGCCGCCGGCACCGCGAACATCTTCTGGATCAGCGTTGGCGTCATCAGGATCACGACGACGATCGCCGCCGTCAGTGTCCAGGTCATCAGCATCGCACGGATCACGGCGGCACCGTGGTCGCGCAGCACCGCTTTGAGCGGCAGCTCGGCCGACAGCTGCTGGCGGGCGCGCATGGCTTCGAACACCGGCGTCTCGTGCAGCCAGCGGCGCAGCCACACAGCGAGCAGCCCGAACACGCCACCGAGCAGGAACGGCAGACGCCAGGCCAGATCGAGGATCTGTTGGGGGGTAAAGCTCAAATTGATCGCCGTGGCCACCAGCGAGCCAAGCAGGATGCCGGCGGTCAGCCCCGCGGTCAGCACGCTGCAAGCCAGACCGACGCGTCGCGCCGGCACGTGCTCGGACACGAATACCCAGGCGCCGGGAATCTCGCCGCCGATGGCGGCACCTTGCAGCAGGCGCATCACCAGCAGCATCAGCGGCGCCGCGTAGCCGGCCGTGGCGTAGGTCGGCAGCAGGCCCAGTGCCAGCGTTGGCAGTGACATCAGCAACACCGACAGCGTGAACATCTTCTTGCGACCGATGCGGTCGCCGAAGTGGGCCATCACGATGCCGCCGATCGGACGCGCCAGGTAGCCGGCGGCAAACAGGCCGTAGGTCTGCAGCTGGCGCAGCCATTCGGGCGTGTCGGGCGGAAAAAACAGCGTGCCGATCGTCACCGCAAAGAACACGAAGATGACGAAGTCGTAGAACTCCAGCGCGCCGCCGAGTGCGGCCAGGCCCAGCGTGCGCAAGTCGGCGCGGTCCAGGGGGCGATCGGCAGCGGCAGCGGTCATGTCGGGATCGAGAGCGGAGCCGGAGCCGGCGGAGAGGGGCGTATGCTAGCGGCTGATTCCGCCATCGTCTCAATTCCATGAGTGATTCTGTCGCCGCGCCCGCACCGGACGCGGATCGCCCTGCGCCCGCCGACGGCGCCGCCAAGCCCCGCCGTCTGAACGCCCTCAAAGGCTTGTTGCCATTCGTTCGCCCGTACCGTGGGCGGATCGCGTTGGCTTTCACGATGCTGATTCTCGGCTCGCTGACGATGTTGGCCGTGCCACTGGCGTTTCGCGACTTGATCGACCAGGGCTTCGTCGCCGGCGCCTCGGTGGACTGGCACTTCCTGGCGCTGTTCGGCATCGCGATGCTGTGGGGCGTGACGGTCGCGGCCCGCTATTACACGGTCAGCTGGATCGGCGAGCGCGTAACGGCCGATCTGCGCAGCGGCGTCTACCAGCGGATGCTGCTGCAGTCGCCCGAGTACTTCGAAACCACTCGTACCGGTGAAGTGCTGTCGCGGCTGACCGGTGATACGACGCTGGTCCAAACCGTCGTCGGCTCGTCGATCTCAATGGGCTTGCGCAGTTTCCTGCAGTTCATCGGCGGCTTGGTGATGCTGGCAGTCACCAGCTTCAAGCTGTTTGCGATCACCGTGGTGCTGCTGGTGGTCGTCGTGTTGCCGCTGGTCTGGGTCGGCCGGCGCGTGCGCAAGCTGTCGCGCGAATCGCAGGACCGGGTGGCCGATTCGTCGGCAATGGCCGGCGAGATTCTGAACGCGATTCCGACGGTTCAAGCCTTCACCCAAGAGCACGCGGAAACGCGTCGGTTCGACGCATCGGTCGAGAACAGCTTTGCGTCGGCGATCCGCCGCACGCGCTTGCGCGCGGGCATGACCGCCGGCGTCATCAGCGGCGTGTTTGGCGCGATCGTGTTCGTGCTGTGGCTGGGTGCCAAGTCGGTCAGTGCCGGCACGATGAGCGCGGGCGAGCTGGCATCGTTCATCTTGTACGCGGTGTTCGCTGCCGGCGGCGTCGGCGTGCTGGCCGAAGTGTGGGGCGACGTGATGCGCGCGGCTGGCGCCACCGAGCGCCTGATGGAGCTGTATGCCGCCGTGCCGGTGATCGCCGCCCCGGCGAATGCGCAGCGGCTGCCTGCCGTGCGTCAGGCTCGGCTGCAATTCGACGCGGTCGGCTTCCGTTATCCGTCGCGGCCCACACAGCTGGCGCTCGATGGCGTCAGCCTCGATGTCCGTGAAGGCGAGACGGTTGCGCTGGTCGGCCCCAGCGGCGCTGGCAAGACCACCTTGTTCCAACTGCTGCTGCGCTTCTATGACGTTGGCAGCGGCGTGATCCGCTTCGACGGCGTCGACATCCGCGATCTCGATCCGCGCGACTTACGGGCGCAGATCGGCCTGGTGTCGCAGGAACCGGTGATCTTCTCCGCCGATGCGATGGAAAACATCCGCTACGGACGCGCCGATGCGAGCGACGAGGAGGTGATCGAAGCCGCACGCGCTGCGCTGTGCGACGACTTCATCCGCCGCTTACCGGATGGATACCAGACCTTTCTCGGCGAACGCGGCGTGCGACTGTCGGGCGGTCAACGTCAGCGCATTGCGATCGCCCGGGCGATCCTGCGCAATCCGCCGCTGCTGCTGCTTGATGAGGCCACCAGCGCACTCGACGCCGAAAGCGAGATTCTGGTCGGACGTGGACTGGAAGCCGCGATGCGCGGCCGCACCACGCTGATCATTGCGCACCGCCTGTCGACCGTGCAGCGCGCCGATCGCATCGTGGTGCTCGAGCATGGCCGTATCGTCGAGATCGGCTCGCCTTCCGAGTTGCTCAAGAGCGGCGGGCTGTATGCGCGGCTGGCGAATCTGCAACTGGTCGCCTGACGGTCGATGCGACAAAAAAAGGCCCGCTTTCGCGGGCCTTTTTGTTGGAAGCCGGCGTGCCGAATTACGGCGGCGGCGTGCCGCTGCCGCAGGGAATGCGGTTTTTGTACAGCACCGAAAGGTCGCCGATGATGTCGGTCGGCAGCGCGCGCAAGGTACAGCCGATCAAGCCGCGAAACGGCACCGCGATGTTCAACGCCGGATCTTCCGGCGAGGTGCCGGTGTAGCCGGTCAGCGAATAGTTCAGATAGATGTTGGTCTCACCCATGTACGTGGAATACATCAGTGTCTGCGCATTGGAGCTGAGCTTGAACGCATACGCATCGCCGGCGCCGAAGCTGCCGCCCTGCACCGGGTTCTTCACCGGGAAATTGCGTGACGTGGTGTTGCCGGTTACATAAACGGCGCCGTCACTGCCCAGCGCCAAACGAACACCGGCCTCGTCACCGCCGGCGCCGACAAACGTCGAAAAAACCAGGCTCCGGCCGTTCGCCGCCAGCTTGGTGACGAAGATGTCCTCGCCGCCGCCATTGAACGGCTGCAGCGCTGACGCCACCGGAAAGTTTGACGAATAAGTAAAGCCCGTCAGGTAGGCCGCGTTGCCGGCGTCGAGCTTGATGTCGGTGATCAATTCCGAGCTCGAACCGCCGAGATGGGTCGAGTACACCAGCGTGTCGCCGGCCGGACTGAATTTGGTGACGAAGGCGTCCCGGAAACCGTTGCGCGTGGGGCGGAGCGCGTTGAAGACCGGAAAGTCACCCGATTCGGTCATGCCGACCACATAGGCACTGCCGGCGGCATCGACGGCGACAGCGGTTGCACCGTCGTTCACGTCTCCGCCGAGGAATGTCGAGTAGACCAGCGCCGAGCCATCGGCGTTGAGCTTGGTCAGGAACGCATCGGGGTAGTAATAGCTCTGGTTCTGCCAGTTCACGAACGGCTTGATCGCGGTCTGGAACGCGTTGAGTGTCGGATAATTCCGCGAGCTGGTGCTGCCGACGATGTAGGCATTGCCGGCGGCATCAACGGTAATCCCGGCCGCGTCGTCGGCGCTGCTGCCGCCGATGAAGCCCGAATATTGCAGGCTGCCATCAACGGCCGCGATCTTGGCGACGAATAGGTCTTGACCCCCCTTGAACACCGCGTCGGATGCGCCCGCCACCGGAAAGTTCTCGCTGGATGTGTTGCCGGCGACGACGATGTTGCCCTGTGTATCAAGGGTCAGCGCGGTGGCTGCGTCCTCCGAATTGCCGCCCAGATAGGTCGAATACAGCAGACGCTTGCCGTCGGCTGCAATCTTGGCGACGAATGCATCGCTGTAGCCGCCCTTGGTCGCCTGCACCGGATTCATCAACGGGAATTCGTTTGAGCGCGTATAGCCGGCGACGACCACGTTGCCGCTGCCGTCCAGTGCGATCGAGGTGACTTCGTCGTCCTGCGAGCCGCCGAGAAACGTCGTGAACAGCAGCGTATTGCCGGCCGGATTGAGCTTGGCGACAAAGGCTTCGTACTTGATCACCGACGCCGCGATGCCGCCGAGCAACGGCAGTTGGCTGACGTAGGGCAGTGCCGGTGCGTAGCCGCCGATATAGGCCGAACCGTCGGCGCCGACGGCGATGCTCGTCGCCTGCAGCACGTTGATGCCGGGCACGTAGAGCTTGTAGCCGAGCAGCGGATCGATCACCAGCTCACGGTCGCGGTCGTAGGTACCGACGCTGAATCCGACCTGCTCGCCTTGCACGCGATACGCGCCTTCGATGCTGCGGCGCTGACCGTCGATCAGCTGGTAAATCACCGGCTTGTGCTGGATCAGATCGCCGCCGGCTGTGGCGATGACCAGATTGCCGTCAGCATCGACGCGCGGTGCCGCGGCGCTGCCGTCGAAGCGCATCGCAATCGTCGACGGGTCGCGATGCGGTGCGACGACGAAGTCGTACTCCATCTGCTGCTGGTCGCCGTGATAGACCAGATCGATGCCTGGATACACCGCGCTGTAGCGCACGCGGCTGTAATGCGGAACGTCGGTGTGCCAGTTCGCCTTGCTGCTGCCGGTCAGGTAGTGGCTGGTGCTTGCGATCGGCGATTCACCGCTGATTTTCGCCTCGCGATTGCCGCCGACCAGCTGCGTGCGCAGGGTCGTCGTCTGGATCGGCGGCAGTTTGCCTGCAGCGAGCTTTTCGTCGCTGGCCTGCGTGTATTGCAGCTGCAGCTGCGGGCCATCGGCGGTCAGCAGCAGCGCATAGCCGGCTCCGCGCGCGGCGAAGGCCACCGACGGATCGAGCTGGCCGGTGTTGGCTTCGAAGTTCAGCGGTAGTTGCTTGAATTGTTGTAGCGGCGCGTTGCTGGCCGACGCGGAAAACGAAAGCGCAACGCCGGCCACAATCCACCCAACAGTCGCGCATGCGCGACTTAGATACTGGTCCATGTTCGATTCCTCCCTATACCCGATCAATCGTCGGGATTGGGAGTGATGCTAGGCCGCGCTAGACCGGTCGCACATTCAGATAACTGCGACAGCCGACCAACGGCAGGCCTTCTGCTTGCGCGCCGAACGCTACAAGTGCAGGCCGCACTCGGTCTTGGGCTTGCCGACCCAGCGGCCGCTGCGGCCGTCGCCCGGCACCGTGCAATGCAGGCAGCCGATCGATGAATAGCCCTTTGCGACCAGCGGGTGGAACGGCAGGTCGTGCTCGCGGATGTACTGGTCGCGCTCGGCCTGGGTCACGTCGATCATCGGATTGAACTTGATGATGCCGCGCCTGACTTCGAAGATGTCGAGGTCGGCGCGATGCTCGGTCTGCCAGCGCATCAGGCTCGACACCCAGACCTGATAGCGGGTCTTGACCTGCTCCAGCGGCTCGACCTTGTTGACCGAGCAGCAGAAATCGGGGTCCTTGTTCCAGGTCTGCTCTTCCCGCGTGAACTGATGCTGCCAGTCTTCGGCGCGGACATCGACCACGCTCAATCCGAAGCGCTCGATCAGGTACTGGCGGTATTCCAGTGTCTCGGCGAAGTGGTAGCCGGTATCGATGAAGTGCACGACCTGCTCGGGCCGGATCGTCGCGATGATGTGAAGAAAGTAGGCGGAGGTTGCGGCGAACGACGACGTCACCAACACCTTGTCGGGGGCAAAGTCGGTGTAGAGGCGACGAATCCGCGCCTCGAAATCCAGCGGTCGATACTGGTCGTTGAGCAACTGGATGCCCGCGGCATCGACGACGGCACGGCCCGCCGATGATGCGGGTGCGGCGGCTGTTGGGGCGGTCACAGGCGGCCTGCGAATGGCGAAAGAGGCGCGCATTCTAGGCTTCGGGTATTGCGCTCTCAATCAATCCGACGGAATTCAGCTGACGATAGAATTCCGAGTTATAAGCCGTTCACCGCCAATTCAGCGGTCCAGCGCGATGCTGGCGACGCGGTTTCAAGCCATGAGTAACTACGCAGGGATGCGTAGCGAGGAATCGGACGAGCAGGCAGGGAAGGCCCGGCTCTTCCACTTCCAGTACGGCAAGGAATAACCGCCTTCAAAGGCCGTCACTCACCAGTGACGGCCTTTGTCGTTGCAGCTTCAATCCTGTCCGGTGTCGATCAGCGTGCGCTTGAGCTTGTCGAGCAGCCGGCGCTGTTTCTTGTCGGGCCTGACCGAGTTGTAGGACGCGTTCTCGATGCGGCGCTGCTCGGCTGCACGCTCGCGCGCGACGCGGCTGGCTTCGGTTTCCTCGTACAGCTGTCGTGCGATCGTGGCCGACCCGCGCTTATCCGATAGGCCTTTGACGACCACTTCGAGTTCTTCATAGCCCTGGCGCAGCCGGATGTGCGCGTTCAGCGCCACGCTCTTGGCCGGCTTGGCGCGGTCGCCCTCGTAGCGGACCTTGCCGCCGTCGATTGCTTCCTGGGCCAGTGTGCGGGTCTTGTAGAAGCGCGCGGCCCACAGCCATTTGTCGAGCCGGACTGGCGTCAGCTCGCTCATGTCGCGGCCTGTGGTTGTTCGGCACGCAACGCGGTGCGAGTGATTTGCACCGCGATCAGCAGTCCGGCGCCGAGTAGCACGGCGGCCAGCCAGAACGGTGCGCCAGGAAACGGCGCGTGGAACGGCGAGGGCGCGATGAAGTGCGCGAAGCTGAGGTTGAACAAGCTCGGGCCGACGATGCCGGCCATGCCCATCAGGCTGGCATTGGCGCCTTGCAGTCGGCCCTGTTCGCTGGCGTCGACGTGGCGCGTCATCAAGCCCTGAGCCGCTGGACCGAACAAGCCCATCAGCGAGATCAGCGGCAGGCCGGCCCAGAATAACGTCGGTGTTGCTGCCGTGGCCCACAGCGTCAATCCGACGACGCCGCAGACCAGCCCGGCGAACAAGGTCGGGCGCTCGCCGAATCGCGCCACGCAGCGCCGTACCAGGCCCCCTTGCACGACGATGCCGCAGACGCCGACCGCGGTCAGCGCCCAACCGATGTGGTGGGTGTCCCAGCCGTACCGGTAACCGGTGTAGAGCACGAACGTGTTCGAAAACACTTGGTGCGCCAGGTGGAACAGGCCATAGACGCTGGCAAGGCCCAGCAATTCCGGGTGCGAGCGCAGCAGCTGCAGCGCGCCGACCGGGTTGGCGCGGCGCCACACCAGACGGGGGGTGCGCCGCTCGGGCGGCAGCGATTCGGGCAGCACCAACAAGCCGTAGCCGAAGTTGGCCAGCGCCAGCGCCGATGCGATCCAGAACGGCAGTCGCGGGTCGAGGCTGCCGAGCATGCCGCCGACCGCCGGGCCGACGACGAAACCCAGGCCGAAGCCGGCGCCGATCACGCCGTAGCCCGCGGCGCGCCGTGCCGGAGGCGTCACATCGGCGATGTAGGCGCCGGCGGTTGCGAAGTTGGCGGCGGTGATGCCGGATATCAGACGACCGATGAACAGCCAGGTCAGATCCGGCGCCAGTGCCATCAGCGCGTAATCCAGGCCCAGGCCCAGGCACGACAGCAGAATCACCGGGCGCCGGCCGTAGCGGTCGGACAGCATGCCCAGCAGGGGCGAGAACACGAACTGCATCAGCGCCCACGCCGTACCGAACAGGGCCATCACGCTGGCCGCGTGCGCGGTGTCGCCGCCGGAGAACGATTCGATCAGCTTCGGCAGCACCGGGATCACCAAGCCCAGGCCGAGCACGTCGAGTAGCACCGTGAAGAAGATGAACAGCAGGGCCCCGCGGCGCGGGCCGCCGGAGACGGAGGGGGCTTCAGACATCGATCGACCCGCTTAACATGGACGCATCATGCAAATCAGTTCCGACAGTAGTGACCCGATCCCAGCCTCGTTGTTCGACCGGCTGGGCGGGGAGGCCGGCATCCGGCGCTTGGTCGACGCATTTTATGACCGGATGGACCGCGACGCCGATTACCGAGGCATTCGCGACCTGCATCCGCCGACGCTGGAGGGCTCGCGCGACAAGTTTTTCTGGTTCCTGTGCGGCTGGTCCGGCGGCCCCGACCTGTTCGTACAGCGCTTTGGTCACCCGCGCCTTCGTGCCCGGCACATGCCGTATGCGATCGGCCTGTCCGAACGCGATCAATGGTTGCGCTGCATGTACGATGCCATCGTCGAGATCGATCTCGATCCCGACCTGGCGCAGGGCCTGATGCAGTCGTTTCTGCAGACCGCCGACTGGATGCGCAATCAGCCCGGCTAACGCCGCATCGCCACGCGCCGCAGCAGCTCAGTAGCGCGCCAACACGTCCTGGATATCGTGCCGCGCGGCGTCCATGGCCTGCTGCAGCGGAATCTGCAGCCGCGTCGGCCCGCCGTTGACGATGACCGCAAACGCCATCCAGCCGCCGTTCTTCTTGCGCAGATAGCCGGCGATGCCGCAGACCGACCGCGGCACGTTCATCGTCCCGGTCTTCAGCGTGACCCGGTCGAGCCAGTCGTCATTGCCTTGGCGAACGAAGTTGAACGGAGCTTGCCGCGGCACGACCAGCGCACCGTAAAACGCCGGGAAGTTGCGCGTGTCGCGGTACTGATGCGCGAGCAGGCCGATCAAGTCGTCGGCCGACAGCTCGTTCTCCGGCGTCAGCCCGCTGCCGCTGAATAGCGCCGGCGCGGTCGCCGGCGCCCCCTTGCTCGCCGGCTCGCGCGTGCTGGCGACGAACGCCGCCAGCGCCTTGGCGGCATCGCCGAGCTGCGTTGGCGGCTGCGGCAGCCGCGCGGCGCCGAGGTTCAGCGTCAGCAGGTCGGCGATGTAGTTGTTGGAGTAGCGCAGCATGCGGCCGAGCTGTTCGCGCAGTGCCAGTCCTTCGGTCTGGGCCAGGACCCGCGACGACGTCGGCAACGGGCCGTAGACGATCGATACCGTCTCGCCTATGCGGATGCCGGCTTCCACCAGCATTTGCCGCAGCGTCTCGCCGGTGCCCTGTGCCGGGCTCGACATCGCCCGGAACACGCGCTGTTCGGTGCCGGCCGGAATCGTGCCGCCGACCCGCAGCCGGTCACGGCCGTCGACGGTGACGCGCTCGACCCACACACGGTTCTTGCCGCTGGCGGCAACCGTGCGAATCGCCCCGTCGGCTGGCAGCGGCAGCCGCGACGTGCCGCAGCCTCGCAGTTGCGCCTCGCTGCCGACGACGCCCGCGATGATCTGCGTACACCAGGTGCCGTAGTCGATGCCGATGCCGGCCAGCGGTACGTTGTAGGCGGTGTCGCTGCGTTCCAGCGCCTGGCAGCGGTCAAGGTTGTCGCAGGCCAGCGGGCCATATGAGGGGTTGACCAGCAGCCGGCCACCGACGGCGTTGATGCCGGCGCCGCGCAGTTGCGCCACCAGGAGCCACAGCGACGGCTGGTCGAGCGTGGCGTCGCCATCGCTCTGCAGCACCAGATCGCCGGCGAGCGTGCCATCCTGGATCGCGCCGGCGCCGAGCAGCCGCGTCTGGAACGCCTTGTCGGCGGGCCAGGCATCGAGCGCCGCCGCGGCGAGCGCCAACTTGGTCACCGATGCCGGCGCCAGCCGCTGCGCGGGGTTCAGGGTCTGCACCAAACTGCGGTTGTCGAGGTCGTAGACGGACGCAGTGACCTGTGCGCCTTCAGCCTGCAGCCTCTTGAGCGCGGTAAAGTCCGCCTGCGCCGCCGGCGCCAGCAGCAGCGCCGTCAGCGCGACACCGCGCAGCGACCGAAACGAGCGATGACCAGGCAATGCAGTGCGCTCCGGTGAGCTGGGTGACGGCAGCAAACGGCGCCGCACCAAGACATCAGTAGAAAGGAATCCGATGCAGCTGATTATCTTCGATCTGGACGGCACGCTGGTCGACTCCCTGCCCGATCTGGTCAACGCCGTCAACGCGATGATGGCCGAGCATCAGCGTCCGCCGGTGGCGCGCGATGTCGTCGCGCCATGGATCGGGCGCGGCTCGCGCTGGCTGCTGCAGCAGGCTTTTGCGCACCACGGCATCGACAGCGGGGCGCCTGACTTCGACTTTGAAGCGGCGTTTGCGCGTTTCATGGTTCATTACGCGAATCATTTGATCGGCGAGACCGTGCTGTATCCCGGCGTGGCCGCTGCGCTGGCCGCACTGGCCTCACAAGGCACGCGGATGGCGGTCTGCACCAACAAGCCCGAGCGCTTCGTCGCGCCCCTGCTGCGCGCGATGGGCATCGAGCCGTACTTCGGCGCCGTACTCGGTGGAGACTCGCTGCCGCTGCGCAAACCCGACCCGGCGCCGCTGCTGCATCTGGCGCGGCACTTCGGCGTCAGCGTCGGCCAATGCCTGATGGTCGGCGACTCGCGCCACGACGTGGACGCGGCACGCGCCGCCGGCATGAGCGTGGTCGGCGTGCGTTACGGCTATGGTGGCGACGCCGACTTCGCGCAATCGCCTCCCGATGCGGTGTTCGACTCGCTGGAGCTGATCCCGCCCTGGCTTGCGCGTCAGGGCCTGCACCTGGCAACGGCGCGGCTGCACTGAGTCCATGGCGAACCACGCGATCGTGATCTGCGAGCACTGCGACGCGGTGTTCCAACGCCCGATGCTGGCGCCGGGTGTGCTGGCGCGCTGTACGCGCTGCGATGCGCCGCTGTACCGCAACCGCCCGCTCGACTTGGACGTGATGCTGGCGCTGGCACTGACCGCGTTGATCGTGCTGGTGCTGGCCAACGTATTCCCGATCGTCACCTTGCAAGTGTCCAACACCGAGCGCGAGGCCACGCTATGGGGCGCGATCCTGGCGACGTACGACACCGGCGTTGCCTTCGTCGCGCTGCTGGCCGCATTGACGGTGTTTTTCTTCCCGTTGCTGCAGATCCTGCTGTACCTGCATGTGCTGCTGCCGATGCGCTGGGGATTGCGGACGGCTGGATTCCGATACTCGATGCACGTGCTGCGCGCGATGCAGCCCTGGAGCATGGTCGAAGTGTTCGTGCTCGGCGTGCTGGTCGCCGTGGTCAAGCTGGCCGGAATGGCCGAGGTGACGCCGCAACTCGGCATGTGGGGCTTTGCGCTGCTGACCGTGCTGCTGACGCTGCTCAACAGCTTCGATCTGCACCAGTTATGGGATATCGCCCAGGAGCGCTGCGATGGCTGAATCCGGCCCCATCGTCACCGCCACCGAGCTCAACATCGTCGCCTGCAGTGCTTGCGGGCAGGTGGTCAAGCTCGGTGCGGAGCGCGAAGGTGCGCCGTGCCCACGCTGCGCTGCGCCGCTGCGCCACCGCAAGCGCAATGTCTACTCCCGCAGTTGGGCGCTGCTGATCAGCGCCAGCATTCTGTATGTTCCCGCTAACCTGCTGCCGATCATGCGCACCCGCACGATTGGCGGTGCACCGCGCGACGACACCATTCTCAGCGGCGTCGTCGAGTTGTGGACGGCCGGGTCGATCGACCTGGCGATCATCGTATTCGTCGCCAGCATCGTCGTGCCGCTGGTGAAGATCGCCACGCTTGCGATGCTGCTGATCACCGCGCAGCGTCGCTCATCGTGGGCGCGTCGCGGCCGGGCACGGATCTACCGCATCATCGAGTTCGTCGGCCACTGGTCGATGCTCGATATCTTCGTCGTTGCGCTGATGGCCGCTCTGGTGCGGTTTCAAACGCTGGCCGACATTACGCCGCGTCCCGGCGCCGTCGCGTTCGGTGCCGTCGTCGTGCTGACCATGCTGGCATCGCGCCGATTCGATCCGCGGCTGATCTGGGATGCGGCACCGGCGGCCGCGTCCGCCGCACCCATCGACGAGGTTCACGCTGTTGCTGCCGACGCTGCTCCGGCGTCTCCTGACCAGGCCTGACATGAGTCCACCCGATCCGAATCTGTTGAGCGATCTTCCCGAGCCCTCGCTGCGTCCGCCGCGTCGCTGGACGGTTTCGGTGATCTGGGTCGTGCCCTTGATCGCGGCGATTGCAGCCGGCGTGCTCGGCGTGCGCAGCTACCTGAGCTCGGGTCCGTCGATCGTGATCGACTTCAAGACGGCCGAAGGCATTGAGTCGGGCAAGACCGAGGTCCGGTACAAGGAAGTACCGATCGGCAAGGTGCGACGCACCGAGTTGACTGATGACGGCCAGGGTGTCCGCGTGCACGTCGATCTGATTCGCGACGCGCAGATCGCGGCGGTCGACGATTCGCGCTTCTGGGTGGTGCGGCCGCGCGTCGGCCTCGGCGGCGTTTCGGGCCTGGGCACGCTGATTTCGGGCGCTTATATCGGCGTCGACGTCGGCCATTCCAAGCAGGAACGCACCGAGTTTCGCGGCCTGGAAAAGCCGCCGGGCGTGACCAACGACCAGCAGGGCCGTCGTTTTGTGCTGACAACCAACGACCTGGGCTCGCTCGATGCTGGCTCGCCGGTCTACTACCGGCGCATCGCGGTCGGTCATATCGTCGACCGCGCACTCGACGCCGATGGCAAGCGCGTCACGCTGCAGATGTTCATCGACGCGCCTTACGACCGGTTCGTGACCACCAACGCCCGGTTCTGGAATGCCAGCGGCCTGGATGTCCAAGTCGATGCCAGCGGCTTCAGGCTGAACACGCAATCGCTGGCCACCGTCATTGCCGGCGGCATCGCGTTCCAGCCGTTTCCGGAAGACCAGCCGGGCGATCCGGCGCCGGAGAACACGCAGTTCACGCTGTTCGACGATCGCACCGCAGCGCAAGCGCCATCGGAAGCCGAGTCGGTGCGGTTGCGGCTGCGCTTTTACCAGAGCACACGGGGGCTCACGGTCGGGTCGCCGGTGGTGTTTCAAGGGATCGAGATCGGCCGCGTCAAGTCGCTCGAGCTGGACTTCGACCGTGAACGTCGCGACTTCTGGACCGACGTCGCCATCGACGTCTACCCGCGCAGCATGGGCCGTGCATTCGACAGTTGGCAGCGTCATTCCAAGCGCGAGCCCAAGACCGCCGATACCTTCTTCCGGATGCTGGTGGAGCGCAATCTGCGCGCACAGTTGCGCACGGCCAACCTGATCACCGGCCAGTTGTTCATCGCGCTCGACTTCGACCCGAAGAGCGCTCGCGTGGTGCCGCCGGCCGACCAGTCTCCGCTCGAAATCCCGACCTCTCGCGGCGAGTTCGATCAGATTCAAGAGCAGATCAGCAACATCGTCACCAAGCTCGATGCGATTCCGTTCGACCAGATCGGTAACAACCTCAACAGCACGCTGACCTCGGCCGACGCCTTGCTGAAGCGGCTCGACGGCCAGGTGTTGCCTGAGGTGCAGAAGGCCGTGCAGGACGCGCAGCGCACGCTCGGTGCCGCCAGTGACGCCTTGTCGGACGACAGCCGCCTGCAGAGCGATGTGCGCGACACGATGGACGAAGTCGGCCGCGCGGCGCGCTCGCTACGCACGCTGGCCGACTATCTGCAACGCCATCCCGAATCGCTGCTGCGCGGCCGCAAGGATGGCGATCCTGATCCGGCGCCGCCGGCCGGTGCCATCCCAGCGCTGCCCGCGACCAGCACCGTACCCGTCGTTCCGGAGTCCTGATGAACATCCGCCTGATTGCCGCTTCCTTGCTGCTCGTCATGCTGGCGGCTTGCGCATCGGCGCCGCCGATTCGCTACTACACGCTGCTGCGTCCGCTGGACGCGGGCGCGCTGCCGCAGCAGGCCTCGATGATTGACGTCGATGCGGTCAAGGTGCCGGCCGCTGCGGACTACCCGCAGCTGGTCGTGCGCCAAGGCGCCGAGCGCGTCGCCTTGGTCGAGGGTCAGCAGTGGATCGCCCCGCTGCCCGATGAGATCCGCAACGGCTTGACGGCGCGGCTGGCCGGCATCGCCGCCCCGGATGGCGTGCGACTGAGCGTCGCGATCACGCGGTTCGAATCGGTACTGGGTGGCTACGCGCTGGTCGAAGCCCAGTGGCAGTTGCGCGGCGCCACACGCGACGCGACGCTGCAGTGCGCGTTTCGCCGTGTCGAGCCGGTCGCCGACGGCTTTGATGCGCTGGTCGCCGGGCATCAGCGCGCACTCGACGCACTGGCCGATGCGGTCTCGCGCGCGGTACCGACGGTGGCGCCGGGCGCAGCGCCAGCGTGTCCGCCTGCGGTCTGAGTGGTGGATGACGCCGCGCTTGGGGGTTTTCCCGGCCGTGATCGCCGTGCGGTGTCGGCCTCCAACCGGCTAATGTCGCCCTCGGCTGCGGGCTAGCCCGTGTCCACCCAAAATCAAAACAAGGGACCCATGAAAAACCCGATGATGACGACGCTGCTGGCCGGCGGCCTTGTCGCTTGCGCCAGCCAGCCGACGCCCCCGACCGAGTCCGCCACGATGCCGTCCACGCGCGATGCGTCTTCTACCGTTGCCGTCGAGGCTGCTACGGCCAATCCCTTGCTGGGCCTGAGCACGCTGCCGTACCACTACCCGCCGTTCGACCGCTTCCGCAACGAACACTTCATGCCGGCCTTCGAGATCGGCATGGCCGAAGGGCGTGCCGAGATCGAGCGCATCGCGGCCAATCCAGCGGCGCCGACGTTCGACAACACGATCGTCGCGATGGAGCGCAGCGGTCAGACGCTGGGCCGCGTGTCGGCCGTGTTTTTCAATTTGACCAGCGCGCACACCAACGACGAGCTTGATCGCATCGACGCCGACGTATCGCCCAAGCTGTCGGCGTACAACGATGCGATCGTGCTCGACGCCCGGCTGTTTGGCCGCGTGCGTGCGCTGTACGAGCAGCGTGCCACGCTCGGCCTCGACGCTGAGAGCCAGCGCTTGCTGGAGCGTTACTACGTCAACTTCATCCGCGCCGGCGCGCAGTTGTCGGATGCCGACAAGGACAAGCTCAAGGCCTACAACGAGCAACTGGCCAAGCTGACCACGCAGTTCCAGCAGAACGTGCTCAAAGAAACCAACGACTCGGCCGTCGTCGTCGATACGCGCGCCGAACTCGACGGATTGGACGACAGCGCCATTGCCGCGGCGGCTGCCGCCGCCAAGGCCAAGGGGCTCGACGGCAAGTTCGTGCTCAAGTTGCAGAACACCAGCGGCCAACCGGCGCTGGCCGTGTTGAAGAACCGTGCGCTGCGCGAGCGGCTGTACAAGGCATCGATCGAACGCGGCAACCGTGGCAACGACGCCGACAACAAGGCGGTCGTCGCGGCGATCGTCCAAGTCCGCGCGGATCGCGCCCACTTGCTCGGCTACCCGAGCCACGCGGCGTATCAGCTGGAAGACACCACGGCCAAGACCACGGCCGCCGTCAACAAGCTGCTGGGGCAGCTGGCAGCGCCGGCGGTCGGCAATGCACGACGCGAAGCGGCCGACATGCAAAAGATCATTGACGCGCAGCGTGGCGGCTTCAAGCTGGCGGCCTGGGACTGGGCCTACTACGCCGAGGCGGTACGCAAGCAGCGCTACGATCTGGACGAGAGCGAGATCAAGCCGTACTTCGAGCTGCGCAGCGTGCTGGAGAACGGCGTGTTTTATGCCGCTCACGAGTTGTATGGCCTGAGCTTTTCGGAGCGTACCGATCTGCCCAAGTACCACCCGGACATCCGCACGTTCGAAGTTTTCCACGACGGCAAGGCGCTCGGCATCTTCATCTTCGATCCGTTCAAGCGTGACTCCAAGCGCGGCGGCGCCTGGATGAATTCCTACGTCGACCAGAGCGCGCTGTTCGGCTACAAGCCGGTGGTCGCCAACCACTTGAACATCACCAAGCCGGCCGACGGTCAGCCAGTGCTGCTGACGTCGGACGAAGTGCAGACCACGTTCCACGAGTTCGGCCATGCGCTGCACGGCTTGTTCTCAAACGTGCGCTACCCGCTGTTTTCCGGCACCAGCGTGCCGCGCGACTTTGTCGAGTACCCGTCGCAGGCCAACGAGATGTGGGCCACCTGGCCCAAGGTGCTGGCCAATTACGCCAAGCACTACCAGACCGGCGAGCCGATGCCGCTGGCACTGGTGGCCAAGATCCAGGCGGCCGAAAAGTTCAACCAGGGCTTTGCGACCACCGAGTATCTGTCCGCGTCATTGCTCGATCAGGTCTGGCACCAGCTGTCGCCGGAGCAAGCGCGCGTTTCCGACGTTGCCGCATTTGAACAGCGTGCCTTGGCCAATGCCGGCGTCGACTATGCACCGGTGCCGCCGCGCTATCGCACGACCTACTTCTCGCACACGTTCTCCGGTGGCTATTCGGCCGGCTACTACTCCTACATCTGGAGCGAGGTGCTGGTTGCCGATACCGACAACTGGTTCAAGGAGAACGGTGGCCTCAAGCGCGAGAACGGCGACTGGTATCGCGAGCGCTTGCTGTCGCGCGGCGGCAGCGTCGAGGCGATGCAGTTGTACCGCGACTTTCGCGGCCGCGATCCGATCATCGAGCCGCTGCTGGAGCGTCGCGGCCTGACGCCGGCCGCGAGTCGCTGACGGCCCTAACCGCGCTAACCGCGCGGTGTCTGGCGCACCGGCACGCCGACATTGCACAGGTCGACGTGACCGGTGGCTTCGATGAACCAGGGGTCACGTCGGTTGCGCCGGGTGTCGACGTAGGCTGCCCACAGCGGCGTATTGGTGCGCAGCACCTGCAACGCAGGGCGTTCGGACGTCGGCAGATCCGCTGCGGCGCGGATGCTCGCGATCGTCACGTACTGATCCGGCTTTTCGTAAAAGCCCAGCGGGCCGGTGCCACGCGGCAGCGCGGTCAGCTGATCCATGCCCTGCAGCACGCGTCCGGCCAGCGTGATGTTGCGGTCGAGGTGGCGCGGTGCGTGGCCGATCACCACGTACAGCTCCGGGCCGCCGCCGCTGTCGGCGCCCATGCCGCGACCAACGCCAAGCGCGCCGTAGCAATGGGCCAGCCAAGCTTGTCCCCGCGCCGGGTCGCGTGCGGCTGCAAATCCACCGCTGTGCCCGACTTGTGCGGCATACACATCGCCATCGGGCAGCGGTGTGAACTCGGCGAGCCCGGCGATCGGGCGACTGAATTCCCCTGGCAGCGTGCGCTGTGCAGCACCGACGCTACGCGGCTGCTGTTCGTTCGGATCGCCCCATTGCACGACGTAGTTGTCCTGCACGCGCAGGATCGCCAGGCCGTCGTAATAGCCGCTGCGCGCCAGCTGACGGATGTTGTCCGCATGCAGCGGGGCAAACTCCGGCGCCAGTTCCATCAGCACGCGGCCGCCTCCGGCCAGCGTCATCACCAGCAATTGCTCGGGCGGCACCTCGCGCCAGTCGGCCGCCGTGCTGGCGGCGAGCACCGCGCTGCTGCTGGCGGGCGGTTGTGGTGCGGCGCTGCCGGGCGCAAGCGCCGGGTGCGTCTGGCAGCCGATGATGGCGGCCGACAGCATCGCAATGCCTAGAAAATGGATGGCACGCATCGGAAAATCCCCTTCGATTACGGCGCGTTTCGGCGCTAGAGTGGCGAGCTTGTATACGACCTACGGACGGAAAACCCTATGACGAACACTCCCATTCGCGCCACTTTGATCCCCGGCGACGGTATCGGCCCGGAAATCATGGAAGCAACGCTCAAGGCGCTCGAAGCGCTGCAGGCGCCGTTCGAATGGGACGTCCAGACCGCTGGCCTGGCCGCCATGCAGACCACCGGCGATGCGCTGCCACCAGCGACGATGGAGTCGATCCGCAGCACCCGGCTGGCGCTGAAGGGTCCGCTGGAAACGCCATCCGGCGGTGGCTATCGCAGCAGCAACGTGCGCTTGCGCGAAGCGTTCAAGCTGTACGCCAACGTGCGTCCGACCAAAACGATCATCCCGGGCGGCCGCTACGAGAACGTGGATCTGATGGTGTTCCGCGAAAACGTCGAAGGCTTGTACATGGGCTACGAGCACTTCATTCCGATGGACGGTGATCCCGAGGCCGTCGCGATCGCCACCGGCGTCAATACCCGCCAGGGTTCGCGCCGACTGCTCGAGTACGCATTCGAAAACGCGATCGCGCTTGGCCGCAAGAAAGTCACCGTGGTGCACAAGGCCAACATCATGAAGGCGCTGACCGGCATCTTTCTCGATGAAGCGCGCAAGCTCTACAAGAGCAAGTATGAAGGCCGGATTCTGATGGACGAGGCGATCGTCGATGCCTGCACGATGAAGCTGGTGATCAATCCGTGGCAGTTCGACACGCTGGTCACGACCAATCTGTTCGGCGACATCATCTCCGACTTGTGCGCCGGCCTCGTCGGCGGCTTGGGCATGGCGCCGGGTGCCAACATTGGCGCTGATGCGGCGATCTTCGAAGCCGTGCACGGTTCGGCACCGGACATCGCCGGCAAGGGCATCGCCAACCCGATCGCGCTGATGCTCGGCGCGGCCATGATGCTCGACCACGTCAAGCTGCACGACAAGGCCACGCGCCTGCGGACCGCGATTGATCAGACCGTCAACCTCGACAAGGTGCGCACCGGCGATCTGGGCGGCAGCGCCAGCACGCGCGTGTTCACCGATGCGCTGGTCGCGCGGATCGCAGCGGCCTGATTTGGCGCCTGCAGGCCGATCTCAGCCGACTTCGTCGGTCCAGACCTTGAAGCGGAGCAGCGTGGTCGGGCCGTACGACGTCGAGATCGCCACGTCGGCGGCGTCGCGGCCGCGGGCGATCGGAATGCGGCCGATCCTGCGCGCTCCGTTTCTGGGGTCGAAGAAGTGCCAGGCGTCGCCGACATAGGCCTCCAGGCAACCGGCGAAATCCATCGGCGCATCGACTTTGGGTACGCCGATGTCACCTAGATAGGTCGTGCAGTAGCGCGCCGGTATGTTCAAGGCGCGCAGCATCGCGATCGCCAGATGCGCATAGTCGCGGCACACGCCGAGCTTTTCGTTGTAGGCCTCGAACGCGGTTTTCGTCGGTCGCGCATAGGCGTACCCAAAGCTCAGATGTTGGTGCACCCAATCGCACACGGCCTGCACGCGCCACCAGCCCGGTGATACCGAGCCGAACAACTGCCAGGCGACCGGCAGCAGCAGATCACTCTCGCAATAGCGGCTCGGCAGCAGGTAGACCAGCGTGTCGTTCGGCAACTCGTTGACCGGAACTTCGCGCGCACTAGGGTATTCGGGCTCCGGCAGGCCGCTGTCGATCACCACGGTGTCCGAACTGATCTGAAACGCCCCTTGAGGCGCGACCAGCCGCGTACAGAAGTTGCCGTACGCGTCGTGGTACTGCTCCAACGGAACGGCCGGCTGCGTCTGCAATCGATCGGGCTCCTGAAGGTCGCCGCTGCGGCAGGCATGCACGTTCAGGGTCAGGATCATCGGCGTCGGCTGCGGACAGTCGAACGCCATTTCAAAGCCCACACGGATCAGCATCTCGGGTATCCCTGCGCGCGGGGTGGCGCGATCTGTGAGCGGTGTAGCCCACGGCGGCTTGCCGTGAACTTAAAGCAGGCGCAGCGGCGCGGCCGTGTTGGCGCGATAACGCTCAGCGATCGGGTAGCGGACGCAACGTCAGATCGCGCAGAGCATCCGCAAGAAAGCGAGCCCATTGGTGTTGCTGCGCCGGCGTTGCGATCAGGTCCTGACGAATCTCCAACTCGACGTAGGGCAGGCCCAGCGCCTCACCATACCGATTCAGCGCAACGTCCGTGCCGTCTGCACCGGAATACGGCTCGTTATCGCCGATGCACAGCGCGTCGACGGGCGTCTGCGGTAGCGCCTGCAGACTCGCTTTGAGCGCCAGCGCGAGCCGCGCGTCACGGTGATACAGCAGCCCCAGATGCCAGGGTCGCCGCTGCGATTGCAGCAGCGGAGTGAAGCTGTGGAGCAGCAGCAGCCAACTGGGTTGGCCCCGATGCGCGCGCTGCGCCAAGGTCTGCTCGATGCACGCGTGATAGGGGTCGTAGATCGCGCGTCGGCGCGCGAGGCGCTGCGCGGCATCCAGGCCGACGTTGCCGGGAATGATGCTGCCGTCGCTGGATTCGACGATCGAGCCGTCGCTGGCCGGATCACGATTGCAGTCGATCACCAGACGCGAATAGCGCTGTGCGATGAACGTGGCGTCGAGCTGCGCCGCCAAGGCATCGCCCAAGCCTTGCACGCCGATGTCGCAGGCGATGTGGCGTTGCCAGTCAGCCTGCGGCAGTCCCAGATCGCCCAGCTGCGATGGCACGTGCAAGCCGGCGTGATCGCCGGTCAGCAGCCAGCGTGAGCGCGCGTGCTCGCCGGTCCGGTATGCCGGGGCGGGTTCGGCGGCACCGAGCAGGCCTGCGCTACCATCGTGATCGTTCATGTCCAGTCCAGTGGTCACGGTCAGGCTATGCGGCGCCGCCGCGTGCGATACGCGGCCCGACAAGGTAGTCCATGAAAGTCTTCCACTGCCAGCATTGCCAGAACACGGTCTTCTTCGAGAACGTGAACTGCACGCACTGCGGCCACGCGCTGGCGTTTCTGCCGGACACCTGCGAGATGGCAGCGCTGGAGCCCGAAGTCGACGATCGCTGGCGCTCACTGGCGCCGGCTTCCAAGGGCCGTCGTTACCGTCTCTGCGCCAACTACCCGCAGCATCAGGTGTGCAACTGGGCCGTGCCGGCCGACGATGAGCAGACGCTGTGTGTGTCGTGTCGTCTGACCCAAGTGCTGCCCAACTTGGAGTTGCCGGGCAAGCTCGAACAATGGGCGCGCCTCGAATCTGCCAAGCGGCGCTTGGTCTACAGCCTGATCGAACTGAAGCTGCCGTTGCAGAGTCGTCAACAGGACCCGGTGCGTGGCCTGGCATTCGAGTTTCTCAGCGACGAGTTGGTCGCCGATGCGCCGGTGCTGACCGGACACGACAACGGGCTGATCACGATCAACGCCGCCGAAGCCGATGATCTGGAACGCGAGAAGCGGCGGCTGGCGCTGCATGAGCCTTATCGCACGCTGCTGGGTCACTTCCGTCATGAAGTCGGCCATTACTACTGGGACCAGTTGATCAAGGACGATGCGGCGAAGCTCGACGCATTCCGCGCCCTGTTTGGTGACGAGCGCGACGATTACGCGGCGGCGCTGCAGCGCCATTACCAGGCGGGGCCCGCAGCCGACTGGCAGACGCGCTTCGTCAGCAGCTATGCCAGTTCGCATCCCTGGGAGGACTGGGCTGAAACCTGGGCGCATTACCTGCATATGATCGACTCGCTGGAAACGGCAGCGGCCTGCGGCTTGGCACTGCAACCGAAGCGCCGCGACGAGCCCAGGCTGCAACCGCCGCCGAACGTCGAGGCGTCGCGTACGCAGCCGTTCGACCAGATGATCGACAACTGGCTGTCGCTGACGTACGCGCTCAACAGCCTCAGCCGCAGCCTGGGCCAGCCCGACAGCTATCCGTTCATGCTGTCGCCGGCCAGTATCGACAAGCTGCGTTTCATCCACGACACGGTCAGCCGCCGCACTCCGCAGGCCGACGATGGCCTGCGCGCCGGTCCGGCAGTGGCGGCCTAACATGTTCACTGGCAGGCCCCTCTGGCATAGTGCGCGCCCCCAATTTTGGCTCCCGGGTGATGCATCGTGAAAAAGACCTCGTTTCCCAAGCAGGACATCAAGGTGCTGTTGCTCGAAGGCGTGGCACGCACGGCCGTGGAAACCTTCCGCGCGGCCGGCTACAGCAACATCGAGTTTCATGAAAAGTCGCTGCCCGAAGCCGAGTTGGCCGCTGCGGTCGCCACGGCGCACATCGTCGGCATCCGCTCGCGCAGCCAGCTGACGCCGGAAATCTTCCAGAACTCGCGGCGGTTGATGGCCGTTGGTGCGTTCTGCATCGGCACCAACCAGATCGCGCTCGACGCAGCGCAGGCGCGCGGCATTCCGGTGTTCAACGCGCCGTACTCGAACACGCGCAGCGTGGCCGAGCTGGTGATCGCCGAGGCGATCATGCTGATGCGCCGCATCCCCGAGAAGAGCGCCCAGTGTCATGTCGGCGGCTGGTCGAAGTCGGCCGTCGGCAGCTATGAAGTGCGCGGCAAGACGCTGGGCATCGTCGGCTATGGCCACATCGGCACGCAGGTCGGCGTGCTGGCCGAAAGCCTGGGCATGCGCGTGATCTTCTACGACATCGAAACGCAGCTGGCGCTGGGCAATGCCACGCCGGTGGCCTCGCTCGGTGAGCTGCTGGCGCGCAGCGACATCGTCACGCTGCACGTGCCCGAAACGCCGCAGACGCAGTGGATGATTGGCGCTGCCGAGTTTGCGGCGATGAAGCCGGGCGCGCTGTTCATCAATGCCGCGCGTGGCACTGTCGTTGTCATCGAAGCGCTGGCCGAGGCGATCCGCAGCGGCCAGATCGGTGGCGCTGCCGTCGACGTATTCCCGGTCGAGCCCAAGGGCAACAACGAGGCTTTCGTATCGCCGCTGCAGGGCTTGCCGAACGTGATCCTGACGCCGCACGTCGGCGGCAGCACGTTCGAAGCGCAGGAGAACATCGGCCTTGAAGTCGCGGCCAAGCTGATCCGCTACAGCGACAACGGCTCGACGCTGTCGGCCGTCAACTTCCCCGAAGTGTCGCTGCCCGAGCATCCGACCAGTCGCCGCTTGCTGCACATCCACCGCAACATGCCGGGCATGCTGATGCAGATCAACAATCTGTTCTCGGCCGAAGCGGTCAACATCGACGCGCAGTTCCTGCAGACCAGCGGCGAAGTCGGCTACGTGGTCATCGACGTGTCGGCCAACGAGGAGCAGGCCGAGACGCTGAAGGACAAGCTGGCAGCGATCCCCGGCACGCTGAAGACGCGACTGCTGTACTGAGTCGCCGGGCCGGCCGACGGATGTGTCGGCCGGCCGCAGCGGCGGCTATGCTCGCGGCTTTCCGATGGAGAGCGCGACATGCAAGCCGACTGGTTCTTTGATTTCGTCTCGCCGTTTTCCTACCTGCAATGGCCGCAGGTGCGTGCCTTGCACGAGAACGGCCGCGTCCAGATCACACCGCGCCCGTTCCTGTTCGGCGCGCTGCTCGATCACCTGGGCTCGATAGGCCCGGCTGAACTGCCGGCCAAGCGCCGCTTCACGTATCGGATGGCCTCATGGCAGGGCCAGCAGCTTGGGCGGCCGCTGCGCTTTCCGCCGACGCATCCGTTCAACCCGATGCCGGCGCTGCGGCTGTGCGTCGCGGCGGGCTCTGGCTTCGACACGATCGACGCGATCTTTGACTGGATCTGGCGCGACGGCCACGGCGCCGACACGGTCGATGCCTTGTTGCCGCTGGCCGAGCGGCTCGGTGTCCGTGACGCGGCCGCGGCGCTGGCCAGCGCCGAGGTCAAGCAGACGTTGCGCGATCACTACGACCGTGCGATCGCCGCCCAGGTGTTCGGTGTGCCGAGCCTGGTAGCCGGTGGTGAAGTGTTCTGGGGCAACGACGCGACGCCGCTGTTCCTGGCCTGGCTGGACAATCCGCAGCTGTTCGCCAGCCCCGAGATGCAGCGCATCGACGCGCTGCCGATCGGCATCCAGCGCGCTGCAATCGCCGCGCGCGCGGCGGCCAAGGCGCCGTAGCGACGCGGCATCGCCGTGCGCAAGATCATCCATGTCGACATGGATGCGTTCTACGCATCGGTGGAACAGCGCGACGACCCGCAGCTGCGCGGTCGGCCCGTGGTTGTTGCGTGGCGCGGTCAGCGATCGGTGGTCTGCGCGGCCTCCTATGAGGCGCGGCGCTACGGCATCCGCTCGGCGATGCCGGCCGTGCGCGCCGAGCGCCTATGCCCCGATGCGGTGTTCGTCGCGCCCGACTTCAACCGCTATCGTGCGGTATCACGCGCGGTGCGCGAGATCATGCTGCGGCATACCGACCTGGTCGAGCCCTTGTCGCTCGACGAGGCGTATCTGGACGTCACCGATAACAAGACCGGCCTGCCAACCGCGACCCGCGTCGCCAAGGCCATCCGCGAACAGATCCGCACCGAGCTGTCGCTGACCGCATCGGCGGGCGTCGCGCCGAACAAGTTCCTGGCCAAGATCGCGTCGGACTGGAACAAGCCCGACGGTCTGTTCGTGATCCGCCCCGAAGAGGTCGATGCATTCATGCCGACGCTGCCGGTGACGCGCTTGCCAGGTGTCGGCAAGGTCACCGGCGAGCGGCTGGCGGCGATCGGCGTCGCTACTTGTGGTGACCTGCAACGGGTGCCCTTGGCCGAGCTGGAGCAACGCTTCGGCCGTTACGGCGCGCGGCTGCACCAGCTGTCGCAGGGCATCGACCACAGCACGGTCAAGCCCGATCGGCCCACGCAGTCGGTGTCGGCCGAAGACACGTTTCGCGAGGACCTGCCGCTGTCGCAGCTGGCGCCGCATATCGAGGCGCTGGCCGACAAGGCATGGGCGGCATCCCGCAAGACCGCACGGATCGGTCGCACCGTTGTGCTCAAGCTCAAGACCGCCGACTTCCGGATTCTGACGCGCAGCCACACGCCACCGACGCCGCCCGACACACTGGCCGCGTTCCGCGATATCGCGCTGAACCTGCGTGAGCGCGTCGAGCTGGACCCCGAGACCCGCTATCGACTGGTTGGAGTCGGCCTCGGCAACTTCACCGATCCGGGCCACCCGGATGCCGTCGCCGAGCCGCAGAGCGAGCTACGGTTCTGAAGCGCGTGGCTCAGCTGTCGATGGGCTCGGCGTCGTTCCGGGTCGCGAGCGTCAGCGTTCGCCTGCCGGAGCGGCCTCGCCGGTCAGAATGCGGAACAGCGGATCGTTGATGTAGTAGTTGCTGCGCCCGATCTTGCGTTTGCGCAGGAAACCATCGGCCGCCAACAGATCCAGATAGCGCGTGGCCGTGATGCGGGACACCTTCAAGTCGCGCATCAGAAACTCGATTTTGGTGTACGGATGCGATAACAGGTTGTTGATCAGGTCTTGGCTGTAGAAGCGGTGCTGGCTGCGGATGCGGTGCTTGGTGTCCAGCAGCAGTGCCTTGATGGCCTGGATCGTCGTGATGCCCTGGGCAGCGGTGCTTTCGACGGCATCAAGCAAATACATCACCCAGGTTTCCCAGTCGCCGGTGTCACGCACGCTTTGCAGCAGACGGTAGTAGTCAGCCTTGGTTCCGACGATGGCGCGACTCAGATACAGCACGGGAATATCCAGCAGCCCCATCTTGACCAGATACAGCACATTAACGATGCGGCCGGTACGACCGTTGCCGTCATTGAACGGATGGATGCTCTCGAACTGATGGTGGATCAGCGCCATCTTCACTAGCGGGTCGGCTGCGTAGCGGCCGTCGTCGTTGATGAAGTGTTCGAGGTCGGACATCAGGCCCGGCAGCAGGTCCGGCGTCGGCGGGGTATAGATCACCCGACCGGTGCCTCGGTCCTTGAGCGTGGTGCCCGGCACCGTTCTGTAGCCGGGGCGGTTTCTCTCGAGCGCCGCCTGAATCTCCAGAATGTGATTGCCGGTCAGCAGGCCGGTTGCCGCCACCGATTGAAAGCCGACGCGCAGCGCGTGGCTGTAGAGCGCCACTTCCTTGGCGGCCGGGCTTGCGTTGACGGCATCGATGTCTGCCGCTTCGCGGAACAACTCATCGTGCGTGGTCACGATGTTTTCGATCTCGGAGCTGTCCTTGGCTTCCTGCAGGCTCAGCGTGCTGATCAACACACCCTGGTTCGGCATGGAGGCCGCCACGCCTTTGAACTCCGCCAGCCGCCGGTGAGCGGCGACCAGCTTTTTCAGAATGGCCGCACTTTCGAACCGCGCTGGGTCCAGGCTTTCCAACGGCGGTGGCGCGAATGAGAGTCTCATGGGGCGGGTTTCGCAGCCGGGCGGTTCAACATGTATAGATCATGGCTTATTTCTATGCATATTGGATGCCTCATGTATAGATCGTCGACCGTTTCGCGATCGATGCCAGCGCTGCGCTAGCGAACCATGCTCCCGTCGCAGAGCGAGCTACGGTTCTGAAGCGTGGGACTCAGCGTCGCTCGCCGAGCGTGCATTGCTGCGTGGCCGTGGCCACCAGGCGCCGCTGGCGGTCGTAGATCTGCACGACGGCAAAGCCGCGGCCGTGGCCGGTGGCCGGGCTCTGGCAGTCGAATAGCAGCCAATCGTCGTAGCGCAGGTTTTCGTGGAACCACAGGCCGTGGTTCAGGCTGGCGACGTAGAAGTCGCGCATGTCGACCATCGATGTGTACGGGCTGTAGCTGCAGTACGTGACCAGAAAGTCCGACAGATAGGCCAGCGCCGCATCGTGCAGTGCCGGCGCCTCGGGCAGGCCGTCGCGCAGCCTCAGCCAGAACCGCTGGCGCGCCGAAGCGTCGGCCTGGAATACGAAGCGCTCGGGGTCGACCGGGCGCATTTCGACGCAGTGCTTTTCGACCAGCGGCACCATCCGCAACTCGAATCCGTGTTGGCCGTCGCGGACCAAGTCGACCATGTCGCGCAGCTGCTCGGGGCCGGGCACGTCGTCCGGCCCGTCGGTGCGGCGGTGCTGCGGCGGGTCGCTGGGCACCTGAAACGACACTTGCGCGTCCAGCACCGCGTGCGCGGCTTGCGTGACGCGGACATGGCGCGACGAATAGCGGCCGCCGTCGAGCAGCCGTTGCACGTCGAACCGCAACGGTTGGTCGATCGCCGCGCCGCGCAAAAAGCAGGCTTGCAGCATGTGGGCGCGACGGCCTTCGGGCACGGTCTGGGCGGCGGCCAGCAGCGCCTGGCCGAGCAGCTGGCCGCCGTACAAGCGGCGGTTGAAGTTGTCGTCCGACGCCGTGCTGGCGTAGCGGTCGGGGCCGATGGTCACCAGCGGCAGCAGCGTTTCGAGCGCGCGACCGTCCCATAGTGAGGGCGTCGGGGCGGGGCAGGGGTCGCTCATCATCAGGCTCGTTGCATCGGGCAAACCGCGATTGTGGGTCTACGCCGGGGCCGCTTGCCAGCACCGTGGCGCCGGTATCGTCCTTTTGCGGGTTTGAGACGCGGGGTAACGAGCGCGTAATCTTGCGCTCCTTTCCCAACCCGCCGCGAGATTGCACGACATGACTGAACAGGCCAGCCCGGCTGCCTCCTCCGAATCGGTACTGATCGTCGGCGCCGGCCATGCGGCCGGTGAAATGGCCGTGGCGCTGCGCGTCAACCAGTACGTTGGCGACATCACGATCGCCGGCGACGAGCCGCATCTGCCGTATCAGCGTCCGCCGCTGTCCAAGGCCTTTCTCAGCGGCGAGATCAGCCATGAGCGCCTGCACGTCAAAGCGCCGGCAACCTACGACAACGCCAACATCCGCTGCCTGCCCAACACCCGCGTCACGGCGATCGACCGTGTCGCCAAGACCGTGACCACGGCCGATGGCCGCACGCTCGGCTACGGCAAGCTGGTGCTGGCCACCGGCGGCCGCCCGCGGCTGCTGACGCTGCCCGACGAGCGCATTCACCAAGCGCCGAACCTTCATTACCTGCGCACGATCGGCCATGTCGATGCGCTGCGCGAGCAGTTCGTCGCCGGCAACCGCCTGGTGATCATCGGCGGCGGCTACATCGGCCTGGAAGTCGCCGCCGTGGCGCGCAAGAAGGGCATCGACGTCACCGTGCTCGAAGCGATGCCGCGCGTGCTGCAGCGCGTGACGGCACCGGAGCTGTCGGAGTTCTACGCGCGCGTGCACACCGAGGCCGGTGTCAAGATTCTGGTCAACACCGCGCTGACCGGCTTCGAGTTCGACGCCGCCGGCAAGATCACGACGGTGCTGGCCGGTGACGGCCTGAAGATTCCGGCCGACGTGGTCATCGTCGGCATCGGCCTGATCCCGAACGTGGAGCTGGCCGAAGCGGCCGGGCTTGCGATTGACAACGGCATCGCCGTTGACGAATACGGCCGCACCTCGGACCCGGACATCCTCGCGATCGGTGATTGCAGCAGCCACCCGAGCGCCTATGCCGGCCGCCGCATCCGCCTCGAATCGGTGCCGAGTGCACTCGAGCAGGCGCGCAGCGCGGCGGCGCTGCTGGTCGGCCAGCTCAAGCCGTATAACGCGGTGCCGTGGTTCTGGTCCGACCAGTACGACTTGAAGCTGCAGATGGTGGGCTTGAACCAGGGCTATGACACCGTGGTGCTGCGTGGTTCGCCAGCCGCGCGCAACTTCCTGGCGCTGTACCTGAAGGACGGCGCGCTGCTGGCCGCGGATTCGGTCAGCCGTCCGCAGGAGTTCATGGTCGCCAAGAAGCTGGTCGGCGACCGCATCAAGGTCGACCCGGCCGTGCTGGCCGATGAAACCAAGCCGCTGAAGGACCTGCTGGCGACGGCGCCCGCCGCCTGATTCCAGGCCGGCTGCAAAAACAAAGGCCGCTGTCGCGGCCTTTGTTTTGTCCGGCGACTGCAGCAGCGCCGTTGGCGCCGCTGCAGGAACTCGCGGCTTACTGCAGGCCGTACTTGGCCTTGGCTTCCTGACGGCGCTGGTGCAGCAACGGCTCGGTATAGCCGTTGGGCTGCTCGCAACCCTTGAACACCAGGTCGCAGGCGGCCTGGAACGCCACGCCGTCAAAGCCCGGCGCCATCGGCTTGTAGCCCGGGTCGCCGGCGTTCTGCTGGTCGACGATCGCGGCCATCCGCTTCAGCGTCTCGGTCACCTGCTCGACGCTGGTCAGGCCATGACGCAGCCAGTTGGCGATGTGCTGGCTGGAGATGCGCAGCGTCGCGCGGTCTTCCATCAGGCCGACGTTGCTGATGTCCGGCACCTTGGAGCAGCCGACGCCCTGGTCGATCCAGCGCACGACGTAGCCGAGGATGCCCTGGGCGTTGTTGTCGAGTTCCTGCTGGATCTCTTCGGCACTGAGCTTCTGCGTGCCGAGCAGCGGGATCGTCAGGATCGCGTCGAGGCTGGCGCGGGCGCGCGTGGCGATCTCCTTCTGGCGCTCGAACACGTTGACCTGGTGGTAGTGCGTCGCGTGCAACGTGGCGGCCGTCGGCGACGGCGTCCACGCGGTGGTCGCGCCCGACTTCGGATGCGCGATCTTCTGTTCGAGCATGCCGGCCATCAGGTCTGGCATCGCCCACATGCCCTTGCCGATCTGCGCGCGGCCGGCCAGGCCGCAGGCCAGACCGATGTCGACGTTCCAGTCCTCATAGGCGGCGATCCACGGCTGCTGCTTCATCGCCGCCTTGCGCACCATCGGGCCGGCTTCCATCGACGTGTGCAGCTCGTCGCCGGTGCGGTCCAGGAAGCCGGTGTTGATGAACACGACGCGCTCGGCGGCGACCTTGATGCACGCCTTGAGGTTGACCGTGGTGCGACGCTCCTCGTCCATGATGCCGATCTTGATCGTGTTGCGCGGCAGGCGGACCAGGTCTTCGATCGCGGCGAACAAGTCGCAGGCGAACTGCACTTCTTCCGGCCCGTGCATCTTCGGCTTGACGATGTAGATGCTGCCGGTCTTGCTGTTGCGGTAGCGCGTGCGGCCGGCGACGTCGTGCGAGGAAATCAGCACGGTGACGATGCCGTCGAGGATGCCTTCCGGAATCTCATGGCCGTCGGCCAGGATCACGGCCGGGTTGGTCATCAGATGGCCGACGTTGCGGACGAACAGCAGGCTGCGGCCGGGCAGCGTCAGCGTGCCGCCGGCGGCGGCCGTGTACTGGCGGTCGGCGTTCAGCGCACGGGTGATCGTTTTGCCGCCCTTGTGCAGCACTTCAGCCAGGTCGCCCTGGATCAGGCCCAGCCAGTTGGAATACGCGACGACCTTGTCGACCGCATCGACGGCGGCCACCGAGTCTTCGCAGTCCTGGATCGTGGTGATCGCCGATTCCAGCAGCACGTCCTTGACGCCGGCCGGGTCGGTGGCACCGATCACATGGCGCGGGTCGATTTCGATCTCGACGTGCAGGCCATTGTTCTTCAGCAGCACGCCGGTGGGCTTGGCGGCATCGCCGCTGAAGCCGACGAACTGCGCCGGCGCCTTCAGGCCGGTCTTGGTGGCGCCGAGGCTGACGACCAGCTGGCCGCCTTCGACCGCGTACCCGGTGACGTCCTTATGGCTGCCGCTGGCCAGCGGCGCCGCCGTGTCCAGAAAGCGCTTGGCCCAGGCGATCACCTTGGCGCCGCGCACTTCGTTGTAGCCGGGGCCCTTGACCGCGCCGTCGGTTTCCGGGATCGCGTCAGTGCCGTACAACGCGTCATACAGCGAACCCCAGCGCGCGTTGGCGGCGTTGAGCGCGTAGCGCGCATTCATCACCGGCACGACCAGCTGCGGGCCACACTGCTCGGCGATTTCCGGGTCGACGTTGGCCGTGGTCACCTTGAAGTCGGCCGGCTCGGGCAGCAGGTAGCCGATCTCGCCGAGGAACTGCTTGTAGGCCGCTGCGTCGTGCTGGCCGCCCTGCTTGCGGTGCCAGGCATCGATCTGCGCCTGGATCGCGTCGCGCTTGGCGAGCAGTTCGCGGTTGCGCGGCGCGAAGGTGCTGGTGATCTGCTCGAAGCCGGCCCAGAACGCCGCCGGTTCGATGCCGGTGCCGGGCAAGATGCGCTGCTCGATGAGGTCGCTCAGAACGGTTGCGACTTGAAGGCCGCCTTTCTGGGTACGCGGGGTGGTCATGGAATCCTCATCTGGACTGAAAGTGGACGGTGCGAGACGCGCCAAGGCGCGGTCGAATCGGGGTGCGCAGCGCAGCGCGGCCCGACCAGGGCGGCGGCGTCAGCGGCGGGGCGCGAATTTTACATGGCGCGGCGGCTTGCGCGCGCGGCAAGCTGCGGGGCGTGTCGCATTGCGGCAAAAGGCATAACCTTGGCGCCCCCAAGCAGGCCGAGGCCGCCTCGATGTCGCGACGCAATATCCTGATCACCGGCGCCAGCTCCGGACTGGGCGAGGGCATGGCCCGCCTGTGGGCCGAGCAAGGCCGCAATCTGGCGTTGTGCGCACGACGCACCGACCGGTTGATCGCGCTGCGCGACGAGTTGCTGGCGCATTACCCGCACATCCACGTCAGCGTGCGCGCGCTCGACGTCAACGACCATGCGCAAGTGTTCGCGGTGTTCCGCGAGTTCCGCGAAGAGTTCGGCACGCTCGACCGCGTCGTCGTCAATGCCGGCATGGGCAAGGGGGCGTCGCTGGGCACTGGCCACTTCAATGCCAACCTGCAGACCGCCCAGACCAACTTCGTCGCTGCACTGGCCCAGGTCGAAGCGGCGATGGAGATCTTCCGCGACCAGGGGGCCGGCCATCTGGTGACGATCTCGTCGATGAGCGCGCTACGCGGCATGCCGCGCGCCATGACCACCTATGCGGCGACCAAGGCGGCGCTGGCCTCGCTGTCGGAAGGCTTGCGCGCCGATCTGCTGAAGAGTCGCAGCCCGATCAAGGTATCGACCGTGTATCCGGGCTACATCCGCAGCGAGATCAACGCCAAGGTCAAGAACACCCCGTTCATGGTCGACACCGTGACCGGCTGCCGCGCGTTGGTGCGCGCGATCGAGCGCGAGCCCGACGAGGCCTACGTGCCGGCTTGGCCGTGGACGCTGATGGGCTTTCTGATCAAGCGGCTGCCGCTGTCGGTGGTGTCGAGGATGGCCTGATGGGCGCGATCTATCTGGTGCGCCACGGCCAAGCCTCGTTCGGTGCAGCCGAATACGACGCGCTGTCCGCGCTCGGCGTGGAGCAGGCGACGCGCCTGGGTGCCGCACTCAAGCAGCGCGGCTTGCGCGTCGACCGCGTGATCAGCGGCCCGATGCGACGCCACCGCCAGACGGCCGAGGCCTGCCTGACCGCGATGGACCTGCCCGCGGTATGGGACGAGCAGCCGGGCTGGAAGGAATACGACCACGACGAGATGATCGCGCGCTTCGACCCGAGGCTCAGTGACCCGGCGACGCGGCTGGCGCACTTCGCGCACGAGCCCGATCCGCGCCGTGCGTTCCAGACGATGTTCGAACGCGCCACCGAACGCTGGATCGGCGGCGACCACGACGCCGACTACGCCGAAAGCTGGCCAGCGTTCAATGCCCGCGTCAGCACGGCGCTGCGCACGCTGGCCGCATCGATGGCGCCGTCGCAGAACGCGCTGGTGTTCACGTCCGGCGGGCCGGTGGCCGTGGTCACGGCCGACCTGCTGCGCGTGCCGCAGCGCGATGCCGCGCGCATCAACCGTATCGTCGCCAACGCCTCGCTGACCAAGGTGTTGTACAGCGAGCGCGGCTTGTATCTGTCGACGTTCAACGAGCACTCGTACTTCGAAGGCGAGCGCCACAAGCAGCTGATCACCTATCGCTGACGCGCCCTTGGCCGCCAGGAGTCCCGTGACCGATACCGCCACCTCGCCACCGCCGCCCGCATCGCTGCCGACGCGCCGCGAGCAGTACGCCTATTGCCAGCGAATCGGCACGCGCTGGAAGGACAACGACGTCTACGGCCACGTCAACAACATCGACTACTACAGCTTCTTCGATACGGTGATCAACACTTGGCTGATCCGCGAGGGCGGCCTGGATATTCACCACGGCGACACGATCGGCTTTTGCGCCGAATCGCATTGCCGCTACTTGAAGGCGCTGGCGTTTCCGGATGCGGTGGACGCAGCGCTGCGCGTGGCGCATCTGGGTCGCAGCAGCGTGCGCTACGAGATCGCGCTGTTCCGCGAAGGCGATGTCGAGCCGGCTGCCGAAGGCTGGTTCGTCCATGTGTTCGTCGACCGCGCGCAGCGCCGTCCCACTCCGTTGCCCGAGCCGATGCGGACGGCGCTCGGGCGCTTGCAGATGCCGCCCGCCAGGATTGCCCCATGACGTCGATCACCGTCACCGCCGCCGTGCTCAGCGACGTCGGCTTGCCAGCGCCGTATGCGCAGTCGCAGCCACTGCGCTTGCGGCAGCTGCAACTCGACGCACCGGGACGCGGCGAACTGCTGGTCAAAGTCGGCGCAGCCGGCTTGTGCCATTCCGACTTGTCGGTGATCGACGGCTCGCGTCCGCGGCCGCTGCCGATGGTGCTCGGGCATGAGGCAGCCGGCCGCGTCATCGCGATCGGGGCCGACGTCGACGGCTTCGCGGTCGGCGACCAAGTGGTGTTTTCGTTCGTGCCGACCTGCGGCCACTGCGCGCCTTGCGCCAGCGGCCGGCCGGCGCTGTGCGAGCCCGGTGCGGCGGCCAACACGGCCGGCAGCCTGCTCGGCGGCGAACGCCGTTGGCAGCTGACCGATGCGCCCGGCGCCGGCAGCCGACCCCATCACCACCTCGGCGTCAGCGCGTTTGCCGAGGCCACCGTGGTGTCGGCGCGCTCGGCCGTCAAAGTCGATGCCGATCTACCCGCCGAAATCGCCGCCTTGTTCGGCTGCGCGGTGATGACCGGCGTCGGCGCTGCGGTGAACACCGCGCGCGTGCAGCCCGGCGACAGCGTTGCCGTATTCGGCCTCGGCGGCGTGGGGCTGGCGGCGCTGCTCGGCGCCCGCGCGGCCGGCGCTTATCCGCTGATCGCGGTGGATGTGCTGCCGTCGAAGCTGGCGCTGGCGCGCGAACTGGGCGCAACGCATGTCGTCGCCGCCGGAGAAGACGCGGTGGCGCAGATCCGCGCGATCACCGCCGGCGGCGCGCAGACCACGATCGAGACCGTTGGCAGCGAAGTGGTGCTGGGCCAGGCTTATGCGGCGACGCGGCGCGGCGGCACCACGGTGACGGCCGGTCTGCCGCATCCGGGCCGGATGTTCTCCGTGCCGGCCGTCAGCCTGGTCGCCGAAGAACGCACCGTCAAAGGCTCCTACATGGGCTCGGCGGTGCCGAGCCGCGACATTCCGCGCTTTGTGGCGATGTACCGCGCCGGGCTGCTGCCGGTGGACCGGCTGCTGACGCACCGGCTCAGGCTCGACGAGATCAACGCCGGCTTCGACCGCCTGGCGCGCGGCGAGGCCGTGCGCCAGGTGGTGGTGTTCGACTGAGCCGGCGCCGGCCGGAGCAGGCCTTCAGCGTCGCCAGATCGATCACGAAGCGGTATTTGACGTCGGCCTTTTCGAGCCGCGCATAGGCCTCGTTGATCTGCTGGATCGGGATCAGCTCGATGTCCGACACGATGCCGTGCGCGGCGCAGAAGTCGAGCATTTCCTGGGTCTGCGCCAAGCCACCGATCAGCGAACCGGCCAGGCTCTTGCGGCCGAACACTAGATTGCCGGCGGCGATCGGCGTCGGCGTTTCGGGCAAGCCGACCAGGCACATCGTGCCGTCTCGCTTGAGCAGGCGCAGGTAGCCATTGATGTCGTGCGGCGCCGATACCGTGTCGAGAATGAAGTCGAAACGGTTGGCCTGTGCCTTCATCTGGTCGGCGTCGCGTGACAGCACCACGTGCGTCGCACCGAGGCGGATCGCGTCCTGTCGCTTGCTCTCCGACGTGCTGAACAGCGTGACTTCGGCGCCCATCGCGTGCGCGATCTTGACCGCCATGTGGCCCAGCCCGCCGAGCCCGACGACGCCGACGCGCTGGCCGGGGCCAACCTTCCAGTGCCGCAGCGGCGAGTACGTGGTGATGCCCGCGCACAGCAGCGGCGCGGTCGCGGCCAGGTCCATGCCGGCCGGGATCTTCAGCGCGAAGCGCTCGGCGACGACGTAGTTGGTCGAGTAGCCGCCGTAGGTCGGGATGCGGGTGCCGCGCTCGTAGCTGTTGTAGGTGCCGGTGGCGCCGCGCTCGCAGTACTGCTCTTCGTCGGCGTGGCAGGAGCCGCATTCGCGGCAGCTGTCGACCAGGCAGCCGATGCCGGCGTGGTCGCCGACCTTGAACTGGCTGACCGCGCTGCCGACCGACGTGACGCGGCCGATGATCTCGTGGCCCGGCACGATCGGGTAGCGACTGCCACCCCAGTCGTTGTTGACCGAATGCAGGTCGGAATGACACACGCCGCAGTACAGCGCCTCGATGACGACATCGTGCGCACCCGGATCGCGGCGCTCGAACTTGAACGGGGCCAAGGGGCCGCGGGCGGCGCTGGCGGCATAGCCGTGGGACGGAATCATGCAAGGCTCCAAGGGGATCGACGCGGCGATTCTGCCACGCGCAGCCCGGACGCCCGTTGAAGCGCGCTCAGCCGGCGCGCGGCAGGTCGTCGCCCTGCAGATAGCGGATTTGTTGATCCAGCCAGCGCTGATAGCGCGCCGAACGCTTGAACACCGCCAGTGCGACCAGCCCGAACGGCACGATCGTGACGATGCCGATACCCAGGCACAGGGCAAACAAGCCCAGCAGCGGTATGCGCTGCCAGCGGCCCGGCCCGCCGGCGAGGCGGACGATGCCGGCCCCGAGCCGAAAGCCGCGCCAGCCGATTTCCTCGGTCAGCACGTAATGCGGGTCGACCGGCGCGCTGTCGGCGCCGTCAAACACCGCCTGTCCGCGGTCGATGCGCCCGTCGTGCAAGCCATCGAGCAGTTGTCGGCCGAAGCGCGCCGAGTCGGCGATCGCCGCGTCGGACACGCCGGCCGGCGACAGCACGCCTTTCCAGGTTTCGCGGCGGCCGGTCAGCAGCCACACGGTCACCGTGATGAAGGTTTCGGCGCGCGTGCCCTGGTCTTCGCGGACGAAGATGCCCGCGAAGCGGCCGCCGGCCGCGTCGATCAGTTGGCGGACGGCCAACTGGCCGCGATACCACATGTTGCGGCAGCCGATCACGGTGACCACCGGCTTGTCGCGCAGCAGCGCCGCGTAGCGTGACTTGAGCAGGCCGGTCGCCGGCAGCGACGGCGACAGATACCAGGTCTGGTAGCCGAGCACGATCAGGTCGTAGTCGATGCTTTCGTCCAAGCCGGGCAGGTCGACGGCGGGCGGTACCAGCTGCACGCATTCCGGAAACTGGTCGAAGAACGTGACCACCGGCCACGGGAACGGATACACCCGCTCGGGCACGATCGGCTGAAAGTGCACGCGCACCCCGGCATCGCCTTCAAACGGCTGCATCAGCGAACGCAGCACGCGTTCGAGCTGACCGGTCTGCGAGTAATACAGCACCAGAACGTTCTTCATGGCTCGTTGTAGCGGTACCAATGACGCGGCGGGTGGCAGGCAGCGGCACGCGGCTGCTCTGGTGTTGAAAGCCGGATCGAACGTCCGGGACCGGTGCCGCTCTAAACTGGGGCATCCGGACCATTGATATGCAGGAGACACGCCATGGATGACCGTTCCCCGTTGCCGACCGCGATTGCTGACGGCCTGCAGCGGCCCGATCTGGTCCGCCGGCAGGCCTATGTCGCCGGCCGCTGGTGCGACGCCGATGCTGGCGAGACGATCCAGGTCACGGACCCGGCGACGGGAGAGGTGGTTGGCAGCGTACCGGCCTGTGGCGCTGCCGAGACCCGTCGGGCGATTGAGGCGGCCCAAGCGGCGCAGCTAGCCTGGGCAGCGCGCAGCGCCAAGGAGCGCGCGACCGTGCTCAGGCGCTGGTTTGAACTGATGCTGACCCACCAGGACGATCTGGCGCGGATCATGACGCGCGAGCAGGGCAAGCCGCTGGCCGAGAGCCGCGGCGAGATCGGCTACGCCGCGTCGTTCATCGAATGGTTCGGCGAGGAGGCCAAGCGCGCCTATGGCGATCTGATTCCCGGGCCGACCCGTGACCGGCGCATCAGCGTGCTCAAACAGCCGGTCGGTGTCTGCGCGGCGATCACGCCGTGGAACTTCCCGGCCGCGATGATTACGCGCAAGGTGGCACCGGCGCTGGCCGCTGGCTGCGCGATCGTCGTCAAACCGTCGGAGCTGACGCCGTTTTCGGCGCTGGCGATGGCCGTGCTGGCCGAGCAGGCCGGCGTGCCGCCCGGCCTGCTGGCCGTGGTCACCGGCCATGCGCGCCCGATCGGCGCCGAGCTGACCGGCAACCCGATCGTGCGCAAGCTGTCGTTTACCGGGTCGACGGCAGTGGGCAAGCAGCTGATGGCGGCCTGCGCCGGCACGGTCAAGCGGCTGTCGCTGGAACTGGGCGGCAACGCACCGTTCATCGTGTTCGACGATGCCGACCTCGACGCGGCCGTGGCCGGCGCCATGGCGTCGAAGTTCCGCAACGCCGGCCAGACCTGCGTTTGCGCTAACCGGATTCTGGTGCAGGCCGGCATCCACGATCGCTTCGTCGAAGCGCTGGCCGCAGCGGTCGGCGCGCTGAAGCTCGGCAACGGCCTGGATCCCGGCGTGCAGATCGGCCCGCTGATCGACGACCGTGCGCTGGACAAGGTGCGTGGGCATGTCGCCGATGCGCTGGCCAAGGGCGCGCGGCAGATCGTCGGCGGCGCGCCGCTGCCGCCGCGTGGCGCGTTCTTCGCGCCGACCGTGCTCGCCGGCATCGAGCCGGGCATGCGCGTGCTGCGCGAGGAAACCTTCGGGCCGGTGGCGCCGGTGACGCGCTTCGAAACCGAAGAACAAGCGGTGCAGATGGCCAACGACACCGAGTTCGGTCTGGCGGCGTATTTCTACAGTCGCGACATCGGCCGGATCACGCGCGTCACCGAGCGGCTCGAATACGGCATCGTCGGCGTCAACGAAGGCTTGATTTCGACCGAAGTCGCGCCGTTTGGCGGCATCAAGGAAAGCGGCTTCGGCTCCGAAGGTTCTCGTTATGGCTTGGACGAATACCTGAGTCGCAAGTACGTCTGCCTCGGCGGGCAGTGACGGGCGGGCGGCAGCCTTGGCCTACAATCTCCGGCCCTTCGTCATTCGCTAGCGCGCGTCCGCCATGCCCACGATCACTTTCGTCGACCCCGCCGGCCGCCGGCACATCGTCGAGGCGCCGGTCGGCAAGACGCTGATGCAAGTCGCGGTCGATCACTTGATGCCCGGCGTTGCCGGCGACTGCGGTGGCTGCTGCAGCTGCGCGACCTGCCACGCGTATGTGCCGTCGCCTTGGGCCGAGCAACTGGCGCCGCCTGAAGAAGACGAGGACATGATGCTCGAAGGCGTCATCGACCGGCGGCCGACCAGCCGGCTCAGCTGCCAGATCGCCATCGTCGATGCGCTCGACGGGCTGATCGTCGAGCTGCCGGCCGTGGCCGGCTAAAGCGGCGGCGCGCCGACTCAACTACAAGACCCATTAGAACGGCATCGAGGAGACACGATGAGCAGCAGCAAGCAGAGCGGTCCGGGTTTCGAGCCGGCGGCGCTCGAAGCGTTTCTGCACCAGAGCGTGCCGGGCCTGAGCGGGCCGATGCGCTTGCAGCGTATCGGCGGCGGCCAGTCCAACCCGACGTTCTTCGTCACGTTCGACAACCGCAAGCTGGTGCTGCGCAAGCAGCCGGGCCCCGACATCCTGCCCGGCGCGCATGCGGTGGACCGCGAGGCTCAAGTGATGCGGGCGCTGCGCGATACCGACGTGCCGGTGCCCGAAGTGCTGCTGTTCCATGCCGGCCGCGACATCGTCGGCACGCCGTTCTACTTGATGGAATGCCTCGAAGGCCGCGTGTTTGCCAGCTACGAGCTGCCGGGTGTGACGCCGGCCGAGCGGCGCGCGATGTATCGGTCGATGGCCGAGACGCTGGCCCGCGTGCACAACGTCGACGTGGACGCCGTGGGCCTCGCCGACTACGGCAAGCCGGGCAACTATTTCCAGCGGCAGATCGGCCGCTGGGGCAAGCAGTGGCAGCAGACCAAGGTGCGTGACAACGCGGCGCTGGAGCGGCTGCTGCAATGGCTGCCGGACAACATCCCCGACAGCGAGGCCAGCGGTATCGCCCACGGCGACTATCGCGCCGGCAACCTGATGTTCCATCCGACCGAGCCGCGCGTGATCGCAGTGCTCGACTGGGAGCTGTCGACGCTGGGACACCCGCTGGCGGACCTGGCTTACCACTGCGTGGCCTGGCACACCGCGCGCGAGGAGTACTACGGCTTGCGCGGACTCGATCTGGCTTCGGTCGGCATCCCGACCGAAGCCGAGCACATCGCCGACTACTACCGCGTATCGAAGCGGCAGGAGCCGATCCAGACCTTCCACTTCGTGTTTGCGCTGTTCCGGATCGCCGTGATCTTCGAAGGCATCGCCGCGCGCGCCAAGCAGGGCATCGCAGTGGCCGACAACGCCGAGCAGGTCGGCCGCCTCGGCGGCGTGTTCTCGCAACGCGCAGTCGAGTTGATCGACCGCCTTTAGTTTTGCATCCGACGCCGCGCGATCGGCTTGAATCGCGCGATCCGTATCCGACCCAGAGAGGCTGCAGATGTCATCCGCTATCGATCCCGTCGTCATCGTGTCCGCCGCCCGCACGCCGATGGGCGCGTTTCAGGGCGCATTCAAAGACGTATCGGCCACTGATCTGGGCGCCGTGGCGATCCGCGGCGCGCTGCGCCGTGCGGGCCTGGCGCCGGAGTCGGTCAGCGAGGTGCTGATGGGCTGCGTGCTGACCTCGGGCCTGGGCCAGGCACCGGCACGACAAGCCGCGCTGAAAGCCGGGCTGCCGAACGGCACGCCGTGCACCACGGTGGGCAAGGTCTGTGGGTCGGGCATGAAGGCGCTGATGCTTGGCGTTGACGCGATCGCCGCCGGCAGCGCCGAAATCGTCGTCGTCGGCGGCATGGAAAACATGAGCGCCGCGCCGTACTTGATGAGCAAGGGTCGCGGTGGCTACCGGATGGGCCACGCGCAGATCTACGACAGCATGATGCTCGACGGTCTGGAAGACGCGTACGAAGCCGGGCGCTCGATGGGCACCTTCGGCGAACTGTGTGCCGATCGTTACCAGTTCGGTCGCGACGCGCAGGACGCATTCGCCAGCGCTTCGGTGCAGCGCGCTCAGGCGGCAATACGTGACGGCGCTTTCGTCGACGAGATCGAGCCGGTCACGGTGCGTGACCGCAGCGGCGAAATCGTCGTCAGCGTTGACGAGGGTCCCGGCAAGATCAAGCTCGACAAGATTCCCGGCTTGAAGCCGGCGTTCAAGAAGGACGGCACGATCACCGCCGCGTCGAGCTCGTCGATCAATGACGGAGCGGCGGCACTGGTGCTGATGCGGCAGAGTCGAGCGGCGAGTCTGGGCATCAAGCCGCTGGCGCGCGTGCTCGGCCACTCAAGCCACGCGCAGGAGCCGGCATGGTTCACGACGGCGCCGGTGGGTGCGATGCAGAAACTGTTCGGCCGCATCGGCTGGCAGGCCGGCGACGTCGATCTGTATGAGATCAACGAGGCGTTCGCCGTGGTGCCGATGGCGGCGATGCACGAACTGGGCATTGCCCACGACAAGGTCAACGTGCACGGCGGCGCTTGCGCGCTCGGTCATCCGATCGGGGCCAGCGGTGCGCGCGTGATCGTGACCTTGTTGCATGCCTTGCGCCGTCACCGTTTGCAGCGCGGCGTGGCGACGCTGTGCATCGGCGGCGGTGAAGGCACCGCCGTGGCCGTCGAGATGCTGTGAGGCGCCGAAGCGCCGTCGTCAGTCTTTGACGGCGGCGCGACGCTTGGACTTGAGCATCGTGCCGGTGCACTTCGGGCTGCCGCAACGGCATTCCCAGATCTTCTTCAAGCGCGGCGTTTGCCGTACTTCCAGTGTGATGCCGTAGTCGTAGGTCAGTTCTTCGCCGCGCGCGATGTCACGCAGCGCTTCGATGACGACGCGGTCCTTCTTTTTGCGGCCCTTGTCATCTTCATACAGCACGGCCTGGCAGTTCGGGTCGCAGCTGTGATTGATCCAGCGCGCATCGGTGCCGCCGACATTGGCGTCGATGATGTAGCGATCGTTGAGCGTGAACAGGAACGTGTGGCCGGTTTCGCCGCCGTCACCATAGTGCTTGTCGGCGTAGGCATGCGTGATCAACCGGCCTTCGTACTGCACGACGTCGTCGCCGGCCTTGATCTTGCGCGCGGCGAACACGCCGGTGCCGTGGATGGGGGAACGGCGGGCGATGATCGTGCGGGTCATGGGCGTGGCAGTCGTATGAGCGGTCATTGTGCTTGACCGGCCGGCAGCGGGGAAGCCGCGGGCGCAGGCATAATGCTCGACATTGACCGCGTCACGCCTGCCGGCGATCCGAGACAGCCATGGAGTTGTACCAGCTCAGAAGCTTTGTTGCCGTCGCCGAAATGCGTCATCTGACGCGGGCGGCCGAAAAGCTGCACATCAGCCAGCCGGCGTTGTCGGCGCAGATTCGCGCACTGGAAGACACGTTCGCCACGCCACTGTTTGAGCGCACGCCGGCCGGCATGATGCTGACCGCGGCCGGCCGACGCCTGCTGCCGATGGCCGAAAAAGTGCTGTCGGCGGCGCAAGCAATGCGCAATGAGGCGCGCGCGATCAAGGGCGAGATCGGCGGCATCGTCCGCGTCGGTACCGTGTCCGATCCCGAGTTCATCCGCGTGGCGCCGTTCATGAGCGCCACGATGAGCCGCTATCCGCTGGTCGAAATCGAGTTTCATCACGTCGTGACCGGCGAGGCTTTCGAGATGATCCGCGACGGCGGCCTCGACGCCAGCTTCTACTACGGCGAGCTGTCGCACCCCGACGTGGTCTCGGTCGAACTGCGCGAAGTGGTGTTCCGCGTCGTCGTGCCCAGCGCCTGGAAAGATCGTCTGAAGACCAACAGCTTCGAAGAGATCGCCACGCAGCCTTGGGTGATTCCGCCGCCGATCAGCACGCATCACGATTTGATCGCCGGCTTGTTCAAGCAGCACGGCGTGCGCCCGTCGCGAATCGTCGAAGCCGACCATGAGGCCGTGATCAGTTCGCTGGCGATCGCGGGCCTGGGCATTGCGTTGATGCGCGAGGAAAAAGCGATGGAGCGCGCGCGCAGCGGCGAAGTCATGCTGTGGGGCGACGTGCGGCTGCGCACGCGCCTGCAGTTCATCCATGCCAAGGAACGCAGCGACGATCCGATTATCCGTTCGCTGGTCGGCGTGATCCGCGACGTCTGGGCGCCGGCGCCCGCGGCCTGATCGCTACAAAACGCCCAAGCTCAGGCCGGCAGCCAGCGTCTGCCCGATGACGACGGCGCGGCTGATCGCATCGGTTCCGGGGTCGCCGACGACGATCAACGGCTCGGCCGCTGCCTTCCAGCCGAATCCGGTTGCGATCCGTTCGATGCTGCGCACCGCGCCGCTGCCGTCATTGCCGGCGCTGACGATCACCGCATACGGCAGGCCCAGGCGCAGGCCTTCGCAGGGATAGTAGGTCCGGTCGAGAAAGTCTTTGATTGCACCGCTCATGTAGCCGAAGTTTTCGGGCGTGGCGATCAGCAGCCCGTCGCAGGCCATCAACTCATCGACGCCCGCATCCAAGCCATGCAGCAGATCGGTGCGGACGTCGTCCGCGCCTTCACGTGCACCGGCCATCGCCGCATCGACCAGCCGCCGCGTTCGACCGGTCTGAGAGGCATAGACCACCAACAGTCGTTTCATCCGCCGATGATCAGCGTCTGCGAACCCTGCCAGTGCGCACCCGGCGCCAGCGACACCGGTCGTCCGACGACAGCAGCTTCGACGCACAGCAGGTGCCGATCGCCATCCGGCTCCAGGTCTGCCAGAGCGGCGCCCTTGGCCGGGCCCGGATTCCAGACCACGGTGTCGCAGAACCCTTGTTGTTCGATACGCAGTGCGCCGCCGGGCTGGCTCAGCCGCAAGGCGGCCGGCGTGTCGAAGTAGATCCGGTCGACTTCGCCAACGATCGCCAGCGATTCGTCGGCATCCACGCGTTCGATCCCGCCGTGCGCCGAGTCGCGATAGCGATGCTGCTGCAAGCCGTGCAGGCGGGCAGCCCCGATATCGTCGACGCGCAGATACGTGTGCAGCGCGGCTGTGAAGCGCAGCGCTTGATCGCCGGGATTGTGGACCGACAGCGCGACGTCCAAGCGCTCGCCGCCGATGCGCAAGCGCAACTCGCACCAAAACGCATGAGGCCAGGCGGCGCGGGTCGCCGCGCTGTCGCGCAGTTGCCAGCAGGCGGCGCCCGGCTCGTTGTCCGGCTGCCGCTGCCAGACCGCGGTGCGCGCGAAGCCGTGCTTTGTCAGAGGACCTTCGGCCGCGAACTGCGGAAAGATCACCGGCACCCCGCCGCGGATTGCAGTACCGGCCGTGAACGCCGAGCGCTGGCTCAGGAACAGCGGCTCGGCGCCGCTGGCGCTACGCCAGCGGATCAGGTGTGCGCCCTGTGCGTAGATCTGTGCTTCGGCGCCATCGGCGGCCCGGATCGTGTCGGGAACTGGCAGGGTCATTCGGGGTGTCCGGAGCGGAGCCCGCGATGCTGGCGCATCGCCAGGCTCGGCTCAAGCGGTACGGACACTGCATGGCATACGCCCCAGGCCCGCATCGGACGCGGGCCTTATCGATGCCTAAAAGGATTCAAAGCATGAACGCGATCAACGGTGAATCACAGGGCGTGGCGCGGCATCGCGGCCGGTCGATCGGGCTGGCGGCGGTGCTCCTGCTGGCCGCCGTCGATGCCGACGCCGCGGGCGCGCTGTTCGGCCGTGCGCTGGCCGAGCAGCGCGGCCAGATCACGCCGCTGCCCTGGGGTGTCGGGCTGGTTTACATGGATGGACGTCAGGACCTGCAGCTCGACAACCTCAGCGTCCAGGCCAACGGCAACACGGCGGATGCGACCTCGCTGGTGCATTTGGGCGCCTCCGAACTGAAAAGCAGCACGCTGCTGCTGAAAGCCGATGTCTGGCTGCTGCCGGTGCTGAACCTGTTCGCGTTCGCGGGTCAGTCGAGCAACGATCTGACCGCGGATTTCCACGTGGAAGGTGATGAAGTGGCGGCCTATTACGGGTCGACGGCGTGCAGCGATCCGGCTTCGCCCGATCGCCCCGCATTCTGCGATCGTCGTTTCGACGGGCGCATCCAGCGGCAGTCTGATGCCACCAATTACGGTGGCGGCGCCTTGCTGGCCTATGCCGCCGGCCCCTGGTTTGCGACCTTGAGCTTGGTCTACCTCGACAGCCAGGCCCGCGATCAGGACACCGACGTGCAAGCCTTTACGGCGACACCCCGGCTCGGCTGGCGCTCGGCGCCGTCACCCAGCGGCCGACTGGCGCTGTATGCGGGCGCCAGCTTCGTCGACAGCCAGGTCGAATTGCGCAACCAGCAGCAGATCGACATCAATGCGCCGCGCGACAATGTGCCCGATCCGATCGTGCTGGATTATTCGGTGGCGCAGACCAACGAAGACGACTGGAGCTACCTGGCCGGCTTCAATTGGGACATCAGTACGCGCTGGACGCTGCAGGCGGAATATGCGGTCGGTGCCCGCGTCGGGCTGACCTCGTCGCTGGTCTGGCGGTTCGGCGATTGAGCCGGGTGCGGCTGTCGGCATAAAACCGACGCTCAACGGGCCAGCGCAATGTCGGTCCGGCTTCTGTAGCGTAATGCCCTTCAGGGCTAACGGGAGGTTTCATGCGCGGCAGGATGCAACAGCTATTGGGCCGACCCCGGCGCCAGGCCGGCGCCGTCGCGATCTGGGTGGGTGTCGCTCTGGTCGGCCTGTTGTCAGCCGCATTTCTTGCGATCGATACCGGTCGCCTGTATCACGCGCAGCGCGATCTGCAGCGCTTGGCGACGCTGGCTGCCGTGTCGGGCGCACAAGTCGCCAGTGGCTGCGCCGGCATCGGCGCCGACGGTTCGATCGCCACGCTGAGCAACGTCAGCGCCGCGATTCAGAGCATCCTCGTCGCCAACGGCGGGCAGCTGTCGATGCTGACCGGAATCAACGGGTTTCCGGCGGTCGAGCTGGGCAAAATGGTGCCCGACGATGGCGTGATGGTGTTTGAGCCGCTGCCGACCGATGACCCGGGTATCGGGGCCGTTCGCGTCAACCTGACCCGTCCGCAGCCGACGCCGTTCATCGGCTTTCTGACCGGCGGCGGCACCTTGCAGGCCTCGGCGACGGCCGAGCAGCCGCTGGTCGGCACGTTCTCGGTCGGCTCCACGCTGCTGGCGCTGAACACGCAGAACTCAGCCTTGCTCAACGGCGTGCTCGAGGGGTTGCTGTGTCCGAATCCCGGTTCGGCCGCTTGTGATGCGTCGATCAACATCAGTGCGCTGGGCTTTCAGGGCTTGGCCGGCGTCAAGGTGTCGCTGGGCGAGCTGGCCACCGCGGCCGGTGTCCAGTCCAAAGATCTGTCCGACGTACTCGACTTGAGCACGCAGACGCCGATCCTGTCCGATCTGCTCAATGGTTTGTCGGGTGCTCTGGGTGACCGCGTCAGCGGCTCGACTGCCAGGCTGCTGCAAGACCTCGGCGCCGCCGCCAGCGGCAATTCGAATCCCGTGCCGCTGGCGCCGTTGCTGGAAGGGGTGACGACGGTGGCCGGCGACGTGCCGTTCATTAACCTGCTCGACCTGATCGTCGCGCTGGGCGTGGCCGCCAATGCCAGCGAAGACGGCTCGGTCAAACCGATCCCGCTGCCGCTGTCCGTCAACGTGCCCAATGTGGTGTCGAGCAATGTGTTCCTCAGCATCGGCGCACCGGCCCGGTCCGCCAGCGGCCATGCCGGCGTTACCGCCACGACGGCCGAGGTCACGCTGATGACGCGCATGAGTCTCGACATCCTGCAGCCGCTGCAGCAGATCGCCAACCAACTGTTCGCGGCGCGGGTCCGGCTTGAGATGCAGCCGGTCAAGCTGGGCACCGATATTCAAATCCTGCCGTCGACGGTCCGGCTCGACCGTATGCAGTGCCCTGGCATCGGCAGTCCGTCGCCGGTGGCCGAACTCAGCGCCAGTACCGGCCTGGCTCGCGTTCGCCTCGGAACGTTCGCCGGCAATGCCAGTGCGGCGCCGCCGCTGCTGACCACGCCGTCGCCGCTGGCCTCGGTCAGTATCGACCTGCTCGGCGGCGTCGCGTCGGCCAAGGTGCAGTTCAATTTGGCCCGCGCGGTCGATTCCAGTGTCGGCAACGCCGGCTTCGTCGAGTTTCCCGAACCGGTCACCGAGTTCATCAAGGTCAGGAACAGCCCGGCGCTGTATCAAGCGCAAGGGACGACGCAGAGCCCGGTCAATGGCAATCCGCAGACGCTGGGCTCGCGCGATTTGTTGTCGAGTACGGTGGCGTCGCTGCTGGACACGGCAAGGATCACCGCCAGTGGTGATACCTGTCTGTCGCTCGGCAATGTCTGCGTGTTGCCGATCGCGGCGCTGCTCAATCCGCTCGCCAGTTCCTTGCTGACGATTTTGGAACCGGTGCTGGTGGGTGGCGGCGGGTTGATCGATGCGCTGGTCGATCCGCTGCTGCGCGCGCTCGGCGTCGAAGTTGGGCAGGCCACGATGCAGATGACCGCGATCGAAGTCGGGCCCTCGTTGAAGGTCCAGACCTGCATTCCAGGCGGTCCAGGCATCCGCGGTTGTCAGGTCCCCCCATAAGCGTGCGGCACGTCGGGCGCCGGTGCTTGTGAGCCCCGGAAGCGCGCCGGATAATCGCGGCGCACCCGTCTCCAACCCGGCTTCATGACCCATACGCGCCTCTATCGGATCAGCTTCCACAATCAGGGACAGGTCTACGAGGTGTACGCCCGGCAGGTCAGCCACGGCGGCATGCCCGGCTTTGTCGAAGTCGAAAAACTGGTGTTCGGCGAGCGCACGACCGTCGTCGTCGACCCAGGCGAAGAGCGGCTAAAGGCCGAATTCGACAATGTCGAGCGGTTCTACGTGCCGCTGCATGCGGTGATCCGCATCGACGAGGTCAACAAGCAGGGCACGGCCCGAATCGTCGCTGGCGGCGCGGCGGCCGGCGAGGGTAGCGGGTCGAAGGTGATGCCGTTCCCGATGATCCCCAACCCCGATCTGCCGCGCCGGTGATCCGCTTCGCGATGCTCGGCTCTGGCAGCCGGGGCAATGCCACGCTGATCGAAGCGGGCAACACGCGGGTGCTGATCGACTGCGGTTTCAATCTCGGCGTCACCGAAGCCCGGATGCAGAACCTCGGTATCGATCCTGCGTCGTTGGCGGCGATCCTGGTCACTCACGAGCATGGCGATCACCTTGGCGGCGTGGCGCGACTCGCCCGGCGCCACGGCATCGACGTCTGGATGACGGCGGGCACCTACAGCGCATGGGGCGACCGTCGCGTCGAGTCGGTGCATCAGTTCAGCCCGCATGCCGGCTGGCGTATCGGCGACCTCGATATTCAGCCGTATCCGGTGCCGCATGACGCGCGCGAGCCCTGTCAGTACGTGCTGGCGTTCGGCGGCCTGCGTGTCGGCATCCTGTCCGACGCGGGCGCGGTGACGCCGCACATGCAGCAGATGCTCAGTGGCTGCGACGCCTTGATGCTCGAATGCAACCACGACGCCGCGCTGCTGGACGCCGGACCGTACCCGTACAGCCTCAAGCAGCGCGTCGGCGGCGGATTCGGACACCTGAACAACGAGCAGTCGGCCGGGTTGTTGCGCGCTGTCGACTGCAGCCGGCTGCAGCATCTGGTGCTGACGCATTTGTCTGAAACCAACAACCGGCCCGACCTGGCGCTGGCTGCCGTCCATCACGCGATGGACTCCGACGCCAGCTGGATTGTCTGCGCTCATCAGGACGAAGGGCTGGCCTGGCGCGAGGTCGTTTCGGCCTGAGCGCGTCGTGCCCGAGCGGCGGTGGGCGGCGGCGGTATGAGACAATGGCGGTCTTCCCCGCAACGCCCCTGTGCACCAGGATCGTCGATGCCCTTGCTCGTATTGCCCGGCACCGCAAGTCTTTCTTCCTTTCGTCTGCAACGCCTGCTCGAGCCGCTACGCCCGCTCGCACCGGGTTTGGCCTCGCTCGAAGTCCTCGATTTCTATCTGGTCGATGCCAGTGACACCCCGGAGTCCGACCTGCGCCAGCTCGTGGGTCCAGGGCCGGCGAGTTTTCCGGCCGCGGCGCTGACCCGCTTCGTCGTCCCGCGCGTCGGCACCCTGTCCCCCTGGTCGTCCAAGGCCACCGACATTGCCCGGGTGTGCGGGTTGGATGGCCTACGGCGGATCGAACGCGGCCGCGCCTATCTGTTTCAGGGCATCGACGCGTTGCCGGATGCCGCCACCGCGTTGCTGCATGACCCGATGATGGAATCGGTGCTGACCGAGGCCGAGGCGCTGCAGCAGGTGTTCGCAACGCCGCCGCGCCGTCCGCTGCGGACCGTCGACGTACTTGGCCAGGGCGGGGCAGCGCTGACGGCTGCCAATCGCGACTGGGGGCTCGCGCTGAGCGAGCAGGAAATCGAATACCTGACCACGCACTTCCGCCAGGCTGGGAAGAACCCGACCGATGCCGAGCTGATGATGTTCGCCCAGGTCAACTCGGAGCACTGCCGGCACAAGATCTTCAACGCCGAGTTCACCGTCGACGGCGAGGTGCAGCCGCATTCGCTGTTCCAGATGATCAAGATGACCTACGCCGCCGCGCCGCAAGGCGTGCTGTCGGCGTATTCGGACAACAGCTCGGTGATCGAAGGACATGCGGCGATGCGCTTGTTCGCCGACGCCGACCATGTGTACCGCGGCCACGACGAGCCGGTACACATCTTGATGAAGGTGGAGACGCACAACCACCCGACCGGCATCTCGCCACATCCCGGCGCGGCCACCGGCGCCGGCGGCGAGATTCGCGACGAAGCGGCGACCGGCACCGGCTCGCGGCCCAAGGCGGGCCTGGCCGGCTTTAGCGTTGCCAACCTGCGTATCCCCGGCCATGAACAGCCCTGGGAGGCCGCGCTGTCGCGGCCGACGCGGATGGCCTCGGCGCTGCAGATCATGATCGACGCGCCGCTGGGCGCTGCGGCCTACAACAACGAGTTCGGTCGGCCCAATCTCAACGGCTACTTCCGCACGTTCGAAGCGATCACGCCGGACGGACGCAACCGCGGCTATCACAAGCCGATCATGATTGCCGGCGGCTACGGCAACATCCGCGCTGGCAACGTGCTGAAGAAGGAAGTCGTCGAAGGCGCGCCACTGGTTGTGCTCGGCGGCCCGGCGATGTTGATCGGCCTGGGCGGCGGCGCTGCCAGTTCGATGGCCACCGGCAGCAGCCACGAGGCGCTGGACTTTGCGTCCGTACAGCGCGCCAACCCCGAGCTGGAGCGCCGCTGCCAGGAAGTGATCGACGCCTGCTGGTCGCTCGGTGAAGGCAACCCGATCCTGTCGATTCACGACGTCGGCGCCGGCGGTATCTCGAACGCGCTGCCCGAACTGGTGCACGCCGATGATCGCGGCGGCCGTTTCCAGTTGCGCGATGTGTTGTGTGCCGACCCGTCGCTGTCGCCGATGGAAATCTGGTGCAACGAATCGCAGGAACGCTACGTGATCGCGCTCAAGCCTGACGGGCTGGCGATGCTGGACGCGGCCTGCAAGCGCGAACGCTGCCCGTACGCGGTCGTCGGTGTCGCGACGGCCGAGCGTCAGCTACGCGTCGACGACGCGCTCGGCGAGGCGCCGGCCGTCGACATGCCAATGCCGGTGCTGCTCGGTAAACCGCCGCGGATGCAGCGCAGCACACAGCGTCAGGCGCCGGTCACGCGGCCGTTCGATACGGCGGGGCTCGATTTTGCCGACGCCGCGCAGCGGCTGCTGCGTCTGCCGACGATCGCCTCCAAGAGCTTCCTGATCACGATCGGCGACCGCACCGTCGGCGGCCTGTCGGTGCGCGACCAGATGGTCGGCCCCTGGCAGGTGCCGGTCGCCAACTGCGCGGTCACGGCTACCGGCTTCGAGGCCGTGACCGGCGAAGCGATGGCAATGGGTGAGCGCCCGCAGCTGGCGCTGCTCGACGCCGCTGCGTCGGCGCGGATGGCGGTCGGCGAGGCGATCACCAACATCGCATCGGCCGCGATTGCGCGGATCGGCGATATCCGGCTGTCGGCCAATTGGATGGCGGCCTGCGGCCAACACGACGAGGATGCGCGGCTGTTCGATGCGGTCAAGGCGATCGGCGCCGAGCTCTGCCCGGCACTGGGCATCGCGATCCCGGTCGGCAAGGATTCGCTGTCGATGAAGTCGGTCTGGACCGACGATGCGGGCGCGCAGACGCAGACCGCGCCGGTGTCCGCGATCATTTCCGCGTTTGCGCCGGTGGCCGACGTGCGCCGCACGCTGACGCCGCAACTGCGCCGCGATGCCGGAACCGACACGCGGCTGCTGCTGATTGACCTCGGCAATGGCCGCAACCGTCTCGGTGGCTCGGCACTGGCCCAGGTTTACGGAGAACTCGGCGTCACGCCGCCCGATCTCGATCATCCCGAGCAGCTCAGCACCGTGTTCGCACTGCTGCAATGGCTCAACCAGAAAGGCCAGGTGCTGGCCTGCCACGACCGCAGTGACGGCGGCTTGTTCGTGACGCTGGCTGAAATGAGCTTTGCCGGCCATGTCGGCCTGCAGATCGAACTGCCGGCCGCTGCCGACGCCGCGGCCGCGCTGTTTAGCGAAGAACTCGGCCTGGTGCTGCAGGTGCGCAGCAGCGACGTCGCCGGCATCCTCGCCAAGACCACCGCTGCCGGCGTCACGGCCTGCGACATCGGCACGCTGTCGGACGATGATCGTCTGGTAATCCGCAGCGGTGGCCGCATCGTGCTCGATGTCGGCCGCGTCGAGTTGCAGCGCACCTGGTCGGAGACCAGCCACCAGATCGCGTCGCTGCGCGACAACCCCGACTGCGCGCGCGAGGCCTTCGAATCGTTGGCCGATCCAGCCGATCCTGGCTTGAGCGAGCACCTGAGCTTCAGCCTGGACGCTGCGCCAGCGATCGTCGGCGCAGCACGTCCGCGGGTTGCGATCCTGCGCGAGCAGGGCGTCAACGGCCATATCGAGATGGCCTACGCGTTCCAGGCCGCCGGCTTCGAAGCGGTCGACGTGCACATGTCCGATGTGCTCGAAGGGCGCGTCGCGCTGGCCGGTTTCAACGGCCTGGCCGCCTGCGGTGGGTTCTCGTACGGCGACGTGCTCGGCGCTGGCCAGGGCTGGGCAAAGACCATTCTGTTTTCAGCGCGTGGCCGTGAGCAGTTCGCCGGCTTTCTGGCGGACACGTCCAAGTTCGCGCTTGGCGTCTGCAACGGCTGCCAGATGTTTGCCGCGCTCAAGGACATCGTGCCCGGCGCATCGGCCTGGCCTGCGTTCCGGCGCAATCGCTCGGAGCAGTTCGAAGCCCGCTGGGGCATGGTCGAAGTGCTCGAAAGCCGCTCGGTGCTGTTTGCCGGCATGGCCGGCTCGCGGCTGCCGATCGCGATCGCCCATGGCGAGGGACGCGCCGAGTTCGATCGCGATACCGACTTGGCCGCGCTGCAGGCGGCGGGTCAGGTGGCGATGCGCTACATCGACAATCACGGCCGCGCGGCGACCACGTACCCGGCCAATCCGAACGGCTCGCCGGGCGGTCTGACCTCGGTTTGCAACGCCGATGGACGCATCACGATCCTGATGCCGCACGCCGAGCGCACGATCCATGGCGTGACCGGGTCGTACTGGCCGCAGGCCCATGGCGACAAGACGCCGTGGTTCCGCATGTTCCAGAACGCGCGGCGCTGGGTCGGTTAAGCGCAGTCCATAACGACGAATCCCCGCTGGCGCGGGGATTCGGGTCCTGGTGGGAGCAGTCGCGGCGCGCTAAGGCGATGGCGCGCTTGCGGCCGGCGCCGGCTCGCTGTCGTCCTCGTCGAAGCCCAGATCTTCTTCCGGCGGGTTGCCGTCGAATACCAGGTTGCGACGACGGTCCAGATAAGCGGTTCGAATGAAGACGTATTGATCGAGCTGATCGTTCAGCGCTCGGTCCGCCCCAAGCAGCCGCGACCGCGAGTCGACCAACTGCAGGCCGAGCAGAGCACCGCGCTCGCCCAGCGTGACCGAATCGGTGTACTGCAGAATCTCGGTCCAGTTGTCGCCGAAGCGGCCGACGAAGTCGCGGTTCGTGGTCGGCCCGAGCAGCGGCAGCATCAGATACCAGCCGGTGCCGACGCCCCAGTAACCGAACGTCTGGCCGAGGTCTTCGTTGTGCCGCGGAAAGCCCTGACCGGTGGCGACGTCAAGAACGCCGCCGAGTCCGATCGTCGTGTTCATCACGAAGCGCAGCGTGTCCTTGCCGCCCTGGACGAACTTGGCCTGCAGCACGTCGTTGACGATTGTCGTCGGATAAAACAGGTTGTCGAAGAAGTTGCTGACGCCGCGCCGTGCCAGCGACGGCACCACTTTGGCGTAACCGCTGGCGACCGGCCGCAACACGTATTGGTCGGCCTTCAGGTTGAACGCGAAGATCGGACGGTTGACCTTCTCCAGCGGGTCCTGAGGGTCGTAGCTGGGCGAGTGCGCGCACGCGCTCAAGCTCAGCAGCATCGCTGCAGCCCACGACAATCTGCCCATTGTCCCTCTCCCTATCGAAGCCGCCATTGTCGGCGGTCTAATGTGCGCCGGCGGTCGCCGTGACAACGTCGTCCAACTGAAAAAACCGCAGCAGGTTCAGCACCTGCGAATTGGCGTTGATGATGCGCAGCGTCAGACCACGAGCACGTGCACGACGCGTCCGCTCCAGCAGGTAGGCAGCGCCTGCGCTGTCGATGCGGCTGCAGCGCGCCAAGTCCAGTGTCTCGCCTGCGGCGCTGGGGAGGTCGCGCAGATACGGCCCCAGCGTCGAGAACGTCAGCGCGCCGTCGATTGCGGTGGCCACGTTGGCTAGCTCGCGCTGCCGCGAACCGGCGCGACGACCTGCTGACCGCTTTCGAGCTTGGTGATCACTTCGTCGATGCTGGTTGCCTTGACCTGAGCTGCCACCTGGCTGCGGAAGTTGGTCACCAGCGAGATATTTTCGACCTTGATGTCGTAGACCTTCCAGCTGTCATCCTTCAAGCGCATGTCGAACGCGACCGGAATCGGCGGCCCGTCCTTGCGCATCAGGCTGGAGTTGACCGTTGCCTTGGTCGCATCGCTGGCCATCTGCGCCGCTTTGACCTCGGCCTTGACGCTGTCGTGGTACTGCAGCAGCGCGTCGGCGTATGAGCGGATCAGCATGTTCTTGAATGCGATCTCGAAGCGCTTGCGCTGATCGGCAGTGGCCGTCTTCCAGTTCTGCGCCAAGATCAGCTGCGCGATGTAGGGGGTGTCGAAGTACTGCTGGATCCGCGTGTCCACCATTGAGTAGAACGCAGCCTTGTCCTTCTGATACTTCTCGACGTTCTGGCTGATGTCGGACTGCAGCTCGCTGGACGCTTTGCGAACCACTTCATCGGGCGGTGTGACGGCCAGTGCAGAGTTGGAAGCGACCAGCGTACCCAGCGCCATCAAGGCCGCGGCCAGCGTAGCCGCGCTGCGAGAAAGAAAGCGTTTCATCATTTGACTCCAGGTGCGGCGGGTTCGGCAGGTTTGATCGAATCCGCCAGTTTGCCGATGGCATCGGCCAATTTGTCGTCCTTGGGCCCGGCTTGACTGGCCAGGAACTGGCCGATCAAGTTTTCCAGCACCAGCGCGCTCTGCGTCAGCATGATCTTGCTGCCGTCCTTGAGCACGTCGTCCGAGCCGCCCGGTTCCACGCCGATGTACTGCTCGCCGAGCAGGCCGGCGGTCAGGATCTTGACGTTGGAATCCTCGGGAATCTTGTTGAACTGCTGCGACAGGTCGATGCTGACGTCGGCCTGAAAGCTTTCCTGATTGATCCTGATCTCGCGAACGCGGCCGATCTTGACGCCGGCCATCGTCACCGCAGCGCCGGGCTTGAGGCCGCCGATGTTGTCGAACGTGGCAACGACCCGGTAGACCGGGCCCTTGCCGACGTTGTCGATGCTGGCGGCGCGGAACGTCAGCACGAAGACGGCTGCCACGCCCAGGCAGACGAAGAAGCCCACCAGAATTTCCAGAGCACGAGATTGCATGATTTACCTGTCGCTAGCCCAACGATGGAGTCGGGCGATTAATTGAACATGAATGCCGTCAGCACGAAGTCCAGCGCCAGAATCGCCAGCGAGGACACCACCACCGTCGACGTCGTGGCGCGAGACACGCCCTCGGCGTTTGGCGCGGCCGTGTAGCCCTGGTAGACGGCGATCCAGCTGACGGCGAAGCCGAATACCAGCGACTTGATCAAGCTGTCGCGGATGTCGACGAACTCGACCGAGCCGCGGATCGCCGACCAGTAGCTGCCGGCGTCGACGCCGAGCAGTTCGACGCCGACCGCATGCCCGCCGGCAACCCCGATCGCCATCACGGCGAAGATCATCGACAGCAGCGGCATCGCGATCAGGCCGGCGATGAAACGCGGCGCGATCACGCGCTGGATCGGATCAACCGCCATCATCTCCATCGCCGACAACTGATCGGTGGCGCGCATCAACCCCAGTTCGGCCGCCAGCGACGAGCCAGCACGACCGGCGAACAGCAGCGCGGTGACCACCGGCCCCAGTTCGCGGATGATCACCAGGGCGACGAACACGCCGAGCGACTCCGAGGCGCCGAAGCGCACCAGCGTCCGGTAGCCCTGCAGCGCGAGCACCATGCCGATGAACACGCCGGAGATCACGATGATGATCATCGACAGCACGCCGAGCATGTACAGCTGTCGTGAGATCAGCCGGGGCTGCAGCAGCGCTGCCGGCGTCACGCGCAGAATCTGCAGCAGGAAAAACACCGACTGGCCGAGGCCCGACAGGAAGTTACCCAGCACTTGCAGCAGGCCGCTCATGAGCGAACTCCAAGCAGATCGTCCGCATACGGCGCTGCCTTGTAGTGGAACGCGATCGGCCCGTCGGGTTCGCCGTTGAGGAACTGGCGGACGAAGGCGGATTCGCTGTTGCGGATCTGGTCGGGCGTGCCTTCGCCCAGCACCTTGCCGCCGGAGATCACGTAGGCGTAGTCGGCGATCGACAGCACTTCTTTGATGTCGTGACTGACGACGACCGACGTCAAACCCAGTGATTCATTGAGCGTTCGGATCAGCTTGATCAAAACGGCCATGCTGATCGGGTCTTGACCGGTGAACGGCTCGTCGTACATGACCATGTCGGGATCGAGTGCGATGGCCCGTGCCAGGGCCACGCGCCGCGCCATGCCACCCGACAGTTCCTCCGGGTACAAGTCACGCGCACCGCGCAGACCGACGGCTTGCAGCTTCATCAGCACCAGATCGCGCACCATGCTCTCCGGCAGCTCAGCGTGCTCGCGAATCGGGTAGGCAACGTTCTCGAAGACGGTCAGGTCGGTCAGCAGCGCCCCGTTCTGGAACAGCATGCCCATGCGCTTGCGCAGGTCGTAGAGCGCTTTGCGGCCGGCCTTGTGAACATCGATGCCGTCGAAGACCACCGTGCCCGCGTTCGGCCGCCATTGGCCGCCGATCAGACGCAGCAGCGTCGTCTTGCCGGTGCCGGAAGGGCCGAGGATTGCCGTGACCTTGCCGCGACGGATGTCGACGTCAATGCCTTGGTAGATGGCGCGGTTGCCTTGCCGGAAGTGCAGGCCGCGGCAGCGCACGAGCACGTCCGAAGCGACATCCGTTGTCTCAGTGGTCGAGGTCATGGTCGGGCATTACGTCCGGAGTCGGTGAGCGGTTGCGCATGGAGCGGATCGGCCCGGTCCGTCGTATTGTAGGGAGATTCATATCGCACCGTCGGACCTCGATTTCTCATGCAAATTCCATCGACGCGCCAATTCGTTCTGTCCGCCGTGATGCCGGCCCTGTTGATGCTCGCTCTGGTCGGCTGTGCGTCGGCGCCGTCAGCGGCTCCGGCGCAGTCCGACGCGAGCGCGCCCAAGCGCTGCAAAACCACGCGCAATATGCAGTCTCCGGGCCCCCAGCCACCGAGCAATCCGCCACGCTGCGACACCAGCATTGATGCCGGCAAGCTGCCGGCCACCGTGCTGCCGCCGATCATCGTCGCGCACTGAGCGTCGACACCGTTGACGCTCAGGCAGGGGGCGCTGCCGGCATCCGCACCGCTCGCTGGAGGTGGCGCCCCAAATCCGCCTGAACCTGTGGCAGTGATGGACCGCCCAAGTCCCGGACCTGCGTCACGCGCAGACCTTGGTAACCGCAGGGGTTGATCCGTGTGAACGGTTCCAGATCCATGTCGGTGTTCAATGCCAAGCCGTGATAGCTGCACCCGCGGCTGACGCGCAGGCCCAGCGAGGCGATCTTGTGCCGGCGGCCGTCGATATCGACATAGACGCCGCGCGCATCCGGGTCCGAATAGGCACTGATGCCGTAGCCGGCCAGCGTCGTGATCAACGCGTCTTCGATCCGCGTCACCAGGCTGCGGATGCCATAGCCAGCGCGGTGCAGGTCGATCATCAAGTACGCGACGATCTGCCCGGGGCCGTGGTACGTCACTTGGCCGCCGCGATTGCTGCGCACCACGGGAATGTCGCCCGGCATCAGCAGATGCTCGTCGCGTCCGGCCTGGCCTTGAGTGAACACTGGCGGGTGCTGCAGCAGCCAGATTTCGTCTTCGGTGTCGGCGGTGCGGGTTTCGGTGAACCCGCGCATCTGCTCGGCACTCAGCGCATAGTCGGTCAGACCCGGCAGTTCCCGCAGCTGCGGGGCGCCACCGTCGCCAGCGTTATTCGCCACCCGCCCACCACAGGCGGACCGTGTCCACGGCCCGCGTGAACAAGCCGCCTTCCGGCACGGCCGTCAACGCGACCAGCGGTTCCTGGCGAATCAGCTTGCCGTCGAGGCTGATCGCGATCGTTCCCACCACCTGGCCCGGTTCGATCGGCGCGACCGCTTGGGTCGTCACGCGGGGCACCATCTGCACGCGGTCCTTCGCGCCGCGCGGCAGGCTCAGCGATACCGGCTGCAAGGTGCCGACCTGGACGCTGTCCTGTTCACCCTTGTAGGCCGGGATCGTCGCCACCGGCTTGCCGGGGCCCAGCAGCGGCACCATCTCGTAGAAGCGGAAGCCGTAGTTCAGCAGTTCGAGGCTGGCCTGCTCGCGGTAGGCCCAAGTCTTGGCGCCCATGACCGCCGAGATCAGACGGCGGCCGTTGCGCACCGACGACGACAGCAGGCAATAGCCGGCCGCATTGGTGTGGCCGGTCTTGATGCCGTCAACCGATGAATCCTTGACCAGCAGCCCGTTGCGGTTTTGCTGGGGGCGCGCGATTTTGTACTTGAACTCGCGCTCGGAGTAGATCTTGTAGTCCTCCGGAAAGTCGCGGATCAGCGCCCGGCCCAGCATCGCCAGATCGCGTGCCGTCGTGTAGTGGTCCGGGTCGGGCAGGCCGCTGGCATCGACGAAATGCGTGTTCTTCATGCCCAGCTTGGCGGCGTACTGGTTCATCAGTTCTGCAAACGCTGATTCGCTGCCGGCAATGTGTTCCGACAGCGCGATGCTGGCGTCATTGCCGGACGCGATGATGATGCCGCGCAGCAGATCGATGATCTTCACGCGGCTGCCGACGTCGAGAAACATCCGCGATTCGGATGAGTCGATGCCCTGCCTCCAGGCTTTTTCGCTGATCAGCGCTTCGTCGTCATAGTGCAGCCGTCCACGCTTGATTTCGTCGAAGGCGATGTATGTGGTCATCACCTTGGTGATGCTGGCCGGCTCAATGCGAGCATCCGGGTCTTTGCCGGCGAGCAGATCGCCGCTGGCGAAGTCGATCAGCGCGAACGACTTGGAATCGATCGACGGCGGTTCGGGAATCTTGTCGAGCTGGCCGTGCGCATGCAGCGAGTTCAGCAGCAGAGCGACAAATACGGTTCTTTTCAGGAGAGTCTTCATTGACGAGAAACGGTTCCGGTTGAAGCGCGATGACCGCCCGGCGAGCGGGCGGGCGCGCGGGAGTTTAGCTCAGCGGCCGACGGCTTCGGCTGCCAGGCCCGCGCCCAGCAAGCGATTGCGCACGTCAACCAATGCCGCGTTGTCGGCAAACGGACCCACCAGCACCCGATGGATCGGATCGCCGTTGAACGTGCCGGTACGAATTTCGATATTGGTGATGCCCAGCCGCGTGATTTCGCCTTTCAGCGATACCGCGTTGATCGGGTCGGAGTAGGCCGCCACCTGCAGATAGCCGGGCTGCGCGGGAGCCGGGCGTGGCAGTTCGAGCTTGCCCGGCGGCGGCAGTTCTTCACCGGGCGTCAGCGCCTCGATTTCGACCATGCCCGGATTACCCAGCATGCCGAGCTTGGCCGCCGCTGCGTAGGACAGATCGATGATCCGCGAGCTGTGAAACGGCCCACGATCATTGATACGCACGACGATGCTCTGGCCATTGCTCAGGTTGGTGACGCGCGCGAATGTCGGCAGCGGCAGCGTCTTGTGCGCCGCCGTCAACTTGAACATATCGAACGGTTCGCCGCTGGATGTCTTGCGCCCTTGAAACTTGCGGCCGTACCAAGAGGCCAGGCCGGTTTCGCGGAAGCCCCGGGCCGATTCCAGCGTCCGATAGGTCGAGCCGAGAGCGGTGTAACTGGGCGGATTGCCGTAGGGGCTCTTGGGTTCGGCGCGCGGCACTGGCTCCGGAATATCCATCAGGTTCGGCGGTATCTCCGAGGCTTTCGGCGGTCCGTCGGCGCCCGGTGTGACGACAACCCGAACCGGTGAGGAACCGCGCGGTGTCGCCTTGGGCGGCGGCCCGACGGTGCATGCAGCGAGTGTCAGCAGTAACAGGCTGATCCCTAGCCCGCGTGCGATCATGGAGGGTCTCCGCTAAGTCTCGCCGCTTCAGCCGACATCCCAGCGGCCAAACGGCTGACGGTCATCGCGTAATAAACGCGGGGGTTGTAGCTCATCACCGAATAGAAATTCGGCAGGCCGATCCAGTATTCCTTGTCGTCCGCGCCGCCGGGATCGAGCTGCAGTTCGATCAAGCCGACCATCATTTGCGGCGGGAGCCGAACCGCGGGCTCGACGCCCGCAGCGCGCAACTGCTCGACGGAATATTGAACGGCTTTGCCGTTGCGCTGCAGCGAGTCGGCCAGCGGCCGCAGCCGCCGCGCCGGTACGATCAGCGGTTCGCCTCGGTGCCAGCGGGTTTCGGGCTTGTAGGCGGTGAAGTAATGCGCGATCGAGCCGATCGCATCGGCCGCCGTCCACAGATCGCGCCGGCCGTCGCCGTCGAAGTCAACGGCCAGACGGCGATAGTTGCTCGGCATGAACTGGGCCCAGCCCATGGCCCCGGCGTAGGAACCTTTCAGCTCGGTGGGCGCCAGCCCGAATTCGCGGCAGAACACGAAGTACTGGGTCAGTTCGGCATAGAAAAACGGCGTCCGCGTCGGGTGATCGAAACCCTGAGTGGCCAGTGCGTCGAGCACGCGCGCGTTGCCGGTAAAGCGGCCGAAATTGGTTTCGAGGCCCAGCACGCCGGCGATCACCGATCCGGGCACGCCGTATTCCGCTTCCGCCCGGTCCAGCAGCCCCCGGTTGTCGACGATGAACTGGCCGCCGCGGCGGATGCGCAGTGCATCGACTCGCTTGGCCGAGTAGGTGGTCCAGGTTTCTGTGCGCTCCGGCGCTTTTTGTTCGGCTTCGATCAGGCTGGGTACGGTCTGGGCGCTGGCGAGCGCATCGCGCACCGTCTGCAGATCGTCCGGGCCGAAGCCGTACTGCTGCTTCAGCGTTGCCAGCAGTTCGCCGGCACGAGGATGGCCCGAATAATCGGCGATCGCCGTCCCTGCCGTCAGCAGCAGCACGGTTGCGAGCATCGCTTTGCTGACGATCAGGGGCATCAGCTCGCCAAGAGTTTTCGGTGGGTCTGAATCGACATCAGCATACCGAAGCCGGCCAGCAGGCTCACCATCGAGGTGCCGCCATAACTCACCAGCGGCAGCGGCACGCCAACGACGGGCATCAGTCCGATGACCATGCCCATGTTGATGAAGATGTAGATGAAAAACGTCATGCCCAGCGCGCCGGCCAGCAGTCGCTGGAACGTGTCTTGAGCGCGCACGGCGATGTACAGGCAGCGGCCGACGATCGCCAGATACAGGCCCAGCAGAAACAGCACGCCCATCAATCCGAGTTCTTCGGAATAGACGGCGAAGATGAAGTCCGTATGCGACTCGGGCAGGAAGTCGAGCTTGGCCTGGGTGCCGTTGAGCCAGCCCTTGCCGAACAGACCGCCGGAGCCGATCGCGATCTTGCTCTGGGTGATGTGGTAGCCGGTGCCGAGCGGATCGGTCTCGGGGTCGAGAAACGTCAGTACGCGCTGGCGTTGATAGTCATGCAGTCGCGTCCAGAGGATCGGTGCCGCAGCGGCCAGCGCGACCACCGCTCCCAGAATCCAGCGATATCCCAAGCCGCCGAAGTACAGCGCAAAGCCGCCGGCGGCAACGATCAGCAAGGCAGTGCCGAGATCGGGCTGCACGGCGATCAGCAGCGTCGGCGTGCCGATCAACGCCAGCGTGATCAGGATCGTCGATGGGCTCGGCGGCAGCGGACGGCCGTGCAGGAAGCTGGCCACGCACAGCGGCATCGCCAGCTTCATGAACTCCGACGGCTGGAAGCGGATCACGCCGAAATCCAGCCAGCGTTGCGCGCCCTTGGCGTGGTCCCCGAGTACCAGCACGGCCACCAGCAGCAACGTCGTGACGGCGTAGAGCCAGGGCGCCATCGCGCGGTACATCTCGGGCGTGGCTTGGGCGGCGACCGTCATCACGCCCAGTCCCAGCAGCAGGCGCTCAGCCTGGTTGATCACGGTGGCCATCGAGTGGCCCGACGCTGAATACAACACGACCAGACCAATCGCCCCCACGCCGGTCAGCAACAGCAGCAGCAGCAGGTCCAGATGCAGCCGGCCGAACCAGTCGGACAGGCCTTGCTGCGGCGGGCGTGATGAGGTCAGCGGCTGAAAGAGCGGGTTCAATGGGCCTCCGCATCGGGGACATCGGGCGCTTCCGGATCTTCCGGATCGACGGCCGGCGCTGCTTGCGGCGGCAGCGCCACAGCGGGCACCGGTGCCGCCGGTGCCGTCGCGGGCGTGCCCGGTTTGCGATAGCGAATCTCGCCAAGTAGGTACTGATCCATCATCTGTCGGGCGACCGGGGCGGCGACCGATGCGCCGTGGCCGCCGTGCTCGGCGATCAAGCCGATCGCGATCTGCGGATTGTCGGCCGGAGCGAAGGCGACGAACAGCGCATGGTCGCGCAAATGCAGTGGCAGTGATTCCTGCGACGGCGCCACCTTCTCGTCCTGCTTCAAGCCCGCGACCTGGGCCGAGCCGGTCTTGCCGGCGACGGTGTAGGGCGCGTCCTTGAACGTCGTGAACGCGGTGCCGCCCTGCAGTTGCGTGACGCGCTGCATCGCCTCGACCACGGTTTCCCAGTCGGCCTTGTGCTTGTTGAGGATCGGCGGCAACGGCTCCAGCGGCACGTCGGTGGTTTCCAGCGTCAGCGGGTCCTGCGTGGCTTTGACCAAGTGCGGCTTGAAGCCTTCGCCGCGCATCGCCATGCGCGCGGTGATCTGCGCCAGCTGCATCGGCGTGACCGACATCGTGCCCTGGCCGATGCCGACGTTGAGTGTTTCCCCCGGATACCAGCTTTCCTTGCGGACGCGGCGCTTCCATTCGCGTGATGGCAGCAGGCCGTTCTTTTCCAGCGGCAGATCGACTTCGGTCGAACGCCCCAGGCCGAACTGATCCAAGAAGGTGTAGATCCGGTCGATGCCCAGATTGATCGCGACGTTGTAGAAGTAGATGTCACAGCTGCGTGCGACCGCGTCGGCCATGTCCAGCGAGCCGTGGCCATGACGTTTCCAGCAGCGGTACTTGCGCGACGAGCCCGGCAGCGACATCTGGCCGCCGCAGAATTCGCGATGGTTGCCGTCGACGATGTCGTATTCGAGGCCGGCCAGTGCCATGAACGGCTTGATCGTCGAGCCGGGCGGGTAGGTGCCTTGCAGCGCCCGGTTGTACAGCGGCCGGTTCGGGTCTTCCAGCAAGGCCTTGTAAGTCTTGCTGTCGATCCCTTCGCCGAACAGATGCGGGTTGAATCCGGGCTTGGATACCAGCGCGATGATTTCGCCATTTTGCGGATTGATCGCGACGACCGACCCGTTGAAGTCGCCCAGTGCCTGCTCGGCGACCAACTGCACCTTGGCGTCGAGCGTCAGAATCAGATTGCGCCCGGCCTTGCCCTGCTGATAGTCCAGTTCGCGCAGCGGACGACCGTAGGCATTGGCCTCGATCACCTTGGCGCCGGGCTCACCGCGCAGCAGGTCCTCGTGCGACTTTTCGACGCCGACCTTGCCGATTTGCGACAGCCCGCGATACGCCGGCTCGGGCGCCTTGCGCAGCTCATCCTCGGTAATGCCACCGACATAGCCGATCACGTGCGCCGCGGTGTCGCCGAACGGATAGCTGCGGGTCAGGCCGGCCGTGACATCCACGCCATCGAAGTCGTAGCGGTTGATCTCGAATTTGGCGACTTCTTCGAGGCTCAGATTGGTGCGCAGCGGCACCGCCCGGTATCGCGGCGTCTTGCGGACGCGGTCTTTGAAGCGGGCAATGTCGATGTCGTCGAGCCGCACCAGCTTGGACAGGCGCTGCAAGGTGTCGTCGAGTTTTTTGACTTCCTCGGGGACGACTTCCAGCACGAAGGCTGGCGTGTTCTGGGCCATGACCGCGCCGTTGCGGTCGTAGATCAGGCCCCGCACCGGCGCCACGGCCGACAGACGCATGCGATTCTCGTCGGCGCGAGTGGCGTAGTAGGCCTGCTGGAGCACCTGCAGGTCGAACAGCCGGAAGCTCAGCAGAGCGGCCATCAGCAGCGCGGCGCAGGCCGCCACGATCGTGCGCGCCGCAAAGGTTTCCTTCTCGCGGTGCAGATCCTTGATCTTGTCGTGGCGACTCATGCGCCGGACTTATTCCTGACTGCGGTGACGGCGCCGCAGATGGCTCTCTAGGACCACATAGACCAGCGGCCAGAACATCGTCGTCGACGCCACCGGCACCCAGCGCAGCCACACATCGGCTTGGTGCTTGGCCACGCCGTCGATCCAGAACATCAGGAACGCGTAGATGACCCAAACGGGCAGCAACGCGACCGTCGACTGCCACAGCGGGAACAAGATGAACAGTCCGCGAAGCTTGATCACGATGTAGGTGCTCAGCACGCAGGCCAGCGCATGCTGCCCGAGCACCGAGTCGAACAACACGTCGAGCATGATGCCGAACAGGAATGACGCCAGCAGCACCGGCACGCGTGGCTCCTGCAAAGCCCAGAACGCGAGCACCAGCGGAATCCACAGCGGCCGCACGTTGGCGATGCTGTCGGGCAGCATCACCAACTGCAGGAACAGCGCGACGAACAAGCTGATCCAGAACGCCAGATGGGGCACGCGCCGCATCGTCAGGGCTTGCGCACGGGCGCCGTCGGCGCCGCGGACGCAGCGGGGTTGGCGTCCTTCGTAGGCACGACGGCCGGCGCCGGCACGGGGGCCGGAGCGGCGGTGGCGTCAGGCAGCGTTACCAGGCTTTCGTCGTCGTTGCTGTGGTCCTCGCTCCAGACCAGCAGCGCCTGCCGACCCTGATTGAGCTTGGCGGTCGGATAGGCCAGGGCCTCGGCAAAGTGTTCGCCGGGGTTGTGCTTTATCTCGTAGACCTGCGCGACCGGATACCCGGCTGGGAAGCGCCCTCCCAGCGCCGACGACACCAGCAGGTCGCCCTGACGGATATCGGCGTTGCCCGGCAGGAACGGCAGGCGCAAGGCTTGGCCGTCGCCGACGCCCAGCGCGATCGTTTGCAGGCCGGTGCGATTGATCTCGACCGGGATGCCGTGGTCGGGATCGGTGATCAGCAGCGCGACCGCCGTCGTCGGGTTGACCTGAACGATCTGGCCCATCACGCCGGTGGCGTCGAGCAGCGCCTGGCCGCGGTACACGCGATCGCGCGCGCCCTTGTTCAACGTGATTTGATGGCGATACGGGTCTTGGTTGGCGGCAATGATCTCGGCGATCAGCACGCTTTCATTCAGGTTCTTGGACGACGCCAGCAGTTCGCGGATGCGCCGGTTTTCGGCTTCCAGCGCTTCGAACTTCTGCAGCTTGGCCTCCAGCTGCAGTTGGCGGTCACGCAACTGATGGTTTTCTTCGGCGAGTTGGTCGCGGCTGGTCAGGTAGTCGCTGGCATCGCCGAACGCCTGGGGCAGTGCGGCAACCCAGAGCACCGGCGATAGCGCCCACGACAGAGTCTGACGAACGCCTTCCAGCTTGGGTGTACGAAAGTCGAAGTAAATCAGGGCGCCGCAGATCGCCAGCAATGCAACGGCGCGCAGTCCCAGACCGGGGCCGCGAGGGAATAGAGGGTCGCGATGGTCGACGCTCAAGGTGTTCACAGCTCGCGCCTTCCGAAACAATTTGCAAGGTTATATCACGGACGCTGCGGCGGGGGCAGCCTCCGTCCGACAGTAGAATCACATTAGGCCAGCAAGGCCTTGCCGGTCGTAATCGACCGGCCGTGACGCTCAGTCGAGGCTGTAGAAATCGCCCTGGCGATCCAGCATGTCCAGCACCATGCCGCCGCCTCGGGCAACACAGGTGAGCGGGTCGTCGGCGATGATCACCGGCAGACCGGTTTCTTCCGAGATCAGCTTGTCGAGGTCGCGCAGCAGCGCACCACCGCCGGTGAGCACGATGCCACGCTCGGCGACGTCGGAGCCGAGTTCCGGCGGGGTGCGTTCCAGCGCCTGCTTGACGGCCTTGACGATGCCCGCCAACGGTTCCTGAAGCGCGTCCAGAATTTCGTTGGAGTTCATCGTGAAGTTGCGCGGCACGCCGGCGGCCAGATGGCGCCCGACGACATCGATTTCGGTGACTTCGTGACCCGGGAACGCGGTGCCGATTTCCTGCTTAATGCGCTCGGCCGTGGCTTCGCCGATCAGCATGTTGTACTGGCGACGCACGTAGCTGACGATCGCTTCGTCGAACTTGTCGCCACCGATGCGGACCGACTCGGCGTAGACAATGCCGTTCAGCGAAATCACCGCGACTTCCGAGGTGCCGCCGCCGATGTCGACCACCATCGAGCCCTTGGCATCGCCGATCGGGATGCCGGCGCCGAGTGCTGCGGCGATTGGTTCTTCGATCACGTAGACCTTGCGCGCGCCGGCGTTTTCGACCGATTCGCGGATCGCGCGGCGTTCCACCTGGGTCGAGCCGTAGGGCACGCAGACGACGACCCGCGTCATCGGCCGCATCATCCGGCCCTTCTGCACCTTGCGGATGAAGTGCTGCAGCATCTTCTCGGTGACGGTGTAGTCAGCGATGACGCCGTCGCGCAGCGGACGGATCGTCGAGATGTTGGTCGGCGTGCGGCCGAGCATCTTCTTGGCGTCGATGCCGACCGCCTCGATCTTCTTGGCGCCGCGAGAATCCAAACGAATCGCGACGACCGAAGGTTCATTCAGGACGATCCCTTCGTCACGGACGTAGACCAGGGTGTTGGCAGTGCCAAGATCAATGGAAAGATCGTTGACGAACAGGCGGCGGACGGCGTCGAACATCGGCAGGAGTTGGCTGGCGGCGGCAGTGAAACGGGGATTTGATGGGCTCGGACCCGCAGCGAAGGAGGCCGAGGACGCAACGAATTGGGTGTCGGTTTCGATCGATCCAACAACGATCAAGTAAGATTGCGACGATCGCCACTATAAACGATTTCTACCCAGGACCAACCCTGTCGCCCATGAGCCTGACCGCCGACCAAATACGCCAAGTGGCCCACCTCGCACGGCTGGAACTCAAGCCCGAGATGACCGACGCCTACGCGCGCCAGCTTTCCAACATCATGGCAATGGTCGGCCAGTTGTCGAACGCCGACACCGCCAATGTCTCGCCGATGGCCCATCCGCTGGACATGCATCAGCGCTTGAGGCTCGACGCCGTGACGGCCCCCAATTTGCGCGAGGCGTTTCAGGCGATCGCGCCCGCGACCGAAAACGGCCTCTACCTGGTCCCCAAGGTGATCGAGTAGCCCTGGTCCGGTCGGTCAGCGCGTCTTCAAGGCCTGACCGTTGCGATCCGCTGCCGGCCTGGTGTCGGCGCTTTGCCCGTATTCATGAGTCTTCCCATGCACAAGCTGAGCATCAAACAGTTGTCCGAGGGGCTGCGCGCCAAGCAGTTCTCGTCGCGCGAGCTGACGCAGTTCTATTTAGAGCGCATCAGCCGTTACGAGCCCTCGCTGAACAGCCTGATCACCACCACGGCCGAGCGCGCCCTGGCTCAGGCCGATGCCGCCGACGCGGCGATTGCCGCTGGCAACGCCGGCCCGCTGACCGGTGTGCCGTTGATACAGAAGGATATTTTCTGCACGCGCGGGGTTCGCACCTCGTGCGCGTCGAAGATGCTCGACCGCTTCATTTCGCCCTATGACGCCACGATCGTCGAGAAACTCGACGCGGCCGGCATGCCGATGCTGGGCAAGGCCAACATGGACGAGTTCGCGATGGGCTCGTCCAACGAAACCAGCTGGTATGGCGCGGTCAAGAATCCTTGGGATCTTGAGCGGGTGCCGGGTGGGTCCTCGGGCGGCTCGGTCGCCGCGGTTGCTGCCGGTCTGGCGCCGGTGGCCACCGCCACCGACACCGGCGGCTCGATCCGTCAGCCCGCTGCGCTGACCAACCTGACCGGCATCAAGCCGACCTACGGCCGCGTGTCGCGCTACGGCATGATCGCGTTCGCGTCCAGCCTCGACCAGGCCGGCGTCGTCGCCCGCTCGGCCGAAGACGCAGCCGTGGTGCTGCAGGCAATGTCGGGCTTCGACCCGCGGGATTCGACCAGCGTCGACCGCCCGGTCGACGACTACGTCGCCGCGCTGGACCGACCGATCAAGGGGCTGCGCATCGGCTTGCCGAAGGAATACTTCGCCGACGGCCTGGCGCCGTCGTCGCGCCAGCGGATCGAGCAGGCGATCGAGGTATTCAAGACGCTCGGTGCCACGTTTACCGAAGTGTCGCTGCCGAACTCGCCGCTGTCGGTGCCGACCTACTACGTGGTGGCCCCGGCGGAGGCCAGCTCCAACCTGTCGCGCTTCGACGGCGTCCGTTACGGTCACCGCTCGGAGTCGGCGCGCACGCTCGAAGAAATCTACAAGCGCAGCCGCGGCGAAGGCTTCGGCGCCGAAGTGCAGCGCCGCATCATGATCGGCACCTACGTGCTCAGCCACGGCTACTACGACGCCTATTATCTGCAGGCGCAGAAGGTGCGGCGGCTGATCTTTGACGACTTCAAACGCGCCTTCGAATCCTGCGACTTGCTGCTGGGCCCGACCGCGACCGACGTGGCGTTCAAGCTCGGCACCAATGTCGATGATCCGGTGGCGATGTACTTGAACGACATCTACACGATCGCCGCGAATCTGGCCGGTATTCCGGCGATGTCGCTGTCCTGCGGCTTCGTCGATGGCTTGCCGGTCGGCATGCAGCTGATGGGCAACTTCTTCGATGAAGCGCGGATGCTCAACGCGGCGCACCAGTATCAGCAAGCCACCGACTTCCACCGCCAGCTGCCGAAGGGTTTTGAATAATGAGTACACACGGTGAATGGGAAGCCGTCATCGGTCTGGAAGTGCATTGCCAGCTGCTGACGAAATCGAAGATCTTTTCCGGCGCGGCGACCGCCTATGGCGCGGAGCCGAACACGCAGGCCGATGCGGTGACGCTTGGCTTTCCGGGTGTGCTGCCGGTGCTCAATGGCGATGCGCTGCGCATGGCGATCAAGTTCGGTCTGGCCATTGACGCCACGATCACACAGCGCAGCGTGTTCAACCGCAAGCACTACTTCTATCCGGACCTGCCCAAGGGCTATCAGATCACGCAGTACGAGCTGCCGATCGTCGCCGGCGGCAAGCTCGACATCGAGCTGCCGGACGGCAGCACCAAGACCATCGGCATCACCCGCGCGCACATGGAAGAAGACGCCGGCAAGTCGCTGCACGAGAACTTTGTCGGCGTTACCGGCATCGACCTCAATCGTGCCGGCACGCCGCTGATCGAAATCGTGTCCGAGCCCGAGATCCGCTCGGCCGCCGAAGCGGTGGCGTACCTGAAGAAGCTGCATCAGCTGGTCGTCTACCTCGGCGTCAGCGACGGCAACATGCAGGAAGGCTCGTTCCGCTGCGACGCCAACGTCTCGGTCCGGCGCCGCGGTACCGAGAAGTTCGGTACGCGCACCGAAACCAAGAACGTCAACTCGTTCCGCTACGTCGAAAAGGCGATCGAGTATGAAATCGAGCGCCAGATCGGCGTGATCGAAGCCGGCGGCGTGATCGTCCAGGAAACGCGGCTGTTCAATCCCGACACCGGCGAAACGCGCTCGATGCGTAGCAAGGAAAACGCGAACGACTACCGCTATTTTCCGGACCCGGACCTGCTGCCGGTGGTCGTCACCACCGACGACATCGAGAAGATCCGCGCGACGATGCCGGAGCTGCCGGAAGCCAAGCGCAACCGCTTCATGCAGCAGTACGGGCTGCCCAAGTACGACGCCAGCGTGCTGACGGCCGAAGCAGCGCTGGCCGACTACTACGAGACCGTGGTCAGCACCTCGGCCGGCGATCCCAAAATCTGCGCGAACTGGGTCATCGGTGACTTGCTCGGCTTGTTGAACAAGCAGAGCTTGGAGATCGGAGCGTCGCCGGTATCCGCGGCGGCGCTGGCGGGTCTGGTTGCACGGATCGCCGACAAGACCATCTCGGGCAAGATCGCCAAGGAAGTGTTCGAAGCGATGTTTGCCGGCGAGGGCAGTGCCGACGACATCATCAAGGCCAAGGGCTTGGTGCAGATCACCGACGAGTCGGCCATTGCGGCCGCGATCGACGAGATCATCGCCAAGAATCCGGGTCAGCTCGCCGAATACCGCGGCGGCAAGGACAAGCTGTTCGGCTTCTTCGTCGGCCAGGCGATGAAGGCCACGCAGGGTAAGGCCAATCCCGAGGCACTGAACCGCTTGCTGAAGGAAAAGCTCGCCGGCTGAGCCGAGCCCAACGCGTCGGTTAGACGGCGGCCCCGGCGCGATCCATTCGCGCCGGGGCCGCTTGGTTTCAGGCGTAGGCCTGGATCAACGAGGCCGGCGTGCGTAAGCCCAGCGGCTTGACGTCGACCCGCGCGAAGCCGGCCTCGGACAGCAACTGCCGCATCTGGGTGGCTTCGTACGATTTGCCGCCGACGTTGAAGAAATTCAGTGAGACGACGGCAAAAATCCGATCGCGTTGGCCGCTGATGCCGACGAATTGATCGACGCACAACAACGTGCCGCCCGGTTTCAGTGCAGCCTTGCAGCGTTGGAACAGACCCAGGTTCTGCGCGGGATCGAACAGATGGACCATATTGCTGAGCAAGATCACGTCCCAGCCGGTGCCGAGGTCGTCTTGCAGGCAGTTGCCGACGCGCAGTTCGAGACCGTCGGCGTTGCCTTCGCGGTCCATGATCTTCTGTGCGGTGGCAACAGGCCCGGCCAAGTCGAGCACGGTCGCCTTCAGCCCCGGGAACTTGCGCATGAACTGACGGCAGTACTCGCCATGTGCGCCGCCGATGTCCAGCATCCGCGTGGCACCGGCCGGTACATCCACGCGCTTGAGCAGGTCGGGGATGATCAGGCGCGCGGCTTCGCGCATGCCGTAGGTGTACGTGCCCTGCAGCGCGGCGGCCGCCGTCGGGTTCGCTACGTCGACCTGATGAAAGTCCATTTCAGGGCGGCCGGAGCGCAGGTTATCGCCGAGGCCTTCCAGGCGTTTGTAGGTGTACATCTGCAGGATCAGCATGTGGTGCAAGCTGTGCTTCGGGTCGAGGATCCAGTGCTTGACCCACCGGCCGTTGGTGTAGCGACCGTTTTTGACCTTCAGATAATTGATGCTGACCAGCGCTTTGAGCAGGATCTCCATGCCTTCTTCGGAGAACTCCAGCTTGCTCGCCAATTCGCTGGCGGTCAGCCCTTCAGGACCGTCGCCGATCGCATGGAACACACCGGCCCGATTGGCCTCCATCAAGGCTCGTGCCTTGACCACCTGCATCTGCCCGTCGAGCAGCGGTACTGGCACCAGATTGAGCTTTTTGAGTACCGCCAGAACAATTTCCATATAACCCCGGTAGGACTACGAACGATGGGCGAGGGCGCTTTCCGGTGCGCCCCAAAGGCCCGAGTGCCGCGGGTCAGGCTGCGGCTTTTTGCGTCGGCGCAGGGTAGGCCCCGGCCTGCTGTGATGCGGTGCGCAGGTCGGCATCGCGACGCACCGCTTCGAACGCGGCGGGCTGCGGTCCCTGCCAAGGATGAAAGCCTGGCTTGAAGTAGGCCATGTACGGTCGGAACATCTTCGAGAACAGGCCGGGCGACGTGAACAGAAACCGCGCCAGCCGGCCCCAGCCGCGCAAGTCGCCGAGGCCACCGTCGCGGTGCACCATCCGCACCAGATTGCGCAAGGCGTTGAGCCAGAAGCTCAAGCTGGTCAGGACCATCATCGTGCAGCGCAGTAGGTAACCGCTGACCGGGCCTTTGCGCATCGACATGAACACGTCGTAGGCCACGGCCTTGTGTTCGGTTTCTTCCAGCGCGTGCCAGCGCCACATCGCCGCCAGTTCGGCGTCGACGCCGTCGAGGATTTCCGGCGTGTCGAGGACCACGGCGGACATGATCGCCGTGAAGTGCTCGGCGGCGCAGGTCACGCTGAGTTGGAACAGCGGCGGCATCTTCATCCGCTTGATCTGGGCCTTGAGCTCTTGCTCCATCTTGTCGGCACCGTAGCCGGCGCGCTCCAGCGCGCCATTGAGGCCGCGGTGCGCGCGCCCGTGCATTGCTTCCTGGCCGATGAAGGCTTCGATGTCGGCCAGCAACGCCGGATCGGTGATCCGCTCACGGTAATGGCGCACGCTGTTGATGAAGAACTTCTCGCCTTCAGGAAAGCGCACCGACAGCGCATTGAAAAAGTGCGTCACGTGCAGCCCTGCCGGGTGCCAGGCGGCCGGATTGCAGTTGGCCACGTCGAACTGGACGTTGCGCATCGAAAAATCGAGCACCCGCGTGGACTCGGCCTGCTCGGTATTGGGGGGCAGCGACATGGCGATCTCCTGGTGGACGTAACCGACACTGACGCATTGCGCCAACGCTGCGCAATCAAGATTCGCGCCATCTGCGTGCCTTGGCTCACGGCCCGCCGCACCCGCCGACGCATCGGTATCGGCTAACGGTGCGTGCATGGCTCGGCATGGCAAAGCTATTGCTTATCGTCCCGGCATAACGACAGAACCAATTGCCGAATGGCGGCGTGTGCTGGGGTAAGCCACGTTATCAATTGAGGTTTTTGTCAGCGGTTGCGGTTCGAGTGCAGTGCGGACGGTGGTTGGAGCGTCATATCGGGGTGCTTCGGCGGGTCGGGCGAAGCGGCAGTATTTGGGCTAGGGAGGGCGGTAAACGATGGGCGCGGACGCGCAGTACGGCAATCTGGTCTCCAGGCTTTTGCTGGCTGACCAATGGGAAAACCAGCACGTCGTGACGTTGCCGGCGCCGCCGGCGCGCGTCGCGGTGATGAAGCTGCTGAGCCGGACGCTGCTGCGCTCCCGCATCGACGGTGTCGAGATCAAGGCGCCGATCTTCATCATCGGTACACCGCGCTGCGGCTCGACGATGCTGCAGGACTTGTTGTCGGCGCATCCGGCGATCGGCTACTTCACGCATGCAATGGGCTCATTCGTTGATCCCACGCTGTATCGGGCCGTGGACTGGATGAGTCGCCACAGTGGCCTCAGTGTGCGCGGCGAGCGCTACCTGAAGGACAGCGTTTTCGTCGATACGTATTCACCCTCCGAGGCCATGCGCTTCTGGTTGGAGCAGTTGCAACTCGATCCCTATGCGCTGACGTGGCCGCGGCGCCGTATCGCCGACTTTCAACCCGAACAGATCGACTCGATCCGCCGCACCATTCGCTACGTGCTCGCCTGCTTCAATGGCGGACGCGGCATGCGCTTCCTGAACAAGTCCCCTGCGCTGCTGACCGAAGTGCTGCTGCTGCAGGACATCTTCCCGGACGCGCGCTTCATTCATCTCGTACGAGATGGCCGCATGGTTGCCAACTCTTTGCTCAAGCTCAATCAGCGCCAGCGCGAGCAGGATCTCAAGGTCGATCATCCGCTGTTCCGCGCCAAGCCGTTCATTCCGTATCCGCGGGTTCCCGGCTTGGAGCAGGCGATCGCGCAATACGGTGTCGACGATCTGCGTGTGACGGCCACCGTCTGGGATTCGTCGGTCAAGCTGGTCGACGAGTTTCGCCCGCATCTGCCGCACTTCCATCAGCTGCGCTACGAGGACTTCGTTGCGGCACCACGCACCGAGCTTGCAGCACTGCTTGAGTTTTGCGGGCTCGACATGCCCGACGCGAGCCATCGAGTGTTCCACGACAAGCTCGGCCAAGTCGGCGTCGTGGCGCACCAGAATCAGTATTCCGGATTCGACGTGGTGGAGACGATCGCAGGGGGCAGCCTGCGGCGGTATGGCTACATCGACTAGCGAGACGGCATTGCCGTGCTCATTGCTGTATTCAATGGAGGGTGGACATGTTTGATGAGATCGAAGAGCAGTTGCGTCAGATCCTTTCTGACAATATGAAGATCGACAAGGCGCTCGTGCAGAAGGGCTCCAAGCTTGAAGATTGGGGCGGTGACTCGCTGCAGTTTCTGGAAACGGTGTTCGAAATCGAAACGCATTTCGGCATCTCATTCCCGGATATGCAAAACGAAAAGATCTCGGACTTCGACGGACTCGTGCGGATCGTCAAGAACGCCATCGAGGTGAGTCAAAATGGAACGGCGTAGGGTCGTCGTCACCGGCCTGGGCATTGTTTCGCCGCTCGGTGTCGGCAAGGCGAGCTTCTGGGACGGTGTCGTCAATGGCCGCTCGGGCGTCAGCGAGATCAACCTGTTCGACGCCTCGCCCTTCCGTACGCGGATCGGCGGCCAGTGCAAGACCTTCGATCCCACAACGCTGACCTATCCCGACGCCCTGCGACTCGATCGTGTCTGCCAGATGGCCTTGGCCGCATCGGCCGAAGCCGTGGCTGACAGCGGTATCGCCGATGCAGGCGAGTCCGATGAGGACATGACGGGCGTCATCATGGGCACTGGCATCGGCGGCATCACGACGATCGACCAGCAGCAGAAGTCGCTGCACACCAAGGGGCCGCGCTTCGTCAGCCCGCTGACGGTGCCGTTGTCGATGTTCAACGCGGCGGCCGGGCACATCTGCATCCAGCATCGGTTCCGGGGCCCGAGTTCGACGATCTCCACGGCCTGCTCGTCCGGATCCAATGCGATCGGCGAAGCGATGCGACTGATCCAGCACGGCTACGCGACGACGATGCTGGCAGGCGGCACGGAAGCCCCGTTGTCGTACGGTATCTTCAGCGGCTGGAATGCGCTACGCGTGATGTCGACCCGTAATGAGGCACCCGATACCGCAGTGCGCCCTTTTGCACGCGATCGCGACGGTTTGGTGCTCGCAGAAGGTGCAGCGGTCGTCGTGCTCGAAGAGTACGAGCACGCTCGCAAGCGCGGCGCGCAGATCTACTGCGAGTTGGTCGGCTATGGCTACAACAACGACGGTTTCCACTCGACTCGTCCGAGCGTGGACGGCCAAGCCAAGGCCATCAAGAAAGCCTTGACCGATGCCCGTCTGAACACCGATCAGATCGATTACATCAATGCGCACGGTACGGCGACCTCGGCCAACGATGCGACGGAAACGATGGCGGTCAAGCAGGTGATGGGCGATCTGGCCTATCAAGTGCCGATGAGCTCGATCAAGTCGATGCTGGGACATTCGATGGGCGCTTCGGGCGCGCTTGAATTCGTCGCCTCCTGCCTGTCGATCCGGGATCGTGTCGTGCCGCCGACGATCAACTATCACGACAAAGACCCGGCCTGCGACCTCGACTATGTGCCCAATGCGGCGCGCGATGCGCAGATCAACACCTTGCTGTCCAACACCTTTGGATTCGGTGGTTGCAATGCGATCTTGGCGCTGCGCTCGATGGAGCGTCATTGATCGGCGGCTAAGCGTCGTCTGTTGCCCCGACATCGTTTACTAACGGCGGCGCTTTGCGTCGCCGCAGGAGTGCTGTGTAGATGAAGACCGTATACATCACCGACGTCGGTAGCTTCATGCCCAACGCGCCGGTGACCAACGAACAGGTCGAAGCCGTGCTGGGCAAGATCGACAACCAGCCCAATCGGGTCAAGTTGTTCGTGTTGCAGAACAACGGCATCAAGCAGCGCTACTACGCGCTGAACCCGACCACGGGCGAACGTACGCATACCAATGCGCAGCTGACGGCCGAAGCGGTGCGTGATCTTTGTCAGCGCCTCGACATGCCGCTGACCGCGGTGCAAGGCTTGGCTTGCGGGTCGGCATCGCCGGACCAATTGCTGCCATCGCACTCGAACATGGTGGCGGGTGAGCTGGCGATGGCACCGGCCGAGATTCTGTCGACGGCCGGCGTCTGCGCTTCAGGCATGACGGCGCTCAAGTACGGCTGGATGGCGATGGCCTTGGGCCTGCGCGACAACTTCGTCGCCACCGGCTCGGAGCGCGCCTCTGCCTTCATGATGAAGCACGTGTTCACCGGCATGACCCAAGGTCTGCAGCCCGGGCAAGTCGCACCGATGGTCAGCTTCGAGAAGGAGTTCCTTCGCTGGATGCTCTCGGATGGCGCGGGTGCCGTGATGATGGAGGCGGCACCGCGGCCCGATCGCTTGAGCTTGCGGATCGATGCGCTGGACGTGATGTGCTGGTCGGGCGAAACGCCGACCTGCATGTACAACGGGCTCAACAAGAACAAGGACGGCAGCTGGTCTTATTGGACCGACGAGCCCGACATGTTCGACGTCGTTCGCAAGGGCTATCTGATGCTGCAGCAGGACGTGCGCGCGCTCGAAGCACATATGGTGCGCGTGGGCGTCGAAGGTCTGAAGATCGCGCGCGACAAGTTTGGTGTCGACTTCGATCAGATCGACTGGTTCCTGCCGCATTTGTCGTCGATGTACTTCAAGGGACGGCTCGACGAAGGCATGCGTGCTGCTGGCATCAACGTGCCCGACGAAAAGTGGTTCACCAATCTCAGCTACAAGGGCAATGTCGGTTCTGCCTCGATCTACATCATCCTCGAAGAGTTACTGCATTCCGGCAAGTTGAAGAAGGGCCAGAAGATCTTCTGTGCCGTGCCGGAGAGCGGGCGCTTCACGGTTGCCGGCATGGCCTTGACCGTCGTGTGAAGCCGCGACCGCCGTCGTGCTCCGCAGCGGGCACGGCGGCGGTTCAGATGTAGCCGTATTGATGCAAGCTGGCTGCAGCGATCGCCTCGACCTCGTCAAAGCCGCTGTAGTGGTTCACGTGCGACACGCTGCCGACCTGGCCCAGCCGCTCCTTCATCGCGGTGTTGTCAGCGCCGGCACGCGGCAGCTCGCAGAAATCGAGCAGTTCGTTGAGTTGCTGCTCGGGTGCTGCGCACAGGTCTTCGTAGCGGATCTCATGGAAGTGCCGTAGCTGTCCGCGGACCGAGCCGATGAACCGTACCGCCGAATCCCAGATATGCGCGGTCGTCCGCAGATCACGCGGGCCGTATTCCTTCATCCACGCCTCCAGGCCGGGAACGCGCGGATACGGCACGAAGTGATCGGTTTTAAACACCGGATGATCGACCGCGATGTCCTGCGCGACCTGCAGGTCGTAGAGCTTGATCAGCGAGTTGGCGACCATGCGGCCATCGCGTACCAAATGAATGAAGCGTGCGTCCGGGAAGATGTCCTGCAGCAGCAGCGGCTCCGTCAGCAGCGCCGGGCACTTGGTCAGGAAGCGGTCACGGCCCTGGTCGCGGAAGCAGTACAGCACGTGCCGAATCGTGTCCTGCACGAAGGCAATCTCGGCGGCGCTGAAGTCACTGGCGCGCCGCTGCGGCCAGGTCAGCGCATGCGGGTCGAGTTTGAGTGCGGTGCCCCAAAAGCGCATCGCTTCGGCCGGTGCGCCGCCGTTGACGATGATGCTGTCTTGTAGATAGCGCTCGCCTTTGACGTCGAGGCCGAGCGTGGTGCGCAGCTTGTGTGCGGCATAGAACAGCTCAGGATTCTGGACCAGGTCCATGCCGTAGTTGATGTAGCCGACACGGTCGTGGCGGCACAGCAGGTCCTGCAGCAGCGTCGAGCCGCAGCGCGGCGTCCCGAGGATGAAGATCGGCGCCTTGATCGGGGCCGATCGGTCGATCCGCGACGGCAGCAATGTTTTGCTGAGCCAGCGAGTGGTCGTGCTGATATGGCGAGGGGGGTCCATCGCGACGTTGTGCTGGCGTTCCCACATCCGCGACAGCATTAGCCGGGCGAGCCAGTTCGTGTACTGCGTGGCGATCGCGGGCCGGGCAGCGAGGCGTTGGCTGCTGCTGCTGGTTGCTGGCATGGTTTTCATATGGATTGCGGCTTGAGCTCGGGCGCGTGCCGCCGTTGCAGCAAGCTTGGGGCCAACCAGCCCCCGGATTCGGTCACCGCTTCGGCCGCTCGGTTAAAATCGGCCATGGACAATCCCAATTCGCTGCTCGCCTTTACGTTCGGCAACCACGTTGCGCATGGCGCCATCGTGCAGATTCGCGTCGGTGTTGCCGACTTTCTGGGTCACCGCAGCTACTCCGACGATCTCGGCCGGCTGCTGGGCGAGGCGATGGCCGCGATGCCGTTGCTGGCCACGCATCTGAACTTTGAGGGGCGGATCAACCTGCAATTCCAGGCCGACCCTGGAGTCCCCGACGCGATGACGCTGCTGGTGGCGCAGATCGACCATCACCTCAACGTGCGGGCGATGGCCAAGGCGCCGCGCGAGCTGGGCGGACGCTTCCGACAGATGCTGACCGGTGGCCTGCTGGCGCTGACGCTAGAGCCGAGTCACGAGGGCGTGCCCTCGAGCCAGGCCGTGGTGCCGATCCAGGGCGAGTCCTTGGGCGAAGCGCTGGAGGGTTACTTCGAGCAGTCCGAACAGCTGCCGACGCTGATCCGGCTGGCGGTTCGCGGTGATCACCTCGCCGGCTTCATGCTGCAGCGCCTGCCGCTGCAGAGTGCCAAGGGCACCCAGGCCGACTGGGAACACCTGCAGATCCTGGCGGCGACGCTGCAGCACGACGAACTGCTCGATACCGACCCGCACACGGTGCTGCGCCGCTTGTTCCACGAGGAGGAAGTGGTCACGTTTGCGCCTCGGCCGATCCAAGTCGCATGCCGTTGCAGTCGTGCCGGCATTTCGAGAATGCTGCTGTCACTCGGGCGCGAGGAAGTCGACAGCATTCTCGACGAGCAGGAGCGCGTGACGGTGACCTGCGAGTTCTGCGGCCGCGAGCACGTGTTCACGCCGCATGAGGCGCATGAGCTGTTTCGCGCCGCTGACGAGACCACTCCGGCCGACGACGATACCCGTCACTGAGCGCGGCCAGGCGGTCCGGCTATAGCGTGAACTCGCAGTCTTCGGGTTCGCAGAAGTCGCGGTAGTCGCAGGTCAGTTCGCTGCCGGCCGGCAAGTCGGTCGCTGCCACATAAACGCCATCGTCCTCGCGCCACAGCGTCGTCGGGCGATCGGCGTGATTCATGAAGCGTGCATCGTCGGCGCAGTAATACATCGCACCGCTGAGCCGCTGCGCGCCGCGGCCGCGATACGAGTAGCGCAGCACCGCCTCGCGCATCGGCTCGGGCAGCGAGCGGACCTCGTGGTCGGTCAACACAATGACAAAGCGCGGGTCATAGGCGTAGACCGGGTCGCCGGCCCGCAGTGCCGTGGCCGTGTACAAGCCCAAGCCTTCGATCGGGCTGCGATCGACGTAGTGTGCGACCAGAATCATCGGCTGGGGCTCACAGCGACAGCGCTTCGACGATGAATGGCATCACGCCGACCTGCTCCAGCAAGTGGCGCTGCGCGGCCGGGGGCAGCCGGTCGAAGTCCTCGACGCGACCGCGACAGTTGGCGGCTCTGCATCCACATTCCATCGACCACGAATGGTCTTCCAGCATCGTCGACGAGTAGTCGAAGCAGATTTCCTCGTCTGGGGCGATGTCACGAACCGCGACCAGTTGCAGGTCGGGCGTGATGCCGGCGTTCGGGTCGCAGCTATGGTTGCAGTAGACGAAGGGCTCGTCGACGACCATGTAGCGATCGAGCCCGACCTGGAGCGGGTAGCCGGGTCGATAGCCGATCCGGTCCAGCTCGGCGCCGCTGTGCACCGCACCGGTGATCGTCATGATGGCCTCGCCGCGGATGTAGGCGCGCTCGGCAAACACGCCGGTGCCGGCCAAGCCCGGTGCCACATACACTGCCATGCTGTTTCTCGAAAACTAGAGAGTAAACATGTTAATGGAATTGACGTTGCTTCAATCCGCCGGGATCGCGGTGCTGATCGTCATCGCCGCCAAGACTCTGGCCTGGCTGGTGCAGCTCAAGCTGCGCAATGCCGGCTTGGTTGACCCGATCTGGGCCTGGACGCTGGGCTTGCTGGCCGTGTTCTACGGCGTTTTCGGCGATGCGCCGCCGGCGCTGCGCCTGCTGCTGGCGTTGATGGGCGGTGTCTGGGGCTTGCGGCTCGGTACGCACCTGTTCATCCGCAACTGGAACAAGCCCGAAGACTGGCGCTATGCGCAGTTCCGCAGCGAGTGGGGCCCGCGGGCCGACTTCAATATGTTCTGGTTCTTCCAGTTCCAGAACATCTTCACGCTGCTGCTGTCGAGCTTTGCATTTCTGCCGGTCGCGTTTCGCGACGATGCGCCGCCACCGTGGGCGTGGGCATTGGCGCTGCTGATCTGGGTCGCATCGGTGGTCGGTGAAGGCTTGGCCGATACGCAGATGGAACGCTTCCGCGGCAACCCAGCCAATCGCGGCTTGGTCTGCAAGGACGGCCTGTGGCGCTACTCGCGTCACCCGAACTACTTCTTCGAAAGCCTGCACTGGGCCGCCTACGTACCACTTGCCATCGGCGCACCCTACGGTTGGGTCAGCTTGCTGGCACCCGTGGTGATGGCGGCGCTGCTGATGAAGCTGTCCGGCGTGCCGATGCTCGAAGCCGAGATGGTCAAGCGCAAGCCTGGCTACGCCGACTACATCCGCACCACCAGTGCCCTGATTCCCTGGCCGCCCAAACGCGGCTGATTGCCTCGCCACATGGCTGAACCAAAAGTAACCACATGAACGTAATCGAACTCTGCGAACGCGGCCTGATACCCGACACTCTGACGCGCTTCGGCATGCGCCAGCTGATGTCGGTCCGACTCAAGGAGGAGGCCGCCGGCGACGGCGAGGCGCGGTCGCAGCGCTTCAACGCCTTTCTGGACAACCTGCGTAGCAGCCCGATCGCGATCAACACCCAGGACGCCAACGTCCAGCACTACGAGGTGCCAGCCGAGTTCTTCCATCTGCACTTGGGGCCGCGTCTGAAGTACTCCTGTGCGCTGTACACGCGTGGCGACGAGACGCTGGCGCAGGCTGAAGAACAGATGTTCCAGCTGTATGCCGAGCGTGCCGGCTTGCGCGACGGCATGCGCATCATGGACCTCGGTTGCGGCTGGGGTTCGCTGTCGCTGTGGCTGGCCGAGCGTTATCCGAATTCGCAGATCGTCGGCTTGTCCAACAGCCACGGCCAGCGCCAGTTCATCGAGCAGCGGGCTCGCGAGCGCGGCTTCGGCAACCTTCGCATCCTGACCGGCAACATCGTCGAGTTTGACTTCGACGGCACCGATGTCGCCACCGGTTTCGATCGGGTGATGTCGATCGAGATGTTCGAGCACATGAAGAATTACGGCCTGTTGCTGGCCAAGATCTCGCGCTGGCTCAAGGACGACGGCAAGTTGTTCGTGCACATCTTCGTCCACAAGCTGCTGGCGTATCACTTCGAAGTGCAGGGGCCGAGCGACTGGATGACGCAGTACTTCTTCTCTGGCGGCACGATGCCCAGCGAAAACCTGCTGCTGAATTTCCAGGATCACCTGCGTGTCACGCGTCAGTGGTGGGTCAGCGGCACGCACTACGAAAAGACCTCGAACCACTGGCTGGCCGGTATGGACGCCAAGAAGGCTGAGATCCTCAAGGTGTTCGAACCGACCTACGGCAAGGACAGCGCGGTCTGGTTCCAGCGCTGGCGCATGTTCTACATGGCGGTGGCCGAGTTGTTTGGCTATGCCGGCGGCAACGAGTGGGGCGTTGCGCATTACCTGTTCGACAAACGTGGAGGCCACGGATGATTCGCTCGCTTGCATCACTGCTGCTGGTCCTGCTCGGCAGCGCACACAGTGCCCTTGCTGCCGAGCCTGCCGACGGCACGCGCCGCTTCTATGGTCACGCCTACGATCTGAAGACCAACCGTTATCTGTACACCGAGACTTATGAGCAGGTGTACAAAGGCGGGCAATGGGTCAGTGGCCGCATCCGCTTCTTTGCGCCCGACGGCAAGCCGATCGGTGACAAGACGCTGGATTTCTCGGCCAGCTTGTACATCCCGCGGTACCGGTTCGAGATCCCGGCCGAGCGCTATGTCGAATCGATCACCGGCGTTTCTGGCGACAAGGTCGAGTTGCTCAAGCAGGTCGAAGGAAAGACGCAAACCAAGACGGTCCCACGCGACGACACGACGGCGGGCGACAGTGGCTTTCATAGCTACTTGGTCGCACATTTCGACGAGCTTATGCGCGGCCAGACGTTGGCCTTCAACTTCATCGTGGCCGGCAATCTCGATCGCTACAAGTTCCGCGCGCGCCGCATTGAGGACGGCCAGTTCCAAGGCCGCACGGCGGTGCGCTTCCGTATCGAGCCGGATTCGCTGCTGCGTTACCTGGTGTCGCCGCTGGAGCTGATGTACGACGCCGAATCCAAGAAGCTGCTGGAATATCGAGGGATCTCGAACGTCCATGATCCGGCGACGGGCAAGGCCTACAATGCGCGCATCATCTACCCGGATCAGCCGCCGGCCGATGCGCCCAAGGTGCTGCCCCCGCTGCCGGCTGGCTAGAAAGGAACTCTGCGATGCGTCGACTGCTGCGTGGCTTGATGCTGCCGTTGTCCGGTTTGCTGCTGTCGGTGTCGGCCCAGGCCGCCGACAAGCCCGACACGCCGACACTCGACGCCGCGCTGAAGACCGCAGTCGAGCGCAAGGCGCCGGTGCTGATCGATTTCCAGGCGCCCTGGTGCTACAGCTGCTACTACATGGCGCGGCATGTACTGGTCGGCCCGAAGTGGCATGACATCGAGCAGCGCACGGTCGTCGTCGAACTCGACGCCGACAGCCCCGAAGGCGCGTATTGGAAAACGCTGTGGGGCGTCAAGGCGCTGCCGAGCTATGTGATCCTCAAGCCCGACGGCGCCGAGTTGGGCCGCATTCTGGCCGAGCAGCGTCCTGACGAGTTCTATGCGCAGGTCAACCAGATCCTGAAGCGCAGCACGACGCTGGACGATCTGAAGGCGGCCGCTGCCGGCAGCGGTGCGACGGCGCTCAAGGCCGTGCGCGAAGCGCTGGCGGTTTACCGGGCGCGCTACGACGACGGCGGATTGGCGTGGTACGCGACGCTGCCGACCGAGGCCCGCAAGCGTTACGACGCCGATCCGGCCGTCGCATTGCTGATTCAGCGACTCAAGCTGCTCAAGGCGTCTAAGGCGAACGATGTCGCGGCTTGCCAGAGCATCGCGCCCGTGGTGTTCGCCGGCGACCTGTCCTGCGAGCGACCTTACGAGATCGATCGCTGGGCCGTGTGCACCGACGGCTTGCCCGAGGATCAGCGTAAAGCGGTGTTTCAGTCGCAGGTCGCGCCGATGAAACAGCTGGCGGATCAGCGCGTATTCGGCAGCCGCAATGCGATCTGCGCCGATCAGCGCAGCGTGGTGCTGGCACTGGCCGACGTCTACGAAGGCACGGGCCAGTTCGCCGAGCGCGACGCCTTGCTGCGCAAGGCCGTGGCGCAGGTCGCCGCGCGCGCCGAGGGCAAGCTCGCTGACGACCGCAATGCCGCCGACAACTGGCGCGTGTTTCTGGAAGTGCTGAAGGACAATGCCGCGCTCGATGCGCTGTATCCGAAGCTGATTGCGGCTTATCCGGACGACTACGTGTACCCGTTCCGCTATGGCCGCAATCTGCTGGAGCGCGGCGATGCTGCGCGCGCGTTGCTCTATCTGGAGCAGGCCAGCGCCAAGGCCTACGGCCAAAACCGCCTCAAGGTCGCCGAGCAGCGCGTCAAGGCGCTCAAGCTGCTCAAGCGCGACGCCGACGCGCGCGTCGTGGTCGCCGAGGCACTGAAGGCCAACGGCCCCTGGTTTCCCGAGGACGCCGCGCGCTTGAAGGCCGCGCTGTAGCCATCCGGCGGGCAGGGCCGCCGCCGACGGCTTGCCTAAACCGGCCTCGGGCGGTCCAATACGCGCCCCTTGTGACCTCGATGATTCGTCGTGACCACCCAGCCTGAGACCACGGCGCGCCTGCTCGTCACCTGCCCGGACCGTCCGGGCATCGTGTCGGCGGTGACGACCTTCCTGTACCACCACGGCGTCAACATCACCGAGCTGGACCAGCACTCGTCTGACCCGAGTGGCGGCAAGTTCTTTCTGCGGCTCGAATTCCAGACGCCAAATCTCGACATCAGCCGCGAGGCGCTGCTGCGCGCATTCGGTGACGTCGTCGGACAGCGCTTCGACATGGACTGGCGGATCAACTTTGCCGCCGACAAGCCGCGCATGGCGATCCTGGTGTCGCGCCACGACCACGCGCTGCTCGAACTGCTGTGGCGCTATGCGCGCGGCGAGCTGCCGGTCGAGATTCCGCTGGTGGTGTCCAACCACCCCGATCTGCGGCAGGCGGTCGAGGGCTTTGGTGTGCCGTTCCAGCACATCGCGTTTTCAGCCGAGACCCAGCAGGCAGCCGAATCGGAGATGCTCGCGGCGCTCGACGGCAAGGCCGACTTCGTCGTGCTGGCGCGCTACATGCGCATCTTGTCCGGCGACTTCGTGCAGCACTACACCAGCCGCATCATCAATATCCATCACTCGTTCCTGCCGGCATTCCCCGGCGGCGATCCTTATCAGCAGGCCTACAAGCACGGCGTCAAGCTGATCGGCGCCACCGCGCACTACGTGACCGCCGAGCTCGACCAGGGCCCGATCATCGAGCAGGACACGGCTCGGGTATCACACCGTCATTCGATCGACGACCTCAAGCGGCTCGGCCGCGACATGGAGCGTCAGGTGCTGGCGCGTGCCGTGCGCTGGCACGTCGAAGACCGGATCATCGTCGACGGCAACAAGACGGTCGTGTTCTCGTGAGCCTGCGCGAGCAGATCTTCCGCAACGCGCGGCTGTTCAAGGTTGCGATGAGTTTGTACCCGCCGTATGTCGGTGCCGGCGTGCGGGTCACGCACGTCGCCGATGATTTCAGCGAAGTGCGCGTCGAGCTGCGCCGCAATCGGCTCAACGGCAACGCGTTCAACACGCACTTCGGCGGCAGCCTGTATTCGATGACCGACCCGTTCTACGCGCTGATGCTGGTCGCGCAGCTCGGTCGCGACTACGTGGTCTGGGACAAGGCTGCCAGCATCGACTTCGTGCGCCCTGGCGTCGGCACCGTGACCGCGACGTTCGCGTTGACGCCCGAGCAGGTCGCCGAGGTGCGCGCTGCGACCGCCGACGGCAGCAAGTTCGAGCCGGTGTATCCGGTCGAAATCCGCAACGCCGAAGGCAAGCTGGTGGCCCGCGTCAACAAGACGCTGTGGATCCGCCGGCGCGACGCGGAACGTAAGCGCCGTTGACGTTGGCGTCGATGCGCCCGTGCTGGGCGTCTCGACGACCGTCAGGCCTGCGGCGTCGACCCAACTTCCCAGCCGATCTTGCTGCGGTGGGCCGCTTCGCGTTGCAGCAGTTCGCGGTAGCGTGATTCCACCTCGCTGCGCTTGACCTTCATCGTCGGTGTCGTCATGCCGTTGTCGATGCCCCAGGTGTCGCGGACGATGACGATCTTGGCGATCTTCTCGTGCGGCTCTAGCGTGGCATTGACCGCGTCGAGGTCGGCCACCAGGGCGGATTCGACCTCGCTGCGCGGCAACTCGCGTCCACCGGCCGATAGCGTCGCCAGCATGATCGGCTGGTTCAACCCGTTGCCGACGAAGCACAGCTGGTCGAGCAGCGGATTGCGCGCCAGCGCGCTCTCGATCGGTGCCGGCGACACGTATTTGCCCTTGGCAGTCTTGAACAGGTCTTTGACTCGGCCGGTGATGTACAGATAACCGTCTTCGATCCGGCCTTTGTCGCCAGTGCGCAGGTGGCCATCGGACGTGAACGCTTCGTGCGTCTTCTCGGCGTCCTTGTAGTAGCCGGCCATCACGGCGTCGCTCTTGAACAGGATTTCACCGTCGGGCGAGATCTTCAGCCCGGCGCCGGGCATTTCGCGGCCGACGCTGCCGATACGATTGGCGCCCGGCAAGTTGCAGGTCGCGTAGATCGAGTTTTCAGTCATGCCGTAGCCCTGCAGGATGGTCACGCCGAGCCGCGCGAACCAGTGCGTCAGTGCGTCGGGCATCGGGGCGGCACCGACGATCACGTAGCGCGCTCGTGACAGCCCGAGTCCGTGCCGGATCTTGCGTTTGATCAGCGTCGACACCAGTGGAATGCGCAGCAGCCGGTCGAGCTTGGCTTGCGGCAGCTTCTTCAGGATCGCCGCCTGCATTCGCGTGTAGACCAGCGGCACGCCGCAGAAGCGCGTCGGCTGCACTTGCACGACCTGCTCGCCGAGCTTGTCGATGTTTTCGAGGAACCAGACTTCGGCGCCGAGCGACAGGCTGCTCAGCTCGACGGCGCCGCGCTCGAACATGTGCGCCAGCGGCAGATAGCAGAACAAGCGCTCGGTCCCGACCGGCGGCATCGCCTTGAGCCCGCCGGCGGTTGCGTACAGGCAGTTGCGCTGCGTGATCATCACGCCCTTGGGCTTGCCGGTGGTGCCCGAGGTGTAGACCAACGTGGCCAACTCGTCCGGCGCTGGCGGGCGATAGGCGGTGAAGGGCGGGTGCGCCGCGACCAGCGCATCCCAGTCCAACTCGCCACGTGGCGCTGTCGCGTAGGGAAAGCGGATCGTGCGTACGGCGGGCGGTATCGCGGCAACGAAGACCTCGGCATCGCTCATCGGGCCGAGAAACAGCACTTGCGACTCGCTGTGCTCCAGGATGTAGGTGACGTGATCGGCCTGTTGCTTGGGATACAAGCCGACGCTGACGTAGCCGGCCATCGCGATCGCAAGGTCCGCCATGAACCAGTGCGCCGTGTTGAGTCCGGAGATCGCGACGCGAGCACCGGATGCAAGGCCCATCGCGCGCAGCGCCGATGCCATCCGCTGCACTTGTGCATACGCCTGGGCCCAGGTGATCGGCTTGAACTGGCCATCATCGGGTTGGAACAGCCAGGGCGCATCGGGCTTGGTCTGCGCCCAGTGCGCCAGCATCTGGACCGGGTTGCGTTGCTCTTGCATGGTTCTCCTCCATGTGGCGTCGCGTGTCATACGGCCTCGACGGGCCTGATGCATCTTAGCGACAGTCGCTGCCGATTGGGGTCACACCTCGGGTGTGTGGACGCTATCGGCTTGGCCTCGCAGAATCAGCAGGCTGCACATGGCGGTACCGTGGTTCATTGCAGGAGGCAATCGCATGTCGATCTTCAAAGTCGCATTGGTGGTGCTGGTGTTGCTGCTCGGCTATCTGCTGCTGTTGCCGGTATCGATCGCGCCCGTCGCGTGGACGCCGACGCCGGTTGCAAGCCTGCCACCGCCGACATCGCTGCGCGCCATCCAGCGTATCGAACCGGTTTTGCCCGATTTCGTAGGGCCCGAAGGCATTGCCGCCGACACCGAGGGCCGCATCTATGCCGGGCTGGGCGATGGCCGGCTGCTGCGCCTGAGTGCCGACTTCGGCAGCTGCACGCTGCTCGACAACAGCGGCGGCCGGCCGCTGGGCCTGGCGGTGTCGTCCGATGGGGCCCTGTTGATCGCCGATGCGCGCAGCGGCTTGCTGTCGCTGGGTAGTGATGGCCAGTTGCGCACGCTCAGCGACCGGGCTGACGGCGTCGCGTACGGCTTCACCGACGACGTGACGGTCACTGCCGACGGCAGCATGGTGTATTTCACCGACGCCTCGGCCCGCTTCGGCTTCGGCCAGCACATGGAAGATCTGCTCGAACACGGCCGCACCGGACGGCTGCTGCGCTACGACGTAGCGACCAACAAAGCCGAGACGCTGATGCAGGATCGTGCCTTTGCCAATGGCGTCGCGCTCGGTCCGGACGAGGCCTATGTGGTGTTCGCCGAAACCTGGGAATACAAGCTGACGCGCTATTGGCTCAAGGGCGAGAAAGCCGGCCAGAGCGATACGCTGGTCGACGGCCTTCCGGGCTTTCCCGACAACCTCAGCTTCAATGGTCGCGACCGCTTCTGGGTGGCGATCTATTCGCCGCGCGACCCGATGCTGGATCGCCTGCTGCCGCATCCGGCGCTGCGCAAGATCGTCGCGCGTCTGCCCGAAGCGCTGCGACCCCGCCCGGCGCGCGTCGCACAGATTCTCGGTATCGATCTGGACGGTCGCATCGTCGCGAATCTGCGTTACGACGGTGACGACGCCTACGGTTACATCACCAGCGTCGAGGAGCAGGGCGACTACTTGGTCGTCGGCAGCCTCGACAACACGGCGCTGGGGCGGATCAAGCTGCAGGACGCGCTGTCGTCGGCCAACGCCACGCCGCCGCCGCCGCTGCGTCCCGCTTGCGATGCCGGCTGACACGATCCACGCTCGCTTCCAATCACGATCACGATAGGGCCGCTGACGCGGCCGGGTGCCTCATGAACCATGACGAATACGCCGCGCGCGATGCGCTCGGCCTGGCTGAGTGCGTGCGCAAAGGCGAGGTCACGCCGGCCGAATTGCTGGCCCTCGCGCAGGCACGCTGTGCGGCAGTCAATCCGCGCATCAACGCCGTCACGATCCCGATGCCCGAGCAGGCGCAAGCCCACTTGAAGGCCGGATTCGACGGGCCGTTTGCCGGCGTGCCGTTTCTGATCAAGGACATCGGCCAGGAGTATCAAGGCGTGGCGACGACGCTCGGGTCGCGGGCGATGCGCGGCCACGTCGCACACGAGCATGCGGAGGTGACGCGGCGCTTCATCGCGGCCGGCGTCAACATTTTCGGCAAGACCAGCACGCCGGAGCTGGCGCTCAAGGGCATTACGGAGCCGGAGCGGTTCGGACCCTGCCGCAATCCCTGGGACCTGTCACGAACGCCAGGCGGCTCGTCCGGTGGTGCGGCGGCTGCCGTCGCAGCCGGCATCGTGCCGATGGCCGGCGCCAGCGACGGTGGCGGTTCGATTCGCATACCGGCGGCCTGCTGTGGCCTGTTCGGGCTGCGTCCATCTCGCGGCCGCGTGCCGGCGGGACCGTCGCAGGGCGAGGTCTGGGAGGGCGCTTCCAGCGAACATGTGCTGACCCGCAGCGTGCGCGACAGCGCGGCCATGCTCGACGCGATCGCCGGCCCCGACGTCGGCGCGCCCTTCATCATCGCGCCGCCGGCCGAGCCGTATCGCGATGCGATGCAGCGCGACCCTGGTCGCCTGCGGATCGCCTACACGACGCGCTCGCCCATCGGCACGCCGGTCGATCCGCAATGCGTCGCTGCGGTCGAGGACGCTGCGCAGTTGTTGCGAGGCCTGGGACACGAGGTCGACGAAGCGCCGCCGCCAATCGACGGCATGCAGTTAGCGAAGTCGTATCTGCATCTCTACTTCGGCCAGACGGCCGCCAAAGTGCGTGCAGTCCGACAGCTCACCGGCGCATCCGGCGCCGAGTTTGAAGCCGAAACGCGCGTGCTTGCGCTGATCGGCGACAGCATCAGCGCAACCGACTACGTCAGCTGGCGCCTTCGCTGGAATGATTATGCGCGTGCGCTGGGCGCTCACCTGACGCGTTACGACCTGCTGATGACGCCCGTGTGGGCTTCGCTGCCGCTCAAGGTCGGCGCCGCGCAACTGCCGGCGTGGCAGCAGCAGGCGCTCAAGCCGCTGCTGGCACTGGGTAACCGGATCGGCACCGGGCACCTGCTGCGCGCCAGCGGCATCGTCGAGCAGTTGGCTATCGACAGCCTCCAGCATGTGCCATTCACGCAATTGTCGAACCTGACCGGTACCCCCTCGATGTCGGTGCCACTGCACTGGAGCCGCGAAGGCCTGCCGCTGGGCACGCACTTTATTGCCCCGTTCGGCCGCGAAGACCGGCTGCTGCAGTTGGCGGCGCAGCTAGAGCAGGTGCGTCCCTGGTTCGATCGGCGGGCGCCGCTGGTCTGATCGAGGCGGCGCGCATCTCGCGCCGTAGATGATTCCGACGCTGATCGCCCCAAGCGCCCTGCCGGCGAGGTGCTGATGTGGCGGGTGCCGACGAGGCCGTTGCTCGCGGGGCGTTGTGAATCGGGTTCGCCGCGAGAGGAACTGGCGACGACGGTCAGCCGATGAGCGGTTGCATCCGGCGCTACAGAAGCCGGGTGTACAGCCGTTAACACACGAGAGCACACCGCTTCGTGGTGGACGGACATGATTTCAAGGACCGATTTCTCGCTATGCATCGTCGTCCGCAACGGGACGACAGGCAACGGATTGCGCATGGCCCAGGCAGTGGCATTGAAACGGCAGCCCGGACTTCATTTTCAGCACCCCTCGCGGCGTCCCATCTAGATCGATGATCGTCCAGCGCCACCGGTTGCCGATTGGGTGCAATCGGTTGCGATCGACATCAATGCCTGATGGAACACGCTCTTCCGTCGTTGATCCTTTCCCCTGGAATCCGCCCGTGAGCTTGCCGCTATGACAACCGTACGTAATGTGTCCATCGTCCAAAAACTGGTGCTCGCATCGGTGTTGTTTTGCTTGATGACGCTGGCCCTGGGCGCTTATGCCCTCCATCGATCGGACGGTGCGCGCCGTCTTGCAATCGTCACCAGCGAGCAGGCTGTCGCGCGCACCCAGCACCTGATGGCGATGAAGTCGCCGCTGGCGGTCAGTGAGGTCGAAGAGCGTCGCCTGCGCCACGCAAGTGATGCGGCATCCCGTGTCGACCTCGTCAAATCACTCGATAGCGAGCGCGGCCGCTACCAGCTCGCCGCCGGCCGCTACGAGGAAGCGCTACGGGCTGTGCAAGGCCCGCTTTCGAATCGCGTTACCGGCTTGCAGCAAGTATCGGCGCGTTACGTCAGCGCCGTGGACGACCTGCAGGCCGCGTTATCGACGGCTGAACCGGCCCGGCTTCCGACGCTGCTCGACAACCTGGCGGCGGCGCGTGTTGCAGCGGATCGCGCCATCGACGACGTCATGACGGTCGAGACCTCTAATGGGGGTCTCGACGTGGGCGCCATCACGGCGTATCAGAACCAGTCCACGCTGCTGATGTTGAGTGCGTGCATCGCGATCAGCTTGGTCGCGCTGAAGCTGGCACTCGTGATGGGCCGCAGCCTCAAGGTGCCGCTGATGCGCGCCACGGCATTGGTCGAATCCATGGCAGCCGGGACGCTCGACCAGCCGATCACGGACCGCTGTGACGACGAGAACGGGGCCCTGTTCAAGGCTCTGGAAGTCGCTCGTCTCCAGTTGCGGCAGCGCGGCGATCAGCTTGCGAGCACCGCGGCGGATGCTGCACGCAAGCTGCAAGGACTCGATGCAGCGAGCAGCAGCATCATGATTGTCGATACCGACCGCTGCATCGTTCACGTCAACAAGGCGATGCAAGGCTTGCTGTCGGTCGCCGAGTCCGACATCAGGGCGCAGGCCAGCGATTTCAGTGCCAGCGCGGTGGTGGGCACGAGTATCGACGCGCTGAAAGGTCTGGAGCCGATTGCACGAAGCTTGATCGCAGCTCGACCGGTATCCCAGGTGCTGGACATCACGATCGGTACTCGCACGATGTCGTTGGTGGCCACGCCGATCAGCAGCACGGCCGACGCCAAGATGGGCTATGTGATCGAGTGGACCGACCGCACTGCTGCGCTCGCCGAGCAGGCGCGAGTGGCGGCCCTGTCGACGACGACGAGTCGCATCAAGCAAGGTCTCGATGTGGTCGAAACCAACGTCATGATCGCGGACGCCGACTTGACCGTCGTCTATATCAACGAGTCGATCAAGGCGATGCTGGCTGGCGCCGAGCGCGACATCCAGAAGGATGTGCCGGCATTCAATGCGGCCCAGGTCGTGGGTACCAGTATCGACCGCTTCCACAAGAACCCGTCGCGGCAGCGCGCAATGCTGTCGCAGCTGACGACGACGTTCAAAACACGCTTGGAACTCGGTGGTCGCAGCTTCTCGTTGATCGTCAATCCGATCACCGATTCCAGTGGTACGCGGCTTGGCTTCGTCGTGGAATGGCGCGATGTCACCGCGGAGTTGCTGCAGCGGCAGCACGATGCCGAGAATGCACGGCGGATCGAAGCGATCAGCAAAGCGCAGGCCGTGATCGAGTTTGGAATGGACGGCATCATCCAGGGCGCCAACGACAACTTCCTGAATGCCACCGGTTACACGCTGGCCGAGATCAAGGGCAATCACCACAGCATGTTCGTCGATCCCGTCTATCGGCAGTCTGACGAATACAAGAAGTTCTGGGAGAAGCTCGGTCGCGGAGAATACGAGGCCGCGCAGTATCGTCGTCTCGGCAAGAACGGGCGGGAGGTATGGCTGCAGGCTTCCTACAATCCGATCTTCGGCCCGGATGGCAAGCCGATCAAAGTCGTCAAGTACGCCAGTGACACCACCGAGCATGTGCTGGCCGCGCAGGCACTGCAGCAGGCGGTTGAGCACACCCAGCACGTCGTGGATGCCGCGCGTCAAGGCGACCTGGATGCCCGCATCCCGCTGGAAGGAAAGAGCGGCCCGGTACGCAATCTCTGCGAAGGCGTCAATCAGCTGGTCGAAAGCATGGGGGCGGTGATCAGCGAAGTCGGTCGCGTGTTCGGCGCATTGGCCGAAGGGGACCTTAATCAGACGATCGATGCCGACTACCAGGGCGCGTTCCAGAGAATCAAGGAGGACTGCAACCGCAGCGTCCAGCAGCTGGCGCAGAGCGTCCATCAGATCAAGACGGCGACCGGCACGATCAATTCGGCGTCGCGTGAAATCGCGGCCGGCAACAACGATCTTTCGGCTCGTACGGAACAGCAGGCGGCATCGCTGGAAGAGGCCGCATCGTCGATGGAGGAGCTGACGTCCACGGTCAAGCAGAACGCCGAGAACGCCAAGCAAGCCAATCAACTGGCGATCGGCGCCAGCGATATCGCATCGCGCGGTGGCGCAATGGTCGGGCGAGTCGTGACGACGATGGGCGCGATCAACGAGTCGTCCAAGAAGATCGTCGACATCATCAGCGTGATCGACGGCATCGCATTCCAGACCAATATCCTGGCGTTGAACGCGGCGGTGGAAGCGGCGCGCGCTGGCGAGCATGGTCGTGGCTTCGCGGTGGTGGCGTCCGAAGTGCGCAGCTTGGCGCAGCGCAGCGCCAGTGCCGCCAAGGAGATCAAGACCTTGATCGGCGACTCGGTCGAAAAAGTCGATAACGGTAGCAAGCTCGTCGAGCAGGCCGGCCGCACGATGGACGAGATCGTCACCAGCGTGAAGCGCGTGACCGACATCATGGCGGAGATTTCGGCCGCGTCCCAAGAGCAGAGCCAGGGCATCGAGCAGGTCAACCAGACCATCACGCAGATGGATGAAGTCACGCAGCAGAATGCGGCACTGGTCGAACAAGCCTCGGCTGCGGCGCGGTCGCTGGAACTGCAGGCGGATGGCTTGGCCAAAGCGGTCGGCCGATTCCGGCTCAGCGCCGATCCGTCAGACGCAGCACCGGTGATGGAAGTGGTTCGCCCGGTGGCGCCGGGCGCGACGCGGCGGCCGATATCCAAGGACATGGCCCGCAGCCGACCCTCGTCCAACCGTGCGGTGCCGATTCGCGCGCCCAAGCTGGTCGCTGCCGGCGGCAGCGGCGATGCGAAATCATCCGACCAGTGGACGGAGTTCTGACGCGTCGACGAGCGGCAGCACGATCGACCGGTTCGTCTCTCGTGATGCCCCGCTTGCTGAGGCACTGAAGTGAACAGCAACCGCTCGGACCCGGCAGGGCCGAGCGGTTTGTCGTTGCGTCAGTACCGGTACCGCATCGTTCAGAGCAGCGCCCGGGCTGATCCAGGCGCCCTGCGTTCCCAGATCAGACGGGCGATGCGAACGACGCTTAGCCGCGCGGCTTGAAGTCCTCGAAACGCCGCGCCATGTCGCGGTAGTAGGCCTTGTCGGCCTCGTTGTCAGCCGGCGGCACTTGCACCTGGATCGTCACGTATTCGTCGCCAGGCGTGGTGCCGGGCAAACCACGGCCTTTCAGGCGCAGCTTGCGGCCGCTGCTGGCGCCGGCCGGCAGCGCCAGCTCGACGGTGCCGCCGAGCGTCGGGATGCCGATCTTGCCGCCCAGCGCCGCCTCCCACGGACTGACGTTGACCGTCACGTTGATGTCGCGGCCATCGACCTTGAACGTCGGATGCGCAGCGAACTCGATTTCGAGCAGCAGGTCGCCGCCGCGCGCACCCTGCTCGGCGAGCCGTATCGTCTGGCCGGCGGTGATGCCTTTGGGAATCGTCACGTTCAACGAGCGGCCGGTGCCGAGCGTGACCTGACGCGTGGCGCCGTTGTAGCTATCTTCGAGACTGATCGCGAGCTTGGCGCGTTGCGGCTGGGCCGGCGCGCCGAGGTCATCGTCGTATCCGCCGCCGAAGCCGCCCATGCCGCCAGTGGCCGCATTGCCGAACAGCGACGAGAAGAAATCCGAAAAGCCCGCGCCGCCATCGGCGCCGGCACCGCCGGGACGCCGGCCGCGCGCGCCGCCGCGGAAGGCTTGATCCCAGCCCGGTGGCATGCCGCCACCGGCACCGGCCTTCCAGTTCGGGCCGAGCGTGTCATACGACTTGCGCTTCTGCGGGTCCGACAACACCTCGTTGGCTTCGTTGATCTGCTTGAAGCGCTCTTCGGCACCCTTGGACTTGTTGCGGTCCGGATGAAACTCCCGGGCCAGCTTCCGATAGGCCTTTTTGATCTCGTCGGCCGTAGCGGTGCGCGTCACGCCCAGCGTCTTGTAGTAGTCCACGTAGTCCATGCCGCGAATTATGGGTCAGTTGGTCTGCAAACGGTGGCCGTCGGCAAATGCCGGTTATCGCGGCAGAAAGGTAAGTGGTCGTTGCACGCTTTCAAGAGCCTGGCGACGGTGCCGTATACTCCGCGCCCTTATGACGCCCCCGACCTCGCAAGACTGGCATCCGTACAGCTGGCAGCAGCATCCAGCCGTGCAGCAGCCCACCTATCCCGACGCCACTCGCCTGGCCGATGCCTTGGAGCGGCTGTCGCACCTGCCGCCGCTGGTCACGTCCTGGGAAGTCGAGTCACTGCGCGCGCAGTTTGCGCAAGCCGAAGACGGCAAGCGCTTCGTGCTGCAAGGCGGCGACTGCGCCGAAAGCTTCGCCGACTGCCGCTCGGACATCATCGCCAATCGCTTGAAGGTGTTGTTGCAGATGTCGCTGGTGCTGGTCCATGGACTGCGCGGCCCGGTGACGCGCGTGGGTCGTTTTGCCGGCCAGTACGCCAAGCCGCGCTCGGCCGACAGCGAAACGCGCAACGGCCAGACCTTGCCGGCCTACCGTGGCGACATCGTCAATGCGCCCGATTTCACCGAAGCCGCTCGATTGCCGGACCCGGAGCGTCTGATCGAAGCGCACGCGCGCTCGGCGATGACGCTGAACTTCACGCGCGGCTTGATCGACGGCGGCTTCGCCGACCTGCATCACCCCGAATACTGGGATCTGGACTGGGTCGGCCATTCGTTGCTGGCGGCGGATTATCAGAAGCGCGTCGATGCGATCGGTGACTCGCTGCGCTTCATGGAGACGCTGGCTGGCAACGCGCTGCACGAGTTCAGCCGCGTCGACTTCTTCAGCAGCCACGAAGCGCTGTTGCTGGCCTACGAAGCGGCGCAGACACGCCAGGTGCCGCGCAAGAGCGGCTGGTACAACCTGTCGACGCATTTTCCGTGGATCGGCATGCGCACCGCGGCACTCGATGGCGCCCACGTCGAATACTGCCGCGGCATCCGCAATCCGGTCGGCGTCAAGATCGGCCCGAGCATCGACGTCGACTGGCTGCTCGGCTTGTGCCGTCGCCTGAATCCCGACAACGAACCGGGCAAGCTGGTGCTGATTCACCGGATGGGCGCCAGCAAGATCGCCGAGCATCTGCCGCGCCTGATCGACGCCGTGCAGCAGGGCGGTCACCGCGTGCTGTGGCTGTGCGACCCGATGCACGGCAACACGCAGAGCACGTCGACCGGCGTCAAGACGCGTCGTTTCGACGACATCCTGGCCGAAGTCCATCTGTCATTCGACCTGCATCGCGCGCAGGGCTCGCACCTGGGCGGCGTGCATCTGGAACTGACCGGCGAAGATGTGACCGAGTGCCTCGGCGGCGCTCGCGACCTGACCGAGACCGACTTGGCGCGCGCGTATCGCTCGCAAGTCGATCCGCGTCTGAACTATGAGCAAGCCCTGGAGTTGGCATTGGAAATCGTCTCGCGTCAGCGGCGCAGCGCGTCTTGAGCACGCCCGAATCCGGCGCCCTGGTTGCGCGCTTTCGTGAGCTGTTGGCCGCCGATCTGGGCCCGATCGATACCCGTCGCGCTTACGGCGCACATGGCCTGTATCGCGCCGGCTTGATGATCGGCCTGGTGCAGGACGGCGTGCTGTACCTGAAAGCCGACGAGCAGAGTCGTGCGTCGTTCGCGGAGGCCGGCCTGGAAGCGTTCCAGTACGGCAGCTCGCCGCAGCGTCGCGTGCGTTTGAGCTACTTCAAGGCACCGCCGCGTTTGCTCGACGATCGTGACGAGGCCACCGTCTGGGCGCAGCGCGCCTGCGAGGCCGCACTGCGCACCCGGCCGGCCAACCGCCGGATCTAACGGCGGCATCCGCTGCGCCATGGAGTCGAGCCCGTGTCGTACGCGACGGCTGTGCAGCTGACGCCATCGGCATGTCACTTGCTGCGGATTGCGCATCCCCTCCGATCAGGACGATGCCGGAATGAAGTCGCAGCGCATGAAGCTCAGCCCCTGGGTCCTCGCTGCCAGCGGCATGCTGGCCAGTGTCAGCGTCGCCGATGCCGCGACGCTTGCCGAGTTGATCGCCACCGTGCCGGCGCCGCCCAAGGACATGGCGACGGCCGTCAGCTGGGTGCGTGACGGCCAGATCGTCGAGCCGGCCTATCTGAGTTTCAAGCAGCAGTTGGATGCCGAGCGCGCGTCCGTGATCGCGCTCAACGGCGGTACGCCGCCGCTGCTGGGCAGCGCGCCCAGCCCCAACATCCCCGACGCCCCCGAGGTGCAAAACGCGATCCGCGGCTACGACCAGTACCTGGACGCCCATTCGGGCAGCAACGATCCAAAGACGGCGCTGGCCAAGCGCACGCGCTGGCTGCAGGCGGCGATGGGCCAGTCGCTGGCGACGCTGCTCGAAAAGCTCAAGCCCTGTTCCTATCCCTGCCAGGACCCGACGATCGTCGCTGCCAACGCGCCGCTGGAAGCCAAGAAGCAGGACATGGTCGAACACGACCTGCGCGTCTGGACCTCGCTGTTCCAGGACTGGAAAGCCACGCGTACGCCGATCGTCACGCGCGCAGCCGCGCAGATCGCAGCCACCGGTGACGGCAGCAAGGCGGCCACGCTGGATGGCAAGTCGGCACTGGCCCAGTACCGCGCCGCGATGCTCAAGGAGATCGAGCTGACGCTGTCGGTCACCGAGTTGGCCGTGCGCCGCACCGACGCCATCGCTCGCAATGCGGTCGACGCGATCAGCAGCGCGACGCGACTCGCCGCCAAGGCCAGCAAGCCTTCGCCGTGATGACCTCGCGGATCGTTGCGGTGTAGCCGGCTTCCACGATGATGGCGTCTCGATCGACAACGGAGACGAGCATGGGTGGTTATCGGTTTTTGCTGGGGGTGGCGGGCGTGACGCTGCTGATGGGACTGGCGATGGTGCTGCTGCCGGGGGTCACGCTGCAGGCGTTCGGGCTGATGATCTATCGCGATGCCGCGGCGATGCCGGCGCAGTTTTCTCCGGAGGCGGTGCGCTACATCCAGCTGGTGCATGCCGTGCTCGGCGCAACCATCGTCGGTTGGGCGGTGCTGATCGGCGGCGTCGTCGTCGGCGCATTGCGGCGCGGCGAATCCCGCGCGCTGCTGTGGCTCACAGCGTCAATCGCGGCCTGGTTCGTGCCCGACACCGCGTATTCGCTGATCAGCGGCTACTGGCAGAACGCGGTGTTCAATCTGCTGTTTGCCGCTGCCTTCGGCGTCGCGCTGTGGCAAGGCGCGCGGCGCCGCACGCCGGCGATGTCTCGCAGCGAGCGCTGAGGCGCCGCCGGCTCGCGCCTACGGAATGCACCAACGGCCAGCCCAGCCGTCGTCACGGTCGAACCGGGCGCGGCGGTTGCCGGCGCTGCTCAGATACAGCCAGTCGATGCGGCGGACGTCGAGGTCGACCACGGCGAAATGAGCCCGCTGCGTCGCCTCGTCGACCTGGCTCAAGCCTTGGGTCGCCGCGCCCGGATCCTCGATAGCCGACCCGGGTGCACCCGGCACGCCATAAACCAGCCGGCTCATCGGCTGCGTCCGCGCCCATTGCGTATCGGCCACCGCGTCGTCGGTGTGCAGCCCCGCGATGCCGTCGATGCGCAGCTGGATCCGATGGCCGGGGTCGTAGACCAGCATCGAACAGCGCGGCTCGCGCTGCAGATCGGTGAACTTGGGACTGCGGCGGTCGGTGTGCAACCGCAGCGACACCGCTTCGCGGTCGAAGCCGCGCAGCACCACGGTGCGCATCGACGCCAGGCCATCGGCGCCCAGTGAGCCGAACACCGGCGTGTGCGCGGCGCTGCGGCGGTCGAGCGCGCCGCGTGACAGCAGGTCGAACGCGCGCTGCAGGCTCAGGTCGAGGCGGTCGAGAAAATCGGGTGTCGGTGGCGGCACGGGCATCAGGACGTGGAGGAGAGGGCGCGGGATCGGATCGGCAGCGTCACACCAGATGCTTGGCGTCGAGCTCGTTCTTCAAGTACGCGTAGTAGATCGGTGCCGCGATCAGGCCGGCAATGCCAAACGTCGCCTCCATCACCAGCATCGCCATCAGCAGCTCCCAGGCGCGCGCCCGGATGCGGCTGCCGATGATGCGGGCATTGAGGAAATATTCGAGCTTGTGGATTACGACCAGGTAGGTCAGCGAGCCGACCGCGACGAACACCGAATTCGACAGGCTGACCAGCACGATCACCGTATTGGAGATCAGATTGCCGAGCACCGGCAGCAGGCCGCAGACAAAGGTCACGACGATCAGCGTCTTGGTCAGCGGCAGTTCGACGCCCATCAGCGGCAGGGCCACGGTCAGGTACAGCCCGGTGAACAGCGTGTTGAGGCCGGCGATCCAGAACTGCGCGAACACCACGCGGCGGAACGAGTCGCTGACGCGTTCGGCGCGCAGCGCCAAGGCGGCCGCCAGCGGCCGTTGCGGCGTGCTCAGCTTGGCTTCGCGCAGCGAGATCAGGCCGCCGATGATCATGCCGATCAGCGCATGCGCCAGCGCGCGGACGAAGTCGGTGCCGGCGCCCTGCAGCGTGCCGGCATGTTCGCGCAGGTAGTGCGACAGTGCCGCGCGCAGGTCATCGGCGGTTTCGGGCACGTAGGTCAGCATCCACAGCGGCAGGCGGTCGCGCGACTCGTCGATGATCTGCGCCAGCTTTTCCATCAGCGCCGACAGGTCGCCCGACTGGCTGCGCAGAAACGACAGCGCGCTCAGCGTCAGCCCGCTCAATGCCAACACCACCAGCACGGCGATCAGCGCCACGACGATCAGCTTGGCCAGGTCGGCCTCGATCGGTCTGGAGCGGATGAACGGTGCCAGCCCGCGCACCATCTCGTAGACCAGCAGGCCGCCCAGCAACGCGGGTAGCAGATGCAGTGTCAACGTCAGCGCCAGGCCGGTGCCGATGATCAGCCAGCTGGCGATCTCGACGCGGTTGCGCGCATCGACGCGGCTCATGACGCGCACCGGACAGGGTGGGCGCGGGACGTCGGCAATGCGGAGTGGCTAGCAGTCATGGTCGTGACGGTGGCTGGCGTACTGGAGGAAGCTGCCGAAGAACTGGCGACCACCGCGCCGCAGCAGCGAGTGTGCGGTCAGCAGCAGCACGCCGAGCAGCGGCAGCGTTTGAAGGTTGGTGATCGTAGCGCTGCCGGACCCGGCACCCGGACTCTGGGCCGGCAACAGGGGCAAGCCATAGTGCTGGACGGCAAAGGCAGCGCCCAAGCTGCCGATGAGCCCCAGTACGGCCATCGCCGCCGCGAGGTTGCGACCGTGCAGCCGCGCCAGGCCGATCAGCAGCGTCGGGTCGAGCAGCGGCCCGGCCAGCACCAGCCCGAGCACCGCGGCCGGCGGCAGCCCGGCACCGAGCAGGACGGCGCCGATCGGCGTCACCGCGAGTGCATTGCGGCCCAGCACCGCGCCGAGCAGCGTCGACAGCACGACCAGCGTCCACGACGGCAGCGCGGCCCAGGGCGCCATCGACAGCCACGGCGCGGCGATCGCCGCGAACAGCAGCCCGGCCAGTAGCGACGGCGCTTCGCGGTCGACCCGCGACAGCAATTCGTCGCGGACCGTCGAGCGGGGCGGCGGCGGTGGCACCGACAGCGGCGCCGCGACCGGCGCCATCGGCGTCAGGCGCGCTGCCGCGGGCGGCAGCGGACGGAACACGCGCACCGGGGTGCGACGGAACAGCCAGCCCAGAGCGCCGCCGACCAGCAAGGTCAGCACCAAGGCGGCGCCGGCGCGCGCGACGGCGATCCGCCAGCCCAGCAAGGGCAGGCTCAGCAGCGCCGTACTCAAGCCCAGCAGACTGGCACCGGCCAGCCAGGCCAGGCTCCCCGGCAGCGGAATGCCGGCATTGGTCCGCAGCAGATGGGCGTGCAGCGGCGCATCGGGCTCGGCGCGCAGCAGGCCAGCCAGTGCGCCGCCGATCCGCGAACGCGGTGCCGGCTCGCGCCGCGTCGCATGCCGCCACCCGCTACCGCCGACCCAGGCCAGCAGCAGCGCCGGCGCCAGCAACCTCGACAGGTCGAGCAGCCGATCGAGCATGCCGGGATGCCCTTGGTGGCCCGCTGGATGCAGTGTTTCGAGAATCAGCAAAGCGCCCAGTGCACTGAGGTTGCCCAGACCTTCGAACGGCGGTCGTGCGATCCGGTGCGCCGAGGTGTCGCCCAAGTGCGGGCGTCCGAACACGACGTGCAGGATCGACCCCGCGACCAGCGCCTGCAGCCAAGCCCAGCCGGTGGCGCCGAGCCAGCCGCCGACGGTGCCGGCAAACGCATAGCCCGTAATCGTGCCCAGGCACATGCCGCCGATTGCCAGCGCCGGAAACACCGCGCCGAACACCGGGTACAGCAGCCACCAGACCATCAAGCCCACCGGCACACTGTGGACCGCGATCGCCAGTGCCAGCGCCAGATTCGGTTCGTCGCCCAGCCCCGGCTGCGGCGCCAGCGCCGTGCCGTCGGCAACGCTGTGCAGCACCAGGCCGACCATCGCCAGCACCAGTGCCGCAACGTGCGCGCGCCGCGCATGCTGCAGTTGATGTTCGAGCAGGCTGGGGCCGAGTGCGCCCAGCAGCAAAAAGCCGAGTGACGCGGGCCCGCCGCCGAGCAAGGTGTCGGGCATGACTTCGAGCAGCACCAGGCCGCTGATCGCCACCAGCACGAAGCCGTCGAGATACGCGAGCACGGCCGGTCGCTGGCGCGCAGCGCCAAACAGCAGCGGCCCCGACAGCAGGGCCAGCAAGGTCGCGCAAAGCAGCAACAGATTCATGGACGCAGGGGGCGAGGCCGCTGGCGCGCCGAGCGCGGCGCTACGGCGTCAGGCCGGAATAAATGGGTGTCGGGCATTGTACGCGCCGACGCACTGTGGCTTGATGCCGCGCATGAAAACTCTGCTCGTCACCGGCGCGGCCGGCTTCATCGGCTATCACCTGTGCCAGCGGCTGCTGCAGCGCGGCGACCGCGTCATTGGCATCGACAACCTGAACGACTACTACAGCGTGCAGCTCAAGCGCGATCGCGTCAGCGCCTTGGGATCGGATCCGCGTTTTTCGTTCGAGCAGCTCGACCTCGCCGATGCGGCCGCGCTGAATGCGCTGTTTGCCGCGACCCCGTTCGACGGCGTGATCAACCTCGCCGCGCAGGCTGGCGTGCGCTATTCGATCACCAATCCGCAAGCCTACGTGCAGGGCAACCTCGTCGGCTTCGTCAACCTGCTTGAAGCCTGCCGACAGCACGGCCTGCCGCCGCTGCTGTACGCCTCGTCATCGTCGGTCTATGGCGCCAATGGCCGCATGCCGTGGTCGGTCGCCGACAACGTCGACCACCCGGTGTCCTTGTACGCGGCGACCAAGAAGTCCAACGAGCTGCTGGCGCATACCTATGCGCATCTGTACGGCCTGCCGTGCAATGGACTGCGCTTCTTCACCGTGTACGGGCCCTGGGGTCGGCCCGACATGGCGTATTTCAAGTTCACGCGCGCGATGCTTGCTGGCGAGCCGATCGACGTCTACAACCACGGCCGCATGCAGCGTGACTTCACCTATGTCGACGACGTCGTCGAAGCCGTCGTGCGGCTGATCGACCGCCCGGCGCAGGGCGACCCCTCGTGGGACCCGCTGACACCCGATCCGGCCAGCAGCCGTGCGCCGTATCGCGTCTACAACATCGGCAATCATCAGCCGGTCGAGCTGATGGACTTCATCGCCACGCTCGAACGCCTGCTCGGCGTGCGTGCGCAGTTGCGCATGCTGCCGATGCAGGCCGGCGACATCGTCGCCACCTACGCCGACACCGAAGCGCTGCAACGCGACGTCGGCTTTCGTCCGTCGACGTCGATCGAGGACGGTCTGAGCCGCTTCGTCGCCTGGTATCGCCGCTACTACGGATAAGCGGCGATGGCGGTGCAACGTTCGCGCAGCTTGTTCGAGTCGGCCACGCAGCGCGCGCGCGTCGTGCGCCACCTCGACGTCGTCTGCCTGATCTTCGACGGCAGCGGTGCGCTGATCGTGCCGACGGCCGACTTCGTGCAGAACCAGAAATGGGCGTCGGCGCGGATGGCCAGCGGCAATGCGATCAGCGACCGCGGCCGCTTCGTCGAACGTCTGACGACGCTGGTGTCGCGGCCCGGCAGCATGGCCAGCACCCGCGGCAGCCCGCGCCAGCTCGAAGCGATCGCGCGATCGATGCGCGCCGCCGGCTATGACCTGAACGAATGGATGCTGCCGGCCGAGATCCGCAACCCGCCGGTGGTGTCCGACATGCTCAACGCACGCAAGCCGGTGCCGCCACAAGCAGCCGATGAGTCCCTGCCTGATCCGTCGGCACAGACGCCGGATAAAACATCGCCCGAGCCGGATGCAGCCGGCTCGGGCGATGAGCACCGCGACGATTGAGAGGCGCCGGCCGGGCCGGCGCGGACGACTCAGCGACCGACCAGCGAGCGCGCGATCACTTCCTTCATGATCTCGTTGGTGCCGCCGTAGATGCGCTGCACGCGCGCATCGGTCCAGTAGCGGCTGATCGGATACTCGGCCATGTAACCGTAGCCGCCGAACAACTGCAGGCAGGCGTCGATCGTGCGGCATTCCATCTCGCTGGTCGCCAGCTTGATCATCGCCGCCGTCGGCACGTCGAGCTGGCCTTGCGCGTACTGCGCGCGGCACTTCTCGTAGAACGCGCGGTGCACTTCGATGTCGGTCTTGATCTTGGCCAGCTCGAAGCGCGTGTTCTGGAAGCTGGCGACGGTCGCGCCGAAGGCCTTGCGCTGGGTCACGTATTCGATGGTCCGCTCCAGCGCACCTTCGGCGTGCGCGACGGCGGCCACGGCCAGCATCAGCCGCTCGCGCGGCAACTCGTCGATCAAGTGGCCGAAGCCGCCGCCGACCTTGCCCAGTACCGCGTCGGCGTCGAGGTAGACGTTGTCGAAGAACAGCTCGCTGGTATCGGCCGCGTGCATGCCGATCTTTTCCAGATTACGGCCGCGCTTGAAGCCCGGCTTGTCGCCGTCGAGCAGGAACAGCGTCATGCCCTTGCCGCCGGCCTTCGGGTCGGTCTTGGCGGCGACGATGATCACGTCGGCCAGCTGGCCGTTGGTGATGAAGGTCTTGCTGCCGTTGAGCCGGTAGCCGTCGCCGTCGGGGACCGCATTGGTCTTGATCGCCTGCAGGTCGGAGCCGGTGCCGGGTTCGGTCATCGCCAGCGCGCCAAAGCATTCGCCGCGCGCCATCCGGTTCAGGTATTTGGCCTTCTGCGCGTCGGTGCCCAAGTGCAGGATGTACGGCGCGACGATGTCCGAATGCATCATGAAATTGGTCACCAGCGAGGCATAGCCCAGCCGCGACGCTTCTTCGGCCACCGTGCACGAAAACTCGAACGGGGCCCCGACGCCGCCGTACTGCTCGGGCAGGTCGACACACAGCAAGCCGGTTTCGCCGGCCTTCAGGTACAGCTCGCGCGGCATGATGCCGTTGCGCTCCCATTGGGCGTAATGCGGCTCGACTTCATCGGCCAGGAAGCGGCGCACCGTGTCGCGCCAGGAGGCCAGGTCGGATTCGTCGATCGGGGAAGAAGCGTCCATTGATGCACTCGTTCAGGTGGCGGGTCGTCAGACCCGATTGTCCAATTGCCGTCAGGGTCTGGCGTCGGCCAAGCGGATGAGGCGTTGAACTTGCCCCGGTTGGCGGCCTCCGATGCTGTGCCGATCTGCGGCGATGCAAGGAGTTCCGTCATGAAGACGCTCAGCGGTACCGAAGTCAGAACCCGGTTTTCGAACTATTCGTTCAAAAATCGCGACGAGGCCGAAGCCTTCTTCATCGCCTCGCGCGATCTGGCGCCCCGGCAAGTCACTGCGCGCCCGGCGGAATCGCCCCAGCGCAAGCCGTCCCGCTAGCGGCAGGACGATGTCATCAGTCTGCGGCCGCCACGGTCCTGGCGGCCGCAGACACGATGCCGGTTGCCGGCCGTCGGGCTAGCGTCCGACCAGCGAGCGGGCGACGACTTCCTTCATGATTTCGCTGGTGCCGCCGTAGATGCGCTGGATGCGCGCATCGGCCCAGTAGCGGCTGATCGGGTATTCCGCCATGTAGCCGTAGCCGCCGAACAACTGCAGGCAGCCGTCGGTGACGCGGCCTTCGAGTTCGGTCGTCGCGAGCTTCACCATCGCCGCGGTCGGCACGTCGAGCTTGCCGGCGGCGTACAGCGTGTTGCACTTCTCGACAAAGGCGCGATGCACTTCGATGTCGGTCTTCATCTTGGCCAGTTCGAAGCGCGTGTTCTGGAAGCTGGCCACCGGCGCGCCGAACGCCTTGCGCTGGGTCACGTATTCGATGGTCTTTTCCAGCGCGCCGATCGCGTGCCAGACCGCAGTCACCGCCAGCGCCAGGCGCTCGCGCGGCAGCTCGTCGATCAAGTGGCCGAAGCCGCCGCCGACCTTGCCCAGCACAGCCGAGGCCGGCACGCGCAGGTTGTCGAAGAACAGTTCGCTGGTGTCGGCCGAATGCAGGCCGATCTTTTCCAGGTTGCGGCCGCGCTTAAAGCCGGGCAGCGAGGTGTCGATCGTGAACAGCGTCGTGCCCTTGCCGCCGGCCTTCGGGTCGGTCTTCGTCGCCAGCACCACGACACCGGCGTGCTGACCGTTGGTGATGAAGGTCTTGCTGCCGTTGATGAGGTAGTCGTCGCCGTCGGGCAGGGCCGTCGTCTTGATGCCCTGCAGGTCCGAGCCGGCGCCGGGCTCGGTCATGCCGATCGCGCCGATGCAGTGGCCGCTGGCCATCTTCGGCAGAAACTGGCGCTTCTGCTGCTCGGTGCCCAAGTGGTGGATGTACGGCGCGACGATGTCGCTATGCACCGACAGGTTCGAGGCCAGCGCCAGGTAGCCGAGACGCGCGGTTTCTTCGAGCACGACCATCGAAAACTCGAACGGCGCGCCGGCACCGCCGTATTCCTCGGGCAGGTCGACGCACAGCAGCCCGGACTCACCCATCTTCAGGTACAGCTCTTTCGGGAAAATGCCGTCGCGTTCCCACTGCGCGTAGTGCGGCTCGACTTCTTCGGTCAGAAAGCGGATGACGTTGTCGCGGAACAGATCGAGTTCTTCGTTGCGGTGGTCCATCGTGACTCCAAGGTTGTAGCGATTCGTATCCGGCCGTCGGGGCGGGCGGCTCGGGGTGATTCAGTCCAGCGGCGCTGCCGGCAGCGTTTTGCGCTTGAACTCGCACAAATCGATGATCGAACAGCGCGGGCAATCCGGCTTGCGCGCCTTGCAGATGTAGCGGCCGTGCAAGATCAGCCAGTGGTGCGCGTCGCGGGCAAATTCGGCGGCCGTGAACTTGATCAGCCGGTCCTCGACTTGCCGCACCGTTTTGCCCTTGGCGAGTCCGGTGCGGTTGGCGACGCGGAAAATATGCGTGTCGACCGCGATCGTGTGCTCGCCAAACGCGGTATTCAGTACCACGTTCGCGGTCTTGCGGCCCACACCCGGCAGCGCCTCCAGCGCGTCGCGGTCGCGCGGCACTTCGCCGCCGTGGTCACGCAGCAGGATCTCGGACAGCGCGATCACGTTCTTCGCCTTGCCGTTGAACAAGCCGATGGTCTTGATGTGCTCGCGCACGCCCTCGAGCCCGAGGTCGACGATCTTCTGCGGCGTGTTGGCGACCGGAAACAGCCGGGCCGTGGCCTTGTTGACGCCGACATCGGTCGACTGCGCTGACAGCACGACGGCCACCAGCAGCTCGAACGGGCTGGTGTAGTGCAGCTCGGTCGTCGGCTCGGGATTGGCCGCCCGCAGGCGGGTGTAGATCTCGTGGCGCTTGGTCGGATTCATCGGCTGGGTCGGAGACGGCGTTGCAGCGAACGGTATTTACGGTGCCGGCTGCGGATCAGACGCATCGCTGCGGCGGCCGCCGGCGCGCACCAGCGCGGCCGCGACCGGGTCGAACGAGGCACCCGGCCGGCGCAGCGCGGCGCGGCGCTGCTGTTCTTCGCGATCCCAGCGCTGCAGTCGCGCTTCGCGCTGCTGGTAGCGCTGACGGTGCTGCGGCGCCTGCTCGCGCGGCAGCGGCAGGGCCGGCGCCGGCTCGATCACGATGCAGTCGACCGGGCAGGGCGGCAGGCACAGCTCGCAGCCGGTGCAGTCTTCGGTGATGACCACGTGCATCAGGTTGGCAGCACCGACGATCGCGTCGACCGGGCAGGCCTGGATGCACTTGGTGCAGCCGATGCAATCGGCTTCGACGATGCGCGCGACGGTTGCCACCGGCAGCTCGTCGCCGCAGTCGGCGTCCAGCGGTAATGCTGGCCGGTCGAGCAGCGCGGCCAGCCGTGCGATGGTTTCCGCGCCGCCGGGTGGGCAGCGGTTCAGCGCCGCCTCGCCGTTGGCGATCGCTTCGGCATAGGGCCGGCAGGCCGGGTAGCCGCAGCGTGTGCACTGCGTCTGCGGCAGCAGCGCGTCGATCGCTGCCACCAGCGCCGGGTCGGGCGTCGCCGAGTTCATCGACGTGGCGCTGCTACTTGATCCGCATGCCGGGCTGCGCGCCGTCGTCGGGCATCAGCAGGAACGGCGCGCCGCCTTCGGTGCTCGCTGCCAGCACCATGCCTTCCGACAGGCCGAACTTCATCTTGCGCGGCGCCAGGTTGGCCACGCACACGGTCAGGCGGCCGACCAGTTTCTCGGGTGCATAGGCCGACTTGATGCCAGCGAACACCTGGCGCTTGCCGAGATCGCCCAAGTCCAGCACCAGGCGCAGCAGCTTGTCGGCCCCGTCGACGTGATCGGCCGATTCGATCCGTGCAACGCGCAGCTCCACCTTGCTGAAGTCGTCGATGCTGATTTTCCCGTCTCCTTGAGCGACAGGGGGCAGCGGTGACGGCGTTGAAGACGTGGGCTTGGCTTGCGCCTGCGCGTCCTTGACCCGGCCCTTCGCACCCGCCGTTTCTGCAGAGGAAGGGGTAGCGGCAGGGGCTTCTTCGGCCAGCATCGCCTCGATCGCCTTGGGCTCGATGCGCTGCGCCAGCGGCTCGTAGACGTTGATCGTGTGATCCAGCAGCGGCTTTTGTGCGTCGGCCCAGACCAGCGGCGCGATGTTCAAAAACGTCTCGGCCTTCGCCGCGAGCTTCGGCAGCACCGGCTTCAAGTAGATCGTCAGCTGGCGGAACGCGTTCAGAAAGCTGGTGCAGACCTGGTGCAGTTCGTTGGCGCGCGCCGGGTCTTTCGCCATCGTCCACGGTGCGAGCTTCTGGATGTCGCCGTTGGCGTCGTCCGCCATCAGCATGATTTCGCGGATCGCAGCGGCGTAATCGCCGGCTTCGTACAGCGCTTGCAGGTTGTCGGACTCGTCGGCGAAGTCGCGGAACAGCGTTTCGTCGTGCAGGTCGTCGGCGAGCTTGCCGCCGAACTTGTTGTGGATGAAACCGGCGCAGCGGCTGGCGATATTGACGTACTTGCCGACGATGTCGCTGTCGATGCGCGCCTTGAAGTCGGCGAGGTCCAGGTCGAGGTCGTCGACACCGCTGCCGAGCTTGGCGGCGAAGTAATAGCGCAGGTATTCGGCGTCCAGATGCTGCAGGTAGCTGCGCGCCTTGATGAACGTGCCGCGGCTCTTGCTCATCTTGGCGCCGTTGACGGTCAGGTAGCCGTTGACGTGCAGCTGCGTCGGCGTCCGGAAGCCGGCGCCCTGCAGCATCGCCGGCCAGAACAGGCCGTGGAAGTTGACGATGTCCTTGCCGATGAAGTGATGCAGTTCGGTCGTCGAGTCCGCGTCCCACCAGTCGCCGAAGCGCAGCCCTTCACGTGCGCACAGCGCCTCGAAGCTGGCCATGTAGCCGATCGGCGCGTCCAACCACACATAGAAGAACTTGCCGGTGGTGCCGGGAATCGGGAAGCCGAAGTACGGCGCGTCGCGCGACACGTCCCAGTCCTTCAAGCCGGCAGCGAACCATTCCTTGAGCTTGGCCACGACCGACGGCTGCGCCACCTCGTCGCTGAGCCAGCCTTCGAGAAAGCCCTGGAATTTGCCCAGCTCGAAGAAGTAATGCTCGGAATCGCGCATCACCGGCGTGGCGCCGGACACCACCGAGCGCGGGTTCTTCAAGTCGGTCGGCGAATACGCGGCGCCGCAGTTTTCGCAGTTGTCGCCGTACTGGTCGGCCGTGCCGCAGCGCGGGCACTCGCCCTTGATATAGCGGTCTGGCAGGAACATGTCCTTGACCGGGTCGTACAGCTGCTGGATCGTCCGCGCCGCGATCACGCCGCGCTCGGTCAGCCGCTGCCAGATCAACTCGCAATAGCGCTGGTTTTCCGGCGTATGCGTCGAGTGGTACTGGTCGTGCTCGATGCCGAAGTCGCGAAAGTCTGCTTCGTGGCGGGCCTTGATGTCGGCGACGAACGCCTCGGGCGCGACGCCGGCCTTTTCGGCAGCGAGCATGATCGGCGTGCCGTGCGCGTCTTCGCCGGCGACGAAGCGCACCTCGTTGCCCACCATTCGCTGGAAGCGCACCCAGACGTCGGTCTGCACGTAGCCGACCATATGGCCCAGATGCAGCGGGCCGTTGGCGTAGGGCAGGGCATGAGTGACGAGCAGCTTGCGCGGAGCGGTGCGGGGCATGGCGGCGCCGGGTAATTCGAGAGGGCCGCGAGTTTACAACGCCGTCTGGCCGCGTCGGACGTCAGACCGCGTTCAGATAGTGGCTCTACGGTGGCGCCGATCCATCCGGTTCGCAGAGGCCTCCGCCAATGAACATCAAAATCGGCGCCACGTTGCTCGTCTTGACGGCTGGCTTGTCGGCCGCGCCGTTGCCGGTGCTGGCCGACCCGCCGCCCTGGGCGCCAGCCCACGGCTATCGCGCCAAGCACCGCTACGTGTACTACCCGCAGCGCGAGATCTACTACGAGCCCGAGGCGCGCAGCTGGTTCTGGCTCGACGGCGGTAACTGGCGCGTCGGCGCCAGCCTGCCGGCGATCTACCAGCCCTTCGTCAGCGGCGGTGTTTCGATCGAGCTCGACACCGACCGGCCCTATACCGAACACCGCCAGGTGGTCGCCGAGTACGGCGGGCGCAGCGACGGCCCTGGAAAAGGCAACGGTCAGGGCAACGGCAAGGGCAACAAGGGCAAGCACTAGCGCCTCCCGCGTTCGGGTGGGTGCTGCCGCGACGGCTCGCCATATGATCAGCAAAACTGATCATATGGCGATGCCATGACGTCTGAACTGATCCCCGCCGAATTTCGCGGCAACCTGGGTTTTCTGGTCGCCAAGGCCAAGCAGCTGTTGTCCGATGAGCTGGATGTGGCGCTGCGTGACAGTGGGCTGCAGATTCGTCACTTCGCGGTGCTGAGCTTGATCCGGCGACGTGCCGGGCTGCGCCAGACCGATTTGTGCGAGGTGCTCGGCGTCGACCGCACGACGATGGTCAAAGTCGTCGATGACCTGGAAGGCGCCGGCCTTCTGCGGCGCGAACCGCACGCGGCCGATCGCCGTGCGCATGCGCTGCAGCTGACCGAGGCCGGCGAGCAGTGGCACAGCCGCACGCTGGTGCCGGTGATGGACCACGAACAGCAGTTCCTGGCACCGCTATCACCGGGCGAACGGGCCTTGTTGCAAGAGATGCTGACGCGCTTGGTCGACAGCGCATTAGTCCGCAGCGCCGATCAAAAGCTGGCTCGGCATCCATGACGTGCCGTCTGACGTTGACCGGCCGCTGCGCCGCCGCCGTGCTCGGTTTGGCCGGGCTGATGACGGCGCCGGCTACGCTGTCGCAAACCGGGTCGGCGACGCGCGCTGGCACTGCTGGCACCAGTACCGAGGCGCCGCTCGGCGTCCAGGCGCTGATCCAGCGCGCGCTGGGCTTGGCGCCGCTGCAGCAGGTCGCAGACGAAGACGTGGCGCTGGCCCAGGCGCAGCAGGACACGGCGCGAGCGGTGCTGAGGCCGCAGTTGGCGGCGCAAGTGTCGCAGCTGCGGCAGACCACCAACCCGGCGACGCTGGGTTTCGAATTCCCCGGCTTGCCGGACCTGATCGGCCCTTACAACGTATTCGATGCACGCCTCAAGCTGTCGCAGACGGTGCTGGACCTGGCTCGCAGCAGCGAACTTGCCGGCGCGGCATACGCTGTCGAGGCGGCCCGCGCCCAGGCCGAGGTCAGCGCCGAGCGCATCGCGGCCAACGTCGCGCTGGCCTACATCCAGCTGCTCGCTGCCGACCAAGCGCTGGCCAGCGCCGAAGCGGACCGGGTGCTCGGTGATGAGCTGCTGAGGTTGGCGCGCGACCAGAAAGCGGCGGGCGTGGCGTCGGGTGTCGACGTCGCCCGCGCCGAAACCGCACTGGCGCAGGACCGCTACGCGGTATCCGAGGCCCAGACGCGTATCGCGCAAGCGCGGCTGCAGTTGCAGCGTCTGGCCGTGCTGCCGATGGACCGCGACCTGCTGCTGGCCGGCACGCTCGACGCCCCGCCGTCGGCCGTCCGCGAACTCGGCATCACCCTCGAGCAGGCGCTGAACACGGCGCGCGCGACGCGCGGCGAACTGCGTGCCGCCGACGCGGCGCTGCGGCAGGCCGACGCGCAGCGGCGAGCGGCGCAGCGCCGCGTATTGCCGCGGATTTCGGCCGTGGCCGACTACGGGCTGTCGGCCAACACGCCGGCGCAGAACCGCGAAGATACGTATCGCTACGGCGCGGTCATCGACGTGCCTATCTACAGCGGCGGCGCGCTGCGCAGCGAAGCCTCGGCCGCCGAACACCGCTTGCAGCAGCAACGCCTGCAACTCGACGACCTGCGCCAGCAGATCGAGCAGGACGTGCGCCTGGCGCTGGCCACGCTGGCCAACAGCGCCGAACAGCTGCGCGCGGCGATCGCGGCGCGCGATCTGGCCCAACGCGAGTTGGAGCTTGCGCGCGACCGATTCGCCAACGGCGTTGCCAACAACGTCGACGTGATCAGTGCACAAGCCAGCCTGACGCGCGCGCGATCCCAGTTGATTGCGGCCAGCGCCGTGCAGCAGCAGGCGCGGCTGAACCTGGCGGCGGCACAGGGCCGCGCGCGGCACTTCGAGCTGTAGACCGACGGCACGGCCGGCGACCGCCGCCCGCGCTTGATCCACCGACTTTCATCCGAGCTGTTGCCATGACCGATACGCAAACCAGCCCGTCCGTCAGCAAGCCGCCGCGTTCCCGGCGCGGGCTGCTGATCGGCGTCGTCGTTGTCACCGTCGTCTGCGCGACGGCGCTGTGGTGGCGCGGGCGCGGCGTCGAGACCACCGACGACGCTTTCATCCAGGCCGACATCACGATGGTCGCGCCGCGCGTGCCCGGCACGGTCACGGCGGTCCACGTCGCCGACAACCAGCCGGTGCAGGCCGGCGCGCTGCTGTTCGAGCTGGACCCGGCCGATTACCAAGCGCGCCTGCGTCAGGCCGAAGCCAATCTGGCCGCGGCACAAGCGCAGCAGCTGGCCGCCGACGCCGATCTGCGGATCACCCGCACCAGCGCGCCGGCCGGTGTCGCCCAGGCCCGCGCCGCGCTGCGTGCGGCCCAAGCGCAAGCGCAGCGCGCGCAGGCCGACGTCGCGCGCTACGAGTCGCTGTACGCCAAGGACGAAATCTCGCGCCAGACGCTGGACCAGGCGCTGGCAACCGCGCGCGCCTTGCAGGCGCAAGCCGAGCAGGCCGCCGCGCAACTCGACGGCGCGCAGACCTCGCCGCAGCAGACCGCTGCGCGCGAAGCGCAGCTGGCCGCGGCTGGCGCGGCGGTGGCGCAAGCGCAAGCGGCGCTCGACCAAGCGCGGCTGCAGCTGTCGTATACGCGGATCACCGCGCCGACCGCCGGCCGCGTCACACGCAAGAATCTGCAGCCCGGATCGCAGCTGGCCGCCGGTGCGCCGGTGCTGGCGTTGGTCGGCACCACGCCGTGGATCGTCGCCAACTTCAAGGAAACCCAGTTGCATCAGATGCGCGTCGGCCAGCCGGTGGCGGTCAAGGTCGATGCGTATCCGGGCCGCACGTTCCAGGCGCGCGTCGACAGCCTGCAAGCGGGCACCGGCTCGGCGTTCAGCTTGCTGCCAGCCGAAAACGCCAGCGGCAACTACGTCAAAGTGGTGCAGCGCGTGCCGGTCAAGCTGCTGTTCGACCCGGCGCCGCCGGCCGATCTGCACTTGGTGCCCGGTATGTCGGTGGTGCCGCGCGTCAACGTCGCCGACGATGGCCTCGGCGCACCACTGGCTGCGGCGTCGGCACGCTGACATGAGCGCTGCCGCTGCGCCGTCGGGTACCGCGCCCAAGGCCACCTACCTGATCGCGTTCGTCTGCGGCATGGCGGCGTTCATGGAGGTGCTCGATACCTCGATCGCCAACGTCGCACTGGTCAACATCGCCGGCTCGCTGTCGGCCAGCCGCGACGAGGCGACCTGGGTGCTGACCAGCTATCTGGTCGCCAACGCGATCATCCTGCCGATGACCGGCTGGCTGTCCGACACGCTCGGACGCAAGCGCTACTACCTGGGTTCGATGGCCGTGTTCACGCTCGCGTCGGTGGCTTGCGGGCTGGCGCCGTCGCTGCCGGTGCTGATCTTCTTCCGCATCGTCCAAGGGCTGGCAGGCGGCGCGCTGCAGCCGGTGTCGCAGTCGATCCTGGCCGACTCGTTTCCACCGGAAAAGCGCGGCGCGGCGCTGGCCGTCTACGGCATGGCGGTGATCGCCGGTCCGGCGATCGGGCCGACGCTCGGCGGCTGGCTGACCGACCGCTACAGCTGGCACTGGATCTTTCTGATCAATCTGCCGATCGGCCTGCTGCTGATCACGATGGCGGGCCGCCTGGTGCGTGACTCGGCCGAACAAAAGGCCACGCAAGCGCGGCGCCGCGCCGACGGCGTTTCGATCGACTACATCGGTTTTGCGCTGATCGCACTGAGCATGGGAACGCTGCAGCTGATGCTCGATAAGGGCCAGCAGGAAGACTGGCTGGATTCGACGTTCATCCAGGCCTGCCTGGTGATCACCGTGGTGTCGCTGGTGGCGCTGGTGTGGCGCGAATGGCATCACCCGCACCCGATCGTCAATTTGCGGTTACTCGCCAATCCGAACTTCGCGGTGGCGAATCTGATCATCGCCGGCATGGGCGTGACGCTGCTCGGCAGCACGCTGCTGCTGCCGCAGCTGATGCAGACGCTGATGGGCTATTCGGCGCTCGATGCCGGCATCGTGATGTCGCCGGCCGCACTGATGACGCTGCTGATGATGCCGATCGTCGGTCGCATGAGCGGCAAGGTTGATCCGCGCGCGCTGTGCACGTTCGGCTTGATTGCGATCGGCGCGTCGATGGTGGCACTGGCGCATGTCGATCTGAGCATGTCGCAGACCCAGCTGATCTGGCTGCGCGTGTTCCAGATGTCGGGCGTGGCTTTCCTGTTCATCCCGGTCAATGCAATCGCCTATGTCGGCATCCAGCGCAGCGACATCGGCAGCGCGACGGCGATCATCAACCTGATGCGCAACATCGGCGGCGGCATCGGCATTTCGCTGGTCACCACGCACCTGGCGCGCGGCGCGCAAGCGCAGCAGGCGCAGATGATCGAGCGCGTCAGCGTGCTCGACCCCGCCTATCAGGCCACGATGCAGGCGCTGCAGGGCTTGGGCGACGAGGCCACGGCGCTGGCAGTGATCGCGGCGCGCGTCGCGCAGCAGTCGGGCTTGCTGGCGTTTATCGCCGACTTCTACCTGCTGGCGATCCTCGCCGTGCTGATGATCCCGTTCGTCTGGCTGACGCGGCGCGGCGATCCACTGAGCGCACCGCAACCGGGCGCGCACTGAGCCGGGGCCACGCGGCGACGCGCTGGCGCTAGACTTTGCGCCCCTCGCACCCACCCGCGTTGCCATGACCGTTTCCATCGATCCCAAGCTGCTGCCGCTGCTGTCCGAATACGTCGATCCGCTGATCGGCGTTGGCTTGGTCGAGGCTGGCGTCGTGCGCCGCGCCAGTGTCGGCTGGATGGGCGGCGCGACGGTCGAGATCGAGCTGGGCTTTCCGTCGCGCGATCATGCAGCGGCGTTGGCAGCAGCGCTGAGCGAGCGCATCACCGCGCTCGGGCTCAAGCCCAGCGTTGAGGTGCGCTGGCGCGTACAGCCGCACGCTGTGCAAAAGAACCTGCGTCCGCTGGCGCAGATCCGCAACGTGATCGCCGTGGCCAGCGGCAAGGGCGGCGTCGGCAAGAGCACGGTTGCGGTGAATCTGGCCTTGGCGCTGCAGGGCGAGGGCGCCCGCGTCGGCCTGCTCGACGCCGACATCTATGGCCCGAGCCAGCCGCGGATGCTCGGCACCAGCGCGCGGCCGACCTCGCCCGACGGCAAGATCATGAATCCGGTGATCGCGCACGGGCTGCAGTCGATGAGCATCGGTTATCTAATCGACGATGCGCAGCCGACGATCTGGCGCGGCCCGATGGTCACCAGCGCGCTGATGCAGTTGCTGACCGAAACCCGCTGGGACGATCTGGATTACCTGATCATCGACATGCCGCCGGGCACCGGCGATATCGCGCTGACGCTGTCGCAGAAGATCCCGCTGTCGGGCGCCGTGGTCGTCACCACGCCGCAGGACATCGCGCTGATCGATGCGCGCAAAGGCCTGGAAATGTTCCGCAAGGTCGACGTCGCCGTGCTCGGCGTGGTCGAGAACATGAGCCTGTTCTGCTGCCCGAACTGCGGCACGCAGACGGCGATATTCGGTAGCGGCGGCGGTGATCGCCTGGCCGCCGATACCGGCGTGGACGTGCTCGGCCGGCTGCCGCTGGACGCGCGGATTCGCGAGCAGGCCGACGGCGGCACGCCGACCGTCGTCGCCGATCCGCAGTCCGACGCGGCCGGCTTGTACCGCGACATCGCGCTGCGCGCCGTGGCGCGGCTGGCGCACGGCACGGTCACCGCGTTCCCGAGCTTGAGCATCAGCGACGACTGATCCGCCGGCCTGCTTAGGCCGGATTTCCTGTCGGGTACCTGCGGCCGCCGCCGCTATGCTCGGGCCGAATCAAAGCCGGGCATCCAGATCCGGCCTTCGACAGGGAGTGTTCAGATGCGGTGCAAGGAGAGGCGCCTCGGCGCCATGCGGTGGTGCTCGGTGGGCTTGTTGCTGCTGGTCAGTGCTTGCGGCAAGTCGTCATCGACGTCGAGTCCATCGCCGGTCGGCAATGGCGATGGCACGCCGGCCAGTCAGGGCCGTGTGTTCGTGATCAAGCCCACCGCCAGCGCGACCACCGATATGGTGGCGGCGATGGTGCAAGCGCTGCCCGGCGACGTAATCGAGTTCGACTGCGGCTATTTCGAGCTGGCGTCGGCGCTCCAGTTGACCAACACCGAAGACGTCAAAGTGCGCGGCTGCGGTCGTGACCGCACCGTGCTGTCGTTCAAGACCAGCACCACGCCCGAAGGCATTCTGGCGGTCAACGTGCGCGGCCTGACGGTGCAGGACCTGACCGTGCTCGACACCGGCGGCAACGGCATCGAACTGCGCAGCGTCGATCACGGCACGATCCAGCGCGTGCGCGCGATCTGGTCATCGGGTGGCGGACGCGCCAGCGCCACGCCGATCAATGCCGGCAACTACGCCCAGCGGCTGCAGGTGCCGTGTACCGACCCGGCTACGCAAAACCCGGACGTGGCCACCAATGCGCTCGGCGACATCCGCTCGCCGGACTACACGGTCAGCCGGCTGTCGGGTCGCTACGGCATCTACCCGGTCGCCTCCGAGAACATCCTGATCGATGACGCCGAATCGATCGGCGCTTCCGACGCTGGTATCTATGTCGGCCAGACCAACACCGCGATCATCCGCAACAGCCGCGCGGCCTACAACGTGTTTGGTTTCGAGATCGAGAACGTGCGCGGCGGCGAGTACGCCCACAATCTGGCCGAGTGCAACACTGGCGGGTTCCTGATTTACGACCTCGACAACCTGCGCCAGTACGGCGATCGGTCGCGGATGTACGGCAACGTCGCGCGGATGAACAACACGTACAACTTCACGTCGGGCGGCATCGTCGGCAACGTGCCGTCGGGCAGCGGCATGATCACCTTGTCGTACGACCAGATCGACATCTTCGACAACGAGTTCAGCCACAACAACACCGCCGGCATCATCCACACCAGCTACGAGATTTTCCCGGCGGGCGCGGGCCGCCCGGCCGAGAACCGGATCGACTGGTACACCGAAGGCCTGCATATCTGGAACAACCGCTTCGTCGACAACGGCAACCATCTGCCGCTGCCGACGCCGCAGGACCTGATCGCGCAGGACGTCGCCAAGTTTCTGCCGGCAATCGTCGGGCTCAAGACCCAGGCGGCGTGCCTGCTGCCGCAGAATCTGGCGACCTGCCTTGCGGTCGGTCCGATCAGCTTTCGCGGCGCGCACATCCTGTGGGACGGCTTGCTGGACACCTACCACGCCAACTGCGCGTATCCGCGTGATGCCAATGGCGAGCCAGTGCCGGCCGATGCGCGCGGCAAGCCGCTGTACACCAACGAAGTGCCCGATCCGGGCTGCCAGTACAACGCCTACAAGTTCGACACGCAGGCCAGCGGCGCGCCGCGGATCAAGCCGGATTGGTTTTCGTGCATCGACAACGACAATCAATTCTCCGGCGATAGCCTGGCGTTCTCGAACTTCCACGGCACCAAGGGGCTGGAGTTGATCGTCAGCAGCCAGCTCGACCCTGCGGCGCTGCTGCAATTCCCGGCGAGCCTCGATCGCAGTCCGCACGACTGCCAGGCGCAGTACGGCCGCACGCTGACCCCGTTGCCGCCGGTCGTGATTCCGCCGTTCGTCCGCAGCGGCGACTACGACCCGGCGCCGGCGGCCGCTCTGGTCGAGCGGCTGTGCAGTGCCACCGTCGCGGCCGGTCAGATCAATGCCGAGGCCGCGCGCGTCAACTGCCCGACGCTGGATCAATACCACCTGTTCGACGACGAGCAGGACCCGACCAGCCTGCCGCGCGGCAACGGCGTGCCGTATTCGCTGAACACCAAGCTGTTTTCTGACTATTCGGTGAAGTACCGCGTCGCGTACTTGCCGCCCGGCACCAAGGCCGTTTACCAGGATTCGACCACCAACGGCGTCAACGCCACGCTGGTGTTCCCGGTCGGCACGATCATCGCCAAGACCTTCTCGTTCGCCGACGAGCGCAGCGGCACTGAGACGCCGGTCGAAACGCGGCTGCTGATCAAGCGCGTCAATTCCCGCAACGTCGCGCGCTGGGACGGCCTGCCGTACATCTGGGGTACTGACACCGCCACCGGTCGCCGCGTGGCGCGGCTGTCGATGGGCGGCGGCAGCGCCAGCGTCGCCTGGGACCACACCGACGTCGATTCCGGCCTGCACCACACCGGCAGCAGCGCCAGCTACGGCATTCCGCACGCCAACCAGTGCCTGAGTTGCCATTCCAGCGAGGACGCCGAGGCCGGCGCCGCGCCGATCGGTCCCAAGGTGCGCTTCCTGAACCGGCCCTATGCGCCGGAGAGCCGTCGCGCCACCGGGCAGAGCCGCCATCCGGTGGCGGGCCAAAACCAGATCGCCTGGTGGTGTGGGGCCGGGCTGATCGCCGGCTGCCCGGCGGAACTGGGTGTCGACATGCGCCAGATCGCCGCCAAGCTGGAGCGCATCCCGACCTTCAACAAGCCGGGCGACGCAGGCTTTGCCGCCAATTCGCCGCAGGACATCGAAGCGCGCGCCCGCGCCTGGCTCGAAGTCAATTGCCAGCATTGCCACAACGTGCGCGGTTTTGCGGCCAGCACCGGGTTCTACCTGGATTCCAAGCGTCCGGTCGACATCAGCTACGGCATCTGCAAGCGCCCGACGGCGACCGGCCAGGAAGGCAGCGGCGGCCGCACTTACGACATTCATCCGGGCAACGTCGCCGATTCGATCATGGCGTTCCGGATCGGTCCGGATGCCAAGGTGCCCGCGGCGCGGATGCCGCCGATTGCGCGCAGCGTCGTCGACGAGGAGGGCAGTGCGCTGATCCAGCAATGGATCGGCACCGTCGTCACCGCCGACGAGTCCCGTTATCCCGGCTCGACCAGCTGTACGCAGTAGCCGGGCGCGCGGCGGCGGGGTTCAGCCCGCCAGCCGCGCGGCCAGCGGCGCCAGCATCCACAGCGCGGTGGCGGCGACCAGCGCCGCGTTGCCAAGGTTGAAGGCGCGCCGCAGTCGCGGCTGCGACAAGTGGCGTCGCAAGCTCGATCCGGCGATCGCCCACAGCGAAATGCAGGGCAGGTTCATCAGGCAGTAGACGCCGACCAGCAGCGGTGCGCGCAGCGCCGGCGACACGTCGGCCGCCAGTGTCAGGCCGACGCCGGACGCGGCCATGCCCCAGACCTTCGGATTGACGAACTGGAAGGCCACCGCGCCGATCAAGCTCATCGGCTGGGCCGCATCGCCGTTGCGGCCGTCCAGCGGCTGGCGCGGATCGGCGCAAGCAGTGAGTCGCGCCAAGTGCAGCAGATACAGCGCGCCGGCCAGCGTCAGCAGCGTCTGCAATACCGGCAGGCTCGCCAACAAGGCGGCGAGGCCGAACCAGGCCAGCAGCAACACCAAGGCCAGGCCCGCGCTGACGCCAAGGCAGTGCGGCAACGTGCGGCGCACGCCAAAGCGCAGCCCCGACGACAGCAGCATCAAGTTGTTCGGCCCCGGCGTGATCGACGTGCCGAACGCCAAGGCTGCCAGCTGCGCGGCCAAAGCCGCGGCGCCGGACGTGATCGTCAGCGTTTGAGGGTCCATCGCATCGCTCCATGATCGTGAGGTGCGGCACGATAGACGCGTGCTGCGGACCGATACAGATACAGCCGCTCGCAATCGCGACCAGTACAGTTGCTGGTGTCCACCGATGCGGCAATGGCCTAATGACGCCACCCGGCATGCTGCCGATACACGACCCATCCGATGCCCGCCGACGACTCGCCGACCGGACTGTCCCAGCCGTTGTACCTGTGCGTCGCCGATGAACTCGGCCAGTTGATCGCGCAAGGACAGCTCGCGGCTGGCGAGCGGCTGCCGTCGGTGCGCGAGCTGTCGCAGCGGCGTGGGCTCAGTCCGACGACGGCGCTGGCCGCGCTGCGCGCGCTGGAGCAGCGTGGTTGGGTCGAGGCGCGGCCGCAGTCGGGCTATTACGTGCGTCCGAAGCTGCGACGGCTGGCCGAGCCTGCCACCAGTCGCCCGCCATCGGCAGCGCGTCCGGTCACGGTCGGCAGCATCGCCGCCCGCTTGCTCGCGGCCAGCAATGAGCCGGGCATCATCGGCTTCGGCGCGGCGATTCCAGAGGCCGACTGGTATCCGGTCGCCACGCTGCAGCGGCTGGCATCGCAAGCAGCGCGACGTCACCGGCTGCTGATCGGCGAATACAGCCCGTTTTTCGGCCTGCCAGCGCTGCGGCACCAGATCGCACGCCGTTACGCGGAACTGGGCATCGCTGTCGACGACGACGAAGTGGTGATCACCAACGGCTGCATGGAAGCGATCAATCTGGCGCTGCGCACCGTCGCGGCACCCGGCGCCGTGATCGCCGTCGAATCACCGACGTATTACGGCCTGCTGCAACTGATCGAAGCGCAGGGCATGCAAGCGCTGGAGATACCGACGCACGCCCGCGACGGCTTGTCGGTCGAGGCGCTGGCCACCGCGCTGACCGGGCCTCAGGGCGCGCAGATACGCGCTTGCGTGGTCACGCCGGCGTTCTGCAATCCGATCGGCGCGCTGATGCCGGAAGCCGCGCGCGAGGCTCTGGTCGCGCTGTGCCGGCAGCATCGGATCGCGCTGATCGAAGACGACGTTTACGGTGAACTCGACTTTGCCGGCCAACGGCCGCTGCCGGCGCGTTACTGGGATCGCAGCGGCAACGTGCTGCTGTGCGGCTCATTTTCCAAGTCGCTGGCGCCGGGTGCGCGGATCGGCTGGCTGTTGGCCGGCCGCCATCGCGACGCGGTGCGGATGCGCAAGTTCACGACATCGGCCGGCACCGCGCTGGTGTACCAGCACGCGCTGTCGGCGTACTTGGAGACGCAGGCGTATCCGCGTCATCTGGTGCGCCTGCGGCGGCTGTGTGCAACCAACGTGGCGCGCTACATCGAGGCGATCGAGCGCTACTTTCCAGCGGGCACGCGCGTGACGCGGCCCAGCGGCGGCTTCGTGGTGTGGGTCGAGCTGCCGCGCGGCACCGACACGCTGGCGCTGTACGAGCGGGCGCTGTTTCGGCGCATCAACTTTGCGCCGGGGCCGCTGTTTTCGGCCAGCGGCCGCTATCGCAACTGCCTGCGGCTGAACGCCGGGCGTCAGTGGACGCCCGATGTGGACGGCGCGCTGCAGGCACTGGGCCGGCTGGTCGAAGCCGGCTGAGATCGCGCCGTCCGCGGGCCATTGCCGCGGCGGCCCGGTAGAATCCGCATCCCTGCCGTTCCCGCTTCCTTCTTACCGACACAGGCTGCCGCAAGCATGAGCATCAAGTCCGACCGCTGGATCAAACGCATGGCCCGTGACCACGGCATGATCGAGCCGTTCGAAGACGGGCAGGTGCGCGCCAATACCGGCGGCAAGATCGTCAGCTACGGTGTGTCCAGCTACGGCTACGACGTGCGCTGCGCTGACGAGTTCAAGATCTTCACGAATATCAACTCGACGATCGTCGACCCGAAGAACTTTGACGAAAAGACCTTCGTCGACGTCAAGGGACCGGTCTGCATCATTCCGCCGAACAGCTTCGCGCTGGCGCGCACGGTCGAGTACTTCCGTATTCCGCGCAGCGTGTTGACGATCTGCCTGGGCAAGAGCACTTACGCGCGCTGCGGCATCATCGTCAACGTCACGCCGCTGGAACCCGAGTGGGAAGGCCATGTGACGCTGGAGTTTTCCAACACCACGCCGCTGCCGGCGAAGATCTACGCCAACGAGGGCGTGGCGCAGATGCTGTTCCTCGAATCCGACGAAATCTGCGAGACCAGCTACCGCGATCGCGGCGGCAAGTACCAGGGCCAGACCGGCGTCACGCTGCCCAAGACCTGATGCGCCGCGCGCGGCGCGCCTGGCGCCGCGTCAAGCCACGCTTTCGGCGCTATAGCGCGCCAGCAGGCCGCTGCGGATCGCCCCCTTGAACACGGCGGCAAACAGCCAGCACGCCAGCGCGATCTGCACCAGCGCCAGCACCAGGCCGCCGATCAACTCGGGCATCGAAAATCCCTGCCCGGCGACGACGCTGCGCAAGCCTTCGAACACGTAGGACGGCGGCAGCGCGCGCCCGATCGCCTGCATCCAGCTGGGCAGCGTATCCAGCGGGTAGAACACGCCGGCAAACGGCGACAGCAGCGCCGGGATCGGCCACACCAGCCATTCCGATGCCGGCCCCAGGCGCAGCACCATCGCACTGGCGAAGATGCCCAGCGCGATGCCGAACAGAAACAGCACCAGCAAGTAGGGCACCAGCAGCAGGCCGAGCATGGCGAACGACAGCCCGAACACGCCGCCGGCCAGCGCCAGCATCACCGCCAGCCCGATCAAGCTGGCCAATACGCTGGTCAGCACCAAGCCGCCCAGGTAGCTGCCGACCGATAGGGGCGACGCGAACAGATTCAGGAAATTGCGTGACCACACGTCTTCGAGAAACGCAGTGGTCACGCCCTGCATCACGCGCGAAAAGAAATCCCACAGCAGCACGGCGCCGAGCAGCGTCGCGGTGAAGTCCGGCACGCCGTCGCTGACGCGCGCCAGATACCGCGCAATGAAGCCCCACAGCACGATGTCGACCGCAACCCAGGCAAAGATCGGTAGCACGCGCGTCGGGCTGCCGCGCATCAAGTACAGCTGACGCAGCGCAATCGCATATAAAGCAGGCCAGCGGATCATGCGCCTGCCTCGCGCTTCGGCGCCGTTGCGCCGGGATCGCGCGCCAGCCGCACGAACAAGTCTTCAAGCGAGGCGGCGCCGTGCTCGGATGCGAGCGTGCGCGGGTCGCCCTGCAGCAGCACGCGACCCTGCGACAGGATCAGCACGCGGTCGCAGACATCTTCGACCTCGGTCATGTTGTGCGACGTCCACAGAATGCCGCCGCCTTGTTCGCGCGCGATGCGCTGGATCTGCAGGCGGATATCGCGTGCGGTGGCCGGGTCCAGCGACGCGGTGGGTTCGTCGAGCAACAACAATCGCGGCTGGTTCAGCAGCGCTTTGGCCAGGCACACGCGCGTCTGCTCGCCGCTCGACAGCACGCCGCAGCGCGTATCGCGATAGGCGAGCAGGTCGAACTGCTGCAGCAGCCCGTCGATCCGCATCTGCAGCGGCCGCACCCCGTAGATCAGCCCGAAGATCCTCAGGTTCTGCTCGACCGTCAGATTGCCGGGCAACGGCGCATAGACGGCCGCGAAGTTGGTTGCCGACAGCGCGCGGCGGCGCTGGCGCATCACGTCATGGCCGTCGATCAGAATCTGGCCACGGCTGGCCTCCAGCACGCCGAGCACCATGTTGATCGTCGTCGTCTTGCCGGCGCCGTTGGGGCCGAGCAAGCCGACGATTTCGCCCGCGGCGACTTCGAAGGAGATGTCGGCCACGGCGATCTTGCTGCCGTAGTGCTTGTGGACGTTCGCAACCTGCAGGACCGGGCGCGCCGTCGCGGCGTGGGTAAGTTTCATCGCAGCGATCTTGCCATGGGCCTGATCGTGGCAACGGATCGCGTCAGTCGGCGCCGACCGCGTAGTCGCGCGAGTACAACAGGGTCGGGCGCGGGTCGCTGCCCAACTGGATCACGCGCTCGAACGCCAGGCCCAGCTTGCCGATCACCGCGATGGACGGCTCATTGCCTGGCGAGACGATCGCCAGCAGGCGCGTTAGTCCGTGGCGCTGGCGGCCTTCGGCGATCACGGCGGCCGCCGCTTCGGTGACATAGCCCTGGTTGCGAAACGCCGGCAGCAATGCAAAGCCGATATCCGGTGCCGGAAGCGTGTCGCGCCGGATCAGCCCACACAGTCCGATCGGCGTGCCGGTGTCGCGTTGCTCGACCGCATACAGCCCGTGGCCATACAGGCGGTAGCTGCAGCGAGGGCCGTTCTCGATGTAGGCGACGGCGTCATCGAGTGTTCGGACTTGTTTGTCGCCGATGTAGCGCAGCCAGTCTGCATCGTTGACCAGGGTTTGGATGAAACCGGCGTCGGACGGCGTCAGGCAGCGCAAGCGCAGCCGCGCGGTTTGCAGCGGTGGCGGGTCAGCAGCGACGAGCGGCGACATGGCAGGACTCAGCGGCGGACGGGCCGTCACGATAGCGGTGGGCGGCTATGGCGTGAACCAGCTCATCACGACGTCGGGCGACGGCAGAGCAGCGCCGGCTGCGAGCCACAGCCCCGCCAGCAGCAAGTAGAAAGGGACTTGCAGCGCCACCACGGCCAACGCGCGCGTGACGGTGGTTCCGAGGCATATCGACAGCAGCAGCACGGCCGCCACGATGGCGAGCGGCAGATGGACCCAAGGCTGCGGCAGCAGCCGCGCAAGACCTTTGGCGGCGAGCAGTGACGCGGCGACCCCTAACGTGCAGAACGTCATGCCCACATAAGGCATCCGGACGATCTTGGCAGCCAGCAGTACCGGTACGGCCAGCAGTGCGCTGAGCAGCAGGTAGCCCAGCAAGGACATCAGCAGCGGCATGAAAAGGCTCCAGAAGTGGAAAAGCTGGAACGACGGAATGGAACGTTCGAAAGTGATGCCAAATAGTCAGTGAGCCTGTCGAAACGGCGCGGTCGGTCGTAACCGGCTCCGATACTAAAACGATTCTCTGCGGGTTGATATTCTGCAAAAAATGATCCAACGGCAGATAAAGTGCACGAGTGTTCTGTGACGAAATACGTCTTGTATAGATACTTAAGATTAAAAGAAAAGTGTCGTTCAGATCGTGATGATGACGTCACGAAACATCTGATTTGGGCATCACCGACCAAGGTGTCTGGAGATGCGTGCTGCAGTCGGACTGGCTTGCGCTGGCGCGGCCGACCCGCTACAAACCGCGGCCTCGATACGGGGCGCTGACGCGAAGGCTGTCGAACGTGGAATTTCAGTTGCTGGGCACCTCGGCCGGCGCGCGGCGTGGGCGCATGAGCTTTGCTGGTCGCGGCGTCGTCGAGACGCCGGCCTTCATGCCGGTCGGCACTTACGGCTCGGTCAAGGCGATCTCGCCGGAAGAAGTCCGCGACAGCGGCGCGCAGATCCTGCTCGGCAATACGTTTCACCTGATGCTGCGGCCCGGCGATGAGCTGATGAAGCGCCTCGGCGGCCTGCATCGCTTCATGAACTGGAGCGGCCCGATCCTGACCGACTCCGGTGGGTTTCAGGTATGGAGCTTGTCGGGGCTGCGCAAGATCACCGAAGAGGGCGTCAAGTTCGCATCGCCGGTCAACGGTGACCGGCTGTTCCTGTCGCCGGAACGCTCGATCGAGGTCCAGCACGCGCTGGGCTCCGACATCATCATGCAGTTCGACGAATGCACGCCGCATCCGGCGACCGAGCGCCAGGTCCGCAAGTCGATGGAGCTGTCGGCGCGATGGGCGCAGCGCTGCAAGGACGCGCATGCCGATCATCCCGGCGCACTGTTCGGCATCGTGCAGGGCGGCATGCTGCCGGCGCTGCGGCTCGAATCATTGCAGCGGCTGACGCAGATCGACTTTCCTGGTTACGCCATCGGTGGCTTGTCGGTCGGCGAATCCGAAGACGAGCGACTGCAGGTGCTCGATGCGGTCGGCCCGCATTTGCCGGCCGATCGTCCGCATTACTTGATGGGTGTTGGCACGCCGCGCGACATCGTCCAAGCCGTCGGCCGTGGCGTCGACATGTTCGACTGCGTGATGCCGACCCGCAATGCACGCAACGGCCATCTGTTTACCAGCCAGGGCGTGATCAAGATCCGCAATGCCCGCTTCCGCGATGACGACGGCCCGCTGGATCCGAACTGCGACTGCTACACCTGCCGCAATTTCTCGCGCGCCTATCTGCATCACCTCGATCGCTGCAACGAGATGCTCGGCCCGCGTCTGAACACGATCCACAACCTGCGCTACTACCAGAGCGTGATGACGCGCTTGCGCAGCGCGATCGAAGCGGACCGCTACGAAGCCTTTGCAGCCGACTTCATCGCATCGCCGGAAGGCGCGCCGTCCAAGGTGGCGCGCGTCGCGGTGCCGGCAAGCTCGCCGCCAGAGGCGTAGCCCGTTGGTCGCGCCTCGCCGCAATCGGTGACGGCGCAGGCGCTATCGGCAAGACATGATGACCGCCGCCCTCGATGACGGCGGCGGGCGCTGCCGTGATCGCGGTTAGAGGCGCTGAATCAGATGCGCAAAACGGGGCCCAAAACGAAACTGGGCACCCGAAGGTGCCCAGCGTACGACTTGCAGAATGGCTCCCCGGGACGGGCTCGAACCGCCGACCCAGTGATTAACAGTCACTTGCTCTACCGACTGAGCTACCGGGGAAAGGTCGCGGATTCTAAGGACTAATCGGCAGTGCTGCAACGCTTTTTTTGAACTGGTCAGAGAATCGCCAGCCGAGGTTCTAAAGCCCTGGCCAGCCGCTGAGCACGCGCTTGCCGATGCTGCGCCCGGATTCCAGTTCGGCATGCGCAGCGCGCAGCGTCGCGGCGCAAATCGGCTGGTCGTGATCATGCAGCGTGGTCCGCAGCGTGCCAGTGTCGATCCAGGCTGCGATGCGCTGCAGGATGCGCCCTTGCTGCTCCATGTCGGCCGTGCGGTACATCGAGCGCGTGAACATGAACTCCCAGACGTGGGTCAGGCTCTTGTTCTTGTAGAGGCTCTGGTCGAGCGCCTGACGGTTCTCGACGATGCTGCATGCCTTGCCGCGCGGGCGCAGCAGTTCAGCGCAAACGCCCCAGTACTGGTCGCTGCTGGCACAGTTGAGGATGTAGTCGACCTCGGGCACGCCGAGCGCGGCCAGTTGTGGCGGCAGCGGCTGGCGATGGTCGACGGTTTCGGTCAGGCCCAAGGACGCGACCCAGGCGCGTGTCGCGTCTCGGCTGACGCTGCCGATCACGCGCAGACCGGCGAGCCGCGCCAGTTGCAGCGCGATCGAGCCGACGCCGCCAGCAGCGCCGATGATCAGCAGGCTCTTGCCGGCGTCTCGCCCGCCGTCGACGTCGATGCCCAGACCGTCGAACAGCGCTTCGTACGCCGTCAGCGCGGTCAGCGGCAGCGCGGCCGATTCGGCAGCGCTGAGCCGCTGCGGCCGCAGCGCCGCGATCCGAGCATCGACGCACTGGCGCTGCGCATTGCAGCCGGGGCGCGTCAGGTCGCCTGCGTAATACACCGCGTCGCCCGGCTGAAAACCGCGCACCTCGCGTCCGACGGCGAGCACCCGCCCGGCCGCATCCCAGCCCAGCACGCGCGGCTGTGGTTCGGTACGGTCCTTCGGTGCGCGCACCTTGGTGTCGACCGGGTTGACGCTGATCGCCTCGACATCGACCAACAAGTCGTGCGGGCCCGGTTCCGGCTCGGGCAGTTCGACGTCGAACAAGGCCTGCGGGTCATCGATCGGCAGGTATCGGGTCAGGGCGACGGCTTTCATGGCGAAGGCTTTCCGGTCGGCAGCAATAAAAAGGGCCGGGCGGTTCCCGAAGGAACGGCCCGGCCCGCGATGTTGACCGGCTGCGGTTTACTTTTCCACGAACGCGCGTTCGATCACGTAGTCGCCCGGCTGGCCGATATGCGGCGAGATATGCAGGCCGTGCGCATCGAGCAAGGAGCTGGTGTCCTTGAGCATGCTCGGGCTGCCGCAGATCATCGCGCGGTCGACGGCCGGGTCGAAGCGCGGCAGGCCGATGTCGCTGAACAGCTTGCCGGACTCGATCAGGTCGGTCAGACGGCCGGTGTTCTGGTAGTCCTCGCGCGTCACGGTCGGGTAGTAGATCAGCTTGTCGCGGACCTGATCGCCGAGGAATTCGTGCTCACGCAACTCCTGGCGGAAAAAGTCGGCGTAGGCCAGCTCGTTGACATAGCGCACACCGTGAATCAGCACGATCTTCTCAAAGCGCTCGTAGGTTTCCGGGTCCTTGACCAGGCTCAGGAACGGCGCCAGACCCGTGCCGGTGCTCAGCATGTACAGATGCTTGCCCGGCTTGAGGTCGTGCAGTACCAGCGTGCCGGTGGGCTTGCGGCTGACCAGCAGGTCGTCGCCGACCTTCAAGTGCTGCAGCCGCGAGGTCAGCGGGCCGTTCTGCACCTTGATGCTGAAGAACTCCAGGTGCTCTTCGTAGTTGGCGCTGGCGATCGAGTAAGCGCGCATCAGCGGCTTGCCATTGACCTCGAGACCGATCATCACGAAGTGGCCGTTCTCGAAGCGCAGCGCGGGGTCGCGCGTCGCCGTGAAGCTGAACAGCGTGTCGTTCCAGTGACGGACACTGAGGATTTTTTCTACGCCGATCGCGGCCATTGCTTGCTACGCCTTGTCAGATGGGTTTACGGGGACCATCCCCCATAAACCTGATTGTGGAATACCGGTCGCCGCCGTGAGTCGCCTGTATGGACTACCACGGCGGCAGGCCGGCGCTGCCGGCCGTGGCGCCTCAGCCGCTGACCAGCGCGCGGATGCGCTCCACGGCGCCCTTGAGCACCGCCTCGCTGGTGGCAAACGACAGCCGCACATGGCCGGGCGTGCCGAAGGCCGAACCCGGCACCAGCGCGACCAGCGCCTTCTGCAGCATCAGGTCGGACAGTTCGAGGTCGTCCTTGACGCCGAGACGGGCGATCAGGCCATCGACGTTCGGGAACACGTAGAACGTGCCGTCGCCGCTGGCGCACTCGATGCCGGGCACCGAGTTCAGGTCGGCGACCAGCGCGTCGTGGCGGCGCTTGAAGGCTTCGACCATCGTCGTCACGCAGGTCTGGTCGCCTGACAGTGCCGCTTCGGCCGCAACCTGCGCGATCGAGTTCGGGTTGGACGTGGACTGCGACTGGATGTCGGCCATTGCCGTGATCAGCTTGGCCGGGCCGCAGGCCCAGCCGATGCGCCAGCCGGTCATCGAATACGTCTTGGACACGGCATGGATGATCACCGTGCGCTCGTACAGATCGGGGCAGGCGTTGACGATGTTGCTGTACGGCTCGCCGGTCCACAGGATCTTCTCGTACATGTCGTCCGAGGCGATCAGGATCTGCGGGTGCCGGCGCAGCACCTCGCCGAGCGCGACCAGCTCGGCGCGGGTGTAGGCCATGCCCGACGGGTTCGACGGCGAGTTCAGCCAGATCATCTTGGTGCGCGGCGTGATCGCGCGCTCCAGCTGTTCCGGGGTGATCTTGAAGCGCGTCGCCTGCGTGGTCTCGATGACGACCGGCGTGGCGTCGGCCAGCAGCACCATGTCCGGGTAGCTGACCCAGTACGGCGCCGGCACGATCACTTCATCAGTGGCGTTCAGGAAGGCCTGGCACAGGTTGTAGCAGGCCTGCTTGCCGCCGGTGGACACCAGCACCTGATTGGGCTTGTAGTCGAGCGCGTTGTCGCGCTTCATCTTGGCGATGATCGCCGCCTTCAGGCTTGGCGTGCCGCCGACCGGCGTGTACTTGGTGAAGCCGCGATCCATCGCGCCGCGCGCGGCATCCTTGATGTGTTCGGGGGTGTCGAAGTCCGGCTCGCCCGCGCCGAGCGACAGCACGTCGAGGCCTTTGGCCTTCAGTTCGGCGGCCTTGGCGGTCACGGCAAGGGTGGGGGAGGGCTTGATGCGGCCCACGCGCTGGGCCAGAGAGAATTCCACGGCGATTCTCGGTTGGTGGGAGGGGGAGAAATCGGGCGCGCGATGATACTGGATGTGCCGCCCCGAGCCCAGATCGCGCAGCTGCGGGTCGAGCCGGAACCGCCGCCGGACCGGGCGGTCTGCATGACATCGGCATCTCCACGGTCGCGGCCGACGTAGTCCACACTATCTGGCCGCGCCGCTCGCCGGCCGCCCCTTCGCCACCAGGCCCCGTACCGTCTCATGAAAGAAGCGCCCCGCGACGAACTCAAGGACCGCCGGCTCAAGCATCGACGCGAGGAACTGTTCAAGCTCGCGGCCGACTGGGCACCGGCCGGCGATCAGCCGACCGCGATCGCGACCATGGTCGACAACCTGGAGGCTGGCGTCGCGCATCAGACGCTGCTCGGCGTGACCGGGTCGGGCAAGACCTACAGCATCGCCAATGTGATTTCGCGTGTGCAGCGCCCGTGTCTGGTGATGGCGCCGAACAAGACGCTGGCGGCGCAGCTGTACGGCGAGTTCAAGGAGTTCTTCCCGAACAACGCGGTCGAATACTTCGTCAGCTATTACGACTATTACCAGCCCGAAGCCTACGTCCCGAGCACCGATACGTTCATCGACAAGGACAGCTCGATCAACGAACACATCGAGCAGATGCGGCTCAGCGCGACCAAGGCGCTGATGGAACGCCGCGACGCGATCATCATCGCCTCGGTGTCGGCGATCTACGGCCTCGGCGATCCGGAAAGCTACTTCAAGATGGTGCTGCATCTGGTCAAGGGCGACCGTCTGAACCAGCGCGAGCTGATCCGCCAGTTGACGGTGATGCAGTACACCCGCAACGACATGGCGCTGGATCGCAGCACCTACCGCGTGCGCGGCGACGTGATCGACATTCATCCGGCCGAGTCCGATATGGAAGCGGTGCGCGTCGAGTTGTTCGACGACGAGATCGACAGCATCAGCATCTTCGATCCGCTGACCGGCGAAGTGCGCCAGCGCGTACCGCGCTACACGATCTACCCGAAGAGCCATTACGTGACGCCGCGCGAGCGCGTCGTCGCGATGTTCGACGACGTCAAGGACGAATTGCAGCAGCGGCTGCAGTATTACCAGAGCAACGGCAAGTTGCTCGAAGCGCAGCGGCTTGAGCAGCGCACGAACTTCGATCTGGAGATGATCCAGGAACTGGGCTACTGCAACGGCATCGAAAACTACTCGCGATACTTGTCGGGCCGCGCGCCCGGTGAGCCGCCACCGTGCTTGTTCGACTACCTGCCGCCCGATGCGGTCGTCGTCATCGACGAGTCGCACGTGACCGTCCCGCAGATCGGCGCGATGTACAAGGGTGACCGGTCACGCAAGGAAACGCTGGTCGAATACGGCTTTCGGCTGCCGTCGGCGATGGATAACCGGCCGCTGAAGTTCGAGGAATGGGAGCGTTTGGTGCCGCAGACGATCTACGTCTCGGCCACGCCCGGCCCGTATGAACTGGAACGCTCCGGCTCGGCGATCGCCGAACAAGTCGTGCGCCCGACCGGGCTGACCGATCCGCCAGTCGAAGTGCGGCCGGCGCGCAGCCAGGTCGACGATGTGCTCGGCGAGATCCGCCTGCGCGTGCAGCGCGAGGAGCGCACGCTGATCACCGTGCTGACCAAGCGCATGGCCGAGGATCTGACCGATTACTTGAACGAAAACGGCGTCAAGGTGCGTTACCTGCACAGCGACGTCGACACCGTCGAGCGTGCCGAGATCATTCGTGACCTGCGGCTGGGCGTGTTCGACGTGCTGGTCGGCATCAACCTGCTGCGCGAAGGCTTGGACTTGCCTGAGGTGTCGCTGGTCGCGATTCTGGACGCCGACAAGGAAGGCTTCCTGCGCAGCGACCGCTCGCTGATCCAGACCATCGGCCGTGCGGCGCGCAACCTCAACGGGCGTGCGATTTTGTATGCCGACAGCATCACCGGCTCGATGCGCCGCGCGCTCGACGAGACCGACCGCCGGCGTGCCAAGCAGGTCGCGCACAACGAGCTGCACGGCATCACGCCCAAGGGTGTGCAGAAGCGCATCGCCGACGTGATGCGGCTCGGTTACGAAGACGGCGTGGCCGACATGAAGGTGCTGCGCGCGGCCGAGGCCAAGAAGGTCTACGAATCGATCGCCAGCCCGGAACTGGTCGCCAAGAAGATCAGCAAGCTCGAAAAGGAAATGAAGACGGCTGCGCAGAATCTGGAGTTCGAAAAGGCCGCGCAGTTGCGCGACGAACTGCGCCGCTTGCGCGAGGCCGCGCTGATCAACGCGGCTTGAGCGTAGCCCCATCGCCCGGCTACGCAGGCTGGGCGATGGGTTCGAGCCGCGCCGGAGCGGGCCCCGTTTCAATGCGCCGAAGCGCTGCTTTCAGATGCGCAGTTTTTCGTTGAAGAAGCGAATCGTCCGCTGCCAGGCGAGCGTGGCCGCCGTCTCGTCGTAGCGCGGCGTCGTATCGTTGTTGAAGCCGTGCTGCACGCCGGCGTACACGTGCGCTTCGTAGCCGATTTTGTGTTCCTTTAGCGCGGCCTCGTAGGCCGGCCAACCCGCGTTGATGCGCTCGTCATTGCCCGCGTAGTGAATCAGCAGCGGTGCTTTGATTTTGGCCACATCGGTGGCAGCGGGCTGGGCGCCGTAGAACGGAACCGCTGCCGCCAGCTGCGGCAGCTGCGTGGCCAGGAAGTTGGCGATGCCGCCGCCGTAGCAGAAGCCGACGACGCCGACCTTGCCGTTGCCGTCCGGCCATTGCTCCAGGATGCGTGCCGCTGCGATGAAGTCTGCACGCGTCTTGTTCTGGTCGAGCTTCTGGAACTGCTCGCGCGCCTTGTCCTCTTCGCCCGGATAGCCGCCGAGGGTGAACAGCGCGTCCGGCGCCAGCGCGATGAAGCCATCCAGCGCCAGCCGTCGCGTGATGTCTTCGATATGCGGGTTCAGTCCGCGGTTCTCGTGGACCACCAGCACCGTCGGCAGCTTGCCGCTGCGCTGCGTCGGTTGGGCGATATACGCCCGCAGCCGGCCGTTGCCGTCCGGCGACGCGAACTCCTGGTAGCGGGTCTGCAGCCGGGCGTCGTCCGGCGGCACTTGCTGGGCCTCAGCAAAGTTGGGGCTCAGTGCCAGCAGCAGCGCTTCGGCGCTGACGCCGGCCAGCGCGAACTTCTGCGCGCCTTGCAGAAAGCCACGCCGCGAGATCTGGCCGTGGACATAGCGGTCGAACAGCTTCAGTACTTCGGGATCGAAATCCTGTGCGGTTTTGCGGGTCATCGCGTGAGGGCTCCAAGGATGGGTTTGGCGACGTCAGGGCACTGCCCATCCTATGCCGGCAACGACGCGATCCGGTGGATTGATCCGTCACCCCGGCTGCCGGCCACCTCGGCGCTACAACAACTGGAACGCGGCGATCGCCACCAGCGTCGGCGCCAGCGCCGCCAGGAACAGACCCAGCGGGCTGATCGCGCCGTTGTCGAAGCGTTCGCGCAGGATCGCAAACCCCGCCGGGTTGGGCGCGTTGGCGATCACGGTCAGGCCGCCTCCGGTGACGGCGCCGGCCACCAGCGCGTACTTGAAGTCGGCGTCGATGCCCTGCACGAGTGAGCCCAGATACGTCAGCGCTGCGTTATCGGTGATCGCGGTCAGCGCTGTGGCGCCGTAGAACAGCGCGCGCGGATCGAGCCCTGCGAGCACGTCCTGCAGCCACCAGCGCTGCTGTGCGCCGAGCGCGACCAGCCCGGCCAGGAAGAAGGCCACCAATAGACCTTCGCGCAGGATCAGCCGGTCCTGATGTCGCTCATAGGCTTGGGTCACGCCAAGGAAGAACAGGAACAGCCCGCCGAATACGACCGGGTGATGCGCGAACGCGACCACGCCAACCAGAAACAGCAGATGCAGCCCGGTCAGCGCCAGCGGCATGCCGCTGGGCGCACGGCGCTCCGGGGGCGGCAACGCGGCGAGTTCGCGATACAGCAGGGCCGTCGCCGCTGTGGCATTGACCAGCACCGCTAGCGCGGCCTTCCAGCCAAAGGTGGCGAACATGAAATCAATGCCCCAGCCCCATTGGCCGGCGACCATCAGCACCGGCGGCGCCGCGAACGGCGTCAGCGTGCCGCCGATCGACACATTGACGAACAGCACGCCGAGCGTCGCGTAGCGCAGGCGATTGCTGACGGCTTGCGTCAGCACGCCGTCGCGCAGCAGCAGCGCGGCCAGCGTCATCGCGGCCGGCTCGGTGATGAACGAACCCAGCAGCGGCGTGACCGACAGAATCACCAGATACAGCGTGGCGTTGAACGGCCCCGGTATCGCTTTCGCGATCGCCTCGATGATGCCGCGGGCCAGCAGCAGAATCGGCCGGCTGGCGGCGATCACCATGATCACGAACACGAACATCGGTTCGGCGAAGCTCTGCGCTTCCAGATACCCGATCGCCGCGCCGGTGCCCGAATACGCGGCCAAGAACAATACGAAGATCAGCGCCCAGAACCCGAACACGGTCTCGACTTCGCCGAGCAGATGCAGCGCGCCGGCGTGCGCTGGATGACGATGTGCGAGCTTGGTGAAGCGCGAAGCCAGGAAGGTGTGGACGATGGCGATGGCGAACAGCGTCGTGCCGATCAGCTCGGGCAGGGTCGGGGTCATTCCTCGATACGGTCAGTGAGCAAGTCCGTATTATTCCATGCCGGCTTGCCATGTTCGGGCCAGCCTTGTATCTTTCGCGCCCCTGCAAAGCAGCAGGCGCGTAGCTCAGCTGGTTAGAGCACCACCTTGACATGGTGGGGGTCGGAGGTTCGAGTCCTCTCGCGCCTACCAGTTCGACGGTTCTTCACCCCGTCGGACTCGGTAAGCCAACATCAGTACCGTTTTTCAGTGGCCACGACAGGCAATGGTTCGTCGACACTGGCCCACTGTTTCCCATCGTCTCACGTGTTCTTCTTGTCGCGATTGGCTCTCCATGGGCCTGCGCGGTGCTCGGCCGTGCGCAACGGCGTGCGCCAGACGTCGTGCTCCCGACGCGCCGCGTACCGGTAGTTCGCGTTACCTCAGCGGGCATCGCCGAAGCGGTATAAAAGTCGACGGCGAGGGCAACGACGGCTGGTGCGATCCGGCGCGATTCCTGCGTTGCCTGCGCCGCTCTGCGTCCCGGACGCCCTTCGGCGGCCGACTTGTTCCGGCCGACTGCCGGTCAGCTCCGGTTTTTGTCACTCGATCTACATTGCGGCCCATGTCCGAGACTTACATCAGCACCGATGTCGAAACCGATGGCCCGATTCCCGGGCCGCATTCGATGCTGAGCCTGGCGTCGGCGGCGTACCGCAGCGATGGCGAATTGCTAGGGACCTTCACCGCCAATCTCGAAACGCTGCCCGGTGCCTCGCCATACCCGGCCACGGCAGCCTGGTGGCTGACCGAGCCGGATGCCTGGGCGGCCTGCCGCCGTGATCTCGAATCCCCGGCCGTCGTGATGCCGCGCTATGTCGCTTGGATCAAGTCCTTGCCGGGCACGCCGGTGTTCGTCGCCTTGCCGGCTGGCTTCGATTTCATGTTCACGTATTGGTATCTGATGCGCTTTGCCGGCGAGAGCCCGTTCCGCCAGTCGGCGCTCGACATTCAGAGCTACGTCATGGGTGCCAGCGGGCGCAGCTTTGCGCGCAGCGGCAAGCACTGCATGCCGCGCCGCTGGTTCGACAACCTGCCATCGCACACGCATGTCGCGCTCGACGATGCGATCGAGCAGGGCGTGTTGTTCTGCCGGATGCTGGCCGAATATCGCCGCTGGGGCGACGAAGAGGCCGCTTAGTCGGCTGATGCCCGCGGCTGGCCGTTCGGCATCCCGCTGACGGCGCTGGTCCGTTGGCTGCCATCGCGGGCTGCCACGATGCTAGCGTCAGTGGCCGCATCACTGCCTGCGAGACATCGATGATCCCCAAGCTCTCGGCCTGGAGCCTGATCCGCAACGCCACTGGCGCCGATTCGGCGCCGCGGCGTTCGTTCGTGTTGGCCGTGTTGGAGATTTATCAGCGCTACGGGGTCTACATCGGTGGTCAACTGGCCTATGCCGATCTGGTTCAGCAGTGGCCCGCGGCTGGCTTCCGGCGCAACGATCTCGAAACCGCGCTCGACGATGCGGTCGCTGCCGGCTTGCTGAGCTTTGATGATCGCGACGGCGAACCCGCGCTGGTGCTGCTGTCGACGCATTGGCCCGAAGATTCGCAGCGCCCGCTGGTCCAGCGCCTGCGCCAGCGTGCAGCCGACCACACGCTGCTGCTGCAGCGCGCCCACCGACGTGAATCCTCGTCGCCGTGGAATGGCGACAACCGACGCGCGCAAGGCGCGGCGGCCATCGCATGAAAGCCTACGGCGCCAGTGCTGGCGCGTCCTCGCGCGGCGTGCTCTGAGTGCCCGGCGTCAGCGCGTTGACACCCGCAACGGTGGCGAACGCGGTGCCGAACGACTCTGCCAAGTTGTCGGTTTCAATCGTGTCGACGTACCACCACTCGGCCTGGCAACGCTCGTCGGTTATGTCGAGCAGCACGTAGCCATGCCGGCTCAGGTCGACATACTTCATGTGCGGGTTCAGCAGCCGGATCACGTTCTGCACCGGCGCCAGTTGGTCTAGCCCAGGTGAGGTGATCGACGGCGCGACGAACTCCACGGCCAGGCTGCCGGATGCGGGCTGCGAGCCGAGGCCGGGACGGTAGACCAGCAGGTTGTTCGGATCGCGGCTCAGGTCCATCGCCCAGCTGGTGTGGATGTCACCGGTCAGCACGACGACGTTGTCCAGCGACTCGTTCTGGATCAGGTCGAACAGCCGATCCCGGTCGCTGCGGTAGCCATCCCACTGGTCCATGTTCAGGTACACGCCGCCATTGGCCAGCAGTTCCGGCGTACCGGCCACCTTCAGCTGGCCAAACATCACTTGCTGGCCGATCAGCTTCCAGCGCGCGGTGGTGTTCTTCAGTTTGGTTTCCAGCCACGTCAGCTGCTCTTCGCCGGCCAGCGAACGGCTGCTGTCGTCAGGGCAGGTCTGCTGCGCCTGCAGCTCGCATTGCAGGCTGCGCGCATACAAGCGCGTGTCGAGCATCACGATGTCGACCAGCGCGCCGTAACCCAATTCGCGGTAGATGCGGTTCGGGTCGCCCGGCGTCGGCAGCCGGATCGGCATCCATTCGTCGTAGGCCTGCTGGCCATTGGCCTTGCGCAGAAACCAATCGGGTACGCCCTCGTCGCCTTGATGGTTCTCGGCGCCGTCGCGATAGCTGTCGTTGGCGGTTTCGTGATCGTCCCAGACGGTAATAAATGGGTTCTGACGGTGCAGTTCCATCAGGTTGGGGTCGCGCTTGTACTGTGCGTGGCGTGTCCGATAGTCGCTGAGCGTCGCGATTTCGTTGGCCGGCTCGTACGCGCGGGCCGTTCCGTATTCACCGCTGCCGTATTCGTAGATGTAGTCGCCCAGATGCATCACGGCATCCAGGTCATTGCGCTGGGCCAGCGCGCCGTAGGCGTTGAACTGTCCATGCGCGAGGCTCGAGCAGCTGACCACGGCGATCCGCAGCCGATCGATCACGGCGCCGGCTGCCGGCGCCGTGCGTGTGCGCCCGACCGGGCTGTCGAAGCCGCGCGCGCTGAACTGGTAGTAGTACGTCGTGGCAGGTGTCAGACCGGCGTAGTCGATCTTGACGGTCCAGTCGCGAGCGGATGTCGCATCGACGCGGGTTTGCCCGACTTTCTGCTGCAACGCGCGGTCGGCGTAGACCGACAGCGTGACCGGGATCGTTTCGCCGGCTTCGGGCGTTACGCGTGTCCAGAAAATCACCGCACCGGGCAGCGGATCGCCGCTGGCAACGCCATGCTGAAACGGGTTGATCGCCGTGCGGTCGTCACCGTCCCCGCCCGCGCTGCAGGCGGACAGGGCGGCGATGGCCGAGCCGCCCGCTCCCCGCAGGAAATCACGACGCGAAATACCCCGCCGGATCGCCTTACGGCGACCGCGTACTGGTGAACCCATGGTGTTGCCCCCTGTTTCAAATGGATGGCGGCATCCGCGTAGCGCTGCCGCAATGCGGCGATTTTGTCGGCAGGCAATGTCATCGACATGACATCAGCGTCCGATGAGCCGGATTTCCCAGCGCATCTTCGTGTCTGCAGCCGGAATTTTCATCAGCCTGTGATGTGCGGCGGTCACGGTCGTGTTTTTGCCGGAACCCGCCATGCCGCCGATCACGCGCCGTCACTTTGTCATCGCCAGTGCGGCCGCCTTGCTAGGTGCCTGTACATCGGACGATCGCGACGCGCCGATGGGGCCTGATGATGGCGATCCGCCGTTGAGCGATGCGCGTTTCAGTCATGGCGTCGCCAGTGGCGATCCGCTCGCCGATGGCGTCGTGCTGTGGACGCGCGCCGTGCCGGTATCGGCAACCGACACCATGGCGAGAGTCCGCTACGAGCTGGCGGCCGACCCCGCATTTGTCGAGCTTGTCGGCAGTGGCTTGGTGCAGACCGACGCGATGCGTGACTGGACGATCAAAATCGATCTGTCGGGGCTGCAGCCCGATCGTGCTTATTACTACCGGTTCCGATCGGCGTCCGAGATGTCGCCGACCGGCCGAACGCGGACCGCGCCGCTGGGTGCAACGCCTCGATTGCGACTGGCATTCGTCACCTGCTCGAACTACGTAGCGGGGTACTTTCATGCGTATCGACGCATCGCCGAGCGCCGAGACCTGCATGCGGTGGTGCATCTGGGTGACTACATCTACGAGAACGGTGCGGACGGCCCGGTCCGCGCCCACCAGCCGCCGCGCGAACTGCTGACGCTGGCCGACTACCGGGAGCGCTACGCGCAGTACCGCGCCGACGAAGACTTGCAGGAGCTGCATCGACAGCACCCGATGATCTGGGTCTGGGACGACCACGAGGTCGCCAACAACGCGTGGCGCGCTGGCGCCGAGGCGCACGATCCCGCGCAGGAAGGCGATTACGCGACGCGCAGAGCAGCGGCCATGCAGGCCGCATTCGAATGGATGCCGATCCGGCTGCCCGATGCCGGTGATCCTGCGCGGATCTGGCGCGGGTTTACGTTCGGTGATCTAGCCGATCTGGCGATGATCGATACCCGCCATTACGGCCGCGATCAAGCGGCCGAGCCGAACGGGCTGTTCGCCGATGCGCTGCCCGTGTTCACCCAGAGCGGCGATTTCGCCGATCCCGCACGTCAATTGCTCGGTGTGCCGCAGCAGCAATGGTTGGTCGATCGCATCGGTTCAGGCCATGCGCGCTGGCAGTTGATCGGCAATCAAGTGTATTTCTCGCCGTTGAAGCTGCTCGGTTCGCCGCGTGCTCTCGGTGGTGGCGGACTGTATTTGTCCAACGACAAATGGGATGGATACGACCCGGCTCGATCGGTGCTGCTGCAGGCGATGGCCGCTCGCGACAACGTGGTGGTGCTGACCGGAGACGCGCATGAAGCCTACGCGTTCGAAATCACCGACGACCCGAACGGACCCGGCTATCAGCCACTGACAGGCGACGGCGCCGTTGGCGTCGAGTTCGTCGCGACGTCGATCAGTTCCCGCGGCGATCCGGGGCAGGGCACCGGCATCACGGCCATCGTCGAGCGCACCCAGGCGCAGGCCGAGCAGTTGCTCCGCGTCTCCAACCCGCACTTGAAGTACTACCAGAACACGCTCAACGGCTATCTGCTGATCGATCTGAGCGAGGCCCGCCTGCAGGCCGAGTTCTGGATGGTGCCGCAGGTCGGTGTGCGCACGGACCAGCAGTTTCTCGATCGCAGCTATGCCGTCGACGCCGGACGTCATCGACTGCAGCCGACGTCGACCCCCAGCGAGCCGATTGCCGATGCACCGCTGCCGGCGCCGTAATGGCGCCCGCGATGCGCGACCTTAGCGAGGGTTGACGGCGCTGCGATCCAACGGTGCCGGGGGCGCGCTGCGGGTTCCCTCGGTCGGCGTCACCGACAGGCCGTGCGCGGTGACGTCGTCAATCTGGTCGGGATGTCGCGGTATCGGCCGACCGCTGTCGCTGCGCGCCCAACTGATCATCTGTCGCCCCAGCACGTCAGGCGCGTCCGGCGTCAACTTGTCTTGCCACCAATACTCGAAGATCGCGCGCTCGGTGTTGAGGTCGACGATGCCGTAGCCATGGTCGACCCATTCGATGAACTGCACGTTCTTGTTGCCGGTGATCAGCGCGAGTTCCAGCGCGCGTGCGCCCAGAATGCTTTCAAGCCCACCGGCCGGCTGCTGCAGTGCGTTGGATACCAACTCGTCGGCACCGCCGCGGCCCATCGAACTCGGCGCAAATTCGACGCCGACCGACGCCGCGCGTTGATTGAGTCCGGGAAGATTGCCGGTGCCGGCGCGACCCCAGCCGGCCGGTGTGTTCAGCGGCGTCGAACCCGGACGCGGATTGGGCACCGGCAGTGCCGGCAGGCTGCCATCGATGAACGCCGTGCTCTCGATCAGGTCGGAGCCGAGATTGCCGTGCGCATCGCCGGACACCACGATGTTGTTGCGTACCCGGTCATTGCCCGCATCGTCACCGCGCAGCGCTTGAAACAGCGCGGCGCGTTCTTCGGGATAGTCGGTCCATCGGCTGATGCCGAGCTTGGCAGTCGGTACGCCATCGATCAGATCGGGAATGTCGACCGGCGCGATCCAGGTCTGGTTGTTCAGCAGCCGCCAGGTGACGCCCGCTTGCGAGGACTCGCGCATGCCTGCGACCAGCCACTCAAACTGTCGGCGACCCATCAGGCTGTTGCCAGACGCAAGATGACCGGAGTCGAGCGTGAGTTGATAGCGCGGCAGCCCGATCTGCGTATCGAGCCCAAACACGTCGAGCAACTCGCCGTAGCGCAGGCGGCGCCAGACCAAGGTGCTGTCCGGCGGCATTGGATAGCGGCCGTCGTCGACGAGTAGAAACTCGCCGGACCCATCGGCCTTGACCGGCCGCGACGGCGTCCATTCCCAGAAGGCTTGCGTGGTCTGCGCCAATGTCGTCGAGCCGGCCTGGCCGTCGAACGGTGTCGGCAGTTCGTTGCCGTAGCCCGGGTCGATATCGTGGTTGTCCCAGACGATGAACCACGGGTGCTGCTGATGCGCGCGCATCAGGCTGGGGTCGCTGCGCCACAGCGCATAGCGGCGGCGAAGTTCCTGCAGGTCGAGCCAGTCGCGGTAGTCGATGTCGGCCGTGTCCGCGCCTCCCTTGCGAGCACGAACGGCTTCGTCCTCGTCGACGAAGTCATAGATGTAGTCGCCGCAGTGGATGACCAGATCCAGATCGTTGCGGTCGGCAAGGTTGGCAAACCCGCTCCAGTGGCTGGACCAGTAGCTGGAGCACGACATCACGGCGACCCGGATCGAATCGACGGCGCCACGCGGCGCCGTGCGCGTGCGCCCGATGATCGAGCGCCGGCCGAAGGCTTCGAACTGGTAGTAGTACGTGGTTGCGGGCTGCAGGCCGGTCACGTCGACCTTCACGGTCCAGTCGCGGTCGGCTTGCGTGATTTGCTCGCCGCTGCGCAGCGGCGAGCTGAAATCCGGCGTCGACGACACCGCCCAGCGCACCGGGATTTGGCTCGCCGACGGCGTGCTTTCCGTGATCCGCGTCCAGATGATGACGCGATCGGCCATGGGATCGCCGCTGGCGACGCCGTGCGCGAACGGCAGCGGCAGCACCAGCGGGAAGTCGAATTCCGGCGGCTCGGTCAAATTGCCGGTGCTGCTGTTGCCGCCACCGCTGCCTGGAGGCGGTGGTTCGACCGTCGGGCTGCCGCCGCCGTTGCTGCCGCAGGCCGTCAGCGCCGTCGCCGCTGCAGGCGCGATGCCGATCGCGGCGATGCCGCGCAAGAAGTCACGCCGATCCAACGGAGGTGCCACCTGATCTGCTCCCAGTGTCGACTAGCTGCGGTACCAGGGGCCTTCGATCGCGTACGTGATGCCCGCGGTACCGACCGAGTTGCCATTGCCGGGGCCGCGCTGGGAGCTGAAGTAGAAGAAGCGTCCATCGGGCGAGAACGCCGGCCCGGTGATTTCGGAGCCTTCGTGACCGACCAGCTGCACCATCGGTGCGATTCGGCCGTCGGGCTGGATCGCCACCGCCTGCTGGTTGGCCTCGCTCTTGTCCTCGACGACGACGATGTCGCCGCCCGGCGTCATGACGATGTTGTCGACCGAGTCGAGCACCGGATTGGGCTGATGGAACGCATCGTCGTACAGCACTTGTAGCGTCTGAGCGGCAAGGTCGACCGCGTAGACGCGGCGGTCTCCCTTGGTGCCAACGTACATGACGCCCTTCTGGTACCAGATCCCTTCGCCGCCGTTGAAAGCGGTGGTTTCGGGCACCTGGCGGCGCGTCGGCGTCCCGCCGATCGTCAGATCACCTTGGGCGATGCTGATCGGATTCGGATTGGGAATGTCCAGCCAGTCGATCTTCCACGGGCCTTTCGCGGTTTCGGCGTTGATGTCGTCCGAGGTCAGCACGCGCAGCGCCTGCAGCGTTCCGGTTTCGCTCGGGCGTCCGCCGACGTTGGGGTTGGTCGGCACAAACCGATAGAAGCGACCGTCCGGCCGGTCCTCGGTCATGTACAGATAATTGGTCGTCGGATCGACGGCCACGGCCTCATGGTAGTAAGTGCCCAGGCCGCGCCAGCGCGTGACGTTGCGCCCGGTGGTATCGAACGGATCGCACTCCCAGATCACGCCCAGATCGTATTCCTCGCCCGACATCCAGGTGCCCCAGGGCGTCACGCCGCCGCCGCAGTTCAAGCGGGTCAGCAGGCCGGGCAGGATGTTGTAAGCGCTGACGATCTCGCCCTTGGCATCAAAGCGGATCGCGTCGACACCGCCGGGCAGAAACTCGCGATTGCTGACATAGACCCAGCCACCGTCCGGCGCCGGGAACACGGCGCCGCCGTCGGGATCGGTATGCCAATTGAAGCCCGTGCTGCCGACGGGCCTGTTCGCTTCGGCGATCACGCGGCTGGTGAAGCCTTTCGGGATCAGCAGGCCGTTAGCATCCGGTTCAGTATTCAGTTCCGGGAACGACAAGCGGCCGGTGCCGCCGACGCCACCGCCGCTTCCGCCGTCGATGATGGAGCCGTCGGCGCCGCCGCCGCAGGCCGTCAGGCCGCCGCCGATGCTGAGCAGGCCCATACCGAGAAAGCTGTCGCGCAACACCTGGCGACGGGTCAAGCGGCCGCGTGCAATGCGGCGAAAGTTATCAATGGCAGGCATGGGTCAACGCGTGTAGGAAAAATTCGGGTCGGCGATGTTGTACGGCCTGCGTGACGATCGTGTTACGCGCTGACCGTTCGTTCAGCGGTCGCGCCGTTCTCGGCGTAGCGCTCCGGTTCGACATGGATCGTTGCCGCGACCGGACCGTAGCGCTCGGTCAGCAATCGCTCGATTTCCTCGGTCATCCGGTGCGAGGTCTCCACATCGCGGACCGTGGTGATCAGGTGCATCTCGACGAAAGCCTGACGCCCGACCAGACCGCGCGAGGCCACCGCGTGGCAATCCACGACACCTTCGACTGACAGTGCGATCTGCTGGATCTCGTCGGGTGCAATCGCCGCCTCGTCCAGCAGCCAGGGCAGATTGCTGCGGACCACGGCCCAGCCGCTGGCGATCACCGCGATCGCGACCGGTATCGCCAGCACCACATCCAGCCACCACCAGCCCAGCAGCCAGATGCCGAGGCTGCCGGCGATCACGCCGAGCGTGATCCAGATGTCGCCGAAGGTCTGCGCCGCGTCCGCCAGCAGCAGTTTGCTGTGCAGCCGCAGACCGGCCCGCCGTTCGAACCAGGCGACCCCGATATTGACCAGCAACACGATGCCCATCAGGCCGATCGCCGTGACGTTCATGGTCACGTGACCCCGATCGCCGTCGATGAGCCGCATCACGGCGGGCTTGACCACCTCGAAGCAGGCAATGCCGAGCATCGCGGCGATCCCCAGCGCACCGATCGCCTCGAACTTGAGATGGCCATAAGGGTGTTCGCGGTCGGGCGGGGGGGCTGACCAGCGCATGACCACCAGACCCATCACGTTGTTGAGGCTGTCGGTGAGGCTGTGAATGGCGTCGGCCATGATCGCCAGCGAGCCGGTCCATAGCCCCACGATCAGCTTCAGCAGGCAGACGCCGATGTTCAGCGCCAGCGTTCCCCACAACACGCGCCGCACGCTGCGGGCGTACTGGTCGGGGTCTGCAGGGGGATGGGCCGCCACGGATCGGGTATTCATCCAGCGATGGTCGTTGATTGCCGGCAGCGCGCCAAGCGGGTGCGGGTAGGGGCGTTCCGCATCCAAGCGTCTTCAAACAGGGGTCAACGTCGCCGATCGAAAATTCGGTGAGCCCTTATCCAAAACTCGACACGCTCGTTTGGAGTAGGTCGCGATATACTCCGCGGGATAAACGACGCCCGTCCGTGCTGCGGCGACATGAGGACCAGCGTCGAATGCAGCCTTGGCGCTGCAACAGGCCGGCAGTGGGATGCCGGTTCCTGCACAAGAGACGCATCCGGCGACTTCGGTCGTCATTTGATACTTATCGAGACTCATCTATCGGGATCTCCGGCAACGTGGCCGGACGGTCGGTAGGTGATCAGGAGAGGCTGAGCCGATGACGACATCGCCTGAATTCTGGTCGATCGCGGTCTATATCGTGGCCGTACTGGGCCTGTGCACCGTGATGCTCGGTCTGTCTGCGCTGCTCGGTGGCCGCAGCGGCGCCCGGGCCCGTAACGAGCCGTTCGAGTCCGGCGTTGTATCCGCCTCGCCCGAGAATCTGCGCCTGTCCGCCAAGTTCTATCTGGTGGCGGTGTTCTTCGTGATCTTCGACGTCGAAGCCCTGTTTCTTTACGCCTGGGCCGTGTCGGTGCGCGAGTCGGGCTGGGTCGGGTTCGTTGAAGCGGCCGTTTTCATCTTCATACTGCTGGCGAGCCTGGTGTACCTGGCGCGCATCGGTGCCCTCGACTGGGCTCCGGCCTCCCGCAAAAAGCGGCAGGCCTTGCAGGTCCATCCCAAAAACCAAGGCGGGGCGAGCGTTTAACGCGACAGCGTTCCCTTTCGATCTGCCAGCCAGAGGCCAGCCATGGAATACACCCTCACCCGCATCGACCCGAATCGTCCCACCGGCGTGTCGCCGCTGACCAAGGACTACACGCGCCGCGAGCCCGGCGATGTATTCACTGAAGAGCAGGTCAAACGCAATGTGCTGACCGCCAAGCTGTCGGACTTGGTCAACTGGGGTCGCAAAAACTCGATCTGGCCGTACAACTTCGGCCTGTCGTGCTGCTACGTCGAAATGGCCACCGCGTTCACGCCGACGCATGACTTGGCCCGCTTCGGCGCCGAAGTCATCCGCGCTTCACCGCGACAGGCCGACCTGATGGTCATCGCCGGCACCTGCTTCGTGAAGATGGCGCCGGTCGTGCAGCGGCTCTATGAGCAGCTGCTGGAGCCGCGTTGGGTGATCTCGATGGGCTCATGCGCGAACTCGGGTGGCATGTACGACATCTATTCCGTCGTGCAGGGCGTCGACAAGTTTTTGCCAGTCGATCTGTACGTGCCCGGTTGCCCGCCGCGCCCCGAGGCCTTCCTGCAAGGGCTGATGATGTTGCAGGACTCGATCGGCAAGGAGCAGCGTCCGCTGTCGTGGGTTGTCGGTGATCAGGGCATCTACAAGGCCAACATGCCGGCCGAACGAGACCGCAAGCAAGCCGAGCGCAACGCCCAGACGATCCTGCGCTCGCCTGACTTCCTGGATGGGTCGAACTGATGGCTGACGGAACGCCGCTGACCCTGCCGGAGGTCGTGCGCGATCTGTTCGCGCGTTTCGGCGACAACACCTTCACGCTGCAGACCACGGTCGACGGCATGCCGACGCTGTGGCTGCCGGCCGATCGGCTCCACGAAGTGCTGCGCTTCCTCAAGAACGAGATCGCGCGGCCTTTCAAGATGCTGTACGACCTGACGGCCGTCGACGAGCGCCTGCGCAAACACCGCGCCGGCCTACCGCCCGCTGATTTCACGGTCGTCTACCAGTTGCTGTCGATCGAGCGCAACGCCGATATCCGGCTCAAAGTGGCGCTGATCGGCGAGTTTCCGTCGCTGAAGTCGATCGTCCCGATCTACGCCAATGCCAATTGGTACGAGCGCGAAGTCTGGGACATGTTCGGCATCGTGTTCGACGGGCATCCGCATTTGCGACGCATCCTGCTGCCGCCGAGCTGGGAAGGGCATCCGCTGCGCAAGGAATACAACGCACGCGCCACCGAGTTCGACCCGTACCAGCTTGATGCGCTGCGTCAGGATCAGGAGCAGGAAGCGCTGCGCTTCCAGCCTGAAGACTGGGGCATGAGCCGCAGTGCCAGCGATCACGACTTCATGTTCCTGAACCTGGGACCGAACCATCCTTCGGCCCACGGCGCGTTTCGTATCGTGCTGCAGCTCGACGGCGAAGAAGTCGTCGACTGCGTTCCGGACATCGGCTACCACCATCGTGGCGCCGAAAAGATGGGCGAGCGCCAGAGCTGGCACACCTACATTCCGTACACCGACCGCATCGACTATCTCGGCGGGGTGATGAACAACCTGCCGTACGTGATGGCGCTCGAGAAGATCGCCGGCATCAAGGTGCCGGCGCGCGTCGAGACCATCCGCGTGATGCTGTGCGAGTTCTTCCGCATCACCTCGCATCTGCTGTTCTACGGCACCTACGCGCAGGACGTCGGCGCGATGTCGCCGGTGTTCTTCATGTTCGTCGACCGCCAGAAAGCCTACGACGTCATCGAAAGCATCACCGGCTTCCGCATGCACCCGGCTTGGTTCCGTATCGGCGGCTTGGCGCATGACCTGCCGCGCGGCTGGGAGGTCAAGGTTCGCGAGTTCCTCGACTGGATGCCGAAGCGTCTCGACGAATATCGCAAGGCCGCGTTGCAGAACTCGATCCTGATCTCGCGTTCGCGTGGTGTGGCGGCCTATGACACGGCCGCAGCGCTCGAGTGGGGCGTGACCGGCCCGGGCTTGCGCGCCACCGGCTGCAACTACGACCTGCGCAAGGCGCGGCCGTATTCCGGTTACGAGAACTTCGAGTTCGAAGTGCCGGTCGGCGACAAGGGCGACGTCTACGAGCGCGCCTTGATGCGCGAAGAAGAAATCCGCCAGTCGCTGCGCATCATCGAGCAGTGCTTGAACAACATGCCGTCGGGCTCGTACAAGGCCGACCATCCGCTGACGACGCCGCCACCGAAGGAACGCACGCTCAAGGACATCGAAACGCTGATCACGCACTTCCTCGGCGTGTCTTGGGGGCCGATCATGCCGGCGGGTGAAACCTCGCAGATGATCGAGGCTACCAAGGGCATCAACAGCTACTACCTGACCAGCGATGCGAACACGATGAGCTATCGAACCCGCATCCGCACGCCCAGCTTTGCGCATCTGCAGCAGATTCCGAGCGCGATTCGCGGCCAGATGGTGCCCGACTTGATCGCGTATATCGCCTCGATCGACTTCGTGATGGCCGACGTGGACCGTTGATATGACCGAAACCATCGTAAAACTGGCCGATCTGGTCAAACCCGCTGCCGTTGCGGCGCCGTTCGTACTCAGCGACGAAGAGCGCCACGAGATCGAACACGAGCTGTCCCACTATCCCGATTCGCGTGCGGCCAGCATCGAAGCGCTGAAGATCGTGCAGAAACACCGCGGCTGGGTGTCGGACGAGGCGATCCCGGTGATCGCGGCGGCCATCAACATTTCCGCGGCCGATCTGGAAGGCGTGGCGACGTTCTACAACCTGATCTTCCGGCGTCCGGTCGGACGCCACGTGATCAAGGTCTGCGACAGCATTTCCTGCCACCTGACCGGCTACGAGGAACTGCGCGACGGCTTGATCGAGCACTTGGGCGTGCGCCTCGGCGGTACGACACCGGACAACCGTTTCACGCTGCTGCCGATCTGCTGCCTTGGTGCCTGCGATCGCGGCGCGACCCTGATGATTGACGACGATCTGCATGGCCCGGTGGAGCCGGCACAGATCAAGGCATTGCTGGAGGCGTACCCATGAGCTTGCGTAGCGCGGCGGACCCTCATTATCAGCGTCCGCTGACCCGTTTGATCGATCGTGCGGCCGGTCCGCTCGATCTGCCCGGCTTCGAAGCTGAAAACGGCTATTCGAGCCTGAAGAAATCGGTTCGCGAATACACGCCGCAACAAATCCAGGCGATCGTCAAAGACGCCAACCTGCGCGGCCGTGGCGGCGCGGGCTTCCCCGCGGGTGTCAAATGGTCGCTGGTGCCGATGGGCCCCGACGCGGGTGAGAAGTACCTCGTCTGCAATGCCGACGAGATGGAGCCGGGCACGTTCAAAGACCGCTTGCTGATGGAGCAGGCGCCGCATCAGCTGATCGAGGCGATGATTCTGGTCGGCTATGCGATTCAGGCCACGCGCGGCTATATCTTTCTGCGCGGCGAATACATCGTCGCCGCTGATCGTCTGAACAAGGCGCTGGCCGAGGCGCGTGCCGCCGGCTACGTCGGCAAGAACGTGCTCGGCAGCGAGTGGAGCTTCGAGCTGTTCGTCCACACCGGTGCGGGTCGCTATATCTGCGGCGAAGAAACGGCGCTGATCAACTCGCTGGAAGGCCGCCGCGCCAACCCGCGCGCCAAGCCGCCGTTCCCGCAGATTGCCGGCTTGTGGGGTCGGCCGACCGTGGTCAACAACGTCGAAACGCTGATGAATGTGCCGCACATCGTGTTGAACGGTGCGGACTGGTTCAAGGGCTTGAGCCAGGGCAAGAGCAAGGACGCCGGCACCAAGATGTATGGCTGCTCGGGCCGTGCCAACAAAACGGGCACTTGGGAGTTGCCGATCGGCACGACTGCGCGCGAACTGCTCGAAGTGCACGCCGGTGGCATGCGCGATGGCAAGAAGCTCAAGGCGTGGTTGCCGGGCGGCGCGTCGACCGACTTCCTGCTGCCGGAGCATCTGGACCTGGCGATGGACTTCGACACCATCGCCAAAGCCGGCTCGCGCATGGGCACCGGTCTGATCGCGGTCGTCGCCGAAGACCAGAGCATGGTTTCGGCCGTGCGTAATCTGGAAGAGTTCTTCGCGCGCGAATCCTGCGGCTGGTGTACGCCGTGCCGCGACGGTCTGCCGTGGAGCGTCAAGATCCTGCGCGCATTTGAAGCCGGCCAGGGCCAAGCCGAAGACCTCGACGTGCTGGCCAAGCTGACCAAATGGCTGGGTCCCGGCAAGACGTTCTGCGCACATGCACCGGGTGCGATGGAGCCGCTGCAATCGGCTCTGAAGTACTTCCGACACGAATTCGAAGCGGGCTTGGCGAAGCCCGCCAAGGCCGCCTGAGGCACACCCATGGCAACCATTCACGTAGACGGCAAGCAGTACGAGGTCGACGGGTCCGACAACCTGTTGCAGGCCTGCTTGTCGCTGGGTCTCGACATCCCTTATTTCTGCTGGCACCCGGCGCTCGGCAGCGTCGGCGCCTGCCGTCAATGCGCGGTCAAGCAATACGCCGACGAGAACGACAAGCGCGGCCGTATCGTGATGTCGTGCATGACGCCGGCGTCGAACAACACCTACATCGCGATCGATGACGCCGAGGCCAAGGAATTCCGCGAGGCCATCGTCAGCTTCCTGATGACCAACCACCCGCACGACTGCCCGGTCTGTGAAGAAGGTGGGCACTGTCACCTGCAGGACATGACGGTGATGACCGGCCATCACAGCCGGCAATATCACTTCACCAAGCGCACGCACTTGAACCAGGACCTCGGTCCGTTCATCGCGCACGAGATGAACCGCTGCATTTCCTGCTATCGCTGCGTGCGCTATTACAAGGACTACGCAGGCGGTAACGATCTGGGCGTGTTCGGCACGGCCAGCAATGTGTACTTCGGCCGCGAGCGGCCCGGCACGTTGCAGAACGAGTTCTCCGGCAATCTGGCCGAGGTCTGCCCGACCGGCGTTTTCACCGACAAAACCCACTCGGATCGCTACGTGCGCAAGTGGGACATGCAGTTTGCGCCGAGCATCTGCACGGGCTGCGCGGTCGGCTGCAACATCTCGCCGGGCGAGCGCTACGGCGAAGTGCGTCGTATCGAGAATCGCTATCACGGTGAGCTCAACGGCTACTTCCTGTGCGACCGCGGCCGCTTCGGCTACGGCCACGTCAACCGCAAGGACCGTCCGCGCAAGGCGCAGATCAAGCGCGCCGGCCAGTTCGTCACGGTCGAAGCCGACGAGGCGCTGAGCCAAGTGCAGTCGCTGCTTCGCGCCGGCCGGCCGGTGCTCGGCATCGGTTCGCCGCGTGCCAGCCTCGAAGCCAACGTGATGTTGCGGACGCTGGTCGGTGCAGCGAACTTCAGCAGCGGCATGAGCGAGCTGGACGCAGCCTTGACCGCTGCCGTTCTGAAGGTGCTGCGCGACGGTGAAGTGCCGGTTGCCACGATCCGCCAGATCGAAGACGCGGACGCCGTGCTGGTGCTCGGCGAAGACGTGCTCGCGACCGCGCCGCGCGTTGCGCTGGCGCTGCGTCAGGCTGCGCGCGGTCGCGCCTTGCAGATGGCGCGCGACAAGCGCGTACCGGACTGGCAGGCCTATTCGGCCGCTGACATTGCCCAGCACGAGCTGAACCCGATGTATGTCGTGACGCCGTCGGCGACGCGCCTGGACGATACCGCGCGCCGTGGGCTGCGCTTGGCGCCGGACGAGATTGCAACGCTTGGCTTTGCGATCGCGCACGAGATCGATGCCGCCGCGCCGGTACCGGCCAAGCTGTCGGCCGAACTCAAGGCCGTGGCTGCCGAAATCGCGGCCGCGCTGCGTGCTGCCGGCAAGCCGCTGGTTGTGTCGGGCACCGCCAATGGTTCGCTCGCGGTGATCCAGGCCGCTGCCAACATCGCCACCGCTTTGCATCGTCAGAACAGCGCGACGCTGATCAGCCTGGCCGTTGCCGAGGCCAACAGCCTTGGCGTGGCGCTGCTGGAAGCGCCGAGCGTCGACGCTGCGATCGAACGCGTTGCGGGCCAGAACGCCGTCGTCGTCGTGCTCGAAAATGACCTCGATTGGCGCCTGCCGGCGTCGGCCGTCGCCAAGCTGTCGGCGTCCACGCTGATCGTGATCGACCAGCAGATGACGGCCACCGCGCAGCGTGCTGATGTGGTGCTGCCGGCCGCGAGCTTCGCCGAAGGCGACGGCACGATGGTCAACTTCGAGGGCAGGGCTCAGCGCTACTTCCAGAACTTTGACCCGGCGTACTACGACCGCCACGTCGACACCAGCGAAAGCTGGCGCTGGATCGACCGCATCCGCGGTGGTGAAACCGCTGGCGAGAATCTCGACGCCGTGCTCGCCGAATGCGAGGCGCAAGTGCCTCAGCTGCGCGGTATCGCCAACGCAGCGCCCAATGCCAGCTTCCGCATCCAGGGCATGAAGATCAACCGTGCGCCGCCGCGCCAGTCGGGCCGCACGGCGGCCCGCGCCAAGGTGTTCGTGCACGAGCCGCGTTCGACCCAGGACGCCGATACGGCGATGTCGTTCTCGATGGAAGGCTACAACGGCGTCGGCAGCCAGGATCGTCCCTCGGGTCTGGTTCCCTACGCTTGGGCCCCGGGCTGGAACAGCCCGCAGGCATGGAACAAGTTCCAGGCCGAAGTCGGCGGTGCAATGAAGGGCGGCGACTCCGGCGTGTTCCTGTTCCGCAGCCATGCCAGCGCGGCCGGTTACTACGCCGCCGACGTTGCAGCGCCCGCCAGCGGCCTAGCGTTCCAGCCCCTGTGGCGCCACTTCGGTTCGGACGAGCTGTCGAGTCTGGCCGAGCCGATTCAGCAGCGCATGACGCCGGCGACGGTGACGCTGTCGGTGGCCGATTCGCAGCGCCTCGGCATCGAACACGCCAGCCAGGCCACGGTCCGCGTCGGTGACGCCACGCTGACGCTGCCGGTCAAAGTCCGGATCGACTTTCCGATCGGCCTGGTCGGCGTTCCGGTCGGCGCTGGCGGTCTGCCCGCGTCCTACGCCGGCGCCACGGTCACCATCGCCAAGGAGGCGTGATGCTCGAGCCGATACAAGCGCTGCTGACGCCGGCCGTACTCGGCGCGATCTGGGCCGCGGCCAAGGCGGTCATCATCCTGCTGACGCTGGTGTTATCAGCGGCCTACATGATCTGGCTCGAGCGCCGGCTGCTGGCGTTGTGGCAGGACCGCTATGGTCCGAACCGGATCGGGCCGTTCGGCTTGGGCCAGGTGATTGCCGACATGATCAAGATCTTCTTCAAGGAAGACTGGACGCCGCCGTTCGTCGACAAGTTCACGTTCATCCTGGCGCCGTTCATCGCGATGTCGCTGATGATGCTGGCGTTCGCACTGATTCCGATCACGCCGAACTGGGGTGTGTTCGCGCCGGACATCGGCATGCTGCTGTTCTTCGCGATTGCCGGCCTTGCCGTCTACGCGGTGATGCTCGGCGGCTGGTCGTCCAACAGCAAATACGCTTTGCTCGGCGGCCTGCGTTCGACGGCGCAGACGATCAGCTACGAAGTGTTCATGGGCGTGTCGCTGATGGGCGTCGTGATCCAGGCTGGCACGTTCAACCTGCGCGAGATCGTGCTCTACCAGGAACAGCACCTGTGGTTCGTGCTACCGCAGTTCTTCGGCTTTCTGGTCTGGTGCCTGGCCGGCGTCGCGGTCACGCACCGTACGCCGTTCGACTTGCCCGAAGCCGAATCGGAGCTGGCGGCCGGCTATCACACCGAGTATTCGGGCATGAAGTTCGGCATGTTCTTCGTCGGTGAGTACGTCGGCATCGTGATGGTGTCGGGGCTGACCACGGCGCTGTTCTTCGGTGGCTGGGACGCGCCGTTCAGCAGCGTGTTTCCCGCGCTCAAGACCGTGCCCTTCCTGTGGTTCGCGATCAAGTGCTTCCTGTTCATGTCGTCCTTCATCCTGCTGCGCGCCGCGCTGCCGCGTCCGCGCTATGACCACATGATGTCGTTCGCCTGGAAGATCTGCCTGCCGTTGTCGCTGGTGAACATGCTCGTCACGGCCGGCTTCGTACTCTGGGCGGGGAATTAATCCAATGAGCCAGACTGTTGCCATCCTGCATGGCATTTGGACCCAGCTGCGGTCGATCGGCATGATCTTCATGCACTCGTTCCGCCCGCGCGACGTGATCGCCTATCCGGAGGTCAAGCCGCCGGTGCCGCCGCGTTATCGCGGCCGCATCGTGCTGACGCGCGATCCTGACGGCGACGAACGCTGCGTGGCCTGCAATCTCTGCGCGGTCGCCTGTCCGGTCGGCTGCATTTCGTTGCAGAAGGCCGAGCGCCCCGAAGATGGCCGCTGGTATCCGGAGTTCTTCCGGATCAACTTCTCGCGCTGCATCTTCTGCGGTCTGTGCGAAGAAGCCTGCCCGACCACAGCGATCCAGCTGACGCCGGACTACGAGCTGTGCGAGTACGACCGTCAGAATCTGGTCTACGAGAAAGAGCATCTGATGATCTCGGGCACCGGCAAGTATCACGACTACAACTTCTATCGCGTCGCCGGCATGGCGGTCGCGGGCAAGGCTAAGGGCGAGGCTTTGAACGAAGTTGCGCCCGTCGACGTCAAGTCGCTGCTGCCGTAACGCAACGGAACCGCACATGGTCGAATTCGCTTTCTATGTGGCCGGCACGGTCGCGCTGTTCTCGACGGTGATGGTCGTCGTCAACACGCATCCGGTGCACGCGCTGCTGTACATGGTGCTGTCGCTGCTGTCGGTGGCGATGGTGTTCTTTACGCTCGGCGCACCGTTTGCCGGCGCGCTCGAAGTCGTCGTTTACGCGGGCGCGATCATGGTGCTGTTCGTGTTCGTCGTGATGATGCTCAACCTCGGTGCCAAGACCGTGGCCCAGGAGCGCAGCTGGCTGACCGCCTCGGGTTGGGTCGGGCCATTGGTGCTGTCGGCGATCCTGCTCGTGCAGCTGTTGCTGGTGCTGGAGCCGTTGCAGACGACGGCGCCGATCGGCACCACGGTCATCGATGCCAAACAGGTGGGTATCGCCTTGTTCGGACCGTATCTGCTGGCGGTCGAGCTGGCCTCGACGTTGTTGCTGGCCGGCCTCGTGGCCGCCTACCACCTGGGACGACAAGACGACTGATGACTTCCATGCCCGCCATCCCGATGGAGCACGGCCTGCTGCTGGCCATGGCTCTGTTCGCCGTCGGTTTCGGGGGACTGATCGTCCGCCGCAACATCCTGTTCATGCTGCTGTCGGTCGAGATCATGATGAACGCGACCGCGTTGGCCTTCGTCGTCGCCGGCAGTCGCTGGCTGCAGGCCGACGGACAGGTGATGTTCGTCATGGTGCTGACGCTGGCTGCCGCAGAAGCCTGCGTGGCATTGGCGCTGGTGATTCAGCTGTACCGCCGCTTCCGCACGCTGGACGTGGACGCCGCCAGTTCGATGAAGGGATGAGCCCGGCATGATCAGCTATCTGCCCTTGGTCTTCGTTTTTCCGCTGATTGGCTTTTTGATTCTGGCGTTCGGTCGAGGCCGGCTGTCAGAGAATCTGGCGGCCATCGTCGGCGTTGGTAGCGTCGGCCTGTCGGCTGCGACGACCGCTTACGTCGGTTACGACTTCCTGACGCATCTGCCGGCGAGCGGCGCCTACGTCGTTCCGTTGTGGACGTGGATGAGCGTCGGCACCTTCAACGTCGAATTCGCGCTCAAGCTCGACGGGCTGTCGCTGACGATGCTGTCGGTGATCACCGGCGTCGGCTTTCTGATTCACTTGTTCGCGTCGTGGTACATGCGCGGCGACGACGGCTACGGCCGCTTCTTGTCGTACATGAACCTGTTCGTCGCCAGCATGCTGTTCCTGGTGCTCGGCGATGACCTGCTGTTTCTGTACTTCGGCTGGGAAGGCGTCGGCTTGTGCAGCTACTTGCTGATCGGCTTCTGGTACAAGGACGCGGCCAACGGCGCCGCCGCACGCAAGGCCTTCGTGATCACGCGTGTCGGCGACACGTTCATGGCGATTGCGCTGTTCATCCTGTACCGCGAGTTCGGTACGTTGAACATCGACGAGCTGCAGCGCCTGGCGCCACAGGCTTGGGCCGTCGGTGCGCCGCTGGCGACCGCAACCGCGATGCTGTTGCTCGGCGGTGCCGTCGGCAAGTCCGCGCAGTTGCCGCTGCAGACCTGGCTGCCGGATGCAATGGCCGGCCCGACGCCGGTTTCCGCGCTGATTCACGCGGCGACGATGGTCACCGCTGGCGTCTATCTGATTGCGCGTACGCATGTGCTGTTCGAGTTGTCGCCAGTGGCGATGCAGTGGGTCGGCGGCATTGGTGCCGTCACGCTGCTGCTGGCCGGCTTTACGGCGCTGATGCAGACCGACATCAAGAAGATCCTGGCCTATTCGACGATGAGCCAGATCGGCTACATGTTTTTGGCGGAAGGCGCCGGCGCCTACCAGCCGGCCGTGTTCCACTTGATGACGCATGCCTTTTTCAAGGCGCTGCTGTTCTTGTCGTCCGGCTCGGTGATCCTCGCGATGCACCACGAGCAGGACATCTTCAAGATGGGCGGCTTGTACAAGAAGATTCCGTTCGTGTTCGCGTGCATGTTGATCGGCACGCTTGCGTTGACGGCGTTCCCGTTCACGTCGGGCTACTTCTCGAAGGACGAGATCCTGCATCAGGCGTATCTGACAGGCCACTACGAACTGTGGGCGGCCGGTCTGTTTGGCGCGTTCCTGACCGCGGTCTACAGCTTCCGCCTGATCTTCATCACGTTCTTCGGTCCGGAGCGCTGGCGTCAGGCACAAGCCCATGGGCACGGTCACGGCCATGACGACCACGGTCATGGCGCGGGTGAGCCGCACGGTGCGCACACGCTCGATCACCACATCCCGCTGGCGATTCTGCTGGTGTTGGCAGTGGTCGGCGGCTACATCCACCTGCCGCTGTCGGCGGTGCTGCCCGAAGCTCACATTGCCGGTGGCGATCACGGCCCTGCCTACATCGCGCATCTGCCGTTCGTTGCGTCGATGGCCGGTCTGGTCGTGTCTTGGCTGTTGTTCCTCCAGTTCCCGCAGGTTCCAGCGGCACTGGCGCGTGGTGCCGCAACGGCCTGGATCGGCAAGCTGTGGAAGAACGCCTGGGGCTTCGACTGGCTCTACGATGCGCTGTTCAAGGCGCCGTTCGTTTGGGCAGCCCGTATCAACCGCAACGACTTCATCGATGGCCTGATCGGCCTGATTCCCGCCGGTCTGCGCGGGGCCGCTTCGCTGGCGACTGCAACCCAAACCGGTGGCTTGCGCTGGTACGCCGCCGTAGCAGGCGCCGGGCTGTGCCTGCTGATCGCCGTTGTCGCACTCCACTGAGAACCTAGACCGATGATTCTCGTCTGGCTGATTTTGATTCCGTTCATCGGCGGCCTGCTGAGCTGGCAGGCCGAACGCTACTCGCGTGGCCTACCGCGCTGGATCGCCTTGCTGACGATGGCCGGCGTACTCGGCACCTCGATCTGGTTGTGGGCCACCGGCGACTATTCGATCACCGGCACCGGCTTCGCGGCTGCGGCCGGGCAAACGCCGTCGTGGACGATCGAATTCCAGGCGCAGTGGATTCCCAGCATCGGCGCCAGCTTCCACTTGGGGCTCGACGGTCTGTCGCTGCTGCTGGTGGTGTTGACCAATCTGATCGGCGTGCTGGCCATCGCCTGCTCTTGGAAGGAAATCGAGCGCAACGTCGGCTTCTTCCACTTGAACCTGCTGTGGAACCTGGGCGGCGTCGTCGGCATATTCCTGGCGCTGGATATGTTCCTGTTCTTCTTCTTCTGGGAAATGATGCTGGTGCCGATGTTCTTCCTGATCGCGCTGTGGGGGCACAACATCCCCGGCGGCAAGGGCAGGGTCTACGCGGCGATCAAGTTCTTCATCTACACCCAGGCCAGCGGCTTCCTGATGCTGGTCAGCATTCTGGCCATGGTGTTCCTGCACCAGCAGGCCACCGGCAAGCTGTCTTTCGACTACCACGACCTGCTGAACACGCCGATGGGCGCGCAAGTCGAGTGGTGGCTGATGCTCGGATTCTTCGGCGCCTTCGCGGTCAAGATGCCGGTCGTGCCGTTCCACACGTGGCTGCCCGATGCCCACGGTCAGGCACCGACCGCGGGTTCGGTCGACCTTGCCGGCATCCTGCTGAAGACCGCGGCCTACGGCTTGCTGCGCTTCGGCATTCCGTTCTTTCCGCATGCATCGGCGGCTTTTGCTCCGGTGGCGATGTGGCTTGGCGTGGTCGGCATCATCTACGGCGCCGTCGTTGCGTTCTCGCAGACCGACATCAAGCGCTTCGTTGCCTACACCAGCATCAGCCACATGGGCTTCATCGTGATCGGCATCTATGCCGGCACCGAGCAGGCGCTGCAGGGCGTCGTCGTGCAGATGATTGCCCATGGCTTGTCGGCCGGCGCGCTGTTCATCTTGTGCGGTGAAATCTACGAGCGTCTGCACACCCGCGATATCAGCAAGATGGGCGGGCTGTGGTCGCGCTTCCCGAATCTTCCGCCGATCATGCTGTTCTTCAGCGCCGCATCGTTGGGGCTACCGGGGCTTGGCAACTTCGTCGGTGAATTCCTGATCCTGGTCGGTAGCTTCGATGCCGCGCCGGTGGTCACGATCATCGCCGCGAGCGGCCTGATCCTGGCCGCGGTTTATTCGCTGTACTTGGTGCAGCGCGCGCTGCACGGTGCGCCGCAGCCGCTGCCCGAGGGCGTGCAGTTGAACAAGCAGGGTCTGCTCAAAGACCTGTCGAAGCGCGAGTTGGTGATGATGTTGTCGCTGATGGCGCTGCTGATGGGCTTGGGCTTGTACCCGCAGATCGTCATGGACACGGCCAAGGCGCCGGTCCAGGCCGTGCAAACCATCTACAAGGCTGCGACGACGCCGAGCGTCGTCGCCGTGACCGGAGCCAATCCATGACCTCGGTGCAGCTCTGGGCACTGTTGCCGCTGTTGATCGCCACCGCGAGCATCGTCGCGACGATGTTGGCGATCGCGGTGTACCGCCACCATCGCTTCTGCGCCAGTGTCACCGTCGGCGGTATGAACCTGGCGTTGATCGCGGTCGTTTATGACCTGATTACCGGCGACAACCTCGCTGTGCCGGTCACCGGTTTGATGACGGTTGATGCCGCCGCTCGTTTCGGGATGGTGCTGATCCTGGTCACGACGCTGGGCGTGCTGACGCTGTGCCACGCCTACTTCGAAGGCTACAAGCGCAATCGGGAAGAGATCTATCTGCTGATCGGCTTGGGCACGCTTGGCGCGCTGACGCTGGCATGCGCGACCCACACGGCGACGCTGCTGGTGGGCATCGAATTGCTGTCGCTGCCGATGGTGGCGGGCGTCGCGTATTCGATGGACGAGCGGCGCGCGATCGAAGGTGGCATTAAGTATCTGATCCTGTCGGCAGCCGCGTCGGCCGCGCTGTTCTTCGGCGTTGCGCTGATCTACGCGCACATCGGTTCGCTGGACTTGTCGGCGATGTCGCAAGCGCTGTCGGCTGCCAGCCTCGACCAGCCGCTGGTGCTGGCCGGTGCGGCGATGATGATCGCAGGCCTCGGCTTCAAGCTGTCGCTGGTTCCGTTTCATCAGTGGACGCCCGACGTCTACGAGTCAGCGCCCACGCCGATCACGGCCTATCTGGCGACCGTGTCCAAGCTCGGCGTTTTTGTTGTCGTGCTGCGCTTGTTCCACTACGGCAGCAGCCCGATTTCGCCGTTGATTCTGACCGCGCTGGTTGGCCTGGCGGTGGCCTCGATGCTGGTCGGCAGCTTACTCGCACTGCGGCAGAACAACCTCAAGCGTCTGCTGGCGTACTCGTCGATTGCCCATTTCGGTTACCTGACCATCGTGCTGGCCGTTCCGGGTGACGAGTCGCTGCGTGCGGCTGGCGTCTACTTGGCCACTTATTTGGTGACCTCGCTTGGCGTGTTCGGCGTGATGGCGTTGGTATCGAGCCCGATGGGCGAACGCGACGCCGAGCACATCGATGATTATCGCGGTCTGTTCTGGCGTCGCCCGTACCTGACCTCGATCCTGACCGCGATGCTGCTGTCGCTCGCCGGCATCCCGCTGACCGCCGGCTTCATCGGTAAATTTGCGGTCATTTCGGCGGGCGTCGGTGCGGCGCAGTGGCTGCTCGTCGGCAGCTTGATCGTCAGCAGCGCGATCAGCATCTACTACTACCTGCGCATCGTCAGCGCACTGTTCAGCGCCGTTGCGGCAGGGTCCGAGCGGGTTAGCGAGCCGATGGGCTGGGCGCAGTCGTTCGGTGGTTTGATGCTCGTCGTGGCGATGATCGTGATGCTGTGGCTGGGCGTCTATCCGCAGCCGCTGTACCTACTCAGCGGCCAGCTCGCCCAACACTGATGGCAAGTGCCCGGGTTGCCGCGCTGGACTCACGCGAGGCCAGCGCGCTGGCCGGTATCCTGCGCGAGCTCGATGTACCGCCTTATCTGGCCGTTTGGCTCGAGCCAGCAATCCGCCTGACGCTGATCGTTATCGTCTGGTACGGCCTGCACCGCCTTGTGCGGTTGCTGGTACGAAGGCTCGAACAGCGCCTGCTCGATACGGCCGACCTCAAGACCGAGTCGCAATTCGACGTCCGCAAGCGCGTCGGCACATTGGTCAGCCTGCTCAAGCAGGTCGTCAACATTTTCTTGTTCGTCATTCTGGCGCTGGTGCTGCTGATGCAGCTTGGCGTGCAGGTGGGCCCGCTGATCGCCGGTGCCGGCATCATCGGTGTCGCCGTCGGCTTCGGTGCCCAGTACCTGGTTCGCGACATCATCACCGGTTTTTTCATGGTGCTGGAGAATCAGATTCGGGTGGGCGACGTGGTCACGATCAACGGCACCAGCGGCTTGGTCGAAGTGCTGACGCTGCGTACCGTCGTGCTGCGTGACGGCACCGGCACCGTCCATGTGTTTCCGCATGGCGTCGTGACCACGCTGAGCAACGCGACTCGCGACTGGTCGGCGTACATCTTCAATCTGCAGGTTGCGTATCGTCAGGACACCGATGTCGCAGTGCAGGCGATACGCGATGTCTTTGCCGAGTTGGGCCGCGATCCCGTCGTCGGTGCCAATATCGTCGCCGATGTCGAAATCTGGGGTGTCGACAAGCTCGATGGGACGGCGGCAACGATACAGGGGCGCATCAAGACCCGGCCGGGCGTTCAATCCGACGTCGGGCGCGCGTTCCTGCGGCGCATCAAACAGGTGTTCATCGAGCGGGGTATCGAGATGCCCGGTCCGCCGCCCGCGACATCCCCGCTACCGCCACGCTAAGGCTGTCGTTCAGCCCAGTGCCTCAAGGAAGCGTCGGCGCCAGTCCGATACGTCGTCGCGTAGCAGTCCTTCCATCAGCTTGTGATGGCGGTTGCGTCGTTCGTCGAGTGGCATCGTGCGCGCCTGCTCCAGTGCGCCGGCGACTTCCTCGGTGTCATACGGATTGACCAGCAGCGCGTCGCGCATCTGTTGTGCAGCCCCGGCGAAGCGTGAAAGCACCAGCACGCCGGGGTCTTTCTCGTCCTGGGCCGCCACGTATTCCTTGGCCACCAGGTTCATGCCATCACGCATCGGCGTCACCAGCCCGACGCGGCTGGCGCGATACAGTCCGGCGAGTCGTCGTCGTGGAATCGCTTCGTTAACGTAGCGGATCGGCACCCAGTCCACCTGTCCAAACCGGCCGTTGATGTTGGCGGCGTGCTGCTCCAGTTCCCGGCGAAAATCTTGGTAGGCGGCCACTTCACCGCGGCTGATCGGCGCGATCTGCAGATACGTAATGCGACCATGTGCAGCGGCTTGGCTTTCCAGCAGCAGCTCATAGGCGTTCATCCGTCGCACCAGGCCTTTGCTGTAGTCGAGCCGATCAACGCCGATGATCTGGTCGCGATCGCGCAAGAACTCGCGCAGTCGCAGGTATTCGCGTTGGCCATGCGACGAGAATGCAAAGTCGTGATAGCGCGCGGTGTCGATTCCGACCGGAAACGCCCTTATATTGAGACGTCGACCGAAGGCCTCCATCCAGCCGTCGCCGACCGTACCGCCGAGATCCTGCTCGACGTAGGACGCCAGCCGCTTCACGTCATCTTCGATCTGAAACCCAACCAAGTCGTAGTCGAACAGGCTGCGTACCAAGCTGCGATGCTGAGGCAAGGTCGTCAGCAGCTCGCGCGGCGGAAACGGAATGTGCAGAAAGAAGCCGAGGCGCTGCGTGACACCCAAACGGCGCAGTTCGGAGCCCAACGGGAACAGGTGATAGTCGTGGACCCAAATCAAGTCGTCGTCGCGCAGCAGGGGGCTGAGTGCGCCGGCAAAACGCCGATTGACGCGCTGATAGGCTTCAAAGTGCGCGCGGTCGTATCCGGTCAGATCGAGCCGGAAGTGAAACAGGGGCCACAAGCATCGATTGGCGAAGCCTGAGTAGTAGGCGTCGTGGTCCTCTTGGCTGAGATCCACGGTGGCCAGCGTCACATCGCCTTCCTGGCTGACGTTGGCGGTGTCCGTACTCTGGTCCGCCGTCTTGCCGCTCCAGCCAAACCAGAGACCGCGCTTCTCCCGCAGCGCGTCGACCAAGGCCACCGCCAGACCGCCGGCCAAGGGTGCGCCGCGCACCGAGCTGATCCGATTGGATACGGCGACGAGGCGCGGACTCATTGTGCTGCCTCAAGATGCGTGACGCTGTCTGCCAACCATCGGTGGACGGCCGATACGTCCCTGAGCCGATACTGCGCCGCACTCGGCTGCGAACCGACGCGGATTCCGCTGCCGCCGAGTGCCTGCGCGGCGAGGATTGCGTCCTCGTCGGTGGTGTCGTCGCCGACGAATATCGGGACTCTCCCGGAAAATGGCGGCGTCTCGGAGAGTCGATGCAGGCCCAGGCCCTTGTTGATGCCGGTAGGGCGCGCTTCGATCACGCAGTGGCCCATGATGGTGTCGAGTCCATAGGCGGCTGCCAGGCGTCGCATCAGCCCCTGGCATTCGTCGGCGCGCTCGGGCGCCAGGCGATAGTGAAGGGCGACGGCGCCCCCTTTGTCTTCAATCAGTACGCCCGGCACACGGGTGAAGTGAGTGGCGAGTTCAGCTGCCAGCCGCCGCATCTCGGGCGGGGCCCGTTCGATGTCCTGCGCCGACGACTGCAGTCGGATCTGGGCACCGTGCAGGCCGGCACCGCATAGCGTCAGTGGTGCCAGCAGCGGATCAACGGATTCGAGTCGACGACCCGTGATGATTGCCAGAGCCCCGTCCAGCAACTGATGCAACGAGGCCAGCAGCGGCAGCAGTGAGGGTGCGCATTCGACCCGATCGGGGGTCGATGCCAACTCGACCAAGGTGCCGTCAAAATCCAGATAGAGTGCTGATGACGCCGTCAGTGGCGGCGGCTCGCGCCGGCGGGTAGGCGTCGAGTCCGCAGACGGGATATCGACCCGCGTGGTGGTGGTATTGCCTTCCATAGCGATGCCAGCTTAGCCGCGGCAGCCGGCCCGAATCTGAACCAGATCGGTCGGCCGGTCTCAACGCTTGAGCTTTGACAGGCCATTACCTAGAATGCGCGGCTCTGAGCAAAGCCCTGAGGCCTGCTCATGTCGCCCAGTCGGAAGTCCGACGGGTCCAATGGAGATAGCAGCATCGCCCAAGAACGTGAAGACCGACGCAACGACCAGATAACGGCGCTGCGAGTTCGAGTCATCGACGAAAACGGCGAGCAAGCCGGCATCATGCTCACGCGTGACGCCATTGCCCGTGCCGAAGAGTTGTCGATGGACCTGGTGGAAGTCTCGCCCAACGCCGAGCCCCCGGTCTGCAAGATCATGGACTACGGCAAGTACGTCTATCAGAAGGACAAGGCTCAGCACGCTGCGAAGAAAAAGCAGAAGCAGATCCAGGTCAAGGAAATCAAGTTCCGTCCGACGACCGAGAAGGGTGACTACGACACCAAGCTCCGTTCGGCACATGCGTTCATCGAAGATGGCGACAAGGTTAAGGTCACCGTCCGGTATCGTGGTCGCGAAATGGCCCACCAAGAGTTGGGCATGCAGTTGATGGACCGCGTCCGCAAAGACCTCGAAGAGGTCGCCGTGGTCGAGCAGTACCCCAAGATGGAAGGTCGTCAGGCCGTCATGGTCCTGTCGGGCAAGAAGCGCTAGGCGCAAGCCTGGACGCGAACCGGCCGTGGTGGCCGGTTCCATAAGAAGTCCCGTCTAAGCGGTTTAGGCGGGCCCGGTCAGCTCGGGTGGTTCCGATGTGACGCCGGCAATCAAAACTGGAGTATCCAATGCCCAAGATGAAAACCAACAAGGGCGCAGCGAAGCGCTTTTCCAAGACTGGAAAAGGCGGCTTCAAGCGCAGCCACGCTTTCAAGCGCCACATTCTGACCAAGAAGAACGGCAAGACCATCCGCCAGCTGCGCGGCGAGACCCAGGTCAATCCCTCCGACGTCAAAGAAGTGAAGCAGCTGCTTCCGTACGCCTAAGGAGACTGATCAATGGCTCGTGTAAAACGTGGTGTGACCGCTCGCGCTCGTCACAAGAAAGTTCTGAAGAAGGCCAAGGGTTACTACGGCGCACGCTCACGCGTATTCCGTGCGGCCAAGCAGCAGGTCATCAAGTCCGGTCAGTACGCCTACCGCGATCGTCGCGTCAAGAAGCGCGAGTTCCGCGCGCTGTGGATTCAGCGTATCGGCGCTGCGACCAAGGAACTGGGTCTGTCCTACAGCCTGTTCATCAACGGCTTGAACAAGGCTGGCATCACGCTGGACCGCAAGGTGCTGGCCGATCTGGCCGTCAACGACAAGCCGGGTTTTGCGGCGCTCGTGGCGCAGGCCAAGGCGCAGCTGGCGTAAGCAACCCGACAGGTGTGAGCCGTGCATTCGCTGCCGGCTCGTTACCGTGAGTGACCAGGGGAGCGCCGCAAGGCCGCTCCCCTTCTTTTTGGCGGTGGGGAATTTCGCATGACGGATTCGCTGGATGAGCTGCAGGCGCAAGCGCTGCAGGAGATCGAGGCAACGGGCGACGCACGCGTACTCGAACAGCTGCGTATCGACTACCTGGGCAAGAAAGGGCGCGTCACCGAACGCCTCAAGCAGCTCGGCACGATGTCGCCCGACGACCGCAAGACATTTGGCGACCGCGTCAATCGTGTCAAGGATGCGGTGTGGCGTGCGATCGAGGCCCGTGCGGTGCTGCTCGCCGAAGCCGCACTGCAGGCGCAGCTGGCGGCCGAGACCATCGACGTCACGCTGGCCGGCCGCGGCGACGGCGTCGGCGGCATTCATCCGATCACGCGCACGATACGGCGCATCGAACAGCTGTTCGGTGAGCTGGGTTTTGCCACCGTCGAAGGCCCGGAAATCGAAGACGACTTCCACAACTTCGGCGCATTGAACATCCCCGAAGCGCATCCTGCGCGAGCGATGCAGGACACGTTCTACGTCAAGGATGGCGGCTATGTGCTGCGCACGCACACCAGCCCGGTGCAGATCCGGACGATGGAGCGCTATGTGCGCAACGGTATCAAGCCGCCGATCCGGATCATCTGTCCGGGTCGCGTTTATCGAGTCGATTCCGACCGGACGCACAGCCCGATGTTCCATCAGGTCGAAGGCTTGTATGTGGCCGAGAACGTCGCGTTCAGTGATCTGAAGTACGACTTGATGACCTTCCTGTCGCGGTTTTTCGAGCGTGACGCTGAAGTGCTGTTCCGCCCGAGCTACTTTCCGTTCGTGGAGCCGGGCGCCGACGTCCACATGAAGCTCGAAGGACGCTGGCTGGAGCTGCTGGGCTGCGGCATGGTGCATCCCAAGGTCTTTGAAGCCGTTGGCCTCGACCCGGAGCGCTACAGCGGCTACGCGTTCGGCATGGGCGTCGAGCGCTTGGCGATGCTGCGCTATGGCGTGAACGATCTGCGCCAGTTCTTCGAGAACGATCTGCGCTTCCTCGAAGCCTTCAAATAGAGGTCTGCTCCAATGAAAGTCTCCGAAAACTGGCTGCGTGAGTGGGTCAATCCGCAGGCGAGTGCGCAACAGATCGCCGAGCGTCTGGTCATGGGAGGTCTCGAACTCGAGATCGAACCCGCCGTTGCCGAGCCGTCGCAGCAGGTCGTTGTCGGGCGCATCGTGTCAATTGCTCCGCATCCGAATGCCGAGCGGCTGCGGGTTTGCACCGTCGACGCCGGTGCCGCCGGCATGCCGACGATCGTCTGCGGTGCGGCCAATGCGCGCGTCGGTCTGCTTGCGCCTTGCGCGCTGCCGGGCGCCACGCTGCCGGGCGGCGTCAAGATCAACGTCGGTGACCTGCGTGGTGTCGAATCCCAAGGCATGTTGTGCTCGGCCAAGGAACTGGGCCTGGCCGAGAAGTCCGATGGCTTGATGGAGCTCGACGCCGAGGCGCGTGTCGGTCAGCCGATCGAGCAGTATTTGGGTCTCAATGACCAGATTTTGAATCTCGAGCTGACGCCCAATCGCGGCGACTGTTTGTCGGTACAAGGTTTGGCGCGCGAAGTGGCCGCCTTGTATGCGTTGCCGTTGTCGCGTCCGCGCGTGAAATCGGCGGTCGTCGTGCACGACCAGCGCTTTGCCGTGGAGTTGGAAAGCACGACCGACTGCAGCAACTTTTCCGGCCGCGTCATCAACGGATTGAACCCGAAGGCACACACGCCGGACTGGATGCGCGAGCGACTCCGCCGCAGCGGCATCCGCAGCATTCATCCGCTGGTGGACATCACCAACTACGTGATGATCGAGCTGGGCCAGCCGATGCATGCCTACGATGCCGACAAGGTCAAGGGGACGGTGCGCGTTCGCAGGGCCCGGCCCGGCGAAACGCTGCGCTTGCTCAACGACGCCGACATCAAGCTCGACCACGCCGAACTGTTGGTGACCGACGACAATGGTCCGCTCGGTTTGGCGGGTGCAATGGGGGGCGCAGCGTCAGCCGTCAGTGCGACGACCACTCGAGTGTTCTTCGAATCGGCCTGCTTCGGCATGCAGGCCGTCGCCGGTGTTGGTCGACGCCACAAGATCACGTCCGATGCGCTGTATCGCTTCGAGCGCGGCGTGGACCCCGAGTTGCAGCGGGCCGCATTGGAGCGCGCCAGCGAGCTGGCGATCCAAATTTGCGGTGGTGAGGCGGGACCGATTACCCATGTCGGCCGGACCCAGCCCGAGCCGGTTCACGTGCGTCTGCGCCGCTCGCGACTGGTGCAGCTGACCGGTCAGGAAATTCAAGCGCGCGAAGTCGAAGCGCTGCTGTCCCGGCTGTCGATCACGCTGACCCAGGAAGACAGTGGTGCCTGGATGGCGCGCGTACCGAGCTATCGCCATGACCTTCGCATCGAAGCGGATCTGATCGAGGAGGTGGCGCGGCTGTACGGTTACGACCGCATACCGGCCCGTCCGTATGCCGCCCAGTTGGCGCCGTCGCGTCCGTCCGAGCGCCAGCGTAGCGGCGCCCGGGTGGTAGACCTGCTCGTTGCACGCGGCTGGCAGGAAGTACTGAACCTCGCATTCGAAGAGCGGCGCATGCATGAGGCACTGACGCCGCAGATCCACGCGATCCCGCTCGACAACCCGATTGCCGAAACCCACTCGCTGATGCGCAGCACCTTGTGGAGTGGCTTGATCGCATCGTGGCTGCACAACCGGGCCCGGCAGGTCACCCGGATGCGGCTGTTCGAATCCGGTGTCTGTTTCGCAGACGTCGACGGCCATATCGTGGAGACGGCGCGCCTCGCCGGTCTGGCCTCGGGTACCGTCGCCAGCCGCCAATGGGGTGTGCCTGCACGAGCGGTCGATTTCTACGACATCAAAGCCGACGTCGTGGCCCTGCTGGAAACCAGCGGCGCGCCGATCGCTTTCCACGCTGCCGAACATCCTGCTTTGCATCCCGGACAAACCGCGCGCATCACGCTTGGCGGAGAGCCTGCTGGCTGGATCGGCCGACTGCATCCTCGCGTGGCCCGAGCGCTCGATCTTCCCGAGCAGCCGTTGCTGTTCGAACTCGACTGGACCGCGCTGTCGCAGGCGCGGATGCCGGCGCCGGGCCAGCTCAGCGAGTTTCCTTCATCTCGTCGCGACCTGTCCCTGATGGTGCCCTCTGACGTACCGGCACAAGCGTTGTGCGACTTGGCGCGACAGGCCGGCGGCGTCCATCTGATGCGCGCCAATGTGTTCGACGTCTATCGCGCGGACGACGGTGATGCGTCAGCCAAGAGCGTCTCCTTGGAGTTGCATTTTCAGGACGCGTCACGCACCCTAACCTTGGACGAAGTCGACGCTGCGGTAGCCGTCATTGCGCAGTCTTTGCATCAAGGTTTTGGGGCAACCGTCAGGGCCTGAAGGCTTGTTCGAAACGCGCGGGTGGTTTAGGGAGAGGGCACTGTGGCATTGACGAAGGCAGAACTCGCGGAGGCGCTCTTCGACGAGTTGGGGTTGAACAAACGAGAAGCCAAGGAGTTCGTTGATCTGTTCTTCGAAGAGATCCGTGAACGGCTCCAAAGTGGCAAGGAAGTGAAATTGTCGGGCTTCGGCAATTTCGAACTCCGCAACAAAAATCAGCGTCCCGGACGCAATCCCAAAACCGGTGAAGAGATCCCGATCTCGGCCCGCCGTGTGGTGACGTTCCGTCCCGGCCAAAAACTTCGTTTGAGGGTTGAACTTGATGCGACCGGCTGAGCTCAAGGTTGAGCTGCCAGAGATTCCACGCAAGCGCTATTTCGCCATTGGTGAAGTCAGCGAACTGTGCGACGTCAAGCCGCATGTGCTCCGCTATTGGGAGCAGGAGTTTCCACAGCTCAAGCCGGTCAAGCGTCGCGGCAATCGTCGCTACTACCAGCAGGACGATGTCCTGATGGTGCGCCGCATCCGCAGCCTGCTGTACGAGCAGGGCTTCACCATTGGTGGCGCACGTCTCCGTCTGAAGGAAGGCCAGGCCAGCGCGGCTGCGTCCTTGCGTCCGTTGACGGCTCCGGCCGCTGCCAACAGTGTTGTCGACGCGGGCGAGCGCAGCGCAGCCCCGCGCCGCAACTCCGAGATCAAGAGTCTGCGAGCCGACCTCGAGTCATTGCTCAAGCTGCTGCCCGAGCGGTGACAGACAAACGCCGCCGCAGACCGGCGGGCGGCGTTTGCATCCTTTGCACCAGCGCCGCCATCCGCTAACATGCGCGGCCTTCCGAGAACCGGCGCGGCTTCCCTCAACCGCGGCAGTACCGGTCTTCGGCAAACGTTTCATCCGGTCGGGGCGTAGCGCAGCCTGGTAGCGCATTTGCCTGGGGGGCAAAGGGTCGCAGGTTCAAATCCTGTCGCCCCGACCAATTCCTTGCCACGTCGTATCATTCGACGTACCCACTGGGGCTGCCGCAAGGGCTCGTCTTGAAATCCATTCAGGTTCTGCTGGCCGATCCGCACCCGTTGATTCGGGCTGGACTGCGTTTGCTGCTGACGCAGATGCGCGGTGTCACGGTACAGGCCGAGGTCGGCACGGGCACCGAGTTGCTCGAGCAACTGACGGCTCGCCGTCCCGATGTTCTGATCACCGAGATGAATGTGCCGGGCGCCGCCGCGATCGAAGTCGCGCGTCGCATCGCAAGGCACTTGCCGGGCGTGCGCGTGCTGCTGTTGTCGACCCAGATCGACAGTGCGCAAGTGCAGTCCGCACTAAAGGCGGGCGTGCTGGGATTCGTGTCCAAGGCCGGCGATCCGGCGGAGCTGGAGATCGCGCTCCGTGCCGTTACCAACGGCAATCCTTATTTGAGCCCGCATTTCGCGCGATTTGCGATCGACCGGCGCCGCAGTCGCCAGGACGTCCACAGCGTCAGACTTCCGACGCGTCAGCGTGAGGTCCTGCAAATGCTGGGCCGCGGAAAAACGACCAAGGAAATCGCATCGCTGCTGGGCCTGTCGGTCAAGACCGTTGAAACCCACCGCGCCCGGTTGATGCAGGCCCTGGACCTGAACAATATCAATGCTTTGCTGCACTATGCGGTTCGGCACGAAGTCGAGGACGGCACGGCGGTGTAGCGCTCAGGTGCAGCGGACTTCCTGCCGATCGGCGTTGCCGATGGATCAGGTTAAACCTGACAATCGGTCGGGTAATCTCCGATTTGTAGTCTCTCTATGCGGCGCGACGATGCTCCCAAGAAAGAGCCTCTACAGGGCTCCGGGGTTGAGGAGAGCGCCATGAGCAACATCAAGCCGCACCAGAGAATGCAGGCCGGTCAGTCGCAGGTGATGACGCAGCAGTTGCTGCAGTCGATTCGCCTGCTGCAGCTGACGTCGCAGGAGCTCGAACTCGAAGTCCGACAGGCGCTCGACTCCAACCTGATGCTCGAAGCCGACGAAGTCGAAACCCAGGACGATGCCTTCGACAGCGCAGCGGACGCGGTGCTTGAACCGGAGATCGCGCCGTCAGCGCTCGAGGTAAGCGGTGCCGACGCGGGTGCGCGCGAGCATGTCGAGGCCGATTTCGATTGGTCGAGTAGCGAAAGCTGGAGCGGCGGCGAGCCGACCGACGAAGAAGGCGAGTCGGCAGCATCACGTATTCCGGACGCGTTGCCGACGGACCCGCGCCTCAAAGTGCTCGCGCAATTGCAGTTGCTGGTCAACGACGCGCGCCAAGCCGAACTGGTCGCGGCGATCATCGATGCGGTCGATGACAGTGGCTATCTGAGCGTGTCGCTGGAAGAGCTGATCCAGACCTTGCCGGTCGCTGCTGGCTACACGATGGACGAATTGCACACTGCGCTGCAGTTGGTGCAGTCCTGCGAGCCCACAGGGTTCGCCGCCCGGGGTCTGGCCGAGTGCCTGCGCTTGCAGCTCGATGCGCTGCCGACCCGGACGCCAGGGCGCGCGTTGGCGCTGCGCATCGTCGACCAACATCTCGAGGAGCTCGGCACGCTGACCGAGCACGCGCTGGCGGTGTTGCTCGACTACCGCATCGACCAGATTCACCAGGCACTGGCCTTGATCAAAGCGCTGGACCCCAAGCCGGGCGCTGCAGGCGCAATGCCGGCCCAGGCGGTCGAGCCCGAGGTGATCGTCACCGGTCAGCGCGGGGCCTGGAAGGTCGAACTCAATTCGGGAACGCTGCCGCGCGTCCGGATCAATCGCAGCTACGAGCGCGCGATCGGCACCGGGGCGGGTCAGCACCGGGCATTGCGCGACCAGCTCAATGAGGCGCGCTGGCTGGTTCGCGGCCTCGAAATGCGTCACGAAACCTTGTTGAAGACGGCGCGCGTCGTGTTTGAGCGTCAATCCGGCTTCCTACGCTCGGGCGAGGAGGCGATGGCACCGCTGAACTTGGCGGACGTCGCCGAAGCCATTGGTATGCACGAATCGACCGTTAGTCGCGTCGTTGCCAACAAGTACGCCCTGACGCCTTGGGGAGTCTATCCGTTGAAGGCATTCTTCCCCGTGCAGATTGCAGGTCGCGACGCGGATACGTCGGGCACCGCGGTACGCGCGATGATCCGCAAGATCATCGACGCCGAAAACCGCGGCAGTCCGCTGTCCGACGGCGACGTGGCAGCGCTGTTGGCTCGTCGCGGTGTGACCGTTGCGAGACGAACAGTGGCAAAGTATCGAGAGGCGATGCGGATCCCGTCCGCACCGCTGCGATTGCAGCGGCCACAGGCTGTGGCTGGATGATCCCTAACGGTCACACCCATTGGGTCGGCGGTGGACCATTGATGAACGGAAGCGACATGAAACTGCTGCGTACCTTGCTCGTCGACGACAACCAGGCTTTCCTGGCGTTGTCCAAGCATCTGTTGGCCCCGATGCCGTCCGTCGAAGTCATCGGCTTCGGTTACGACGGTTTTGACGCGGTGCGTTTGGCCGAAGAACTGCACCCCGATCTGATCATCATGGATCTGGTGATGCCCGGCATGGGGGGCTTGCAGGCGACGCGCTTGATCAAGGCGCAGGAACGAGCCCCGCAGATCGTCATTGCAAGTTACTATGACGACGCCGAACACCGCGAACATGCCGCTGCGGCAGGCGCTGACGGCTTCGTTGGTAAAAACGCTTACGAAGCGCAGATTTCCCAGTTCCTCGCGGCGAACTTGAACCGTTAGACCGCGGGCTGATCCCGACTCCATGTCCGAATCGCGTGTCCTGATTATCGATGGCGATGCCGAGCGTTCGGCTGCGCACGCTGCGATCCTTCAGTTCATCGACTATCGCCCCGTAGAAGTCGCCAGCGCGACGGACATCGTCTTCAGCGATCATCGCCCCCAGGACTGGATTGCGGTCATCGTCGGCAGCGAGGCGGACTTCGACCGACTCAAGCGCTTCGTCGATTGGCTCAAACGCGACCGCTATCACCCGCCGCTGCTGGTGCTGCAGCCGTACTTCGATCGCGCCGTTGAGCACTTCGGGCTCGACGAGTCTGCATTGCTGCCGCTGGAAGCGCCCGTCAAATACACCCAGCTCAACGAACTGCTGCGCCGCGCCGGACTGCTGCGGATGGATCGCGAGGCCGCGGCAGTACGCCGGTCGGGCCCGACCGGCAACTCGGCCGCGATGCGCCGCGTTCGCCAGATGATCGCGCAGGTCGCCCCGTTCGATTCCACGGTGCTGGTCACCGGCGAATCCGGGACCGGCAAGGAAGTTGCCGCACGTGCGATTCACGATCAGTCGGCCCGGCGCGAACATCCATTCGTCGCCGTCAACTGCGGGGCGATCCCATCCGAACTGCTGGAATCGGAGCTGTTCGGCCACGAGAAGGGCGCGTTCACCGGTGCCATCACTGCGCGCAAGGGTCGCTTCGAGATGGCCGACGGCGGCACGCTGTTTCTCGACGAAATCGGCGATATGGCGCTGTCGATGCAGGTCAAGATCCTGCGTGTGCTGCAGGAGCGCACCTTCGAGCGCGTCGGCGGCACGCGCAGCCAGCGCTGCGACGTCCGCATCATCGCCGCCACGCATCGCAATCTCGAGGAAGCCATCATCAAGGGCAGCTTTCGCGAGGATCTGTACTACCGACTGAATGTGTTCCCGATCGAGATGCCGCCGCTGCGTGAGCGTCTCGAAGATTTACCGCTGCTGATGGATGATCTGACCAAGGCCATGGAGCGCAATGGCCACGGCCAAGCGCGCTTGTTGCCCGATGCGATCCATGCACTGCGTGCCTACCATTGGCCCGGCAATGTTCGTGAGCTGTCGAACTTGTTCGAACGCTTGGCGGTGCTGCATCCGGGACGCGAAGTCGGCGCCGCCGAACTGCCGCGTCAATACCGTGGTGCCTTGGCAGCGGCTCCTGTTGCGCCTGTCGTGATGCCGATGCCGATCAGCCGTGACGAGCCGCGCGGCGGCGCCAATCCCGCGGCCGAACTCGGTGCACTGCAGGCGTCGCGCGTCGCCTCACTGAGCGAGTTGCCGCCAGAAGGCATGAACCTGAAAGACCACATCGAGGCCATCGAGATGACGCTGATCCGTCAGGCACTCGAGAAGTCCGATGGCGTCGTGGCCCATGCGGCCAAGCTGCTGAACACGCGGCGCACGACGCTGGTCGAAAAGCTGCGCAAGTACGGCTTGTCGCGCGACCTCGGCGACGAAGACGTCGCAGCGGAAGCCGAATCCGAGCGCGTCAGCCGCCTGCGTAACAACTAGCCACGCGCTTGCGTAGTACGAGCAAGCGTGAGCGCTTGCGGCTGTGCCCCCCAATATCGATGAATCGCCGTCCCTGACCGCGCGGCGGTCTGCGGACCGAATCCGCTGCTTGGCATGCGGAATCGATCCGGCTGGCCTGGCAGTGTTGCGGATCGATCGATGGTTCCGGGTTTTCGCGTCGACGATCCGACGCCGAGATCACCCGGGCGACGCAAACTCGCGTCGGAATCACGGCGCATCCCTCTGCCGCCTCATTCCAGGTACCGGGCACACGGCTTGCCAGTAGGCCTGCGTCTATACCGGAATTCGGGCTACACGCAGATGAGCAGCATCGACATCAACAGCGTGCTTTCGCAGATTCGTTCACTGAATCAGCAAGTCGGCGTGCGTCCGAGCATCACGCCTCCGCTGTTGACCGGTGAGGCGATCGGTACCGCAGCAGCCAAGCCGGCCGAAGGCTTCGGCGCAATGATCCAGAGCGGCATCAAGCAGGTTGCCGCGGCGCAGAGCGAATCCGGCCGTTTGCAGCAGGCCTTCGAGCTCGGTGACCCCAATACCGACCTGGCGACCGTGATGGTGGCCTCGGCCAAAGCCCAGGTGTCGTTCCGCGCGATGGTTGAAGTCCGCAACCGTGTCGTCAGCGCGTATCAGGACGTGATGAACATGCCGCTCTAAGCGGCCACCGCACCACCGAGACGACGATGAACTCCACGATATCCACTCACTCGATGCTGCCGCCTGGTGGGGAACACGCTCATGGCTGAGGTGGCCACCACTGGCGCGATGGCCAGCCTGCGTCAAATGCAGGGATTGAAGGATGTGCCGCTGCTGCGCCAACTGGCGATGTTTGCCGGCGTCGCGATCGCCGTGGCGCTCGGCCTTTCGCTGTACAACTGGACGCAGAAGCCGCTGTACGTGCCGGTCTATCCCGGCCTGTCGGACACCGATTCGGCTGATCTGGCCGATGCACTGCGCACGGCGAACATCGACTTCCGGCTCGATGGTGGCAGTGGTGCCGTGACGGTGGCGCCAGACCAGGTGCATGCCGCGCGGCTGAAAGCGGCCGCGCAGGGCCTGCCCAAGGGCGGCGCGCAGGGCTTCGAGATGATCCAGCAGGATCAGGGTTTTGGCGTGTCGCAGTTCATCGAGAACGCGCGCTACCAACTCGCACTGGAGACGGAGCTGGCGCGCACGGTGTCGAGCCTGCAGCCGGTCAAGAGCGCGCGCGTCCATCTGGCCGTGCCCAAGCCGAGCGCTTTCACCGGCGGCAGCCGCGGTGCGGCCTCGGCGTCGGTCGTTGTCGAACTCAAGGCCGGGCGCCAGCTCGAAGGCAACCAAGTCGATTCGATTCAGCACATCGTCGCCTCCAGCGTGCCCAATCTGTCGCCGACGGCAGTGACCGTGATCGACCAGTACGGCCGGCTGCTCGGCAGCGACAAGGACAACGACGAGTTCGCGCAGAGCACCGAGCAGTATCAGTACACCCGGCGCGCCGAGGCGGACTACGTGCGGCGCATCGAGTCGCTGATCGCGCCGATGGTGGGTGCCAATCGGCTCAGCGCACAGGTCGCAGCCGAATACGATTTCTCGGTCACCGAAGAAGCGCGCGAAATCTACAACCCGCAGAACTCAGTGGTCCGCAGCGAGCAGACCAGCGAAACCCAGCGCCGCGACGGCAGCACGACGGAAGCAGCGGGCATTCCGGGCGCAACCAGCAATCAACCGCCGCCGGCCGCGCCAGCGGCGGCCAACGCCGGCGCGCCTGCCGCAGCCGCCGTTGCCGCTGCCGCACCGGCCACGCCCACGCAGAGCACGCGCTCGGAAACCCGCAACTACGAAGTCGATCGCACACTGAGCCACACGCGCCAACAGCTGGGCCGGCTCAAGCGGCTGTCGATCGCGGTGCTGATCGATAACCTGCAGCGCGTTGATGCCGAAGGAAAGCCGACCAGCGTGGCGCTGACGGCCGATGAACTGGCCAAGGTGGAAGCCTTGGTCAAGCAGGCGGTGGGCTTCGACGCCGCGCGTGGTGACACCGTCACGGTGCAGAACGCGCCGTTCGTGGTCGAGCCGGTCGAGCCGCAGCCGGAGCTGCCGCTGTGGCAACGCAGCGATGTGCGGGACTACGCGCGTCAGGGTGCCGGCGCTATTGCGGTGCTGTCGCTGATCCTGTTCGTGCTGCGGCCGATGCTGCGCACTCTGATCAGCGGTCGTCCGCGAGACGATGCACCGCGCGCACTGGCCGTCGCCGCCGACGGAGCGCCGGAAGCTCTCAGCGGCGAACACTTGGCGGCCGATTCCCTATCGCTGACGCAGCAGCCCGCCGCGATGACGACGGCGTCGATTGGCGGTCCGGTCGGCACGGCGTCAGCAGCGCAGGCGGCCCTGCCGTCGTCGGCTTACGAAGCCAACTTGAGCGCAGCACGTACGGCGGTGACGCAAGACCCGAAGCGCGTCGCGCAACTCGTTAAAACCTGGTTGAGTGAAGATGGCTGAGCCCAAGGCAGACAACGGCAAGATCTCCGGCCCGGAGCGCGCAGCGATTCTGCTGATGTCGCTGGGTGAAGGTGAGGCTGCGCAAGTGCTCAAGCATATGGGCGCCAAGGATGTGCAACGTGTCGGCCAGGCGATGGCATCTCTGGCCAACGTATCGCGCGAGCGCGTCGACCACGTCGTGACGCGCTTCGTCACCGAACTCGACACGCAGACCTCGATCGGTGTCGGCTCCGATGACTACGTGCGGCGCGTGCTCGTCGGCGCGTTGGGTGAGGACAAGGCCGGCAGCTTGATCGACCGTATTCTGCTGGGTCGCAACAGCAAGGGACTCGAAGCGCTTAAGTGGATGGAGACGCGCGCCGTCGCTGACTTGGTTCGCAACGAACACCCGCAGATCGTCGCCATCGTGCTGGCGTATCTGGATTCCGACCAGGCCGCCGAAGTGCTCAGTCTGTTGCCCGAGCGGATGAAGAGTGACGTGCTGATGCGGATCGCACGCCTCGACGGCATCCAGCCTGCTGCGCTGCGCGAGCTCGACGAGATCATGGAGAAGCAGTTCTCCGGCGGCACCAACCTGAAGTCGTCCAGCGTTGGCGGCATCAAGGTCGCCGCCAATATCCTCAACTTGATGGATTCAACCGTCGAGTCGGCCATTCTTGACCGCATCAACGAAATCGATACCGATCTGTCGCAGCGCATCCAGGATCTGATGTTCGTGTTCGACGATCTGGGCGATGTCGACGACCGCGGTATCCAGGCGCTGATGCGTGAAGTCAACGGCGATTTGCTGACGATGGCGTTGAAGGGTGCCGATAGCCGCGTCAAGGACAAGGTGCTGAAGAACATGTCCAAGCGCGCCGCCGACATGCTCGTCGAAGACATGGCCGCCAAGGGTCCGGTGCGGCTTGCCGACGTGGAAGCGGCGCAGAAGGAGATCTTGTTGATCGCGCGGCGTCTGTCCGAATCGGGCGAGATCCAGCTGGGCGGCAAGGGAGACGACTTTGTCTGACGCGTTGAATCAGGCCGACGCGCTGGCGTTCAGCGAGGCGGGTGCATCGGCGCGGCGCTGGGAAGTGCCGCTGCTGAGCTTCGGTCAGAATGTCGAAGACCAGCGGCCACCGCCGACCGCTGCCGAGATCGAAGCGATCGAAGCGGCGGCCCATGCAGACGGCTATGCCCGCGGACTTGCCGAAGGTCGCGCCGAAGGTCGTCGCCAAGGCGCCGCCGCCATCGCCGAAGAAGCTCAGCGGCTGCGCCAGTTGATCGCCCATCTCGCGCAGCCGCTGGCCGATCTCGATGGCGATGTCGAGCGAACGCTGGTGGCGCTGACGATCGAAGTCGCGCGTCGCTTGGTCGACGAGCAGTTGCAACTGGATCCGGGCTTGACCGCCGCTGCCGTGCGCACCGCCATCGCCAGCCTGTCGCCGCCACCGCGCGAAGTCCGCGTCCATCTGCATCCCGACGACGCGAGCTTGCTGCAGGATCTGCCGGCGCCAGCCGACGTCACCTCATGGCGCTTGGTGCCCGATGCCGGTCTGCGTCGTGGCGACGTACGCTTGGTGACCGAAAATGCCGTCGTCGATGCCTTGCTCGATACGCGCCAGGCCGGTGTCGCTCGTGCACTGATGGGCGAGGGCGAATGAATACCGCCAGTCATTGGCAGCAGCAGCGCGACCGCAAGCTCGGCAGCGCGCTGCGCAACGCGCGCAGCCGCGTTGCGGAGTCGCAAACGGTCGTCGTCGAAGGTCTGCTCAAGCGCGTCACCGGTTTGACGCTGGAAGCCGTCGGCTGCCAGGTGCGTCTGGGCAGTCGCGTCAGCGTACTCAACGCGGACGGCGGCGCAGTTGAGGCTGAAGTCGTCGGCTTTTCCGGCGACCGCACCTATCTGATGCCGATCGGCGATCTGCGCGGGGTTCAGGCCAATGCGCGCGTCGTGCCGCTGTCGAAGACCGCCACCGTGCCGGTCGGCGACGGCTTGCTCGGCCGCGTGCTCGACGGCGAAGGCCGTCCGCTCGACGATATCGGTCGCTTGGTCTGTGACCGCGCCACGGTCGGGCAGGCGCCGATCAATCCCTTGTCGCGAGAACCGATCCGCGATGTGCTCGATACCGGCGTGCGTGCGATCAACGCGCTGCTGACGGTCGGCCGCGGTCAACGACTCGGGTTATTCGCCGGCACCGGCGTCGGCAAGTCGACGCTGCTGGGCATGATGACGCGATACACCAATGCCGACGTGATCGTCGTCGGTCTGGTCGGCGAGCGTGGTCGCGAAGTGCGCGACTTTCTCGACCATAGCCTGGGCGAAGAAGGTCGACGCCGCGCCGTGGTCGTCGCCACGCCGGCCGACCGCTCGCCGATGCAGCGCCTGCGCGGCGCCTGGCTGGCGACGTCGATCGCCGAGAGCTTTCGCGATCGCGGCAAGAACGTGCTGCTGCTGATGGACTCGCTGACGCGGGTTGCCCAAGCGCAGCGCGAAATCGGCTTGGCGATTGGTGAGCCGCCGACCACGCGGGGCTATCCGCCCAGCGTGTTCGCGCTGATTCCGAAGATGGTCGAGCGGGCGGGTAACGGCACCAAAGGCGGCGGGTCGATCACCGCGTTCTACACCGTGCTGACCGAGGGCGATGATCCGCAGGACCCGATTGCCGATACCGCGCGTGGCGTGCTCGACGGTCACATCCTGCTGTCGCGGCATATCGCCGAATCGGGCGTGTTTCCGGCGATCGACGTCGAAGCATCGATCTCGCGCGTGATGCAGAGCATCGTCAGCAACGAACACCAGCTACTGGCGCGACGCTTCCGTGCGCTGGTATCGACGTATCAGCGCAATCGCGACTTGATTGCGATCGGCGCGTATCAGCGCGGCTCCGATCCTCGCGTCGACGAGGCGCTGGCGTTGTGGCCGCGTGTCGAAGCCTTTCTGCGGCAAGACGTTGCCGAGGGTGCCAGCGCCGATGTCAGCCGCAGAGCCCTGGCCTCGATCTTCGCGACTTGAATCACCATCGCTTGACCACTCGGGATATCGCAGATGCTGAAGCAGAAACGCCTGGAACCGATCCACGATCTGGCCGAACGCCGCGAGGACGAGGTTGCACGGGAGCTTAGCGAAGCGCGCCAGCAGCTGGCGCTGCGCGAGGCGCAGTTGCGCGAGCTGGAGGGTTATCGCGAGCCGTCGACGGCGGCGATCAGCGCCGAGATGCTGCGCAATCGTGAAGCATTTCGGCTGCGCCTGGCGGACGCGATCGTCCAGCAGCGGCGTGTCGTCGAGCTGGCACGCCGCCATGTCGAGCAGACACGTCAGCGATGGCTGGCCTCACATCAGCAAACACAGCTCTACGACAAGCTGATCGACCGTGCTCGTACGCATGAGCAGGCCGAACAGGACCGCCGCGCACAGCGCGAGCTCGACGAACTGGCCTTGCGCGCGTCAGCGCTCCGAGCACGGTGATGAATGCATTGAACGTGGCGGTCGTCACGGGCGCTGTCGCGATGGCGACCTCGGGTTCCGTCACCGCGCCCGATGCGGCGCGCGCGACACGAAAGCCCGCCGAGGCGCGCAATGAACCTCGATTTGATGACTACTTGGACGGTAACGACTCAGCCGGGTCTGCTGCCGATGAGCCCAGCACCGTGGTGAAGGCGGACGATTCAAGCGCGACGTCCGAGTCAGATGAGGTCGCCGACGAGCGCGTCGAGGATGGATCGCCCACGGGCTTGGACCTGGTGTCGACCTTGCTGCAGACGATACTGGCGATGCCGCAGCGTCAGACCCCGGACGGCGTGCGGCCGTCGTTCGACACCACCGTGGCAGGTAACGCCACAGGCGTCGAAGTCATCGCGCTGACCGTTGCCGACGCAGGCGCCGGCGGCAACGGCATGCCGCCCGACGCGACGGCACCGGTAACGGCGTCCAACACGATTGCGAACCTGACCTCACTGGCTGCCACTGGCGTCGACGCCGAAGCGGCCAGCCGCACGACCGACGCCGCAGCAGCATTGCGATCCGATGCGACGCCGGTTGCAGACCTAGCAGCGCTGTCCTCAGACCGCGCCGATGGCGCTGCGCTCGATGCGCTGATGGCGCTCACTGCCGCCGCACCGCCTTCAAGTCAGACCGGTGTCGCACCGACCCCGTCAGCTGCTCCGACTCATTCACTGCCGACGGCGCCCGGCGAAATCGTCGAACCGCTCGCCGAGCAAATCGTCTGGATGACCGACAGTGCCAAGCTGCAGGCGGGCGGCCTGCAGGAGGCCAGGATCAACCTGCATCCGGCCGAGCTCGGTAGCCTGCAGATTCGCGTTCAGATCGACAGCAACGGCAACGCCAAGGTGCTGTTCGACGTCGAGACCCCCCAAGCGCGGCAGGCGATCGAAAGCTCCTTGCCGCAGCTGCGCGAGTTGCTGAGCAGCCAAGTCGTGATGGCGACCCACTCGAGCTTCGAGCTGTCGGGTGGCCTGTCGCAGCAGCCGTCCTCATCGGACGCGCAGCAGCGGCCTTCGCAGACTCCGGCCGCCAACCCGGATGGCGAGCCGAGCCCCACCGACGCGCCGAGCGTAGAGCCGGCGCGGATCACGCGTCAGCGGGTGGGGCTGCTGGATCAGTTCGCCTGATCTGGTCGTTTGCGACCGAACATCTGCGCTCGGTCCTTCGGTGACGCATTCCCGACAGGGTCGCATCTCCGGTGATCCTGGGGCTGCCGTCAAATTCCTGTCGTCAACGGGCGTCGCATCCTGAAGCGAACCGGCATCGCCTGTCTCCACGGCTGGCACAGCGCTTGTACTAAGCGCTCGTCACACACTGGAGACGCGCCATGGCCACCGCTGCTGCACCTGCACCCGCTGCCGCTGAACCCAAAAAGAAAGGGATGTTGATCCCGATGCTGCTGTGCACCGTCGTCGCGGCAGCTGCGGCCGGCGGCGGCATGTACTTTTTCGCCAAGAAGTCGGGCTCGGCTCCCGCTGCGGCCGGCGAGCATGGTGCCCCCGCCAAGGCGGATGAGCATGGCGGCGGTCACGGCGGGGGCCACGGTGACGCGGGACCGGCGGCGGGCGCCGCACAGTACCTGCCGATCAGCCCGGCGATCGTCGTCAATCTCGATGACAACGTCACGATGCGCTACCTGTCGGTCGACATGGAGCTGATGTCCCGTACCTCGGCCGGCGTCGAAGCCGCCAAGCTGCATATGCCGCGCATCCGCAACACGCTGATGATGCTGTTTACGCAGCAGCGCTACGACGACATCGTCAGCCGTGATGGCAAGGAGACGCTGCAGAAGCGCTCGCTTGAGGCCGTTCAGGGCGTGCTGAAAGAAGAAACGGGCGATCCCCAGGTGTCCGGCCTGTACTTCACGAACTTCGTGATGCAATGAGCGCTCGCGAGCTGCTGTCGCAAGACGAAATCGACGCGCTGCTGCATGGCGTCGATTCCGGCGCGGTCGATACGACGCCGGCGCCGGCAGCGCCGAACGAGGCGCGCAACTATGACTTTGCCTCCCAGGACCGCATCGTCCGTGGCCGGCTACCGACGCTGGAGATGATCAACGAGCGCTTCGCGCGGCTGTTCCGTATCTCACTGTTCAACATGCTGCGGCGCACGCCCGAGTTGACCGTCATCGGCATCGAGATGCAGAAGTTCGCCGAATACACGCACAGCCTGTACGTGCCGACCAGCCTCAACGTGGTGAAGATCAAGCCGCTGAGGGGCAGTGCCTTGTTCATTTTTGAGCCCAAGCTGGTTTTCACGGTCGTCGACAACTTCTTCGGCGGCGATGGCCGCAATGCGATCAAGATCGAAGGTCGTGAATTCACACCGACTGAAAATCGTGTGATTCAACTGCTGCTCAAGCAGGTGTTCAGCGATCTGCGCGAGGCATGGTCGCCGGTGCTGGACTTGGACTTCGAATACCAGCAGTCCGAGGTCAACCCGCACTTCGCCAACATCGTCAGCCCGTCCGATATCGTCGTCGTATCGCGCTTCAAGATCGATCTGGAAGGCGGCTCCGGCCATCTGCACGTGACGATTCCGTATTCGATGATCGAGCCGATCCGCGACCAGCTCGATGCCGGCTTGCAGTCCGATCGCGCCGAACGCGACGAGCGTTGGACCGAGGCGCTTGAGCAGCAGATCAAGGACACCGAAGTCGATGTCGAAAGCCAGCTCGCCACGGCCACGATCAGCCTGCGCCAACTGATGAACCTGAAAGCCGGCGACGTGATCCCGATCAACATGCCCAAGACGGTCGATTTGTTTGTCGAAGATCTGCCCGTGTTTCGCGGCACCTTCGGTATCGCCAACGGCCGCAACGCAGTACGTGTCACCGACGTGATTCGTCGCGCCGCTCCCCTGAAACTTGCCATTGGACCTCGCCAGTGAACACACCGCTTTCCAACGGCGCGCCCGAACTGCCGCGCGCCAGCTTCCAGAACCTCACCAGCGATGCGGCCGCGACACGCCCCGATGGCGACGCCAGCCTCGACGTGATTCTCGATGTGTCGGTGACACTGTCGATGGAAGTGGGCCGCGCGCGCATCCCGATTCGTAACCTGTTGCAGCTCAATCCGGGCTCGGTCGTCGAGCTTGAGCGTGCCGCAGGCGAGCCGCTCGACGTCTACGTGAACGGAACCTTGATTGCCCACGGCGAAGTGGTCGTCATCAACGATCGCTTTGGTGTGCGGCTGACCGATGTCGTCAGCCCGACCGAACGCATCCGCAAGCTGCGTTGATCGGGACGTCGCTCGTGGAAACGACAAGCCTGATGCAGTCGCTGCTGAGCTTGGTGCTGGTCATCGCGGCGATCTTCGTGCTGGCTTGGCTATTGCGCCGCGTACAGAACCTGCGGCCCCGAACGGCTGGCGCGATGCGCGTGCACAGCGGCATCTCGGTCGGGCAGCGCGAGCGCGTGCTGTGGATTGAGGCCGGCGGTCAGCATCTGCTGATCGGGGTTGCACCCGGACGCGTCAACACGCTGCATGTGTTCGATACCGCGCCCGATGTTACGTGCGCCGAACCGACGCTGATGTCATCGCCGACACCGCCGAACTTCGGCGATCTACTGAAGAAAGCACTGGGACGGTCCGAGTGAAGATGTCGATCAGCTTCGGTATTGGTCGCGCTTGGCAACCATGGCTGCGTGGGTTGTCTGTGATGATGGCGCTGCTGCTGCCACTGGCGGCTAGCGCAGCGCCAGGTCTGCCGGCGCTGAACGTTACGCCGGCCGCTGGCGGTGGCCAGACGTACTCGCTGAGCGTGCAGACTCTGATCCTGATGACGGGCATCACGCTGCTGCCGGCCGCGCTGCTGATGATGAGTTCGTTCACGCGCATCATCGTCGTGCTCGGCCTGCTGCGTCAGGCGCTTGGTACCGGCAACACGCCGTCAAATCAGATTCTGCTGGGCTTGTCGCTGTTTCTGACGCTGTTCATCATGCAGCCGACGATGGACGCGATCTACGACACCGCGGCCAAGCCGTATCTGGACGGCACGATGGAGTTCGCGCCGGCGCTGGAGGCCGGGGTCAAGCCGCTGCGCACATTCATGCTGACGCAGACGCGCGAAGCTGACTTGATGACGTTTGCGCGCATCGCTGGCATGGAGCAGGGCTTCGAATCACCCGAGGCGGTGCCATTCCGGATCCTCGCTCCGGCGTTTATGACCAGCGAGCTCACGACGGCCTTCGAGATCGGCTTTCTGTTGTTCATCCCGTTCATCATCATCGACCTGATCGTATCCAGCGTGCTGATGAGCATGGGCATGATGATGCTGTCGCCGATGCTGATCTCGCTGCCGTTCAAGCTGATGCTGTTCGTGCTCGTCGACGGCTGGAGTCTGGTGATGGGGTCGCTGGCCGGGAGCTTCATCAAATGACGCCCGAAGAGGTCATGACCCAAGGTCAGCAGGCCTTGCAGCTGGCACTGTTGATCGGCGCGCCGATGCTGCTGGTAGCACTGGCGATCGGCTTACTGGTCGGCATGTTCCAGGCCGCGACGCAGATCAACGAAGCCACGCTGTCGTTCATCCCGAAAGTGGTGGCGATGGCCGCCGTGTTGGTGTTTCTCGGCCCATGGATGCTGCGCTTGCTGACCGAGTTCACACGCCGGCTGATCGAAAGCATTCCGTCGCTGATTCACTGATCCTTCGTCTGTGGACATCAGCGACGCGCAACTGCAGGCCTGGATTCAAGTCGCGCTGTTTCCTCTGGCGCGGATCGGTGGTGTGCTGATCAGCGCCCCGGTGATCGGCGACAAATCATCGCCGGGCCGCGTGCGGCTGATGTTCGCCCTGGTACTGACGATGATCGTCGTGCCGCTGTTGCCCGACATGCCGGTGCTACCGGCATTCACGGCAGCATGGTGGCTGCGCATGGCGCAGGAAACGCTGCTCGGCATCATGCTCGGCTTCGTGCTCAAGCTGGTGTTCGAGGCCGTCGTGCTCGGTGGTGAGTTGATCGGCAACAGCATGGGCCTGGGTTTTGCGCGGATGGCCGACCCGATTCGGGGCGCCGACGTGCCGGTGATCGGCAACTTTCTGCGCTTGCTGGCCACGCTGTTGTTCCTGGCGCTCGACGGTCATCTGCGTTTGATTGAGTTGCTGACCACCAGCTTCAAGGTTGCACCGGATGCTTCGGTGCTGCTCGGGCCACGTAGCTTTCAGACGATGGCCGAAAGCGGCGTCACGATGTTCGCGGCCGGTTTGTCGCTGGCGCTGCCGACGATGTCGGCCCTGCTGCTCGTCAACCTCGCGTTCGGCGTCATGAGCCGCTCGGCGCCGACGCTCAACGGTTTGTCGGTCGGCTTCCCGCTATCGCTCGCGGCGGGGCTGGTGTTGATGCAGATCGATCTGCCCAGCTTGCGCTTGGTGTTTGGCGCGCAGCTGGAGCAGGCCTGGATGTTCATGGCGCAAATGGCCGGCATAGGAGCGCTGCCATGACCGACAGCACGCAAGACAAAACCGAAAAAGCCACACCCAAGCGAGAACGCGAGTCACGCAAGAAGGGTCAAGTTGCACGCTCGCGCGAACTGTCGACGGCGCTGGTCGTCGCCGCATCGATGATCGCCATCATCGGCATGGGAGGGCACTTGGCGGGGCAGGGCTTGAGCCTGATGCGCGACAGCCTGAGCTTCGACGCGCGCCTGCTCGAAGATCCGACTCGCGTCGTCGGCTCGCTGTTCGTGCGCTTGCTCGACGCGATGCTGGCGATTGCGCCACTGCTCGGCGCCGCGCTGCTGGCGGCGTTGATCGCGCCGGCTTTAATTGGCGGTTGGAACTTCAGCGCCGAAGCGTTTCAGCCGCAGCTGTCGCGACTCAACCCGCTGAAAGGCTTGGCGCGCATGGTATCGGCGACCGCCTTGGTCGAACTGGGCAAGAGCCTGCTGAAATTCACCGTGATCGGCACCGTGGGCTGGGCTTACATCTGGGGCCATCGCGACCAGTTGATGCGGCTGGCGATGCTGGATTTGAATCAAGCCATCGCCCAAGCGGTGTCGCTGAGCCTGTGGTGCGTCATCTGGATGACCGGCGCGCTGATCGTCGTGGCGATGGTCGACGCGCCGTACCAGTGGTGGAAGCACAACAAAGAGCTGCGCATGACCAAGAAGGAAGTGCGCGATGAAATGAAGGAATCCGACGGCCGCCCCGAAGTAAAGGCTCGTATCCGTCAGCTGCAGCACCAGATGTCGCGCGCCGGCATGATGGAAAAAGTCCCGACCGCCGACGTCGTCATCACCAACCCGACGCATTACGCGGTGGCGATCCGCTACACCGCCGGCAAGATGCGCGCGCCGGTCGTCGTCGCCAAAGGTGCCGGCGTGATCGCCGCGGCGATCCGCGAACTGGCCACCCAGAGCAAAGTCCCGCTGGTATCAGCGCCGCCGCTGGCGCGCGCGCTGTATCGCAGCGTCGACCTCGACCAGGAAATCCCCAGCGATCTGTACAAGGCCGTCGCGGCGGTGCTGACCTATCTCTACCAGCTGCGCAAAGGCCTGCTGCGCACGCAGCCGGCCTTCAACGACCCAGTGCCCGGCGGCGAGCTGGATGCGGAGTGAGAGCGCCGGCTGGTGGCGGTGATCGTTTAAACGTTGAACCGGAAATGCAGCACGTCGCCTTCCTTGACGATGTAGTCCTTGCCTTCAAGCCGCCATTTGCCGGCTTCCTTGGCGCCAGATTCGCCCTTGTAGCTGATGTAGTCGGCGTAGCTGATCGTCTCGGCGCGGATGAAGCCTTTTTCGAAATCGGTGTGGATCACGCCGGCCGCTTGCGGGGCGGTGGCGCCGACCTTGACGGTCCACGCTCGGACTTCTTGTACGCCGGCGGTGAAGTAGGTTTGCAGGCCGAGCAGGTTGTACGCGGCGCGGATCACGCGATTCAGGCCGGGCTCTTCCAGGCCCAAGTCTTTCAGGAAGTCGATTTTGTCGGCTTCGTCGAGCTGCGCGATCTCGGCTTCGATTGCCGCGCATACCGGCACCACTTCGGCGTGCTCGCGGGCCGCGAGTTCGCGCACCGCCTTCAGGTATTCGTTCTCGACCGACAGGCCGGCTTCATCGACGTTGGCGATGTACAGCAGCGGCTTGGCGGTGATCAGGTGCAGGTCGCGGATCGTCGCCTTCTGGTCGGCGTCGAGGCCGAGTGCGCGCACCGGCAGCGCCTGGTCGAGCTGCGCGATGCACAGCTTCAGCACTTCGAGCCTTGCCTGGGCGGCCTTGTCGCCGGTCTTGGCGACTTTGGCGGCGCGGTCGGCGGCGCGGGTCACGCTGTCGAGGTCGGCCAGCGCCAGTTCGGTGTTGATGATGCCGATGTCGCGGATCGGATCGACACCGCCGGCGACATGGATGATGTCGTCGTTGGCGAAGCAGCGCGTCACGTGCGTGATCGCGTCGGTCTCGCGGATGTGGCTCAGGAACTGGTTGCCCAGGCCTTCACCCTTGCTGGCGCCGGCGACCAGGCCGGCGATGTCGACGAATTCCACCGCCGCCGGCAGGATGCGCTGCGGCTTGACGATGGCGGCCAGCGCGTCGAGGCGCGGGTCGGGGACGCCGACGACGCCGACATTGGGCTCGATGGTGCAGAACGGGTAGTTTTCCGCTGCGATCTGCGCCTTGGTCAGCGCGTTGAAGAGGGTGGACTTGCCGACGTTAGGCAGGCCGACGATGCCGCATTTGATGCCCAAGGGAGATTCCTGTTTGTGGCGGTGACGCGTCACGTGCGATGCCGGGCATCGCACTCGGGGTTTGGCTTGTACCAGCGCAGCAGCGGGTGCTAAACAGGCTTTCGGTCTCGATCTATCACCATTCCGGAGAGCCCATGCGACCGTCAGCTGAGACAGTGCGCCGTATTATCCTCGTTTTTGCGTGCCGGTTCGGTGCCGCGTTGCTATTGACGTTTGGCGTGCTGGTGCCCGCGCAGGCGCAGTCGGCTTATTCGCTGCAACTCGAGATCGGGTGGCAGGGTCGCAGCTTCAAGGTGGCGCCGACGGTTGTCGGCGTCGTCGACCGCGTCGAGCTGATCGTCGAGCCAATCGGCAGCTTGCGCGCCTACGGCCGCGCGGTGGCGCTGCCGGGTGTCGACGGCCAAGTGATGCTCGATCTGCAGGTCTATCAGCTGCGCAAAGGCAGCTTGCTGCAGCTGACCTCGTTCACGATGCCCTCGTTCCTCGGCACGACCAACAGCAGCGAAACGGTCACCGTCGACGGCCCCTTGCTGGTGCGTGCCTATGTGGACGTGGCCGCGGCCGGTGCTGGCGCCGTACCGGGCTCGCCCGCGCCGCCACCGCCCGCGCCGGCCCCGCGGGCCACGCAGACGCCGCTGACGCTCGACGCGCCGGTCAAGCCTCGACCGCTGGCGATACCGCCGCCACCGCCGCCGCCCGCCGAGTAAGGCCGGGCAGGGCGCCTAGCCCGACGTGTGCAGTTGTTGCAGGCCCTTGTCCCAGCCTTTGCCGGCGGGGTCGGCCAGCCAGGTCTCGACGGCGTCGAGCGATCGCGCCAGGCCATCGAATATCGCCGTCTCGTCGGCCTTCGACGGCCTGCCGAGCACGTAGTCGAGCACCAGATTCTTGTCGCCCGGATGGCCGATGCCGACGCGCAGGCGCCGATAAGCCTCGCCCTGGGACTTGTGGATGTCGCGCAGGCCGTTGTGCCCACCGTGCCCGCCGCCCAGCTTCAGGCGCATCGCGCCGGCTGGCAGGTCCAGCTCGTCGTGGGCGATCAGCAGCTGGTCCGGCGTCAGCTTGTAGAAGTGCGCGAGCGCGGCGACCGCTTGGCCGCTGCGGTTCATGAATGTGGTCGGTTTGAGCAGCAGCACGTCGATGCCGCTGATCTTGACGCGCGCGGTGGCGCCGAAGAACTTCGATTCACTCCGGAAACTGCCGCGATGGCGGTCGGCCACCAAGTCAGCGAACCAGAAGCCTGCGTTGTGGCGGGTGCGCTCGTATTCGGCGCCGGGATTACCGAGGCCGACGATCGCGATTTGACTGAGTTTGCTGGGGATTTCTGGCATGGCGCAAAACTAACAAAAAAGCCCCGCCGGTGAGGGCGGGGCTTGTGCAGACCGGGCCGATCGCAGCCCGCGTCGGCGGTCTTACTTCTTCTTGGCCGGAGCGGCCGGCTTGGCAGCCGGAGCCGCCTTGCCGCCCTTGGCATCGGCAGCCTTCTGCGCCGTCGCCGGCACTTCGGCGGCTTCGGCAGCGGGCTCTTCTTCGATCGCGCGCGGCAGATGGATCGCGACGACCGCCTGGTCGTTGCCGTGCTTGAGTTCGACCAGCTCGACGCCGGCCGGCAGCGCGATCTGCGACAGATGGATCGACTCGTTGAGGTTCAGGCCCGACACGTCGATCTCGAAGTATTCCGGCAGGTTGGCCGGCAGCGCTTCGATTTCGACGTCGTTGAGCAGATGCTCAACCATGCCGCCACCGGTCTTGACGCCCGGGGCCACGTCGGCGCCCTTGAAGTGCAGCGGCACGCGGATGCGCAGCGCCACGTCGGCGAGCACGCGCTGCAGGTCCATATGCAGAACGGCTTCACGCACCGGGTGACGGTGCAGGTCCTTGAGCACGACCTGCTCGGACTCTTCGCCGATCTTCAGCGTCAGGATCGCCGAGTAGAACGCCTCGTGCTTGAGGTGCTTCCACAGCTCGTTGTGGTTGACGGAGATCATCTTCGGCTCGGACTTGCCGCCGTAGACGATGGCCGGGACGCGACCCGCGTGGCGCAGACGGCGGCTCGCACCCGTTCCCTGCTCCGTACGCGGTTCGGCTTCAATCGTGAATTTCTGTTTCATGGTGTTCTCTAGGTAATACCGCAATGGACAACCACGCCGGCCGCGACCAGTCGGCGAGGGGCGCGCATTGTACTGACCGGGCGGGTCGATTGCGACCGGGCTTGACCTTTGCCCCCGAGCCGGCAGGCTATGCCGCTCCCTGGTCCCGGCGACGCCCTTGCGCATCCTGCTGATAGAAGACGACGCGATGATCGGCGATGGCCTGCGGCTCGACCTGCGCCGGCGTGGCCACGTGATCGACTGGGTACGCAGCGCGCCTGACGCGCTGACGGCCATCGCGGCGCAGGACTACGAGCTGCTCTTGCTCGACCTGGGGCTGCCCGGTGGCGACGGCCTGGACGTGCTGCGCCAGCTGCGCGCGCGCGGCTCGAGCGTGCCGGTGCTGATCCTGACCGCGCGCGAGGCCGTGATGACCAAGGTCGCCTGCCTGGATGCCGGCGCCGACGACTATCTGGTCAAGCCATTCGACCCGGACGAGCTGGCAGCGCGCATCCGCGTGCTGCAGCGGCGCCGCGCGGGCGCTGCCGGGCCGGTCATCGAACATCGCGGCCTGACGCTGGATCCGGCCACGCATGGCGTCAGCCGCGACGGCCAGCCGCTGCATCTGTCGCCGCGCGAATACGCGATCCTGCAGGCCCTGATCGAGCGGCCCGGCCAAGTGCTGTCGCGCGGTCAGCTCGAAGACCGGCTGTATGGCTGGGACGACGCCGTCGACAGCAACGCGGTCGAGGTGCACTTGAGCGGACTGCGCAAGAAGCTGCCAGCCGGAACGATCCAGAACGTACGCGGCATCGGCTGGCGGCTGGCGCCATGAGCTCGCTGCGCGCGCGCTTGCTGCTGTGGCTGACTGGCGCGCTGCTGCTGGTCGGCATCGCGGTCGGCGTCGGCCTGTACCACCGGGCACTTGATGAAGCCGACCGGGTGTTCGACGAGCAGCTGCAGGAAACCGCGCTGGCGCTGCGCGACCGCAGCTTCCTGCCGACGTCGCCGACCTACGGCGAGCGCGAGGCAGCGGCCGATCTGGTCGTCCAAGTGTGGAGCTTGACCGGTGTGCGCGTGTACTCGTCGCAGCGCTACGCCAGCATGCCGGGCCTGACCACGCTTGGGTTTTCCAGCGTCAAGACGCCCGACGCGCATTGGCGCGTCTATGGCCTGCAGACGCCGTTCAACGTGATCCAGGTTGCGCAGCCGATGCGGGTACGCGAGTCGCGTGCGGCGCGGCTGGCCTTGCGCCTGCTGGCCCCGCTGGCGCTGGCCTTGCCGATGTTGGGCTTGATCATCTGGCTCACCGTGGGCCGCGCGCTGCGACCGCTGCGCAGCCTCGCCGACGAAGTCGGTGCGCGACCGGCTCGCGAGCTGGCGCCGTTGCCGGTCAGGCCGCTGCCGGACGAAGTGCAGCCGCTGGTCACGGCGCTGAACGATCTGTTGGCGCGCCTCGCGGCGCTTCGCGATCGCGAGCGCCGCTTCATCGCCGATGCCGCACACGAGCTGCGCACGCCGCTGACCGCGTTGCGCCTGCAGCTGCGCGGACTGGACGCGGCCAGCGACGACGAGCGCCGCGATGCGGCGCATGCGCTGGGCGCCGGCATCGATCGCGCGGCGCGCTTGGTCGAGCAAATGCTGGTGATGGCACGGCAGGACGCGCCGGAATCGCGCGCCGCCGCGTGGTCGCCGCTGCAACTGGCCGAGCTGGCGCGCGAGGTCATCGCCGACCTGCTGCCCACCGCCGATGCGCGACAGATCGAGCTGGGCCTGAGCGCCGATGACGAGGGCGCGATACACGGCGATGCCGATGGCCTGCGCGCGCTGCTGCGCAACCTGATCGACAACGCGCTTCGCTATGCACCGGAGTTGTCGCAGGTCGAGATCGTCGTCGAGCGCATCGCCGGCGCGGTACAGCTGCGCGTCATCGACCAAGGCCCCGGCATCCCAGCCGACGAGCGTGGCCGCGTATTCGACCGCTTCTACCGCGTCGCCGGCAGCGCAGCCGGCGGCAGCGGCCTGGGGCTGGCGATCGTCCGCAGCATCGCCGACGCCCACGGCGCCAGCGTGGAACTGGGCGAAGGGCCGGACGGGCGAGGGCTGCAGGTCAGCGTCCGATTCGGCGATTCGGCCCGACCGGAAGAAAACCTCTAGGGATTCGCTGCCGCGCCACTTCAAAAACGCGCGGCGCGCAGCGGCGGTAGGCGGCTTTCAATCGGCTTACTCCCATCTTGCGGTCTAGACCTGCCGACCGATTATCGCGCCACTCTAATGACCCACCGAAACCTGCGCAGGTCAGGCCGCTAAGGCGAATGCCTCGGCGGGTGCTTTCATCTTCAGCGCCTGATGCGGGCGCCGATGGTTGTAGAACGCGATCCAGTTACTGATCAGTCGGCTGGCATGCTGCAGGGTTTCGAAGCGATGCCGGTGCACGCATTGCTCCTTCAGCGATCGGATCACACGCTCCACCATGCCGTTCTGCTGTGGGCAGTGCGGCGTGATGAATTCCTGCTTCAGACCGTAGCTGCGAACCAGCGCCGTGTAGTGCCGACTCGTGAAGACCAAGCCATTGTCGGATCGCAGTAGAAACGGCACCGGAACGCGCCCCAGGGTCCCGAACCGAGCGATCAGCGCTTGCTCCAGGGCAGCACTGGCCGTCGTTGCACGGCCCGTGCGTGACAGATGCCAGCCCAGCAGCTCGCGTGTGTGGCAATCGATGACCACCGCCAAGCTCGCCCAGCCGTCCCGGCCTGCCCAAACGCGGCACAAGTCGGTTGCCCAGCGCTGATTCGGCGCCTGCGCCTTCGATGGCAAAGCTTCGACTCGCGGCCGACGACCAATCGGCCGCCTCGACGACGAACGCCGGGGCTTCGGCTTCCGCTTCACGGCGCCAGCGGGTCAGCAGATTGGCGCCGTTACCCAGCTCACGCGCCACCTGCGCACAGTTAATACCAGGCTGTTGGACTTGCTCGACAGCCCCTTGCTTGAACTGCGAACTGAACTTCCTTCTCTTCGACATGAACACTCCTTGCGGCTAGTCTCGGCCTTCTCGAAAGTGTCCGTGAAAACGGGGTAGAACCCGGCGGCTGTTACGCAGATTGATTGAGCCTCGCATTCGGTCGCCCCAGCCCCCAATACCATTCATTGTCTTAAGCGGAGCCCAAATGACTGAAGTTGAGAATCTGCTCAATCAGCTACTCGCAAAGATGACCGAAGTAGCGTCTTCGCTGGAGGAGATTTCTGGGAAGCTCGAGAATCTCAACGGGACCTACAGCCTTGATGACGTAGTTGCCAAGTTAGATGAGGTCACTAGTGACATCGTTGGCGGCACGGGGTACAACCTGACAGACTTGCATGGTGAATTGACGAACATCACCTCAGAGTTGTCGACCATTAACACGACGCTGATGATGAAGGACTAACTCAATTCTTAGGCATTTTCGATTCGCTGCCTCGACGCAGCCGAGAGTCGACGAATCCCGAATAGGCGCGCAACCTCCACGGGATCAGCGACCTCGTCTCTGGCGATCCGGATCTCATCGAGGTGGATATCTTCGATCGGACGAATCTCCTCCGGTCGCGTTGGCGACCGAGCGATATTCCAAGATTCACGTTGAGCACTGTCTAACCAGACAAATTGGCCGCCGCCATCCTCTTGATCAATCAGATAGTGCATGCCCGCTACCGACATGACCCGATCGCGGATGACACGGCCCGCGCGTTGAAACCCGTGTGCACGGGCAACACGCTGTACGAGCTGGCGCTCAGCAATTGGGGCCTCCTTCGCCAGCACGTAGTCGATGAGCGCGGTCAGGGTCGCGTCATACCCAGGGTCGTAGAAAAGATCTGGATTAGCCAAAACTGATAGGCGCGAGAAATCCGCGACTACGTAGCGGTCCTTCCGGTCGGATCGAGCGATGAATCCTTCCGCTGCAGCAGAGTCAGGGTCGCTGAACGGCAGCGCAGTCGCGGACTCTGGCTGTGCAGCAGGCTCAGGACCGTCCGCAATCGGGTTGACATCGATGCCCGCCCCGATTGCCTGAGCGCGCGCCTCATCAGCCTCGCGCTCGAGTTGCTGACGAGCTTCCTGCTCGGCACGGGCTTCCGCTTCACGAAGGGTGCGCTCCTGTACAGCCAACCGATCCGCCGCGAGCGTCTCCTCGATCTTCGCGTGCAAGATGTCCGTTGCGCGCTGCTTGTCGATCCACCAGTCGGTCGACCAGACTCGTATCAGCGACCAACCCAGCCCCTTGAGGATCGAAGCGCGCACCTTGTCGCGATCTCGCGCGGTCGCTGCACTGTGATAGGTCGCGCCATCACATTCGATACCAACCAAGAAGTCGCCCGGGCGATCCGGGTGAACAAGACCCATGTCGATGCGGAACTTCGACACGCCTACTTGAGGTATGAGCGTCCAGCCTCGGTCGCGAAGCGCAGCGGTCACCGCTTCTTCGAAGGGCGAATCGGCCGCACCCATGGAACCCTTATTCGCCTCAGCCAGCGCGCGCGGGCCGCGGTCTGCGTACTCGATGAAGGCTTTCAGGTCGCGCACCCCCTCAGCAGAAGTGCGCGTGAGATCGATCATGCCGGGGTCGAAGGAACTAAAGACCTTCATTTCTCTGCGAGCGCGCGTTACGGCGACATTGAGACGCCGCCATCCGCCGTTCGCGTTCAGCTTCCCGAAGGTCATCGACATCGTGGTTCCGCTAGGAACGGTTGGGCCGAAGTTGATGCCGAGCAGGATCAGATCGCGTTCGTCACCCTGCACCGTCTCGAGGTTACGGATGCAGACCGGCTCAAGCCGCGTGTCCGCGTCGAAGTGGGGTTCGATCTCGGGGTAAATTCGGCGAGCACGGTCTAGAAGATCCTCGACCAACCGCATCTGCTCCGCGTTCATCGTGATGATGCCGAGCGACAGGGGATTCCCGCGATCGTCAACGAAGCTGGGATCGCGAAGCCGCCTCACTGCCTCGTCGACGAGAGCTTGTGCTTCGACCGGGTTGGTTCGTGCACCAGGGGTGTAGACGCCTTGAACTCGCTCCCATGTAACGGCGCTAGGGCGGGTCTCCGGGGCCGGGAAGGTGACGAGTTGGCTGCCGTAATAGCGAGTGTTCGAGAAGCAGATCAAGCTCTCGTGGCGACTGCGGTAGTGCCAGTCGAGACTATGCTTCGGCACACCGGCCGCGAGACATTCATCGAGAATGCTCGGCATATCCGGCGTGGTGTCATCGTCTGCAGGTGCGCCGCCGGCGGCTCGTGCAAAGTCGTTGCTTGGCGGCATCTGCCGGGGGTCGCCAGCGATGATCACTCGCTTGCCGCGGGCCATTGCTCCGATCGCGTCCCATGGCGGGATCTGCGAAGCCTCGTCGAAAATCACGAGGTCGAACATGGCCTGATTGGCGGGAAGGTACTGGGCGATCGACAGCGGGCTCATCAGCATGCACGGGGCAAGCCGGGTGAAGGCGTCGCCCATCTCAGCCGCGAGCTTGCGTATCGGCATGCTCGGTTTTTGCAGCTGAAGCTGATGCTTCAGCGTGCCGTAGCCATCTTTCTTCCCGACCACGTTCTTGTCAGGAATCTGGCCGCACAGCTTCGCTCGGATGTAGCGGGACGCAAGATCGCTCATCCGGTCATCGAGCACGCGGAATCGCTCGATTCGGTCTTCATGCTCCCCGGACATGAAATCCCTCAGCAGCGGCTCCTCGTCGATCCGGCCGAAGGCGAACCAGCGGGCATAGGCAGCCTCAAAGACCTCCAGAACGCGGTTGGCAGAGACCTGCCCGCTTTCAAGACCCACCACAATCGAGGCCATATCAGCCTGCATCGCCTCCATCCGGACGCGGCGCCACGCTGTCCAATCCCGCAGTCGACGGCCGTTTTTCGAGATTTGGTCCGCGCGGGCCCGAAGCGCATCGAGGTCCGGGCTATCGACGCCTCCTGCTAGTCGGGTGAAGTCAGTCAGGATCGTGTCGAAATGGTCTAGCGCCTGGCGTAGACGAAGCGCAGCTACCGCAACGGGACCCTCAGCACCCAGGATCTCGTTGGCCTCGAAAACGAGTGTCGAGGTCGCACCGCGCATCGCGAGGAGCGCCTCCGGGCTGTCGGCTTCGGCTGCGATCGCGGAGCGGAGCTTTTCGCCAAGCTGTATCGCGTACTCAATCTGAGCACCGTCAGAAGACAGGCCCGCCCATCCGGGGATACCAGAAGCCAGAGGCGCAAGCGTGTCGAGTCGCGTCAGCACATCACGCATGGCGCCGAGCCGAGGAAGATCGGCAGCGGGGTTCACCGGTGCGCTAACGCCGCCAGCATCCGCCAGCGAGCGCGCAACCTTCTTCTGTGCAAGCTTGGCTAAGAACCAGAACTTCGTCCCAGCCTCCGCGTATGCCTTTTTGAATCCATCGAGGTCGACTCGGCGGGCCGCTTCTGCAACGTACGGTGCGCTTAGGGCCGCCTCGTCCCGCCGGTATGCGTCGGCGAGCTTGGCCGACTCGCGAGCCGCTGCGACGCGCTCTGACAAGTCTGGTGCGAAGGCAAATCGGACATCCTTCCCATGGAAGCCGAGGCACAGCTCCACAAACCGAAGGAGCCGAGCCATTCCCTGCTGATCAGCCGCGGCAATCGGGAGCTTAGTCACCGCTGCCAGCTTGTCTCGTGCCTGCTCGACTGCATCGAGTGCGCTCGGAATCCGTCGGGAGGCATCGACGATCTGTTCCTGCCACTCGTTGGTCCAGTCGCTACGCGTTACCCCTTCAAGGTCTTGCGATAGGCCTTCAACCGACTTGTAGGCAATTCCGAGCCTGCGAATGATATCCCGGAAGGCGTCCATCTGATCCGAGGAGTGCCTGGCACCACGGGGGAACTCAAGCTTAGGAAACCGATCAGCGTCGTCTCGAACGGTTTGGCCAATCGCGCGATGAATCGACCAACCGTTGGGCTCTCGTCGATGCAGGAGAGACACCACGCTGTTGAGCTCGTCCCGAAGGCGCTTCGATTCGCCGGCCTCGCGCATCCATTCAGCCTCGGAAAGCGTCTCGCGTGCTGTCCAGGCCCTGTCAAGCTGCTTGAGGACAGCGGTCTTCGTCGCTTTGGCTGAATGAAGTTCCAGACAGAAAGGTGCAAGGCCCTTGTCAGCAAGGCGCCGCTGCACCACGTCCAGCGCAGCGCGCTTCTCGGCGACGAAGAGAACGCGGCGACCAAGCGCCAGGTTGTGGGCGATGATGTTTGCGATGGTCTGCGACTTGCCAGTGCCGGGCGGCCCATCCAGAACGAAGTCTCGATCCTCAGCGGACGCGACGACAGCAGCCAACTGAGAGCTGTCAGCCGGGAGGGGTGTGAACAGCTGCGCCGGGTCAATCTTCTGATCAAGGGAATCGGGATGTGGGAAGTTGCCCTTGTCGATGTCGACCGACCCATCACGCTCGATCAGGTGCCTCACGACAGGGCTGTCCTTGAGCTGGTCAGCGCGGTCAACAAGATCACGCCACATCAGGTACTTCGCGAATGAGAACGTGCCTATGGCGACGTCCGGGACTACTTCGAATCCTGGAATGTCCTTGATGCGCGACCGAACGATGGCCCAGACCCCCTCGACGTCGATGCCACTGTAGTCCTTCGGCAACTCACCCTCGAGAGCGGGGAGCTCAAGCTCAAAGTCCTGACGGAGCAACTCCAGCAGGGTCAGGTTGAAGCGAGGCTCGTCTTCGTGAGCGACTATCGTCACACCCGCCATCGCATTGCGGCGCTCGAGGCGGATAGGAAGCAGGATCAGCGGCGCACGGTAGGCATTGTCGTCCGTGGCCAGCTTCTTCCATTTCAGGAAGCCGAGGGCGAGGAACAACGTATTCGAGCCGCCCTCCTCCATGTCGGAGCGCGCCTTGCGATAGAGCTCAATGAGTGCTGCGTCGAGCGCGTCCTTACCCATATCGGATAGCACCTCGCCGCGGCGCATCGCCTGATTGGCAACCTCATCTCGCAGGCTGCTACGGGTCTGCTGTCTGTAAGTCTCCTCATCGCGCCCACCAACGCCGAGATCGGGAAGCGGGATGATGCGGACCTTCTTGCCGGTGGCCAGCAGGTCCTCCAGCGATCCTGGATCGGGGCAGAGAAGCCGGACAACACTTTTAGTCGCACGGTGACTGAGTAGGTTGTTGCTCGTCGTCAAATTGAGGAGCTTGCGCTGCCATTGCAACACGCGCCCGGAAGCTGTCGGAGCATCATCAGGGGCATCGATATCGAAACCGGGCAGTCGCGGCGCTGTTTCGAGGCCTTCGGAGAAGACGGGGGCTTCCTCGCTCTGTACGCCTTCGCTGCGAACGGCAACCCCCAACGGACGAATCTTCTGCATGCGGGCGCGTCGAATGTCGATCGCCGCGTGAAAATTGGCTTCGTTCGCTTCTTCAAGCTGCCTTGAAGCCTCAGCGATCGCTTGGCTGAACGACGCCGGCGGGCTCTGGGTGGCGAGAGTGGTCTCGAACAGGATCATGTCCTTCACATCGATACGGCGTCGCAGCGCCGCGGCTTCTTCGACGACGAGCGTCGTGAACTCGATCGGTTGAAGCCAAACACCGACGAAGGCGTGGCCCTTCGTGAGCACGATCAGCGGGTTAAAGCTCGCCTGCTCAAGTGCGGCCGCAAAGAGCAGTGCGGTGTCTAGGCACGTCGCTATTCGGCCATCCAGGATCTGCGAAGGCGTCCGAACCTTCTGGCCTTGGACCTCAAAACTCGCTGGCGGCAGCGAATAGGATAGGCGAAGGCCCCCAATGGCAGCCCAGATTGCAGACGCGAACTCCCAAGCCCGTTCGCGCGACTGAGCGGTATAGCCGTCGATTGCATCCGGGCGCCCAGAACGGCGAAGCACCTCGGACGCCGCCTTGAGTACGCGGTCCACTGCGGGGTCGTTGGGCATGACAAAGGCCGGCAGCAGCTCCGACATCGTGCCTGCGCCTCCCCACTGATTGTGTGCGAGGAGCTCAACCTGATAGTGGGCTTCGGCGAGGAGGACGCCGTCCTTCGATCGAAGAGAGAGCTTGAGCGTGCCGAAAAGACTCTCCGTGAGCCCTTGCAGCAGCGTGGCATTAAGGGGCACGTTGCGATCGTTGATCGGCAGCGTGTCGCCGGCGGACATAAGGTCGAGGCGCCAAGTTTTTTCACCGACGAACGGGGGATCCGCCGAGACAACCAAGGTCATCGATTCTTCGGATCCCTCGTCTAGCGCTGAAACGCGAAGCTCTCGGATTATGGGGACAGCATTCTGATGTGTTGCGAAGCCAATCTTCGCTGCGACAACAGCTTCTACCTTCCAAGTCACAAATCTCTCCGTCGATCCTGCTCAGCTATCGGTTGACATCACCAAAAGCGATTGAGTTGGACATACTGGTCTTAGCTTCTGTGGCAAACAGAAAAGTACAAAATTTTTCTTGCTTACATCTGTTGTGGTTTCAACAATGCCTGGCCGTGCCTCAACATCAACGAATGCAAATCAGCAAAACATCGGGTTAAGCATTCTGTTAGCCAGCTGTGCTCATCCCTTCCAATGTCTGGCACTTGCCCCACTGCTGCTCGGGTGAGGAGTAGGCATCGAGCGACGGTGAACTTCCCCAAGATTCCCTCTGCCGGTCTTATCGTTAAAGGCAGAGACCTCGCTGTTGCCAGCAGACACAAAAGGAATATCGAGGCGAGCAGCGCAGTCGAGCGCCTGCTGAGTGCCATGCGCTTTGACGAATATCGCCTTCTTCGCTGCGGTCAGCGCCAGCGGGATGTGGCGGCTGTCTAGCTGTCGACGCTCGATGACGCTGTCATTGGTGGACGATACCTGTCGACGAATCTGCATGGTTTCATCCCAGCCGGCCTTGCGCAGGGCGAGTGTGATGAATTTCACACTGATGTCGTCTACGCTTAATCCGTTCTGCCCGCCCATGCGCGGTTCCGATCCCTGACTGGCTCGCACGGGTCGCATGGGGCGATATAGCGGCTCCCGCGACGCTCATAAATTACCCCTTTCTGGGCTTGAGCTCGGTTCTCAAATGCTTCACGCGAACTTTCCGCGAGGGCATCCCGATGTGCTGACCTTGGGCGATGGGTGTTCGCTTCCAAGTTACAAAAGGATGCAAACGGCGCCGTGCGCTCTTAACGGTTTCTTAAGTCTGGCCGCGCAATCTGCTGTTCGTCCCGGGACCGACGGTCCCGTCCAACGAATGGAGATTCACGATGGCCTTGCAAAGCTTTGTGCGTAAACCCCTGGCCGCGGCGCTGATCGGCGCGGCGGCGGTTGGCCTGCCGGCATCAGCCTTGTTTGCGATGGGTCGGGAGACCACCGCGCCGACGGTGCCGGTCGCCGCGCCGGTGCCGCAGGCGTCCAATGTCGTCGGCCGCGCGGCCTTGCCCGACTTCAGCGCGATGGTTCGCGCCTATGGCCCGGCCGTGGTCAACATCGCCACCAAGGGCAATGTGAAGACGTCGGCGCGCGGCGGCCTGCCGCGCGGCTTCCCTGGCTTTGGCGGTGGTGATGGCGACGATCCGTTTTCGCAGTTCTTCCGTCAGTTTCCGCAGCAGCAGGCGCCGGATCAGATCACGCGCGGCGAAGGCTCGGGCTTCATTGTCGGGTCTGACGGTGTGATCCTGACCAATGCCCATGTCGTGGCCGACGCCAAGGAAGTGACCGTCAAGCTGACCGATCGGCGCGAGTTCACGGCCAAGGTGATCGGCCAGGACGCCACCAGCGATGTCGCGGTGTTGAAGATCGATGCGCGCGATCTGCCGACGGTGAAGATCGGTGACCCAGCGCAGTTGCAGGTCGGTGAGTGGGTCGTGGCGATCGGCAGCCCGTTCGGCTTCGAAAACACCGTGACGCAGGGCATCGTCAGCGCCAAGGGCCGCACGCTGCCCGACGGCTCCTACGTGCCGTTCCTGCAGACCGACGTGGCGATCAATCCCGGTAATTCCGGCGGCCCGCTGTTCAACCTCGACGGCGAAGTGGTCGGCATCAACTCGCAGATCTACACGCGCAGCGGCGGCTTCCAGGGCGTCAGCTTTTCGATCCCGATCGACGTGGCGATGAACGTCGGCAAGCAGTTGCAGACCACCGGCCGCGTCACGCGCGGCAAGCTCGGTGTGACGATCCAGGGCGTCAATCAGGATCTCGCCAAGAGCTTTGGCCTGGACAAGCCGCGCGGCGCGCTGGTCGCCAACGTCGAGAAGGGCAGCGCGGCCGACCGCGCGGGTTTGGAACCGGGTGATGTGATCGTCAAGCTCAATGACACGCCGATCGACGACACCGTGCAGTTGCCGGCGGCCGTGGCGCAGATGGCGCCGGGCAGCAAGATCGAACTGACCGTGTGGCGCGACGGACGCGAGAAAACGCTCAGCGCCAAGCTCGACACGATGGGCGACCGCGACGTGGCCAGCGCCGACGACGATGCGGCGGGCAACAGCGCGCAGAACGCGGGCAAGCTGGGCCTGGCCGTGCGCCCGTTGACCCCGGAAGAACGCAAGCAGGTCGAGGTCAGTGGTGGGTTGCTGGTGCAGGACGTCGCAGCGGCAGCGGCTGACGCCGGCATCCGTCCGGGCGACATCGTGCTGTCGGCCAATGGCAAGCCGGTCGATAGCGTCAAGCAGTTGCGGGAGGCGACGGCCAAGGCCGACCGCAATATCGCGCTGCTGATCCAGCGCGGTGACTCGCGGATTTTCGTGCCGCTCGACTTGGGCTGATCGGCGCAGCACGCGCCAATTGCGCCCGCCCCGGACGCAAACCTCGCGGTTTGCCCGGGGCGGGTTTTTGTTGCTTAGTCGAGGTACAGCGAGCTGACCGATTCTTCGGCGCTGACGCGGCGGATGGTTTCGGCGAGCAGGCCGCCGATCGACAGCTGACGGATCTTGGGGCAGGCGGCCGCTTCGGCCGTCAGCGGGATCGTGTCGGTGACCACCAGCTTGTCGATCCGCGAGTTGGTGATGTTGCTGATCGCTGCGCCCGACAGCACCGGGTGCGTGACGTAGGCGACCACGGCGATCGCACCGGCATCCTTCAGCGCGCCGGCGGCCTGGCCGAGCGTACCGGCGGTGTCGACGAGGTCGTCGACCAGCACGCAGGTCTTGCCGCGCACGTCGCCGATGATGTTCATCACCTTGGCTTCGTTCGGACGCGGACGGCGCTTGTCGATGATCGCGAGGTCCGCATCGTCGAGCCGCTTGGCGACCGCGCGGGCGCGCACCACGCCGCCAACATCGGGGCTGACGACGATCAGGTTTTCGTACTTCTGGCGCCAGATGTCGCCGAGCAACACCGGGCTGGCGTAGACGTTGTCGACCGGGATGTCGAAGAAGCCCTGAATCTGGTCGGCGTGCAGGTCGACGGTGAGCACGCGGTTGGCGCCGCATTCGCCGATCATGTCGGCGCAGACCTTGGCGCTGATCGGCACGCGCGCACTGCGCGGGCGGCGATCCTGGCGCGCGTAGCCGAAGTACGGCACGACCGCGGTGATGCGCTGCGCCGACGCGCGCTTGAGCGCGTCGAGCATCATCACCAGCTCCATGAAGTTGTCATTGGTCGGCGCGCAGGTCGGCTGGATCACGAACACGTCCTTGCCGCGGACGTTCTCCAGAATCTCGACCTGGACTTCCCCGTCGGAGAACCGGCTGACGGCGGCCTTGCCTAGAGGGATGCGCATGTAGTTGGCGATTTCACGGGCCAACTGCGGGTTGGCGTTGCCCGTAAAGAGCATCAACTGACTGTCGGCCATGGGGCGATTCTCGTGGCTAGGCGCGGCTGGGAGGGATGCGGCTGGGCGGTGTAGCGGATCTAAAGCGGGCTGGAGCGGATGGATTCGAACCCATTGAGTGAGTCGGGATCAAAACCCGCTTTGGCTTTCCTCTGAAACTGCCTGGTGAAACTGGCTGGGGCGGATGGATTCGAACCACCGAATGACGGGATCAAAACCCGCTGCCTTACCACTTGGCTACGCCCCAATGAACTGGTTTTTGTCTGAGCCGGGGCTCAGAGGCCGCGCATTATATCCGCGAGTGGCGAACGATTCAGCCCGCGCGCAATAAAAGCTTGCCATTGCGCCGGAACCTCGTGGCGTATGGCTTCGGCCTGCTTAATCGTATCGCAAGCGATGAAGCATGAGGCACCGGTGCCCGACATTCTGGCGATGCCGTGGCCCGCAAGCCAGTCAAGTACCTCGCCGACTTCGGGGTGCAGCGCGCGCGTGACCGGCTCGCAGTCGTTGCCGACCACGCCGCTGCGAAATGCCTGCAGGTCGACCAGCGGGGTGTCGCGGCGCAGGTCGGGCGAGGCAAACACCGCAGCAGTGGACACCGACAGCGGCGGGGTGACGACCAGGTACCAGGGCTCGGGCAGGTCGATCGGCCACAGTCGCTCGCCGACGCCTTCGGCCCAAGCCGCATGAGCCCGAACGAACACCGGCACGTCGGCGCCCAAGCGCAGGCCCAGTTCAGCGATTTCGTCGAACGGCAGGCCCAGGTTCCAGATGCGGTTCAGCGCCACCAGCGTGGTGGCGGCATTGCTTGATCCGCCACCGAGGCCGCCGCCGATGGGGATGCGCTTGTCGACGCGGATGTCGGCGCCCAGACCGGCACCGCTGACCTCGCTGAGCAGCCGCGCAGCGCGCACGACCAGATCGCGATCGGCTGGGATTTCGTCGGGTCCCTCGACGCGTCGGCAGACCCCGTCGCCGCGCGGGACGAAGTACAGCAGGTCGCAGTAGTCGAGGAACTGAAAGACCGTCTGCAGCTCGTGATAGCCATCGCGACGGCGTCCGGTCACATGCAGGAACAGATTCAGCTTTGCCGGTGCGGGCCAGGCTGTATCGACCGCGAAGGGGTGGGTCAGCGAATCGCGGGTGTGGGGGGCAGCTCGTCCCATTGATCGATCAGTAGTTTGAGCTTCACGCGGCCATTGTCGGCCTCGAAGCGACGAGGCAGATCGTAACCGTTCTGCTGCTGATACTCCGTGTAATGCAGCTGCCAGCCGCTTTGCGTCAGCGTTGCCAGCCGGCCGCGATCGTCCAGCACAGAGTCGGCGGCGACGTCGGGGATCGGCAGGCCCAGCGCCCAGTGGCGCAGGCCGGTGATCGGCAGCGTCCAGCCGTAGCGGGCGCGAATCCAGCCTTCGGGGTCGGACGTGTACTGGCTGCCGTCGCTGTTGCGAACTTCGACGCCGGCCGCATTGCCACGCAACTCCACGGCGCCTGCACCGAACGGCCCCGACAGACGCAGCTCGTACTGCCCGTCATTCGATTCGCGCCAGCGCAGATCGGCGCGCAGCCCCAGCTCGGCGCTGGTGACGCGCCCCGACATCAGGAATGCGTCGATCTCCCGCAACTGCGCCTGCCGCATCCGCCACTGCGTGGCGACGTCGCCGGTCGTTGATGGCGAACGCGCCGGCGCCTCGCCGCCGGTTGTAACGCAAGCGCTGCTGCCGGCTGTCAGCAGTAGCGCTGCCAGCGTGTTGCGCAGCCGCCCCAGGCGCTGCATGCCCGCGCTCAAGGCGCGAGACGTTTCATCGTTTCGAGCACGGCTTGATGGCCGGGCGCTGTCTCGAGTGCGCGTAACCACACCGCGCGCGCTTCGTCACGCTGTCCGAGCACCCACAACACTTCGCCTAGGTGCGCCGCGATTTCAGGGTCGGGCGTCTGCGCATAGGCTTTCTGCAAGTAGCCGCGCGCGTCCTCATTGCGGCCGAGCTTGTATTGCACCCAGCCCATGCTGTCGATGATCGCCGAGTCGTCCGGTTCAAGCTTGAGAGCTTGGTCGATCAGCTGCTTGGCCTCGGGCAGACGCTCGGCCTTGCCGTTGACGGTCAGCAGATAGCCCAGCGCATTGAGTGCGCGCGCATCGTCGGGCTTGCTGGCGATGATCGCGCGCAGGTCGGCTTCCGACGCGGCGGCATCACCGCGACGGTCGTGCACCAGCGATCGTCCGTACAGCAGGTCGGCATCGTTGGGCGTGGCGGTCAGCGCGTCGTTGTATGCAGCCAGTGCTTCGTCGGGCTTGCCGGCTTCGAGCAGGATTTCGCCTTCGGCCAGTCGCAGGCGTGGCGCCAGCGGCGGGAACTGCTGGCGCATCTGCGCCAGCGTCGCACGCGCCTCACCGGTGCGACCGAGTTGGGCCAGCACGGCAGCGCGGCGAACAGCGGCGTCGAGCGCTTGCGGGCCGCCGCTGACCGCTTCGTACTCGGATAGCGCCGTGTTCCAGTCCTTCTGCCGTTCGGCGATGCGTCCGAGCTGGAAGTGCGCGTCGCTGCCTCGGTCGAGGTTCTGCGTCAGCGACTGGAACTGCTTGCGCGCGACGTCGTACTGGCCGTCGTTGGCGTTGAACACGGCCAGCGCATACAGAGCGTCGGTGTTCTTCGGGCTGTCTTTCAGGATGCGTTCGAGCTGGCCGCGCGCCCGCGTGCGCTGGCTCGACTCCAGCAGCAGCTTGGCGTAGGCGAGGCGAAGATCAGCGCTTTCCTTCTTGTTGCGCTTGGCCAGTGCGTCGAGCGTGGCGTCGGATTCGTCGAGCTTGCCTTGCTTGACCAGCACGCCGATCAGCAGCAGCGTGTTGTCGCGCGAATCGGCCTTGAGACGCACGGTTTCGCGCGCCGCAACTTCGGCAGCGTCGAGCTGGTTGTAGCGCAGTGCCAGCAATGCGCTGGCGTAGTACGCGCCGGGTTCGGCCGGGTATTGCTCAACCAGGCGCTTGATCACCGAAATCGCCGTGTCCGACTTGCCGGGGTGTTGCGCCATCAGCACCGCGACATGGCGAAAGCCGTCGCTACGCCCGCCGCCATGGCCGTTGACGATCGCATCGGCCTGCTCGAAGGCCTCGTCGGCATCGCCGCGCTGCAAGCCCATCTGCAGGATCACTTCCCGCGGATCCATATTGTTGGGTTCGATTTCCAGCCAGCGGCGGGCGGCCAGTTCCAGCAGTCCACCGTTGCCGGCGCTGATCGCCAGGCTGGTCGCACGCGCGGCCAGCGCCGGGTCGGGAACGGTGCGCAGCGCCGCCAGCAGTTCGCTGGCGGCAACGCCGGCTTCGCCGCGGTTGGCGGCCATCTCGCCGAGCATGATGTGGAACTGCGCTTCCGGGTCGCTGACGCCGACGTCGCTACGTTCGGGCGCCGGCGGCGAAGGCAGGTCGGCGTCGGCCGCTTGCACGGCCGCAACGCTCAGCAGCGCGAGCATCAAGGCGGGGGCGAGGGCGAGGCGGAGGTTGGAGGTCACGAGAGTTGCCGGTGCAGTTCGACGGGGGAGGGAGGCGCGGCATCCGCTCGGGAGGCTGCTGCCATCGGACAACGCCATGGTAGCGCGGTTCCTCGCTGGAGCCGCGGCGAGGCACCGCCGGTCACGTCGGCGCTTGTTCGGCGTACGGCGCTACGGGACAATGCGCCGTCAACACAGGTAGCCCATGGCCTTGATCACTCTAGGGCTGAGCCACCACAGTGCGCCGGTCGAGGCGCGCGAGCGGCTCGCCTTTACCGAAGCAGACCTGCCCGCCGCGCTGGCGCGGCTCAGGGCGCTGCCGGGCGTGGAAGAAGCGGCGATCCTGTCGACCTGCAACCGCACCGAAATCCACGCCGTCGCATCGGTCGACGACGAGGCGCGGCTGCTGGAATGGTGGCGCCGCGAGTTGAACGCGCCGCAGGACTACATTCACCAGTTCGTCTACACCCACCGCGACCAGGCTGCCGTGCTGCACAGCTTGCGGGTGGCGGCGGGCCTGGATTCGATGATCATCGGCGAGCCGCAGATTCTGGGGCAGATGAAGCAGAGCTTCGCCACCGCGCAGAGCCAGCGCGTGCTCGGGCCGGTGCTGTCGCGCTTGTTCCAGCATTCGTTTGCGGTGGCCAAGCTCGCGCGGAGCCAGACTCAGGTCGGCGCGCATCCGGTGTCGGTGGCCTATGCCGCCGTGCAGATGGCCAAGCGCATCTTTACCGACTTTCGCTCGACCACGGCGCTGTTGATCGGTGCCGGCGAGACCGTGCAGTTGCTCGCGCGGCATCTGCGCGGGCAGGGCGTGCAACGGCTGATCGTCGCCAACCGCAGTCTCGACAAGGCCGAGAAGTTGGCCCGTGAAGTTCAGGGCTACGCCATTCCGCTGACCGATCTGGCCGCATACCTGCCCGATGTCGACCTGCTGGTGTCGTCGACCGCCGCGCGCGGCCATATTCTCGAGCGCGCGGCGATGGAGACGGCGATCAAGAAGCGCCGCCGCAAGCCGGTTTTCATGATCGACCTGGCAATGCCGCGCGACATCGATCCCCGCATCGGCCAGCTCGAAGACATCTACCTGTACACGCTCGACGACTTGCGCGACGTGGTCCAGGACAACCTCAAGGCGCGCACCGAGGCGGCCAAGCAGGCCGAGGTGCTGATTGCCGAGTACGCGCTGGAGTTCACGCGCTGGCTGGAGGGGCGTGACGCCGGCGCGACGATCGCCCAGATCCGCGCGCAGGCGCGCGCGCATCGCGACGACGTGCTCGACAAGGCGCGTCGCCGCCTCGCCAACGGTGCCACGGCCGAAGAGGTGATGACCTTTGTCGCCGACACGCTCAGCAACAAGCTGCTCCATGCGCCCAGTGCCCAGCTCCGGGCAGCCAGCAGCGTCGAACAAGCCATGCTGGTGACGTCGGCGCGCAAGCTGTTCGATCTCCCCGACGACGAGGGCTGAGCGGCGCTGACGCGCCGGCCGGTACGATTCCGGCCATGCGTGGCCGCGGCTTGAAGGCGATAATGTACGGATGAAGCCTTCCCTCCTGTCCAAGCTCCAGCAGATGGTCGATCGCCGCGAGGAAATCGCCGGCGAGCTGTCGTCCCCGCACGTGATCGGCGACCCTGACAAGTTCCGTCGCCTGTCGCAGGAATACGCTCAGCTCGGTCCGCTGGTCGACCAGTACAACGCCTATTGCGCGACGTCCGACGAGATCGACGGCCTGAAGCTGATGCGCGGCGATCGCGATACCGATCTGCGCGAGTTGGCCGAAGCCGAGTTGCCGGTGGCCGAAGCGCGGCTCGCCGAGGTCGAAGCGGCGCTGCAGGGCTACTTGGTGCCCAAGGACCCGCTCGACGCCAACAACGTGTTTCTGGAAATCCGCGCGGGTACTGGCGGCGACGAAGCGGCGATCTTTGCCGGCGATCTGCACCGGATGTACACGCGCTATGCCGAGACGCGGGGCTGGCAGATCGAGGTGCTGTCGACCAGCGAGGGCGAGCACGGCGGCTACAAGGAAATCATCAGCCGCATCGCCGGATTCGGCGCGTACTCGCAACTCAAGTTCGAATCCGGTGCGCACCGCGTGCAACGTGTGCCCGAAACCGAAGCCCAGGGGCGCATTCACACCTCGGCCGCGACCGTGGCCGTGCTGCCCGAAATCGAAGAAGCGCAGGCGATCGATATCAATCCTGCCGATCTGAAGATCGACACCTATCGCAGTTCGGGTGCCGGCGGCCAGCACGTCAACAAGACCGAGTCGGCGATCCGCATCACGCATCTGCCGAGCGGCGTCGTCGTCGAATGCCAGGAAGAGCGCAGCCAGCACAAGAACCGCGCCAAAGCGATGGCGCTGCTGGCGTCGCGCTTGCTCGACGCCGAGCGCAGCAAGCAGCAGGGCGATGTCGCGGCCACGCGCAAAAAACTGGTCGGCTCCGGCGATCGCAGCGAGCGCATTCGCACCTACAACTTTCCGCAAGGCCGCATCACCGATCACCGGATCAACCTGACGCTATATCAGCTCGACCGCGTGATGCAGGGCGATCTCGATGCGGTGATCGTGCCCTTGCTCAACGAGCACCAGGCCGAGCTGCTGGCCGAGTTGGGCGAGTGAACGAGCCGGCCGCGGTCACGACCGTCGGCCAGGTGCTGCGCGACGCCACGGCGCGTCTGGCGGCCGTCAGCGACAGCCCGCGGCTCGACGCCGAGGTGCTGGCCGCCTTTGCGCTGGGCAAGAGTCGCGGCAGCTTGTTCGCCTACGACCGCGACGCGATCGCCGAGCCTGCGCGTCTGCGTCTGCTCGAACTGATTGAAGCGCGCGCGCGACAGGTGCCGGTGGCGTATCTGACCGGCTACAAGGAATTCTGGACGCTGCGGCTGCGCGTAACGCCCGATGTTCTGGTGCCGCGGCCCGATACCGAACTGCTGGTCGAGTGGGCGCTGTCGCTATGGCCCGACGACGCGGCTGGCACGGTTCGTCGCGTTATCGACCTGGGCACCGGCAGCGGTGCGATCGCACTGGCACTGGCACGCGAGCGGCCGGCCTGGCAGATCACCGGCACCGACGCCTCGCAGGCCGCTCTGGCCGTGGCACGCGGCAATGCCGAATCGCTGGCGCTGACCTGCCGGTGGTGCGCGGGCTCCTGGTGGGCCGCGCTCGATGCCACCGACACCTTCGATCTGGTCGTGTCCAATCCGCCTTACATCGCCGACGGCGACACGCATCTGACTGCACTTGCCGCCGAGCCGCGCACGGCGCTGACGGCCGGCGCCGATGGCTTGGATGACCTGCGGGTGATCATCGCCGGCACGCCTGCGCGGCTGCGCTCCGGTGGCTGGCTGCTAGTGGAGCATGGCCACGATCAAGGTGCGCAGGTGCGCGCGCTGTTCGACGAGGCCGGCTTTGCCGGCGTGCAGACGCGTCGCGATCTGGGCGGCAACGAACGTGCGACGGCCGGGCATCGGCCGTGAGCGATCTGGCTCGCTACCGCCGTCAGATCGTGCTGCGCGAAGTCGGCGTCAATGGGCAGCAGCTGCTGCGCGATTCCAGCGTGTTGATCGTCGGCGTCGGCGGGCTCGGCTGCGCAGCGGCGCCGTACCTCGTCGGTGCCGGGCTTGGCCGCGTGCTGCTGACCGACATCGACCGCGTCGATGTGAGCAATCTGCAGCGTCAACTGCTGTATCGCCAGGACGACGTCGGCCGCGACAAGCTGGCGGCGGCCACGGCGACACTGCGGGCGCTGAATCCTGAGTGCCAGATCGAGGCGCTGGCCGGGCCGCTCGACGATGCGGCCTTGCTGGCAGCGGTGCGCCGTGTCGATGTCGTGCTCGACTGCTCCGACAACTTCCCGACCCGCTTTGCCGTCAACCGCGCGTGTCATGCGGCGCGCCGGCCGCTGGTTTCGGGTGCGGCGATCCGCTTCGAAGGCCAGATCGCCGTGTTCGATCTGCGCCGCGGCGGGCCGTGCTACGCCTGCCTGTACCCCGACGACCCGCACGCCGACGCCGCCGAAACCTGCGAGGAGGCCGGAATTCTCGGCCCCGTCGTCGGCACGATCGGTAATCTGCAAGCGCTATCGGCGATCAAGCTGCTGCTGGGTCTTGGCAACGAGGCTGGCACGCTGCGGCTGTGGAACGCACTGGATTCACAATGGCGGACCTTGAAGCTGCGGCACGAGCCGCGCTGCCCGGTCTGCGGCCTTTCCCGACATTGAAACCCCTATGAACGACTTGCTGCTGTTTCCCCGACGCCTTGCAATCCAGATCCTGCACGAGGCGCAGATCGCTCAGCCCGCCGTAATGCACGGCTGGGTCTATGAACGTGACGGGCGCCCCGCGGCGTTCCGTCTGGCGACTGCGAACATGGGGACGCATCGTGCCGACGAGGTGCTGTGGGCGCGGCTGTGGAGCAAGCCGGACGGTCCGGCAGAGCCGCAGCCCGCCGAACTGCGTGAGAACCTGATCAATCTGATCGTATCGCTGAGCATCAAGGGCGTGCTCGAAATGCGCGCCTGGGAGCTGATCGATGGCAAGCCGGTCGAGCGGGAACTGCGCGTCGAAGATTAGACCAACACCGGCCGCCGATACCGCCGCAGGGCGCGTATCGGCCTGGGGTATCCTGCGTCCTCTTGCCGCCAGGATCGGCGGCTCGTACCTGTAAACGATAGGGACGCATGGACAAGGATTTAATCTTCATCGTCGATGATCAGGCGTCCAACATCGAAGTCGTCACCGCGCTGCTGCAGCGTGCCGACTACGAAGTGGTGTCCGCGTTGTCCGGTGAGGAGGTCCTCGACCACTGCCTGAGCCGCACGCCCAGCCTCGTGCTGCTCGATATGCGCATGCCGGTCATGGATGGCTTCGAAGTCTGCGAGCACCTGCGCGCCAATCCGCGTACGGCCGATGTGCCGATCATCTTCCTGACGGCGGCACGCGAGCGTGAAGGCGTGATCCAGGCGTTTCAGCATGGTGCGGTTGACTATGTCACCAAGCCCTTCGTTGCCGAAGAACTGTTGGCGCGCGTCAAGACGCATGTCGAGCTCAAGCGCGCGCGTGATCATCTGGCATTGATTGCGCAGGAGCGCGCCGACCTGACCCAGATCGTCGCGCATGACCTGAAGAATCCGCTGTCGAGCATCCTGTTCGCACTCGACTTGATGGATCGCGGTCAGGACACGCCGGAGCGCATGGTCGGCGAGATTCGTGAGAGTGCGCAGCACTGCCTGAAGTTTATCGACAACTATCTCGGCCGCTGGGCCAAGAGCAGTGATCTGCGCAAGGTCGAGATCAGCGCGCTGAGCCTTGCGCCGGTGATCAAGGCCACCGTCGACAGCTTCAACTTGCTGGCGCAAGAGCGCGGCATGCAGATCAGCGCCGACATCGTCGATGACCCGCAAGTGATGGCCAATGCCACCGCCGTTCGCCACGTTCTGGAAAACCTGATCTCGAATTCGCTGCGGTATGCGCCGTCTGGCGGCACGATCAGCGTGCGCTGCGAAACCGGCCGATCGGGGATGGCGCGCGTATCGGTCGCCGATCGCGGGCCCGGCGTGCCGCGCGATCGCCAACAGCAGTTGTTCAAGCGCTATGTGCGGCTGCAGACCAGCGATGATGTGCAGCATGCCAGCGGCTTGGGGCTTGCGATATCAAAAGAAGAAATCACGCGGATGAGCGGCCACCTCTGGTACGAGGACCGGGAAGGCGGCGGTTCGGTGTTTTCGTTCGTGCTGCCGCGCGTCGGCTACGACAATCCGAGTACGCGTTACGCGCCCAATTGATTGCGATTGGTGCCGTCCAGCGGCAGCCACAGGCTGAAGCGGGCTCCCTTGCCGATGCCGTCGCTGAACGCGGTCAGCGAACCGTGATGCAGCCCGACCAAGTGTTGCGCGATCACCAGACCCAAGCCGAGACCGCCGCTGCGTGAGGTACCCAGCGCGCGCGAGCTGAATTGACCTAGCAACTGCGGCAACACAGCGGGTGCAATGCCGCGACCGGTATCGGTGACGTCGATTCGCAGGCCGTGATCGTCGCGATCAGCGCGCAGCACGACGCGAGCGTTTTTGGTCGAAAAGCGGATGGCGTTCGACAGCAGGCAGACGATGATCTGCTGCAGCCGCTCGAAGTCGGCTTCGACCGTCGGCAGTGGATCCTTGATGAGACGATCGATCACGATGTGGCGGGCCGCGGCGGTGTCGGCAAGACGCTTGATCGCGCTATCGATGACGAAGCCGGGCTCCACCGGCCCCAGGTCCAATGTCAGCGTGCCGGAGATCATCCGCGACACGTCGAGCAGGTCGGCCAGCATCTGCGCCTGTGCTCGCGCGTTGCGCTCGATCGCCGCCAGGCCTTGGCTGAAGTCGGCCTCACGCGGTTGCCGCATCAGGATGTCGGCCCAACCCTGGATGGAGTTCAGCGGCGTCCGCAGCTCATGTGCCACCGTCGATAGAAAATCGTCTTTCAGTTGCTCGGCGCGCCGGCCGCGTATCATCGCGGCGATGACCGTTTCCAATGATCGGAAGTCGATGTCGGCCGGCAGTTCCACGGCGTCACTCGGTGCTGCACAGCGAGCGCCGAGCACGAGCACGGGCGGGTGAGGTGAGCGACGCTGCGGCAATGCGACGAGTGGCGGCGTCGAAGTCGACGACGACGCAACGTGGCGTTGGTCGATCAGCAGCAGGTCGTGGCGATCGGTTTGTGCGTCGAGACGGGATGGATGGCACTGCGCGGCTTCGTAGCCGGCGTTCACCAACGCGGCGATCAGATCGAGCGCGTCATCCGGTGTGTCGCTGATGACCAGTAGCCGTCCGTGGCTCATGGTCGAAGGCGCTAGTGACGGAAGTGACGCATGCCGGTGAACACCATCGCCATGTCGGCCTCGTCAGCAGCGGCGATGACTTCGGAATCGCGCATCGAACCGCCCGGCTGGATCACGGCGGAAATTCCGGCGGCAGCGGCGGCGTCGATGCCATCCCGGAACGGGAAGAAGGCATCCGAGGCCATCACCGAGCCGCGTACTTCGAGCTTTTCGTCAGCCGCCTTGATGCCGGCGATGCGCGCGCTATAGACGCGGCTCATCTGTCCGGCGCCGATGCCGATGGTCTGACGATCGCGTGCGTAGACGATTGCATTGCTCTTGACGAACTTGGCAACCTTCCAGGCGAAGATCAGATCGTGAATTTCGGCTTCGGTCGGTGCGCGACGCGTGACGATCTTCAAGTCCTCGGCTGTGATCATGCCGCGATCGAGGTCCTGCACCAGCAAGCCGCCGCCGACGCGCTTGTAGTCGAAGCTGGCAGCCGGGGACATCGACCACTCGCCGCACTCGAGTACGCGAACGTTTTGCTTAGCGGCGAGCACGCTGCGCGCACCGTCGCTGATCGATGGCGCCACGATCACTTCGACGAACTGGCGGCCGACGATGGCGGCAGCCGTTGCTTCGTCGAGTTGGCGATTGAACGCGATGATGCCGCCGAAGGCCGAGGTTGGGTCGGTCTGGTACGCCAGGTCATAGGCGCGGCCGATGCCGTCGAGGCTGACCGACACGCCGCAGGGATTGGCATGCTTGACGATCACGCAGGCCGGCTTGACGAAGGCCTTGACGCATTCCAGCGCCGCATCGGCGTCGGCGATATTGTTGTACGACAGCTCTTTGCCTTGCAGCTGGCGCGCCGCGCCGATCGTGCCCGGCGCCGGCTCACGCTCGGCGTAGAACGCCGCTTGCTGGTGCGGATTCTCGCCGTAGCGAAGATCCTGCTGCTTGTGGAACTGCAAGCCCAGCGTGCCGGGGAAGTGACTCAGCGCATCGCTGTTTTCGATGCGGCTGCTGAAGTAGCCGGCCACCGCAGCGTCGTAGCGAGCGGTTAGCGAGTACGCCTTGGTCGCAAGCTGTTCGCGCTGCAGCAGTGTCGTGCCGCCAGCAACGAGTGCGGCCAGCAGCTTGGCATAGTCGGACGGGTCAACGACCACGGCGACGTCGTGATGATTCTTTGCAGCGGCGCGCAGCATCGCCGGGCCGCCAATATCAATGTTCTCGACGGCGTCGGCGTGCGTGAAGCCTTCGCGCGCGACGGTTTGCTCGAACGGATACAGGTTCAGCACCACCAGATCGATCGGCGCGATCTGGTGCTGATTCATGACGTCGTCGTCGATACCGCGACGGCCGAGAATGCCGCCGTGAATCTTCGGATGCAGCGTCTTGACGCGGCCGTCCATGATTTCCGGAAAGCCGGTATGACGGCTCACTTCGGTGGCGTCGATGCCGGCATCAGCCAGCAGCTTGTACGTACCACCGGTAGACAATAGTTCGACGCCGCGTGCTCGCAGTTCACGCGCCAGATCGACGATGCCGGATTTGTCGGACACGGATAGCAGCGCGCGGCGAACCACGCGCAGAGCGGGAGAGGCGATCGCGTTCATCGTGCGGGCTTGGCGGTGATGCGGTGGTGGCGCAACTTCTTGCGGAGCGTGGCGCGATTGAGTCCAAGCATTTCGGCGGCGCGCGACTGATTGTTGTCGCAGTAACGCAGCGTGGCGCGCAGCAACGGCGGCTCCACCTGGTCAAGAATCATGTCGTACAACTCGGCCGGCGAATGGCCGTTCAGGCTGCGAAAGTAATCGTCGAGGCATTCGGACACCGAATGACTCAAGGGCTTTGCGTCGAAAGACGTTCGGTGTGCAGACATACAAGCCCTCTGTGCTTCGATGCGTCACGACCTCGCCCTGGCGGCGTACATCGCCCGAGGTCTTTCTCATAGGGGGCGCGCATCATAGCGCCAAGCCCCTCGCGAAAAAAGCACGGCATCGACGCTACGTTGCGATTGCTCCGCAAACGCTTGGCAACGGTCGAAAATGTCCGATGCAGTGAGCCGCCGCAGCGCGGACCGCGTTCAACCGTGCCGCAGCCCGGTTGACAGCAAGGCTCTTAGCGACGTCGTCCGTACAGACGAGTCCAGCCGTCGCGGCAATGGTCGGGCTCGAAGTCGAACCACGGTGCGTAGGCAGCACGGACTTCGTCGGCCTGACGGTCGAGCAGTCCGGCCAGCACCAAGGCGCCGCCACTGCGGATCGTCGCTGACAGTTGCGGCGCCAACTCGATCAGGGGACGCGCCAGAATGTTGGCCAGCACCAGATCGGCCGGGAACGGCTCCACGCGACGCTCGGGATCGACCGTCGTCAATCGATCGGAGACGCCATTGGCCACCGCATTGTCGCGGGTGGCTTGGATTGCCTGCGGGTCGATATCGTTGGCCACGGCATGGCGCGCGCCGAGCAGCAGCGCGGCAATCGCCAAAATGCCCGAGCCGCAACCGAAATCCAGCACGTGTTGATCGCCCACATCGTGCGTGGCCAGCCATTCTAGGCACAGCGCTGTGCTGGGGTGCGTGCCGGTGCCGAACGCCAAGCCCGGATCGAGCAGCAGCGTCACGCTGCCGGGCTCGTCGACACGCTTTTCGTGGGGGCAAACCCACAAACGTTCGCCGAATTTCAGCGGCGGGCAGTCCTTGAGCCAGACGCGGACCCAGTCTTGGTCTTCAACCAATTCGTCGCTGACCTGGAGCGTATCGCTGTCGGGCAATTGTTCGTGCAACGCGTCGAGCACCGGCTGCAGGTCGGTTTTCTCGGGAAACAGACCGAGCGTGACCGTGTTGCTCCAAAGCGGGGTTTCGCCGGGCGCCGGTTCAAGGACCGGATCATCCTCGGCGTCGATGAAGCTGACGGCGCTGGCGCCGCAGGCTTGGAGAATTTCGTCGACGAACTCGGGATAGCGCGAATGCACGCGCAATTGCAGCCAGGCCATGGAAGTCAGCGGTGTAGAACAGGCGCGCAGCGTACTGGATTTTGCGGGCCGGCTCAGCGGTGCTGCGGCCGGCCGGGTGGTTCAGACCCGGCCGGCCCTATTACGCGGGCGCTACTCGGTCTGCCACTCCGCCAGCATGTCGGCCAGGTAGTGGATGTTGTGCTCGCCACGCTGGAACACCTTGTCCGCCATGATCCGCTTCTGCAGATTGATGTTGGTGTCGATGCCTTCGATGATCATCTCGGACAGCGCGTGCTGCATTCGCGCAATCGCCGATGTACGCGTGTTGCCCCAGCAGATGAGCTTGCCGATCATCGAATCGTAGTGCGGCGGCACGCGGTAGCCGGTGTAGATGTGCGTGTCCATGCGCACGCCCGGGCCGCCCGGCGCGTGGTACTTGGTGATCGTGCCCGGCGACGGCACGAACGTGCGCGGGTTTTCGGCGTTGATGCGGCACTCGATGGCGTGGCCGCGCATGCGGATGTTGCCCTGCTTCTTGGTCAGCGCCTTGCCGCTGGCGATGCGGATCATTTCGCGGATCAGATCGACGCCGGTGACCATTTCGGTCACCGGGTGCTCGACCTGGATACGCGTATTCATCTCGATGAAGTAGAACTGACCCTGGTCGTACAGGAACTCGAACGTACCCGCGCCGCGATAATTGATGCGCTTGCAGGCCTCGACGCACAGCTTGCCGATCTCCTCGCGCTGTTCGTCAGTGACGCCCGGTGCGGTGCACTCTTCGACGACCTTCTGGTTGCGGCGCTGCATCGAGCAATCGCGTTCACCAAGATGGATCGCATTGCCTTGGCCGTCAGCCAAGACCTGCACTTCGACGTGTCGCGGTGTTTCCAGGTACTTCTCCAGAAACACGGTGGCATCCTTGAATGCGTTGAGTGCTTCGGTGCGCGCGATCTGAATCTTTTCCAGCAGCTCTTCTTCGGTCCGCACCACCTGCATGCCGCGGCCGCCGCCGCCGGAGGCAGCTTTGATCAGCACCGGATAGCCGACCTTGGCAGCGATCTCCAGGCAGGCCTGGTCGTCTTCAGGCAGTGCGCCATCGGAGCCCGGTACGCAGGGGACGCCAGCGGCAATCATCTCGGCCTTGGCGTTGGTCTTGCTGCCCATCAGGCGGATGGTTTCCGAGCGTGGACCGATGAAGATGAAACCGGACCGCTCGACGCTCTCGGCGAAATCCGCATTTTCCGACATGAAGCCGTAGCCGGGATGGATCGCGTCGGCCTGCGTGATTTCAGCGGCGCTGATGATCGCCGCCATGTTCAGATAACTCTTCGCCGCCGCCGGTGGGCCGATGCAGACGGCCTCATCGGCCAGCAGTACATGCTTGAGATCGCGGTCGGCCTGCGAATACACCGCCACCGTCTTCAAGCCCATCTCGCGGCAAGCGCGCAGGATGCGCAGCGCGATCTCGCCGCGGTTGGCGATCAGAACTTTCTTGATGTCCCCCATGTCGGGCGGCCTTATTCGATGACGAACAGAGGCTGATCGAATTCCACCGCGCGCTCGTTCTCGACCAGGATGTCGACAATGACGCCAGCGCGATCAGACTCGATCTGGTTGAGCATCTTCATCGCTTCGATGATGCACAGCGTCTGGCCGACTTTGACCGTCTGGCCCACCTCGACGAACGCCTTGGCGCCGGGAGACGGAGTCCGGTAGAAGGTGCCGACCATCGGCGCGCGCACCACGTGTCCGCTGGGCTTGGCTGGCGCAGCGGCCGGCGCCGCTGGCGCTGCGGCGACCGGCGCGGCGGCCGGGGCAACAGCCGGTGCTGCTTGCGGGGCCGCCGGTGCCGGCAGCGTGTAATGCAGCTGCTGGGTCTGCCGGCTGATGCGAACCGATTCTTCGCCCTCGCGGACTTCGAGCTCCGAGATGCCGGACTGTTCTACCAGTTCGATCAGCGTTTTGATTTTGCGCAAGTCCATTGTGATTTGAGTTCCCCTGTTGTGTTGCTGTTGCGCTACTTGGTTTGGAAGAGCCGCGCATGCGCGGCTTGCAAAGCGAGGCGGTAACCAATGGGTCCCAAGCCCACGATCACACCCACGGCAATGTCGGACAGATACGAGTGATGGCGGAACGGCTCCCGCGCATGCACGTTGGAAAGATGGATTTCGATGAATGGCAAGGCCACGCCGAGCAGGGCGTCGCGCAGCGCGATGCTGGTGTGGGTGAGGGCGCCGGGGTTGATCAGAACAAACTCGACACCGTCGGCACGCGCCTGGTGGATGCGATCGACCAGCACGCCTTCATGGTTGCTTTGGAAGCACTGCAGCTCGAGCCCGAGTGCGATCGCCTGGGACGTCAGGTCGGCCTCGATCTGCGCCAGCGTGGCCGACCCGTAGACGGCCGGTTCACGGCTGCCTAGCAGGTTCAGGTTGGGACCATTCAGCAAAAGCAGTTTGCGCATGGACTGGGGCCGGCTCTAGAGACCCGATTCTGCCCCAGTGCAGCGCGCAATGACAAATTTGTAGGATTTTGCCGTCATATTAGGCGATGTTGCCGGCCACTTCGGCTGAGATGGGCCCCGGCTCGCCTGCCGCCCGCTATCCGCCGGTGGTGGGCAGATTTTGCTCGATCAGTTGGATCAATTCGTCACGCTCGAACTCGCCGTGCTTGCGCGACACGATCATTCCATTCGCATTGATCAGAACAGAGTATGGAAGGGCCCCGAGCTGATCCCCGAGCGCCTGCATCGCATTGATGATCTCGCTGTCGCCGACCAGCACCGGGTACTGAATGCCCAGCCGTGGCGCGCCGATGCGGACCGCTTCGACTTCATCCATTGCGGCGCCCACCACTTGCAGGCCGCGTCCGCCGTATTGCTGCTGCATGTCCATCAGCATCGGGATTTCATGCAGGCAAGGCGCGCACCAGGTTGCCCAGAAGTTGACCAGGATCAGTTTCCCGCGCCACTCGCTGAGCTGACGCGGCGTTCCGGTCAAGTCGTTCAGCGTGATTTCGGGCGCCATGCCGCCCGGCTCATCGATCGAGTGTGGCTGCGCCAGGTACCGGTAGGCACCAAAGCCGACGCCGGCAGCGGCAAAGCACAACGCCGCGACGGCAAGGATCTGTTTTTTGCTGCTGGACATCAGCGTAAGGACTCCACGGTGACTTCGCGAACCTGCGGGGGATAGCAGACCAGTCCTTCGGCGCAGCCTTGGTAGCGGATGCGCAGGCGCTGCGGCGGATGGTCAACACGGTGTTGAACCGCAAGCTGCTGCCGGAACACGCGTACGACGCCGAAGTGCTCGTCTTGATGCAGCTCACCGGGCGGCAAGGCGACCCTGCCGAGCTTCAAGCCGGTGGGTTCGAGCACCTCCACTTGAATCTTGTCGCGATAAAGGTAGCAGCCGGGCGCGATATCGAGGCTGATATCAAGCTTGCCATCGCGCCACAGCACCGGTTGCAACTGGAATGCATCGTTGACCGGCAAGATGGCCGGCGCGGAATCGCGAGGCTTGAGCAGGCTGCCGGCGTCGGCCGGGCAGGCGGCCGTCAGCATCAGACTGGCCGCCAGCATCAGGATCGAAGGCTTCAAAGTGTGGCTCGCTGCGGCATCAGGGGCGCGTGCTGTCGAGCACCCATTGTCGGTAGGGCTCATGCGCATGCTGCCATCGGACTGCCACCACTTCAGGAAGTTCGTAGGGATGCAGATCAACGATGCGCTGACGCAGCGCTTCGAAACGATCGGCGCCGGTCTTGATCAGCAGTAGCGATTCCTCGTCCTGTTGCACGGCACCGTTCCAGCGGTAAACCGAGCGTACGCCCGGCAATACACTGACGCAGGCCGCGAAGCGTTCCGCTACCAGCGTCGACGCGAGAGCAGCCGCCACATCCGGCGGCGCGCTGACGTAGACCATCAGCGCGTCGCCATCATCGGGCGTGTTGCTAGTGCTCACCGCGGCCGATGGCGTAATAGCGGATGCCTTGCTGCTTGAGCATGTCGGGATCGTACAGATTGCGGCCGTCGACGATCACCGGCTGGGACAGCAGCTGCTTGAGTCGCGCGAAGTTCGGGGAATGGAAAATGCGCCATTCGGTGGCGATCACCAGCGCGTCTGCGCCGGTGCATGCCGCTTCGGGGCTGCTGACCAGTTCGAGATCGGCGCGATCGCCGTACAGGCGGCGGCATTCGTGCTGCGCCACCGGGTCATAGGCGCGGATGCGGCCGCCGGCCGCCCACACCGCTTCCATCAAGTCGCGGCTCGGTGCTTCCCGCATATCGTCGGTGCGAGGCTTGAACGCCAGGCCCCACAGCGCAATCGTCTTGCCGCTCACATCGCCCAGCGCCTTGACCAGCTTGCGGAACATCAGTGTTTTTTGACGGCTGTTGACCGCTTCCACCGACTTGAGCAGTTGCGCGTCGAAGCTTGCGCCGGACGCCGTGTGTACCAGCGCTTTGACGTCCTTCGGAAAGCAGCTGCCGCCGTAGCCGCAGCCCGGATAGATGAAGTGGAAGCCAATGCGAGGATCGGCACCGATACCGACCCGCACTTTCTCGACGTCGGCGCCCAGCGCTTCGGCCAGATTGGCAATCTCGTTCATGAAGCTGATCTTGGTGGCCAGCATCGCGTTGGCCGCGTATTTGGTCAGCTCCGAGCTGCGCACGTCCATCACGATCAACCGATCATGATTGCGATTGAACGGGGCATACAGCGCCTGCATCGCCTCGGTAGCACGGGGCGACGAGGTGCCGACGATGATGCGGTCGGGCTTGTTGAAGTCGGCAACGGCCGCGCCCTCCTTCAAAAACTCGGGGTTGCTGACGACGTCGAAGTCGACATCGGCGCCACGGGCGGTCAGTTGACTGAGGACGGCGTCACGTACACGGTCGGCGGTGCCGACCGGCACGGTCGACTTGCTGATGATGACGCGATAGTCATCCATGAACTGACCGATCGACGCCGCGACGGCGAGCACGTACTGCATATCGGCCGATCCGTCTTCGTTCGGCGGCGTGCCGACGGCGATGAACTGGTACTGGCCGTGAGCCACACCTTCGGAGGCTTCGGTGGTAAAGCGCATGCGTCCTTCGCGGACATTGCGCTGGAGCATTTCTTCAAGGCCCGGCTCGTAGATCGGACATTCGCCATTGCGCAGGCGCTGGACCTTGGCGGGGTCGATGTCGACACACAACACGTCGTTACCCGCATCGGCAAAACAAGCCGCAGTAACCAGGCCGACATAGCCTGATCCAAATACTGTTATGTTCACGTTGCTCCCTGCAATCGGTGGTGAAAGCGGCGCGAGTATACGAGCCGGTTCGAGACAGCGTCACTGCAGCCGACGCCGCTTCCGAGCCTGCAGCACGGACGATGCCAGCGGCGCCTCCGCCGCCGTGACAACGCTCAATCTGGCGTCTCGTCGACGGGTTCTCCGAATGGCATCTCGATTGACAGACCCACGCTGGCCGAACCGTCGCGGGGCAGGCTAGGGTCGGTACGCGGGAAGCTGTAGCCAGCCGCCCATTCGGCATAGAGGCGGTGGCGCATGAATGGATGGCGGAACAAGACGCGGCCGCCATATTCATACAGCGGTTCCGGCTCATCGGTTTCGCCGCGGATGAAGCCCTCATAGGCCAGTCCGCGCCGGCGATGCAGGTTGTGATACAGGATCAGCGAGTTGCGCCAGTTGAGTCCGACCGTGCGTTGAGACAGCGTCCCGACCGAGTACCAGCGCAGCAGCAGGCGGTTGGAAATGATGTGGCTGAAGTCGAAGCTGTTGGTGACCCCCGCGCGATCGCGCGTGTTCCAGAATGGCGTCGAGCGTACGTAGGCCACGTCGTTGTCGTCGGAGTACAGCGTGTAGCGGACACGGCCCTGGACGAAGCCCATCGGCGGGCTAAGGCCGCGCACACCGACACGGAAGCTGGTCTGCAGGTTGCGGCGGTCAGGCAGGCTGTAGCCCAAGCCGGCCAGCCATTCGTTCTGGTCGCTCAGCGTCGGGAAGGTCGCGCGCAACTCCGATGCTTCGGTGCGCCCGCGTACGAAGTCTTGCTCGTTTTCTCGGCCGACGAACGCGGAAAGGCGGTTCTTCATCGTCGGCAGATCCACTTCCAGATGCAGCCGCAGCCGTTGGTCGAAGCCTTCGAACTGCGAATAAACGTTGGTCACTTCGAGTACGCCGCGCGTGCGCCGGGCGGCCTCGATGTTGCCGGTTTCGCCAAACAGGCCGTCGACCCAAAGCACCAGATTGCAGCTCTGCTCTTCGAGCATGTTGCGTGCGGAGTCGACGACCGGCACCGAATCCAGGCCCGGCTTGTCGCACGGATCGAGGGCCGAACCCGGCGGCGCGACCACAGTCAGCAACTCGGGCTGATCGGGAACCGGCGGAACCGGGGCGTCGGGCGAATCACGATGGGTCGTCGGATCGGTCGACGCATCTTGCGGCGGGATGTCTTCGGCGGCGGCCATCCAGGGTGTGGCGAACATGGACGCGAGCAGCCAAGCCGCGATCCTGCTCCGATGCCGATGCAGCCGTGGCGACGCTGGGGCAAGGGCGCCGCGGGCGCTGCCACTTCCTGCGTCTCCAGCACGCTCTGCCCCCATGCCCTCGTTCTCCTGATCGACGGGCGGCGCCGTGATCGGTCGTTGTTGTTTTCGAGTCTTGTCAGCACCGGCTTGCCTGAGGCTGAAGCTTCAGCCTGCCACATCGCCTGCCACCGATGCTGCGACCGGTGGGTCGGTAATGCGGCTCGATGCCGACCGGCGGCGCAGCTGCTGATGCCGCACGGTGCGTGCCCTGAGCAATGTCAGCCACCGGCACTGGGTTCTTTCCCTGCAGGCAAGGCTGGGGGGCACTCCTACAATGCGCTATCGCCCGACGCCGCACGCTGCCCGGAAGACCCCCATGGCCCCGACCGATGCCTTCGTTTTCGCCGATGCGCCACCAACGCGGGACGCGCTGTTTGCGGCGATGGCGGACCACTGGCTCGCCGACGAAACGGGCTTGGTCAATCGACTTGCCGCGTGGGCGGAATTGCCGCACGAGCAGGCCGCTCGCGTACAGCGACGTGCTGCCGATTGGGTGCGGGCCGTACGCGCGATCAAGGGTGGCCAGAGCCCGCTTGATGCCTTCATGCGCCAGTACGATCTGTCGTCGGAAGAAGGTGTGCTGCTGATGTGTCTGGCCGAGGCGCTGCTGCGCATACCGGATGACGAAACCGCCGAGGCTTTGATCGCCGACAAGTTGTCGGCAGCCGATTGGGAGAAACACCTCGGTCGCAGCGACTCGCTGTTCGTCAACGCATCGACCTGGGGCTTGATGCTGACCGGCCGCATCGTCCGGCTGTCGCCGCAAACCGCTGGCAACTTCCGCGCGGCGATCAATCGCATGGTCGGACGCAGCAGCGAGCCGGTGATCCGTTTGGCCGTGCGCCAAGCGATGAAGCTGATGGGCCATCAGTTCGTCATGGGGCGCAACATCGGCGAAGCGCTGGCGAATCGCCGCAGCGGCGATCAACAGCGCTATTTGCACAGTTTCGACATGCTGGGAGAAGCCGCGCTGACGCAGGCCGATGCCGACCGGTATTTCACCGCCTATCGCGATGCGATCGAGGCCATCGGCGGCAGCCCGGATCCCAATCGCAGCGGTGATGTCAGCCAGCGGCCCGGCATTTCGATCAAGCTGTCGGCGCTGCATCCTCGCTACGAGTTTGCGCAGCGCCCGCGCGTGCTGGCCGAGCTGACGCCGCGATTGCTCGCGCTGGCGCAGATGGCGCGTGCGCAGAACATCGGTCTGACGGTCGATGCGGAGGAAGCCGATCGGCTCGAGTTATCGTTGGACGTGCTGTCGCCGGTGTTTGTCGACGCATCGCTGGCCGGGTGGAACGGCTTCGGTCTGGCCGTGCAGGCGTTTCAGAAGCGCGCGCCAGCGCTGATCGACTACCTCGAGTCGCTGAGCGTTCGCGCCGGCCGACCCTTGGCGGTCCGCCTGGTCAAGGGCGCGTACTGGGACACCGAAATCAAGCGCAGTCAGGAGCAAGGCTTGGCGGGCTATCCGGTGTTCACGCGCAAGCCCAACACCGATGTCAGCTATCTGGCTTGCGCGCGCAAGCTGTTGTTGCAGCGCGACCGCTTCTATCCGATGTTCGCAACGCACAACGCGCACACGATCTCTGCGATCCGCGCCTATGCAGGTGATGACGACCGCGAACGTTCCGGACAGGGTTACGAGTTCCAGCGACTGCACGGCATGGGCGAGGCCTTGTATGACGTTGTCCGCGAAGACTGGCCGGCACCGTGCCGCGTGTACGCACCCGTGGGCTCGCACGAAGATCTGTTGCCCTATCTGGTGCGGAGACTGCTCGAAAACGGCGCTAATACCTCGTTCGTCAACCGCATTTATGACGAGCAAGTCGACGCCGAGCGGCTGGTCGCAGATCCGGTCGCTGCGGTGCGCATGATGCCGGTCAAAGCTAACCCGGCGCTGCCGCTGCCGATCGACCTCTACGGCAGTGCGCGTCGCAATGCGGCCGGTTTCAATCTGGCGGACGAGTCCGCCCTGCGCCAACTGGCGTCCGCCATGACCGGTCTTCGCACCGAGCATCGCGCGGTCTCCGCCGTTGCCGTGTCGGTGGCCGCTGCCGGCCCCAGTATCGCCATCACCGATCCTGCTGATCGACGCCGCGTGCTCGGTTATTGGCAGCCGCTGGAGACGGCTGCGCTGCGCCCCGTGGTGCAGGCCGCCCGAGCGGCGCAACCGGCCTGGAACGCGTTGCCGGTCGCGCGCCGTGCCGAGTTACTTGAGCGTGCGGCCGATCGTCTCGAGCTGCGCCGTGACGACTTTCTGTTTCTGCTGGTGCGCGAAGCCGGCAAGACCCTGCCCGATGCAGTCGCCGAGCTGCGCGAAACCGTCGATTTTCTGCGCTACTACGCGGCCGAGGCGCGGCGCCTGCAAGCGGCGCCTACCGTGCTGCCGGGACCCACGGGTGAGCACAACGAATTGCAGTTGCACGGCAAGGGCGTGTTCGTCTGCATCTCGCCATGGAATTTCCCGTTGGCGATATTCACGGGGCAGATTGCAGCAGCACTGGTGACAGGCAACACGGTCGTCGCCAAGCCGGCCGAGCAGACCAATCTGATCGCCATCGCGCTGCTGCGCTTGTTGCACGAAGTGGGTGTGCCCGCTGACGTCGTGCAAGGCGTGCTTGGCGACGGTGACGTCGGCGCGGCCTTGTGTGCTGACCCGGCGATCGCCGGTGTGATGTTCACCGGTTCGGTCGCCGTTGCGCAGGCCATCAATCGCCAACTCGCTGCGCGACGCGGCCCGATCGCGACCCTGATAGCCGAGACCGGCGGTCAGAACGCCATGATCGTCGACTCGTCGGCCTTGCCCGAGCAAGTCGTCAAGGATGTGATCGTCTCGGCATTCCATTCGGCCGGGCAGCGTTGTTCGGCGCTGCGCGTGCTGTATCTGCAGCATGAGATCGCCGACAAGGTGCTGCACATGCTGGGCGGCACGATGCAGGAGCTGGTCATCGGCGACCCGGCGTTGCTGTCGACTGACATTGGTCCGGTGATCGACGAAGCGGCGAGGGCGCGGCTTGCCGGTCACGCCGCGCGTCTGCATGCACGCGGCCAGGTGCTCGAACAGCGGTCGCTACCCGAGGCTGCGCGTCACGGCAGCTACTTTCCGCCGACCGTGGCGGCCATTGACGACATCGCCCAACTCGACGGCGAGTACTTCGGCCCGATTCTGCATGTCATTCGCTATCGATCGCGCGATCTCGACGCCGTCATTGGCTCGATCAATGACAGCGGCTACGGGCTGACCCTGGGCGTGCATTCGCGTGTCGAGAGCACCTGGCGCCGCGTCCAAGCACTGGCACGCGTCGGCAACTGCTATGTCAATCGCGGAATGACAGGTGCCGTCGTCGGCGTTCAGCCCTTCGGTGGCGAGGGCTTATCCGGTACTGGCCCCAAGGCGGGCGGCCCGCATTACCTGCTTCGGCTGGTCGCGGAGCGCACGCTGACCGTCAACACGGCCGCCGTCGGCGGTAATGCACGGCTGCTGGCAGGCACCGGTTAGCGGTGCAGCGGCGGGGTATTGAGCCTGACCCCAGTCTCGAAGGCCCTCACCCCTGGCCCCTCTCCCGGTGGGAGAGGGGAAATGTCCGCTTGCCTCTCCCGCCGGGATAGGGGAACTGCTCGCTTGCCTCTCCCCTCGGGAGAGGTCGGCGCATCGCGTCGGGTGAGGGCGTCTGAGCATTGAGCTTGGCCCGAGTCTCAAAGGCCCTCACCCCTGGCCCCTCTCCCGGTGGGAGAGGGGAAATGTCCGCTTGCCTCTCCCGCCGAGAGAGGGGAAATGCGGGCGTTCAGTCTCCCGGACTGGTGGGTCCTCGTGCTTGGCATTCGCTGGTGCCGGCACTAGCATGCCGCCCCGGTCGTCGCGCCAACCTGCGCGTCGCCTTGCCGATGCAGACCGATGCAAACCGCCGTTCCCGCCGTCCCCGTCCCCCGCAGTGCGTTGCTGCGCGCCGAAGCCCTGCTTAACCTCAAGCTGGCCGCACCGCTGATTGCGGCGCAGTTGTCGTTCGTCGGCATGCACACGGTCGACACGATCATGGCCGGTCGGCTCGGGCCAGTGGCGCTGGCGGCCGTGGCCGTGGGCGCCAACATCTGGTTTCTCGGCTTCATCATCTTCATGGGCATTTTCATGTCGGTGTCGCCGATCGTCGCCCAGCGCGTCGGCGCCGGCCGCCCGCCCGAGGAAACTGGCGAGCTGCTGCGCAATGCGCTCCTGCTGGCGGTCGTGTTGGGCCTGCTGTGGATGCTGCTGATCTGGCTGATCTGCGATCCGGTCCTGACCTTATTGAACCTCGATGCGCCGACGCAGCAACTGGCACGCGGCTACGTCAACGCGATTGCCTGGGCGGCGGTGCCGTTTTGCCTGTGCTTCGTGATGCGTAACGGCTGTGAAGGCAACGGTCAGACCCGCGCTCCGGTACTCGCGGGCATCGTCGCGCTGCTGGTCAACATCCTGGCCAACTTGCCGCTGATGTATGGCTACCTGGGATTCCCGGCGCTCGGCGCCGTCGGCACGGCGTGGGGGACCGTCGTCGGGGTCAGCGCGATGGCCGGTGTGTATGCGCTGCTGTATCGGGTCGACCCCAAGCTGGCGCCGATGCGCCTGTTCTCGGCCCGGCCGCGTTTTGCGCCCGAGCTGCGCGAAATCTTCACGCTCGGCGTGCCGATCTGCGCCAGCGTCGTTGCTGAAGCCTGGCTGTTTACGCTCGGTGCGCTGCTGATGGCGCACTTCGGCGGCCGGGTTGTCGCCGCCCATCAAGTGGCGATCAATTTCGCGTCGCTGGTGTTCATGGTGCCGTTGTCGATCGGACTGGCGACGGCGGTTCGCGTCGGGCAGGCGGTCGGCGCCGGCGATGGCCGCCAGGCTGTGCTTCGCGGTCATACCGGTATCGCCCTGGGCGGCGTGTTCGCACTGGTCTCCGCTGCGGGCATGGCGCTGTTCGCCCGGGCCGTGGTGTCGCTCTACACCGATGTTCCGGAAGTCGCGGACCTGGCGGTGCGGTTTCTGGGGCTGGCCGCGATCTTCCAGATTTTCGACTGCCTTCAGGCCACGACCAACGGTGCGCTGCGCGGTTTCAAGGACACGCGGCTGCCGATGGCGATCACCGTTTCGGCTTATTGGCTTGCCGGGTTGCCAACGGCGGCCTGGCTGTCGATCGGCACCTCGGTCGGCCCGGCCGGTGTCTGGTGCGGCTTCATCGTCGGGCTCGCCGTGGCGGCCGCCGGCCTGGGTCTGCGCTTTGCGGTGCGCAGCCGCCAGGCCCGCGCAGCGGATGGCATCAAGCCTTCTATGCATATCCCTTGAAGTTCAGCCGCTGCGGCGCATGCTAGGCGCCACTGTCGCAATGCGGCTGCGCAAGGAGAACGTGATGACACTGCAATTGGGCGATATCGCCCCTGACTTCGAAGCGGACACCACCGAGGGGCCGATCCGGTTTCACGACTGGCTCGGCTCCTCTTGGGCCGTTCTGTTCTCGCATCCGAAGAACTACACGCCGGTCTGCACCACCGAGCTCGGCTATACCGCCAAGCTCAAGCCGGAGTTCGATCGGCGCAACGTCAAGGCGATCGGCCTGTCGGTCGATCAGCTGGTCGACCACGAGGGCTGGAGCCGCGACATCGCCGAGACCCAGGGCACGGCGCTGAACTTCCCGCTGATCGCCGATCCTGACTTCAAGGTGGCCAACCTGTACGGGATGATTCACCCCAAGGCCAGCGATCGTTTCACGGTGCGCTCGGTCTTCGTCATCGACCCGAACAAGAAAGTGCGGCTGACGCTGACTTACCCGGCCAGCACCGGACGCAATTTCGATGAGATTCTCCGGGTGATCGATTCGCTGCAGTTGACCGACCAGTACAGGGTCGCCACGCCGGTGAACTGGAAGCAGGGGGACGACGTGATCATCGTGCCGGCCGTCACCGGGGATGAGGCGCGCAAACTGTTCCCGGACGGGTGGAAGGAGATCAAGCCCTACCTGCGCGTGGTTCCCCAACCCAAAGCCTGACATTCAGGTCGCTAGATGCCGGCCGGCCGTCGCGAGACGGCCGGCTTTTTTTGTGTTGGAGCGCTGGTTTCGGCGTTGTGTGGCGCCGCGCTGGCAATATGACAGTTCGATCAGCTGACGAATTCGGCTAAGCGATTGATCTGTCGAAGAAGTCGACGGCAAAACCACTTCTGCCGGCCGATTTCGATGCTCAGCGTATGGTCTATACAGACGACTTGTGCGTGTAGGAATAATGATATATCCGCCCTGGAATCCGCATGTTAGCCTCCACCGCGAGTCGTTATTAATCTGACGTTCAACGGCTCCAAACCGTCCCGACGACCCGGTCAGGGGTCTCGCCAAATCAGGAGCGTTGCAAACCCAATGGCTGCAAATAACCTCGTGTTCATCGTCATGGACAGCTGCCGCTTCGACAGCTATCAGCGCGCCAAGCGTCCCAACATGGACCGCATTGCCGAGGGGAGCCGCCGCTATTCGTACGCTTCCTGGACGTCGCCGTCGCACTACACGTTCCTGATGGGCATGGTTCCGCACGAAAGCCCCAAGGGCGTTTTCGCGTCCGAGGTCTACAAGAACGAGTTTTCGCAGTGGGTCGATCGCCTGGCGATCAAGGATCTGTCGTTCAAGAACTTCGTGCCCCAGCTGTCTTTGCCCAAGGTATTGAAGGACAACGGGTTCCGTACCGTCGGCCGCGTGTCGATGCCGGTGCTCAACCCGATGTCCCATCTGAATCGTCACTTTGACGATTACAAGCTGATGGCCAATCACAACGATTTCGCCGGGATGGTCGACGAGATCGAGTTCTACGACGACGAGCCCAGCTTCCACTTCCTGAACCTGGGCGAGACGCACTATCCCTACATGCTGGACCCCAAGGGACTGCCGCACATCTCCGGCGTCCACGGCGTGTTCAAGCGCATGGATGACGACCTCGGCGAGCAGACGTCGGACCGCTTCTTCGACGACGACCAGATGCAGCAGTTGCACAGCCAGCAGGTCAAGACGGTCGAGTATGTCGATCAAGTGCTCGACGCCCTGATCTCCAAGGCCCCGACCAACACGCATTTCATCATCACCGCCGATCACGGCGAGTGTTTCGGCGAAGGGGGCTACTTCGGCCACGGCCCGATCGTGCACGAGAAGGTGCTCGAGGTGCCGTTCTTGGAAGGCCGCAAGCCCTGAGCTTGGCGTTCTCCACGCCCGGACATCCGTCCGGGTTTGTCCCGTTGCACGGCAGGTCCTCATGAATCGCGAACTCAATAGCCAAGCATTCGACATCGTTGCGCTGGCCCCCGCCGGCTGGGCGCACCCTGGTATCGCAGCAGCCGCCGCCCGCGCCGGTGGCCAAGGCCTGCTCGACCTGGAGTTTTGTGCCGACGAGGCACGCGCCACGGCCAACTTCCGCCGACTGCTGGCGGCGACCGACGGCCGGATCGGCCTGAATACTGACGAGGCGCATCTGCCGTTGGCGCGCCAGTTGATCGAGCTGGCCGGTGAGCGACCGCTGACGATCGTGCTGGCACTGCGCGGCGCTCCGGCGCCCGCCGATGCGGCAACGCTGCGCGGCGATGGTCGGCATCGCTTGATGGTCGAGTTGTGCTCCGCCGTCGAACTGGCCAACCTGCCATTCGAGCCCGATGCAATCGTCGCCAAGGGTCACGAGTCACCTGGTTGGGTCGGTGAGGACTCCAGCTACATCCTGATCCAGAAGCTGCTGCGCGAGACGCGCTTGCCGGTCTACGTGCGCGGCGGCGTGGGCATCAACACGGCGGCCGGTTGCCGTGCGGCCGGCGCTGCCGGCTTGGTGCTCGACGACCAGCTGCTGCTGCTCGATGACTCGGCTCTGCCCGAAGCGACCAAGAACGAATTGGCGCGGCTGGTCGGCGCCGAGACGCGCTTGTTCGGCGAGTTGCTCGATGCGCCATGCCGTGTTTATGCGCGCCCGGCGTCGCCGACGCTGAAGCAGTCCGACGCCGACAACCGTGCGGCCGAGGCCGGCACGCTGGCGATGGATGACTGGCGCCGCGCGATGAATGCCCGCATCGGCTGGGACGAAGCCTCGCTGATGCCGGTCGGCCAGGGCATCGGTGCCGGTGCGATCTACCGCCAGCGGTATGGCCGCGTCGGCCGCCTGGTACAGGCGCTGCGCAAGCAGAGCTTTATCCAATTGCGCCGCGCCGCCGAGCTGGGCCATCTGGCCGAAGGCTCGCCGATGGCGCTGTCGCACAACACGCGTTATCCGCTGGCCCAGGGCCCGATGACGCGCGTGTCCGACAGCCCGGCCTTTGCTGCGCGGGTCACCGAAGAAGGCGCGCTGCCGTTCCTGGCACTGGCGCTGATGCGGGGCGACCAAGTGTTGGAGATGCTGCAGCAGACGGCCGCGCTTGCTGGCGACCGCGTCTGGGGTGTCGGCATGCTGGGCTTCATCCCGCAGGCATTGCGCGACGAGCAGTGCGAGGCGATCTGGAAGTGCAAGCCGCCGTATGCGCTGATCGCCGGCGGCCGGCCTGACCAGGCCGCGGCCTTCGAGCAGCGCGGCATCAAGACCTATATCCACGCGCCGGCTCCTGCCTTGTTGAAGATGTATCTGGAGCAGGGTGCGACCCGTTTCGTATTCGAAGGCCGCGAATGCGGCGGCCACATCGGGCCGATCACCAGCTTCCCGTTGTGGGAGCAGATGATCGAAGTGCTGCTGGCGCATGTGAAGCCCGGCACCGAGTCCGATATTCACCTGATGTTTGCCGGCGGCATCAGCGATGCCGCCTCGGGCGCGATGCTGGCGGCGCTGACCGTGCCGCTGGCCGAGCGCGGCATGAAGGTCGGTGCGCTGATGGGCACCGCCTATCTGTTTACGCACGAGATCGTCAGCACGGGTGCCATCGTCGAAGGCTTCCAGGAGCAGGCGCTTGCGTGCGAGCGCACCGTCAATCTCGAGACGGGCCCGGGGCACGCCACGCGCTGCGCCGACACGCGTTTTGCGCACGACTTCTTCGACGCTCGCCGTCGGCTGATGCGCGAAAACCACAGCGCCGACGAAATTCGCGACACGCTTGAAGATCTCAACATGGGTCGTCTGCGCATCGCGTCCAAGGGCAAGAATCGCGACGAGAGCGGCAAGGTCGTCGACGTGCCGCCCGAACAGCAGATCGTCGATGGCATGTACATGATCGGCCAGGTGGCGACGCTGACGCGTGAGCCGATGTCGATCGCCGATCTACACGACCGGGTGTGCGGCCAATCGCAGGCGATGCTGGCCGGTTTCACCGACCACATTCAAAGCAAGATCGAAAAAGCCGCTCCGTCCGACATCGCCATCGTCGGCATCGGCGTGTTGCTGCCCAAGGCGCCCGACGTCAACCAGTATTGGGACAACGTGCTTGGCCGCGTCAACGCGATCACCGAAGTGCCGCGCGAGCGCTGGGACTGGCGCCTGTATTTCGATGCCGACCGCAATGCGCGCGACAAGATCTACAGCAAGTGGGGCGGGTTCATCGACGAGTTGATGTTCGACCCGACGCGCTACGGCATCCCGCCGAACTCGATGAAGTCGATCGACCCGATGCAGTTGCTGACGCTCGAGACGGTCAACCGCGCGATCGAAGACGCCGGTCTGAGCGACTTCGACCGCGAAAACACCAGCGTGATTCTGGGTGCCTCGGGAGGCGCTGGCGACTTGGGCCTGCAGTATGGCGTGCGCTCCGAATTGCCGCGCTTCGCCACCGACCTGAACGACGGCACCTACGAGCGCCTGCCGGAATGGACCAACGAGTCCTTCGCTGGCGTGCTGCTGAACGTCACGGCGGGCCGAGTCACCAACCGCATGGACTTCGGCGGCTTGAACTTCACGGTCGACGCGGCCTGCGCTTCTTCGCTGGCGGCGCTGTCGATGGCCGTCAATGAGCTGGAATCGGGCCGCAGCAACGTGGCCATCGCAGGCGGCGTCGACACCGTGCAGAGCCCGTACGGCTTCATGTGCTTCTCCAAGACCGGTGCGCTGTCGCCCAACGGCGTGTCGCGCGCGTTCGACAAGAAGGCCGACGGCATCGTCATCTCCGAAGGCGTCAGCATGATCGTGCTCAAGCGCCTGGCCGATGCCGAGGCAGCGGGCGATCGCATCTATGCCGTCATCAAGGCGGTGGCCGGCTCGTCTGACGGCAAGGCGCTCGGCATGACCGCGCCGCGTCCGGACGGGCAGATTCGCGCGCTGAACCGTGCCTATGCCAAGGCCGGTTTCACGCCAGCGACGCTGGGCATGATCGAAGCGCACGGCACCGGCACCGCGGTCGGCGACAAGGCGGAGGCCGAGACGATCACGCGCGCGCTGAAGTCGTTCGGCGCCGAGCCCAACTCGGTCGCGCTCGGCTCGGTGAAGACCTTGCTCGGTCACACCAAGGCCAGCGCCGGCATTGCCGGGTTGATCAAGCTCGCGATGTCGCTTTATCACCGTGTGCAGCCGGCCCATGTCAACGTCGACGATCCGCTCGACACGATCGCCGATCCGGCATCGGCTGCCTTCATCCTGAAGGCGCCGCGCCCCTGGCTGGCGCGGCCTGACGGCACGCCGCGTCGCGGTGGCGTTTCGGCCTTCGGCTTCGGTGGCACCAACTTCCACGCCGTTCTCGAGGAATATCGCGACGGCATGACGAACGCCGAAGTGCCTGGCTCGCGCCATTGGGCGCAGGAGCTGATCGTGTTCCGCGCCGCCGACGCCGCCGCGTTGCGCGCCGACGTCGAGCGCGTTGCCGGCTTGTGCCGGGCCAAGGGGCGGCTGACGCTGGCCGTGCTCGCGCGCAGCCTGGCGCGAGAGGCCGATCGTCGTCGCGGTGCTGGCGTCAGCTTGGCGCTGGCCGCACGCAGCCTCGACACCTTGGCGGCCGATCTCGACCTGGTGCTGGCGCATCTGGCCGCACCGTCGCGGCCGTTGCCGCCGCACATTAAGCTGGCGCTCAGCCGTCCCGCCACGGCGCCGGCCGTCGCGTATCTGTTCCCCGGTCAGGGCGCGCAGTACGTCGACATGGGCTGCGAGCCGGCGCTGTTCGTCGAAGAACTGCGCAGCGCGGTCGAACGCGCCGACGCTGCACTGCTCGGCGAATTGCCGGACCTGCTGTCGCGGCGCATCTGGCCCGAGTCGGCGTTCAACGCCGACGCCGAAAAGGCCCAGCTGCAAGCCTTGACCGATACGCGCTTCGCCCAGCCGGCGATCGGCGCGCTGGAGATCGGCTATCTGAACCTGGCGCGGCGCCTTGGCATCGGTGCCGTTGCCGCTGCCGGTCACAGCTATGGTGAATTCGCCGCGCTGCATGCGGCCGGCGTCATCGACGAAGTCAGCTTCCTGAAGTTGTCTGCCGTCCGCGGCCGCGTGATGGCCGATGCGGCCAGCAGCGGCACGCCGGGTGGCATGGCGGCCGTCCAAGCGGCGCGTGAACGCGTCGCCAGCTTGATCCAGCCGTTTGCCGGCGTCGTCGTCGCCAATCACAACGCGCCGGAGCAGACCGTGATTTCCGGTCCGGCCGCGTCGATCGACCAGGCCGTGGCCGCGCTGGCCGCTGCCGGCCTGCGCGTGACGCGCCTGCCGGTGTCGGGTGCGTTCCACACCGAGTTGATGGCCAGCGCCCAAGGCCCGCTGTCGGCGGCCATCGCGGCCACCGAGTTCCGCGAGCCGACGCTGGCGGTCTACAGCAACGGCAGCGGCGCACGTTACCCCGACGGTGTCGAGGCGATGCGCGCGCAACTCGACGCGCATCTGCTGTCGAGCGTCGAATTCGTAACCGAAGTCCAGGCGCTGTACGACGCTGGCGTTCGCGTGTTCCTGGAACTGGGTCCCAAGAGCATCTGCAGCAACATGGTTGCCGCGACGCTGGCCGGTCGCGACGCGCGCAGCGTGTCGCTCGACGGTCAGGGCGGCGGCTTGCGCGGCCTGCTATCTGGCTTGGCGGATCTGATCGCCGCCGGTGTCGACTTCGAGGTGTCGCGTTTGTTCGAAGGTCGCCCGGTCGATGCGCTGAGCCCGGCTCAATTGGCCGAGCGTGCACAGCCGGCGAAAGTCCCGGCCACCGCTTGGTACATCTCCGGTGGTTATGCGCGGCCGCAGGCGGACCCGGTGATGCGCACCGGCAAGCAGCCGCCGATGACGCTGGAGCAGGTCAGCGAGGTCAAGCAGGCGGTCATTCAGCGGATTCTTGACACCGCGCCCAAGCCGGCTCCGCAGATTGTGCATGTCCCCGCGCCGGCGGCAGCGGCGCCGGCTGCGCCGGTCACCGCGATGATGCCGCCCGCTGCGCCGGTACAGGGCAGTGGTGAGGCGCTCGCTGCTTATCACGAGACGATGCGGCAATTCCTGTCATTGCAGGAACGGGTCATCTCGCAGTTCCTCGGCGGCAGCACGACGCCGATGCCGCTGCCGATGGCGGCGCCGGCCCCGATGCTGGCGCCGATGCCGTCGGCTCCCGCATTCGCTCCGACGACCGCACCGGCAGCGGTGATCGCGCCGGTGCCGACCGCTGCAGCGGTGGCCGTGCCGCCGCCGCCGGCGCCGGTTGCTGCACCCGTGGTGGCCGCCGCACCCGCTGCGGCCACGGCGACCTCGGCCACGGCGGCGCTGGATGCGGCCGCTCTGGCCTCGCTGCTGCTGCGCATCGTTGCCGATCGCACCGGCTACCCGGAGGACATGCTCGGACTCGATGCGGACCTCGAAGCCGAGTTGGGCATCGACTCGATCAAGCGCGTCGAAATCGCCGGTAGCCTGCAGAAGGCGCTGCCCGCCGAACTCGGTGCCGCGATGCAGGCGCAGATGGAGCGCTACACCCGCGCCAAGACGTTGAACGCGATCCTCGCACCGCTGTCGGCGCTGCTCGCCGAATCCGCGCCGGCAAGCACGGCGACGACGACGGTCAGCACGACGACCACGCATGCGACGATGTCGGTGTCGGCTGCGCCGCTGGCGGTCGACGTGCAGTCTATGCTGCTGAAGCTGGTCGCCGACCGCACGGGTTATCCGGAAGACATGCTGTCGTTCGACGCCGACCTCGAGGCGGATCTGGGCATCGACTCGATCAAGCGCGTCGAAATCGTCGGCGCGTTCCAGAAGGCGCTGCCAGCGACGGTTGCCGAGGCGATGCAGTCGCAGATGGAAAAGCTGACGCGCGCCAAGAGCCTGCGCGTGATCGTTGACGCCGTGCAGCCGTTGCTCGCAGCGGGCGCAGCGACGACGACCACGGTCCACCATTCGGTATCGACGACGACGGTTGCCGTCAGCGCACCGGTTGCCGTCGTGCCGTCGATCGACCATCGCAGCGTGCTGCTCGATATCGTCGCCGACCGCACCGGCTATCCGCACGAGATGCTGGCGCTGGACGCCGACCTCGAAGCCGACCTCGGCATCGACTCGATCAAGCGTGTCGAGATCGTCGGTGCACTGCAGAAGAAGCTGCCGGAGTCGGTTGCCGCTGCGATGCAGGCACAGATGGAACGCTACACGCGAGCCAAGACGCTGGCCGCGATCCTCGACCAGTTGGCGACGATCAGCGCCCCGGCTGCGGCTGCCGTCGCTGCCGCGACGGTTACGACCGGCGTCATCGCGGCCAGCGTGCCGTCGCAGCCGTCGATCGACTACCGCAGCGTGCTGCTCGACATCGTCGCCGATCGCACCGGCTACCCGCACGAGATGCTGGCGCTCGACGCTGACCTCGAAGCGGACTTGGGCATCGACTCGATTAAGCGCGTCGAAATCGTCGGCGCGCTGCAGAAGAAGCTGCCGGAGTCGACCGCCGCCGCGATGCAGGCGCAGATGGAGCAGTACACACGCGCCAAGACGCTCGCCGCGATTCTCGATCGCCTCGCGGCGCTGCAGGCGCCGGCTGCTGCCGCAGCGCCGGTCGCCGCAGCCGTTGCGCCGGTCGCGACGGCCGTCACGGCCGCGCCGACGCGCGCCGTCAGCGTCGCTGACGTGCCGCGTTATGTGATTCGTCCGCGCCTGGCGCCGCTGTCGGGCAAGCGCGTCACGCTGCGCGGCGCGGTTCTGATTGCCGGCGGGCGCGATTCGATCGTGCAGCCGTTGATGGCGCTACTGCAGCAGGCCGGTCTGCCGGCACAGCGGATCGATGCCATCGACGCAGCAGGCGTCGAGGCCGGCCTTGCGGCGGCGCGCGCTGCCCATCCGGCCATTGCTGGCGTGATTCACCTGCACGGCCTGTCTGAAGATGCACCGACGACGCTGGCCGCTTGGCAGCAGCTGGGTGATCGCACCGTGCTGTCGCTGTTCCGGCTGCTGAAGCCGTTCGGCACGGCGATTGCCGATCTGCGCGTGATCGCCGCCAGCCGCCTCGGCGGCACGTTCGGCCGCGATGCGGTCGGACCGGGCACGCCGTTGGCCGGTGGCGTCAACGGCTTGCTGAACTGCGTCCGTGACGAGTACCCGAGCGCGACGCTGCGTGCGGTCGACTTCAACGGCCAGACCGACGACACCATCGCGCAGCACCTGTTCGACGAGCTGTGCGCCGATGACCGCGCGCCTGAAGCCGGGCACACCGGCGATGCGCGCTACAGCGTCAGCACCGTCGAAGAAGCCTTGTCTGACACGCCGTTTGCGCCGCACCTGCAGCCGGCCGCCGACTGGGTCGTCGTCGCCACTGGCGGCGCGCGCGGCATCACCGCCGAGTTGCTCGAAGAAATGGCCGTGCCGGGCATCCGCTTCGTGCTGCTCGGCCGCACGCCCGAGCCGGGCGCCGAATCGCCCGACACGGCGGCGGCCACCGACGCGGCTGCGCTGAAGAAAGTGTTGCTGACGCAAGCGCGCGCCCGCGGCGAGATGCCCAAGCCGGTCGACATCGAACGCGCTGCGCAGAAGCTGCTGACCGAGCGTGAAATCCGCGGCAATCTGCAGCGGCTGCGCGCTCGCGGCGCTCAAGTTGGCTACGTCAGCTGCGACGTGCGCGACGAGGCGATCTTCGGCGGCGTGATCGACGGCCTCTACCAGCAGTACGGCCGCATCGATGCCGTGCTGCACGGTGCCGGTGTGATCGAAGACAAGCGCATCGCCGACAAGACCGACGATTCGTTCGCCCGAGTGTTCAACACCAAGCTCGATTCCAGCTTCATCCTGAGTCAAAAGCTGCGTCCCGAGTCCTTGAAGCTGCTGGTGTTCTTTACCTCGGTCGCCGGCCGCTACGGCAACAAGGGCCAGATCGACTACGCCAGCGCCAACGAGGCATGCAATCGCCTGGCGTGGACGCTGTCGCGGCGCTGGCCGGAGACGCGCGTGATCGCCGCCAACTGGGGTCCGTGGGACGCCGGCATGGCCAGCGAAGCGGTCAAGCGCCAGTTCCGCGAGCGCGGCATCGAGCCGATTCCGGTCGATGGTGGCCGTCGCTACTTCCTGCGCGAACTGGCCTGTGGCCCCAAGCATGAAGTGGAGATCGTCATCGGCCGTGGTCCTTGGCAGTCGATCGAAGCCAGCGATGCGCCCGAAGCGGTCGCCGCCGTATCGTCGCTGTACCCGCTGGTTCGTGGCCCGCTGCGGATGGGCGCTGGTGGCGCGCTGGTGCTGACGCATCGCTTCGGCCTGGACAGCGACCCGTACCTGGCGGACCACGTGATCGACGGGCGGCCGGTGCTGCCGGCGGCTGCCGCGACCGAGTGGGTCGCGCAGATGGTCGGGCAGGGCTGGCCGGGCTGGCAGGTCGCCGAAGTGCAGGAGCTGCGCACGCTGGCCGGCGTCGTACTGGAACCGGGTGCGACGCGTGACATCGAGATCCGCGCCAAGGCCACCAGCCATTCGGGCCCTGGTGAGCAGACCGTCACCGTCGACATCGCCGACCCGAGCCGCAAGGCGCCGCTGTATCGCGCATCGGTACGACTGGTCGAGCACCTGGAAGCGCCGGTCGTTGATGTGCCGCCTGCGATCAGCGGGCAGGCGCTGGACGCCACGCAGACCTACGACCGCATGCTGTTCCACACCGGGCGCTTCCGACTGCTGACGGCGATCACCGCCGTCAACGCCGACGGTGTCGACGCGCAGGTCAATGTCAGTCAGCTGCCGGACTGGATCTCGGCGCAGGGCGACTGGTTGTTCGACCCGGGTTTGATCGATGTCGGCGCGCAGTTGGCGTGGATATGGGCCCGCGTTAACCGTCAGCAGAGCGCGCTGCCGAGCCGCTTCGGCCGCGTGCTGCGCGTGCCGGGCCTGCCCAAGCCGACTGCGCCGCTGACGCTGCGCTTCCGCGTCCGCCCCGCTGCTCATGAGCAGGCGGTGGCCTACGACGCCGTGTTCATCGATGCCGAGGGCCGCGTGCGGCTGGCGATGCTCGACTCCGAAAGCACGATGTCGACGGCGCTGAACCGCATCGGTAGCGAGGGCCTGAAGTGAGGCTTGAGATCGGAATGTCGAGGTTCGCGTGAGCGCCAGCGCATTGGACGTTGCCGTCATCGGCGTCGCCGGCTGTTATGCCGGCGCGCGCGATGCGCGGCAGTACTGGCAGAACATCCTCGACAAGGTCGACGCCGTGGCGCCGGCCGACGAGGAATGGACCAGCCATTGGCTCGACAAGGACACGTGGGCGCAGCGCAACGACCGCATCTACACCAATCGCGGCGGCTTCCTGCGCGACTTGGCGGTGATCGACCCGACTGAATACGGCGTGATGCCGAGTCAGGCCGACGGCGGCGACCCGGACCACTTGCTGGCGCTTAAGCAGGCCGGTGACGCACTGGCCGATGCTGGCTACAAGAAGCGCGACTTCGACCGTAGCCGCGCTGGCGTCATCATCGGCCGCGGCACGTATACCAATCGCGGACAAGCCAACGTGATGTTTCACGCGCTGTTCGTCGACGAAATGATGAAGGCCGTGACCGGGCTGCGCCCCGACTTCACGCCGGCGGAATTGCTGGACTTGCGTGAGCGCTTCAAGGCGCAGTTGCCGCCGTACAGCGGCGAGCTGGTCAGCCAGCTGACGCCGAACGTGATCACCGGCCTGATCTGCAACCGGCTCAATCTGATGGGCCCGAACTACATCGTCGACGCCGCTTGTGCCTCGACGATGATGGCGCTCGACCAAGCCGTGCGCGAGCTGGTGACCGGCCGCAGCGATCTGATGATCACCGGCGGCAGCCAGGCGCAGATTCCGCCGCAGTTGTACGTGCAGTTTTCGCAGATCAAGGCGCTGTCCAACGGCCAGCTGCGGCCGTTCCAGAAGGGCCACAGCGGCACGCTGCTCGGCGAAGGCATCGGCATGCTGGTGCTCAAGCGCCGCGCTGATGCCGAACGTGACGGCGACCGCATCTATGCGTTGATCCAGGGTATCGGCGTCGCCTCCGACGGCCGCGCCAAGGGCTTGTTGACGCCGCGCTTGGAAGGCCAGGTGCTGGCGATGCAGCGCGCCTACCAGTCCAGCGGCATCGACCCGATGTCGATCGACTTGATCGAAGCTCACGGCACCGGCACCGACGTTGGTGACCGCACCGAAATCCAGACGCTGCTGGCCACCTACAGCGAGCGCGGTGTCGGTCCGCAGATTGCGGTCGGTTCGGTCAAGTCGATGATCGGCCACTGCCTGCCGGCATCGGGTTCGGCGTCGCTGATCAAGACCGCGCTCGCGCTGCATCACAAGATTCTGCCGCCGACGCTGTGCGACGAGCCCGATCCGGAGCTGCATCTCGAGCGCACGCCGCTGTACATCAACAACCAGACCCGGCCCTGGATTCACGGCAAGTCGCATCCGCGTCGTGCCGGCGTCAACGCGTTCGGCTTCGGTGGCATCAACGCGCACGTGATCATGGAGGAGTACCGCGGCCCGCAGCGCACGCAGGTGCAGGTCCTGCAGCGGCCGACACCGAGCGAGTTGCTGACGCTGGCGTCCGACAGCGTTGCCGGTCTGCTCGAACTGGCGCGTGCGGCCTTGGCTCACGCGCAAGCCACGCCGCCGGTCGAACTGGGCGTCATCGCCCGCGCCAGCAGCGCGCACACGCGTGGTGAGCACCGCTTGGCCATCGTCGCCGACAACACGGCCGATCTGACGCGCAAGCTGACGCAGGCGATCGAGACGCTGCAACAAGGCGCCGCCAAGCCGCCGAAAGGTCGTGGCGGCATCTACTACGGACACGGCGCCGTACCGGGCAAAGTCTGTTTCCTGTACCCCGGTGAAGGCGCGCAGTACCCGAACATGCTGGCCGATCTGTGCCTGCACTTTCCGCAGGTGCGCGACTGGTTCGACTTCATCGAAACCACAGCGCTGCGCAATGGCGCGGCGCCGCGCAGCAGCGCGGTGTTTCCGGCTCCGACGGGGCTGACCGACGCCGAGCGCAGCGCCAATGAAGCGCGCTTGTACGAGATGGACGTCGCGGCCGAGACGGTGTTTGCCGCCAGCATGGCGCTGCAGGCGCTGCTCGACGATCTTGGCTTTGCACCCGATGCGATGCTCGGCCACAGCACCGGCGAGAACACTGCCGTCACCGCCTGCCGCTTGCGCCGCTTCAAGGCGCGCGACGAGATCGCCGAGTCGGTGCGTGACCTCAACCGGATCTTCCGTCAGCTCGAAGCCGAGGGTCGCATCGTTGAAGGCACGCTGCTGTCGATCGGCGCGCTGCGTCCCGAGTTGCGCGCCGAGTTGCTCGGCGGCGCCAGCGGCATGCAGTTGGCGATGGACAACTGCCCGAATCAGCTGATTCTGTTCGGTCCGCCCGACGCGGCCCAAGCGCTGACGCAGCGCTTGAGTGACGAGGGTGCGATCTGTCAGGTGCTGCCGTTTGGTCGCGCCTACCACACGCCGCTGTTCAAGCCGCTGGCCGATGCCTACCGCGTGTACTTCGCGCAGGCTGATTTCGGCCCCGGCCGCACGACGCTTTATTCGGCGCGCTCCGTGGCACCGTTCCCGGACGAGCCCGATGCGATCCGTGAACTGGCCGCGCAGCAGTGGGAAAATCCAGTGCGCTTCACCGAGACGGTGCAGCGCTTGTACGACGACGGTTATCGCGTCTTCGTCGAAGTCGGACCCAGCGGCAACCTGACCGCATTCGTCGGCGACACGCTGCGCGAACATCGCGACGTGCTGGCGCTGTCGACCAACAGCCGCCGCAAGTCCGACGTCGGCCAGTTGCACGCAACGCTGGCGCAGTTGTTTGCCTGCGGTGTGGCGTTCGACCCGGCCGCACTCTACGTACAACGCGAGCTGCCGTCGCTGGACCTGCTGGCCGAACCCAAGGCGGTCGCGCGCCGCCGACTGCAGATCAAGCTGCAGATGCCGACGATGCGCGTGCCGTCCGACTGGGCACCGGGGCAACGCGCTGTCACCGACAGCGAGCCGCGCATCGTGGTCCGGGAAGTGGTCCGCGAGGTCGTGCGTGCTGCTGATGGCAGCGCGGCGCCCGTGCCGACGCCGGCGCCTGCCGTGCCGGCAAAGCCGGCCGACCCGCGCGTCGCTGCGCTCAAGTCGCATTTCTCGCTGATGCAGACGTTTCTCGATAGCCAGTCGCGTGTGCTCGGCGGGCTGCCGGCGCACCTCCCGTCGACGCTGCTGCCGGGTCTTGCGCCGGCGCCAGTCGCCGACCGCCCGGCGTTCGTGCCGCCGTCATCGACCGGTGAGTGGCTGGATCCGGACTACCCGATGCTGGGTCGCTTGCTCGAACACGACAACGAGCATTTGATCAGCGAGCGTCTCTACACGGCGCAGACCGAGTTGTTCCTGCTCGATCATGCGATCGGCCTGCCGCCATCGGCACGCAAGACGCAGTTGCTGCCGCTGATCGTCGTGCCATTCACGTTCAGCATGGAAATCGTTGCCGAGGCGGCCTGCCGTCTGGCCGGCGGCGAGCTGAAGGTGATCAGCATCGAGTCCTGCCGAGGGCATCGCTGGCTGAGCCTAGACAACGACAAGCGGCTGAGCTTGCGGATCGAAGCCGTGCGGCTGCGCTCCCCGAGCGAATCCCCGCGTGTCGCGGTCAAGCTGTTCCAGCTCGACCCGTACCACGACGTCAGCACCGCGACGCTGGTGTTCGAAGGCCAGGTGACGCTGGCGGCGCAGTACCCGGCGCCGCCGCCGCCGCGTGCGCTGAGCACCGACACGCTGCTGCCGGCGCGAACCAATCCGCCGGGCGAGTTGTATCGCCACGGCATGTTCCATGGTCCCCGGCTGCAAGGTGTGCGCAGCTTGCGCGGCTGGAACGAAGACGGCATCGAAGCCGACTTGGCGACGATTGCCACGCATGACTATTTCTCGTTCACGCGCACGCCGCGTTTCCGCATCGACGCCGCGCTGCTCGACGCAGCCGGCCAGCTGGCCGGCTATTGGCTGACCGAGAAGCTCAGCTGGGGCTACAAGTGCTTCCCGTACAACTTGGGCCACTACACGCAGTATCGCGACCCGCTGCCGCCCAACCGCGAGCTGCTGTGCCGAGCCGATCTGCGACTGGGTGATCTGAAGCTCGATTGCCAGTTCGACTTGATCGATTCGGAAGGCGTGCTGCTGGCCCGCGCCGCCAACTGGGAAGACGTCAAGTACTCCGCACCGCAAAACCTGTATCGCTTCCGGCTCGCGCCGATCGAGCGCTACCTGTCCGAACCGTTGCTGGCAACCGAGCTGGCCGGTAGCGGCTTGATGCTGAGGCAGTTGCCGGCATTCGAAGCCGGCTATCTCGACCAGGGCAGCGCCGTCTGGAAGCGGATGCTCGCCGCGCTGGTGCTCGATGAAGACGAGCGCCGTCAGTTCAGCGGCGAGTTGCCACCGACCGGGCCGCGTCGCGAAGAATGGCTGGTGGGCCGTGTCGCGGCCAAGGACGCCGTGCGTGCCTGGGCTGCCGAATATCTGAAGCTGGATTTAGCCGCGGCGGACGTGCGTATCGGCAACCGCGCCACCGGCGAGCCCTACGTCGTCGATGTCGCGGGTTGGCCATCGGGCGTGCTGCTGCCGGCGGTGTCGATCAGCCACAGCCGGCGCGCCGCCGTGGCGGCCTGCGGTCCTGCCGATTCGGCGCCGGGTATCGATTTCCAGCATCTGGATCGTGTCGACGCAGAAGACCTGATCGCCGGTGCGTTCACGGCCGATGAATCGCAGCGATACTTCCAGAACGTGCCGCGCGACGTGCTGCGCCGTACCGCCGTGGCACTGTGGTGCGCCAAGGAAGCGGCCGCCAAATCGGCGGGGACTGGCTTGGAAGGCCGCCCCCAGGACTGGCAGATCAGCGACGCCGATACGGATGTGGCGCCGCGTTGGGCGCGGGTTCGCCGCGGCGCCCAAGAGTTTCAGATCGAGTTGCACTACAACAGCGGTACGGAATCTGCACGAGCGGATACCGTCGTGGCACTGTGCCGCGGCATGACCCGTTCTGGTTCGGCCGTGGTCACGCTCGGCCGTACGGCATGACCACGCTGCATCCCTTTCGTTTTCAACTGAAGCGTCACAACGGAACCCTGACATGGAATCGCTGAACACCAAGACCAAGACGCTTTTCATCGGCCTGGACGGCTGCACGTATACGGTGCTCGACGAGATGACCCGCGAGCTGCCCGGTGTCGGCGTGACGATGCCGTTTCTGTCCAAGCTGCTGAAGGGCGGCGTCACTGCCAAGCTGCGCTCGACGCCCAATCCGCTGACGCCGCCGGCATGGACGTCGATCATGACCGGCAAGAATCCGGGCGCTCACGGCGTGTTCGACTTCATTCGCGCCGAAGACAAGGGCGGTGAGGTCTACTGGACGCTGTACGACAGCCGCGATGTCGATTCCGAGATGATCTGGGCGATCGCCAACCGCAATGGCAAGAAAATCGCCGCGCTGAACTTCCCGCTGACGGCGCCGCCGCCGCCGGAAACCAATGGCGTCGTCGTGCCGGGCTTCATTCCGGCCAAGCATCTGCGTCGCAACTCGCATCCGACCGGCCTGTTCGAAAAGCTCAAGGCTGAAATCTCCGGATTTGATCCGAAGGAGCTGGCCTGGGATTTCGACAACGAAAAGCAGGCCACCGAAGTCCTGTCGCCGGAAGACACGTACAAGTGGGTGAGCTATCACCTGCCGCGCGAGCACCAGTGGTTCAAGGTCGCCGAGTACGTGCTGAAGAACGAACAGCCGGAGCTGATGGCCGTGATGTTCGACGGCACCGACAAGATCCAGCACCAGGCCTGGCCGTACCTTGATCCGGAGCTGCTGAAGAAGGACCCGAGCGAATACGACCTGCGGATGCGCGAGGTCTGCCTCGAATACTTCCGCAACGTCGACGACTACATCGAGCAGCTGGTCAAGCTGTGCGGTCCGGACGTGCAGGTGTTCTTCGCATCGGACCACGGATTCACCGCATCGGTCGAAGTGCTGCGCATCAACGTGTTCTTGGAAGAGAAGGGCTACCTGGCTTGGGCGACCAACGACGGTAGCGAGCAAGCGCTGCGTCGCGAAGCCTCGGACTTCGCCAATCTCGACTGGAGCAAGACCACCGCGTACTGCCGTACGCCGTCGAGCAACGGTATCCACATCCGCGTGTCGAACAAGCCGGGCGAGCCGGGGATCCAGCCGTCCGAGTACGAAAGCTTCCGCGAAAAGCTGATCGCCGACCTGAAGTCGCTGCGCAACGAAGATGGCGAGCCCGTGGTCGTCGACGTACTCAAGCGCGAGGAATGGTTCCCGGGCGCTCACATGGACAAGGCCTGCGACCTGACGCTGGTGCTGCGCGACAACGGCTTCGTGTCGATCCGCAACATCCAGCCGGCCGTCGTCAAGCGGCCGACGCCGGCCGGCACGCATCACCCGGACGGCATCTTTATGGCTGCCGGCAAGGGCATCGCGGCCGCCGGCATGGTCGACCGCTGCGATATTCGTGATGTCTGCCCGACGCTGCTGTACAGCCTCGACCTGGCGGTGCCCAAGGACATGGAGGGCAAGGTCGCGACCGCGTTCTTCACGCCCGAGTACGTCGCGGCCCACCCGATCAAGAAGGGTGCACCGACCAAAAAGGTCCAGCGCGAAGGCGGCGAAGAGATGGACGCCGCCGAAAAGCAGCAGATCATCGAACAGCTGCAGATGCTCGGCTACATGGAGTGAGTCCCTGCAGGTGACGGTCGTCTAAGCAGAACGACGCATCAGCCATACCAAACTTGACAGTTCGGCATGGCTGATGCGTGATCCGGGCCGCAAGCCAAGGATCGGTAACGTATGCAAGACGACATCAAGGGATACTCGCTGCTGCAATGCGGGTTGGTGGCAGACGACGGTAGCGGCATCAACGGGCGCCTCGCTTTTGAGCGGCCCGCTTGGCCACAGGCACATCGGTTGAAGGACTGCACGCTCGGTGCGTTCACGTTCTTCAATGCGGCCGGCGTGACCTGCGCCTATCGCGTCCATTTCGGTCGCTACTCGCAGATCGGGGAGTCGTCGATCCTCGGCCCGCCCGAGCATCCTCAGGATTACTTCAGTTCCCATCCGTTCGCGTTTACCCGGCCCCAATACATGCCGTCGATGTACCAGCTCGATGACTTCGTACGCTTGGCGCCGGAGGCCGACGACGGCCCTTCTTATGTCGATACCGTGCCCAGCGAAACCTATATTGGCCATGAGGCCTACATCGGCGCTGGCTGCTTCGTGAAACGCGGTGTCCGTATCGGCAATGGTGCGACGATCGGGGCTCGCGCTGTGGTCACTCGCGATATTCCCGACTATGCCATCGCCATCGGTGCGCCGGCCCGCGTCGTCCGCCTGCGCTTCAGTGAGCAGATCGTGGAGCGCTTCCAGAAGCTGCAGTGGTGGCGCTACGACCTCGCGCCCTTCAAGAAAAAAGTCGACTACTCAAAGGTCGAGCAAACCTTGGCCTTCTTCGAGCAGCAACTGGCCGACGGTCAGTTGCAGCCGCTGCGTCCGGACACCTACTGCGTGCGCCACGTGAACGGCGAACGAGTGGTGGAGAAGCGCGACCGTCCGCTGTATTTTGCCTGATTCACCCAAACCAACCCCCGGAGTCCCATGTCCGTTACCAGCGACACCCTCGTCATCCAGCTTTCTGAGTTGCTTCAAGACTTCACGCAGGACTGGGACAACGATTTTGACGGCGACATGACGCGAGAAACGCGGCTGCTGGCCGACCTGGGCTTCGAGTCGATCGACATCATCCAGCTGGTCGTCGCCATCGAGCAGATGGTCAAGAAGAGCAAGCTGCCGTTCAACGAACTGCTGATGAAGGACGGCCGCTACGTCGATGATCTGTCCATCGGTCAGATCGCCGACTTTCTGTCGCAGCGCGTATAGGCCGTCCCTTGGGCGAGACCGTGGTTGGCGGCGTCAAGCTCGCCTGGCAGCAGATCGGAGAAGGCCCGGACCTGGTATTCGTCCATGGGCTGGCCGCGAGCCGTGCATTCTGGTTCGCGCAGTACGCCTTGCCGCTGTCCGCGCGCTTCCGTTGCACGATGTACGACTTGCGCGGGCACGGCTATAGCGACCGCGCTCCCAGCGGCTATTCGTCGACGGCGCTGGCGGCCGAGCTGGCCGGGCTGCTCGACGCACTCGAGATCGAGCGCTGCGATCTGGTCGGGCACAGCTATGGCGGTGGCGTGGCGCTTGAATACGCTGCGGCGCATGCCGCGCGCGCGCGCTCGCTGACGATCATGGACACCAAGGTCAATGCCTTGCAGCCGCGTCAGATGCTGGCCGACATGCCGTACCTGTCGCCGTTCGAGATCGCCGTGGCAGAGCGATCCGGCATCGATTGGTCGCAGGAGGAACAGATCGGCCTGCGTTTCCTCGAAGTCGTGGCGCGCTTGAAGGCTGCCAATGAAACCTTGCCGACCCGCGACGCCGTCACGCCATTTGGCGAAGGCCGCGGCGCTGCGCGGACCGCGCGCGCCTGGATCGATCTGATCGACCTGCCCGGCGTACGCGAGCAATTGCTGATGCCCGGCGTCGACGCCGCGCAACTGGCGCAGCGGCTGCGCGATACGCCACTGCTGCTGATCTACGGCGAGCGTTCGCGTTGCATGCCCTCGTGCCGCAGCTTGTCGGCACTGCTGCCGCAGGCGGCGATCGAAACCGTGCCGGAAGGTGGGCACTTCTTTCCGTTGTCGCATGCCGCCACGGTCCGGCCGAGCTTGGAGCGCTTTCTCGACAGCGTGAGCTGATCGGGCCGGGGCTTACGGCCCCAGCAGCGTGAATCGCGTCGGCGTGCCGCCGGTCGCCGACGGTGCGATCCACACGTCGAACTCACCGGGTTCGGCGATCGTGCGCAAGTCCTCGCCGACGAAGGTCAGCGCATCGCGGCGCAGCCGGAAGCTCACGGTGCGCTGTTCGCCGGGTGCCAACGTGACGCGCTGAAAGTCGCGCAGTTCCCGTACCGGTCGTGTGACGCTCGCGATGCGGTCATGCAGATACAGCTGGACGACTTCATCGATGGCCCGAGTGCCGGTGTTGTGCAAGCGCGCGCTGACGCTCAGCTCGCCGTCCCAGGCGAGCTGGTCGCTGCCATCGATCTGCGTGGCGCCGTAGTCGACCCTTGCATAGCCCAGCCCATGACCGAAGGGATACAGCGGCGCGGCGGTTAGGTCGCGATAGCGCGCCGTGTACTCGCGCATCGGGCCAGGCGGCGGTGGCCGACCGGTGTTCTTGTGCGCGTAGTAGTAGGGCACTTGTCCTGCGGCCTGCGGGAAGCTGACCGGCAGCCGGCCGCTGGGAGCGACCTTGCCGAACAGCAAGTCGGCGATCGCATGCCCGGTCTCGGCGCCGAGAAACCAGGTCACCAGAATCGCGTCGGCGTCGCGCACGGCGCCGCTCAAGGCCAGCGCGCGGCCGGTCCTCAACAACACGACGATCGGCTTGCCGGTGGCCTTTACCGCTTCGGCGAGCGCCTGCTGTGCGGCGGGCACGACGATGTCGGTGCGCGACTGCGCCTCACCGGACATCGATTCACTCTCACCGATCGCCAGCACGACGACATCGGCTTGTTGCGCCGCTGCGACGGCGGCCTCGATGCCGCCAGCGATAGGAACTTCGATGTCGCTGCCGCGCGTCACGCTTAGTCGTGTCGGGTCGGTCATCGCCTCGCGCAGGCCGGTTTCGACACTGACCGCATCGTGGCGGTCATCGAACACGGTCCAAGGCCCATTCAAGTCCGCCGGCCCACCGGCCATGGGGCCGATCAGCGCGATTCGCGTCGACGTGGTCGGCGACAGCGGCAGCAATCCGTTTTGATTGCGCAGCATGACGATCGCCCGCTGGGCCGCCTCGCGGGCCAGCGCACGCATGGACGCCGTGCGCGTCTGCGCTCGCTCGCGGGCGACGTCCATCCGGGCGTAGGGCGCGTCGAACAAGCCGAGATTGCGTTTGGTGCGCAGGACGCGGCGTACCGCCTGGTCGAGGCGTGCCATCGGCACCTCGCCGCTGGCGACGAGGTCCGGCAGGTATTGCTGATACAGCCGGCTGGTCATGCTGACGTCGACGCCGGCCATGAACGCGCGTCGTGCCGCGTCGCGGTCATCGCGGGCGACACCGTGCTCGATCAACTCGTGATCGGCCGCGTAGTCCGACACGACGATGCCGTCCCAACGCCATTGATCGCGCAGCAAACCGGTCAGCAGCCGGTGATGGATCATCGACGGAATGCCGCCGATCTCGTGAAAGCCGGCCATCACCGCGCCGGCGCCTGCATCGAACGCGGCCTTGAACGGCGGCAGATAGACCTGATGCAGCGTGCGCTCTGACAACTCGGCGACGTTGTAATCGAGTCCGCCTTCGGCGGCGCCATAGCCGGCAAAGTGTTTGGGCGTGGCCAGCATCGCATCGGCGTCACCGAGACGGCCGTTCTTCTGATAGCCGCGTACGCGTGCCGCCGCCATCACTTGTGCCAGATGCACATCTTCGCCGGCGCCCTCGACGCCACGGCCCCAGCGCGCATCGCGTGCGATATCGACGTTCGGTGCGAGGTTCCAAGCGACGCCGGCGGCGGTCGCTTCGACGGCCGTGGCTCGTGCGACGCGCTCGGCCAGTGCCGGGTCGAAGCTGGCCGCCTCGGCCAGCGGTACCGGGAATATCGTGCGAAAGCCGTGGATCGCATCGACCGAGATCAGCACCGGGATCTTCGTCCGCGACTGCTCGACGGCCGCGCGTTGCAGTTGCCGAGCCCACGCGGCGCCGATGCCGTTGAACACCGCGCCGATGCGGCCGCGGCGAATCTCGTCGAGCTGTCGCTGCATCGCGGTCGGCTCGCCGCGCGCACGCTCCCGGTCGGACGGTTCGTGCTCGTAGACGGCGGCGACCAGCGTGAGCTGGCCCGCTTTCTCGGCCGTCGTCATCTGCCCGATCAGGGCGTCGATCGCGGCATCGTCGGGTGCCGCAGCCTTGGCCAGCGAGGTGACCGTGGCACCGATCAGCAGCGCGGCAAGCCGTTTGAGCATCGTGGACATGGTGCGATTGCTGAGCCGTGGGCGTGCAGTATCGCCCGCTTGCGCGGACGCGGCCTCTTTCAATCCGATGCGGTGCCGACCAACATAGCGAGTCGGCGTCGAGGCGCCGACGATGACAACGACAAATCAACATCACAGGGATGAAACCAATGAAATCTTCGTTTGCCGTCGCGGCCGCCGCGTCGCTCGCCATGCTGTGCCTCGCCGCTCCTGCCCATGCCGGCGGTACCGTGCGCGGCGCCATCGGTACCGGCAGTTTCGAGCTGGATGAAACGAGCGGCTTCGACGCCGACGCCGACACCACGGTGTTCGATTTTCGCGGCGCGTTCGATGTCAGCGAGCACGTGTTCCTGCGCGGCGAGTACACGTCGGCATCTGCCGACGAGTTGGACGTCGAGGGCACGGACTTCGACATCGATACCGACATCAGCGCGCTGCGCCTCGGTGCCGGCTATGGCGCCAATGTCGGAGGCGTGCGCCTCTACGGCGTCGCCGAGTTCGTGCAGCTCGAAATCGAGGTTGAAGGCGAAGGTGAAGACGGCAACGGCTATGGTCTGACCGGTGGTATCGCCGACCAAGGCAAGGGCAAGCTGCTGTGGTCGGTCGAGCTGTCGTTCCTCGACGTCGAAGAGACCGCCGGCGCCACGCTCGATGCCACCGTCGGCTATCGCTTCACGCCGTCGCTGGCGGGGGTGGTGGGCTTGCAGAGCTACGCGTTGGAAGACAGCGACGAGAACGAGCTGAGCCTCGGCGCGCTGTATCTGGGTCTCGAAGCGCGCTTCTGAGCAGTTGCCGGACTCGCTGCCGCGTCGCGGCGAGTCCGGTCATCTGGGTTGCAGTGGGCTCGTCCGCAATGCGGTCATGCAGCCGGCGCCAAACGGAACGGACACCGCGCGCCGCCGTCGTTCAGGTGGTCGCGCGGTAGCCGAGTGACAGCGCCAGCTGATTGAGCGTCGGGGCCATCGCGGTGGCACGGGGTTCGGCATGCGGCCACTGTGGCGCGCCGCCAACTCCGATTCGGTCCAGCACCTCCGCCACCGTCATGGACGCCAGCGTGTCGAGGTCGACGCGAGCGCTGCGCAGCTGCCAGGCATCCGACATCGCTCGCGCGAGCGTGGCATTCACCTGGTACCACGCCAGCTCCGGCTTCATCACCGGCGCGCTGTTGAACAGGTTGTGATCGCGATAATCCGGCGGCACATACAGCTTGCCCCGGTAATGCAGTTGTGCCGCGTCGATGAACCGGGCGACCGAAGTCGTCACGTGCAGGTAGTCGGCGTCGGGCAGCCTTGCGAACCAGCGCTCGACTTGATGGATGCGAAAGCCCGCGCTGCTGTCGGTGATCGTCACCAGCGGAGCGTCGATCGCCGCCAGCAGTACGCGCTGCAGTTCGGCGATGCTCCAGTCAGCATGCGCCGCCAGATAGGCAGCGGGGTTGCCTGCCGCCGACGGCAGATGCTGACGCAGTGCCTGATACAGCGGTTCGTGCTGGGGCGTCTGCGCCAATGCGTACAACTCGGGCAGATGGCCGACCTTGTCGACCATCGACAACTGCAGGTCGCCCAAGTAGACACCACCGGCGGCCTGCGCCAGCCGCAGCGCCTGATCCTCGATGCCGGTATGCGGCACGCCGAGCATGATCAGTACCCGGCTCATTGGTCAGCCTCGCGCTTGTGGCCGAGAAACACCTCGCAGCCGCCACGTGGGTTTTTCACGTACTGCCACTTGCCATTGCGCTGTATGCAGACCTCGGGGCCATAAGGGTTGGCCGTGCCGAGGAACAGACCATGGGGCGTCGACGCAAAATTGCGCACGCCCCAGTTGTACTGATTATTGAAGCCCGAGCGCGTCACGCATTCCCAGCGAACGCCGTCTGGCGTGCGCCACAGGTCGAAGCCGCCCATGTCGCGATTGAGCCGGTCCAAGCCCCAGCGACGCACCAGCACCAGCACGTCTTCGGGCCAGGTGTTCATCGGCACGTAGGGCAGTGCGTTGGCCCACGAGAACGTGCCGATATACAGCCAGCCGGCGTGCTCGGCCATGCGCCAGATGTAGCCGTTGAACAGGTTGTCGAAGCCAGCGCCGTAGCCCGACAGCGGCACCTTCAGGCCTTGCGGGGTGTCGCGCGGCAGGCCGGCGAGCAGCTCCCAGGTGTCGTCCGGCCAGACGCGGATCATCTCGGACGCGGCGGGGCCGATCCGGAACTGGCGGTGGAAGCCGCCGTTGGCAATGCCGGTGCCGACGTAGAGCGCACCCTTGAACACGCAAAGGCTGGCAACCGCCTCATTGTGCGGGCCGCGGTAGGCGCCCTTGTCGAGCACCTTTTTCCATGTGTAGGGCGGCTTGTCGGCCTGTTCCGTACGCCACAGCTGCATGCCGCGCGGATTCACGGTGCCGGCGTAGAGCCGCCCGTGGTACTCGCACATTTCGAATACGGTGACGTTGGCGCGTTCGCCGAAGCCTTCGATGTTGGCGTTGGTCCACTGGGCGCCGGCGATATCGTCGGTGCAGTAGATCGTTGATTCGCTGCCGACCGAGTCCTGCGCGCGGCGCACACCATCGACAACGGCACTGGAACTGGTCGGCGTCGTGTGAATTCGGCCCTGAAAGCGCTGCAGTGTGCGGAACGAGCGGACCTGCGGGCCGAACGGCGGACGCGGCACTGAATGAAACGTCTCGCCGTCGTCGCAGCGCAGGATGTCCGGCGGCTCCGGCGCGCGCGCCGGCGCCCAGGTCGACACGTACAGGCAGGGCTTGGAGTCGCTGGCGCCCTGGAATACCGCCATGCCGCGAAAGCCGATGTAGCGCGGCACTGGCTTGCCTTGGGCGTCGTTGACCCAAATCGCCTGATAGACGCGCTGCCAGAGGCCGTCGGCCGGATCGTAGCGCCAGATTTCGGCGCGACGGTCGTAGTCGTAGACGTCGGCCTTCCAGTCGGTCGGCCACGGCTTCATGTTCGGCATCGGCTCGTTGCACTTGTTCATCTGCAACACGCCGCGCGTGGTGCCGACGAACAGCCGGCCTTGGAACCAGGCCATGCTGTGCGTATAGGAATTGAGCCCGTCGCCGAAGCCGCTGCGATTGATCATCCGAAAGTCTTCGGCGACCAGCCCCTGCTCGTCGCCGCGTCCGGTACCGGCTTGCGACGCGGTCTGCATTACGGCAGCCAGGACCAGACTTCGACCAGCACGAAACGCACGAGCGCCTTCGTAAAGGCGATGCCTGCGATCGTCCAGTGACTGTGGACTTTGGCCTGTCCGGTCATACCGGGCTTGAGCTGGGTGCCCGGGTCATCCAGCAGCACGCGCAAGCGCACGACCTTGCCGTAGTCGCCGGCCTCGGCGTCGGGGGCCACGTGAATGACCTTGCCGTCGAAGCTCGCGCCCGGAAATGCCCAGACCCGGAGCCAGGCGTGAGCGTCGCTGGAAATACTGCCGATCGTGGCTTCTGGCAGCTCGATCTCGGCCTGCAGTTGGCTGGTATCTTCGATGTAGGCGATCTGCGCGCCCACCGCTAGATAGGCACCCCGCGAAAACAGCAGCTTTTCCGATACAACGCGGCCGGCGATTGGCGCACGCACGCGCGTGTTTGCCAGCTGTTCCTGGTGGTAGGCGAGCTCGGTCTTGGCCTTGAATACTTCGGCTTCGAGGGCCGCAATCCGCTCGTCACGCGCCGGGTTGCCAATGACCTTGACCTGCTGCTGGGCTTCGATCACTTCCTGGGTGCGCACGGCAGCGGCGCCTCGCGCTGCCTCGTATTCCTGCGGCGACACGGCCTTGCGGCTGAATGCCTTGGCCAGACGATCTGCTTCGGCCTGGGCGAACTGCTGACGCTTGCGCGCGGTTTCGAGCTTTTCGCGGGCCAGCTGGACTTCGCCGGCGGCGCCGCCGGTCTTGACGATCGCCAGCTCGGATTCGGCCCGGCGCAGCGTCGCTTCGGCGGCTGCGACTTCGGCGCGCGTCTGCACATCGGACAGCAGCAGCAGATCCTGACCGGCTTCGACCAGATCGCCCTCCTGCACGAGGACCTGCTTGACGTCGCCGGCCACTAGGGCGCGCACTTCGGCACGGTCGCGCGGCAGCACCACGGCAACGCCGCTGGGCTGATAGGGGTAGGGCACGACGAACAGCAGCGCCACGACGCCGATGATGATCCAGGTCGTTTTCGACAGAGTGGGAAGTTTCACGCTGAAAGGCTCCAGGGATTGACGCTGATATAGCCCGCGCCGGCTTTGGCGATAGATCGAGAAAACGAACACCACCAGAAAGAGGACCACGCCGGCACCGCCGAACGCGCGTTCGAGCAGTCGTGCGGGAAACATCAGATACAGCACGATGATCGCCGCCATGTAGAGGATCATCGAGCCGGCATAGAGCTGGCGCACGCGGCGTGAGGGGAGGGGACGCTCGTTCCACGGGCGGTCGAAACCCATCAACGAGGTCCAGGCCTGATCCCGAAGGTCCGGCACGCCGAGCCGGTGGCTGAGCCAGTGGTAGCCGTCGCGACGGGCCATCGGATTGGCCAGAAACAGGAACAGCATCAGCGAACTGGCTGCTTGAACGACGAAGTAGGCCGGCAACAGTCCGGGTCCCATCCGGGCCATGAACCACCCCAGCTGCGCCAACAAGCTCAGCAGCAGCAGGGCCGTCAGCGGTGCCATCAGGATCTGCGAGCGGCCCTGCTCGTCGGTGCGTTCGGCGGGCCCTGCGGTGCTGGTGAACAGCTTCGGCACCAGTCGCAGCATGAACATCAGTCCGAAATCGGGCCACTCCCCGGTGTTGCGACGGACGGCTGCCAGTCTCGCGCTCTGCACCACCAGATTGTTGATCGCCGACGCAATGAGCAACATCGTCAGCGCACGAGGCCAGGGCGCAAGCCCGGCCACGGTGGCCGCCAATTGCAGGCGTACGCTCCAGATGGCGAACAAGCCGCCGCAGACCATCAACAACACGGCCCAACCAAGTCGGGCGTCAGCTGATGGTGCTGAGAAAAACCGCCCTAGCGCAGCAAACGGGCCGGGAGGCAGTGGCTGCTGCACTTCATCGGCGGTGCCGCGATGCAGGCCGCTGAAGTTGCCGGCGATCGCGCCGGGCAACCCCGGTCGCGCCAGGTTGCCGGGCAGCAGCGTTGGCGGCGGGATCAGGTCATGGCGCTTGGGATCGAGATCGCGACCCCAGGGGTCCCGCTCCATCTGCGTCGGTGCCGGCAGCGGCTCTCGAATACCCGGGTCCAGAAGCCCCGCCAGCGCCAGGTCAATGGCGGCTTCGGCGATCTGCCAGGATTCGGTCTGCCCGAACTGCTCGCACGCGGCGGCCAGTCGCTGCTCGGGGCTGCGCTGACCATCGAACAGTGGCGCGTAGCGACGCGTCCAGGCACCCAGCTGCGGGACCGCATTGATCCGCGACAGCTCGGCACGGCAGTAGGGGTGCAGGCCCGGAGTAGCGGCCGGCGACGGCGTCTCGGCAGTCATGTGGAGGGCGAACGAGGGCCGATCAGCGCAGCGGTCGACTGCCGGTCGCGCTGGTGTCCGTCGCCGGCGGCTGCGGCCAGCCCGGCTCCGGGAACTTGAGCAGCAGTTCGGTGCGCGCCATGTCCTCGCGGTTGAGCACGCCTGCGGCGGCCTTGAGCTGGATGATCGAGCCGAGGTAGGCCAGACGCTCACGTGCCAGATCGCGCTCGGCTTCGTATCGGCGACGGACCGACTGCAGCCAGTCGGCCGTGGTTTCGGTGCCGACCTCGAGGCCGACGCGGGTGCTGCTCTCCGATTGAATGGCGGCCTCGACAGCGCGACGGCGTGCGTCGATCTGTCGCTGCGATGACGCCGCACTCATCCAGGCGCGCTGCACTTCGGTCTTGACCTGCAATTCGGCACTGCTGAGCTTGGCTTCCGACTGCATCAACTGCGCTTCGGCTCGATTGACGTCGGCCGAGATGGCGCCGCTCGTAAACAGCGGCATGCTGACTTCGACACCGATCCGCTGATCGAGGTCGGTACGCGCGCCAGAAATGCCGCCGTCGGCGTCAAACCAGGCATGGGTGCCGACGATATTGACCTTGGGCAACCGGCGGCTCTTGGACAACTCGATGCCGACACGCGAGGCCTCGACCGCAGCGCGGGCTGCTGCCAGAGCAGGTTGTTTTTCGAGTGCGGTCTTGAGCCACGACGGCAGGTCGCCGGGGTTCAGCGGCGGCAGCGGTGTCTGCGGTTGCAGCACGCCGATCCGCTTGAAGTCGCCGCCGACGGTCAGCGCCAGCTTCATCCGGGCCGCCTGCACGGCGTCTTCGGCGTCGATCTTGTCGGCTTCCGCGCTTGCGCGCGCAGCACGAACCAGCGCCACGTCGGATTCCTTCACCAGACCCGAGCTGAAACGATCTTCGATCTGACGCTGCTGCTCGATCGTCGCGGACAGCTGAGCGTATTGACCGCGCAGGACTTCGAGCGCGTCGATCACGGCGAAGTAATCCCGCGCCAACTGCAGTGCGATTTTGGCTTCGGCCGAATCCATCGACAGTTCGGCGGCACTGACGTTGATCTTGGCCAGGTCCACCGTGCGGAACAGATCCGGCCGATACAGCGCCTGGGTCAGGCCCAGCCCGTAGGCGTAGCGATTGAACGTGTCCGACCGGTCGATATCGACAACACCGAAGTAATCGCCTTCGACCTTCTGGTGCGCCCAGTCGTACTCGCCCCGGATGCCGATTTGTGGGAACTCCGCCGAACGAGCGGTCTGCTCGGCGCTGCGCGCGACTGACACCGCCGCGCTGGCCACCTGCAGGTCGGGCGACAGGCTGCGGGCGCGGACATAGGCGGCGCCGAAGCGCAGATCACCCAGTGCGGAGCTGTCCGCAGCGACCAGCGGTGCCGTTTGGCACAGGCAGATCATCAACAGCAGACGCTTCATGCTCGACGACAGCAGCACGCGATGCCCCACATTGTTCTCCCTGAAAGACAAGCTGCCAGCAGAATCACCCGGCACCCTGTCGCGTGCGACCATCGCGTAGCAGCGGACGCATCACGCGCCAACTTCGAAGTCACCGTTAAGCGCCTGACTCTACTGAAACAATCCGCCGCCGTCCACGACTGTTGCACGCGATTTTTCAGGGCGTCGGCGCAATTGGATAGAGGCTGTAAGACACCGCTTACAGTGTGATCCAGCGCACCATCGTTCCGGCGGTGCAGCGCCCGCTGGCGGAGGCCGGCACCCGGACCAGCACGGTGGCATCGGCCAGATTGCTCAGCATGTGCGAGGCCTGACGCTCCAGCGGCAGCAGCAGCGACTGCCCTTGGTCATCGGTCGTCTCCCGCATCCGCAGCCATAGCGTCTTGCTGACTTCAGCGCGAACGTCATGGCTCAGGCGGCCATGACGCCAAGCCGGCATATCGGCTAGCCCTTCGAACCGTGCCAGCGCCGGCCTGACATAGACCAGCAGGTTGACCAGCACCGACGCGGGATTGCCCGGCAGCCCAAACAGCAGCGCGCGGCCCTGGCGCGCCACGTACAGCGGCATGCCGGGTTTCTGCGCGACTTTCCAGAACACGGTCTGCGCGCCGCCGGCCTGCGCAGCGGCAGGCACGTGGTCGTGATCGCCGACCGATACACCGCCGGTGGTCAGCACCAGGTCGGCGCTGGCGAAGGCCTGGGCCAGCGCGTCGCAAACCTGTTCGTAGCGATCGCCGACGTAGTGCAGCGTCACCGCGTGATAACCCCAATGCTGCAGATGCGCTCGCAACAATGGGCCGTTCGCGTCGGCAATCTGCCCGGGCCGCAGCGGCGCGCCGGGCGGCGCGACCTCGTCGCCGGTAATCAGAATGGCGATCCGCGGCCTGCGATGAACGCGCACGCGGGAAACGCCGCCCATCGCGATGGCGCCGAGCAGTCCCGGCGTGATCCGTTGGCCGGCGCGACCGATCGTGTCGCCGAGCCGCAATTCCTCGCCTTGACGACGGACGTCGGTGCCCGCCGGCAGCGCCTGCAGCACCCGCACCCGGTCGCCGTCACGCTCGGTCAGTTCCTGGCGTACCGAGGTGTCGGCATGCAGCGGCAGCCAGCCACCGGTGAAGATCCGCGCCGCGGTACCGGGGGCCAACACCGGCGCGGCGTCGCGCGCGGCCGCTGCGATCGTCTGCACCACCGGCAGCGCTAGCGGGGCATCGGCGATGTCGGCGTGACGCACGGCATAGCCGTCGACGGCGGATTGGTCGAACGGCGGCAGGTCGAGCGCCGCGATCGCCGGTCCGGCCAGCACGTGGCCAAGCGCGGCGTCCAGATCGAGTTCAGTGGAATCGGGCGACGGCAGCGCGTCGAGGATTTTCTGCAGCGCCAGGTCGGTGTCGATCATCGCGCAGCGCCGCTCACTGATAGCCGCCGTCGTGCACGCTGCTGCGCTGCGCCTTATGGACGTCGATCAAGTGGATCAGCGCGGGCAGTACCGCGGCCAGCGTTTCTTCAGCGCCTTTGCGCGAGCCGGGAAAGGTCGCGATGAAGCTGTTGCCGGACATGCCGGCGATGCCGCGCGACAGCATCGCGTACGGCGTGCGCGCCTGTCCGAAAGCGCGCGCGGCTTCCATGAAACCCGGCACTTCGGTGTCGATCAGATCGCGGATCGCTTCGATCGTCCGGTCGCGCGGCGACAGCCCGGTACCGCCGACGGTGATGATGCAATCCACGCCGGCGTCGATATGCCGCTGCACGCCATCGCGCAAGGGTGCGATCTCGTCCGGCAGCACGTCATAGCCGGCGATTGCAAAGCCGGCATCGGCCAGGCGGTCACGCACCGAGGCGCCAGCCGTGTCGGCCTTGCGTCCAGCCGCGACCGTGTCTGACAGCACGACCACGGCGGCTGTCGCCGTGCCTGCCTTGCGTTGGTACTGCGTCTTGCCGCCTTTCTTCTCGGCCAGATGCACGTCGCCGATGCGCATCGCGGCTGCCGGTGCGTGCGGCTTGAGCATGTCGTAGGCACACAGCAGTGCGACGGACACCGCGGTCAGCGCTTCCATTTCGACGCCGGTGGACGCGATCGTCCGCACCAGTGCTCGCACCAGAATCCCATCGTCCTGCGTGTCGATGTCGATGCGGGCGTCGAGTACGGCCAGCGGATGACAGTGCGGCAACAGCTCCCAGGTCTTCTTCAAGCCCATCAGCGCTGCGATACGCGCGCATTCGGCGACGTCGCCCTTGTTGACCTTGCCGCCGCGCACCAACGCGATCGTGTCGGCCGGCAAATACAGCTTGCCTTCGGCGGTGGCGCTGCGCAGCGTGCTCGGCTTGAGCGTGATGTCCTGCATCAGGTGTTCTCTTTCTTGGGCAGCAGCTTCAGATGGTCGGGCGGCTCGAAGCCGTCGGCGATGCAACAGCCGGCGACGAACGACGAGCTGCCGTCGGGATAGAACTCTTCCTTCCAGATCGGCGCGCGATGCTTGGTCGAATCCACGGCGTAACGCAGCGCTGCGAAGGCCTCGGCACGATGTGGCGCGCGCACGACGACGACAATCGCCACTTCGCCGATCTGCAACTCGCCGATGCGGTGCACGATGCGGCACTCCGGCACATTGAATTGCTCGCGCGTCTCTTGCTCGATCGCGGCGATGATCTTGTTGCACAGCGCCGGATGCGCCGTGTAGATCAAATGGCTGACGGCCGCGCCTTCATGATGGTTGCGCACCGCGCCGGCAAAGATCGCCAGCGCGCCGCAGTCGGGGCGCTCGGTCTGGGCGAGCAGCGCGTCAAGCTGCAGTGGCTGCTGCTGGATGTGGGGCAGGGTGACGGATTGGTTCATCGCAGCGCCTCTAGCCGCCCGATACCGGCGGAAGTACCGACAGCTCGTCGCCGTCGGCCAGCGGATGATCCAGGCCCACCATATCGTCGCCGACCGCGTAGGCACAGCGCGGCAGCTCGCCGGACAGTGTCGCGTCCAGGCGCAGATGCTCGACCGCATCGGCGACGCGGGCGCCGGCGCTCAGTTGCAGTACGCGCTGCTCAGCACCGGCCAACCGCGCCGTGATGCCCCAGAAGCGGATCGTGATCGTATTCATGCTCTCCATCGATTCGACAACGGCCGGATGCTGGCGGCGCCCGCAAGCGACCGATTCATCCGCCCAGACGATGCATTGTGATGGGCCGCTCGACGTAGCCGCGTGGCGCGGCGAAGCCGCTTTCCTTGTTCCAGACGCCGCCCCGTATCAGCGCCATCAGCTCGGCGTCGCCAGCACCGCTGCGCAGTGCGTCGCGCAGCGTGGTGCCGCGCGCCGAGAACAGGCAGGCAAACAGTTCACCGATCGCGGTCAGCCGCACCCGATCGCAGGACCCGCAGAACGGATCGGACACCGTGGTGATGATGCCGAGCCGATGACGGCCGCCGACGCGGTATTCGGTGGCCGGGCTGGCACCCACGCGCGGCTGCTTTTCGACGATGCCGAAACGGCTGCCGAGACGTTGCAGGATCTCCTGCTCGGTGACGACGCGATCGCGACTCCATTGCTGCGCATTGTCCAGCGGCATGAACTCGATGAAACGCAGTTCCAGGTCCTGCTCGAACGCCCAGGCCGCCAGCGTCTCGATCTGGCTGTCGTTGTAGTCGCGGATGACGACGGCGTTGAGCTTGAACGGCAGCCCGGCTTCGCGCGCTGCCGCGATGCCGTCGAGCACCGGTTCGATCGGCCCGCGCGTCAGCTGCTGGAACAGCTCCGGATCGCGGGCGTCGATGCTGATGTTCAGATCGTCGAGGCCGGCCGCCTGCAGCGGTGCCGCCAGCTCGCGCAGTCGCGTGGCATTACTGGTCATCGACACGCGCTGCAAGCCGTCGGCGCGCAGCGCCTGCAGGCCGTGCACCAGCTCCGGCAAGCCGCGCCGCAGCGTCGGCTCGCCGCCGGTCAGACGGATGTGCGTGATGCCGAGTTGGCGCACGAACAGCCCGCTGAGCTGCAGCAGTTCTTCGATCGTCAGCAGCTCGCGGCGCGGCAGCCAGGTCGGATGCTCCGGCATGCAGTAGGCGCAGCGCAGGTTGCAGCGGTCGGTTAACGACAAGCGCAGCTTGCGCTTGCGGCGGCCGTGCTGGTCGACCAGCGCGCCCGGTGCAGGATCGCGCGGCGGCTCAAGCATCGGCGGCCTCCAGCGCGCTTGCGTCGTTGATGTTCAGCAAGCGGCCGCCGAGTTGCGCGACGACGCGGCGGTGACGCTGCTGCCAGCGTTGCACCGAGTAGTCACCGGCCTGAAGGTGTCGTGCCAGATCGGCGGCGAGCGTGCAGCGAGTCAGGCTGACCACCGGATGCAGGCCAGCGTCGTCGGCCAGCACGACGATGTCGGCGCCGCTTTGACGCTGCAGCTCGACCATTCTCAGGCCCAGATCGGCCGGCAAATTCAGCGCATCACAGGGTGCGCTCAGCAAGAATTCGCCGCTGTCGGCCGCCAGCGCCGCTTCGAGCAAGCGCAGCAAGCCGGCCAGCGGGCCCGCGCCGATCCGATCGGTCAGCACCGGGTATCCCAGCGCTGCATAGGCGGCGAGGTTGCGGTTGGCCGAGATCGCCAGCCAGCCGACCTGCGGCGCCAGAGCCGCCGCAACGCGCTCGACGAACGCGCTGCCGTCGTAGCGCAGCCAGCCCTTGTCGACACCACCAAAGCGCCGACCTTCGCCGCCCGCCAGGATGCCGCCGGCCGGCAGCGCGCGGCGACGGCGGTCGTCGGTGATCGTGAGCGGGTGTGTCGATTGCATGGCCGATTGTAGCCTTCGGTCGATGGCGGAGGCCGGCTGTCGCGGTGGATCGGGGCTGGGTACCGGGCGCTTGCGCTGCGCTGCGACGACGGTCGCCACGAGGCCGTCGTCCGCAGCACCGGCCTAGATCGACGGCAGGACTGGGTCGCTGGCGAGCCCGCGGTTCTGCGCCAGCAGCACTTTGAGCTCGGGCACGCAGGAGCCGCAGTTGGTGCCGCAGCGCAGCGTCTCGCCGAGTGCCTGCACCGTGTGCAGCCCCTGACGGCGAATACCGTCGACGATGCGGTTTCGGCCGATGCCGTAGCAGCTGCAGACGGTCGGACCCTGGTCGTCGGTTGGCTCCAGCGGTTCACCGACCAACAAGCCGATCCGGTCGGGCTCGCTGAGGCGGTCCTTGGCGAACAGCCCCGACAGCCAGGCGCGGGATGGCAGGTCGGCGCGTTTGGAAATGAACAGGCAGGCTTCGATGCGGTCGTCGACGATCAACGCGCCGCGATAGGTACCCGCGCTGCGGTCCTCGTATTCGAGCCAGTCGGCATCGGCGGCGGCGCCGAGTGCGGCACGTGCCAGTGACGGCCAGTCGGTGTCGGTATCGCGGCCGGCCAGTTCGTAGCGGACGAACTGCGCGCCGGTGATCCGCGTCCACCAGGTGCTGGTTTCCATCGGCCGCGCGGACCGTGCCAGCGCAAAGCCATGCCAGGTCACGATGAATGGCTCGACCCGGGCTGGCGTGTGCTTGAACTCCGGCTCGCCGGACACGGGATCGACGAACGGGTTGACCAAGGCGCCGACGCGCGCATCGGACGCGTACTGCGCGCTCCAGTGGATCGGCACGAACAGCGTGCCGCGCGGCATCTCACCGCTGATGCGAACGCGCGCAACCAAGCGGCCCCAGCGCGTGGTCACGCGCGCCAGGCTGCCGTCGGCGACGCCGCAGGTCAGCGCGTCGTGAGCGTGCAGGTCGACGAAGGGCTCGGCGATGTGTGCGGCCAGCGTCGGCGCAAGACCAGTGCGCGTCATCGTGTGCCAATGGTCGCGGACCCGGCCCGTGTTCAGCGCCAGCGGGTACTCGTCGCTGAGCGCATTCACCGGCGGGCGCGGCGCCGTGGTGATGAAGCGCGCGCGGCCATCGTCGTGAAAGTAGCGCCCGTCGGCGAACGCCTGCTGCTGTGCGGCGGCATCGCCGTGCGCCGGCTGCGGCCAGCGCAGCGGTTGCAGCGCGTCGTAGCGCTCGGCGTCCATGCCGGCCAGGCCGCTGATGTCGAAGTAGCGACGGCCATCGTTGCGCCAGCCCGACAGCCGCGCGTGCTCGTCGAAAATCTCGGCCGCATTGCGATACGCGAACTGCTCGGCATAGCCCCAGCGCTGAGCGACTTGCGACAGCATCCACCAGTCGGCGCGTGCCTCGCCCAGCGGCTCCACGAACGGTCGCTGACGCGAGATGCAACGCTCGGAGTTGGTGACGGTGCCGTCCTTCTCACCCCAGCCAAGGGCCGGCAGCAGCACATGCGCAAACGCGGTGGTGTCGGTTTTCTCGATCACATCGGAGACGATCACCAACTCGCAGCGCGACAGCGCGCGCTTGACCTTGTCGGCGTCCGGCAGGCTGACGACCGGGTTGGTCGCGATGATCCAGACGGCCTTGATGCGGCCCTGGTCGATCGCGTCGAACAGGTCCACGGCCTTCAGGCCGGGCTGGTCGGCGATCATCGGACTGCGCCAGAACGTCTGCACCGCGTCGCGGTCACTGGGACTGTCCAGCTCCATGTGGGCTGCGAGCATGTTCGACAGTCCGCCGACCTCGCGACCACCCATGGCATTGGGTTGGCCGGTCAGCGAAAACGGACCGGCGCCGGGCTTGCCGATGCGGCCGGTCAGCAGGTGGCAGTTGATGATCGCATTGACTTTGTCGGTGCCCGACGACGACTGGTTAACGCCCATCGAAAAGCAGCTGACGACGCGCTCGTGGATCGCAAACAGCCGATAGAACTCGGCGATCAAGCTGGCGTCGACGCCGCAGGTCGCGGCGACGTCGGCCAGTTGTGCACCGCTGGCATCGGCGGCGGCCAGGGCTTCGCGCGATCCATGCGTTCGGTGCTCGACAAACGCGGCATCGATGACGCCGTGCTGGTTCAAGTAGCTGAGCAGACCATTGAACAGCGCCACGTCGCTGCCGGCGCGCAGCGGCAGGTGCAGGTCGGCCATCTCAGTGGTCGCCGTGCGACGCGGGTCGATCACGACCAGCTTCATATCGGGCCGGCGTTCCTTCTCGCGGACGATGCGCTGAAACAGGATCGGATGACACCAGGCCGTGTTGCTGCCGACCAGCACGATCAGGTCGGCACGCTCCAGGTCGTCGTAGGCGACCGGCACGATGTCTTCACCGAACGCGCGCTTGTGACCGGCTACGGCCGATGACATGCACAGTCGCGAGTTGGTATCGATGTTGGCGGTGCCGACAAAGCCTTTGACCAGCTTGTTGGCGACGTAGTAGTCCTCGGTCAGCAGCTGCCCCGACACGTACCACGCGACCGACTCGCGGCCGTGCTGCTCGATCAACTGCGTCAGCCTTGTGGCGACGTGGTCGAGCGTCTCGTCCCAATGATGCCGCTGCAACAAGCCGTTGGCATCACGGATCTGCGGATACAGCAGGCGGCCGTCGGGGACCACGGTCTCGCCGAGCGCCGAGCCCTTGACGCATAGGCGCCCAGCATTGGTCGGATGCGCATCGTCGCCGACCACGGTCGTGCGATCGCCGTCGACGCGCACGCTGACGCCGCAGCCGGTACCGCAGTAAGGGCACGTCGATTTGACTTCGGCGCGGGCCGGGAACGTCGGCATCGTACCCTCAGGCGGCCTGTCCGGCGCCGTCGCAGAACGCGCGGCCGAACAGCAGCTTGTTCCGCAGCGTCGCGACGTCAGTGCACTTCTGCATCAGCTCGAAGTACCAAGGCCCGTCGGCGACATCGCCGTACAGCACGGCACCGACGATGCGGTCGACGCCGTCGGATTTGCGGATCACCAGTCGCTTGTAGACGCCGCGGCGCGGGTCGCGCAGCACCAGATCTTCGGTGTCGGCGCCGCCGATGAAGTCGCCGGCCGAGTACAGATCGATGCCGGTGACCTTGAGCTTGGTCGAGGTCACCGAGCCGCCGTAGCGCTTGACGCCCAGTGCCGCCAAATGTGCTGCGCAGACGCGCGCTTGCTCCCACAGTGGCGCGACCAGCCCATAGACCGCGCCGCGATGCTGCACGCATTCGCCGACGGCGTAGATGCGCGGGTCGGTATGCGTTTGCAGCGTGTCATCGACGACGATCGCACGGTCGCACAGCAGGCCGGCCGTCTTGGCCAGCTCGATGTTCGGGCGAATCCCGACGGCCATCACCACGAGGTCCGTCGTCAGTTCGCTGCCGTCCTTGAAGCGGATCGCCGTGACCCGATCGCTGCCGACAATCTCGGCGGTTTGCGCCGACAGCCGGAACTGCAGGCCTCGACGCTCCAGCGCCGCCTGCAACAGAGCGGCCGCCGGCTTGTCGAGTTGGCGCTCCATCAGGCTGTCCATCACGTGGATCACGGTGACGTCCATGCCTTGTCGCATCAGGCCGTTGGCCGCTTCCAGGCCGAGCAGTCCGCCGCCGATCACCGCCGCGCGGCGGTGCGTGCGCGATGCACTGAGCATCGCCTCGACATCGGCAATATCGCGAAACGCGATCACACCGGGCAGCTGATGTCCGGGCACCGGGATCACGAACGGCTTGGATCCGGTGGCCAGCAGCAAACGGTCGTAGGGCGCTTCGAGCCCCGAATGGGCGATGACGACGCGCCGCTGCCGATCGATGCGCACCACCGGATCGCCGGCGTGCAAGCGAATCCGTTGCGATTCGTACCACTCGCGGGTGTTGAGCATGATGTCCGCAAATTGCTTGTCGCCGGCCAGCACTGGCGACAGCAGGATGCGGTTGTAGTTGCCGTGCGCTTCGCTGCCGAACACCGTGATGTCGTGTCCGTCGGCGTCGAGCTTGAGCAGCTCTTCGACCGTGCGCATGCCGGCCATGCCGTTGCCGACAACGACCAGGCGCGGCTTGCGTCGCAAGCTCATCCGCGTCAAACCGCGATCCAGACGTGGTCGTCGTCGACACGCACGGCGTAAGCGCGCACCGAGTGCGCGGCATCTTCGAGGCATTCGCCGGTGGTCAGATCGTAATGCTGCTTGTAGATCGGCGAGGCGACGACGGTGCGCGCGCCGATCGAGCCGATCAAGCCGCGCGACAGCACGTTGGCCTGCGACTGCGGATCGTGGTTGTCGATCGCGTGATAGCGATCGTGCCCGTCACGATCCCGCACCCGGAACACGGCAATCTGGCGACCGTCGACCAGCGCGCAGACACCGGTGTCGGGCCAGATGTCCTCGATTCGGCAGACGCTGACCCATTGCGCAGCAGGGCTGACCGCGCCGGCTCCGTCCATCGTAAGAGTCTCCTGATTTATGGTTGGCATCATGGCTGCGGCGATTCAGGCCGCAACGACCGCAATGCCCTTGAAGCGGCTGCGCTTCTCGTCCGCCGTTGCCGGGCGGATCTGTCCGCGTTCTTCAACGAACACGACGTTGTTGTCGCCGGCATCGCTGTTGACGAAGGTACGGAAGCGCTTGGCCACTTCGGGATCGTCGATCGCCTTCTTCCACTCGTCTTCGTAGACGTCGACGATGGCCGCCATTTCGGCTTCGAGTTCCGCGCCGATGCCGAGGCGGTCGTGCACGATCACATCCTTCAAATAGTCCAAGCCGCCTTCGAGGTTGTCACGCCAGACGCTGGTGCGTTGCAGGCGGTCGGCGGTGCGGATATAGAACATCAGGAAGCGATCGATCATCCGGACCAGCGTCGCATCGTCCAGATCGCTGGCCAGCAGTTCGGCGTGGCGAGGCTTCATGCCGCCGTTACCGCAGACATACAGATTCCAGCCTTTTTCGGTCGCGATCACGCCGAAGTCCTTGGACTGGGCTTCGGCGCATTCGCGCGTGCAGCCTGATACACCAGATTTGAGCTTGTGCGGCGCACGCAGCCCCTTGTAGCGATGTTCGAGCTGGATCGCCATGCTGACCGAGTCGAGCATGCCGTAGCGGCACCAGGTCGAGCCGACGCAGCTTTTGACGGTACGGATCGACTTGCCGTAAGCGTGACCGGTCTCGAAGCCGGCATCGGTCAGCTCGCGCCAGATCTGCGGCAGCTGGTGAACTTGCGCGCCGAACATGTCGATGCGCTGGCCACCGGTGATCTTGGTGTACAAGCCATACTTCTTGGCGACTTGGCCGAGCACGATCAAGCCGTCCGGCGTGATCTCACCGCCGGCGATCCGCGGCACGATCGAGTAGCTGCCGTCCTTCTGGATGTTGCCGAGAAAGTAGTCGTTGGAATCCTGTAGCGGCGCATTGCGCTTACTGAGCACGAACTGGTTCCAGCATGACGCCAAGATCGAGCCCACGGTCGGCTTGCAGATGTCGCAGCCCAAGCCCCTGCCGTGGCGCTGCAGCAGGTCGTCGAACGTCTTGATCTGCTGCACCCGCACCAGGTGATACAGCTCCTGGCGCGAGTAGGCGAAGTGCTCGCACAGGTGATTGTTGACGGCGACGCCCTGGCGCTTGAGCTCGGCTTTCAGGATCTGCGTCATCAGCGGCACGCAGCCGCCGCAACTGCTGCCGGCCTTGGTGCAGGCCTTCAGCTCGGCCACCGTGCGTGAGCCGGCTTCGACGGCCGAGCAGATCGTGTCTTTGGAAACGTCGTTGCACGAGCAGATCTGCGCGGTGCCGGGCAGCGCATCGACGCCGATGCCGGCGCGCGCCTTGCCATCCGACGACGGCAGGATCAGAAACTCCGGCGCATCCGGCAGCCGGATGTCGTTCAGCATCATCTGCAGCAAAGTGCCGTATTCGCCGGCGTCGCCGATCAGCACGGCGCCGAGCAGATGCTGGCCGTCGGGCGAGGTGACCAGCTTTTTGTACAACTGCTTGCGCTCGTCGGTGAACACGTAGGCGCGCGCACCGGGCGTGGCCGCGTGGGCATCGCCGATGCTGGCGACATCCACGCCCATCAGCTTGAGCTTGGTGCTCATGTCGGCGCCGTTGAACTCGATGCTGCCACCGCTCAAGTGCTGTGCGACGACGCGTGCCATCTCGTAGCCTGGTGCAACCAGGCCGTAGATGCGGCCGTTCCACAGCGCGCATTCGCCGATCGCATAGATGTCGGGGTCGGACGTGCGGCAGTGGTTGTCGATGACGATGCCGCCGCGCTCGCCGATCGCAAGGCCGGCGTTGCGCGCCAGCTCATCGCGCGGACGGATGCCGGCCGAGAATACGATCATGTCGGTTTCGAGCTGGCTGCCGTCGGCGAACTTCATCGCATGACGTCCGCCGACCCCCATGCCGCTGCCGTCGGTGATTTCCAGCGTGTTCTTCTGCGTGTGTACGCTGACGCCGAGCGCTTCGATCTTGGCGCGCAGCACGCGCCCACCGCCGTCATCGATCTGGACCGCCATCAGCCGCGGCGCAAACTCGACGACGTGCGTCTGCAAGCCCATGTCGGTCAGCGCCTTGGCGCATTCCAAGCCAAGCAGCCCGCCGCCGATCACGGTACCGATGCGCGACTTGCGGCCCCAGTCCGTCATCGCTTCCAGATCTTCGATCGTGCGGTACACCAGGCAGCCCGGCCGGTCGCGTCCAGGTACGGGTGGTACGAACGGGTACGACCCGGTGGCGAGCACCAGCTTGTCGTAGCCGATGCGCGTGCCGTCGGATGTGACGACGACGCGCGCTTGGCGATCGATCGATACGCCGCGCGTGTTCAGTTTGAGGCGTAACCGGTCTTGGTCGAAGAAGCCCGGCTTGACCAGCGACAAGTCCTCGGCGGTGCTGCCGCTGAAGTACGAAGACAGATGGACGCGGTCATAGGCCGGACGCGGCTCTTCGCACAGCACGGTTATGTCAAAGTCGGCGGCCGACTGTTCGCACAGCTTTTCGAGCAGGCTGTGGCCCACCATGCCGTTACCAATGACGACAAGCTTCATGGGATATCCGTGAAAGGGGATGAGGGGATCAGCCGGCCAGCGCTTCACTCGTGCGTGGCTGCGCGGCAGTGGCGGCAGCAGCGGCCGTGGCCGCGCGTGACGCAACGGCCTGGTCGTACAGCTCGGCTTCGCGCTGTTTGTGGTCGGCGCTGAAGCGCACGACGATCGCGCAGCCGGCGCCGAACAGCACGGCGACGCCCAGATAGAAGAACGTCAGCTGCACGTCAGCCAGCGCCTTGAGCAGAAAGCCGGCTGCGACGGCGCCGACATTGCCGCCGGCGCCGATGATGCCGGCGACGCCACCGAGCGATTTGCGGTCGATGAAGGGCACCAGCGCATAGGTCGCGCCGCAGGCCATGTGCGTGAACAGCCCGAAGACGATCATCGCCAGGATGGCGATGCTGGCGACCTGCACCGATGAAAACCAGATCAGGCCGATGCCTTCGCCCAGCATCAGCACGAACAGCAGCAGCGTGCGACCATCGAGACCCTTGGCACGCGCGATCTTGTCCGACGCAATGCCGCCAAGGGCGCGCGCGAACAATGCCAGCAGGCCGAAGCTGCCGGCCGCAAGACCGGCGTGTTGCAGATCCATCTTGAACGTATCGACGTAGTAGCTGGCGGCGACGTTGTGCACGAACAGTTCAATGCCGAAGCACAGCCCGTAGGTGACGAACAGCATCCACACGCGGTAGTTGGCCATCGCGCCTTTGAACGACGTCCAGCCGCCGCCCTTGCCACCGGTTTCCAGCGTGATGCCGGCCGCGCGCAGTTCGGCGTAGTTGCCCTGCGGGCAGTCCTGCGTGTAGCGCCAATACAGCAGGCCGACGATCACCATCATCGCGCCAGGCACCAGCATTGATACGCGCCAGCCAAAGGCCTTATCCACGCCGAAGCTGATCACGGCGAGCATTACCAGCGGCATCAGGCTTTGGGTGACGCCACCGCCCGCATTGCCCCAACCGGCTGCAGCGGCGTTGGCAGTGCCGACGACGTTGGGCGCAAACATCACCGAGGTGTGGTACTGGGTGATCACGAAGCTGGCGCCGATGGCGCCGATCGCCAGTCTGAATACCAGAAAGGCCTCGTAGCTCTGAGCGAACGCGATGCCGAATACCGGGATCGAGCCAACCAGCAGCAGGCCGGTGTAGCTTGCGCGCGGACCGAACTTGTCGCTCAGCGGGCCGATCAGCAGCCGTACCAGAATCGTGATGCCCACCGCGGCGATGTTGATGTTGGCGATCTGGTCCTTGGTCAATCCGAATTCACCCTTGATGACCGGCATCAGCGGTGCCACGGCGAACCAGGCAAAGAAGCAGACGAAGAACGCCATCCACGTCAGATGAAACGCGCGCATCTGCGGCGTCTTCAAGCTGAGCAGATCGATCGAAGTGGCCTTCGAGGCATTCGGGTTCATCGGGGTGTCTCCGATAGCGTGGTGCCGCTCGACGTCAGCGGCGAATGAAAAGTCCAACCCGACCCAGGAGAGGGGAGAGCGATCGGGATGGAAAAGCGGCAGCCCTCAGCGGCCTTACGGCGCCGGTCGGCTGATGCAGCTTGTTGTGAACGGACGGCGATGAGGCGACGCATCGTCTGTTGCCAAGCTCCTTGTGGTGTGTGGCGCGCGCGCTTCCAGCGCTGCGCGGACAATAAAAAAGGCGTCCCCCAATGACGTGAGTCAGTGGATGGACGCCTTTGCCCGATTCGTTGTCGCTGCACTCGTTGCCGTCGTTGGCGCTGCCGTATTAGGACAGATGAGTACATCGTTACCGCACCGATGAGAACGCAACGGCTGTGCCATTTTCGCGTTGACGGTGATTCGCATGCGGCCGCATGCACCTGCAGCGTGCGAAGTGATGCTTTATCGAGGTGTCACCGACGGTAAACGCAATCGTTGGTGCCGATCGCGTTGCAACAGACGCTCACGACTGGTGCGTCTGCACTGCTTCGGCGCGCTGCGGCATTGCCACTCGGCTGCCGATACCGGATGTCAGGCTCGTGATGTCGAGTGCATCGATCGTGACGCCGGGCTGCAGGCGCAGACGCTCCAGCAGCTTGGGCGTGGCGACAATCCGTCCACTGCTTTCGACCGCCAGCACTTGATCGATGCCCAGCGACGCGGCCAGCACCGGCCAGTCACGAGCACCTGCTACATACAGTGCCGCGCCGCCCGCTTCGGCGAGCATGCCGTCGTTGTGAACCACCGTCAGACTGCGCAGCCCTTGTGCCGGCTCACCGGTTTCGGGATTCAGTAGATGTGCGTAGCGCTGCCCTTGATGAACGAAGTAGCGCTGGTCGTCGCCATGCGTGTTGACCGCTTCGTCGCGTACCGACAATGCGGCAATCAAGCGCGTGGGTTCATCATCGCCTTCGGTTCCGTCCAGCGGCGCGCGGATGCCGATCAGCCAGGCGCGATCATGTCGACGACCGCGTGCGGCGACATTGCCGCCCGCGTCGACCGTGGCGTCGCCAAAGCCGCGCTGCGCCAGCAGTGCCAAGGCTTGATCGACGATATAGCCCTTGGCGATGCCGCCAAGGTCCCAGCCGACGCCGGGTGCGGGCCCGTATTCGGCCGCATCGGCGCGGTAGTCGGGCGCGCTTTGGAGCGCTTGCAGCCGCAACGCGATCTCATCGGCTCCAGGCGGCTGGGAACGGCGCCGTGCTTGGTCGTCGAAGCCCCACAGGTGTACCAGCGATGCGATGCGCGGCTCATACAAGCCGCGCGTCGCCCGATGCAGCTGCCAAGCACGATCGAAGATCGGCCGCAGCGCTGACGGTACCGGTGCCGCTGAACCGGTCGCGAGGCGACGGTTGAATTGCCCCAGCTCACCGCTGCCCCAAGCCCAGCCGTCATGCCCGAACTCGAGGACCAACTGCTGCACTTCGGCCAGCGCAGCGCGCGCCTGACGAATCTGATGCCGTCGCCGCGGCGCCAGCGTCATCTGCACGTCGGTGCCCATCGCCATGAACGAATGGCGCAGCAGCGTGCGGGGCGTGAACAGCGAGCGCATCAGCGGCGGGGCTGGCGACGTTGGCGGTTGGTCCGCACGACGATCCAGATACCGCTGATCGACAGCAGCATCGCCGCGATGCCGACGAAGTTGATGATCCACGCACCGAATGCACCAAACAGCCGGCCGCTATGGGCGTCGACCAGCACGTGCTCGACCGACACGGACGGACGCGAGAACGGCAGCGCCTTGGTTTTCTGGTCGTCTGGCAGAGGCTGCGGTTCGGACCATGCAACGTCGGCATTGATCGGCAGCTTGTCCCATTGCAGGCCGTCAGTCGTGGCATAGGCATCCAGGTCTTGAATCACGACCTTGGCCGGCGTGCCGGCAATGGACCCGATGCGGCGTATCGCGGGGACTGGCAGCATCGAGCCGCTCATTTCGTCGACCAATTGGCCATCGGGCGACAGCACCAGCAAGCGCTCCGGCTCGGCGACGAACAGCAAGGGCTGCGCGCTGCTGCCGGCTGCTGCCATGCCGATCTGGCGCTTGATCCGCGTTGCTAGCGGTTTGCCGTCCAGTAGCGAAGCATCGACCGTTTCGGCCAGCCAGTGTCCGTTGGCGTTCAAACCCGACTGCGGCGGCTCGGGATGCAAGCCGTACAAGGCCATGACCCACGACAGGCGCACGCGCGCGACGTCATAGCCCCAGCTGGCGCTCTGGTTGATCAGAAAACCGCTGAAGCCCAGCCAGCCCATGAACACGAACGCGAACAGACCCAGGCGCTTGTGCCAGGTCCGCAGCGTCATGCTCAAGTTAGGACGCGGTTTGGCGACCGGATGCGGATGCGGGCCGGGCAGAGTGCGCAGGCGCCACTCGCGCAGCGCGCTGGCCGCGCGCGCCAGTGGCGGTGGCGCGGGGGTCTTTTTTGGCGTCGGTTTGATCGACGGTTGTATCGCCATGACGATCAGGCGGGCACGGTCTTGTCGAGCTGCAGCGCCGCGGCGGCCATGCGCTCCATCATCTTGACCGAGTAAGTGGCACCCGAAATATTGTCGACGCGCTTGTCGATGCCGCTGCCGGTGGAGCGCGCGCCGACCAGCTGGTTCAAGAACGACGGCGTGCCGACTTGGTCGGCGCGCGATTCGCGGTAGATCAGCACCTTGGCCTGCTCGATGGCGCCGCCCTTGACGACGAAGCCACAGGTGGTCGGTGCATAGCCGACCTTGCCGATCTCATCGAACACCCATGCAGTGCGACCATTGGCGCGCCAGTAGCGGACACGCTGCGGCAGCGCTTGCAGCAGGCCGTAGCCGCCGCCGGGTGCTACTTGTGGCGCAGGGACCTGGCCTGCGAATACTTCGGCCAGCCAGGTTTCGGGCTTGATGTTGTACTTGTAAAACTGCTCGATGCCGCCGCCGGCCTGTGCTTGCGCGCGGCCGAGGCCGAAGCCCAGCAGCGACAAACCCAGGCTTGCGCGCAACAGCAGACGCTTGCTGATGTTGGGCTGCGACAGGTCGCCGTGGTCGGCGGAGGAATTCGGGGAGGACGTGTTGTGGTCGGTCATGGCTCGGGTCATGGCTCGGTATGGAATCGTGGTGTGAATCGAATTGGGTGATGCGTCATCGGTACGGCGGCTCGCGCCGTTGATCGCTGACGACGGCACGTCTTGGACATCGCCGGGTCTGGTGTTGGCTTGGCGGGATCCGCATTGAGTGCTGTACGCCGTCGAGACGAAGCAGAAAGCGCGCGGCTCGCAGGCCGGCATTGGCCGGCGCCGCGAACCGCGCGCGTTCGCTATTTTCAGCGGGTCACGATGTCGGCCGTGAACGGTGCCAACGCGTTGATCAGCTGATTGCAGGTGTGATACTTGATCACGTTGCGTTCGCAGGCGTTGTAGGCCGCTTCGACGACCGCGTTGAACTGCGCCATCGTGATGCCGAGATCCGCATGCGCTGCGCTCATGCTGGCGCCCTGATACTCGTTCGGGCCGCCCAGCACCATGATTTCCAGCTGCGTGTTGAGGAAGGTCTGACGCTCGACGTTGCCGAACTCGCGGAAGATCGGTGCGATGCGGTTGTCGAGCATAATGTAGTAGAACAGGCTCTCGACCCAGGCGCGGACGCCTTCGCGGCCGCCGAACTCTTCGAGCGCCGACGAGGTGATGCCCAGAATCGGCTGGGTCTTTTCCTCGGCTGCGAACGAGGGTGTGGCCACCAGCGCTGACATCGACAGCGCCGCACCCAGCATCAAGTTACGTGTAAAAGCTTTCATGTGTACTCCATCTCGATGATGTATTGAACAAGCCGCAGACGCGGATCAGAACGTGGCGTGCAGTGACAGGTACAGACCGTTTTGCTCGCGGGCCACGGCGATGTCGCCGAGGAACAGGTAGGCAATCGTGATCGAGTAGTTCTTGCTCGGCGCATAAGCCGCGAACACGTCGTACCAATCCGACTCGTTCTGCACCAGTGAGTCGCGCAGATTCGTAGCACCGATCACGCCACCGACGAGGCCGCCGACGATCGGGTTGAGCAAGCCGCCGTTGCCGTCGCCCGCCAGCAGATCACCGGTGTCAACGGGCTTGTTCTTCTGCTGGTTGCCGTGCTGCTGGTATTCGCCGCCGATCGCAAAGTTTTTCTGCAACAGATAGGCGGTCGAGAACTCGACGCGGAACTCCTTGTCGTTGTTGCAATTGCGGTGACCGTTATCGCAAGAGCCAAAGCCGGTCAGGCCGATCTGGTTGGCCGAGGTATAGCGCACCGTCAGGTTGACCAACGTGCTGTAGCGGAAGAACACCTTGGTGAAGGCCATGTAGGCTTCCCAGTCCTTGTCTTCGGCGGCACTGAGTGTCTTGACGAACTCCTTGGTCGAATTGACCTTGTAGAACGCGCCGATCGCGGTTTGCGGCAGGTAGCTATCCGAGGTGTAGACCGCATCGCCGAACAAACGCAGCTTGGCGCCATAGGTCTCCATGTGCAGATTGCTGCCGTTTGGATCCAGACCCAGGTTGTTGTCGACATTCAGCACCGAGGCGACCAGCGCGACGGTGTCGACGTTGCCGAGATTGGTCGACAGCTTGGTGTTGACGTACGACAACTCGAAGCGGTCGAAGAAGCCGATCGAACCGCCGAGAAAGTTCAGCGAGTAGTTCGGCAGCTGAACATAAGTGAAGCCCACGCCGCCGTTGATGCCGTCACGGGTCTCATAGCCGGTGATCGTTGCCCACGGCACCGCGCCACCGCCGCCTGCACCATCAACCGTAAACACACCGCCGGTCAGAAACACTTTGCCGTCATCATAGAGGCCAGCCCATGAGTGGCTCGACACCATGCTCAGTGCCGCAAAAGCCAAGCCCTTGATCCAGCGTGTTCCGCTCCCTTTTGACCCTTTCATCCTTAACTCCTTGGTTCGTGATGAGTGCTGCGCTTTTGAATTGATGCGTTGCATCCGACCGGATTGCCCTTAGAAACCCGGTCGCAACGAGCTTTGCAGCGACGGACATCGGCTTTATTCAGGCCAAAAAAAATCCACGTGCCGGCCGCAGCCAGGACGTGGACGTCGATATCCGTAGGAGCGAGCCTCGTTGCTCGGATCCTTCAAGCGACTTGTAGTCGCGTGCCTACATAAAGCAACCGGTGTGCCAACCGCATTCGAACCAGAAACGAAGCGCATCGTGACGAATACGCCATAAATCAGGCATATCGCATGACGCGGCGTCTCTCGCGATCCCTACTTTGGGTGCGATGTCATCCGCGTGACGCGATGGCGTCACATTTAGTGCATCGCTTGGTGATCCATGGCGCGCACTGAAGGTGCATCGCCGTGAGCCAACGCAGTCGGCAACAGCGCGGTGTAGCCATAGAGCGCCGAGGCGACGGCGCTGATCAGTAGCAACACCGAGATCATCAGGTCGGTCGTCAATTGCGGGTTGCGTGTCGTGTTCGTCATGGGTGTTCAGGACTGTAGAAACATCAGCGGATACTGAGGGTAGGTGTAGACCGGAACATCGCGTGCACCAAAGTTCATCAGCTTCACGCGCTGCAGAATCTTTTGTTCGAGATCGGGGTTGGCGAAGCTGCTCGATACGATCTGGCACTGCATCACCGAGCCATCCGGTGCAATCGTCAGGCTCAGTACGATGCGGCCGCTGCCCATGCCCGGCGTCTCGCGGGCGCTGCGATTGAAGATCGACGCAAACGCCGCCTGGCTGCGATCGAACGCCAGTTGCAGCTCCTGCAGCGATCGCCCTGCGGCAGCAGCACCGCGCTGGCCATTGCCTTGAGCCGCGACGGCGCCACGACCGCTGCCGATGCGATCCTGCACGGCGGTGGTGCGGCGCGCGCCCAGATCGGCGCCGCTGGTAGCGCCGGCTATGCCGTGATGGGCGCTACTGCCGATGCCGCCGCTGTGGGGCGCGGCGGTCGGCGTGCCCAGCGTGCTGCGTGCGGTATCGCCAACCGTCGATTCGGCGCGCAGCGGTGCATCGGCGCCCATAAGCAGCGATGGCGCACTGCGCAGTGACTGCAACTGGTCGCGCATCGTGGCCAGGCCAGCCTGTTCGGCGGCTTGTCGTGCGCTGGGCGCGGCGGGCGTGTCGCGCGGGGTCGTCGTCGGCTGCGGTTTGGGCGCGCGCGGCGCGTCGGCCTTGGTCGTGGGCTTGTCGACGGGGTCGGGCAGCGGCTTGGTTTCCGGCTCGATCGGCTTGGCGCGCTGCGGCGGCGGATCAGGTAGCAGCGCGATCCGTTGCGGTATCGGCGTGATAGCGGGTTCTGCGTCGAGCTGCAGCTGGATCCACGGCAACAGCAGGGCAGCTGCAAGAATTGGGGCCGATGTCAGGCGTGCCACGCGCCGAAACCGCCGATCCGCTTCCTCGGCGAGTCCCCAGGCATCGACGCCGATGATGGCGCGGGTATCGACAGCGGCGGCGGTCATTCGCCCCCTCCCTTCTTTTCGACGACGGCCAGCGAGATGCGCGCGAATCGGGTATCCGAGCAGGTGGCCATGACCTTCTTGAGCAAGCTGTACGGGATCGACTTGTCAGCGACGATGTTGACCTCGCCCCGCGTCAGCCGGTTCTGCGTGTCGCCCTCGACCTGCATCAGCGGCGCCAGCAGCAGCGCTGACTTCAGAGCGGGCAGCAGCTTGACGTCAGCCTTCAGCGCCTGGGCCGTGGACATCACCGAGCGGTTGTCGACCAGGATGTCCTCGGCGGTGACGATGATCGTCACGGTCGGACGCGGCTGCTCCTTGATCACCGACTCGGGCAGCTTGATCGAGCGCGGCGAGGGGATCACCTCGACCACCAGCGCGTTGACCAGCAGGTAGAACACCAGGATGGCGAAGATGTCGATCAGCGAGACGATGTTGATCGCCACCGCGCCCTTCTTGCGGCGCACGGCCTTTTCGGTGCGACGTTCGCGGCGACGCGAGCTCATGGCGCGGCCACCGCAGCGTCGCCGATGGAGATCAGCGGATACAGCTCACGCGGCAGGCCGAGGTTGCGCGCCTCGGCCGGCGTCAGCCGCGCCGCTTCCATGACCTTGACCACGTCCTCATAGGAGACATTGGGCGAGACCAGCAGCGTGATCGCGTTTTCGTTCGGCGCGGCCTTCTTGGTTTCGACCAGCGTCTCGGACAAGGCCTGCAGGTTGTAG
>NZ_FQWZ01000013.1 GCF_900129825.1 Hydrocarboniphaga daqingensis | reverse complement strand
GTTCAGGGTGTCAATGACACGCTGGATGCCGTCATCGGCCCGCTGAATGTTGCAGCGAACTACGTCGACCGGATCTCCAAGGGCGACATCCCGCCGGCGATCACCGACAGCTACAACGGTGACTTCAACACGATCAAGAACAACTTGAATCGGGCGATCGATGCCGTCAACAAGATGGTGGCCGACGCCGACGTGCTGGCCAAGGCGGCCGTCGAAGGCCGCCTGGCAACCCGAGCCGATGCCAGCAAGCATGAAGGCGACTTCCGCAAGATCGTCCAAGGCGTCAACGACACGCTGGATGCCGTCATCGGACCGCTCAATGTGGCGGCCAACTATGTTGACCGGATCTCCAAGGGCGACATCCCGCCAGCAATCACCGACAGCTACAACGGCGATTTCAATACGATCAAGAACAACCTCAATACCTGTATCTCGGCCGTGAACATGCTGGTGTCCGATGCCGACATGCTGTCCACCGCTGCCGTGGAAGGCAAGCTGGCCACGCGGGCCGATACCAGCAAACACCAGGGGGATTTCCGCAAGATCGTGCAGGGTGTCAACGAGACGCTGGACGCCGTGATCGCACCGATCAACGAGACCGGGCGCGTGCTGTCGGCACTGGCGCAAGGCGACTTGACGGAAACGATCCGCAGCAACTATCGCGGCGACTTCGACAAAATGGTGCAGGACACCAACCGTACCGTGGTCCAACTGTCGCAGATCGTCAGCTCGATCCAGCAGGCAACGGCCTCGATCAATCTTGCCTCGCGCGAGATTGCCTCCGGTAACGCGGACCTTTCGAGCCGTACGGAGCAGCAGGCGGCCAGCCTCGAGGAGACCGCATCTTCGATGGAAGAGCTGACGTCAACCGTTCGCCTCAATGCCGAGAACGCCAAGCAGGCCAACCAGCTTGCACTGGGTGCGTCGGATGTCGCCCGCAAAGGCGGGATGGTGGTCGGTGAGGTCGTCGGCACGATGAGCGAGATTCAGGCATCGTCGAAGAAGATCGTCGACATCATCAGTGTCATTGATGGCATCGCGTTCCAGACCAACATCCTGGCGCTGAATGCCGCGGTGGAAGCGGCGCGGGCAGGCGAACAGGGTCGTGGATTTGCGGTGGTGGCCGCTGAAGTTCGCAGCCTTGCGCAGCGCTCAGCCGCGGCCGCCAAGGAGATCAAGACCTTGATCGGCGATTCGGTCGAAAAGGTCGGCAATGGCAGCCGACTTGTCGAACAGGCCGGACGGACGATGGAAGAGATCGTCAGCAGCGTCAAACGGGTGACTGACATCATGGGCGAGATATCGGCGGCTTCGCAGGAACAGAGTCTCGGGATCGAGCAGGTCAATAAGACCGTGACCCAGATGGACGAAGTGACCCAGCAGAACGCGTCGCTGGTCGAGGAAGCCTCGGCTTCGGCGCAGATGCTCGAAACCCAGGCTGATGGACTCGCGCAGGCGGTGGCCAAGTTCCGGCTCGCGGTGGTCGACCGCGCGGTCGATGCGGTGCCCGCACCGGTGCCGTCGACCACGGTGACCAAGCTGCCCTCGAAGCCGCGTGCAGTGCCGACGGCGAAGAGCGTGGCAGCAGCGCCGCGTGCGGCCGCTGCAGCGGCTGCCGCTGCTGCGCCGGCTGCCGTTGCGACCGGTGCCACGGCTGAGCAATGGGCGGAGTTCTGATCGGTTTCGCAGTCTCCTTCGTCAGACTCGCCAGCGGTCAAATCGGGGCGCCTTCGGGCGCCCCGATTTTTTTATATCGGCGTTAACGATGGATCGGGCTGGTGATGCGGCCTCCTGCTCTCGACGTACCTCATCCGTGGCTATACGTATTGGTATGGCCTGGAAAAACCTCTACAAAACATCGTCATCGTGATGTCGGCAATCGGACATCGCGCTCGGTTTATGGCGAATCAGGCGGCAGATTTCCGCCAGAACCGGATGGGTTGCCCCTGACAACGGCCGGGAATACGGATTGCACGGCGCAGGCCCGTTCAAACCGAGCCAAGCCGTGCAAAAAAACGATGAACTGAGCGTCGATGCCGATGGCGTCTTCAAGATCCAGGGTGATTTGAGCATCAGGGAATCGGGTGCACTGATCGCGGCTCTGGCCGGAGCGCTCGATTCCGGGCCTTCTCTGACCGTTGATCTGTCTGAAGTGACCGCCTGCGATACGGCGGGTCTACAAATCCTGATCGCGGCCGTTAAGCAGGCTGCGACCGATGGCAAGAGCCTGCATTTCAAGCAGGCCTCTTCTGCGGTGCGCCATCACCTCGAACTGTTGGGTTTGGGGCGGCACATACCGGTGGATCATCCGCGATGAACCTGAACATCGAAGAGGCGTTCCGCACCTATCTGATCGAGAGCCGTGAACTGCTCCAGCAGATGGAGGACGGCTTGCTGACGCTCGAACAGAATGCGTCCGACAAGGAACTGATCAACTCGATCTTCCGTGCTGCGCACACGATCAAGGGCTCAGCCGGCATGTTCGCCCTCGACGAGATCGTCACGTTCACGCACCACGTCGAGCATTTGCTCGACTTGCTGCGCAACAACAAATGCCAGATCAGCGGTCGGCTCGTCGAGGTTTTGCTGGCGTCGAAAGATCAGATCGATCTGCTGGTCAACCTGGCGGAATCCGCCACGCGCCAGTCACCGGCTCAGTCGGCCGCCGAGCGCGAGCTGATACACCAGATCGAAGCCTTCTGCGGCGCCGGCAAGGCGGCAGCAGCCCGCCCTGTGCCTGAAGCGGAGGCTAGCGTCAGCAACGGCGACGCCGCGAATCAAGGACTGCGTCGGTACTTGATATCGGCTCGGTTCAACAACGACATGCTCAGCTTCGGAAACGATCCGATTCCGATGCTGAAGTATTTGGCCGATATGGGACGGCTTCTCGGCTGCGAAGCGGTCGTGCATGGCGTACCGCCGCTGCACGCGCTGCAACCCGGCATCTGCTACGTCGGATTCGAAGCCGTGCTGGAGTCCGCAGCCACTCAGGAGGCAATCGAAGGTACGTTTGACTTCGTCCGTGACGAATCCGACATCGCCGTTCTTTGCTTGGATGGTGATGCCGCCGCGCGTCTGCAAAAGCGCTTGGCGGCGCTCGCAGAGCCGGCTGAACTGATCAACGACATCTGGCAGCGGCTCGGCGTTGACGTCATGGTCATGGGCGCCACGACTGCGGAATCGAAAGCGGCGGACGACGCCCGCGTCGACGTCATGGCGACAGCCCACGTCGCAAGCGCTTCAGCGCCCGCCGCAGCGGTGGCGACATCCACCAGCAGCGGCGCGACACCAAACAAGCGCGTCGAAGAAAGCGTGATCCGCGTCGAGTCACCCAAGCTCGATTCCTTGATCAATCTGGTCGGTGAATTGGTCATTGCCGCGTCGGGCGCAGGTTCCGATGCGGTGCAGAGCGGAAATACGGCACTGGTCGAGCGACTCGAGCTGCTGACCCGCTTGGTCGAACGCGTTCGCGATGCCGCGCTGTCGATGCGCATGGTGCAGATCGGCACGGTGTTCCATCGGTTCCAGCGCGTCGTTCGCGACGTTGGCAAGGAACTGGGCAAGGACATCGAGTTGGTCATCGAGGGTGCCGAAACCGAGCTGGATAAAACGCTGGTTGAAAAAATCTCGGACCCGCTGATGCACCTGGTGCGTAACGCGATTGATCACGGTATCGAGTCGCCGGAGCGTCGCCAAGCGGCGGGCAAGCCTGCTCGCGGCCACTTGAGGCTCAGCTCGCATCATGAGTCCGGCAGTGTGGTGATCGAAGTCAGCGATGACGGTGGCGGACTCAATCGCGACAAGATCATTGAAAAGGCGATCGCACGCGGCTTGATCGACCGTGCCAGCAATATGGCCGATAAGGATGTGTGGAATCTGATATTCGAGCCGGGATTCTCGACGGCCGACAAGGTGACCAACATTTCCGGCCGCGGTGTCGGCATGGATGTCGTGCGACGCAACATCGCCGCACTCCGAGGAACGATCGAAGTGCAGTCGCAGCAGGGAATCGGTATGACGGTGCGCATCCGTCTGCCGCTGACGCTTGCGATCATTGATGGATTCGTCATCGGCGTCGGCGCTGCCAAGTATGTGGTACCGCTGGACCTGGTGATCGAGTGCATCGACCTGGGTCGCGAGGAGTATCAGTACTCCAACGACCGCGACTTTATTTATCTGCGCGGCGAAGCGCTGCCGTTCATCCGACTACGCGAGATGTTCGGTATCGGTGCCAGCCATCGTACCCGCGCCAATCTGGTTGTCGTGGCCTACGGCGGTCATCGCGCCGGCTTGGTCGTCGACTCGCTGTTGGGCGAGTCGCAAACCGTCATCAAGCCACTCGGCCGCGTTTTCGAAAAGCTACGCGGCATCGGGGGGTCGACGATTCTCGGCAGCGGTGAGGTTGCCCTGATCATCGACGTTCCCAGCCTGATTACGAAAGCCTCCGAGATCAATCGCAGCCTGCATGAGGCGGCATAGAGGAATGCCATTGCGTCACGTTACCTGAGGGCTGGACCTGGGGATCGTCACCCCGTGCTCAGCTCCACCATTTTCCCAAGAACGATTTTCAGTAAAGAGAGATCCTGCCAATGAACGTACTGTTCAAACCCGCGCACGCTGTCCTTGGACGAGCGCCCTTATCGGCCAAGATCAGCATCCTCAGTCTGTTGCTGATCACCATTCTTGCGCTATCGATACTGGTGAGTACGCCGGCCGCTATCGCTGCGACCTTGCTGGCGCTGTACTTGGTGGCCGCCATCGGGAGCGAACTGAGCAGCGGCATGCAGTCCGCTCAAGCCGCCGCCAAGCGCCTGGCCGCTGGTGACTACGACGCTCCGGTCGATGCGACGGTCGTCGGTGAAGCGGCCGAACTGCTGGCGGCGCTCGACGGCATGCGAGGCGCGCTGAAAGAACGCAACGAGGAGTCATCCCGCTTCATGTCCGAGGCCGCGCGGATTCGCCAGGGCCTGGATGTGGTCGAGACCAACGTCATGGTGGCCGATGCCGACCTGAACATCGTCTACGTGAATCGATCGATTCTGAAGATGCTCAAGGCGGCCGAGGACGAGATCCGGAAGGATATTCCGGCATTCAACGCCGATCGGCTTATCGGGCAGAACATCGATCTGTTCCACAAGAATCCAGCACATCAGCGTCGCTTGCTGGCCGAGCTCGATCGCCAGCATACGACACGCCTAAACATCGGCAATCGCTCATTCTCGCTGGTTCTGAACCCCATCAAGCAGTCCGGCGGTCACTTGGGCACCGTCGTCGAGTGGAAGGACATTACCAAGCAGTTGGTTCAGGACGCCCTCAACGCCGACTATCACGGCCAGTTGGAGGCCATCAGCCGGTCGCAGGCGGTTATCGAGTTCTCGATGGATGGCCATGTGCTGACGGCCAACGACAACTTTCTGAAGGTGATGGGCTACTCGCTCGACGAGATCAAAGGCAAGCATCACCGCATGTTCGTCGATCCTGTCGAAGCTGCCAGCGCCGACTATCGGGAGATGTGGCAGACGCTCGGTCGCGGCGAGTATGTCGCCAAGCAGTACCGACGCATTGCCAAGGATGGTCATGAGGTCTGGCTACAGGCCAGCTACAACGCGATCCTTGATGTCAACGGCAAGCCTGCGCGCGTCGTCAAGTTCGCACAGGACATTACCGAGCAGATGCGCGACAACATTGCGCTGATGGCGGCGGTGCAGGAAGTCGATTCCGTCGTCGCCAAGGCCCGCCAGGGTGATATGACCCAGCGGGTCTATGAAGGCGACAAGAAGGGCGTGGTCCGGACCCTGGTCGAGGGCATCAATCAGGTGCTTGCCAGTAACGATGGCGTACTGACGGATATCGGGACGACGCTTGATGCCATTGGTGAAGGCAAGCTCGAAACCCGCGCCCGCGCCGAGCTGCATCAGGGCGGATTCCGCACGATGATCCAGAACATCAATGAGTCGCTCGATGCGGTGATCAACCCGCTGAATGTCGCTGCTCACTATGTCGACCGCATCTCCAAGGGTGACATCCCGCCGAAGATCACCGATAGCTACAAGGGTGACTTCAATACGATCAAGAGCAACCTGAACACCTGTGTCGACGTGGTCAATGCACTGGTCGCCGATGCGGACATGCTGGCCAAGGCTGCCGTTGAAGGTCGACTGGCAACCCGTGCTGATGCATCCAAGCATGAGGGTGACTTCCGCAAGATCGTTCAGGGTGTCAATGACACGCTGGATGCCGTCATCGGCCCGCTCAATGTCGCGGCCAACTATGTTGATCGCATCTCCAAGGGCGACATCCCGCCGGCGATCACCGATAGTTACAACGGTGACTTCAATACGAT